>CAVRFK010000009.1:0-5665 GCA_963720365.1 uncultured Gemmatimonadales bacterium | reverse complement strand
AGCGGTTGGAGCAGCTCAAACGGAGCCAGGGACGGCTGGAGGGGGCGATGGACCGGCAGGCGCGGTCGCGATTGCCGCTCTATCTCTCGGTCGCTGCTGTAGTTATCGCGGTGGGGGCATTCGTGGGCGCGCTGCTTGTGCGCTGATCTCCCGGACGCCGCTGCTTGCCGGCGGGCGCCCTCTCCCCGCTGCCAAATCACGAGTGCGGCTGTCCGTTGGCCTCCTGCGCGCCCCTCGCGCTCTCGTGCGAACGGCCGCTGGGCGCATGCTTGAACCTTGGCTTCGCGCGCGCGAGCCCCGGAGGCTCCCGCGAACGGCTGACTCCCCCTTCCGAACCGGCGCGATTCCCGCGCGTGGCGATGGCGCGCTCGTGTTAGCCGATGACGGGCTCGCGCGAAACGATCACGCGCTCGCGGTTGACGATGACACCCTACCGCGAAGAGCCGTAGCCCTGCCGCGTTCCCTCACTCGCCCACCGCGCGCGGTTCACACACCAACGCGAGCTGGCGACGCACCAACGCGGCGTGCCGTCCTCCTCGCGCGCGCGTGACACGGTTCCGCGCTAGGCGCCAACGGCCCATCGCGCGCCGCCGCGGCTCTGGCGCAAAACCGTTTCTCCTTCTCGCGTTCGGCTGAGGCTCTGCCGCGGCCTGGCCGCGGTCGCTTGCTGGCACGGCATGGTCTCTCGCGCGGGCGCGTTGCCCTGGTGCTGGCGGGCGAGGCACTCCTGCGTGGCGGACTCGCCTGACCGATAGCGGAACGGTAGTGTCTAACGACACGTCATTCGGAGGGCTCATGGAGGTGTATCTGCTCAAGTCGGACGTAGCACATTACCAGGCGTTTCAGATGTGTCGCTCCGAGATCTAGATGTGGCGTTCAAGTTCGTTGGCAGGTCACTCAAGGACGCATGGGTGCCTATAGCTGTACAACCCATTGACGAGGAGGAGAATCGACGTCTTCCACACGGTGACTTCCCGTATGTCACCACGTTCCCGATCATGAGCGGTCGGGCCGTGGCGTGTCTGAAGACCGTCATGAATTCGGGAGTGGAGCTATTGCCGCTTACTTGGGATCGGGAGCGACTGTACTCAGTGAACGTGACAACGGTGCTGGACGGACTCGATGAAGCTCAGTCCCAGATTCTGTGGCTGCTATCGGGGCCGTTGTTCGCGATCAAGCAACACACGTTTATTCGAGACGTTGTGCGCGGGCATGTGGTATTCAAGGTGAAGCAGGATTGCGGATCGGGTTACACCTCCCTAAACATCTCCGCCAGCTCCATCACGAATGGCTGGCCCGTCCCCGAAGGCCGCCACACCAACCGTTCCGTTTCGAAAACCGGAAATGTGTCGTTCGGCGTCCAGACCTCGACCCGGCGCTCGTCTCCGTCCACGATCCAGTAGACCGGCACACCGGCCTCCTGATACCGGCGCCGTTTGACGAACCGGTCGTGCCTGGCGCTCGAAGGGCTCAACACCTCGGTAACCAGCAGCAGGTCCTGCATCTTCGACCAGTCGAGCGTCCGAGCCTGCTCCAGTGCCACCACGAAGACATCGGGTGACACCAGGACGTCGGGTCCCCATGAAATGTCGCCGCGTGAACCGAGCACCACGCCGATGCGATGTTCTGACAGATAGCGCTCGAGTGCGGCATGCAGGCGAGACTGGATGATCTCGTGCCAAGGCCGCGGCGACGGCGTCACCAGCAACTCGCCGTACACGACCTCGTAGCGGTTCCCGTCGTCCGGGAGCGCTCGCACCATGTCGGCGGTGTAGTAGATCGACGCGGCCATGCCCATACTTTTGCATCCTCGGCACGGGTTCCGCAAGAGCAGCCGGGCATCGGTCAATGCTTCACCCGCCGGCGTAGATATCCGTACCGATTTTACGCGGCTGTGTACTCCTCGACTACGCCGACCGAAGCGCGATCGACGGCTCGACCCTCGTCGCCCGCTGCGCCGGTACCACGCACGCCACAATGCCGGTGAGTCCGAGCACCGCCACGATCCCCAGGTAGACCTGCACGTCCGACGGATCCACGCCGAAGAGCACGAACTGCAATCCCCTTGCTAGCAGCATCCCCAGCCCAAGTCCGATCGTGATTCCCAGCGCGAGCTGCCGCAACCCCTGCCCGAGCACCATCGTGAGGATGGCCCGCGCCGAAGCGCCGAGCGCCATCCGCACCCCGAACTCGTGCCGCCGCCGGCTCACCGAGAACGCCATCACGCCGTACAGGCCGATCGCGGCGAGAAACAGCGCCACGAAGCCGGCGATCATGAACAGCGTCCCGAATATTCGGTAGTACCAGGTCCGCCGCGCCACCAGCTCGGCATGCGACATGATGTTGAACACCGGCAGATCGGGGTCGAGCTGCCCGACAGCCGCCGCGACCTGGGCCGTGACCGCCATCGGATTGCCGTCGGCGGTCGCCACGAGGGACAGCAGCTCGTGCGGCCGCTGCGACAGCGGGATATACGCGCCTTCCGGCTCTTCGTTCTCTACGCCATCCATGTTCCGGTCCGGCACCACGCCGACGACCGTGCGCCACGGCTCCTTCGAGTCCGCCCGCCCGAACCGGATGCGGCGGCCAATGGGACTCCCATCGGAGAAGTGGGTCTTCGCGAAGCTCGCGTTCACGACCGCCACCGGCAGCGACCCCGGACGATCGGAGTCCTCGATCACCCGGCCCTGCAGCGGCCGGGCGTTGAAGATGTCGAAGAACCTCGACGAGACCGCGGAGTACCGCATCTCGGGGTAGTCCTGCTCGGTGGCGTAGGCGCGGCCCTCGATCGTGACGTAGTCGAAGTTCCCGTCTTCGCCGGGGATCGTGCTGGCGATCGCGGCCGCGTGCACGCCCGGGATCGCGTTGAGCCGCGGCAGCAGGTTGTCCAGGAACGCCACCCGCTTGGCCGTGTCCGGTTTGACGCTCTCCAGCATCGCGATCTCGGCGGTGAACACCTGCCCCGACACGAACCCGAAATCCACGTTCCTGAGCTTCACCACGCTCTTCGTCATCAGCCCCGCCGCCACCAGCAGGGCACAGCTCAACGCCACCTCGGCGAGCACCAGTCCCTTGCTGAAGCGGCTGAGCCGGAATCCCGTGGCGCCGCGCGACTCGTCCTTGAGCACGTCATACATCCGGTTCCCCGACGCCTGCAGGGCCGGCACCAGTCCGGCTGCGACGGCCGCGGCCAGCGCGAGTCCCAGCGAGAAGAGGAGCACCGGCGGATGGAGCCGGATGTCGATCCAGAAGGGAGGCCGAGAGTCCACCATCGCGTCGTTGAACATCCGGACGCCTAGCGCGGCGATGACCAGGCCAAGCGCCGCGCCGATCAGGGCCAGCAGCGCCGCCTCGAAGAGCATCTGGCCGATCAGCCGCGTCCGGCTGGCGCCGAGCGCCGTGCGGATCGCGACTTCCTTGCTGCGGAGCGCGGTGCGGGCGAGCAGGAGGTTGGCCACGTTGGCGCAGGCGATCAGCAGGACCCCGAAGACGCCCGCCAGCATGGTGTACAGCATCGAAGAGATTTCCGGCCCGATGTACTCCTCGGTGTAGGGCTTGAGCAGGGGTACGGTGCCCTGGTTCGTCGCCGGGTACGCTTCACCCAGCCGGCGCGTGATGGCGGCGAGATTCGCGCCCGCGCCTCCCAGCGTCATGCCGGGCTTGAGCCGGCCGAAGACCTCGAGCCGCCGTCCTTCTCCCCGTGGCAACGCCGTCGGATCGGGACGCAGGTTGACCCACAGATCCTGGAGGATGGGGAACTGGAAGCCCGGCGGCATGACGCCCATGATCGTCGTCGGCTCACCGTTGACGCGGATGGCTCGCCCCACCATTTCCGGGTCCGCGCCGAACCGGTCCCGCCATAACCCGTCGCTCAGGAGAATGACCTGGGGCGCGCCCGGCGCGTCGTCGGCGCTGGTAAAGCCGCGGCCGATGCGGGGCCTGACCCCCACCAGATCGAACATGCTCGCCGTCGTGTACGCCGCCGACTTGCGGTCGGGCTTCTCGCCGGCCACGGCCAGATTGGCGGTGCCGACCGCGAACCCGGAGAGGTCCTCGAAGGCCGTCTGCTGCGCCCGCCAGTCCACGAAATCCGCGATGGCGACGGCGCGGCTCTCGACGCCGTGCTCCGGGCGGCTTTCCTCGAGGTGCACCAGCCGCTCGGGCTCCGGGAAGGGGAGCCCCCGCATCAGGGCGCCGTAGACGATGCTGAACATGACCGTGGTCAGGCCGATGCCGAGCGCGAAGGCGGTGATCGCGATGGCGGCCAGGCCAGGGTTTCGGACCAGCATGCGGAAGCCGAAGCGCAGGTCTGCCGGGAAGCGGGACACGCGAGCCTCGTTTGCCGTGGGAAATGGCGGGGGGACGTGCCTGACTACGGGAGGGGAGGACCTGGTGTTTCAACCTGCACCACCAGGCCCGAGGTTCAGGGCTCCGCTCAGCGGCAATCTAGAGGCCAGGCCACCCGGACCTGCGCTCGAGGTGCACGTCCTCGCTCCGCACGTTCTGCCCCACCAGCAGCACCAGCAACCGCGACTCATACCCCTTCGCGGTCACGCGCACGTACTGCGTCCGGCAGTTGTCCATCAGTGAGAGATCGAACTTGAACTGATACTCCCCTTCGCCGTCGGTGAACGCCGTGTACGGTGTCCCCAGCATCTGCAGATGCGCCCCGGCGAGTGGCCGTCTTCCGTCCTCGCGGAAGATCCTGCCGACCACCGTCCCGAACTGTACCGGCCCGATGGAATCAGCCGGCGGCTTCGGCTGGGGCACGCACTTATCCGGTCGGTCGGGGATGTAGGTCTCCATCGGCCGCACCGCCCGCGGCCCCGCGCCCGGCCGAGTGGCGACCCGCCGGCGCCCGAAGATCCGGAGCGCCTCCGATTCCATCGTCGGCGCCTCCGCCCGGGGTGCATCGCTCGGTGCGGCGGGATCGGAGGCGCCCTCGGGCTCGTCGGCCTCCTCGCCCTCGCTGCGGACCGCGTCCGGCGGCGCGTTGGCCCGGTCCTCCGGCTCCGGCTGGCGTGTCTGCGGCGGGGGAGACGCGGGCTGCGGCGCCGGGCGCGGCGGCTCTGGTTGCGCGGGTGGTGGCGGCGGCGGCGGAGGCGCCGGGGGTGGGGCCTGGGGAGGCGGTGGCGGCAGGTAGATCATTTCCACTTGCCGTGAGGGATCGGTGCTCGGGCGCTCCGTCTCTTCTTCCTCGACCAGTGGACCCTGGCTCGCCAGCAGCGCCAGCGCGATCACGACCGCGTGGACCGCGGCACTGGCGGCGACCGAGCTCCAGGAGCGCTGTCGGGGAAGGAGAAGGCGGGGCTGGGGCTGGGGCAACCGGCGGGATCCTCGGAGGTGGACGATCCCCGGGAAGCTAATGGGGGTACGATGTCATCCTGAGCGAAGCGAAGGAGCCGAAACCGGTTTTCAGAAGATTCACCACGGAGGCACGAAGGGCACGAGGGGCTCCTCGGACGGGGAGAATCGTCTCATGCCGCGTGGGGCGCGGGTTCGATTCCGTTTTTTTGGTGGTTACGGTAGCGGCGGTTCGGTACACCCCCCAAAAAACCCTATGGATCTCTGCTCGACGCGGAATGAGATGTCACTTTGGAATGGCACGGAGTTCCTCCTGCCCTTCGTGCCTTCGTGGTGAATTCTCTGAGGACCGGTTTCGGCT
>CAVRFK010000008.1:0-29972 GCA_963720365.1 uncultured Gemmatimonadales bacterium | reverse complement strand
AGCGCGGTGGAAATGCCGACTGGGAAGGAATCGCCTGCGCGCTGGATCCGCTCCTCTGGTGGGCGGGCTGAACGGCGTGATCGTCCACCAGCGGGATGTACCGAACCCCAGGCAGCACATAGCAATAGCACGACAAAGCGCCCCGGCCTCGGCCGGGGCGCTTTGCTGTTGTGGCGGCTCTCACCCGCCGTTTCCGATACATGAGTAGAACCCTCTCGGCCCCCTGGAGGCGTCTCCATGTCCATCGGATTCCTGCCCGGCGCCCGCCGGCGCCGCCTGATGCTCCTCTTCGCGGGCGCCTTTGCCGGCGCGGCGCTGGCCGCGAGCTGCGGCGGCGGTGGCGGCGACGTCACCGGGCCCCCGGACCCGCCCCCGCCTCCGCCGCCTCCGGCCGTCGGGTCGGTCGAGCTGGACCCGAGCGCCGTGAATCTGGCGATCAGCCAGACCTCCCAGCTCACCGCGACGGTCCGCGACGCTGCCGGTGCGGCGTTGACCGGACGGACGATCGCCTGGGCTACCGCCGACGCTGCCGTGGCGACCGTCGGTGCAACGGGCATGGTCACCGCGGTGGCCCCGGGCGAAGTCCAGGTCACCGCGACGAGCGAAGGCAAGGTCGGCACGGCCGTCGTCACGGTGAGCGACGAGGCGGTGGCGACGGTGCAGGTGACGCCCGATCCCGCCACGGTCGCGGTGGGCCAGACCGGGCAGCTCGTGGCGGTCGCCCGGTCCGCCGGCGGGTCCGACCTGCCGGGGCGCCCCATGACCTGGACGACCGCCGACGCCGCGGTCGCCACCGTGAGCGAGAGTGGAGTCGTGTCCGGTCTCGCGGTGGGCGAGGTGACAGTCACCGCGACGAGCGAGGGCAAGAGTGGCACGGCGAGAGTCACGGTGAGCGCGGTGCTGGTGGCGACGGTCGCCGTGACTCCCGCGACGTCATCGATCAGCGAAGGGGCCACGGTCGAGCTGACGGCGACCGCCAAGGACGCGGACGGGAACACACTGGCCGGCCGCGCGCCGACCTGGTCCACCGGCAACGCGGCCGTGGCGAGCGTCGGTGCTGACGGCAAGGTGACCGGTCTGACCGCGGGGACCGCGACGATCACCGCCACCATCGAAGGCAAGACCGGCACCTCCTCCATCACCGTCACCCGGGCAACGGTGGCCAGCGTGACCGTGGCGCCGACCGATCCAACGGTCACCGCGGGTCAGAGAGTGCAGCTCACCGCCACCGTGAAGGATGGCCAGGGCGGAGTGCTGCAGGGCCGCCCGGTCACCTGGACTACCAGCGCCGAAGCGGTGGCAGGAGTCGGCCCGAACGGCCGCGTGAGCGGGATTGCCCCGGGGACCGCGACGATCACCGCGACCAGCGAGGGCGTGAGCGGCAGCACGACCGTGACCGTGACGGCCGCTGCCGGAATCGTGCGCACCTGGAAGGGAGGCGCCAGTGGCAAAGCGACGGACTGGTCCGCGGCGGCCAACTGGGATCCCTCAGGCGTGCCGATTCCGCTCGATACCGTCAGAGTCCCGGCGACTGCGTCCTCACCCGTGCTCAAGGGCGACGTCGAGATCGCGCGCATGACCCTCAGCGGCGGACGGCTTCGGACTGCGGGATTCCGGCTCAAGATCAACGGGCGATAGGCCGACGAAATTCAACCTCAAGGACGGATACCATGAACGGTCTTGCTCGAATCTTCGCCGCCCTCCTGCTGTGGACTGGCTTCATGTCGCCGCCGGCACACCTGGCTGCGCAGGAGCCCCTGTTCGAGGTCGAAGGCGCGGACCCGAAGCTCTTCCAGGTCAACGACGACGGCGGGCTGCTGATGGGAGGAAGGTTTGGCACGGGGGTGATTCCGGCCTCGGGCCCGGGGGGAAGGCTGATGTGGTATCCCAGGACGGCTTCGGTGCGGGCAGGATTGGTGTCCGGATCCCAGTGGGATGATTCGCAGATCGGTCGTGCGTCCGCGGCATTCGGGGAGAACACGACCGCGAGTGGAGCCCACGCCATCGCGTCCGGCTTCGAAACGATCGCCGGAGGTCCGGGCTCGGGTGCATTCGGATTGCAAACCCAGGCCAACGGCTCCTATTCCTTCGCAACGGGTGTCAGATCCAAGGCCACGGGGGAGCGGACGACTGCTCTGGGGGAGGCTACTACCGCCAGCGGATTGGTTGCCACGACAATGGGCTACGCAACCCTCGCCAGCGGAAATGTCTCCACTGCCATGGGTCACACCACCACTTCGTCTGGTGAGGCTTCTACGGCGATGGGCGCCGGCACGGTATCGAGTGCGGATTTCTCCACCGCGATGGGATACCAGACGCGGGCTGCCGCCAACTATTCCACTTCCATGGGGTTCCAGACGCAGGCTACCGGAATCAGCTCGACGGCCATGGGGGCCGCATCCATCGCGGCCGGGCTTGGCTCGGTGGCCATGGGCACCAGGGCTGTCGCCCAAGGTGGCGGCAGCTTCGCCTTCGCGGATCGGTCGAGCATCGATTCCTACACGGCGGGTGAGAATCAGTTCGTCGTGCGCGCCCACGGGGGCATCGGCTTCAACTCCGGCAGCGGCATCGGCTGTGACCTTCCGGCGGGCGTGGGAGCCTGGGCCTGCACCTCGAGCCGGCTGGCCAAGGAGGGTTTCGAGAGCGTGGATGGAGAGACCGTCCTCGCCAAGCTTGCCGGCATCCCGATCCAACGCTGGTCCTACCTGGGAACCCCGGCGGCACACGTGGGTCCGACGGCGGAAGACTTCTATGGCGCATTCGGGCTGGGCCAAGGGCCGACCACGATCACCACGGTGGATGCGGATGGTATCGCCCTCCTCGGCGTGCAGACCCTGGAGCGGCGGACGGCGGAGCTGCGAGCGGAGAACGACCAGCTCCTCCGCCGCGTCGAGGCACTCGAACGACTCCTCGCCACCTGGGTATCCCTCCCGGCCTCGAGCTCCGGGGAGCACACACCATGACCGGCAACGTGGGCCTCATCTCCGGCTTCTCTTTGACGCGTTCTCCGGGGCGCCGTATGTTCTCGTTACAGCACCGATTCCATCCCCCGATCCCTCGCGAAGGCGACGCCCGTGGACGTGGCGATCGGCGAGCTCATCCGCACGGCCGAGGCCGGGGATGGAGCCGCCGCGAGCGAGTTGTTTGCCGCCCTCTACCGTGAGCTGCACGTGGTAGCGGAGCGGCAGCTTCATCGCGGCGGCGCCCAGATCACCCTCGGCACGACGACGCTGCTGCACGAGGCCTACCTCAACATCTCCGCGCGGGAAGGTGTCCGCTTCGCCGACCGCGGTCACTTCCTGGCCTACGCCGCGCGAGCCATGCGAGGCCTGACGATCGACTACGCCCGCCGCCGCCGCGCCCAGAAGCGCGGCGGCGAATTCCACATCACGTCAGGCTCCGACGTGGCCAACGAGCAGGTGGCGGCCCCAGAGCCGCTGGAGGAGCTGGCGACTGCGCTGGATACCCTGGCCCAGGTAGACCCGTCTCTCGCCCAGCTGGTGGATCTCCACTTCTTCTGCGGCTTCAGCTTGATCGAGGTGGCCGAGCTTCGCGGCGTGTCGGAGCGCACCGTCCAGCGTGACTGGCGGAGAGCCCGTCTCCTTCTTCATAGCACCCTGCAGGCTCCTTGAGCCGAACGACTCGGCCAGCCTCGCCGTGACGACCTCCTCCGCACGACATCTGGCGGCACTGAACCGGCTGTTGTCCGAGGCCCTGGCGTTGACGCCCGTGGAGCGGGTCGCCTGGCTCGTGCGCGTGCGTGCCGACGAGCCGGCGTTGGCGCCCGAGCTGGAGGCACTGCTCGCGCAGGAGTCGGAGCTGGACGTCAGCGGGTTTCTGGGCGAGGCATGGGGTGGGTTCGATCGCGCCGCCCCCTCGCTTCGGGGACTGCGCGTCGGCGCCTACACGCTCGACCAGCCCCTCGGCCGCGGCGGGATGGGCACGGTCTGGCTGGCGCGCCGAAGCGATGGGCGGTTCGAAGGGGAAGTCGCGGTCAAGCTGCTCAACCTTGCTCTGGTGGATCCCGTGGGGAGCGGGAGGTTCCGGCGCGAAGGCACGGCCCTGGCCCGCCTGCACCACCCGAACATCGCGCCGCTGATCGACGCCGGTGTGACGGCGGCGGGCCAGCCGTTTCTGGTGCTGGAACACGTGCAGGGGCTGCGAATCGACGAGTACTGCGACGCGCAACACCTCGCCCAGCGGGAGCGGATCGCGCTGTTTCTGCAGGTGCTCGACGCCGTCGCGCACGCCCACGCCAACCTGATCGTGCACCGCGACCTCAAGCCGTCCAACATCCTGGTGACTGCCGGCGGCGCGGTGAAGCTGCTCGACTTCGGCATCGCCAAGCTGCTGGGCGAGGAGACGGCGTCCGCCGAGCGAACCGAGCTGACCCAGGCCGGCGGGCTCCCGTTCACGCCGGAATACGCTGCACCCGAGCAGGTCACCGGCGGTGTCATCACCACCGCGACCGACGTCTATGCGCTCGGCGTCCTGCTGTTCATGCTCCTGGCACGGCGCCATCCGACAGGCCCGGGCAGCCGCACGTCAGCCGAGCACATGCGAGCCGTCGTGGACACCGAGCCGGCGCGGCTCAGCACCATCGTGGCCGACGCGGGCGATCTCGACAACATCGTCGGGAAGGCGCTGGAGAAGGACGCCGGGCATCGCTACCCCACCGTGGCGGCCTTTGCCGATGACCTCGGCCGGTACCTTCGGCACGAGCCGGTGCAGGCGCGCGTCCCATCGCTCGGGTACCGCGCAGGAAGATTCCTGCGACGAAACCGCGTGAGCGTGGCGGCCGCAGGGACCATCGTGGCGACGTTGATCGGAGCCACCGTCTTTTCAACCGTGCAGATGCGCGAAGCACGACGGCAGCGCGACGCCGCGGTGTACGAACAGAAGCGCGCCGATGCCCAGGTGGAGTTTCAGTCCCTGATGCTCTCGAGCCTGGGGCCGGAGCGTGTCACCATGCGCGAGATCCTCGACCAGGGCCGAACCCTGCTGGAGCAGGAGTATTCGGGCGATCCGCGGCTGGCCGCCAGTATCGCGCTGTCGCTGGGGCAATCCTACGAGGACCTGGGAGAGGCGGACCGCCAGCTGGAGATGGTGACCCGTGCCGAGTCGTTGGCCACGGCCGCCGGTGCCCCCGGCATCGTACTGCTGAGCCGTTGCGCCCGCGCGTCCAACTTCGCGAGCCGCCAGCTCGCCGCTCAGTCCTCGGCGCTGGTGGACAGCATCCGCACTGCGATCGGCACCGCGGCACCCGCGGAGGCGGCCGCGTGCCTGGAGCAGCTCGCGGACATCGAGATCCGAGGCTCCCGGTTCGACAGCGCCGCGGCGCTGGGGCGCCGCGCGGCCAGCCTGCTGGAGTCCACCGGCGACACCACGGGCACCGATTACGTGGGCGTCTGGAACATTGTCGCCAACGCGCTGGAGAATCAGAAGCGGCGGCGGGAGGCGCTGGACATCTACCGGCGCCTCGCGGACATGCTGGACCGCACGGGGCGGGGCCAGACGGTGTTCCGCAACATCATCCGCAACAACATCGGCATCGCGCTCTCGAACCTGGGAGAGATGACGGCCGCCGAGCCGATCCTGCGGGAGACACTGGAGACCTTTCGCCGCGGCGATCCCACCGGGGACGTCCATCCGGCGATCCTGGTCAATTACTGCCGGACGGTTCTCTTCCTGCAGAAGCTCGATACGGCGGATGTCTGGTACCGGCGCCTGCATGCCAACGCACCTGGCCCCGACATCGAGGCCGAGGCGGCGCATGGCATCGCCGAAGTGGCGCTGATGCGCGGGCAGCTCGATGAGGTGGCGCGCTGGAGCGCGGCGGAGAAGCGTGTCACCGCGCGGACAGGCGCGCCGCCCTCCGGAATGGCTCTCGCGCTCGATGCGGCCCTCGCCCATCGCCGAGGCGACACCGCCGCGGCCCGCGAGACGTTCAAGCAGGCCCTGCGCCGGATGGGATACTTCGACGGACAGCGCACCTATCCCATGCGCTCGGTCCTGATCCACGCTGCCGAGGCGGCGAGGGACGCGGGGGAACCGGCGGTCGCCATCGAGTACGCCCGCGCCGCGGCTGATATCGCCATCTCGGACTCGATCAGCATGGTCCGGAGCGCCTATGTGGGCGAGGCGCGTCTGGTCGAGGGTTCGGCTCTCATCGCCCAAGGCGACAGTGCCGCGGCGCGGGAGGTCATCACCCGGGCGGCCGCGGCGTTGGGCTCGGGCTTGGGGCCAGCGCATCCGCGAACCCTGCAAGCCGAGCGGTTGCTGGCGGCGCTCAGTCGTTAGACCTTCGTAGGATGACTCGAACGGCCCCGGTCCAATGAACCGCTACCAGCTCCTGTTCGCGACGCCCGACGTCTCGGTGAGCCGCTTCGACCACCCTCCGCACGAGACGCATGACGACCCCGATGAGGAAGTCGCGACCCGCTGGGCTGTCGCATTCGTCCAGTCCGGCTCGTTCGATGTGGTGCAGGGCAGACGATGCGTGCGACTCCAGCGCGGAAGCGTGCTCCTGTCACAACCGGGTCGCATTTTGCGCTGTAGTCACCACGAAGAGTGTCCGAGCGACGTGTGTCTCTCGATCGGCTTCGAGCCGCCCAACGTGGCCGGTTCCGAGCACGCGTGGGCGCGGGCCGGATGGGCCGTCCGCAAGTCGCCGACGCCGCGCCTGGCCTATGTCGATCAGAGAATCCGTGACGCTGCAGTCGATGGTGACACGTTCCAGCTGGAGCGATGGGCGCTGGCGGCAATGACCGCGCTCGAGGCCGACGCGGACGAAGGGATGCCGAGAGGTCGCTATGCGGCGCGGGGCAGGGCCCTCGACGCCGTGGTCGCCACATGCCGCACGATCGAGACGGACCCTGCGGCGCGTCGCAGCATCGCCGAGCGTGCGCGCGAGGTGGGACTGAACAGTGCTCGGCTCACCCGAGTGTTTCGCCGCTACGTGGGAATGGCGCCCCATGCGTACGTCATGCGATGCCGGCTGGTTGCGGCCGCAGATCTGCTCGAATCCGGCATGAGCGTCAGCGAAACGTGCTTCCGGTCCGGATTCGAGAACCTGAGTCACTTCTGTCGCGCCTTTCGGCGTACGCTGGGCGTCCGTGCGTCGATGTGGCGTACCGTCGGTCGTGACGAGAAACGCCGAAAGGTGCGCGAGCTGGCAGGTCGTCCGTTCTAACGTGGCCCTCGTCCATGCGGCCTGCTACGAAGCCGCCTCGTCGAGGTGCCACGACGTATGCAGCCATCGTCCGTTCGAGCGGACGAACACCTCGGTAGCTCTTCCCCGTTGAGTCTGTCGCTTGCCGCTGCTCTCGGTGACTACGGCGTAGTGTGAGAACATGACGACCGTTGCGCCGAAGCGGTGCGTCAGGGTCGAATCGAAGGAGACCGACACGAGCTTTCCCCCGCTGGCCTTGAAGTCGGCGGAGGCGGCCAGGGACTGCTCGAGGGAATGCCAGTGAGGGACGCCGGCGGCGATCGCCACCAGCTCGGGACCGAGCACCGTGCGGAGCGCGGCCGTATCGCCGGAGAACCAGTCCACCCAGACGGCCTCGCGGACGGTCTCCAGGGCGGCGAGCTCGGCGCCGGCAAGCTTCGTGGCGATGCGTGGGGCTGCCTGTGCCGACAGCGGGGTCGCGGCGGCGGCGAGTGCGAGCGCAACGGCTGCGAGCTTCATTCGTAACCCTCCAGGTGTGAGACGCCGAGAATCTAGGCTGGACCTGGCGAATCGGCTTGCACTTTTCGTTGCCATTTCGAGAGATCAGAAAGCCGCCAGGTCGCACCGTCATTGCTGGTGGCCCCATTCGCGTCTACATCGCAATCCCCTCGCGAGATCGACTCTTCGGCAGTAGAGTGTCCTACACGTAACAGCACCGAGGCAGTGGTGGCTATCGAGCTTCTGACCCGAGCCCTGGCTGCGCGCTACCGCCTGAGCCACGAGATCGGCCGGGGCGGGATGGCTACGGTCTACCGTGCCCACGACCTGAAGCACGATCGCCCCGTCGCGCTGAAGGTGCTCAAGCCGGAGCTGGCAGCGGCCCTCGGCAGCGAGCGGTTCCTCCGCGAGATCACGCTCACCGCCCGGCTGGATCACCCTCACATTCTTCCCCTTCTCGACTCGGGTGAGGCGGGCGGGCTGCTCTACTACGTGATGCCGTACGTCGAGGGCGAGTCGCTGCGCGACCGGCTCACCCGAGAGAAACAACTCCCCCTGAGCGACGCCCTCCAGATTGCGCGGGAAGTCGCCGACGCGCTGAGCCACGCCCACCGCCTCGGGATCGTGCACCGCGACATCAAGCCGGAGAACATCCTGCTCGGAGACGGTCATGCCCGGGTGGTGGATTTCGGGATCGCCCGCGCAGTGTCGGCAGCGGGGGACGAATCGCTCACCGGGACCGGCTTGACCCTTGGTACCCCGACCTACATGAGCCCGGAGCAAGCCAGTGGCGAACGGGAAATCGACGCTCGCAGTGACGTGTACAGCCTCGGCTGCGTCCTGTATGAGATGCTGGCTGGTCAGCCCCCGTACACTGGTGCGACGCCCGAGGCGATTCGGGCGCGCAAGTTTCTGGAGGCGGTGCCGAGCCTTCGCATTGTACGCGAGACCGTGCCGGTCTCGGTTGAGCAGGCGGTGGTCAGGGCGCTGGCCAAGGTGCCGGCGGACCGTTTTGGCTCGGCCCTCCAGTTCGCCGAGGCGCTGGAGAGCAGGGGGGCAACGGCTTCTCAGCCGGGCCCCAGTGGCACGCGCGGGTGGCGGGCGTGGCGTCTCATGGGACTGTTAGCAGTCGCGATTGCGGCAGCCATTCTCGCGTCGAACGTCGGCGGGCTCCGCACCCGGCTGGTGAGCCGGTCCGCGCTCCCGAAGATCGAGTCGCTGGCCGTGCTGCCCTTGGAGAACCTGTCCGGCGACGTCCAGCAGGACTACTTCGCCGCGGGCATGCATGAGGCGTTGATCCTCGACCTCGGCAAGCTCAGCGGCCTGCGGCGGGTGACCGCCCGCCCGTCCGTGCTGCGGTACCAGAAGACGGAAAAGACGCCCAGGCAAATCGGTCAGGAATTGGGGGTCGACGCCGTGATGGCCGGAACGGTGATGCTCTCAGGCGACCGCGTCCGCATCACCGCGCACCTGATTCGGGCGGCCACCGAGGAGACACTGTGGTCCGAGGGCTATGAGCGGGAGCTACGCGATGCGCTGGTGCTGCAAAATGACATCGTGGCCGCGATCGCCCGGCAAGTTCAGTTGCAGCTCTCCGCAAGTGACCGGGCCAGACTGGCACGCGCCCGGCAGGTCAACCCGGAGGCGTACCAAGTCTACCTGAAGGGCAAGTTTCAGCTGAACACGTTCACACCGGAAGGATTCGCGAAAGGCATGGCGCTCTTTCGTGAGGCTGTCGCCATAGATCCTGCGGAGCCGATGGCCTATGCCGCGTTGGCGCAAGGCTACACGTTGAAGGAACTCTTCAGCCCTACCTCGCCGGCAGACGTCTCGCGCGCCACCGCGGCGGCGCTCAAGGCGGTCGAGCTCGATCCCACATCCGCCGAGGCCCACGCGGCCCTCGCCTATGTCAAGTTCTATAAGGAGTGGGACTATGAGGGCGCCGAGCGCAGCTTTCGCCGCGCTTTGGCAGCTCAACCCGAATCTGGCCGAGCCACACATGTACTACGGCTGGTATCTCCAAGCCCTCGGACGAGACGCCGAAGCGACCGCGGCGATGAAGCGCGGCATCGAACTGGACCCACTTTCCCCTCTCTACACGGCTTGGCTCGGAGGATTGTACTGGACCATCGGGCGGGACGGCGAAGCCATCGTCCAGGCCCAGAAAGCCCTCGACCTGGCGCCTGACTTTCCGGTTGGGCTTTACGTATTAGGCGGTGCGTATGCGGAAGTCGGACGCTTTGATGAGGCGATCGAAACGTACCGGGAGGCCTTGAAGAAGTACCCGAACCAGAGCTTTACCTGGTCTCTTGCGGGGGTCTATGCGCGAGCCGGACGCCGCGCCGAAGCGCGCGAGCTAATGGCCGACTTGGAATCAGGTGCTCCCCTGCGCGACGCGATGGACCCGTGGTTCATCGCTGGCGCCTATGTGCTGCTGGGAGAACACGACGAAGCCATGAAGTGGCTGGAGAGGGCTTACGAGGCACGCAGCCTCTTCCTTCCCGGCGTTGGGAGGGACCGCTGGTTCAAGCCGTTGCACACCGATCCGCGGTTCCGAGCACTTCTGCGGCGGTTGAACTTGGCGGAGTGAGGCGGCGGTCGCCGGAAGGGTTCCGCGAATCCCTAGCGTGACGACGCCCGCCGATAGGACGCCGCCTTCTCCGGCTGACCCCAGCCTTCATACAACTTGACCAACTGATCCCGCGACATCTCGACCATGCCATTGCCGGCGGCATTCGGGCCGGCGAGGCTGTCGCGAACGGCGAGGGCCTCGAGCGCGTAGGGCGCCGCATCGGCGAACCGGCTCTGATCGATGAGCACACCGGCCAGCCCGCTGACCAGCGTCGCGTACGCCTCACGCGACAGGGCTCCGGTCCGATCGGCCCGCGCCAGCGCATCCCGGATCGTCGCCTCACCCTGCGCCCGGTGTCCGAGCGCGTTCTGGGTCCCGCCGAGCACGGATAGCGTCACGATGACGTCGCGATGGTCGGGCCCCAGCGCGCGCCGGAGTCTGCGGGCCGCTTCCTGATAGAGCGGCTCGGCGGCCGCGAAATCGCCCTTCTTTCGGTAGACGGTGGCCGTATTGGCGATGGTGCGGGCGATCGCGGGATCGTCCGGCGCCAGCATCTCCTGGCGCATCGCCAGCACCTGGCGCAGGAGCCCGATCGTGACATCGAAGCGGCCCTCCACGTAGTACGCATTGCCGAGATTCTCGAGGTCGACGGCCAGTTGCGGGTGCTTCGTCCCGTAGATCACCGAGTCCAGGGTCACGGCCTCCTTGAAAATGGTCTGCGCCTCCTTGAAGTCGCCCTGAAGCAACCGGGCGAGGCCAAGATCGTTGAGGATCGAGGCGGCGTAGACGGTCTGCGCCCCGCCCAGCTCCCGCGCCATCTGCAGAGCCGGCCGGAGATAGGTCTCCGATGTCTTGTTATCGCCGAGGGTTGCCTGCGCCTCGGCCTTGCGGCGAAGCGCGTCGGCCACGGCGAGATGCCGCTCGCCGTGAATGCGCCGCCGCAACGCGAGCAGCTCGGTCGCGAGCGAATCCATCCGCCGGCCGTCGGCCTGGTCGAACGTGACCTGCACCAGGTTGGTGAGCGTGGCGGCGACGAGCGTGTCGTCGGATCCGCGCAGCTTTCGCCGGATGGCGAGCGCGCGCTCGATGGCCGGCCCCGCCGAATCGAAGCGTCCGAGCGCGATATAGAGGTTGCCCAGGTCGGCGAGGCTCTGCGCCGTCTCCTCGCTCTCCGCCCCCGAGCTCCGGATCGCGGCGCCCACACTGGCGCGGATCAGCGGCTCCGCGTCCTTGATCCGCCCGAGACCGATGTATGCGTTGCCGATGGTCCGCTTGATCGAGGTGACGATCTCCGGCTGACCCTTGAACGCCGAATCGACCTTGCGGGCGCCGGCGTCGAGCGCCTCCACGACGGTGGTTTGCCGGGCGCCGCCCTGCCAGGGATCGGCCGAGCGCAGCATGTCCGCCAGAAAGGCGTTGATGGACTGCGCCTTGAGACCTTCCAGCTCGGCCCGGTTTCGCTCCTTGGCAATGCGCCCCGCCAGGACCGCCATGATGACTGCGACGGCCGCCAGCGCGACGAACGCCACGCCGCCGGCGGCCACCGCGAGCCGGTGCCGCCGCACGAACTTGCCGAGCGAGTAGAGGGTGCTGGGCGGCCGGGCGGTGACCGGTTGGTTCTTGAGGTACCGCTGGAGATCCCCGGCGAGGCCGCTGGCCCACTCGTATCGGCGGGCCCGATCCTTCTCGATGGCCTTGAGCACGATCCAGTCGAGATCGCCTTTGAGCTCCTTCCGGAGACCCGCGACTGTCGTCTGGCGCTGCTTCGCCGCCGGCATCGCCTCCTGCGCTGCGAGCGACGCGAACCGCTGGCTCGGCGTGGGGTGGTCCTTCTCGCTATACAGGTGCTGCGCGATGAACACCAGCAGCTCGAGACCCCGCGGCTCGAACGGCAGCACGCCGGTCACGAGCTCGTACAGGACCATCCCCAGGCTGTAGATGTCGGCCCTCGTATCGATATCCAGCCCGGAGGATTGGGCCTGTTCCGGACTCATGTAGGCAGGCGTCCCGACCAGCTCGCCGACCTGCGTCGCGAAGTCCGACGCGGTCAGCCGCCGGTCCACCGCCTTGGCGATGCCGAAGTCGATGATCTTGGGCACCGGGCGGCCGTCATGCTCAACCACCAGGATGTTGGAAGGTTTGAGATCGCGGTGGATGACACCCTTCTGGTGCGCGTGCTGCACGCCCTGGCACACCGCGATGAAAAGCTCGAGCCGCTGGCGGGTGCTCAAGCCCTGGCGATCGCAGTAGTCGGTCAGCGGGGCACCTCGTACCAGCTCCATCACGAAATAGGGCCGGCCGCCCTCGGTGGTGCCGGCGTCCAGCGCCTTCGCGATGTTGGGATGGTCCATCACCGCCAGCGCCTGTCGCTCGGCCTCGAAACGAGCCAGGATGTCCCGCGTGTCCATGCCCAGCCTGATCACCTTGAGGGCGACGCTGCGGCGGAAGGGCTCGAACTGTTCGGCTTCGTACACGATGCCCATGCCGCCCTGTCCCAGGACGCGGACGATGCGGTACGGGCCGATGTGGTCGGGCTGTGCCGTCGGTGGCGCCAGCGGCGGCATTGTCTCGAGGAGTTTTGGATCGGCCGGCGGGCGGCGGGAGTCGTCCATGCCTCGACCAATATATCGCGTTCTCACCGAGCTGGTCCCCGCCGTTTCCGTGCGCGTGAGGCCAGCCACTGCGCAACCTCAGACGGCGTTCGGTATTCATCAGGGCGCGGGGAAGGTCACCGCCTTCCCCACACGACGAAGCCGGACATGAGCAACAGGACGCCCGGTGTAGTGGGTGGAACGTGCAGGACGAAGAGGTGTGCGGTGAGCGCGCCGAGCATGATGGCGACGAGCAGCGCGGCTCCTATTCTCCTAGTCTTCGGCACCACGATCAGTACGGCTCCGGTGAGCTCGAGGATGCCCGTCACGTACCGAAACCCCTGTCCCAAGCCAACGGCGGCGAAGAGCGCAACCATCTCCGGCTTCCCCACCAGTTTCGCCCAGGAGGCGTTGACGAACACGAATGCGAGGCATGCCTGGACGCACCAGAGCAGAATGTCGAGTGGCCGCCCTGAGGCGGCGCCGTGGGTAGCAGCAACGTTGCCTGACATACGACCAACCTCCCGCGCATGCCTATGCGGCGCGCCCTGAACTATTTCAACGACTTCACGTGCGCCACGAACTGATCGGCGGCGATCTCGGTCCCTTCCTGCCAACCGGACGTCTTGTTCTTCTCGAAGTCGGCTTCATCCCGGTGCAGCGCCGTGAAGACGTAGCGCGTTCCGGCTCCCACGGTTTCCATCGTGACGACGGCCGTGATCGGAATGTCGTCGAAGACGGCCGGGCGATAGCCGGGAAACAACATGGAAGTCCAGACCAGCCGCTCCATGGGAATGACTTCCACGAAACAGCCGAGATTCGGAAACTCCTGGCCCTCTTCCCCTGCGATGTCGATGCTGAAGATGCCACCAGGTCGCACGTCCATTTCGGCCCGCGCCACACGCCCCCAGGACTTGGGCATGTACCACTCCTTGAGATGCTCCGGTTTCGTCAACGCTTCCCAGACGAGCCGCGTGGGAGCGTCGATGAGCCGTTCGATGGCGAAATCGAGTTTCGGATTGAAGGTGAAGTACTTGCTCATGACTCTGCTTCCTTCTCCTTGAGTTGTGTGACGTACTGATCGAACCGGTCCAGTCGAGCTTCCCACAACCGACGACGCGCGGTCAGCCAGTCTTCCACGACCTTGAACCGTTCGGGCGCGATCTCATACGTCCGCACTCGCCCGCGCTTCTTCGACTTGACCAGCCGGCTTTGCTCGAGCACCGAGAGGTGCTGCACGAACGATGGGAGCTGCATGTCGAACGGCGCCGCCAATTCGCTGACGGTGGCCGGTCCGACTGACAGTCGCTCCAGGACTTTGCGCCGAGTCGGGTTGCCCAAGGCGTGGAAAACGTCGTCAGTGGCTGCGGGTTGAGCCATTTCCGGCACCATCCAATTGTTCGGGTTGTCCCATCCGACCAAGGGATTCTACCACGTGACAACACTTTTGTAAATACCTAAGTATCCTCCGATCTTGGAAGCGCCACCCTCTCACCCGGAGTCAAGTATTCCGGCGACAGACGGTTGCCGCTGACAAAGCGATCCGATGATTGCGCCACGCTGCACGCGACGCTTCTATTGACTCGCCTGCAGCTGAAGTGTGGCGTTAGGCCGACAACAAAAGGAGATATGCCATGCGACCGAATACCGTCTTCCTCGCCGGTGGTATCCTAGGGTTGGTCTTTGGCCTCAGCTTCCTGCTTCTGCCAGCCACGGTTCTGCCGTTGTATGGCGTACCCGTCGAACCCGCCACTGTGCTCATGTCCCGCTTCTTCGGCGTCGCGGTATTCCATCTCGGATTGGTCTTGTACCTCTTGCGTGACGTGCGCGAATCAGCCTCACAGCGTGCTCTGGCAACAGCAGGGATGGCCGGCTCCGCCGCGGGCTTGGCCGTCGGGCTCATGGGCGTCCTGGGAGGGCTCGTGAACGCCCTTGGATGGTCAACGGTCGCGATCTATGGTGCCCTGCTCTTGGGCTATCTCGTCTGCATGCGGGCACGCCCTGCCGTGGCATAGTGGCAGTAACTCGCGCATGAACAAGCCGCGCACGCAGGAGCGCACATCGTGAAGCCGGCCCAGCAGACCTTCTGGGGCGGCTATGCGGGATATTTTCAGGACCTCGATGGTCACCTGTGGGAGGTTGCCTGGAATCCCGCGAGTCGTGTGCCCGAGTAGTCGCCGCGCATTTACAGATGCTGCAATCTTTGAGACAACCCTATGCACGATGATGATCTCGTCTTCTATGTGAAGCTGGATCTGAAGCCGGAGTACGTAGCGGAGTGGAAAGCTGCGCTCATGACGGTGATCGAGCTGATGTCCCGGGAGACGGCTTTCGTGAGCTGTTCACTGCAGCAAGACGCGAACGATCCCACGAGCTATACGCTCTACGAGCGGTGGCGCGAACCGTCCGTTGAAGCCTTCGTCAAGAATCAATTCGAGGGCAAGGAGTACCGGCAGGCGTACGAAACCCACCTGCCTGGCTGGTTACGAGCACCGAGGGCCGCCAGCGTCCTTCGACACATCAAGGAATGGCGCCGGGAGCCAAGGCATGGATAGTAGGCCGTCCGCTACCCCCGATCTCCGGAGGTAAGAATGAAAGCATCCATGTTCTATCGCATCGCGGCTGTTCTGCTGCTCCTCTTTGCGGCAGGCCATACGCTCGGCTTTCGCCAGTCTGATCCCACATGGGGAGTTGAAGGTCTGCTTAGCGCCATGCGGTCCATTCACTTCGACGTGCAGGGATTCAACCGCACGTATTGGGACCTCTTTCTAGCAGCCGGATTCTCCGTCGGCGTGTTTTATCTCTTCGCGGCAGTATTGGCCTGGCAGTTAGGTGGCCTTCCGGTAGCGACGCTGGCGCTCATGCGCGGCACGGTGTGGGCGTTCGCCCTTTCCTTTGCCGCGATCACGGTGGTGAGCTGGAGGTACCTCTTTATCGTACCCATCACGTTCTCGACACTCCAACTCTCGAGGGGCCATGAGGAAGCTGCTGGGTGTGGTCGGCGCGATACTTGGTAGCAGCGTCGGCTGGTGGGCGGGCGCCCGCGTCGGCATCATGGCGGCGGTGCTGGTGAGTGCCGTGGGTACTGGAGCCGGCCTCTACTTGGGCTGGTGGGCCGCGGAGCGGCTCCTCGACTAGGCGAGCGGGAGCCCTATGTCGCAGACAGCGCGCTCGATCGGGCGGCCGGGTTGGCGATCGGCGCCATCGCTGCTCTTGTGGTCTGGCTGACTACGCGGCGGCGCGCCGCCTAACAAGCGCATGGAGCTGACGGGCCGGGAGGTCGCGGCCATCCGGGGTATCCCTCGCCGTTTCATTCCTCACGATGACGCTAAGCCATCTAACCTCATCCGTTTACGACTTTCTCCAAGCTCGTGTCGATCTTGATCGATCTCGTTCGACGTGTTAGTGAGGCCGAGAAGGGTGCCGCAACGTCCCGAACCGAATCCAGGAGAGCACCGTGCGTTTCATCGTCATGGGTATGGCCAAGAAGGAATCCGAGGCGGGTCCTCCGCCGAAGCCCGAAGCGTACGCCGCGATGCAGGAGTACAACGCCGAGGCCGCGAAGGCTGGGGTCCTCCTGGCCGCCGAGGGGCTCGCCCCGGTCTCGAAGGGCGCGCGCGTAAAGTTCAGCGGCGACAAGATCACCGTCATCGACGGCCCGTTCGCCGAGGCGAAAGAGGTCGTGGCGGGCTTCACGATCATTCAGGTAAAGTCGCTGGAGGAAGCGATCGAGTGGGTGAAGGGCGTGCCGAACGTCTTTCCCAACGGCGAGGCGGAGGTCGAGATCCGCAAGTTGATGGACGTCGAGGATTTCGGTGAAGGGTTCACGCCGGACCCGGACATCGCGGCAGTGAAGTTCAAGTAGAGACGCACACGTCGGGCGCTTGAAGACCGGTTAGTTCGGCGACGCTTCGTTCTCAAGCCTGTGCGATCGCGAAGAGCCACGCCAGGATGTCGAGCAGCAGGAGAATGAGCGCCAGCTGCAGCGCGACGCGGAGCCGCTGGATGATCCGCCAGTTGCTCTTCCGGTCCTCCTCCATCCGAAGCGCGAGCGCGCGGTGCATCTGCGACACGGTCGCCGGCGCGTCGCCGTCGACGTACTGCTTCAGCAGCTCCCCGGGGTCGAAGCGGAACCGGTACTGGTGGTAGGGCCAGAGCAGGAAAGCGATGTGGGCGCCAAGTGCGAACAGGATCAGGACGGCGAGCCAATCCCACAGCCCCAGTCCGTTCGCCAAGGCTCGACCTCCCAGGAGCGAGCTCACGAACGCCGCCGCAAAGGTGAGATTCCCAGCCCTGACCGTCATGCTCTCCACCACGCCCTGTTGCTGCACCAGCCCTCGGAGTGCCTCGCGGTAGATCAATGCCAGCCGCGGATCGTCGTTGGTCCGAACCTGGGTGTCGGGGTGATATTCATCTGACGGTTGGTCGCGCATGAAAATCCTCTCAGGCCCTCGAGCCGCACGCTCATTGCCAAGTGTAGCATCCCAGAGAAACCGTGCACAATCAGTCGCCCGCGAGTCCTGAGCCCCGCCCCTTTCTGTCGAAGCGCGGTTCGACTGCGACGTGAGGTCTGTGTACGGGGCTGGCTTCGCGAAATGCCTCGGTATGCGGCCCCGGTCGGCCTTCCTGGCTGAAGGCTCCGCGGTGGCCGTATACCGTGGGAGACGCCTCATTGTGGCGGCCGCGGGAACGTAAGGTTGCGCGATGGCCTGCAAGCCTATCACAATGCGCCACGAAGGATGGGCGACAACCAGCGGAAGGTTCATGGCAACCAGAGGTCCAACAGCATGCAGATCTACTATCTCGAGATCGTGACCAAGGAGATCGACGCGGTCTGTACCGCGTACGCCGCGGCGACTGGGGTGCGGTTCGGCAAGCCGGACACCGGGCTAGGCAACGCCCGGACGGCCGAAATGCCAGGAGGCGGATTGGTGGGAGTACGGGCACCCTTGCGTGCGAATGAAGCGCCGGTGGTGCGACCCTACTGGCTGGTGGATAACATCGAAGCGGCCGTCGCAGCGGTGGTGGAGTCCGGCGGCGTAGTAGCCGTTCCGCCCACGGAGATCTCCGGGCATGGCACCTTCGCTATCTACCTCCAGGGCGGCATCGACCACGGTTTCTGGCAGCGGTAGACGCATGCCGATGAGCCCGGGAGATAACCATGCGGAAGATCATTGTCGGCGCCCAGGTGTCCATGGACGGAGTCATGCAGGCGCCTGGAGGGCCGTGGGAGGACCCCACGAAGGGCTTCAAGTTCGGCGGCTGGGTGATGCCCTATTTCGACCAGGTGTTCGGCGAAGAGATCGACCGCGTCTTCGAGGAGAAGTGCGATCTCCTGCTCGGGCGTAAGACCTATGAGATCTTCGCGGCATACTGGCCCTTCTACGACGAGGCCGCTCCCGCCGGCGGCATCGCCAAGCTGTTCAAGGACATCAAGAAGTACGTGGTGTCGCGCTCGGGTGACGTCGATACCAGCTGGCAGGGCTCGGTGCTGCTGCGAGACATCGCCGATGTAAAGCGGTTGCGGAAAGAAGACGGCCCGAACCTCGTCACCCAGGGCAGCACCGAGCTGGTGCACGCGCTGCTCGCGAACGACCTGGTGGACGCCATGAGCGTCTTCATCGTGCCGGTCGTGCTCGGCGGCGGCAAGAAGCTGTTCGCGGACGGCTCGGTGCCGCACAGCTACAAGCTGGCCAGATCGCGGGTCTCGAGCACCGGCCTCGTGATCGCGCACTATGAGCGCGCCGGCAAGATCGAGATCGGCGATACGGAGCTCGAGGCACCGAGCGACGCTGAACGCGCGCGCCAGGAGCGGATGAAGCGCGAGGGCTGACCGCCCTCCTCCAGCAATGCCTTCTCCACCGTGACCAGGGTCACGGTCGGTTGTCGTCCTGGCGGCGATGCTGATTCATGGTCGCTCCGAGCTTCGACACCTTCTCCCGCGAGCTAGTCGAGATTCCCGCCGGCCGGGTGTGCCTGCGCCGAGCCGGCAGCGGGCCGGTCGTCTTGCTCCTGCACGGGTATCCGGAGACGAGCCTGGCCTGGCGCAAGGTCGCGCCGGCGCTGGCCCGTGAGTTCACCGTCGTGGCGGCGGATCTTCCCGGCTACGGCGATTCGACCTGGTCGAGCGGCATCGGCAGCGCGGACCGCATCAGCAAGCGGATGATGGCCCGCATGCTCGCGGATGCCATGACCGAGCTGGGGGTGCCGCGCTTCGCGGTTGTGGGTCACGACCGGGGCGCCCGGGTTGCCTATCGGATGTCGCTGGACCTGCCCGACCGCATCGAGGCGCTGGCCGTGCTGGACATCCTGCCGATTCTGGACATGGCGGAGCGACTGACCTACGAGGCGGCCAAGGAGATGTCGCACTGGTTCTGGATGGCCCAGGGGTCGGATGTGCCCGAGCGGTTGATCGGGCGCGATCCCGAGCTCTACCTGCGCAGCATCCTGGAGCAGTGGGGCGCCGGTGACGCCATCGAGGAAGACGCGGTGAATGACTATCTCCGCTGCATGCGCAAACCGGAGGTCCTCCGGGCCATATCGGCGGAGTACCGCGGGGACGAACTGGATCTGGAGCACGATGCCGCCGACCGCCAGGCCGGGCGCCGCATCCGGTGTCCGCTGCTGGCCGTGTGGGCGGGGGACGGGCTGGTCGAGCGGTTCGGAGACCCGCTGGCCATCTGGCGCCGGTGGGCCGGCCAGGTGAGCGGCCGAGCGATCCACGCCGGTCATTTTCTGATGGAAGAGTCCCCGGGGGAGCTGGTGGACCAGCTGATCCCGTTCCTCGCTGGCGTTCCCCACCCGGTTACTCCAACTTATTGACCGGCGAACGAACCTGGCACCGACTGGAGTGGGACATGGCTACGCCATCATGGCAAGTCACTGGTCAATACTACGAAACCTGCAGCTGCGATTTCGTCTGTCCCTGTGTGCCGGGGCAGCTCGCCGTCATGCCGACCAAAGGGGACTGCACGGTCGCCATGGCGTTTCAGATCGAACGCGGCACCTACGGCACGGTTCCGCTCGACGGACTCGGCTTCATCGTTCTCCTCTACACGCCGAAGGAGATGGGCAAGGGGAACTGGTCGGTCGGTGTCATCGCGGACGCGCAGGCGAGCGCCGAGCAACACGAGGCCATCAGCTCGATCGCGAGCGGGTCCGCCGGCGGCCCCATGGCGGCGCTGTCAGCGTTGGTCGGAAAGTTTCTCGGCGTGGAGTCGGCGCCGATCCGATTCGATCGCGCCGGCGCCAAATGGTCGGTCACGGCAGCGAAGCTCGTCGACATGGCCGCCGAAGGGGCCATGGGGATCGACCCCAACATCACCGAGCCCATCCATCTGGAGAACACGGGTCATCCCGCCGCGAGCCGCTTCGCGCTCGCCCATGCAGCGAAGAGCCATGTTGACGCCCTGGGCGTGAGCTGGCACGACACCAGCGGAAAGAACCATGGCCAGTACGCTCCCTTCTCCTGGCGAAGCGCGTAGCCCCTCGGTCCCGGCCCCTTCCCGCCGCGACCGTGCCCTCATTGCGAGCTGCATCGTACTCATCACCGCGCTGGCCTGGGCCTACCTCGTCC
The DNA here is from genome assembly GCA_963720365.1 of uncultured Gemmatimonadales bacterium. Lineage (GTDB taxonomy): Bacteria > Gemmatimonadota > Gemmatimonadetes > Gemmatimonadales > GWC2-71-9 > CAVVWJ01. Next base: position 9,564 of record CAVRFK010000008.1, on the reverse strand, counting down.
ACCTGAATCGTCAGATGACGTCCTCCGTCGAGGGCGACACGGCGATGGCGGGGATGACGATGGTGATGGATCAGCCGTGGGGCGCCGGCGATCTCCTGCTGACGTTCGTGATGTGGGCGGTGATGATGGTCGGCATGATGGCCGTGTCCGCCCTGCCCGTCCTGTTCCTCTTCGCCGGGATGCAGGCTCAGCAAGAGGATCGCGGCGTGGTGCCGGCTGTGCCGTCGTTCGGCTTCGGCTACCTGGTTGTCTGGGTGGCGTTCAGCGCCTGTGCGACCGCCGCCCAATGGGCCTTGCACGAAGGCGCGCTGCTGTCACCGGCGATGGCGACCACGAGCACTACGGTTGCCGGTGTCATTCTCATCGCCGCGGGCGCCTATCAGCTGTCGTCGCTCAAGATCGGATGCCTGGCCCACTGCCAAAGTCCGCTGGGATTTCTGATGAGCAACTGGCGCGACGGCTCGGGCGGTGCGTTCCTGATGGGATTCCGACACGGCACTTTCTGCCTGGGCTGCTGCTGGGCGTTGATGGCCGTGCTCTTCGTGGTCGGGGTGATGAACCTGGCGTGGGTGGGCGTCCTGACGTTGTTCATCCTCGCCGAGAAGCTGGGGTTCGTCGGGGCCCGCCTCTCACGTGCGGGGGGCGCAGTGCTGATCGCACTTGGAGTCGTCCTGGTGGCCGGATGGGCATAGTCGCCAGGCGGCGGTCAGCGGGATGGGTGGCTCGACGAGGCGGAATGTTGGTGCGTGCAGCGGACACAGGGTCAGACTGTCGCTCCCGGGCGGCCTGATGCGTCTCTAGGGTATGACGCCCATCGTTGATCCCGCTTCAACTTTGAGATCCTGCGCCCGGAGGTCCAAAATGAACTGTCAACTGGTTGCCGCCACGGCGCTGGCTGGATTGCTATTGGGCTGCACGAGTTGGCAGGTCCCAGGCGCACTGCCCGTGCAGCTCGCATCAGGTGAAGCTGGGCAACGCGTCCGGGTGACGCGAACCGACGGAACCCAGCTGGTGATCGAGAATGCGCTCGTCACCCCAGCCGGCGTGTCTGGTCAATGGGAGCGAACGTCTGTCGCAGTTCCAGCCGCGCAAATTCGAGAGCTGGCGGTGCGGCGCGAAGACCCTTCCGGAACCATCGCCCTCATTGCGGGGCTGGTCGGCGTTGCAGGAGCCGCAGGTAGCTTGACGTTTGGGGGTGGCAACCCCTCGGGAGAGCTTCGCTAGGCATGAACGTCAGTTTCAGTCGCACCGGTTCCCGGCGGTATGGGGTCGTGGTGGAGCGTCCTCCATTTCCGTCGGTCGTGATGAATCCCGCTCCTGGCTACGATCCTGCGCTCCCGCACGACCTCATTCACTTCGTGGTGGAAGACACGCTCGGGCTTTCCCTCGGTGTCTTCGGCCAGCTCGCCGCTGGTGGTGACGCCGGTACGTTTCGCTTGCCCGCGACCTCAAGCTCCTCGAGGGAGCGGGCGCGAACCCAGCGCCGCAGCCGGCGCCGCGGCGATCGGCTCGCGCAAGCGGGACAGGATCAGACGGCACTGTCGGAACGGGCCGCGAGCATCTGTCATCAGGCCTGGTTGGCTCGCTCCGCGTCATCCGAGCGGCGACGTGAGGCGCAGGACCTGACCGCGTATGTCGAGAAGCTGTCGGCCGGGTGCTCGGAGGTCGAACGGAGGTTGCTGTCGGCCGCGATGATTGGGAGAGTGTGCGATCGACTCGGCGAGTTGAGCGTGCAGTGGTCACGACTCGAGGTAGGCGGATCCATTGAGCTTCAATGGGGCGCCACTCGAAAGCTGGCCAATGGGTCACGGAGTTTCTAGCTCGACCGCTCTCAGTGTAAGTGTAGCCGTGCTGTGCACCTCAGCCGGTTGCCTGGGCGGCGGTCCACCGCACGCGCCACCCGTGCGCCCGGGTGAGCCCGCGCCGTCGGACCTGGCATACTATGGGGACACCAGTACGGTCGAGCTGCCGACGTCCACCAAGGTTGGCGATGTCGTGACACTCCGCTTCACCACGTTTGGAGGTGGCTGTATCAACCCGGGCTCGGTCGACGTCGAGCTCTCCGGACTTCGCGCCGAGGTCAGGCCGTACCTGGAGAAGCGGCCCGCCGAGTTGCCGGACACGGTGGTCTGCCTTGCGGATCTACGGATGGATTGGCGTGTCGCCCACCTGCGCTTCGAGCGGCCGGGGGAAGCCACCGTTCGCATCATCGGCCATGCTGCCCCGGAGGACAGGCCAGTGGTGCTCGAGAGAAAGCTTCGAGTTACCCCCTAGCAGGGCCCTTCGCTGCCTAACCCCGCACGCGGCCTCCCTACGTCTTGCTCGTCCGCGCTGACACAGTGACTTTGACCTACGATATTGGTGGCCTGTCGCTGCCGCGCGCTACACACGGATGGCTTGGTGTCGAGCCAGCCAATGACCAATACACGACATTCTTACTGATCGGTGATAGGAGTCGGCGACAATGAACAAGAATACCATCTGCCTGTGGTACGACCATGATGCCGAAGAGGCTGCGCGCTTCTACGTCAAGACCTTTCCCCAAAGCAGCCTCGGCGCCCTACACCGTGCGCCGGGCAACTATCCCGACGGCAAGACGGGCGATGTCCTGACGGTCGAGTTCACCGTCGCGGGCATACCCTGCATCGGCCTCAATGGCGGGCCGCAGTTCAAGCACGATGAGGCCTTTTCCTTCCAGATCGCGACCGACGATCAGGAAGAGACCGACCGCTACTGGAACGCGATCGTCGGCAATGGCGGGCAGGAAAGCCAGTGCGGCTGGTGCAAGGACCAATGGGGCGTCAGCTGGCAGATCACCCCGCGCGTGTTGACCGACGCCATGGCCAAGGGCGGCGACGTGGCCAAGCGGGCGTTCGAGGCGATGATGCCGATGAAGAAGATCGACGTCGCCGCCATCAAAGCGGCCGTGCGCGGCTGAGACCCGATTCTGCCGTCATCCAAATTTCTACCCGGTGAGCAAACGTGGCTCGCGAGCGACTCGCCGACGTCGCAATACAGCGTCGTGTTCGAGGATGACGGCCAGACCGGCTACTTCTACGCCTACGAACGCACCGCGCCGGCCGGCACCATCCTCGATGCCGTGCAGATCTACAGTGTGAAGAATGTCACCGATCGTGCGCTCCCGTCGGTGGCCGAGATCGTATGGTCAGCGGACGGGCTCAAGGCTGCCCTGCTGATCAACAGCTATACTCACGCCGTCATCGACTTCGATGACCGGCGGGCCTATAGTCGCACCAACTTTCCTCCGACGACCGGGCCTTGGAGCGACCGTGCACGCGTACCGTGGTCCGATGATCTTATGCGGTTGCTGGATGATTCTGCCGGCTGAGCCCCCGGACACCCAGTGCCGCGCCGCGTCGCCGTGATCGGGGCGGGTGCCGCCGGCAACATGGCCGCGATCTTCGCGGCCACCGGCGGCGCCGAGACCCTGTTGATCGAGCGCATGCGCGACGGGGGACGCAAGATCCTCATCAGCGGCGGCGGCCGCTGCAACATCCTGCCCGCGCGCGTGGACGAACGAAGGTTCGTCACCGACTCGTCACCGCATACACTCAGAAACATCCTGCGCTCGTGGCCCCTCGCTGAGCAGATCGCGTTCTTCGAGCGCGAGGTGGGCCTGCCGCTGGTCGAGGAGCACGAGACGGCCAAATTGTTCCCGGCGTCGAACCGCGCGCGAGACGTGCGGGACGGGTTGCTGGGGCTGGGCGCACGCCGTGGGGCTCGCGTGCTGACGGAGACCACGGTCACCGGCCTCGAGCCCGTGGCGAGCGGCTGGCGGATCGAGCGGGAGAACGGCGAGCCGTTGGTCGTGGACGCGGTGATCATCGCGACCGGCGGGCTGTCGGTGCCGAACACCGGGAGCGACGGCCGCGGGCTGGCGATCCTCGCGGCGCTGGGGCACAAGGTGCACCCGACCTACGCGGCGCTCACGCCGGCGGTCGCGAGCCCGGCACCGTTCGCGGCGCTCACCGGCGTCTCGTTGCCGGTCACGATCACCGCACGCGACGGCCAGAGGAGTGCCGGCAGCAGCGGTGGGTTCCTGTTCACCCACCGCGGCTACAGCGGCCCGTCGGTGCTCGATGTCTCCCACATTCTGGTGCGGTCGCGCCTGGAGGGTGACGGCGGCGCGCGGCTCTCGGTGCAATGGGCCGCGCTCGACGAGGCGGCGTGGGCATCCGCGCTCGAGCCGGAGGGCACCCGTACGGTCGGCGGGGTGCTCCGGCGCGAGCTACCCGACCGGCTGGCCGACGCCCTGGCTGAGGCGGCGGGTGTGGATCCGTCCCGCCCCCTGGCGCAGCTTCGGCGAGATGAGCGCCTCCGGCTGATCGAGGTACTGGTGCGCGGCGAGCTTCCCTGGAGCGGCGACGAGGGGTACCGCAAGGCGGAGGTGATGGGTGGCGGGGTCAGTCTCGCGGAGGTGGACCCGCGCACGCTGGAGAGCCGGCGGCACCCGGGGCTCTACCTGTCGGGAGAAGTCCTGGACGCGTTCGGCCCGATCGGTGGATACAACTTCCTCTGGGCCTGGGCGACGGGACGCGCCGCCGGCATCGCCGCGGCGCACGGATAAGCCGGGCGCGGCGTAAGCCGGCGGAGTACGATTCATCACCAGCAACTCATGAGATCATCATGCCAACGATTGGAATCGCGGGGATTGCCCTGGCCATTCTGACCGGCGCGTGCGGCGGTGGCACGACCGTGGGCGCCGGCCGGACGGAACGCGAGCGCGACAGCATCATCGGCCAGTCGGCGCTGCCCGGAGCCCGGGGTGTGCAGGGCGCCTTGAACGTCAGTGACTCGGCTCGAGCACGCGAGGCAGCCCGGGATTCAGCTTCAGCCGCGCCATGACGGTTAGTCAGCATATCGCCGGTCTACCGGGGCGGCCGTCGTGCAAATGAATGGCATCCCGTTCGGCATCACCGATTGGCAGCGGATCGCTCCCACCGAGCGCGTGGGCGAAGCCGGGGTGGCGCGGTGGCGCACTCAGGAGTTCGGCGCGATTCGCGTGCGGCTGGTCGAGTACTCAGCCGGTTATCGAGCCGATCACTGGTGTCAGAAGGGTCACATTCTCTACTGTGTTACCGGCGAGCTCGAGACCGAGTTGGCTGATGGCCGCATTTTTCGGCTACAGCCCGGGATGAGCTATCAAGTTGCAGATAACGCGGAGCCACATCGATCGCGTAGCGCGAGCGGGGCGACCCTGTTCATCGTCGACTAAAGCTCATCGGGCGTGGAGCTCGAAACACGGAGATCAGATCATGACGGCGCTTGCTTCCCTTCTGGCCGCAGCCCGGTTCAAACGGGTGCCACTCGTGCGTACGGGTGTCGGCCATTTCGAGGCCGCCGGAACCCTGAACGGAACCCCGATCCGGGTGCTGATCGATACCGGGGCCGCGAACACCGTTCTCAGTCTGAACCTGGTCCGCCGCCTAGGCCTGGAGCTGGTGCCCCTCGGCCAATCCGGTGGCGGGGCAGGCGGGATCAATCTGGAGGTATTCGAGGTGCGCGGCGCCGAGCTCCGTCTCGGGGAGATCGTGCCTCGCGCCGAGGTGCTCGTAGCCATGGATCTGAGTCACGCCGACGCGGCGCTGGCGCAGCAGGGCGCGGGGCCGATCGAAGCGATCCTGGGCGTAGACGTCTACGAGGCCCAGGCCGCGGTGATCGACTACGGGAGCTCGTCGCTCTTCTTGCGGGAGGTCGCGGAAGGGGCGCGAGAGAGGACCGAAGCGTCTGGCTGATATCCTCGCAACGTGCTGATTCGACTTCTGGTCATGCTGATCGCCAGCGGGATGTTTGCGGGCGCGTTCGCGGTCGGCCGCGCTGCCCTCCAACGAATGCTGCTCGGACCGAGTTCTCGGCCGTCCATTTTTCCGCCTGTCCCCGCCTTCTGGCGCTCCCTCCTCGGTTCGCGGGTCCCCCTCACCAATCGCCTGACGCCCGCCCAGCGTGAACGGCTATTGGTGAAGATGCAGCATCTCATTCTGGGCTGCCGTTGGGAAGGCTGCGCGGGACTGCGACTGACCGAAGACATGCAGGTGATGATCGCTGCCCACGCCTGCCTCCTGGTGCTGGAGCAACCGGGGGAGCCGTACCCTGATCTCAGGAACGTCCTGGTCTATCCTGGGACCTTCCAACCGCGCCGCTTCAGCTGGACACCCTCCGCGGACGCTGAGGATCCGGAGGCACCCTCGCTAGGGGAGTCGTGGAAGCAGGGCGTGGTCATCCTGGCGTGGGATAGCGCGGAGGCGGGGGCGCGTGACCCGAAGGACGGGCACAATGTTGTCTTGCACGAATTCGCTCATCAACTTGACGCAACCGGCGGCCAGTTCGATGGGGTGCCGCGACTTCCCGACGCCAGGGCGCTCGCTTCGTGGGCCATGATGCTGGAGGCTCAGTTCGAGCATCTGGTGAGCGAAGCAGAGATGGGTACCCAGGGAGTCCTGGACCACTACGGCGCGACGGACAGGGCAGAGTTTTTCGCGGTTGCGACCGAAGCATTTTTCGAACGTCCGACAGAGCTGCAGCTCGAGCGCCCGGCGCTCTACGAAGCCCTGCGTCGGTACTACGGACAGGACCCGGCGGCTGCGACAGGGTCCGCCTGAGGCGCAGGTCCAAGCACTCTTGCTGGCGGGGGATTCGACGATGTACCTGGCGATGAAAACCCTGCACGTCCTGGCCGCCGTCCTGTTCCTCGGAAACATCATCACCGGGCTTTTCTGGAAGGCCCACGGCGATCGCACTGGAGACCCGCGGATCATTGCGCATACCCTGGACGGCATCATTCGCAGCGACCGCTGGTTCACGATCCCCAGCGTCCTCCTCATCCTGGTGTCCGGCTTCGGGGCTGCCGGGATGGCGCACTTGCCCGTCCTGCGTACGCCGTGGATAGGCTTGGGAGCGTTGCTGTTCACGCTCTCAGGGGCCGCTTTCGTGGTTCAAATCGCTCCGCTCCAAGTCCGGCTCCGCGAGATGGCCGCCGCCGCCGCGGCTGGGGGCGTGTGGAGTCCCGCGGAATACCATGCGCTCTCTCGACGGTGGGAGCTATGGGGAATCTTCGCTATACTGACGCCCTTGGCGGCATTGGTGCTCATGGTCTTCAAGCCAACGTTCTGAATGGGAGAGTTGGCACCAGAGCACCTGCGAGCCGGGGCGATCATCCTCGCGTTGTTGAGCGTGGCGCTATTCGCGATCGCGGCGAGGGCGTGGTCGGCGCCTCGCTCCGAAGGCAACGCACCAGATACGGGCCGAAGCGGGTGGTGGGGAGGCGTTGTTCTCTTCCTGGTCTCGCTCGGTCTGGTCGGCAGCGTGCTGGCGATAGCGGAGATCGCGGACTGGAATCGCGATCGGACCATGTGGGTAAGCCTCGGCGGATTTCTCGGGGTCCTGACCATTCTGCGGCCCTGGTGGTTCTGGGAGAACTATCGGGCGCGGTGGCTGAGGAATGTCATCGGGGATGGGGCAACGGCGGCGATATATCTGGCGTTCGCGGCGATCATGGTGTGGATAGGGCTCAATACGACTTGGGGGTTTGGCCGGTGGTAAGAGTCCAGGTCCGCCATCGGCGGCCTGCTCGGCCTTGCGGCGGCCTGGCAGCTGCATGATGCGTATGTCGGCATCAACGCGGTCCTCCTGGGCCTACCGATTCCGATAACCCTCCTGTTCATTGCACCCATCACCAAGCGGCTCCTCGATCCGGCCCTGGACGCCACAGGGGCTCGGGCCGCATCCCTGCTGGCACGCTGGAATCGTCTGCACTGGATTCGGACGACTCTGGGCGGATCGGCGTTTGCGCTGTTCATCTGTCGGCTGGTGATCCATAGCGCTGGCTAGGGAGGAGGGACAGGTGACTGGCCAAGAGAGGACTTCGGTCGACCGCACCGCCCGAGTCGCAGGACTCCTGTATCTCCTCGTGTTCCCATTCGCCTTCTTCAGCTTGAGCGTCCGCGACAAACTCATCGTGCATGGCGATGCCGCGGCCACGGTCAGCAACATCATGGCCTCTGAAGGGACGTTTCGTGGCGCTATCGTCGCCTGGCTCGTCAGCCAGACGATCTTCATCGTCCTGCTCATGGCGCTGTTCAAGCTGCTCAAGCCGGTCAACTCGCACGTTGCCGGGCATATGGTCGTCCTGCTCCTGGTGGGTGTCCCTATCGCGTTGATCAACGAGCTCAATCAGTTTGCCGCCTTGCTGCTGTTGAGCGGCGCCGACTACCTGACGGCGATCAACGCAGAGCAGCTGCAAGCTCAGGTCATGTTTCGTCTCGACCTGCACAGGTACGGGATCTACATCGCCCAGATATTCTGGGGTCTCTGGCTGTTGCCCTTCGGTTATCTGGTCTTCAAGTCGGGTTTTCTTCCCAAGTTGCTGGGCGTTCTGCTGATGATTGGATGTCTCGGCCATCTGACGGATGTGACTTCAGCCCTGGTGTTTTCCAATGGTGGGGTAACCCTGAGCCAGTTCACGTCGATCGGTGAGTTCCTCTTTCCGTTGTGGCTCGTGGTGAAGGGTGTCAGCGTCGAACGGTGGGAAAGTCGCGCTCTTGAACCTGCCTGAGCTGGAGAGGTTGGGTTGACGCTTGCGTCTGAATTGAACTGTGGCCTCTGCCGGCTGCGGCCATGGCGAGCAGCGGATCGACCGACGTTGCTGCAGTACGCCAACAATCGGCAAATCTGGCTGAACCTGCGTGACCGCTTCCCACATCCGTATGGACCTGACGAGGCTGACGCGTGGCTCGGCTACGCCGCGGCCGCCACAACGCCGGAAGGCGTGTGGGCCGTCGACGTGCAGGGCCAGGCCATCGGCGCGCTGACCATCGAGCGCGGACAGGACGTTGCGCGCATGAGCGCGGAGATCGGTTACTGGCTCGCCGAGCCGTTCTGGGGCCGCGGGCTCATGACGGGAGCCGTGCGCGCCGCGAGCGAGCACGCCCTTGCTGAGCCGGACCTTTGCCGGCTGTACGCGCCGGTCTTTGCCTGGAATACGGCGTCGATGCACGTGCTCGAGAAGGCCGGGTATGAGCGGGAGGGCATTCTGTGGCGATCAGCAGTGAAGGACGGCAAGATCGTGGACCAGGTGGTCTACGCGCTGACGCGGGATCCCGGACTGCCGTACGTGAGGGCCGGCTGATCACACTGCAAGGGAATCGGTGTACCGCGGTTTAGTGTCTGAACGATCTCAACGGAGGGTCAAAATGCCGAAGTACCTGCTGGAAGCGTCCTATACTGCCGAGGGCACCAAGGGGCTGGCAAAGGAAGGTGGCACCGGCCGGCGGAAGGTGGTGACGGAACTGTTCAAGAGTCTGAACGGAACGGTCGAAGCCTTCTACTACGCGTTCGGGACTACCGACCTGTTCTTGATCGTCGATGTGCCGGACGCGGTGACCGCCGCGGCGCTCAGTCTGGCCGTCAACCAGAGTGGAGCGGCGCATCTCAAGACCCACGTTCTGATGACGCCGGAAGAGATGGATCAGGCCGCGAAGATGTCGGTGGCCTATCGTCCCCCCGGCAAGTGATCGAATCACCACGAGATCCGAGCGAAATCTGAGG
>CAVRFK010000007.1:0-464841 GCA_963720365.1 uncultured Gemmatimonadales bacterium | reverse complement strand
ACAACCTGCACGGGGTGGACGTCGCGTTTCCCCTCGGCGTGTTCACGACGGTGACCGGCGTGTCGGGATCGGGGAAGTCGAGCCTGGTGAGCCAGGCGCTGGTGGAGCTGGTGCAGCGGGCGCTGGGGCATGAAGTGGAGGCGACGGAGGAATCGGGGCCGGACCTGGAGAGCGAGCCGGTGGACCGGACCGGCGGAAGGATCGTATCGGGGATGGAGGGGATACGGCGGCTGGTGATGGTGGATCAGAAGCCGATCGGGCGGACCCCGCGGTCCAACCTGGCGACGTATACCGGACTGTTCGACGGAGTGCGAAAGCTGTTTGCCGCGACGCCGGCAGCAAGGTCTCGTCGCTACGATGCGGGGCGGTTCTCGTTCAACGTGGCGAAGGGGCGGTGCGAGACGTGCGAAGGGGAGGGGTTCGTGATGGTCGAGCTCCTCTTCCTGCCGAGTGTGTATGCGCCATGTCCGACATGTCACGGCGCTCGGTATAACTCGAAGACGTTAGAGGTGACATACAGGGGGAAGAACGTTGCCGAAGTTTTAGGGATGACGGTGGACGAAGCTTCGGATTTCTTCGCGGAGGAGGAAGCTGCTGGTGTGCGGCGGTCGCTGGATGTGCTGCGGAGCGTCGGGGTGGGGTATCTGCGGCTGGGGCAACCGGCGACGGAGCTGTCGGGCGGCGAGGCTCAGCGGATCAAGCTCGCGACGGAGCTGCAGCGGTCTTCGCGTGGCGAGACGTTGTATGTGTTGGATGAGCCGACCACGGGGCTGCACGCGGTGGATGTGGAGCGGTTGGTGGTGCAGTTGTCGGCGCTGGTGGATGTTGGGAACACGGTGATCGTCGTGGAGCACGATGTGGCAGTGGCGGCGCAGAGTGATTGGGTGATCGATGTGGGGCCTGGGGCAGGAGAGGAGGGGGGCAATGTAGTGTCGGCGAGCGTCAGCCCCGGACCGCGCCGGTGATCCACGCGGCGAAGCCGAGCCAGAGGCCGGTGCCGCTGATCGCCAGCCGAATCGGCTGGGACAGCACGATGGCCAGCCCGCCCCAGATCGTTGCCGGGTGCACCCGCCGGAGCGTGGCCATGTCGTAGGCGATGCACGCCACCACGAAGAGATCCGACAGGAGAAAGACGCCGGGGATGCCGACCACAGCGGCGCCGAACGGCAGCCGCGCGATCGGGGCGGCGAGCAGCGCGATCGTGGCGAGCGTCAGCAGGCGCTTGTGGATGCCGGCCTGGCGGCGATACCAGAGTCCCGTCGCCGCCAGCCCGGCGAACACCACCATGTCGAAGAAGGGCACCGCCAGGAAGGACAGCGGCGGCACGCCGGGCGGGCCGTGCCCTTGCGCTGCCCCCATCACCGCCGTCGTGGTTCCCACCATCACGACGAGTCCGGCGAGCACCGCGCCGGCCACGCCCAGCCGCCGATGCAGCGCGGTTCGCCCAGCGGCCACCAGCGTGGACTGGCCCATGAACAGCAGGACCCATCCGGTGAAGATCACCCCGTGCAGGTGCAGGAGCCCGGCGAGCGGCGTGGGGTCGTAATAGACGCGGAGAAAGTAGCTGCGGGCGAATCCGGCAAACACCGTGATGGCGATGGCGACCGCGATGCCGGTGTAGAAGCGTCGCTTCGGTCGTTGGACGACGACGCCTGCCTGGATGGTCATGATGGCTCCGGGGGAAGTCGCGTCTAGGGTACGGGCCGGGGCGTATGGCCGCAAGTCTGACCCCCGTGGCGGCGCCGAGTGATTGTGTGAACGAAGCGAAGGGGGCCATGTGCCATGGCCCCCTTCGTTCCGTCAGGGTGTCACGAGCGTCACGTCGCGTCCGGAGCCACCAGCTGCGGATACGCCGCCACGAACAAGTCGTGGAACGCGTCGGATGTCAGGATATGACCCTGCTTCTGGGCCTCATCCGCCACGTCGAAGCCGAACTGGGCCGCGCGCATCCGCTGCGCCGGGGTGCCGTGATGCCCGGGGTTGTTGAAGGCGCAGTCACCCAATTGGAAGAAGACGTTGAGGAACTCGGCCACGCGGTGCTTGTTCATCGTACCGCCGCGCTTGTGCGTCAGGTAGTAGGCCGCCATGGCGTCCGCCATCAGCTCGGTGTACCGGGTGAACTCGGCAGCGGCGATCGGTGGGGTGGCGCCCGGCGGGACCTCGTCGAAGTACTCGTTCTCGTACTGGATGTGGTGGGCGAACTCGTGAGCGTAGATGGCCTGCGGCGCCACGTCGGCGAAGCCCACGACCTTGAATCCCTCGAGGATGCCGTCGCCCATGACGATCCGGTCCGCTTGGCCGGCGGTGGAGAACGCGAAGGCGTTCAGGCTGAACAGCGGGTCGTCGCCGCCGTCCAGGGTCTCGGCCTGGTTCAGCAGCTGCTTGACGGTGGCCGCGTAGCTGGCCGCTTCGGCGGGCGTGATCACGGTGCCGTCGCCGTCGATGAAGAAGTTCTCGTACACCGCCGCGACCCGCGCCTCGTCCTGGAGCATCGTGCCCTTCATCGCAAGCAGCAGGATGTCATCCGACGGGATGTCCCAGAACCGCTTCACGTCCCGGTCGGTCTTCTGCATCACCTTGGTAAACGCGCCGTCGTACCCGAACTCCTGCGGAGTGCTCTCGTCGAGGAGGAACAGCGCGTCGACGAGGGGAACCTGGTCCGCCGCGAAGTCGACGATCAGCTGGAACAGCTCGGGGAAATCCTGCGCGAGGGCCTCGTTGAACTCCGCATCGGCCCAGTCGAACACCGGCGAATCCGGCTGGCAGACATAGTCCGAGGGATCGATGATGCGGCTGGTGAGGTCGCCGAGATACTGGTCGCTGACGATTCCGGTGACCGGCATCCGCACGAGGCCGCGCTTCAGTGCGAGATCGCTGAAGGCGTCCTTACCGGTGGCCTGCATGCTGTTGGTGGGGGGTCCGACGGGATTCGTGCTCTGATCCTGACATGCCACGGTGCCGAGCGCGAGCGCAAGGCACGCGGCCACGAGCTTTCTGCTCATAGAGGACGTTTCCTCTCCAATGATGTTTGGGTCAGGCGTTCGTGAGGAAGTGAAGCCAGCGTCAGCTGCAGGACTGCAAGGTTACTGGACGGCCAATCATCTTACCCACCGCGATCGGCCCACGACATACAGGAAAACCCTGAGGTGCGGTCAGCTCATTCCAGGGCCCGGCACGGCTTCTCACTCACCTGCGCCTCCACGCTGAAGTTCTGCTTCCCCCCCACCTTCTGCCCCATCAGCTTCGCCATCTGCTTCACCATCTCGTCGCCTTTGATGAGCTTGATATCCATCTCCCCTGACAACGTGTACGTCGCCTTGTTCCCGGGGCCGTTGTCGCGGCGAGTCAGCTTCAGATCCCCACTCGCCCGATACGCCACGTTCATTCTCTCCACCTCCACCTTGTAATCGCCCTTCGCCCCGTCCCGCTCTTCCTCCAGCTCTCCCGACCCCTTGCCGCCTGAAGCCCCCGGCATCACCCACTCGACTTCCCACCGTCCCACGCCGCGGATGGTGCAGCTCTTGAATACCAGCGGCGACACGATCGCGTCGAAGCGGCGCTGCGCGCACGGCCGCACGTCGATTCCAGTACCCAGTATCTCGTTCTGCCGGTTGATGCTGAACGGCAGTTCGTCGTCGAACACCTGGTCCCAGCAGGTCTCGTTCACGAACGCCCCGCTGAAGCCCGTGAGCGTCTGCACCATCTGCTTCCGCGCCTCCTCGGCCAGCCCGTCCTCCCCCAGCAGCGCCGCCTGCCGGCCGGTGCTGCCGATCTCGGTCAGCGACTTCCGAATCACGTCGAGGTCGCCCACCTGGGCTCGGCTGGCCACGGCCGTCACGTCGCTGCTGACGTCATGGATGAAGTTGGCGATCGTCTGCTCGTAGCCCTGCAGCGACAGGTCGGCGGCGCTCCCGATCCATCGTGCCTCGCAGAAACTGCTCGCAGGTCGAGCTGATCCCATAGAAAGCGAGCTTCACCTGCTCCGCCTCCGCCTCGAGCGTGCGCATCCGGAGCGCCTGCTCCTGCGTCGGGACGAACGCCTTCAGCTTCTCCCGCACGAACTCCTCGGCCCGGCGCCGGCTTGCCGCGCGTGTTGGGCTCCGCGGTCCGGCAGTCGTAGCGCATGGCATAGGAGCGTTGGGCCTGTACAGGCAGAGCAGTCGCGGCGGCGAGCGCCACGAACAGGATGGCGGGGCGGCAGGAATTGCGAGCGTAGCGGTGTTCCATGATCCGCGACGTTATCGCCCGCCGAGGCGGGCGGCAAGTAGCGAGGGACCTTGCCGGCCGCTTTCGGACCACCGCGGGCAAGATCCCTCGCTACGCTCGGGATGACACATTACTTCCCAGCGATTATCCGCTCGAACCGCGCATTCCCCCGCAGCGACGCATACGTAGTCTCGAGCCTGAGCCACGCCGGCGTGAGCCAGAACGGCGCCGTGAGCAGCGGTTCCAGCCTGTCCATCGCCTTCTCCTTCTCCCCCACGATCAGATAGATCCGCACCAGCCGCTGCTGAATCTGCGGCCCGAACAGCGCGTCCTCCGCCATCGGCTGCAGGGCGACCGCCCGCTCGCCGGCGGCGATCGCCTCCGCCTTCCGGCCGAGGATCGCGAGGGCGATGCCCCTGTACACGTTGAGATAGCCATCGTCGGGCACGCCCGCGAGCTGCCGCTCGACCGCGATGCGCGCCGAATCCGCGTACACCTTGGCGAGCCTCCGGTTCCCCTGCAGCAGATGCCCCTCCGCCAGCACCTGGCCCCACTTGGCCCGATCGTCGTCGAACGCCGCGGGCGACAGCGCGAGCACCCGATCCTGAGTCGGCCGGTCGAGCACCCAGAAGAGGTCGTGCTCCGACAACGCTGCGGCCAGCTGCATCCGGTTCACCTCGCCGGGAAGCTCGTCCATCACGCGGCGTGCCGCCGTCAGGTCGCCCTCGCTCAGGAAGGTGGAGAGCCGGAACTCGATCGCGCCGAGATCGGTCGGCGCCAGGCTCAGGGCGCGCTCGAACCCGCGGCGGGCCTCGGGCCACCGGCGCTGCAGATACGTCACCAGCGCGGAGAAGTGGGCGACGATGAAGGACTGCGGATCGATCGCCGCCGCCCGGGTGAGACGCGCCGCCGCGGCGTCGAGGCGACCCAGGATCAGCTCGATGATCGCCGCGCTGGCCATGAGCTCGGAGCTGGCGGGGTGCCGCACCAGCCCTTCCTCCGCGATCGCGAGAGCGCGCAGGTTGTCATGGCGAACCAGCGCCTCGTAATCCACTCGTGCGCGATAGGTCTCGGCGGCGGTCGGCGCGAGGCGTTGCGCCGGCTCCAGCCGCCGGCGCGCGGCCTCCGCCAGGCCGGGAATGGTGCTGCTGGCGCCGTAGAGGTTCGCGTACGCCTGGGCGCTGCGGGCCCAGGCGAGCCCGAAGCTGCTGTCGAGTGCCACCGCCTGCTCGTAGAACGCCGTCGCCCGCCGGAGAGTGGGCGGATCCCAAGCCGCGAACGCCTGAGCCGCATCCTCACCTTTGAGGTACGCATCGTAGGCGGGCATGTTCGCCGTCGGCCGCTCGGCGAGCTGCCGGCGTCCGGTGCTGTCGAGCGCCAGCCGGAGCGCTTGCGCCACTCGGCCCGCGATGTCGGCCTGGACCTCGAAGACGTCCGTGAGCGCCGCGTCGAAGGGCTGCTGCCAGGTGCTCGCGGGCGCTCCCGCCTCGCGGATCTCCACCAGCTCGGGACTCACCTGCACTCGGCTCGCGGCGCCGCCCTTGGCCCAGCGCACCGTGCCGGTCAGCAGGTATCGCACGCCCAGCTCGCGGGCGACGACTTCCGGCGGCTTGCTGGTCTGGCGGTAGGCCATCGAGCTCGCCCGCGCGATCACCTCGACACCGGGCAACGCGGTGAGCTTCCCGCGCACCGCGTCGGCGACCCCGTCGGCGAAGTACGCATCCGCCGAGTCGCCGAGATTCTCGAACGGCAGCACGGCGAGACGTGGGATCGCGGCCGTCGGAGCCTCGCGCGGCCGCCTGACCAACAAGCCCGCCGCCAGCGCCACCGCGACGATGCCCGCCGCGCCGAGCGCGAGCTGCCACCTGGGCCGCGCGGCGGCCGCCGGCCTCTCGCGCAACGCGTCCGCGAACTGCTGCGCGCTGCTCCACCGGTCCGCCGGCGCCTTGGCGAGCGCCTTCGTGATCGCCCCTTCGAGCCATGCGGGGACGCCGCTCCGCGCGCTGCGCAGCGGCGGCACCGGATCCATCATGTGGCGTCCGATCACCTCCTGCGGCGTCGTGCCCAGGAAGGGCGCGTGGCCCGCGAGCATCTCGTAGAGCACGCAGCCCACCGCGTAGAGGTCGCTCCGGGCGTCGAGGGCGCGGGCGCCCGCGGCCTGCTCGGGGCTCATGTAGAGCGGCGTGCCGATGGCGACGCCGGTCCTGGTCAGCCGCTCGGCGCCGCCAGGGTCGGTCACCGCGGCGATGCCGAAGTCGGCGAGGACCGCCTCGCCGGACTCGAGCAGGATGTTCTCGGGCTTGATGTCGCGGTGGAGGATGCCGTGCTTGTGCGCCTGGCCCAGCGCGGCGAGCACGTTCCGGGCGATGTGGAGCACGTCCTCCACGGGAAGCTGCGGCTCCCGGATCAGCCGGTCGCGCAGGGACTCGCCCTCGAAGTAGGGCATCGCGTACCACAGCCGGCCGGCGGCTTCGCCGGAGTCGTGGATCGGGAGGATGTGCGGGTGCTGCAGGCGGGCGGTGAGCTGGATCTCCCGGAGGAACCGCTCGGGCCCTAGCTCCGCTGCGACATCGGGATGGAGGACCTTGAGGGCGACGGGACGGTCGTGCCGGAGGTCGTGGGCCAGATACACCACCGCCATCCCGCCTCGGCCCAGCTCGCGCTGCAGCGTGTAGCGGTCACGGAGGGCATCGGCCAGCGGGTCCGGCGGTGCGGGCATGGCCTGGTCGTGGGGACGGGGGTGTCGGAATCTGCCGCCGGGGGACGAGGGTGGCCAGACGTCCGGTCTCCCCTCATTGGGGCACGTGTCACCCAGAGCGGACCGTAGGCATTTTCGACCAGGGGCTGGGAATGGCGACGAGGAGTGATTCGGTGCTCGATCTGCGTTGGGGGCCGGAGAAGAAGGAGGGAGAATTGTGCTACGAAACCGGACCCCTCGGTGGATAATCAGTTAGTGACCTCGCCGTGCCAGCCGAGCATGATGTCGGTGTCCAGGTAGCGGAGCACGAACCGTCTGATAATCCATGCTGCAAGAAGCGTATTAGCCACTCCCGGTCTCGAATATGAGTACGCTCTCGGTGGCCGTAAGCGATGACCGGTAAGTTCTTGTCCAAGGATGAACGCGAGCCATGTTGTGCTTGGCTAAGTAGGGCACGCGCGCTACCCGACGCCAGCCAACTGACTCACCCATCTCGCTAACAATAGAAGGAAGGTCGTTGTGAATCTCCTTGTAATGAGAATCTTGAACCACTAGTACACAAGGCGACCGTTTCTTCAAGACTCTATCTAGTTCCCTAATGGATAGGGCTAGTTGACTAAAGTACTGCAGGTGACTCTTTAGGTAGTAACCGTCAGAAGCCTTTGAACGATGCCGGGCGACCCGAGCAAGAAAGCGGCAACATGTTGGGCCCCAGGAAAATTCTAGATCGGCGTAAGACTTCTCCACCGTCGCGGTGCCGATCATTTCACGGCGTAAGCAACGAAACGCCTCAGGGGAAATTCCAAGTGAAGCGAGTTCAGGTGATGTAGCCATCGCATAATCAATTCGTGTGCAGTACGGTGGTGACGAGATTGCCGCATCCGCTGATCTACTAGCAAGTGGTAGTCGGGTTGACGTGGCGACGCGAATCGTAGGCTTGGTGGCTCCAAAGCTAACTCGCGGCGCTGCCGGCGGTCCTGTGATCTGGCCGTGCGTGCTGACAGCTTTAAGTAGCTCCCTGCGAAAGACATCGTGAACCGTGTTACGAGAAGGCCTCAGCTTCCTTCTCTTGTCACTCGGTTGCGTTATCCATGTTGGATTGCTAGAGCCGAATGGTGCTAAGAGCTTACGAACGGCCTGGAACAACACCAAGTAGAAGAAGGCAGCAAGCGGCGACAGATTCGATACGCGCGCCTCGATGTCATCTAGACCGACGTTTGTGTCCATGAACAATGCAATCGACCGTTCAATACCGCGAACGGCCGCTGCTCCTGAATCTGCAAGCCAGGTGTGCAGGGGATCATTCGGTATAACGAGATCCCGCGCTTCGCCGAGAAGCTTCTCGCAGAGTAACGCATCGTTAGGACTCACATGCGATCCGAGTAGCCTGGCCTTGGCTATCACAGCCATCGCTGGATTGATGTCCCCACCCCAGCATGGGACACCTCGTTGTAGTGCTACCGTGGTCGTCGTGCCTGCGCCGTTCCACGGATCGATCAAGAGGCCTTGGTCGGACAGGCCCAACCACGCCATAACGTCCTCGACAAATGGCGACGAAAAGCCTGCGTAGTATCGGTACAAAGAGCTCGTTACCGCGCCGGGCTTCGGCCCTAGCTTCGGGGAACGCGGCCTGAATGAACGTGCCTTCGTAATCACCCGACTGTACTCATGCAGTGCCCTGTTGAGAAAGGTTGGTAGGATGCACGAACCTTTAACGATCGGTACGCCCTACAAATTGTGGGAACTTCATGAGTCGCCCTTGATCTTTCCAGTCTCTCGGAAGTGTCCGTAGTATTCCAATAGTTTTTCATGGCGGCGTTCGATCTGATACTTCTCGCCCGGGGCGCTACTGAGAAGATTCTCAAAGCTGTAAAGCTCCCGGTTCTGGCGATCGATACCCGCCTTTGCCTCCTGCTTGAGCCTGGACCACAGGGCAAACACGAAGCCGAGGAAGGTCTTGCGCGCTTTGGTCGAGCCTAGGTCCGTTTCACAATCCTGAAACAACATATAGACCGATAGGATATAGGAGCGGTTGCTCAACTCCGCGGCGCGTTCGCCGAAGATAGTCGAGAGTTCGTCCAGTACGCGAAGGATGTTCTTAGTTTCTTGGCGGAAGAACAACAGATCTTGACCTACGGGCTTCTCGTATTCTTTGAAGAAAGCGAGCAGATCCTCGTAACGGGTCCTTGCGAACACCCCAATCTTTGCTCGCGAAAACGAGTTGATAGCAATCTGGGCGCCTAGGGTCTGCTTCGCGTAGCGGTGCCTTGGGATTCGCAGTTTGTCGATAAAGCTCTGTGCGACCACTTTCTTGAAAACAAACTCCCTCATGGAGCCGGTTGCTGCATTGAGCTTTTCGCCAGTCACCAAAAGCAACCCTAACTGTAGTCGTAAGAATAGCTCACGTAAGTATTCATCGGGAGCATCCTCTAGAATGGTGACCTGAAGCTCGTAGTCCCGTATTTGGCGCCTCTGCGCTACAGGAAGTTCAGAATACCAAAGCTGATTGCCTGGGGCACCATATTGATACTGGTCATCGATAAATTCCCAGATCGACCAAAGTCGCTGAGTGCCATCGACAACCTCGAGGCTCCTATCAGTAGTCTCGTTGAAATAGAGTTTGGGAATGTCGATATCCTGAAGGATAGAATCGATGAGCAGTCGCTTCTTTTCAACAGACCATAGATTAGGCTGCCTTTGATACTCAGGGAACGAAATTCTATGTCTTTCCTTGTGCAGCTTCCCTACAGACCAGTCCTCGACCCTGCGTCTCATGGTAACCCCCCGGCGATTGTATCAAGCGCAGACCCTACAGGAGTGGCTCCGAAATCGCCATTGCCATTATGGTAGATCAGCTTCTGCTTTAGCCAGTAGAAAAAGGGGTTCTTCATCTCAGAAGTGATTGCCGAAGGGTCATCCTTATACGGCGCAAAATCGCCTTCCGTTAGTTGGCCAATGGACGTCAAGTTTTTCAGGTAAGAGCACTCACCTACAATGGACTCTCCCGCGCCTTGCGGCATAATGAGCTCAACTCGAAATGGCACTCCCTTAGTCAGTTCAGCATGTCGCTGAGCATTAAAGATCATCGACAGGACGTGCCAATGATTCTGAGTGAGTGCAGAGCCAATTACCCGCAGCACATCGCAACTCTTTGCAAGAAGCTCATAGGCAAGTCCAGCAAGCTTGTTGAATGGATAGCTCTTTGACTCTTTCAGAATCGTGGGAGGAATCCAGACAGTGTCGGGGGAATACGTGGATGAGTCGGTAAGCAACCGCACATTGAGCGGCAAACCAAAGCTCCAGGTGAAGGAGCCATGTAGGTGAATCACCGGTGGCTTACCGTTTACACTCTGCGAGACATCAGCCGAGGTGAATGGGATTCCTAGGTTTACCTCGGTACCAACCTCTTGCCATGCAGCCTGAAGTAGCCCGTCATGGTTTGTCGTGATAATGCCTGTTAGTGTCTCACGCTGCTTGAAGACCTCATGAACATGCATCCTGAGAACACCACTTGATAACTCGTGCTAGTTAAGAACCTGGGCTTTTGCCAGGTTCTCGCAGATATCCTCGAAATAGAGGCGCCGCAAAGTCTCGGCGAGCTTGGTGTACCTCGCCACATTGCACGCAGTAAGTAGACTGATGAGCTTCTCGATGTCCGTTCCTGTGTCCGTGAGGAAAGACGAGCGCCATTTTTTAGGTACCTTTCCAAGTATCCGCGTTGCAATACCGTCCCCGAAGTCATCATTATCCCGCATCAACAGATTAACATTGTGAGCCCCCAGATAGGCGATTTCTCCTTGGGTTGCGCCTGCCCCCCAGAGGTAAACGATCCGCTTGGGGGTAGTTGCCTTCTTCGCTGATCTCGGCATTACATCGTCCAATCAGAAGTTGCAAAGGCCTCTGTCAGCCGAGGACTTCGCTAGATGCTGCCTATGCGGAACGCTTGGCTTCACATAGGAGGGCGATCCGACAAACACAGTTACTGGTTTGCTAGTCCGTCGCGCGAATTCAACCAAGAGCCAGCTATTGAGCGCTTTGGGAAGGCTACAGATTTACAACCGCCATGAACGTAGGACTCAATCCACGAACTAGTAAGGTCCGCGGCATGTGGCCTTATGCCTGTGTACCCTGTCGTGAGTCGGAATTGGTTGCGCTGTGCTGTTAGGTGCGACAACAAATCACTGAGAGTTGTCGCAGATTGGTGGAATAGGCCCCGTGGTGGGCACCGTTCGCAACCTCTCCGCCCTTGTGGTGACTGGCTCGTCGCCTCGCCCGGCTCCGCGGGCTACTCCCCTGGATCGCTAGAACCGCCGCCGAGATCTCGAAACTCTCGACGGCGGCTCAGCCCAACTCCCGGGTCACCCACCCCCGGCTCACGCCGCGGGCCTCACATCCCCCGCCCCCGTCCCCCCACCAGGCGCCGGCGTCGCGCCTCCATCATCCTCCGCCGCCACCGGCCGCGCCACCACCGTGCTCGCGTTGACCCACGCCCCCAGCACCTGCTCATCGTTCCTGAACCGGTACCGGTTCCGAGCGTCCATCGCCCGCACGATCTGCCCGGCCTCCAGCGCCAGCGCCCCGAGCCGCTGCGTGGCCCCGGTATGCGCCGCCCGTCCGTCGCGTGCCGACCTTCACGGCCGCGTCGAACTGATCCAGCAGCTGCCCGAACACCTCCAGCACCGCTTCCGACAAGCCGAATTTCGCCAGCACCTCCTTGTGAGTCTCCGCCTCCGCCTGCATGCTCCGCCCGGCGGTTCGGTGCGCCACGATACGTGCTCCCGCTCGGCTTGTACCGGAACTTGTTCACCAGGTCGGGATGCTCCCGCCCCGCGAGCCTGCCGATCTCCGCCAGGTGCGCGATCGGCCCGGCCAGCATCTCCCGCCGGAGCCGCCGCTTCTCCACCGCGCCGGTGTGCACGTCGATCAGCCCGGCGCGCTGCATGGCGGCGATCTGCTCCATCTGCGCCTTCACCTCCTTGAGCCGCTCCACCGACACCGCGTGCCCGGCATCGGTGTCCGGCTGCGCGTCGCTGAAGTTCACGGCGCGAGCCACCATCTCGAACATCCTGCGCACTGCCCCGTTCATACTTCCTCCTGCGTGCGCGCTCGGCGGATGGCCCGGCATCCTCGGCGCTGTGATGAACCTGCTCGATGACTGTCGAAGGATCGGCGAGCGCATCGGGCCGCGAGCCGATCGCTGAGCCCTGAACGCATCGAGTGTGCCAGGCTCGCTCGATCGCTGGTCGAGGATGCGTGATGGTGATGGCGATATTTTCGAGCCCAATGAGCGGAACGTCGCTTCCACAAAGGCGATGTACGGGCACCCCGAGCGGCGTGCACGTCATGTCTGCGGGTGATGCGAGGCGAGAAGAAGATCGTCGAGCGCCGGCGCCGCCGATCGGACGCGAGATCGAAAAGAGGACACTCGATGATCGCCGCGTCGATGCGTGATCGATATCGGTCGGCCGTTGGAGCAGTCATCACGGTGACTGGTGAGCGCGGAGCAGGATGGTCAGGAGAGCCACGCGGTAATTCTTGCCGGGTGGGAGATGATTCCCATGCGTACGCTCGCTGGGCGACGAAGACGGACGCTGGCGGCCCGCGTGTCGTCATTGCGGAGCGACTCACGGTCGCCAGATCGGCGGGACGCTCCCGTGCGACCCCGGATGCTTCCGTTCGCAGCCGCATGCACGCTCGCCTGGATCGTGAGCGCCGCGGCGCGGAGGATGCCTGCCGGACGGCTCCCGCCGAGCCCGTCCGTATCCTCCGCTACTTCGCGACGACCATGAACCCGCCCCAACACGCCGTCGTCAGCCCGCTCGGCCCCGTGAACGAACCAGTGTCCGCTCGCTCCATCCGAGTCGGCGCCACGGCTCCACTCGCCCCGGGTGCATACGTGACCACCGACGGCGTCGGGTCACAGAACGACACGTGCACCGCGCCTGTCGAGTCGACCTCCATGCCAGAAGGCGATAAAAACCCGCCGGTCGCCAACCCTTCGCTCTTCCCCTCGCGGGTAATGGCGACCGTGCGCACCGGCTCGTCGTCGCCGCTCGCCATCGGTGGATAAACCGCCAGCGTGGATTCCAGTATTGGCCGTCGACTCATCGGCCCTGACCACCTGTGCGGCATGTCCGTGCCACTCAGAACGTAGAGCGTATCCCCGAGCCCGATGGCAATGCG
Organism: uncultured Gemmatimonadales bacterium; assembly: GCA_963720365.1. Taxonomy (GTDB): domain Bacteria; phylum Gemmatimonadota; class Gemmatimonadetes; order Gemmatimonadales; family GWC2-71-9; genus CAVVWJ01. Next base: position 451,754 of record CAVRFK010000007.1, on the reverse strand, counting down.
GCGCACCGGCCCGAGCCCGGCTTGCGGGCCGTTCAGGACACGACTGGGAGCCAGATTGCCGTCCACGCCCTTGGCGAACACCGCGATCCGCCCACGCTCCGCCACGTAGAGATCACCGCGGCTGTCGAGCGCCAGATCGGCAACTCCCTTGAGTCCGGTGCTACCCCCGCTGATGACCCGTGTTGCCAGCGCTTCTCCCCGGGCGCCTGGACCGTAGACGCGGATGGCAGCCTCACTGGCCGGCTGCTTGCCGTTCACCACGTACAGGTTGTCGTGTCGATCGATCGCAAGGCCGGTAGGCCGGGTGAGGCGTGTCCGGTCGCCGGCAATCACCCGGGCCGGTGAGTCATTGCCCCTGGCCCGAGGCGGATACGCCGCGACGAACGACGAGTCACCATTGGCCAGGTACAACCACCCCGAGCGGTCCACCGCCATGCCCGTCACACCTGGCGCGACCGCCAGGACTCGGCTCGGCGCGCGATCGATCCAGCCGCCCGGAGCGAATACCATCACAGTGTCGCGCTGCAGGACGTACAGCTGATCCGCCCAATCCGACGCGAACAGGGTGGGGGCGGACTCGCCGGGGGCCAGCTTCAGTGGCTTCGACTCGCCGAACGCATCGGCGGCATACACCCCCGCGCCGCGCTCCCCGCGCACGTACCGCAACCCTCCGCCGTCTATCGCCACATGGTACGGATCCCCGACGCCGCCGCTGATCACCCGCCACGGCTCGACGTCGCCGGTCTCGCCACGGTCGAAGATCCTGAGGTCGCCGGCCCGGTCGGCGACGAAGAGCCGCTGTTGCCGGTCGAGGGCGAGACCTATGGGAATGACGAACCCCGTGTTCATGCCGCCGAGCAGCCGCACCGCCGGCGAGTCGGCCTGAGCCCGAGGCGAGTAGACCCTGACCGCGGCGTACGGCTGGTTCGTGACGTACAGCGAATCCCAGGGATCCACCGCGAGTCCAACCGGCTGCCCCGTTCGCCGCTGCCCGTAGATCGTGCGGATCGGCCGCATGTTCCCCTTCGCTCTCGCCGCGAAGACCTCGATCGATCCGTCGGTGCGCTCCTGCCACGGCGCCGACGCGATGTAGACCCATCCCTCACGATCCACCGCAAACCCTGTCGCCGCGCCGATCCTGGCCTCCGCCACGTCGAAGGAACGGACCGGCTTCGCGTCGCCATCCGCTCCCCGATCGAACACCGTCACCCAGGTCCGCCAGCCACCCGCCGCCCCCGAGGGGTCGTAACCCGAGGCGACGCTCTGGTTCAAGACGAAGAGTTGGCCGTCGGATCGGGGCACCGCGTCGCGGGTCAGGCACAGCCGAGTGTTCGGGCCTGACAGGAGGCGCCGGCCGCCGCCGGCTGGCTGAGTCATCCACTCGGGGGCGATCGCCAAGGTCGGAGCATGGGTCGATCGGCTGTGTTCCCCGGAGCACGAGACATAGTCGCGAGAGGCCGTCGAGTCCCAATCCTTCATCAGCGCGCGGATCCTTCGGGAGGGGAAGCTCTCCTCGGACGTGGTGTCCCCAGGCAGAGGCCCTACGTTCCCTCGGCGCTGTCCCGTAAAGAACTCGCCCCGCGGGATGAACATCTCGTCTGGCGACCGGTCGTCCCGGACCGCGCCGCCCTGCCCCGGATCCTCGCAAACCCAGCCGTTGCGGTTCTTGTCCTCGGGCGCATCGGCGCGCCGCACGAGCGCACCGCCGCCCGGGCAGCGCTGCTCGTTGCGCGGCGCTTGCTGGATGATGGCCGTGCGAGGCTTCTGGGCCGACGCGTCGGCCGCGGCGGTCACTGTGATGACCGCGATGAGACCGGCGAGACAGAGCGTTCGGATGTCTCCCTACCCCACCCTGGCCTACGATCACGCTAAGGAACCGCTTGCCCCTGTCCCGCCACGAGCACCGGCCCCACCCCCGTCACGTTCCGCGCGCCGAGCTGGCCGTATCCATTGAAGCCCCAGCAGACCAGTCCCTCCACCGCGATCCCGCAGGTGTGACCCCAGCCCGCATCAATGGATGTGAAGGTGTGGCCGCCCGGCACCAGCGTCGGCTCCCTCAGGAACCCGTCCGGCACCGCCGGCTGCCCGGTTTGACCGACATCGTTGGAGCCCCAGCAATACGCGCCGCCCTCCTGTCCGACTGCGCACGCGTGGTCGGTTCCCGCAGAGAGCGCGATGAAGATCCGCCCGCTGGCGACCGAGTGAGGCGTGCCGCGCGGCCCGGTGGCGTCGGAGCCGAGCTTGTCCGGATTCCCCCAGCACGCCACCGAACCGATCGCGTTGCGGCCGCAGGTGAAGTTCTTGCCGGTGACGATCTGAGTGAACCCGTGACCCGCCACCGCCCGAACGGGCATCGTCGAGCAGCTGCGGAGGCCGCAGACACCGGTCGGTCCCACACCCAGCTCTCCGAAGGCGTTCGTTCCCCAGCACCAGGCATCGCCATCCGGGGTCAGCGCGCAGGAGTGGTCACCGGAAGTGGCGATGTCGGTGAAGGTCAGCCCACCCACCACCGCGACCGCGGTCGCGGTGGAGGTCTTCGTGCCGTCGCCGAGCTGACCGGACTCGTTGCTGCCCCAGCACCATGCGTTGCCCCCATCATCCAGCCCACAGACCGACTGCGCGCCGGCCGCCAGCTTGGCGAGCTGGACGGTGCCGGCCGAACGTGGCTCGCGGTCGCGGCCGGACCAGCAGAACGGATGGCGGTCCGCGTCGAGTCCGCAGGCCTGCTCGGCGCCGGCCTGGACCTGCGTGAAGCCGGGCCGCTCGACCTGGAGCGGCGTGTCCAGGTACCCGTCGCCCCAGCAGAAGACGAGCGCATCGAACGTCGTCCCGCAGGTGACCGTTTCGCCGGCGGAGGCCGAGGCGAAGCCCACGTTGCGAACGGTGATGGTGCTGACGCCGACGTGCCCGTCCACGAACGCCCGCACGTGTGCCTGGCCAGGGGCCTCGGTGAAGAGCAGGGCGGCATCCGGCGGCACGCTCTGGCAGTCGATGTCATCCTCATCGCAACCCAGCTTGACGAGGCGGGCGACCGTGGTGGACGTCGGGTCGAGGGTGAACGCGGCGATGTGACTGTCCTCGGTGAGTCCCCGCGGCGTTACTGCCAGCGCGAAGACCGTGATCCGGGCACCGGGCGTGACCGTCTGCTCCGGTTCCACTCTGGCGCCGATCGGCGGCAGCGCGGAGATCACGGCGAAACCGTTTTGAGCCTCGCCGTATCTCACACCGATGCGGGTCGGGACACCTGGGACGGCAGACGCGGGGACCGTGACCACACCATCGTTTGTCACCCTCGCGACCGTCGTATCATCGCTGGTCCACTCGAACGCCGAGTTCGGCGGCGACTCCAGCAGCGCGCCGTCACGGTCGAACACCTTCACCTCGAGACGGAGACTGGTCGTGGGGGGCATCCTGGCGATCACGTACGGACCGACGGTGAGCCTGAAAGCTCTGTCAGAGGGAGGCGCCGATGGGCCCTCTCCGCCGCAGCCGAAAAAAGCGGCCGCAAGAGCCACGACCCAGGACCGTTGCGCGACGATACCCATGGATGATGCCTCGATAGGAAAATGCGGGGAGGATGATCCGAGGTTACCGCTCGTCTCCCATGGCCGCAAGCGTCGCGCGCTGATGCGGCCATGCAACGGCAAATTCTTCCGTCTCAGATGGTTACTTGCTTCTGATTACCTGTCAGGCGCGAATCTAATTTGTGCGGATACCCACCCGCCGCTGCCGCCCCACACAAATCGCTGCGTTGCGGTTTCCCCCCACCCCCGTAGACTAGACCCGTCGCGACACCCCGCGCGAGGCCGGCATGGAAGACTGGCTCCTCCCGCTCCAGCAGGGCCAACCGGACGTGGCGTGGGACGGGTTCGTCTCCCGCCATCGCCGGCTGATCTTTGCCACGATCCGGCACTACACCCAAGATTACGACGACGGCATGGAGCTCTTCGCGCACCTCTGCGCGAAGCTGCGCGAGGACGACATGCGCCGCCTGCGGATCCGGGCGGAGGAGCCCACTCCTCGAGCGCAGTTCTCCACCTGGCTCGTCGCCGTCCTCCGTCATGCCGTCGTTGACTGGTTTCGCCACCGCGACGGCCGACCTCGGCTCTCCCGCCTCGCCGAAGGTCTCCCTGCCACTCAACGTCGCATCTTCGAGCTGGTGTTCGTGGAGCATCGGAGCCACGTCGAAGCCTACGAGCTCATCAAGCTCGAACAGCCGTCCGGTCTCCGTTTCCAGCAATTCCTTGCTGAGCTGAGAGCGACGTACCGGGCGGTCACCGCGGGCCGGCGGGGTAACATCCTGCGCGAGCTGGGAGCGTTGCCGCCGGAACCCGACCCGGCCGATCCGGACGATCCGGCCGAGTTCGCGGAGCGGCGCGAGCGTCTGCAGGCCGCCCTCTCGGGCCTGGCACCCGAGGATCGGCTCGTGGCGGAGCTCTATATAGTGCAAGCCCTTCCGGCCGAGCACGTTGCCAGGGTGCTGGGGCTCCCCAACGCGAAGGCCGTTTACAACCGCGTGCAGCGGATTCTGGCCGACCTCAGGGCCCAACTCGAACGGTCGAACATCCGCCTCGGCGACCTGTAACCCTCCCCACAAGCAATTCCCCGACCGCTGTCCGTCCAACGTTCGAGTCACCGAACGGAGACGGCCATGCGGCGTCGCTTGCTGGTCCTTCCCATCCTCGTCATTGGCCTGATGTCATGCGAGAGCGAGAGCCCCTCGCAGCCCGGAACGCTGCTCGTTTCCATCGAAACCACCGGGAACGCGCCTGACCAGGATGGCTATCTGCTCACGGTGGATGGCTCGGATTCCAGGGTCGTCGATCCCAACGACACCGTCGAGCTGCGCACCTCCAGCGGCCGGCACCTGCTGCGACTGGTCGGCGTCGCGGAGCATTGCGCCGTGGATCGCGGCCTCTCTCGCGAGGTCGCGGTGGAGCCCACCGGCACGGCGTCAGCTAGGTTCGACGTCATATGCGAGGCGACCGGCGCGCGCGTGACCGTAGTGACCGCCGGCACGGATCTCGACCCGGACGGGTACCGCGTGGTGGTGGATGGAGTCGACCGCCTGGCGGTTCCCGCCAATGCCACGGTCCTGGCGCTGCTGGGGCCGGGCACTCGCACGATCACGCTTCAGGGATTCGCGGACAACTGTTCCACGGACGGAGCGGCCTCGCGCACCGTGACGGTAGGAAAAGCGGAGGTCGTGCCGGTGACGTTCACCGCGGTCTGCCGTGCGCGGACCGGGGTGATCAGCATCTCGTTCGCGGATGGAGACGCCGTCGAAGGCGTCCACGAGGTCCGGGTGGACGGCGGGGTGCCGCAGTTCCTCAATCCAGGAACACCGGTCTACGTGGCGCGGGTGACACCTGGCGACCACGTCGTATCGCTGACCTCCCCGCTGCACTGTCATGTCGAGGATGCCGAGCTGACCGTCAACGTGACGGCCGGTGCCGTAGTCCGCGATACCGCCTCGGCGGTTTTCAGGGTGACGTGCGAGCCCACGCGCATTCGGATCACCGCCCCGACGACGGGGCCCCTGCCTGCCGTCGAGTACGAGGCGTGGGCCTGCGATTTCACCAACTACTATTGCTATTACTACGGTCCCTCCTTGCTCGGCACCGTGCCGCCGAACGGCGCCCTTGTGGCGAGGATCGAACCCGGCGCGAGCTATTCGATCGAGCTCCGGGACCTGCCGGCGGCGTGCGAGGTGACCAGTTCCAGTCCCGTCCAGCCGCCGGTGGCCGAGCCGGGCGATACCCTGAGCGTCGAGTTCCAGGTGGAGTGCTCGCCGTGAGAGCCGTTCTTGCGACACCTCGCATCTTCGTCTGGGCCGCGACACTGCTGATGGTCGGGTGCAACGGCGCCATGGACTGCGTCGCATGCCCGCCTCCGCCGACACTGGAAACGTCCGCCGCCACCGTAGGCCTCGACAACGTCCTGAGCGTCCAGATCACCGCCCGGGCATTCGGGGCCGAGAGCGTCGTCGTGCGCTACGGGCGTCCCGGTGCATCGCTCGACAGCACCACGCCCGGGGTGGCGCGCGTCGAGGGCGACGTGAGGATCCCGGTGCTGGGATTGTGGCCTGAGACGACCTACGAGCTCCAGGTCGTCGCCTTCGGCGCGGGTGACACGATTGCAGGCCCGCGGCTTCAGGCCACGACCGGCTCGCTGCCCGAGGATCTCCCACAGTTCCACGCCCGCGGGACGGGCGCGGAGCCGGGTTACCTGGTCTTCTCGATCGGCTCCTACGGTGTCGCGCTCGACCACTCCGGGCGCGTCGTCTGGTACGTCCGCCTGCCGGGTGCCAGCCTGAACTTCCAGCCGCAGCGTAACGACCACTATATCGCCCGGCCGGGCACGCCGGATCCCGAGGACGTCGAGCCCTTGCTGGAACTCGATCCGCTCGGGAACGTAACCCGCAGGCTTGGCTGCGCCCGCGGCCTCGCGCCGCGGTTCCACGACGTGCTGGTCGAGCCGGACGGTTCCTACTGGCTGATGTGCGACGAGACCCGCGCGATGGACCTCTCTGGTGATGGCGGCCAGCCGGAAGCCGCGGTCACCGGCACCGTCGTGCAACACCTCGACCCGGCAGGCGGCCTGGTCTTCGAATGGAGCGCGTTCGACCACTTCGCGATCACCGACCTCGAGCCGGCATCCCGGTCGGGTCAGGCCGTGAACTGGACCCACGGGAACTCGCTGGACCTGGACGCCGCCGGCAACCTGCTGGTCTCCTTCCGCAGTCTGAGCGAGATCACCTCGATCGATACCCGTACTGGCGCGGTACGATGGCGCATGGGCGGCCTGCGCAATGAGTTCACCTTCGCGGACCCGGGGCCGCCCTTCCGCGGCCAGCACGGCGTTCGGGCCACGCCGGAAGGGCTCGTGCTGCTCGACAACTTCGGCGAGGCGGAGGAGAGCCGGGCGGAGCGGTACATGGTGAACGAGTCGGCCCACGCGGCACACCTGTCGGAGGTCTACCTGCCCCCGGCCGGCACCCGCGCCTCCCTCGGCGGCACGACGCAGTATCTGCCCCATCGCCACATCCTGGTGGCGTTCGGCGACGGCCGAGCGGTCAGGGAATATGATGCCGACGGTTCGGTCGTCTGGGAACTCGAGGGCGACCCGGGCTACGTCTTCCGAGCCCAGCGTATCAGCTCGCTGTATCACCCCGGCACAGGATTGGTGCGATAGATCATGCCTGACGCGACCTACGCTGACCGCCGACCCGATTGCCCCGACGACGAGATCCTCGCCGCGCTCGCCGCGGGCGAAACAGAGGCTGCGGCGCGGAGCGAGATGCTGGCCCACATCGCGGACTGCGCCCGGTGCCGCGCGGTCGTCGCCTCGCTCGCGCGGGCGTTCGCCGATCCCGCGGTTGCCGAAGCCCGTACTTCGGTGACACGGCGGCCGCGACACTGGACTCGCGGTGTCGCGGTGTCCGCCGGGGCGGCGGCAGTCCTCTTCATCGCGCTGTTCGCGCGCTCCGGCGATCGCACGCCGGAGTCGGCTGTGCACCGCGCCTCCGAGATTCCCACGGGACAGACGCCCGTCCCGATTTCCCCGCGCGGCACAGTCGAGCGTCCCGGAGGGCTGCACTGGGCAAGGGTCACCGGGGCGGACCGCTACCGGGTGATCCTGTATCGGTCCGACGGCCAGGTGCTCTATGAGACCGAGCTTCCGGACACCGGGACTCCGCTGCCCGATTCCGTGCCGCTCGCGGCCGGCCACATCTATCTCTGGAAGGTGGACGCGCGGACCGGCTGGGACCGGTGGACGGCCTCGGAGCTGGCGCGCTTCACCGTCGCTGGGCGTGCGCCGTGACTCGCCATCGCTTTCCGATAGCGCTGGCCGCGCTCGCGCTCGCCGGGTGCTCCGACGGCCCACCCACCGCTCCCGACACGGGCGAGCTGTCGAAAGTGATCGTGTCGGAGGCCCTGCAGCGCCCGGTCTCCGTCACCTACGTGTCGCTGCCGCCGGGCACCATGCCGCACGTCGTCAGCATCCGGATCAGGAACGCTAGCGCAGGGGGACCGGTGAGTCCCACGATACCACTGGTGAACGGCGGCTTCGATCCCGTCGCGGTCCCAGCTTCCCCCGATGACCGGCTGGAGCTTCAGCTCACCGACCACGATGGCAACGTCACGGAAGAAATCGCGATGGTACCGATCAAGCGGCCACCCGTCGTGGTGCGTATCTCGCCGCCGAATGGCCGGACCGACGTCGCGCTCAGCGTGCACCCCGGCGTGGTATTCAGCGAGCCGGTGGACCCGAGCACCCTGGCCGTCGGGATGCGCCTCGTAACCGGAAGTCTCATGGTGACGGGCCGCATCGAGCTGCGCGAGCCCTGGCGGGCGGAGCTGGCCCCCGACTCGCCGCTGGCGCCGGGCACTACCTACCGCGTGGAGCTCACGCGGGAGATTCGCGGCGCGGACGGCGAGCCACTCGAGAGGCCCGCGGAGGCGGCCTTCACGACCGCGGCAGGCCCTCCACTTCCGGAGGCGCCACTCAGCCGGATGCGCATCGCGTTCGTGAGTTCGCGTGACGGCTCCGATCAGATCTACCTCGCGAACGGCGATGGCTCCGGCCTCACCCATCTCACGGCAGGAACGGGCCCCGCATGGTCGTGGGACGACCTCCGGATCGCCTTCCACCGCAATGGCCCGTCAGGTCCGGTCATCGGCGTCATCAATGCCGACGGCACGGAGGAGCGGATACTCGGCCCCGGGATGTACCCGGCGTGGTCGCCTGACGGACGACTGGCATTCGTCTCCCTCCGGAATGACGATGGCGGGATCGCCGTGATGAACGCGGATGGCACCGGCTATATCCAACTCCTGAGCCACGACTTCGCCTCCCCGGGCTGTGAGCCCCCGACCTCGATCTACGCCTGGTGGGGCGACTGTGTCACTTATCCGAAATGGTCACCCGACGGGCACCGCATCGTGTTCTTCGCGGGAGATGTCGGGTACGGCACCTCGCAGGTGTACGTGATGCAGGCCGACGGCTCGTCACCCATCCTGCTGGTGTCGGACCAGGAGCTGGAGCGGAACCATGGCTGGAATGGTCGCGAGCCCACCTGGGCGCCGGATGGGTCCCGGGTGGCGTTCGTGTGGGGAGGGCCGGGCTCACTCATCTCCGCCTTGGACCCGGACGGTGCCGGCACGCTCGCCTTCCTCGCGGCTGGCAACGACCCATCGTGGTCGCCCGACGGCCACTGGATCGCCTATCGGGGGGATGTCGGGCCCTTCGAGTCCCGCATCGCCGCCACGAACGTGGGGACCGGCGAGTTCTACGGGCAGCTCATCCCGGAAGTCAGCGCACCCGAGAATCCGGACTACTACGACTACAGCCCGGAATGGGGGTACACGATCCGATGAAGGCGTCACCAGGAACGGCAGTCACGCTGCTCCTCACCGTGCTCGGCGCCGCCTGCGCCGACGGCCCAGCCGGCCCGCAGCTGCCGGACAACGATCCGGGCACCAACACACTGGCCGGGCTCATCGTCTCGGAGCCCGTCGAGCCCGCCCCGTCCGTCGCACTGGTGTCGCTGCCGGCGGGCAAGCTTTCCGACATGGTGCAAGTGCGAATCCGGAATGTCACGACCGGCGGTACCACGGTCCTCGCCGTGCCGGTCGTGGACGGCGGATTCGATCCCGCACCGGTGCCGGCCGCCCCGGGGGACCTGCTCGGCCTCGAGCTGGTTGACGGCGACGGGAAGGTCACGGAGGTACGCGCCCCGGTGCCGGTCAAACGCCCGCCGGTCGTGGTGCGCGTCAGCCCGCCGGGCGGTCGTACCGACGTCGCGCTGAGCGTGCGGCCGGTCGTGGTATTCAGCGAGCCGATGAACCCCGCGTCGCTGCCGGTCGGAATGCGGCTCGTCACCGGAGGAACGCTCGTCAACGTGCGAGTCGAGCTGATCGAGCCGTGGATCGCCAAGCTGGTACCCATTGCCCCGCTGGAGCCGGGAACCGACTACCGCCTGGAGATCACTCGAGACGCGACCGACGAAGCGGGAACCGCGCTCGAAGCGCCGGCCGATGCGACCTTCACGACCGAGGAAAGCACCGAGCCGTTCACGCCGGCGCTGGCGTTCGTCCGGCTGGCCCAGCCGGCGATCGAAGGCGTGACCGGACCGCCCGCCATTTACCTGGCAACCGTGGACGGCTCTCGTGTGCAGCGGCTGACGGACGGCGAGGGGCCGGCGTGGTCTCCCGACGGCGGCCGCATCGCCTTCGTCCGCGGCAACCAGCTGCGACTGATCGAAGCGGACGGCTCGGGAGAGCGCCTGCTGGCCAGCGGCGGCACCGCGGGATGGGCCCCGGGATCCCCTTCGTGGTCGCCGGACGGGACCAGGTTGCTGTTCGAGGTCGGCTATGGCGACGGCCTCAGCGGTGATGTCTTCGTGCTCGACGTGTCCCCGTCCGGCAGTCCGCTCAAGCTGATCGGCACGGGACATCCAAACACCAGCTATGCCCCCGTCCCCGCGTGGCCGAGGTGGTCTCCCGATGGTCGGCACATCACCCTCGTGAGCATCCCGCTCGGTTGGGTGGAGTCGCCGGTGCTCGGCGTCATGGACGCCGACGGTTCGAATTTCCAACCCCTGGTCCCGTCGTGGCCGCCGTGCCAGGGAGTCGAGTCGTGCGAGTACATGGCGGGCCCGATCGTCGAGGATTACGCCTGGTCGCCGGACGGATCGAGGCTCGTGGCTCCGTACCGGCTCTACTACCCTCCCACGCTCACCATCGAGGGTCGCCATGCCACCGCGCTGGTGTCCTTCGACCCGGCAGGCCAGGACGTCCGTATCGAGTTCGCCGAACCGAGGGAAGACGACCGGTCCTACCTCGAGCATCCCACCTTTTCGCCTGATGGACGCCGCCTCGCCTTCGCCAAGTACGTATTGGATGGCGGCTGCACACCGCCGGCCTGTCCCATGAGGATCTGGACGCTGAACCTCGAGGATGGAGCGGCCCGCCAGCTGGTCCTGTCCGCCGACGGCTCGGGGTACTGGCATCGCCAGCCCGCCTGGTCTCCGGCGGCCGAGTAGCGGCATGTGGAAGCAGGTCGGGTTCGGCGGTCTCGCCCTCGCGGCGGGAGCGCTGGTGTTCCTGAGTCGGCCGCCGGTCGTCAGCGAACACCCCCCACCTCCACCGACTGCTCCTGATCTCTCCGCGGCCGGCGCGCGTGCGGACAGCCTCCGTGACGAGGTCGCGCGCGCCTTGCGTCTCGCATCCGGCGCGAACACGGACACCGCGCGAGCCCGGCTCCTGTCGAGCGCCCATGGCCTCGCACGCGAATACTCGGCACAGTGGGGCGATTCGTTTCTCGAGCAGCGAGTGATGCACTTCGAGCGCGCCTCGCGGGCCGATCGGCTGCGCATGGCGGCGTCCGACAGCCTCTGGCGCGGCGGGCGGGCGGCGATCGGCCGGGAAGGCGTGCCGGCGGCACTCGAGCTCTGGCGCGAGAGCCTTCGTCACGCGCGCGCGGCGGACGACTCGGCGGGCATCGCCGTGGCCACCGGCGCGATCGGCGCCGGCTGGTACAGCGCCGGCGAGCTCGACAGCGCCGCACGGTGGCTCGGTGAGGCGCAACGCCTCGCGGCCGCGGCCGGCGACTACCGCACGCTCGGCAATGCGCTCGGCAATCTCGCCAGCGTGAGCAAGGATCGCGGCGACCTGGCGAAGGCCGCCCAGCGGTACCGTGAAGCGATGGCGATCCGGCCCCGCAGCGGCGACACCCGCGGCCTGGCGGCCGACCTCAACAACCTCGGCCTCGTGGCCTGGTCGCTCGGCGACCTCGCCGAAGCCCGGCACGCCTTTCAGCGCGCGCTCGCGCTCAACTCCGTGCCCGGCCGCGAGCGGCACGCCGCGCTCAACCACACCAACCTCGGCGATCTCACGAGCCTCGACGGTGACTACGCCGCGGCACAGTCCGCGTACGAGACGGCGCTGGAGCTGAACCGGGCCGCGGGCGACGACGCCGAGCAGGCATTTGTGCTCCACGACCTGGGGCGGCTCGCGGCCCGCCGCGGCGACTATCCCGCGGCGATCGCGGCCCTGTCGGAGGCACTGGTCGTGCACGAGCGATCGGGCGGCCACATCGAGGCGGTGGCGGTGCGAAGCGACCTCGCTGCGCTCGAGGCCGCGACCGGGAACCTGGAAGGAGCCCGTGCCACCCTCCGGCGGGCCGAGGTGGATGCCTCACGTAGCGATGTCCCCCGAATGGTGCGGGGCGGCGTCGCGCTCGCCTTGGCCGACCTCGACCTCCAGTTCGGCCGGCTCGCCGAAGCGAACGGAGAGTACCGGCGCGCCGAGCGTCTCTATCAGGAAGCGGGGAGCGACGCCGGACGGGCGGAAGCGCAACAGGGACGGGGGCTGCTCCTGCTGCTGGGCAAGGACTATCCCGGTGCCCTGCGGCTGTTCGACCTCGCCGCACGCGGTCAGGCCAGCGCGGGGGATCGCCGGACCGCCGCGCTCACCCGGCTTCTCTCCGGGGGCGCGCGCCGCATGGCCGGCGACACTGCGGCGTCTCGCACGACCCTGCTCGCCGCGCTCGATACGCTCGACGCACTCGGCGATATCCCGGGACAGGTCGCCGCACTGGTCGAGCTGGGCGCGCTCGCTGAAGGTCGCGGTGCGCCCCTCGAGGCCGAGTCGCTATACCGGCACGGACTCGGCCGGCTCGGCAACAGGATGGTGCCGGATCTCCAATGGCGGCTCCTCGCTGGTCTCGGCCGGTCGCTGCGCGCTCAGGGCGCGCTGCCACAGGCGGCCGAGCAGCTTAACGCCGCCGTGAAGGCCGTGGGGGCGATCGCCTCGAGAGTGCGCCTGGAGGAGCGCCGGGCAGAATTCCTGGCGGACAAGTGGGAGGTATACGCTGCGCTCGCCTTGGTGGAGCAGGCGCGCGGACGCGCCGCCGAAACCTTCGCGGTCAGCGAGCGCATGCGCGGACGCCAGATGCTCGCCCTCCTGGCGCGCGGGCGAGTGGCCTCGCGCACCCGCACCAGCGCCCGCGAGCAGGATCTGCGCCGCCGGATTGCCGAGCTGACGGAGGAAATCGCCGGGGGCTCGCCCAGCGCCGTGGACCGGCGCGAGCCCGCGAGCCCGCGGCGGTCGCTGGCGGTTGCCCGCGAGGCGCTCGATGCGACTCAAAAGACCTACGCGACTCTGCTCGACGAGATGCGAGATACGGATCCGGCCTACACCGCCATGGTCGCCGCTGAGCCGGTGGATTGGCGCACGGCCGCCGGCGGGTTGTCAGGTGACGCCGTCATGCTCGAGTACCTGGTGACGGACTCGGGCTCCACCGTGCTGGTTCTCACGCACGATACCGTCGCGGCCCTCGACCTGAATACCGATCGCCGCCAGTTGGCCGGCCTGGTGGATTTCGCCCGCGCAGCGATCGAGCACCCGGACAGCACAGCGGTTGGGCTCTGGCGAGCTCCGTTGCGCCGGTTGCACCGGGTGCTGATCGAGCCGGTCGTGGCGTCTGGGCTCCTCGCCGGCAAACGGGCGCTCGTGATCGTGCCACACGGCGATCTCCATTTTCTTCCGTTTGGTGCCCTCCTGACCGACGAGGCCGGCGACCGCTTTCTGGTCGAGCGATTTCAGCTCTCCTATGCCCCCTCGGCGAGCGTGTGGATGCGTCTTCGCCAAGGGTCGGGCACGCGCCGGGGCACCAGTGTGCTGGCGTTGGCACCCCATTCCGATCGGCTGCCGGCATCCCGTCAGGAGGTCGAGAGCATCCGCGCGCAGTTTGGCGGTCGCGCCACGGTGCTCCTGGAGGAAGCAGCCTCTGTGGCCGCGATTCGTGCCGGCGCGACCAAACACGATGTGCTCCACCTGGCCACGTTCGGTGTGCTCAATAAGCACAATCCGCTCTTCTCGTACATCGAGCTCGCCGGCGCCGACGACGAGGCGAGGCTGGAAGTTCACGAGGTGTTCGCACTCCCGCTGGACGGCCAACTGGTCGTATTGAGCGCGTGCCAAACCGCACTGGCCTCAGGTGCCCTGGCAGATGTACCCCCGGGCGACGACTGGGTGGGGCTGACGCAGGCGTTTCTCCAGGCGGGCGCCGGCGGCGTGCTGGCGTCGCTCTGGCGGGTCGAGGATCGGGCGACAGCGCGACTCATGGAGCTGTTCTACCATCGCCTGGCTTCGGGAGAGTCCGCAGAGACATCCCTCGCTGGTGCCCAGCGATCCATGTTGCTGGAGCCGGGCCGTGGGCATCCCTTCTACTGGGCAGGGTTCGTCCTGAATGGAGGAGGTCCGGGCCGACCCTAGCGTCGGGCACCCACCTTCAACTTCTTCGCCATCCCATGCACGTAGTGCCCCTTCCCGTCCTTCCGATCCGGCACGAAACAGATCAACCCGTACTCCCCCGCCTCCAGCTCCACCTCCACGAACACCCTGTCCCCCGGCATGATCCCGCTGGTCCCTCCGTGCAGCGTCCCGGGCGCCTTCCCGACCTGCTTCTCCCCCCAGATGGCGAAGTCCATCGGCTGCTTCCCCGCGTCCAGCTTGACGATGACCACCTCGTGCTCCTGGGGGCCGGCATTCTCGACCGCGATCGATGTGCCGCCCCGCCGTGATCGGCTTCGACAGCTGGAAGTCGTAGTCCGTCAGCTTCATCACCACGTCGGCGGTGGGCTCGGTGGCCCTGCCGCCGGTGCCGGCGGTGACCGTCAGCGGGCGGACCATGCCTTTCGCGATGTGCGGGATGCCGTCGGGCCCCGGCACGAAGCACAGCATCGCGTAGTTGCCCGGCTCGAGCATCACGGTGGCCGACGCGGTGTCGCCCAGCTCCGGCGGATTGGGGCCGCCCTCCATCGTGAGCCACTTGGGCGGCGGGCCCCCGGCCTTGAGCGCCATCAGGAGGTCGTTGAACGACTTCCCCGCGCCCAGCTTCACCAGCTGGAGGTGGTGGATGGACGGTCCGTGGTTCACCAGGCGGAACGTGGTGGGCCCGGCTGGCAGCTCCGAGGGAGCGTCGAAGCGGAAGTCGGTGGCGGTGACGGTGACGAAGGGAGGAGGAGGGGCGTAGGCGACGTCGGCGGTGTCGCGAGACTCGGCCGCCGCCGCGGCGGGCGGCTTCTCCTGGCGGCACGAGACAAACGCGAGTGCCGCCAGCACCGCGGGCACGGCCCGGTTGGCGCAGGGAACCATGAGCACCTCCAGAGGCTTCGGGTGACTACTGACTCTCGGCCCGCTTCTCGCCCAGCACGCTGTTCCGCCTCCCCGGATAGAGACGCAGCGCCTGCCGGTACATGGACAATGCCTCCGCCGGCCGCCGTTGCTTCAGGTACAGGTCGCCCAGCAGCTCGGCGGCCGGCAGCGTCGGCGCCGGCGTCACCGCCGGCTTCGGCGTATTCGCCTCCAGCTCCGCCGCGCGCCGAAGCAGCGCGACGGCCGAGTCCGGCTGCCCGGCCGCCTGATGCATCCACCCGCTCGCCCCGAGACGCAGGATCCGGATCTGCGCCACGAACGCCGGCTCGCCCGCCCGCTCCATCGCCGCCTCCAGCTCGCCGATCCGCCCGACCGCGGCGCGCGCGTCCCCCACCTTCCCAAGGTGCGCCGCGCCCAGCCCCTTGGCGAACCAGGTCACCGCCTCCGCCCACGCGAACTTGTCCCAGTCGAGCGTGGCCGGCTCCCGGGGCCGCAGCGCGGCCGCCGCCGCCCAGTCGTGCCGCTCCAGCGCGTAGCGCGCCTGGGTCGAGGCGAGATGGAAGGCGGTCTTGAACGTCGGCTCCAGAGGCTCGGTCGTCCGCAGACGCCGTACCTGGGCCAGCGCCGCCTTTTCATTACCCAATTGGAGATAAGCGTAGACCGCGTACTCGATGGCGTGCGGGAACTCGTCCCACACCAGCCGCTCGCTTCCTACCGGATGCTCGAGCGCCGCCTCCGCCGCGCGCAGGTTCCCCACCACCACGCGGTCCCATTCGCCGAGCCTGGTGTAGATGTGGGTCGGCATATGGAGAGCGTGGGGATTGCGCGGCGCGAGCGACGCATAGCGGCTGACGACCTCGGGCTGCTCGTGCTCCCGCCCCGGCACGTCGTCGGCATGGATGAGGTAGTGCATCGCGCCGGGATGATCGGGGTGCCGCCGGTAGACCTCCAGCAGGAGTGAGGCCGCCCGATCCGACTGCTCCCGCGACGCCGCTCCGGCCGCCGGGCGCGCCGCCAGAATCGCCAGCGCCAGCCAGGCGGTCGCCTCGTCGTCCTCGGGAAAGGCGGCGTGCACCCGTGCCATCGCCTGCTGCCAGCGGCGGATCCGTTCCTGGTACTGAAGGGAATCGGGCTCCCGGAAGAATGCCGCGCCGGCGTCCGCGAAGAGCCGCTCCCGCTCGGTGGGAAGGCCGAGGCGGCGCGCCTCGCTGATCTCCTCGCGGCCACGGCGGATGTCGGCGGGGGTCGGCCGCGTGGACCAGAGCGGCTGGAACAGCGTCATGGCGATGCCCCACCGGGCCATCGCGCAGCGCGGATCCAGCGCGGCCGTCCGCTCGAAGCCGGATCTCGCCTGGGGATAGGTCATGTGATGCAGCAGCGCCATCGCCTGATCGAACCTCGCCTGGGCTTCCTTCGAGCAGGAGATCTCGAAGTGGACGCTGCCCAGCTCCTGAGCCTCCGCGCCCTGCGTCGGGCCGACTGCGGCGGCGATGAACAGGAGTACGGTCCGCCACGCGCCTCGGCGGCCTTGCTTCGTCATGGCACCTTCCTGGCCCTCGGCCGTTAGGCCACCTCGTCACGGCGGCGCGAGAAGAACTCCCGCATCAGCCGCCGGATCAGGGGCAGACACATCAGCACGGAAACGAGATTGGGGATCGCCATGAGCCCGTTCAAGGTGTCGGCGATGTCCCAGACCAGATGGAGCGAGCCCACCGCGCCGAGATAGATGAACACCAGCCAGGCCAGCCGGTAGGGCAGCGCCGCACGGGCGCCGAGCAGGTACACGATGCCGGTCTCGCCGTAGTAGCTCCAGCCGATCAGGGTGGAGAAGGCGAACAGCACCAGCCCCGTGGTCACCAGGATGTCGCCCCACACCCCGGGCAGACCGACCTCGAACGCCTTGCTGGTGAGGGCGGCGCCGGTCTCGCCGCTGTCCCACAGCGCCGCTCACCAGGATCACCAGGCCGGTCGTGGTGCAGATCAGCAGGGTATCCACGAACACCTCGAAGATCCCGTACATGCCCTGGCGGACCGGGTGGTCGGTGTTGGCGGCCGCGTGCACCAGCGGGGCGCTGCCCAGGCCGGCCTCGTTGGAGAAGAGCCCCCGGGCGATGCCGTATCGCATGGCGAGCATGATGGTGCTGCCGGCGAATCCGCCGGCGGCCGCGGTGCCGTTGAACGCGCCGTCCACCACCAGCCGCAGCGCGCCCGGGATCTCCTCCGCCCGCAGGACCAGCACCACCAGCCCGCCGCCGAGGTACAGCAGGCTCATGAACGGCACCAGCACCTCGGCGAACGCCGCGATCCGGCGGATGCCGCCCAGGATCACGGCGGCCGACACCAGCACCAGGACGAAGCCCACCACCGGTGGCGAGAAGCCGAACGTCGCCTCCAGGCTCTGCGCCACCGAGTTCGCCTGCACCATGTTGCCGATGCCGAAGGCGGCCAGCGCGGTGAGCAGCGCGAAGATCGAGCCCAGCCAGGGCAGTCCCAGCCGCCGCAGGGTGTACATCGCCCCGCCGCGCATGACGCCGGCCGAGTCCCGCTCCCGGTAGTGCAGCGCGACGACGATCTCGCAGAACTTGGTCGCCATGCCGAGGACGCCCGAGACCCAGAGCCAGAAGAGGGCGCCGGGGCCACCCAGCGCGATCGCGGTGGCCACGCCCGCGATGTTGCCCACGCCGACCGTCGAGGCGAGCGCGGTCGCCACGGCCTGGAACGGCGTGACGCTGCCCTCGCCTTCGCCCGGCCTGCGTAGCTTTCCCAGCACCTCTCCCAGCGCGGTGCCCAGCCGGCGGAACTGCACGCCGCCCGTGACCAGCGTGAGCAGGACGCCGGTGCCCACCAGGAGCACCAGCATGGGCGGGCCCCAGACGAGCCCGTTGAGCCAGGCGTTCGCGCGCGTGAGGAGATCGATCATATGATCGGCAGTCGAGAATGGGGGAGGAGATGGGAGCGATCGGGCGAGCCAAAGATACAGGCGATGAGGAGCCATGACCATGCACCATGAAGCGAGCAGTCAACTGCGGGTCCTCGTCTTCGCGGCGTCGCTGCGATCGGGCTCGCTCAACCAGCGGCTGGCCGACCTGGCCGCGGCGGTCATCGAGGAGCATGGCGCCGTCGCCGATCGCGCCGCCATGGCGGACTTCGACTGTCCCTCCTACAACGGTGATGTCGAGAAGACGGGGTTCCCCGCCGGCGCGCAGCGGTTCCGGGATCGGCTGGTCGCGGCCGACGCGTTCGTCGTTTCGTCGCCGGAGTACAACGCCTCGATGCCGGCCTGCGTGAAGAACGCCATCGACTGGGTCTCGCGGATCCGGCCACAGCCGTTCAACGGCCGGCAGGGCCTGCTGATGTCCGCCTCACCCTCGATGGCCGGCGGCAACCGCGGCCTCTGGTCCCTGCGGGTGCCGCTCGAGCACCTCGGCGCGCGGATGTACCCCGACATGTTCTCGCTGGCGCAGGCGCACCAGGCGTTCGACGGCGCCGGCCGGATCGCCGCGCCGGTGCTCCAGGAGCGGTTCGATCGCAACATCGAGTGCTTCCTCGATCTGGTGGAGGCGGCCAAGCACTACCGCCCGCTCAAGAAGCTGTGGGTGGAGTACCTGGGGGAGCATCCCGATCCGGCGGTGGATCGGGTGGAGCACACGACGATCGATGCGGGGTCGTAGAATGTCACCCTGAGCGGAGCGAAAGGGGACCATGCCGGCATGGCCCCCTTCGCTACGCTCAGGGTGACACTGGTGCTTCACATCACCAGACAATTGCGGCCCCCGCCACCGGCCGCAGCTTTCCATTCATACCATTCCGCTGAAGGCCGCTATGACCCGCCTCGTCCGTACCCTTGCTACCTCACTGCCCCTGGCCCTGCTGGCCTGCTCCCATAGCACGTCCCCAGTCCTCATCCACCGCGACCGCCACCGCCACCGCATCCGCTTCCGCCGCGGTCTCGGACACCCTGACCGACGACACCCCGAGCACCACCGTCGCCGGCAACACCTTCATCGCCCCCGCCGGCTGGACCCGCACCGTGCGCGGCCCCGCCACCGTGCTCACGCCGCCCGAGCCCGGTTCCGCCATCGCGCTGGTGGACCTCCGCGCGCCGAGCGCCGACTCCGCCGTCGCGGCCGCCTGGCGGGCCTACAAGCCGGACGCCGCCTGGCCGCTCAAGGTCGTCAACCCGAAGCCCGACCGGGACGGCTGGACCGACCGCGCCAACTACAGCTACCAGACCTCGCCCAACGAGAAGCGCGACGTCGGCGTGGACGTCCAGCGCGCCAACGGCACCTGGACCGTGGCCATCTACGACATGGCCTCCGACGTCGGCGAGAAGCGGCTCGGCCAGATCTCGACCATCTTCGGCCAGCTCCTGCCCAAAGGCTATCGCCGCGAGACCTTCGCCGGCCGCACGGCCCGCCGCCTCGACGAGAAGCGGATCGCCGAGCTGGGGGCCTTCGTCGAGAAGGCCATGAAGAGCACCGGCGTGCCGGGCGTCGGCATCGGCCTGATCGAGAACGGGAAGGTGGTCTTCGCCGACGGCTTCGGCATCCGCGAGCTCGGCCGCCCCGAGAAGGTGGACGCGGCGACGCTCTTCATGGTCGCTTCGAACACCAAGGCCATGACGACGCTCATGCTGGGCAAGCTGGTGGACGCGCGGAAGCTGACCTGGGAGACGCCGGTCACGGAGCTGCTGCCGTCGTTCCGCCTGGGCGACGCGGCCACGACGGCGCAGGTGCGGGTGAAGCACCTGATCTGCGCCTGCACCGGACTGCCCCGCCAGGACTACGAGTGGCTGTTCCAGTACGAGGGCATCACACCCGACAGCGCCCTCGCCACGCTCGGCACCATGCAGCCCACCAGCAAGTTCGGCGAGGCGTTCCAGTACTCGAACCCGCTCGCGGCGGCGGCCGGATTCGTCGGCGGGCACGTGGCCTACCCCGACCTCGAGCTCGGCGCCGCCTACGACAGCGCGATGCGCACGCTGGTGTTCGACCCGCTCGGCATGAAGGCGACCACCTTCGACTACGCCGCCGCGCTCCGGGCCGACCACGCGATGCCGCATTCCCAGGACGAGAGCGGCGCGGTGAAGCCGGCCCTCATGGACCTCAACTACTCGATCATTCCGGTGCGGCCGGCCGGCGCGGCCTGGAGCAACGTGCGCGACATGCTCGCCTACGTCGCGATGGAGCTGGCGAACGGGAAGGACGCCGGCGGACAGCAGTACATCTCGCCGGAGGCGCTGCTGCAGCGGCGCGTCCCGCAGGTGCCGATCGGCAAGACCGCCAGCTACGGCATGGGACTCATGGTGGACACCACCTGGGGCGTGAAGGTGGTGCATCACGGCGGCGACATGGTCGGCTTCCACAGCGACATGATGTGGCTGCCCGCCCAGGGCGTCGGCGCCGTGGTGCTCACCAACGGCGATCCCGGCTGGATCGTGCGCGGCCTCTTCCAGCGCAAGCTGCTCGAGGTGCTGTTCGACGGCCGCCCCGAAGCCGACGCCCAGGCGGAGGCGCAGGCGAAGACGTTCTACGAGGGGCTCGCCGCGGAGCGGAAGCTGCTCACCGTGCCGGCCGACCCGGCCGCGGCCGGCAAGCTGGCCTCGCGATACCACAACGAGGCGCTCGGTGACATCGCGGTGAAGGTGGAGCAAGGGACGACGGTATTCGATCTCGGCGAGTGGCGGAGCGAGATGGCGTCGCGGAAGAATCCCGACGGAACGGTCTCGATGATGACCATCACGCCGGGCGTGTTCGGCTTCGAGTTCGTGATCGGAGAGCGGCGACGCTCGCACCCTGACCGTGCGCGACGCCCAGCACGAGTACGTCTTCACCGAGGTGGATCGGGCCGCCAGCTAGCGGCCCAGCTCCTCCGGCACCCGCTCCCACCGGGTGATCTCCGTCATCCACCCCTCGTTCTTGCGCCGCTCGAACGAGGCCCTGAGGTGCGGCGTCGCCTTGTGCACTTCGAGCGCGTCCGCATCCCGCCACACCTCCAGCCGCATGAACCGGTCGGGCCGGTCCATCGACTGGTAGAGGTCGTACCGGAGGTTCCCCGCCTCCGCCCGCGTCGGCCCGCTGAGCGAGAGCAGCTCCTGCTTCACGTCGTTCGCCTTCCCCTCCCGGCCCTGAATGAAGGTCACCGCCGTCAGCAGTCGGCCGGGCGCCGCCTCACGGGCTGCCTGCCGCGCCGCGGGCGTCTTGAGCTCCACCAGGATGCCGTGCGCGTCAGTGTGTCCGACATTCACCGGCGAGTGCGTCACCGCCTCGCTGTAGAGCACCTCGCCCACCTTGGTCTCCCGCATGCCCGTGCGGCCGTCGGGAAACCGGAAGCGGATCTTGAACGGCTCCAGCACGTACAACACGTGCGCCGGGTGCGAGTGGAATTCCTCGGTGTCGCCTTTGCGCAGCTTGAAGTCCAGCACCCGGACCTGGTCGTTCTCGACCAGCACCTTGTAGTTGTCGGGATACAACGGCACCGGATCCTGGGCCATCGCCGTCGCCGACAGCACTACGACGGCGCTCAGCACGAGCGAGACGATCCTGCGACCTGACATCGGCGACTCCAGAGGGTTAGGTCCCGGTGTAATGCCGGCGCATGGGATGGGGTTCCCGCCGGCGGAGTGGGAACCCGGCTCCCGCGGCCGGCATTGCATCAGCGGAACCCCGCTGAGGTGCGCTCGTGACGATTCGCTGGACACTCGGACTCCTGTTCCTCGCGCCGGCGCTGCCCGCGCAGGCGCAGCTGCATCCCCGGCCCACGACGGCTCCGGTCATCCGGCCGCTCGATCCCCGGTTCGGTGCGCTCGTGCCGGCCGGCGCGAAGGTCGAGAAGCTGGTCGAGGGCCGGCAGTGGGTCGAAGGCCCGGTCTGGGTGCCGAGCGGCGGATACCTGTTGTTCTCCGACGTGGTGGACAACGCGATCTATCCGGTGGAAGGAAGGAGAAGGCGCCCGGGTCTTCCTCGCCCGGAGCGGCTACGCCGGCTCGGCTCCGTTCGCCGGCGCCGAGCCGGGCTCCAACGGGCTCGCGGTGGACTCGGATGGGCGGCTCGTGTTCGCCCGGCACGGTGAGCGCGGGATCGCGAGGCTGGAGCCGGACGGCCGCGTCACCGTCCTGGCGGACCGCTATCGCGGGCGGCGGCTCAACAGCCCCAACGACCTGGTCTTCCATTCCAACGGCGACCTCTACTTCACCGACCCGCCGTTCGGACTCCCGAAGAGCTACGACGACCCGGGCAAGGAGCTGCCGCACCAGGGCGTGTATCGGCTGGCGCGAGACGGGTCGCTGACCCTCCTCACCTCCGAGCTGAGCGCGCCCAACGGCCTCGCCTTCTCGCCGGACGAGCGCACCCTCTACGTCTCCAACGCCGACGCGCGGCGGCTGGTGTGGACGGCCTTCGCCGGTCCGCGCCGGACGGCACGCTCGGCCCGGGCAGGACCTTCTTCGACGGGACCACCGCCTTCGCCGGCCGGCGCGGAACCGCTGACGGTCTGAAGGTGGATGCGCAGGGGAACGTCTTCGGCGTGGGCCCAGGCGGGGTGTACGTCTTCAGTCCCGCCGGTGACCTGCTGGGATGGATCGACTTCGCGGGGAACGTCGGCAACGTGGCGTGGGGCGAGGATGGCTCGACGCTGTTCGTCGCCGCCAACTCGGCGGTGTACCGGATCAGATTGTCACCCTGAGCGCAGCGAAGGGGACCATATCGGGCATGGACCCCTTCGCTCCGCTCATGGTGACTTGCACTACCGCCGGTACGTCACCTCCAGCCACCGCTCCCAGCTCGTGCCGCCGTTCCGGCTCTTCTCCCACCGCTGCTCGAACTTGTCCGCCGTCTTCTGGATGTAGGTGATCCGCACGTCCTGCGCGCCGCCCCGGCCGTCCGGCGCCGTGCCCTGCAGCACCAGCTTGCCGTCGGTCAATCCGCCGGTGAGGAAGACGTTGGTGCCTTCGTTGTCCACCAGTGTCTTGACCCAGATCCCGAGCCGCCGCCGCACGCTGGTGAAGACGATGGCCTCGTAGCCGTCATCGCTGCTGAGCCGCTCTTCGATCAGGCAGTCGCTCAGGTCCTTCGCGATCCGGCTGCGGAGCTTCCGGGGACGGAACGGCCCGTCCACCGACACGTCCCAGCGGCCCACGGTGAAGTCGAACTGGAAGAGCGCGGGGAGCGTCGCGTCGGTGCAGGTCTGCTGCGGCGCCTCCGGGATCGCGGACCAGCGTCGCGGCGCGCTCGTAGAGCCCGTCGAACTGCACGCCCGGGAACGTCGCCCCGAAATCGGTCGAGGTCTCCCAGAGCTGCCGGACCCCCTCCGGCAGCGGGGTCCAGGTGATCCGGTCCACGTTGTTGTTCCCCGCCGGCGTTGGCCGGACGCCCTGGAGCACCATGCTGCCGCCCTGGAAGCTGCCGAACAGATCGAGCACCGTGCCCACGTGGTCCACCCAGTGCTGGTGCCAGCGATTGGTCGCGGCGTCGTACGAGTTGAGGCTGCGGCCGACGAAGCCCTGGGCGGCGTAGCTCTCCATGACCGCGCAGCCGTCGAGCTCCTTCCGCAGGATGTTGGTCCCGGCCGGAGTGCCCTGGGTGGTGATGTTCCACTTGCCGAGCCAGAAATCGAACTGGTGATACTTGCGGCCGTCGCACGCGCGGCGCCGGTGCGCGGCGTCGCCGCTGCCGCCGAAGAGCGCCATCCCGGGCTCGGCATCGGGATCGCCGCCGGCGGTCGTGGGAGCCTGGGCGGCGTCGCCGCAGGCGGCTAGGAGTAGGAGCGCGCTAACGCCGTGCAGCGCCGCGCGGAGAGAAGCAGGTCGCATCGGGAACTCCGGTCTGAGACGGTGGATCTTCCGCTGTCGGGACGATGCGGGAGACCCCGCACGCCTCCCCGTCTCCACGCCGAACGGACGACCCGCTCGCTGCGCGCGCCCAGCCGCACCGGGACGGGGCCGAGCCGATGGCGACGCGGCTCGTCCCGCGGCAGGTGCGGCTCGTCCCGGAGCCCGTGGCTGCCAGGTCGCCGAGGACGTCTACTGGACATGCCCCCTCTCCGTGCGAGGATCCTCCGCGCCCTCGGCTACTCCGCCGTGGGCTGGATCGTGCTCGCCGTGCTCCGGACTTCGCTTCGGGTGGCCGTCATCCCGCGCTCTCCGGGAGCGGCCGCCGCCGTGCTCGGCCAGGTGCTCCTCGCGTCGCTGCCCTGGCTCTTGGCGGCTCCGGCGATCGTGGCCGTCGCGTCGCGGCTCGGCTGGCAACGGGGAACCCGGGTACGCACGGCCGGGGTGCACCTGCTGATCCTGCCGGCGCTGTCGGTGGTGGATGCTGCGTGGGGTTGGCTGGTGCTGCCGCTCGTCGGCTATCCCATGACGCTGCCTCCGGCGGTGTTCTATCTGGTCCGGCTGGACCAGGTCGTGTTTCTGTATCTCTGCCTGGTCGGCATCGGCGTCGCGGTCCGTCACCAGCGCAGGCTGGAAGCAAGCGGCGACCCGCGCCGCGTGGCTGGCGTCGCGTATCCTCCACGCCCGGCTGCATGTGCTCGAGCTCCAGCTCCATCCCCACTTCCTCTTCAATACCCTCAACGCCGCGAGCGAGCTGGTCCACCGCGATCCGGCCGCCGCGCGCTCGATGCTCGCCAGCCTGCGCGAGCTGCTGGCCCGCTCGCTCGACGACGGCTCGGCGCAGGAGATCCCGCTGCGCGAGGAGCTGGCGCTGCTCGAGCCGTATGCCCGGATCCAGCATACGAGGTTCGCGGGCTCGCTCACGATCGCGGTGGATGCCGACGCCGACGCGCTCGACGCGCGCGTGCCGCGGCTGGTGCTCCAGCCGCTGGTGGAGAACGCGATCCGGCACGGCACCGCGCGCCGCGTCCGGACCGGGACGGATCGAGGTCCGAGCCCGCGCGACCGGCGCACGACTCCTGCTCGAGGTCGCGGACGACGGCCTCGGTCTCTCAGGTCTGCCCAGGCGCGAGGGCGTCGGTCTCGGCAACACGCATGCTCGGCTGCGGCAGCTCTACGGCGACGATGCGCGTGTGACCCTGGAGTCGCGCGATGGCGGAGGCGCGACCGCGCGCATCGAGTGTCCGCTGGTGACGGGCCCGCGCCCAGGAGCCGAAGCGCCCGCGGCGCCCCCGATCGAGCCGGCGGAAGACGCCGGAGCGCCGCTCGCCCGGCCGGCGCTCGCGATCACCGCCGCATGGCTGGCTGCCGCCGTGGTCGGCGCGTATCAGGACCTCACCGCCGCGTGGCTCATGGGCGCGCCGGAAGGGCTGGCCGCGATGCTGCCGGCCCGGCTGCTGGAGGCCGCGCTCTGGCTCGGCCTTACCGTTCCGGTGGTTCGGATAGCGGCGAGGCTCGCCGCCTCCGGACTCGGATGGGCCCGCCTCCTCGCGGCACACGCCGGCATCGGCGTCGTCACCATCTCGGTTCACCTCGCGCTGGTCCGCCTCCTCGGCGCCGAAGCGATGGAAGGCAACCTCGCCGCGACCATCCTGGTCAACGACCTCTGCGTCTACGCCGCGCTGGCCACCGGCGCGCATGCCTGGACCGTGCTCCGGAGCGCGGCCGAGCGGCGGGCGGCGGCGGCGCGCCTGGATGCGGACCTCGCCGCCGCGCGCCTCGATCTGTTGCGCTGGAGACTCAGGCCCGGCCTCATCTTCGGCGCGCTGGATCGGATCGGAGCGCTGGCCGCCGTGGACGCCGATCGCGCCGACGAGCTCACCGGACAGCTCGGCGACCTGCTGCGACTCATGCTGCAGGAGAGGGACTCGGAGACGGTGCGGCTGAGTCGAGGAGCTGGAGCTGGTGGCGGCATACCTGGAGGTGGAAGGCGCGGTGCGCGCGGAGCGTGCCGATCTTCACGCCTCGCTCGACGCGGCGGTCGGCGACGCGCTGGTCCCGGCCATGCTGCTGCAGCCGCTGGTCGAAGCCGTCGGCGGACTGGATGTGACCATCGCCGCGCGGCCGGCATCCGGCGGCGTCGAGATCGAGATCCGCGCGATCGGCGCCACCGCCGACGCGGCAGCTATCGAGGCGGTGCGCCAGCGGCTCGAGGCCCGCTACCGTGACGCCCGGCTGCTCACGCTGCGCCGCGCCGGCGAAGAGATCCGCATCGTCCTGCAGCTGCCGGCCGCCGTCCCCGAGCCGGTCCGGGCCGTCGCATGACGCCGCCGCTGCGCGTCGTCATCGCCGACGACGAGCCGCTCGCCCGCCACCGGCTCCGGCGTCTGCTACGCGGGCAACCCGGCGTGCGGATCGCGGCGGAGTGTGCCGACGGCGGCGAGACCATCGCGGCCGTGCTCCGCGAATCGCCCGATCTGCTCTTTCTCGACGTGCAGATGCCGGAGCTGGACGGCTTCGGGGTGCTGCGCGCGCTGCCGTCGCATCGCGTACCGGTGACGGTGTTCGTCACCGCGTTCGACCAGTACGCGCTGCGGGCATTCGAGGCGCAGGCGCTCGACTACCTGTTGAAGCCGTTCACCGAGGCCCGCTTCCGGGTGGCGTTCGAGCGGGCTCGGGCGCAGGTGGGGCGGCCCGCGCCGGTGCCGGGCGAGGCGGGATGGCTCACGCGGGTGCTGATTCGGGAGTGCGGGCGGGTGCGGGTCGTGCCGGTCGGGGAGATCGACTACCTCGAGGCGGCGCGCAACCACGTTCGGGTGCACGCGAGTGGAGCCACCCACCTGCTGCGGGAGCCGCTCGGATCGTTGGAGGCGCGACTCGATCCGGCCGGGTTCGCGCGCATCCACCGGTCAACCGTGGTCAATCTGGAGCGGGTCGCCGAGCTGGAGCCGTGGTTTTCGGGAGACTGTCAGGTGGTGCTGCGGGACGGCGTGAGGCTCAGGCTGAGCCGGACGCATCGCGCGGAGTTCGAGGCCAGGCTGGCGCAGCTGTCACCCTGAGCGCAGCGAAGGGGACCATTCCCGGGTGGCAGGACCATCTCCCACTGGCATACTGCAGGTCCATCTCCCACTGGCATACTATTGTAAGGCAGGACGCTTTCACCCCCGTACCGATCCGCAGGGAGACGCAGTGCCCGACGCAGGACCCAGATCCCCCGAGGCTACCGTAACTCGTTCAACCCCACGACATATCCTCCCTGCCGCCGAGATCTTCCTGCGTGGCTCCGGGGAGATGGCCGCGCTCACGCGCGCCCTGGACTGGTCCACCACACCACTGGGCACCGTGGAGTCCTGGAGCGCGAGTCTCCGGACGTCGGTCAGCACGCTGCTCGCCTCGCGGCACCCCATGTTTCTCTGGAGCGCCTGGTGCCACGCGGGGCGCCTTTTCTCCAGAAGCCGTTCGGTCCGGACGAGCTGGCCCGAGCAGTAGGCCAGCTGCTCCTGGCCAGCCGCCGCGAACGGTAGGTGGTCCAGGCTCCAACGCGCCCGATCCGATGAAGAAATCCGCGTCCTGAGGTGTCTCATAGGGTGAGCCCCGCGCCTGCGCGGGCCCCCCTCTCACCTCAGAGCCCGGAGATCCCATGCTCTCGCGCTTTCTCGGAGCCCCCGCCCTCACCGCCGCGTTCCCCTGCTCGCTGCCGGCGCAGGAGAAGATGGCCGCAAAGGCGCTCGCCCAGCCGCGACCCCAGGCTGAAGCCGAGGCCGGCGGCGCGAAGGCCATCCAGATCGCTACCATCAAGCAGCCGTAAGGCGCCGCCATGAAACGTTACGTGCTGGCCGGCGCCGCAGCCGGCCTCGGCGCCGGTGTCGTGTTCGGTGTCATGATGCATATGATGAGCGCCCCCGGACCCGGAGGGACGCCGACACCGATGCTCGCCATGGTGGCTCAGATCGTGGGTTCGAGCAGCCTGACGGTGGGCTGGCTCTATCACCTGTTCAACAGCGCGCTGATCGGGGCGGCGTACGGGCTTCTGCTCGGCCCCAGCACGGGCAGCATGGGCCGGGGCGCGTTTCTCGGGGCCGGATACGGCTTCGCGTGGTGGATTCTCGGCGGCCTGATCCTGATGCCCGTCCTCCTGGGCATGCCCGCCTTCGCGCCGCTCCGGATGGCGCCGATGCGGCCTGTCGCGATGGGAAGCCTGGTGGGTCATCTGGTGTACGGGGTGCTGCTCGGTATCTCGCTGGTATGGATCCTCCACCGGGGGCGCCAGCCGCTGCTCGAAGCCCAGCGACGAGTGTGAGCCGGACACCGTCTTTACCGGTTCTCTTCGGCCGCGCGCATACCCTCCTGCTGGACCGCGGCGGCAGGAGCTGAACGGACGTCACGCCTCTGCCGGCGACATTTGCTCGATGCAGTAGTGGGCCAGCTCCACCAGCTTCGCGCCGGGTAGCCCAGCGATGAGGACATGCGTGAGCCCCGCGTCCTCCCACGCGGCGATACGGTACCCCGAGCGCGTGCTGACGCGGACCCGACGCGCTTCGGTTCCTCCCCCGCCCTCGCCGGGAACCATATAGTAGGACAGGGGACGACCGTCGATCACGTACCCCACCACCGCCCCCGACTGCCCGTTCAGCAGCAGCAGGCGAGCACCCGCCAGGCGCGCGCCTGGAAAAAGGGGAACTTCCACCCGGAACGTCAGGCGCTCGCTCAGCCACCTGGCCACGGTGACCGAGTCGGAGGAGATCACCCCCGCGCTGCGTTGCGAGCGCACGTGGTCCTCCGCGATCGCCCCGAGCGACTGCGACCCCGGCATCCCGGCCCCGGATGCGGCGCGCCAGCCGAGCCACGCACCACCGACCAGGATGACCGCCGCGAGCCCCGCGCCGATGCGCCGGCGCCACTGCCCGGCGACCCGATCGGCACCCCCGGTGCGCGCCATGGCGATGGACCGAAAGAGCCGATCCCGCACCTCGGCCGGCGCCGCGGGCCTGGGCACCCCCTCACGGATCTGCCCACCCAGCCGCCGCATGTCCTCGATGAACCGCTGGCAATCGTTACACCGGCCGGCATGGTCCCGAGCCGCTTCGATCTCAGCCGTGACCCCGCGCGGGCCGCTATCGGGCCAGAGCACGCGGCGGGCACGTCCACACGGCATCGTCACCGGTGCCTCCATAGTCTGGCCTCCCGGCCCTGCTCGGCCAGCGCGGTCCGGAGCCGTCGTCGCGCCCGGAACAGCCGCGAAGCGATCGTGCCTTCGGCCAGCTCGAGCATGCCGGCCACCTCCCGCTGAGTGAACCCTTCCACGTCCGCCAGCACCACGACGGCGCGCAGCTCGGGCTCCAGGTCGTCGAGCGCCCGGGTGAGCTGCTCGCCCAGCTGCCGTGACTCCAGTGTATCGGCTGGAGTAGGCAGCGGCCGCCACTCGGCGAGAGCCGCTTCGAAGGCGGGCTCATCCAGGTCCGTGGCGACCGTCTCGGCCCGGCGTCTGGCGCCACGCACCCGATTCAGATGGGTTCGTCCCAGGATAGTGAACAGCCACGAGCGTGCGGCAGAGGGGTCCCGCAGTGCCCCATAAGAGTTGAACGCGCGGAGCGCCGCCTCCTGTAGGAGGTCCTCCGCGTCCGCCTCGTGTCCTCGGCACAACCTGAGTGCGGTGCGGAACAAGGCGTCCAGATGCTCGGCGAGCACCTCTTCGAAGGCCCGCGCGGATCGACCCTGGCTGCCTGATGTGGGCGTCTGGCCTCCGGAAAGGGGCAGCGGGGCAGGTCTGGTCCTGGCCTCCCCCTCAGAAGACACCGGGACCGCGAGAAATCATCGCGGGCTCGCGCTGCGACGCCAGAGACTTTCTGGTCGTCTGGTCCAACTCCAGGCTCACCCGTATTTTAGAGCTTCACCCCACCCATGGAGCCGCATGACCGACCCGGTGGCGGTGGTGCGCAAGGGACCTAGGTTCATGTTTCACCGCCGCACGGCCGCACTCGCAGTTGCATGGCTCGCCGCCGTGGCCGCCCCCGCTCTCCCCCTGAGCGTCCCGACCCGCGTGCTGCACCGCGACGATCCGCGCCGCCGTTCCCGCCGGCACCGGCAAGGTCTACCTCTCCGGCAACCTTCCCGAGCTGGGCCCCTGGCGGGCTGATGCCCGGCTCATGGCCGGCACCGGCCGCGAGCGGAGCGTGCGGATCACCGTGCCGCCCGGCACCGCACTGGAGTACAAGTTCACCCTCGGCCGCTGGGACCGTGAGGCGCTGAACGCCGCCGGCGCAGTGCCGGCCAACTACCAGCTCACGCCCACCCGCGACACGACCGTCACCCATACCGTCGCCGCCTTCAAGCTCGACCAGCGCAAGTACATCGCCGACTGGCGCGGCTCCGGCGTCCTCGGCCGGCTGATCTACTGGACCGACGTGCGCTCGAAGCACCTCGGCCCCACGCGCCACGTGGAGATCTGGCTCCCGCCGGGGTACGACAGCAGCACGACCACGCGCTATCCCGTGCTCTACATGCACGACGGACAGAACCTCTTCGACCCGCGCATCGCGAACACCGGCGTGGACTGGGGCGTGGACGAAGCGGTGACCCGGCTGGCGAAGCGCGGCGTCATCCCGCCGGTCATCGTGGTCGGCGTGTGGAGCGGTGAGCGGCGTTCGTTCGAGTACTCACCCTGGAGCGGTGCACCGGAGTACGCCCGGTTCCTCATCGAGGAGCTGAAGCCACGGGTGGACCGCGAGTTCCGAACGCTCGAGGGACCCGGGCACACCGCGGCCATGGGCTCCTCGATGGGCGGGCTGCTGTCGTTCTATCTCGTCACCCATCATCCCGAGGTGTTCGGCGCCTGCGGCTGCGTCTCGACCCACTTCCCGCTGTCGGAGGCGGTGGCCGTGGCGATGTTCCCGGGCTACACCGCCGCGGGCAAGCCGGACACCACACCGTACGTCGTGCGCGATATCCTCCGCGGGCTGCACGTGCCGAAGGGGGCCCGGTACTGGTTCGACTACGGGTCCCTCAGCCTCGACTCGGCGTACACGCCGAGTCACGAACAGGTCCGCGGCTGGCTGGTGAAGGAAGGGTTGGTGGAAGGACGGGACTTCGTGATCCGCCGCTACGAAGGCGCCACCCACAACGAGGCGTCGTGGCGGGCGCGGCTGGACGATCCGCTCACCTTCCTGTTCGGCAAGCGGTCGCCATGAGCCGGGTGGAGGGCGGGGCTACGGAACCCGCAGTCTCCCGATGGTGTTGCGGTCGGTGCCGTACCAGATCTCCCGGCTCGGCGCGTAGAACACCATGTGCCGGACCGTGTTCGGCTCGCCCTCGCCCTCGGTGGCCACGGTGTCGGTGAACTTGCCCGCCTTCGGGTCGAATCCCACCAGCCGATTCGGCTGCAGGCCCGACTCCGCGACCCAGATCTTGCCCTTGTCGTCGTGCGCCATCGCGTACGGGAGCGAGCTCTTTCCCGCGGGGAGCTCGTGCTCGGTGACCTTCCCCGTCGCCGGATCCAGCCGGCCGAGGTAACCGCGCGCGTAGTCGCCGTACCAGATGCCGCTTTCCGTCACCGCGATCCGCCTCGGCCGCGCGCCCTCGGGCAGCTCGTACAGCTTCTCCTTCATCGTCGCCGGATCGATCGTGGCGATCTTGTTGGTCCCGAACAGCACCGCCCACGGCCGTTGCTTCGCGTCCAGCTCGATCCCGTACGGCCGGCTGCCGGACCCCATCTGCCAGATCCTGATCGCGCCGGTCTTCGCGTCCCGCCGTCCGATCACCGCCGCGCCTTGCGCCGTGAACCACGCGTTGCCCGCCTTGTCGAGCACCATCGTGTGGGGGTCGCCGATGTTGGGATCGGGCATCGGGTAGTTGGTCAGCTTCCGGGTCTTCGGATCGAGCTTCACCAGGCGCCCGTTCCGGTTGCCGGTGTACCACACCTGTCCATCAGGCGCGACCACGAGATTGTGCGGATGGGTGCCTTCCTCGATCTCGAAGCGGTCGAACTTGCCCGTCTTCGGATCGAAGTTCGCGACGTAGTTCCCCTCCTGGCCCACGAACCACACCAGCCCGTTCGGCGCGACGAACGGATCGCGCGGGCGGGTGCTCGGCCAGGGCACGGTCCACTCCTGCACGGTGAGCGGGGCGGAGGCGGTGAAGGCCAGCGCGAGTCCGGCGATGAGCTTGTTGATCATTGTGTTTCTCCTGAGATAGCAGTGTCACCCTGAGCGAAGCGAAGGGGCCCATGCCGGGCATGGCCTCCTTCGCTTCGCTCAGGATGACACGTTTACTTCAACTCCCCACGCTCCCCCGGCTTGGTCCGCGTGGCGGTCCACGACCAGCTCCCCTCCGCCCCTTTCGCCGTGCCGCTCGCCTTGTCGCCGGTGACGGTGCCGGTGTACTCCACCTTGGGTCCGCCGGTGCCGTCGTCGCCCATCGTGAAGGTGACCTGGGTGCCCTTGATGAAGAACGGGCTCAGCGCCTTCCGGCTCCCGCCCGACGAGGCCGTGCCGGTGACGTCCTGGTACTTCTGCTTGATGTCGAGCGTGTACGCCTTGCTCTTGTCGCCCTCGCCCTTGAGCTGCCATTCGCCCGACACGTCCGCCGGGATGACCCAGAGGAAGGCGTAGCTCTGCATCCCGCCCGCCGTCTTGATGTTGAGCGTCCGGTCCGCCTTCCACTCGCCCATGTCGAACGCGTTCGAGACGATGCGCGTGCCGGGCCGCACTTCCTTGAACAGCTTGGGCCGCAGCCGCTCGTTCAGCGACGGCAGCAGGTACAGCGCGACGACCGTGGCCTTGGAGAGATCCTGTTCGAAGAGGTCGCCCTCGACGAACTCGATCCTGCTCCGCACGCCGGCGGTGTCCGCGTTGTTCTTGCTCTCCTTGATCCGCACCGGGTCGATGTCGACGCAGACGCCGCGGGCGCCGTACTTCTTGACCGCGGAGATCACGATCCGGCCGTCGCCGCAGCCGAGGTCGTAGACCAGGTCCTTGGCGTCGACCTGCGCCGCCGTGAGCATCTCGCGGACCTTGATCGTGTCCGTGGGAACGAAGTGCACGTCGGGCTGACGCGCGGGCGCGGGGGCCGCCGTCTCCTGTCCGGCGAGGTCGAAGGGAATCGCCAGCGCCAGCGCGGCCGCGAAGGCCGCCGGCCGCCAGGCCTGTGTGACGATCATGTGGTGCCTCGTGCAACGGGTGGATTGAGCGCCGCCTCGGGCGGGCGGCCGGCGATCGCGAGCACCGGGAGCCCCGCCAGCATCACGGCGACACCCAGGAGCGCGCCGCGGCCCGCATAGGCGACGCTGGAATAGATCATGTAGGCGGCGATGCCGCAGAACAGCAAGGGGACGATCGGGATAGAGCGGCACCCGGAACGGCCGCTCCGCCGCCGGTTCCTTGCGCCGGAGCACCAGCACCGATGCGCCGCTCGCGAACAGGATCAGCCAGAACACCGGCGCGGTGTAGGCCACCATCGCCTCGAACCCGCTCCGGGAGAAGGCGCCGAAGACCACCAGCAGGAGCGCGATGCCACCCTGCAGCAGGAACGCCGCGCGGGGCGTGTGCTGGCCCTCGTGCCAGTCGCCGAGAAAGCCGAACAGCGGGATGTCGCGTCCGAGGGCGTAGTTGCTGCGGGCGCCCGTGATCATGGTGACGTTGGCGGAGGAGAGCGCGGCGATCATGACCGCGAATCCCACCAGCGCCGCGCCCCACTCGCCGACCGAGAGGCGCATGAGGTCGGCCGCGACCGCGGAGGAGCCGGCGACGCCCTCGAGGCCGAGGCCGCGGAGATACGCGGCGTTCGCCAGCAGGTACAGCACGGTGATGATGCCGAGCCCCCAGGCGAAGGTGTGCACCGCCCCGCGCCGCCGGTCCTTGAGCTCGGCGGAGATGTACGACGCCTCGCTCCATCCCCCGAAGGTGAGCAGCACGAACACCATCGCGAACGCGAGTCCGCTGCCCGACGTCTCGGTGGCGATCACCGTCTCGGCCGCGGGCTCCGCGATCAGCAGCCCCGCGATCACCACGCTCACCAGGCCGAGCACCTCGAGGGCGGTGAGGGCGTACTGCACGCCGCCGCTCTGCCTGCAGTCCGGCGACGTTGAGCAGCGTGAGCGCCACCACGACGCCGGCCGCGACGACCGCGGAGAGGCTGGGGCTGGTGGCGCCCCCGCTGGCGAGGTCCGCCACGTAGTCGCCGACGAGATAGGAGAGGATCGCGATCGAGCCGGTCTGGATCACCGTCATCCGCGACCAGGCGCAGAGAAACCCCGCCCGGCGGCCGAACGCCCGGCCGAGAAAGTGGTACTCGCCACCGGCGTTGGGATACGCCGCCGCCAGCTCCGCGTAACACAGGGCGCCGAGCAGGGAGATGACGCCCCCGACCACCCAGAGGCTCAGGAACATCGTGCCCGACGAGCTGCCGCCGGCCACGAGCTGCGGCGCCCGGAAGATGCCGGCGCCGAGCACGATGCCGACGACGAGGAGGACGCCGTCGCGGGTGTGGAGCACGGCACGGGGAGCGGAGCGCTGGTCGGCGGCGGGGGCGGCGGCATGCATCTCCCATGCGAGACTCCGGCGATACGGCGTGACAAGCTTAGTCGCGGGCAAGAGCGGTACGAGTTATAAGCGTCCTCCCCTGCTGTAACCCGCAACACACTCACAGCTCGAGCTCCCACGTCTGGCTCACCAGATCGTGCCCGAAGCTGTGGTGCTTCTCCTCCTCCACGAGCTGGAACCCCACCCGCTGGTAGATCCGCCGCGCCGCGTGGAGGACGTCGTTGGTCCACAGCGTCATCCGGCGGTACCCGGCTTCCCGGGCGAATCGCAGGCACTCGTCCACCAGCTTGGTCCCGACCCCGTGCCCTCGCGCCCACGGTTCGACGAGCAGCAGCCGCAGCCGGGCGATCTCGTCCGTCTTCCTTCACCAGAAAGACCGACCCCGCCGGCTCCCCCCAGAGCTCCGCGATCCAGCAGCGCTCCACCCGCCGGTCGTGCTCCGCCGCGAACTGGCCTACGATCCCGGCCACCAGCGCCTCGAACTCCGAGTCCCAGCCGTACTCCGCGGAGTACAGCTCTCCGTGGCGCTTCACCACCCAGCCGAGCTCGCCGGGCCTGGGCCCCCGGATGATCGGCTCGCTGCCGGGGGCCGGGCCGTCCGCCGCCTTGCCCAGCAGTCGCTCGACGCCCCGCATCGCCTCGACCAACTCCCTACGCTCGCCCCGGCTGAGTCGTGCCAACATCCCCGCCACTTCCTCCGAGGAACGGGCGTCCAGCCCGTCGAATGTGCGCCGTCCCCGCTCGGTCAGCGCCAGCTCCCGCCGCCGGCGGTCGGCCGCTGGGGCCCGGGCGGTGACCAGGCCCTGCCGGCGCAGCCCTCGGAGGATGCGGCTGAGATACCCGGCGTCGAGCGCGAGGATCTCCCGGATCTCGGTCGCGGTGATCCCGGGCCGGTGGGCCAGCTCGTACATGAGCCGGACTTCGGTGAGGGAGAACGGGCTGTGGAGCAGGCCTTCGTCGAGCAGGCCGATCTGGCGGGTGTAGAAGCGGTTGAAGCGGCGGACCGCGTGGGCGGGGTCGGAGGTCGAGGCGGGCATCGTCACATCCTGTTGCGGGCACATGGGTCGGCTTGCGCAAACGTGTCAGCCAACATCCGGCCAATAGTTGCTTTTGTCAACCATGCTGGCCGACGCCAGCCGACTACTATACAGGGAATGACCACGCCGACCGTACCGAACACAGGAGAGAGACCGTGACCGACAAGAAGATCATCGCCGTCGTAGGCGCGACCGGCGCTCAGGGCGGAGGGCTGGTGCGCGCGATCCTGGCCGACCGGAACGGCCCCTTCAGAGCGCGCGCGCTCACCCGGAACGTGAACTCGGATAAGGCGAAGGCGCTCGCGGCAGCGGGCGCGGAGGTGATTCCGGCGGATGTGGACGATCCGGCAACGCTGCGCCGCGCGTTCGAAGGCGCGCACGGCGCATTCTGCGTCACGTTCTTCTGGGACCACTTCTCGCCAGAGAAGGAGTACGCAGAGGCGGGCTCGATGGCGGAGGCCGCGAAGCAGGCAGGCGTATCGCACGTCATCTGGTCAACGCTCGACGACACGCGGAAGCTGGTTCCCCTCTCCGACGACCGGATGCCGACCCTGCAGGGCAAGTACAAGGTCCCTCATTTCGACGCCAAGGGCGAGGCCGACGCACTCTTCACGAAGGCCGGCGTGCCCACGACCAACCTGCAGACGGTCTTCTACTGGGAGAACTTCATCTACTTCGGCGCCGGCCCGAAGCGCGGACCGGACGGGAAGCTCGCCCTCGTGATGCCGATGGGAGACAAGAAACTCCCCAGCATCGCCGCCGAGGACATCGGCAAGTGCGCCCTCGGCGTGTTCAAGCGGGGGAAGGAGTTCATCGGGAAGACCATCGGCATCGCTGGCGATCATCCGACTGGCCAGCAGATGGCCGACGGCATGAGCAAGGCCCTGGGCGAGAAGGTGGTCTACCAGGACGTGCCGCCCGAGGTCTACCGCAGCTTCGGGTTCCCCGGCGCGGACGACATGGGCAACATGTTCCAGTTCAAGCGCGATTTCAACGAGTATTTCACCGGCTCGCGAAGCGTGGAGTTGGCACGGTCGCTCAACCCCGAGCTTCAGACCTTCGAGCAGTGGATCGAGCGGAACGGGTCCCGGATTCCGGTGGAGGCGCCGGCGAGGTGATGATGGTTGGGTACTAGCAGTGTCATCCTGAGCGACGCGAAGGAGCCATGACCCGGCTCATGCCCCCTTCGCTCCGCTCAGGGTGACACGAGCTGCCTGACACCTCCCCGCGTCGGTTCCCGTAGGTCGGCCTACGACCCTCCCGTCCGCCTACTCACACCAGGCAAAGCGCATGCGCCCCTTTACGCTTCACGCTTTACTCTTCACGTTGTTTGCCCCATCCCTGCCGGCCCAATCCATTCCGACCAGCGAATACGCCACCCGCCGCGACTCCCTCGCCGCCCGAATCGACAGCGGCGTCGTGGTCGCCTTCGGCGGGCGCACGCCGGTCGGCCCCGAGCGCTTCGCCCAGCTTCCGGCGTTCCGCTACCTCACGGGCTTCCTCGAGCCGGACGCGGCGCTGGTGATGGTGGTCCGTCCCGGCTCGACCAGGGCCACGCTGTTCACCTCCGAACGGGATCCTCGCCGCGCGCTCTACGACGGCTTCCCGCCCGATTCGGCCGAGGTCGCGAGGCGCACCGGCATCGAGGCGCGCTCGATCGGCGCGCTGCCGGCGCAGCTCGACTCGCTCGCGAACAGCGCGCTTCCTTTCTATACGCTCCATGACTTCGCCACCGCGGACGCCGCCGAAACCGACTCGCTCACCCGCGGCCGCCACTTCATGCAGCTCTTCGCGGAAGGCCACCCGAAGCTCGTGGTGCGGGACGCGCATCCGATCCTCGACAGCCTCCGCACCCGGAAGAGCCCCGCGGAGGCGGCGATGCTGCGGCGCGCGATCGACCTGACGGGCGGCGGCCTGCGCGAGGTGATGCGCGCGCTCGAGCCCGGTATGATGGAGTACGAGGTCGAGGCGATGTTCCAGTCGGCGTTCCGCCGCGGCGGGGGTGACGGCGACGCGTTCGTCGCCATCGTCGGCTCGGGTCCCAACTCCACCCAATACCACTACAACGCCAACGACCGCCGCATCGGCAAGGGCGAGGTGATCGTGATGGATGTGGGCGCCGCGTTCGGCGGCTACACCGCCGACGTGACCCGCACGCTTCCCGCGAACGGCCGCTTCAGCCCGGAGCAGCGGGCGGTCTATCAGATCGTCCGTGACGCGCAGGAGGCCGCGGCCAAGGTGGCGAAGCCCGGTGCGCAGTTCGCCGCCTGGCGCGGCGCCGCGCGCGAGGTCATCGCCCGCGGAGTGGCGAAGCTCGGCCTCACCGAAGGCGTGGATGCGACGTTCGACCCGCCGTGGGCCAGCCAGTGCGAGACCGACCCCGTCGCCTGCACCCAGGCCTTCCTTTATATGGCCCATGGGCTCGGCCACGGCATTGGCCTCGAAGTGCACGATCGTCCGCATCCCTGGTATGGGGAAGGCACCTTTCAGCCGGGGGACGCGTTCACCATCGAGCCCGGGATCTACGTGAGCCGCAAGCTGCTGGAGATCCTCCCGGATACGCCGAAGAACCGCGCGATGATCGCCAAGGTCCGTTCCACGGTCGCGCGGTACGACAACACCGGCATCCGGATCGAGGACGACTACCTCATCACCGATCGAGGCGCCGAGTGGCTCTCGCGCGCGCCGCGCGAGCTCGCCGAGGTCGAGGCCGCGATGGCGCGTTGACCGGACTGCTCGTCCTCTTCGTCACCGCCTTCGTAGACATGGTGGGGCTCGCGATGATCGTGCCCCTCCTGCCCTACTACGCGACCGATTTCGGGGCCGGCGCCGCCACCGTCGGCCTGCTCATCTCCGCGTTCTCGGTCGCGCAGCTCGCGGTGGCGCCGCTGTGGGGCAAGCTGTCGGACCGCTACGGCCGGCGCCCCGCGATTCTCGCGGGCCTGCTCATCACCGCCACCGCGTACATCCTCTTCGCCTTCGCGAGCTCGGTGCCGGCGCTGCTGCTCACGCGCGTGGTGCAGGGCATCGGCGGCGGCACCATCGGCGTCGTGCAGGCGTACGTCGCCGATGTCTCGCCGCCGGACCGGCGCACCAAGAGTCTCGGCTGGCTCTCCGCGATCACCAGTCTCGGCGCGGTCGCGGGTCCGGCGTTCGGCTCGCTCATGGTGTCGCTCGGCGGACAGCGGTTTGTCGGCGTGGGCGCGGCGGCGCTCGCGGGCCTCGTCGCGATCTTCGCCTGGAGCTTCCTCCGCGAGTCGCGGCGGATGCCGACGCCGGGCGCGCTCGCCGCACAAGGTGACCACCGGCCGCGCGGCGATCGTGCGGGTGCTCGCGCGGTGGCACGAGCCGGCGCCGCGGCTCATCTGGATCTATGCCGTCGGCATCGGCGCGTTCTACGGCACCATCCAGATCGTGCCGCTGCTGCTCGCCGACCGGCTCGGCGTCACCGAGCGCACGGTGGGCTACTTCGTGATGTATCTCGGCGGGATGGGCGTCGTGGTGCGCGCGCTGGTGCTGGGGCGGGCCGTGGACCACCTGGGCGAGGCCCGGCTCGCGCGGCTCGGCATCGTGATCCTCGCGGCGGGGCTCATCGCAACCGGCCTGGCCGAGGACAGCGCCATGCTCGCCGCCGGCTTCACGCTCATGCCGCTGGGGACGGCGTTCCTCTTTCCCTGCATCACCGGGCTCCTCTCCGCCGCCGTGCCGGCCCGGGAGCGTGGTCTGTACATGGGTGTGCAACACACCTTCGGCGGCGTCTCCCGTGTTGCCTTCCCCATCGCCGCCGGACTGGCGATGGACCGCTTCGGGCTCGGGGTCCCCTTCTGGATTGCCGGCCTTCTCGTATTGGTGACACTCCCCCTCACCCGCTCCATCGGCCAGCGCCCGGAGCCCCCCGCGGCGGCCGACGCCCGCCGGATCGCCGCGGCGGACATCACGGGCGAATTGCCGGGCCCGCCGACGCAACCTTCCGGGCGTTGAACCCGTCAGATGTGTAGAACGTTGCATCATCGCGCCCCTGTGCAACATGCCGGATATCCGGCGTCCATCCCCCATGACGCTGACGTTGGTCATTGCCGACGACGAAGAGCTTGCCCGCGAGAAGCTCCGAGCCCTCGCCGGGGAGCTTGCCGACGTCAGTGTGGTGGGTGAGGCGGAGGATGGGGTCACCGCGCTGCGTCTGATCGACGAGCTGCGGCCCGACCTCGTCCTCCTGGACCTCGCCATGCCGGGCATGAGCGGGATCGAGGTGGCCAGGCGGATGCGACATCGCCCGGCCGTCGTGTTTACAACCGCCTACGACCAATACGCCGTTGCGGCGTTCGAGCTCCAAGCCGTGGACTATCTCCTCAAGCCTTTCGACGAAGAGCGCTTCAAGGCCGCGGTGGACCGCGCCCGCGAGCGCGCCCAGGCGCCGCCGGATCTGGCCGACGGCGAGCGCCTGCGCCATGCCCTCTACGAAAGCGGCCATCTGAGCCGCATTTTCGTCCGCGACCGCAACCGCATTCTCGTGGTGCCCACCGGCGACATCGAGCGGTTGGAGGCCCGGGGCGACTACGTGGCCCTCCACGCCGGCCCCCGGCGCCACCTGGTCCAGGTCACCATCGCGGACATGGAGCGGATGCTCGATCCGGGGCGGTTCGTGCGGGTACACCGGTCGCACATCGTGAACCTGGACTACGTGGTGGCGTTCACGACCGATCCGAAGGGCGCGCTCGAGGTGGAGCTGCGGAGCGGGACGAAGCTCAGTGTGAGCAGATCGAGGGCGCAGGCGCTTCGCAATCTGGTGATGTAGCGACGCTGCGAACGAGGATGTCACCCTGAACGAAGTGAAGGGGACCATGCAGGCATGGTCCCCTTTCGCTTTTGCTCAGGGTGACATCGCGTCTTCTCTGCCTCGTGACATCACCCTCCCAAACGCGAGAAAACTAGCAGCTACCACCCAGCAGTGCTATCGGTCGGAGTCCGATAGCTGCCAGCTGATAGCTGCTAGTACTTTCTCGTGCTGCGTGCCGCTCTGCTTCCTAGAAGTTGATCTCGAAGCCGAACCGCGCGCGGCGACCGACGCCGAACTGCTGGTGCTCACCGCGAGCTACGTCGTACAGCGCGTTGATCGCGTTGGTCTGCTCGTCGATCGTGAAGACGTGATCGCCGTTGCCGTACCGCTGCTCCGCCCGAATGAGATACATGCAGTTGGAAGCCGCGGGGTCGTTCTTGCTGCTGATCCAGCCGGCGCAGTCCTCGTGGGCGGTCGGCAGCACCATCGCGCCGTCGGGACCCACCGCGTTGTTGTTGTCGCGCTCGACCCCAAGGTCGTCGAGGTCTGCATCGAGGTTGTCGACCCGCTCCTCGTCGTTCCGCACGTCGCCGTTCACGGCGAACACCTGCAATACGTTACGGAAGTTCAGAAGGTTACGAACGTCCAGGTAACCCGTCATATCCAGGCCGCCCAGCCCGAAGCTCTTGGTGAGCCGAGCATTCAGCTCCTTGAACGCCGGGAGCCGCTGGGTGTTGAGGCCTTCGGGGAAGAGCCGGACGCAGTTCTCGATCGAGAGCACGCTCTGCTCCTCGTTGCTCTCACCGCACTTGGTGTACGCCGTGCCGCTGGTGTAGCGGAACGTCGAGAACACGCTGACGTTCTTCAGGATGCTGCCCATCATCGTGCCCTGGCGGAAGTCACCCGGGATGGTGACCGAGAACGCGCCGGTCAACGCATGCGGCCGGCTGTCGTCCGTCGGCAGGATGCCCTGCGGCGGCGGCTGGGCGCCGTTGTTGCCACCCACCTGGTTCACGATGCGCGAACCGAAGTTGGTATAGGTGAACGGATCCGAGCCGGTGTTCTTGGCCTGCTGGTAGGCGTAGGCGATCGTGCCGTTGAAGAAGTTGCCGAAGCGCCGGTCCAGCCGGACGTCGAGACCGCGGACGTTGCCGAAGTCCAGGTTCGTCAGGATCCGGAAGTCGTTGTCGCGGCCCTGCGCCGGGTCGAACAGCGAGACCAGACGGGCCGCCGGATCCGAGACGATGTCCTTGTTGTATGCCGCCACGTCCAGCACCATGTCGTCGCTGAACGCGTGCCGGATGCCGAACTCGAAGGCGATGGTCTTGCCGAAGTCGAGGTCGGACCCGAACACCTGGTTGGTGTTGGTGTTGCCCAGGTCGATGTTGATGCCGCCCAGCAGCAGGCCGAAGTCCGGCGCCTGCACCTGGTGCGAGTAGCTCAACCGGAAGTTGGTCCGGTCGGTCACCGGGAACGACACCTGCACGTGCGGGCTCAGGTAGCCGTGGCTCTGATCGCGCACGTACAGCGCGGTCGGATCGGCGAAGTCGAATCCAGGCATGGTGGACACGCGGGGGAACGCATACCGGTTGCCCGCGGTATCCGTGGCGTACGGCCGGCTGGCGCGAGTGTCGTACCAGTCGTAACGCAGACCACCCACGACGACCACGTCGCCGAGGTCGAGACGGTCTTCGACGAAGCCATTCCACCGGACCGGCTTCTCGATGTAGGCATCGGAGAAGAACTTGTCGGTCAGACGGAAGCTGTAGTTGTCGATGTCATAGCGGGTGAGCTCGCCACCGATCTTGAGCCGGTTGTAGCGGTCGGCCTGCCAGTCGAGCGTGGCCTTGCCGATGTACCGGTCTTCCTTGTACAGGCTCAGCCGGGTCGGGGTGTCGGAGTCGTTGGTATAGCGACCCTGTTCGCCCATGGACCAGGTCGAGAGATCGAGGCTGTTGGCGAAGTTCTGGTAGTTGCCGTACAACCCGTAGGCGTTGTTCCGCACCCGGTCGATCATCAGGTAGTTGCTGCCGTTGTTCACGTCGATCGGCGTGATCCGGCCCTGGTTGCGGCGGACGTTGTCGATCAGGCCCTGGGTGACCGGGAAGTTGTCGAAGTTGTACTCGAAGTCGAGTCCGCCGATGATGAACCCACCGAACGGATCCCGGGTGTCCAGGCCGCTCTGGATGGTGAGCGGGCCGTTGACGGTCCGGTCCTGCTGATAGGACAGCGCCAGGTCGAGCGCCAGCGCCCGCTCCGAGCTCTTGGAGAGGTTCTGGGTCCACTGCAGCGTCGCCAGCCGGTTGCGGTTCTGGAAGCCCCGCTCGAGGCCGGTCGAAAGATTGTTGATGTACCCGATAATGAACGGGAAGGTGTGCCCGTGGAACCGGCTCTGGGCCAAGCTGAGCGACACCCGGGAGCCGGTGCCGTAGGTGTAGTTCAGCTTGCCGGTCATGGAGTAGGTGGACCGCGCGGTAGCCGGCATCCGGACGCCGTTGCAGTCGAACCCGTAGTTGTTCCGGATCGCCTGGACTTCGGCGCCATCGGCGCCGGCTGAGCCCGTCGGCGCCGGAGTTGGCG
Source organism: uncultured Gemmatimonadales bacterium (assembly GCA_963720365.1). Classification (GTDB taxonomy): domain Bacteria; phylum Gemmatimonadota; class Gemmatimonadetes; order Gemmatimonadales; family GWC2-71-9; genus CAVVWJ01. The sequence goes on along the minus strand of CAVRFK010000007.1, from coordinate 408,834 downwards.
AACTCGTCGCAGCTGCCGCGGCTGACGGCGTAGTTATAGACGTTGAGCGCCGCGGTGTCGGCGGTGGTCCGCTCGTCGATCGGGGTGGAGGGATCGTCTTCCAGGATGCTGACCTGGTTGATCACCGTGTCCACACCGGCCTGGAGGAAGATCGGCGTGTCCTGGCTGCCGAAGCCCTCTTCCACCGACTTCCGGCCTTCGAGCGTGCCGTTGAGCGCGAAGGTGAGACGGCCGGCCAGGGGCCCGCTGATCCCACCCTCGATCCGGTTGAACCCGACCCCGTGATTCACGCCGAACGGCTCATCCGTCTCGTAGCCCAGCGAGCCGACGTATTCGCTGCCGCCGGTCTTGGTCACGATGGAGATGATGCCCGACTTGGCGTTGCCGAACTCGGCCGAGCTGGAGCCGGTGGTGACCGACGCCTCCTCGAAGGCGTTGGTTCCGAGCACGATCTCGGAGCCCAGCGAGCCGACGAACGCGTCGCCGCGGTAGCCGGCCTGGATGGGTATCGCCGTCGATGTACGTGGCGTTCTCGTTCTCACGGCCGCCGCGGATGGAGAGGCCACCGTCGGTGTCCTCGATCACGCCCGGCTGGAGCTGGAGCACGTCGTTGATGTTGTCCACCGGCAAGGATGAGGCGAACTGGCCGTCGACCCGTTGCTTGGTGGTCACTTCGTCGCGGGGGACCAGCGGCTGGGTCGAGCTGACGACCGTGATCTCCTGGATCTCGACCGCCGTCTGCTCCAGCTGGATATCCACCGTGCCGGTCTGACCGGCCAGCACCTTCACCCCGTCCACCTGGGTGGACTTGTAGCCGATGAAGGCCGCCCGGACCGAGATCGTGCCCCCGGGCACGTTGTTCATGAAGTAGTAACCCTGGGGGTTCGTGAGGGCGTTGAACGCCGTGCCCACGATGAACACCTGGGCATTGGTAATGGGCGCGCCTGCTTGGTCGCGCACCCTGCCTTCGATTTTACCAGTCGCCTGGGCCAGGAGCGTGCCGGCTCCGAGGACCAGTGCCACTGCCGCGAGCGCAAGACTCTGCGCCACGCGTCCGAAGGCGCTGACACGGCATTGCTTCATGAGTTCTTCCTCCAAAGGCGTGAACCTGCGGGAACCCGGATCCGGTGCCGGTGGGACAGGGACATGGCGGCAGGTAGTGCCTGGTGGCACCAATCCGAGCTAGACATGAGTCGAACGAGACGGCCCTTCCGCACACTAGGGATTCGCCCAACGGCAATTTTCAGGGGATGAACGGAGGGGACGGCAGATTTCCCGCCCGCGCGAACGCGGAATCCCGCTGAGCCAAGTCACCGTACGGACTTATGTCCCTTCCGAAACGACCCCGTCATGCCCAGAATCCCGGCCGCTTTGGCCGTGCTGTTGCTTCTCGGAACCGGTTCCGCGGCCGCACAGGCGGAGCCGGTTTCCGTTCCGGCGCGAGACGGTCTGTCGCTGCATGGGACGCTCTACCGCGCGAGCGGGCGGGCGCCGCTGGTCCTGATGTTTCACCAGTGCAACCGTTCCGGACCCGAGACCGGGTATGAGGGACTCGGGAGACGACTCGCCGCCGCGGGCATGCACGCGTTCGCGCTCGACTCGCGCGGATTCGGCCGCAGCGTCAACGCGCAGTACTCCGATTTCCGGAGCCGCCGCGAGGAGACCGCGGCGCACTGGCCCGCCGACGCGGACGCGGTGCTTCGCCACCTCGGCGGGCGGCCGGGAATCGACACCAGCCGGATCGCGGCGATCGGCGCGAGCTGCGGCGTGGACCAGGCCGTCCACCTGGCCGGGCGGTGGCCGGCGGTGCGCGGTCTCGTCGCGCTCTCGGGCTCGCTCCAGCCGGCCGCGGACTCCGCCTTCACCGCGATGCGCCGGCTGCCCGCGTTCATCGTCTTCGCCGACGAAGACGGCTACAACACACCGGCCTCGATGCGCGCGATGTACGCCACCGCGCGCGATCAGCGCAGCCGGCTCATCAACTACCGGGGCGCCCTGCACGGCACACCGCTGCTGGCCGCCGACCCCGCGCTCGAGCCGGCGGTCACCGCGTGGCTCGGATCACTCCTCGGCGTTGCCGCTCCTGTCGCCACGCCGGGTGACACCGCGGTCTTCGACGGCGAGATCGCCGACATCGAGAACGGCCGGGTCCTGATCAGCGTCGTCGCGCGCGGCCTCGCGATCCCGTCGGCGCTCGCCTTTCTCCCCGATGGCCGCGCGCTGCTGGCGGAGCGGATGGCGGGCCGCCTGAGCCTGCTCGACCCCGGGTCGGGGGCGCTGACGCCGCTCGGCGGCATGCCGCCGATGCACCGCGCCGCCGACGGGGAACAGGAGGGCGGCCTCTTCGACGTGCAGGTGCATCCCGACTTCGGGCGCAACGGCTGGATCTATCTCAGCTACTCGGAGGGAACGGCGGAGGGGAACACGACGGTCGTGGACCGGGTGAAGCTCGACGGGACGACCCTGACCTCACGCCAGCGCATCTTCACCGCCCTGCCCCACGTCCAGAGCTCGATCCATTTCGGCGGACGGATGGCGCTGGTAGGCGGCTATCTCTACCTCACCGTCGGCGAGCGCAACGAGCGGGAGCGGGCCCAGGACCTGGCCCAGCATCACGGCAAGATCATCCGCGTCCACGATGACGGCCGGGTGCCGAAGGACAACCCGTTCGTCCGGCGCACCGGCGCGCTTCCCGAGATCTGGTCGTACGGGCACCGGAACCCGCAGGGCCTCGCACTCAATCCCGCGGACGGCACTCTCTGGGAACACGAGCACGGCCCGCGCGGCGGCGACGAGGTCAACATCGTCCGGCGCGGCGCCAACTACGGCTGGCCGATCATCACCTACGGGCGGGAGTACACCGGCGAGGAGGTCGGCGCGGGCGTCACGGCGAAGGAGGGGTTGGAGCAGCCGGTGTACTACTGGCTGCCGTCCATCGCACCCGGCGGAATGGACTTCTACAACGGCACCGCGTTCCCGCGGTGGAACGGCAGCCTGCTGGCGGGCGCGATGGCCCGCGGGCACTTGAACCGGCTGGTGGTGCGGGACGGGCGCGTGCTGCACGAAGAGCGGATTCCGGCGGGCAAGCGGTGGCGGGTGCGGCTGGTGCGGGCGGCGCCGGACGGGGCGGTGTGGCTGGGGACGGATGCGGGGTATTTGTTGCGGCTTACGGCCGTCGGGGAACCACAGGCCAGACGTGTCACCCTGAGCGAGCAATGTCACCCTGAGCGCAGCGAAGGGGATCATCTCCGGGCATGGTCCCCTTCGCTGCGCTCAGGGTGACACAATTCCACAACGCTCTCTCGCCCGTCTCCTTTTCCTACAACTCCGCCTCCCGTATCAACCTCGCCCCTCCCGTCGGCCGGTTGTTGCGCAGCCCTGCCCTCGTGAGCACCAGCCGATCCTTCGCCCGCGTCATCCCGACATAGAGCAGCCGGCGCGCCTCCTGGATCTCGTTCTCACGGTTCTCTTCCAGCGCCGGCAAACCCGGCAGCGCCGAGTCTTCCACGCCGACGATGTAGACCCGCGAGAACTCCAGGCCCTTGGTCGAGTGCAGCGTGAGCAGATTGATCCGGTGTTCCTCGATCTCCGATCCGTCGCTCCGGGAGAGCGCGATCTTGTTCAGCAGAAGGTCGATGCTCTCCACCACCGTGGGGGCCTCGCTCGCGGCGACCAGCGCGTTGAGCCGCGCCACCGACGTGGGATACCGCTCGGACGCCGGACGCTGGGTCCGGATCCGCTCGATCAGCCTCGCGCCGCCCAGTCGCTCCATCAGCTCGTCCATCGCCGGCGCCGTCGGACCAGCCGCCTCGCGCTCCTCGGCGTACACCTGGAGGCAGTCGCCGTAACGGCCGACGGTGGCCGGGAGTGACACCTCCCGCAGCAGCGTCTCCTCCCCGGTCGGCTCCGCCGGCGCGTCGAGCGCCATCCACAGGCCGAGCCAGCCGAGCATCTGCACCAGCGCGCACTTCCGGTGGCGCGCCAGTTTGAGCACACCGAGAGACTTGAGCACGCCGGCGAGCGCCACCGAGTCGTCTTCGGCGTGATGGGAGCGCCCTCGCTCCACACCGAAGCGGTGCGCCAGGTCCTCCAGTTTCGCGCTTTCGTCGAGCAGCGAGCGGGCGAGCGGCAGCGTGTCGTAGAACACCAGCTCGTCCACGCCCGGCAGGCCGGCCGCGACCCGCTTGAGCACGGGCATGTCGAAGTGCTGGCCGTTGTGCGCCACCAGCAGGTCCTGCCCGACGAAGGCTCGGAACTCGGGCCAGATCTGCTCCAGCGTCGGCTTGTCGCGGACGTCCTCGTCCACCCAACCGTGGACTTCGCTCGCCTTCCGGCTGATCGGCCGGCCCGGCCGAACCAGCTGCTGGTATCGCGCCACCACGGTGCGACCGCGCACCCGCACCGCGGCGATCTCGACGATCTCGCAATCGCCGATCTCGCGATCGGTGGTCTCCAGGTCGAAGGCGACGTAATCCTGGAACGGATCCGTCATCTCGCGGCAGTGGTGGAGCTGGAGCGCCTTGAAGAGGGCGAGCGGGCGCACCATGCCGGCGCGGAGCACGAGATCGCCGGGGAACGGCTGGTCGTCGGGCGCGAGCCGGCGGACGTCGCCGCCGAGGGCCCCCTGCAGCAGGCGGATGGCGGCAATCTCGGTGCCGCGGTCGGGCTCCACCCAGATCGCGCCGCGGCACGCCACGGTCGCCGCGATCCGTTCCGCCATGCCGGCCGCCCCTGGAAACTCGGCCGGATCGCTCAGCTCGGTGGCGCGCTCCTCCAACGGGTTGCGGTACTTCCCGATCCGCTGCGAGAGCAGCTCCTCCACCAGCGCCGGCAGCGTGTCGTGGGTCCGGCCGAGGGCGGCGAGGTTCTCCACGTGGAAGATGAAGCGCCACGCCTTCCGCGCGTCGGGATCGCCCCGGTTGGTCCGGGCGAACTCGCGCAGCGCCGCGACCAGCTCGCTCTCCCGGTAACGCGCCCGCACCTGCTCGATGAGCGCCCGCGGCAGCACCTGCTCGGCGAAGCCCTCGACCGCCACCGGATCCTCGGGCGAGCGGATCACCTGGAGCGAGGCGATCACGAACGCGACCAGCTCGTCGTCACGGATGGACTGTCCTTGGGCCAGTCGGCAGGGGATGCTGGCTTCGATGCAGCGAGTCTCCAGGTACTGGCCGGTGACGTGGGCGCGGTAGAGCAGCGCGTACTCGCCCCATCCAAGCCCCGACGCGGCACGGTCGCGCGCGAGGTCGGCCAGCAGCCACGCGGCCTCCGCGGCCTCGTCGGGGAACACGTACGAGGCCACCTGGTGCTCCGAGTCCCGGTCGGCCTCGATGACCTTGTGAAACAGCCGCGGGATTGAGTGCGATGACCCGTCGCGCCGCCTCGAAGATCTGGCGGGAGCAGCGCCGGTTCTTGTCGAGCACGACTTCCGTCACTTCGTAGTCGTCGCGGAAGCGCTGGAGGATTCTCGGGTCGGCGCCGGCCCAGGAGTAGATGGACTGCTCGTCGTCACCCACCGCGAAGCAATGCCGGTGTCCCGACGTCAATCCGGTGATGACCTCGTACTGCGCGAGGCTCAGATCCTGGAACTCGTCCACCAGCATCGCGTCCCACCGCGCGCGAATCTCGGGCGCGGGGCCGGGTTGCAGGCGCAGCAGGTCGCCGGTGAGGGCGATGAGATCGTTGTAATCCAGCAGGCGGCGCGCGCGCAGAGCCTCGCGGTAGGCGTGGAAGTACTCCTCGTCGCCCGCGGTGAGCTGGTAATGCTCGAGCTGGCGCCGGCCGAAGAGGCGCAGCAGCTGCGCCTGCCGCTCGGGCCGGATGCCGAGCCGCCGCAGCACCCGCTTCTGATACTCTTCGTCGGCGAGACCGAACCCGCGCCGCAGGCCCATCAGCTCCGCGTGCTCCCGGAGCAGCGCGAGACAGAGCGCGTGCAGCGTGCCGCGGTGCACGTCGTCCGCGGCCGCGCCGATCTCGCGCCGCAACCGCGCGGCGATCTCGTCGGCCGCCTTGTTGGTGAAGGTGACCGCGCAGATGCGCTGCGGATCGAAGCCCCAGCGTGTTGATGAGGTAGGCGATGCGCCCGATGAGGCAGAACGTCTTGCCCGCGCCCGGCCCCGCGACGACCAGCACGGGACCGGACGGAGCTTCGATGGCGCGCAGTTGAGCGGGAGTCGGAACCGGCTTCGCCCCCGCGGCGGGAGGGGCCTCGGTTCCACTGCTGACGGTCATGCCGACAAGATACCTCGAATCTCCTTCGCCGACCTCCGCCGCACCCGGTCGGGACTGCACCCGAATTCCCGCCGGAATGCGTCGGTGAGGTGGCTGTGCGAGCCGAAGCCCGCCGCGAGGGCGATGGCGGTCAATCCGGCCCGCGAGTCGAGCACCAGTTCGAGCGCGTGCCGGAGCCGCTGGCGGACCAGGATCCGGTGGATCGAGAGGCCGGTCGCTGCGCGCACCAACCGGCTCAGATGGAAGGGTGAGCACTCGACCGCACACCCGATCTGCGCGAGGCTCATCCGAGACGCGAAGCTCCGCCGCACGAGCTCCTCGACCGCCGCGCCGTACCCCAGCGCCTTGCGCAGCTGCGCGCCTCTGAGCGGTCGCGAGCGGGTGGGCGTCCCGTTCCGGCTCGCGTAGGCGAAGCCGAGCGCGGCATACAGAAACCAGAGCGCCGATTCCTCCTGCTCGACCGGATCAGTGCCGCCGGCCGCCGCGCGCATCGCCAGGCGGTGGAGCAGGTACTGTCGGCCGCCGATCGCGGTCTGGCGCAGCGGAAACTTCGGCTCGATCCGATCCTGCTGATCCGGAGACACCACGCCGAGCATCTCCCGGAGCGTCGGGAGGCTGCCCCGAAAGACCGAGCAGTGGTCGCCGCCGGGCACCGGATGGCTGATCCGGTGCATCTCTCCCGCCGTGGCGAACATCAGCGTGCCGGCGGTGATGAGCGCCGGCGATCCGTTCACCTCACGGACGAACGTCCCCTGCCGCACCACGACGACCTCGTACGCGTCGTTGTACTCCTCCTCATGGGCCGGGGTGTCGCAGCCGGGGCAGCGCCAGTCGAACACGCCGACGGCGTCACCCCGGTAGAGGGCGCGAAAAGACGGCTTGGGAGCAGGATTCTGGAAGCGGGGACGAGCACTCGTCGCCATATTCTCGGCCATGGCCATCCCGGAGCGGGTGCGAAGCCTCGATGTGCTGCGCGGCGTGGTCATCGTGCTGATGGTGATCGACCACGTCCGCTACTTCTTCTCCAACGCGCGCTTCGATCCGACCGACCCGACCCAGACCACCGCGGCGCTCTTCTTCACGCGGTGGGTCACCCATTTTTGTGCCCCGGTCTTCATGCTGCTCGCCGGAGCGGGCGCCTGGCTCTCGCTCGGGCGCGGGCGCACCCGCGGCGAGATGTCCCGGTTTCTGCTGACGCGCGGCCTCTGGCTCATCCTGCTGGAGGTGACCGTGGCCCGGTTCGGCTGGCAGTTCAATCTCGACTACGGATTCACCAGCGCGCTGGTTTTCTGGGCGCTGGGCTGGTCCATGATCGCGTTGGCGGCGATGGTCTGGCTGCCGGTGCCATGGATCGCGGCACTGAGCCTGATGATGATCCTCGGCCACAACCTGTTCGACGGCGTCGAGGCGAGCAGTTGGGGCTCACTTGGCTGGCTCTGGACCGTGCTGCATCAGCCGGGCTACCTCGCGCTGGGGCCAAATGCCGGCGTGTTCATGCTCTATTCGCTGGTGCCGTGGATCGGCGTCATGGGCGTGGGCTATGCGTTCGGCGGCCTGGTACAGCTCCCGGCGGAGCGACGCGACCGAACGTTCCTGCTGCTGGGTGGAGCGCTCACGCTCGCCTTCCTGGTGCTGCGGCTGGGCAACTGGTACGGCGATCCGTCGCCCTGGACCACGCAGGCGGCGTGGTGGCGAACGGCGCTCTCCTACCTCAACACCACCAAGTACCCGGCATCGCTGCTCTTCCTGCTGATGACGCTGGGACCCGCCATCGCGGCGCTGCCGGCGCTCGAGCGGGCGCGCGGCCGGCTGGCGGACGCACTGCTCACGTTCGGCAGGGTCCCCCTCTTCTTCTGGCTGCTCCACGTGCCCCTGATTCACCTGGTGGCGCTTGGCTTCTCGCTGCTGCGCTACGGCGAGGTGATTCCCTGGCTCTACCGCAACCCTCCGACGCCCAGGCCCGACGACTACGGCTACGGGCTCGGCGTGGTGTACGCCGTCACCATCGCGGTCGTCATCGGACTCTACCCCGTCTGCCGCTGGTTCGCCGGCGTGAAGCGGCGGCGGAGCGATCCCTGGCTGAGCTACCTGTAGCAGTTCCTCAATCTTCCGGGTGCATCGCCTCGGCACCCAGCTCCGCGCGGTCCAGCTCTTCCTCTACCCGGTGGAAAGCGTCGTCGCCGATGGTACCATCGGCACGGAGCGCGGAGAGCCGGCGCCGCTCTGCCTCCATGGCGGCCTTGAGCGCGGTAGTGGCGTTGCCGAGGGGGTCGTCGGCCATGTCCTCGTGATGTCCGCCGGCCATCCGGACCTCCGCGTGCTCCAGCCGCGCCCGGTACTTTCGCCGCAGTAGATCGGTGCTCTCGGAGTCGTCCGCCGCCCGCTCCAGCGCCGCCGCCGCGGCGCGCAGCGTCTCCACACGCGCCAGCCTCACCTCCTGGTTCACCGCGTCGTCATGCCCCAGATCGAGCCGCGCCATGAGCGGCCGAAGCGTGAGTCCCTGCAGCACCAGTGTGACCAGCACGACGCTGAATGCGCCGAACAGAATGAAGTCACGGTGGGGAAAGTCGGCCGGGAGCGCCAGCGCGGCGGCGAGGGTGACCGTGCCTCGCATCCCGGACCAGCCGACCACGATGGCCTGCCCCAGCGCGGGCCGCGTGCGGTTGCTCCGCACCAGGTAGGCGCCGAGCGCCCACAGGAGCCGGATCAGGATCACCGCGGCGCAGACCGCGAGCGTCACCTCCGCGTACGCCAGGAGTGTGGCTCGATCGAGCGACTGGACGATCGGCTTGAGCTGAAGACCCACCAGGATGAACGCGAGCGCGTTGAGCAGGAAGACCGCGACTTCCCACACGGCATACGATGGGATCCGGATCCGCGCGGGAATCGTGTCGGGTGCCCGGCGTGCGACGGTCATCGCGTAGACCACCATCGTCAGGATGCCCGACAGGTGCAGCCGTTCCGCCGCGATCCAGACCCCGAACGTCCCGACGAACTGCACGATGACCGATGTGGCGACGTCCTCGATGCGCGGGACGATCAGCGCGGTCACCCGCGCCAGCACCAGGGCGAGCACGATGCTGCCGATGGTGACGACCAGCAGGGTCGGCGCGATCTCCCAGCCGGGAATTGCGCCCGCGACCGCCGCGGTCACCGCCAGGCGGTAGATGAGCAGGGCGCTGGCGTCGTTGAAGAGGCTCTCGCCCTCGAGGATGACGAGGAGACGATGGGGCGGACGAAGCTGGCGGAGCACGGCGGTGGCGGCGGCCGCGTCGGGCGGCGCCACGATGGCGCCGAGCGCGATGGCCGCGGCCCACGGCATCTCGGGTACCAGCCACCGCGCGGTCACCGCCACCGCCACCACCGTGAGCACGACGGTGACGAGCGCGAGGCTCGCGACCGCGCGCCAGTTCTCCCGCAGGTCTCTCGGCGAGGCGTCGAACGCGGCGTCCAGCAGCACCGGCGCCACGAAGAGCGCCAGCATCAGCTCGGGATCCGGCGTGACCGCCGGCACTCCCGGCATGAGCGCGAGCCCGGCCCCCGCTAGCGCGAGGAGCGCGGGATAGGGCGCGCCGATATGGCGGGCCGCCGCGGCAAGCGCGGCGCCCACCAGCAGGAGCGCGATGACGATCTCGAAGAGGTGCAATGCGATCAGTTCGGCGGGATGACCAGCTCCACCGTATCGCCCGGCTCGACTACGATCTGCTCGCTGACCGGAAGGCCGCGGCCGCCGATCGGGTCGGCGTAGAACCGGAGCGACGCCGAGCCACCGCGCACCAGGCGATCGGGAATGGGGAACGGCGTGACCCTGGTGCCGTTGGCGACGCCGAGCCGCTGACGCTGCACGCCGTCGATGACATAGATCGTCATGTCGTAGAATCCGCGGTTATCCACCTCGACGGTGGCCGGACCGCGGGCCGGGGCGGGTCCCTCATCCTCGTTGGAGCCGGCCGAGCAGGCGGCCAGCAGGAGGAAGAGCGCGACGGCAACGGAAAGTCTCATCGTCTCGTGCACCGGGTGCGAGGGAGGCGCGCGAGGGTGACGGCCACCTCCGCGAACGCCTCCAGGTTTTCGATCTTGTTCACGAAATCCTTGTCGTACTTCCACGACAGCATGGCGCAGCCGGCCTGGCCCAGGGTCAGGCCGAACTCCCGCACCTGCTCCGCCGTCATCCGGCAGTTGGGCGACCGGTCGCCCAGGCCGCCGGTGTTGGCACAGTCCCAGGCGCCGCTCTTGTCCTGCACGCCGCCGTTCAGGAGGTTCATGCTGAAGAGTACCGCCAGGTTGTCACGCGCCGCCATCGCGAGCGCGGCGTCCCGCCACGAGGTCACCGTCCCTTTCCGCTGGGCGTACTGCGGCATGAAGAATTCGCAGACCTGGTAGGAATTGCCGGGCTCGAACGCCTTGTGGTCGTGCCCGACGCCCACGGCGAGGGTCGGGAACATCGCCTTCACGTAACCGCAGAGCCCGTCCACCCGCACCTTGGTCAGAGTGCCGGGAGGCCCCCAGTCCTTGTCCGTGCTGCCTGACTGCTGAGGCTCATCCATCACCGAGTTGCCGAGAATGGTCCCGTCGGCGACGCCGTCGGCGATCGCGGTCTGGATCGCCGGCGTGTTGTAGGCATCCATCGCCGCCCGCCACTTCCCCTCGTCGAACACGCCGCCGGTCTTGTAGCGGTCGTGCGAGCCGCCGGTCATCGCGAGGACGATGCTCAGCCCCTTGGCCCGCGCCAGCGCGATGTGGTTGACCATCTCGCCAGGGGCGACGTAGTCGTGGCTCGAGGTGAAGAATCCGCCGCCGGTGGTCTGCGTCTTCGTCGCGGTGGGCCACAGGTCGTAGCTGCCGAAGGGAATTCCCACATCCAGCGAGGTGCGGACGGTCAGCACTTCGGTCGTGTCGGCCTTGTCGCCCGACGTGGCGGTCACCAGGCAGGAGGCCGGGTCGGCGGGCGCGGTGAAGACGCCGGCGCCGGTCACGGTGCCGCAGGTCGTCTGATAGGTGATGGGATCGGAGACCTGCGCATCGAGCGTGTTCCAGACCGCGGCCGTGAATCGGGTCGTCTCGTTCACGCGGCTCACCGTCGCCGCGCCGGGCCGCAGCGTGACCCGCGCGATCGGCGCCGGGGCCACGGTGACATCCGAGGTGTCGGCGACGCCGCCCGGGCCGGTCGCGATCACCTGGTAGACGCCGGCGACACCGCCCGCGATGTACCCACCGGCTGGCGTGATGCTGCCGCCGCCGGCGGTGTAGGTCACGGCGACGCCGACGCTGTCGCCCGCGCTGTTGTGCGCGTACGCCTCGAACGTCACCGTCCCGCCCGCCTCCAGCGAGGCGGTCTCGGGGACCAGGAACACCGCGGTCACCGGATCGGGTGGAGCTCCCACCGTCACCAGCGACGTATCCGCGGCACCGAACAGCGCGCGGCCGATCACCCGGTATGTCCCCGGCGTCGTCCCGGCGGTGAGGATGCCGGCGGCGGTGATGGCGCCGGTCTCCGTGGTCCAGGTGACGTTGACCCCGGCGGTCTCGCCCTTGTTGGTGCGACCGGCGGCGAGGAACTGGACCGTCGCGCCTGCTTCCACGCGTCGCTTCGGCCGGCGTCACGATCACCTTGGCCCCCACGGTCCCCCGCACGACCACCTTCGACAGCCGCGACTTGGCGTCCACCGTCGCCTTCACCGAAGTGGTGCCGACCTTGAGGGCCTTGAAGGTCATCACCTGCTGCGCCGTGCCCTGCGGACTCACGACGGCCGAGTTGTTCACCGTCCAGCTGGGAACCTTGGTGAGTACCTGGCCCGCCTTGTTCTTGGGGAGTCCGGTGACCTTGAACAGGTCCTTCGCGAACACCATCTGGGAGTCGGGAATCACCGCGACGCTGGCGACGACGTTGTCCACCGCCATACCGGTGGCACTCACGGGCGCCATGGTGTCGGACGTGGACGTCGTGCTCTCGCTCTGGCAGCCCAGCACGAGGCTGAGCGCCAGCAGACGCGCGGCTGGAAAATCGATAGAACGGATCATGAACGGGACGGTCCATCGGGGAGAGTCGGAGCTAAGATGCCGGCCGGTACCGGCATGCGATAGAGGGGAGAACGGCGGGAGTGATCAATTGTCACCCTGAGCAACGCGAAGGGGGCATGAACCGGATCATGCCCCCCTCGCTTCGCTCAGGGTGACACCGATCGCTACTGGTCGCTGAGCGTCCGCGCGGGATCGGTCGCGACCGCGCGCCGCGCCGGCAGGTAGCACGCCGCGAGCGCCGTCGCCACGAGCACCCCCGCGGCCCCGACCAGAATCATCGGATCGGCCGCCGAGACCCCGAACAGGATGGACCGCAACGACCGCGCGGCCACCAGGCCGATCGCCAGCCCCACCACCGTACCCACGCCCGCGATCACGCCGCCTTGCCGCAGCACCAGCAGCAGGATGTCTCTCGGCTGCGCGCCCAGCGCGATCCGGGTCCCGATCTCACGCGCCCGCTGCCCGACCACGTACGACATGACGCCGTAGATCCCGACCGCCGCGAGCGCCAGCGCCGTGGCAGCGAACATCCCGAGCAGCCACAGGACCAGCCGGGTGATCCGCACCGATTCGCTGGCGACGCCGGCCAGCGTCCGCGACTCGGCCAGCGCGGCGTTGGGTTCGATCTCGCGGATCGCGGTCTCCATCGCGCCGAGGGCGGCCTCCGGCTGGCCGGCTGTGCTGACGAAGAGCGTGATCTCGCCGGGCAGCGGCTTCTCGAACGGGAAATACATGTCGGCCCGGAGGTCGTCGTCGAGCCCGGCGCGCCGGATGTCGCCGACGACGCCGACGATCTCCATCGTCTCCTCGCCCAGCTTGATCGTCCGGCCGACCGCCGGCTGTCCGCCGAAGTAGCGCTCCTGGACCGCCTGGCTCACGATCACCACCGGCGGCGACTCCGGCGTGTCGCGCTGGTCGAAGAGCCGGCCGTCGAGCAGCGGGATGTCGAGCGCGCGGAAGAAGCCGCCGGAGGCGAGCTGCCAGCCGACGTCGGGCGGCCGCTCGCCCGGCGCGGGCGGCTGGTCGGTGCGCTCGAGCGGCACCGTCCAGTTGTTCCCGGTGAGCGGCATGACGACGGCGGCGCCGACCTCCTGCACCTCCGGCAACGCATCGAGCGCCGCGAAGGCGCGGTCGTAGAATCCCCGCCGCGCTTCGACCGCGGTGTAGCGGTCGGCCGGCAGCGCCAGCTCCATCGTCATCACCCGGTCGAAGCGGAAGCCGGGATCCACCGCGAGCAGGCCGGCGAAGGTGCGGAGAATGAGCCCCGCGCCGATCAGCAGCACCATCGCGAACGCGATCTCCGCGATCACCAGCCCGCCCATCGCCCGCCGGGCCGTGGCGCCCATCGAGGCGCGCCCCGCGACGACGAGCGTGTTGAGCGCGCTCTCCAGCCGAAGCGTGAGCCCGGCCACGAGGCCGAAGCCGAGCGCGGTGGCCGCGGAGAGGAAGAACGCGAAGGCGAGCACCGGACCGTTGAGCTGCACGTCGGTCGGCAGCTCCATCGATTCCGGCACCAGCGCGATCAGTCCCTTCGCGCCCCAGTAGGTGATCCCGACACCGAGCGCGCCCGCCACGATCGCGAGCACCAGGCTCTCGGTGAGGAGCTGCGACACCAGCCGCCGGGTGCCGGCACCGAGCGCCATCCGCACCGCCATCTCCCGCCGCCGCGCCAGCGAGCGCGCCAGCAGCAGGTTGGCCACGTTCACGCACGCGATCAGCAGCACGGCCGCCGACCGCGGCGAGCAGCAGCACCAGCGCCTGCCTGGTGTCGCCGACGAAGGCGTCGCGCAGCGACATCAGGAAGTAGCTGGTGGCCGAGTTGCTCTCGGGATACTCGCGCTCGAACTGGCGGGAGAGCGTGGTGATCTCGGTCGTCGCCTCCTCGATCGTGCGGCCGGCGGCGAGCCGTCCCATGGCCAGAAGCCAGCCCGACTTCCGCTGCGCCGGCATCTCGACCGGCACGGTCATCGCGGCCACGACGTCGGTCGGGGCGTTGGGCGGGAACCGGAAGCCGCGGGGCGCCACCCCGACCACCAGCCGCTGCTCGTCGTTGATCTGCACGTGCCGGCCCACGACCGCGGAGTCGCCGCCGAAACGAGTCTGCCAGAGGTCGTAGCCGAGCAGCATCACCTGCCCCGCGCCGGGCTTGGTGTCCTCCGGCTGGATCCCGCGGCCGAGCAGCGGCCGGATGCCGAGCGCGTCGTAGGCGCCGGAGCTCACCACGAGCGCGGAGGCGCGGAACGGATCACCCTGGCCGAAGATCGTCGCCTCGCCGACGCCGTAGGCGCCGAACGCGTCGAACGAGTTCTGCAGCCTCGCGAAATCCACGTAATCGCCGAGCGCGTTGAACGGCTTGGTGATGCCGGTGCGCTCGTCGCGGTAGTTGAGGGTGACGAGGCGGTCGGCCTCGGCGTAGGGCAGCGGGCGGAGCAGCACCGTCTCCACCACGGCGAACACGGTCACGTTGGCGCCGACGCCGAGCGCGAGCGTGAGGACGGCGGCGAGGGTGAACCCGGGCTCGCGGGCGAGCCGGCGGACGGCGTGGCGGAGGTCGTAGAGGAACATCGCCGGCTTCCTCGAGATTGGTGGAGCTGCTGGTGGGACGCGGGGAGAGGGCCGCTCATGAGGTTAGACGCCGTGACCGGCGAGTCGGTTTCGGCGCTTGAGAACCAATACGCCATGGGCGACGTTCAGTAGGTGACCCCAATGCGGAGAACTCCTGCCATGCCGGCCTATCCTCGCCGGATCTCGTCGGTCGTCACCCCGATCGTGCTCCTGGCCCTCGCGGCGATGTTGTTGTCATTCCCCAGCTTCGGAGCCTCCCGCGGCGCCACCCCTGCCGCCATGGCCCCCGAGCCCGCGCCGGCCGGCGTGACCGCGGCGGTGGATACGGCGGTCTTCGCGGGAGGTTGCTTCTGGGGTGTGGAGGCGGTGTTCGAGCACCTGGCGGGCGTCTCGTCCGCCACTTCGGGGTATGCCGGCGGCAGCGTGAAGGAGCCGCCGTATCACCACGTCAGCTCCGGCACGACCGGCCACGCCGAGGCCGTGCTGGTGGTCTATGATCCGGCCAAGATTTCGTACGACCAGCTGCTCCAGATCTTCTTCGTCGTGGCGCACGACCCGACCCAGCTCAACCGCCAGGGCCCGGACGTGGGGACGCAGTATCGCTCGGCGGTGTTCTATCGCAACGAGGCGCAGCGGACGGCGACCGAGCGCTACATCGGCAAGCTGCGGGACGCGAAGGTCTATCCGGGGAAGATCGTGACGCAGGTGGCGCAGCTGGAGAAGTTCTACGAGGCGGAGGGCTACCACCAGAACTATCTGGTACAGCACCCGAACCAGCCGTACATCGTGTACAACGATCTCCCGAAACTGGAGCACCTCAAGCGGGAGTTCCCTTCGCTGTACCGGGAGCCCGGCGCCAGCTAAGGCGCGGGGCTTTCCGACTCAGGTCGAGTCCGGCGTCGCGACCGGGCCGCTCGCCGTGCCCTCCTCGAGCAGCCGGCGGAACCTGGGATGGTCCCTCAGCCCATCCCAGGTGGGATCCGCCCGCAACAGCGGCACCGAGACCAGCGAGGGAATCGACAGCAGGTACTCCAGCCGCTCGATGGCGGCATCCTTGTCACCAACCATCGCATAGATCCGCGCCAGCCCGAAGCTCACGAACCCCCGCTGCATCGGATCCGCCGAAGCCGGCACCATCCTCTCCGCTTCCAGTCCCTCGCGCACCGCGTCGGCCCCGCGGCCCAGGCCGGCGTACGCGTAGCCGAGGAAACCGCGCCGCCAGGGCAGGCTCGCCTCGCGCAGCTCGCCCTCGAGTTGCGCGCGGGCGGTGTCGCTGTAGGCCCGGACCTGTTTCGATGCGCCTCGGAGACGGTACCATTCCGCCTTGGTGAGCGCGTACAGCGCGGTGTCGTCCTCGAAGTCCCTGGGCGCAAGTTCCTGAAATGCCTTGGCGATCACTGTGTCGCGCGGCAGGAAGAACATCGCGTCCGGATTCAGATAGCCGACCATGTTCCCCAGTCCGACGCTCGGGATCGCGCTCTGGATGATCCCTCTCGCCGCCTCCACGTCTCCCCGCCATGACACGTACAGCCACGCCTTCTGCGCGTGCGGCGCCACCCAGTCCGGGGCGAGCGCGATGGCCTGATCCAGATACTGCTCGGCCTCGGGGTAGGCGCGCATCAGCCAGTCGATCCGCCCGATGTCGGAGGCGATGTCGGCCGAGCGCGGGTCGAGCACGGCCGCGCGCTTGAGGTGGGCGACGGCCTCGCGCAGCCGCCCCCGCCGCCGCTCCACGAGGCCGATCGCCTCGACCACCTCGCCGCTGTTCGGCTGCAGGCTGTCTGCGATGGAGAGCTCGCGCAGCGCCTCGTCGTACGCCTTGGGTCCGCGGGAGAGGTAGTACGCCTGCGCGACGTGGGCCTCGGGGAGGTTGGGCTGCAGGCGGAGCGCGGTTCCGCCGCGGTCCTGGCCGTGTCGAGGTCCTCGGGCAGGCCGGCGGTGGTGGAGGCGTAGAAGCTCGAGTGCGCGATCGAGAGCCGGGCATGCGCCAGGGCGAAGGCGGGGTCGAGCTGGACCGCCTTGGCGTACATGTCCATCGCGATGCTGAGCCGCCGGTCCTCGCCCCAGCTTCCGCTGAGATAGTCGTTGCCGCGCAGGTAGTAGGCGTACGCCTCGAGGTTCTCGGTCGGGCGCGCCGCCAGCGCCTTCCGCTCGGGTCCGGTGATGGCGAGATCGAGCGCGCGGGCCACCTGCTCGGCGATTGTCGCCTGCACCTCGAAGACGTTGGCGAGCTTGGCGTCGTAGCGCTCGGACCAGAGCTGGCTGTCGTCGCTGGCGCGGATCAGCTGCGGCGTGACGCGGATCGCGCCGCCCGATCCCTCCCAGCGCACGCTGCCCTCGAGCACGTAGTCCACGCCCAGCTCCCGACCGATCTCCTTCACCGACTTGGCGGTCTCGCCGTACTGACCCACGCTGGTCCGCGAGATCACGCCCAGCCCCTGCACCCGCGCGAGCCGGCTGGTGATCTCCTCGGCGAGGCCACGGGCGAAGTATTCGTCCTCCGGCCGGCCCAGGTTTTCGAACGGGAGCACCGCGAGCATGAGACGGCCGTCGCCGGACGGATCGGCGCTGGATCGGAGACCCCGCGCCGCCACCACGGCGACACCGACCAGGAGCGCCGCCGCCGCCACGATTCCCGCCACGCGAAGGCGAGACCAGCGGGGCGCGCCACGCACGGCGCGAGACCTGCCCGGCGGGCGCACTCCCGCCTCCTGAAGATCCGAGATCTCGATTCCCTGAAGGACCTTCAGCACTGCCTCCGCCGACTCCGGCCGGTCGCCCGGCCGCTTGGCCAGGAGACGCATCACCAGCTCCGCCAGCGCCGCGGGCATCCCGGGCCGGTGCTCCGTCACCGGCTCGGGCGCGTCGGCGATGTGGGCCGCGATCAGCTCCCGTGCCGAGTCGCCGCGGAAGGGCGGCCGTCCGGTCAGCAGCTCGTACCCCACGCATCCCAGCGCGTAGAGATCCACGCGGTGGTCGATCGGATCTCCCGCCGCCTGCTCCGGCGCCATGTAGGTCGGCGTCCCCAGGACCATGCCGGTGGACGTCATGCCCGTGCTCGCGTGCGGCCCCTCGGCGGCCGCCGAGAGCGCCTTGGCGATGCCGAAGTCGATGATGAGGGCGTGGCCCTGTTCCAGCAGGATGTTGGCGGGCTTGAGGTCCCGATGGACGATCCGCCGGCGGTGGGCGTAGACCAGCGCGTCCGCGATCTCCCCGAGCAGACGCACCGCCTCGCCAAGCGGGAGCGGGGCGGACCGGTCGATGTGCTGGCGGAGGGACTCGCCCTCCACGAACGGCATCGTGTAGTAGAGAAGGCCGGCGGCTTCGCCGGCGGAATGCACCGGCGCGATGTGGGGGTGCTGGAGACTCGCAGCGATCCGGATCTCGCGCTGGAACCGACCGGTGTCCAGCTCCGCGGTCACCGTGGGTGCGAACACCTTGACCACCACGCGGCGGCCGAGGGTCGTCTCCTCCGCCACGAAGACGCGGCTCATCCCGCCGCCGCCCAGCTCGCGATCGAGCACGTATCGGTCGCCCAGGGCGGCCTGGAGCCGGTCGAGCAGATCGGGTTGGAGGAGCGGGGCGAGACGGCTGTCGGGTTCGAGGAAGTCGGCCGCGCCCGCGTCGGCGTTCAGCAGCGATTCGATCTCGCGGCGCAGCTCGGCGTCGGGGCCGCACGCCTGGTCCAGGAACGCGGCGCGCTCCTCGGGACGACGCTCCAGCGCCGACTCGAACAGCTCCTCGACCTCACGCCACCGCTCCTGTCGCATGGCTCCCTCTCAGGCGGAGCCGTCCGGGCTGAGCTCTCGCCGGAGCCAGGCTCGCGCGGTTCTCCATTCCCGCTTGGCGGTCGCGGTCGATACCGCAGGACCTCCGCCGCCTCCTCGATGCTCAGTCCCCCGAACCAGCGCAGCTCCACCAGGGAGGCCTTCCGCGGGTCCAGCTCGGCAAGGCGCTTGAGCGTCTCGTCCAGCTCGAGCACCTCCACCGGCTGGCCGCCGGACTGGCCCGCGTCGGCCAGGGTCACCGGCGCCACGCCGCCGCCGCGCTTGGAGGCCTGCCTGGCACGGGCGTGGTCAACGAGGATGGAGCGCATCGCCTTGGCGGCCACGCCGAAGAAATGGGCCCGGCTCTTCCACTCTATGGGCTCCCGACCGGCCAGACGGAGGTAGGCCTCGTTCACCAGCGCCGTCGCCTGGAGGGTGTGCCCGGGCGACTGGTTGCGCATGTAGCGCTCGGCCTGGTGGTGCAGCTCGCGGTAGACCACGGGGAGCAGCTCGTCGAGCGCGGCGTGGTCGCCGTCGCTCCAGGCCTGGAGCAGCCGGGTGACATCGGAGGTAGAGGAAGGGCTCATGAGACTGGCGCGCCAGAGAGTCGGGAGGGGGGAGTGGCGCGCACCAGAGCCGACGATACCGGGGGGCCGTCGGCCAGTCAAGCAGGACCGATGATCCAGTTCGGGCCGGTTTCCCGTGTACCCAGACGAGACCGCATTCCGCGGTGCTCAGGCCGAATCGCCGCCCGAACTTGTCTGGACCAGGGAGAACCACCATGGACGCCAGGAATGAGCCACTGAGCCCCCTCGGGCTCTGGATCCTGCGGGCGCAACGCGAAATCCTCCTCCGGCAGGCAGCCGGCGGGCGGGCGAACTCGGCGACGATTCACACCGTTTTCCCCGACCGGAGGAACGCATGAACCGCTACATCCTTTCCCTCGCCACCCTCGGCCTGCTGGCCGCGTGTCAGGATTCGACCGGCCCCCGCGGCATCCAACGCCCGCTCGGCGACGTCGCCCCGGAAGCCTTGGACGCGGATCTCGCGCCTAGCCGACGCCGAGGCCTCGCTGGCCGTCCGCCACCTGTGGGCCGTGGTCAATCAGAACGGCACGCTGGCTCGCGGCAGCCGGGTCACCGGTGTGACCTACCTGGGCATCGGCCGGTACGAGATCACCTTCGACCGCAACGTCTCGGGCTGCGCCTACATCGCCACCACCAAGAACGCGTACAGCCAGGCGCTCGGCGTCTACACCGCCGGCGGGCATCTCAGCGTCAACGGGGTCTACGTCGAGACCAAGAACCAGGGCGGCGGGCTGACCGATGGGCCGTTCAACCTGCTGGTCTCCTGCGGTCCCCTCAACACCCGGTTCGCCGTCGTCGGCTATTCGGCCAACCTGGTGCGCTCCACTCCGGGCACCAGCCTCACCGCGCTCGGCGCGGGCCGGTACCAGGTGCGGTTTACGTCCAGCGTGGGCGGCTGCGCCTTCCTCGCCACCGTGGCCGATCCGGCCAACGCGCTCGTCTTCAACCCGTCCGGCGTGTACACCGGCAAGGGCCCCGACGCCAAGACCGTCTACATCGAGACCAAGAATCCGGGCGGTGGGCTCCAGGACGGCGTGCCGTTCCATCTCTCCATCATCTGCTCGGGCACGGCCACATCGCGGTTCGCCGTGGTGAAGGCGGGCGGGATCAAGCAGCGCTCCAGCACCGGGACGACATCGAGCAAGACCTCGACCGGGAACTACCAGATCGCGAACAACCTGAACATCAGCGCCTGCGCCGCCGTGGCGACCCGCGGCTCGGTCAACACCGCGGTGCCGTTCTCGCCGGCCACGGTGGAGATCATCCCCGGCGCGAACAACAAGAGCTTCGGCGTGCAGGTGCGGCAGCTGCTGTTCTTCGGTGGGGCTCCGGCCGATCAGGCTTTCCATGCGGCGGTGATCTGCTGAAGCAGTAACGACTAACGAGAAATAGTTCGACGGGGACATGCCGCTCGGTGTGTCCCCGTTTCTCTTGTGAGCGTTCGCTGCAATAGATGCAATCCGCTCGCTATTCACCGTACCAAGCGGTAAGCTTCGAACTACCCACCTCGCACTTCGGGCACCAGGGGCGGTTCCCTCCATATCGTCGGTTACTCCACATGCTTCTTCAGGCTCTGACGCTCACGCTGCTCGCGGGGCTGCCCGATAGTGCGGTCGTGCGCGACATCGAAGTCGCCCCCGGCGAGACCATCCGCACCACGAGCGTAGGCGCGGGAGAGCCGCTGGTGCTCATTCCCGGCATCTTCGGGGCGGCGTTCGGCTACCGCTCGATCGTGGGTCCGCTCGTCGAGCAGGGCTACCGGTGCATCGTGGTCGAGCCGCTGGGCTATGGCTGGTCGTCGTATCCCAAGAAGGCCGACTACTCCTTCTCGGCGCAGACCGACCGGGTAGGCGAGGCGCTGGACAGCCTCGGCGTGACGCGCGCGCTCTTCGTGGCCCAGTCCACCGGTGCCTCCATCGCGTTCCGCCTCGCGGTGGCCCGGCCGAGTCTGGTGCGCGGCCTGCTCTCGATCGACGGCGGGCCCGCCGAGAGCGCGGCGACGCCCGGCATGAAGAAGGCGTTCCGCTTCGGCGGGTTCGCCGTCAAGCTCGCGGTGGACGAGGGCAAGCTGCGCCATGACGTGCGCAAGGAGATCGTGCTCAACTCGGGCGATACCACCTGGATCACCGACGCGGTGATCCGCCAGTACACCGCCGGCCAGACCCGCGACATCTCCGGCTCGATCGACGCATTCAAGCAGATGTCCAAGTCGAAGGAGCGCGAGTCGCTGAGCGAACGGCTGCATCACTTCACCGGGCCCGTCCGGCTCCTGGTCGGCACGGTGCGCCACCCGGCTGAGATCCCGGAGGAGCAGCGTGAGCTGCTGCGCGACCGGCTGACGAATTTCGCCGCCGACAGCGTGGTGGGCTCGGGACAGTACATCCACGAGGAGCAGCCGGTGGCCGTGGTCGAAGCGGTGGCGCGGCTGCACAAGGAAGCAGGCGAGTAGCGGCGTCGGTCTGCGGAGACCATCCCCGGAGCGCAGTACACCCACCGAATCTCGGTCTATCAGCAGATAAAGCGCTATGACAGATGAGCGCCACAACGCACCGGTCTTGTAATATTCCGATATGGGCATATCTTCCGCCAATGGCACGAGCCGCGACCACGACGGACGCGTTCAACGCGGTAGCCGAGCCGCAACGCCGGCGCATCCTCATGTTGCTCAAGGCGCGGGAGCGCTCGGTGAACGAGTTGGCGGGGGCGCTTCGCGTCTCCCAGAGCCGCGCCTCCAAGCATCTGCGCGTCCTGCGCAAAGTCGGGCTCGTGTCCGTGCGCGAGGCGGGGCAGCAGCGCTTTTACCGGCTCGACGCCCGGGGGCTCAAGCCGATGCACGACTGGGTCGGTGGTTTCGAAGAGTTCTGGAGCCAGAGCTTCGACCGACTCAATGCCTATATGAAGCGGCTCCAGCGCAAGGAAGGAAGCCGATGATGGTAGTAGATCACACCCCCGCCACGTCGGATCGCGAGATCGTCGTGACGCGCATCATCGAGGGGCCGCGGCCTCTCGTATTCGAGGCCTACACCGACCCGAGGCACCTCGCACAGTGGTGGGGACCCGACGGGTTCACGACAACGACGCGCGCCTTCGAGTTCCGCCCCGGCGGCGTGTGGGACTTCGTGATGCACGGGCCGGACGGTACCGATTACCCGAATTGGATCAAATGGCGCGAGATCGCGCCGCCGGAGCGGCTGGTCTTCCTGCACGGCGACCGGCCGGACGACCCGCAGGCGTTCGTCTCGACCGTGACGCTGGTGGAGCGCGCCGGCGCGACCGAGGTCACCATGCGAGCGGTCTTCAAGACAAAAGCGCAGCGCGACGACGTCGTCGAGCGCTACCACGCGATCGAGGGCGGCAAGCAGACGCTCGGCCGGCTCGCGCTCTACTTGGCCACCCTCATCCGGAAAGGACGCTGACGATGCGAAGGCTGGTGATGTGGAACGTCCAGACGCTCGACGGCTACTTCGAGGGCAAGGAGCCCTGGGACCTCGAGTTCCACGAGGCGGCGTGGGGTGACGAGCTGCAGCAGTTCTCGCTCGATCAGGCCAAGGAAGTCGGCACCGTGCTCTACGGCCGCGCCACGTACGAGGGGATGGCCAAGCACTGGACCAAGGCCACCGGCCCGACCGCGGACTTCATGAACGAGGTCCCGAAGGTGGTGTTCTCGAGCACGCTCGACGCGGCCACCTGGAAGAACACGCGCCTCGTCCGCCGCGACGCGGCCGACGAGGTCGCGGAGCTGAAGCGGGGCGAGGGCAAGGACCTGTTCGTGTTGGGCAGCGCCAAGCTCTCCGACTCACTCCTGCGCCGCGGCCTCTTCGACGAGCTCCGTCTCTGCGTGTCGCCGGTCGTACTCGGCACCGGCGTTCCGCTGTTCAAGCCGGGCAGCCCTCGCCACAACTTTACGCTGCTGCAAGCGCGCCCGCTGGCCACCGGCGGCGTCATCCTCCGGTACGCGGCGAAGCCGCGGGATGCGTGAGTTCACCGCGCCACGGCCGAGCCGCGCGCCATCCGGCGCGCGAGCTCCGGCACGTTCTGGAGCACCACGATGTGGTTGGCTCCGTCCGGACGCGCGAAGACGAACCAGCGCCCATCCGGTGAGACGTCGTAGTTCGCATGCGGCGCGGCCGTGTCGTATCCCGAGAGGTCGAACAGCCTGGTGCGTCTCAGCACCTGCGGCTCGGGGCCGAACTGGAGCGCCGCAGCGACCAGCTCCGTGCCTTCGGGTGTCGCCCCCCGATAGAAAAGCTCCCGCCCGTCGCGCGACCAGACCGGCTCCGAAGCCCCATCGATCGACACTTGCAGTTGGACGTCGCTGCCCGTTAGTGCGCGCAGGTAGACCTCGGGACGCCCCGAATGGTCCGAGACGTACGCGAACCAGCGGCCGTCGGGCGAAGGCACCACATAACTCTCATCTGCAGGCGTCGCCAGGAGGGTATCGACCGCGGAGTCGCTCGACCCGAGGCGCACGATGTCCAGCCCGCGTCCGGCGTTCCCAGGGATGGTCGTGAGAAATCCCGACTCGCCCCCGATGGGGGTGCCGGTATAGGTGACCTCAACGCGAGTGGACTCTGCTCTAGGCGGCGCCGTCGTCCCCAGTTGGGTGCGGAAGATGTCCAGCCGCGCGCCGTTCCCCGCCAGGTAATAGAGTCCCCTGCCGTCGAGCGTCCATACGGGATCGTGACCGTCACTCTGGAAGGTCGCGCGCGTCAGGTCTCCCGTGCCCTCGGTCCAGATCCAGACGTCCCGGCCATCGGCCGACACATGGTCGAAGGCGATGCGGCGGCCATCGGGCGAGATTCGCGGGCTATGATAGCTTCGGCGCTCCTCGAGCAGGACAAGCACTTGACCATCACGGCTCACCCGCACCAGGTCGCTCTCAGTGCCCGGGATGTACGCGACCGTCCCGTTCTCCGCCACGGCGAACTGGGCGAACCCGATCCCGCTGACTAGGACGTCACTGGCGACCTCCACGTGGGCGCCGGTCACTCGTCCCGACCGAGGATCGAATGGCGCCGCGACCATCACGTTGTCGGGACGCACGTACACCAGATACCCCATCGTGTACCGGACCTCCACGACCGGATTGCCGAAGAGGGTGGTGACCTCGCCGGTGCGAAGGTCCATCAGCTGCGCAATGCCGGTGTTGGCCCCCGTCGTCAGGGCGAGCCCAACGGCGAGGCGACCACCGGGGAGAATCTGGTTGATCGTGGTGATGGGAAAGACGAGCGAATCGCGACCGCCGGCATCGCGCCGGTGGGTTCCATAGCCCACCTGGGAGCCCCACCAGATGGCACTGTCTTCGGTGAACGCGAGGAATGACGTAGCTTCGACGCCCGGGACCGGACTCCACGCGCCTCCGGCGAGCGGCATCCGCTGCATCGTCGCGCGGCCGAAGCCCGAGTAGAGGGATCGGCCATCGGGCGACAGGCGGAGATGTGCAATGTTCGGCGTAGTGGAGACCACCTGGCTCGCGCTGGCGTCGAGACGCCGCGCAAGAACCCTCGATCCGAGCGGGTGGTTCACGACGAACACCACCAATTGCCCATCCGCGCTGATGTCGATGGTCCGCGCGACTCCGTTGAAGGCAACGCCGGTGCCGGGCTCCACGATGGCGAGATGCGAGGGCGCGGACGCGGCCGGGGGATTCATGCCGCGCCCTAGAAGCGACCCGCCGGCCGCGGCGGCCATCCCACCCGCGACAGCGACCGCGACCATTGTGCGGCGTCGCGCGGGCGACGCACCAGGCCTGCTCCCAAGGCGCGCCCGGGGCGCGGCTCCATCCGCACCCATCGCGGAGGCGAACTCGGCCGCGGTCGCGAACCGGTCCGCCGGCAGCTTCTCCAGTGCGATGAAGACCGCCGCTTCCACGGCCTCCGGTACACTCCTCCTTCGCGGGACGATGGGCGCCGGTTCCTCGGTCATCACCTTGGCCACGATCGATTGTGCCGTAGGCCCGGTGAAGGGCGGCTCGCCGAGCAGCATCTCATAGGTCATCGCACCGAGGGAGTAGATGTCGCTTCGGGGCGTGAGGTCGCGGTCGCCCATCGCTTGCTCGGGCGACATGTAATGCGGCGTGCCCAGCGACATTCCCGTCTCGGTCATCCGGCTCCCGGCGCTCGTCGCGGCGAGCGCAATGCCGAAATCGGCCACCAGCGCGCGGCCATCGTGCAGCAGGACGTTTTCAGGCTTGATGTCACGGTGGATGATGCCGTGGCGGTGCGCGTAGTCGAGCGCGCCGCCCACTTCGCTGGCGATCCGGACGGCGTCGGCCACCGGAAGCTGCTTCTCGCGATTGAGCCGATCGCGGAGCGACTCCCCCTCTACGAATGGCATGACGTAGAAGAGGAACGAATCCGCCTGGCCTGAATCGTGGAGCGGCAGGATGTGCGGATGCTGGAGATTGGCGGTGGTCTTGATCTCGGAGAGGAACCGCTCGGCGCCGATCACGGCGGCGAGCTCCGGTTTCAGGACCTTGATGGCGACCTTGCGGTCGTGCTTGAGGTCCTGGGCCAGGTATACCGTGGCCATGCCGCCCGCGCCGAGCTTGCGCTCGATGCGGTACCGGTCGGACAGGGCGGTGGTGAGCTGAGGGAGGGGGTCGGCCATGGGCCACCCCTAACATGCGACACTGGGTGGCGGGTGGCTAGGCGGAGATCCTGCGACGCGCAATGGTCAGAGAGGGAGTCGAACCCCCCGACGCGCGATTGTGAGGGAGCAGTGGCCAGAGAGGGAATCGAACCCCCGACACGCGGATTTTCAGTCCGCTGCTCTACCAACTGAGCTACCTGGCCTCGGGGCGGGGAATATAAGGGGCCACGCGGCCTCGACCAATCCCGGCAGCACCTCCCCCGCCGGGCCTTCCAGATGGTGAATTCCGACCCCCGACCGCTGCCGTTTCATGGACGTATTGATCACCCCGACGGATGCGCCCTGCGCCGCGGCAAGCCACGGCAGACTCGCGGCCGGCTCCACCAGGTTCGACGTCCCGATCGACAGAAACACGTCGCAGTCGTACACCGACGCCCAGGCGCGGTGCAGCATCTTCTCCGGCACCGGCTCCCCGAACCAGACCACGTCCGGCCGGAGGTACGCGCCGCAGCCGTCGCAAGCCGGTGGATCGCCACCGTGCTCCGGCTCCTCCCAGCTCTCCACGACCGTGCCCTCGAGCGAGCACCGCGCCCGCGTCAGGTCGCCGTGCAGCTCGATGATCGTCCGGCTGCCGGCCCGCCGGTGGAGTCCATCCACGTTCTGAGTAATGAGCGTGAAGCGGGGGACCAGCTCCTCCAGCCGCGCCAGCGCGAGGTGCGCCGGGTTCGGCTCCGCCCGCAACGCGCTCTCGCGCCGCATGCGGTACCAATCCCAGACCATGCCCGGGTCCCGCTCGAACGCCTCGGGTGTCGCCAGATCCTCCGGGCGATGTTTGGCCCAGTGTCCGGTAAGCGCATCCCGGAACGTGGAAAGCCCGCTTTCCGCGCTCACACCGGCGCCGGTCAGCACCACCACGCGGTGGGCACGGCGAAGCGAGTCGACCAGGTGGTCGTCCATAGGGTTTTAATGTAACGGCTCACTCCCTAAACCAGAGCGGTCGCCGTCATCTGAGAGGTGACGGATAGGAGGCTTCGGGGAGACGGCGGGTCGGCATCGTGGGACCACCTTTCACCTGGAGTTCATTGTGCCGCGTATCCGTGCCGTCACATTCGGTGTCATGCTCACCGCGCTCAGCGCGTGTGGCGACGATGGACCGGGCGGCAGCGGCCCGGCCGAGACCGGCTCCCTCGAGCTGACGACCGTGTCCACGGGAGACGACCTCGACGGGAACGGCTACGCCATCGAGGTGGATGGTGACGAGGTCGGCACCGTCGAGGCCAACGGCGCCGCGACCGTCGCGGAGGTGACCGTCGGCGATCGGCAGGTGCGCCTGACCGGCGTGCAGGCCAACTGCGAGGTGGCGGGGGAGAATCCACGGACGGTGAGCGTCACCGATGGCGCGGCGGCGGAGGTCGCCTTCGAGGTCGAATGCGAGAACGCCCTCATCGGGCAGATCGCCTTCTTCTCGGACCGCGACGGCAACATGGAGATCTACACGATGAACCAGGACGGGACCGGACAGACTCGGCTGACCAACAACACGGCCGACGACCGGGGCCCGGCGGTATCGCCCGACGGGACGCGGATCCTCTTCCGCTCCGACCGGGACGGCGACGCCGAGGTCTACGTGATGAACGCCGACGGGTCCGGCGCCGTGAACCTGACCAACAACCCCGGCACCGACCACACGCCCGCCTGGTCGCCCGACGGATCCCGCATCGCCTTCGCGAGCGACCGGAACGGCGATCAGGAAATCTTCGTGATGAACGCGGACGGCAGCGGAGCGGTCAACCTGACGAGCAGCCCCGGCTCCGAGGAGGTCTATCCCGCCTGGACGCCCGACGGCGAGCGGATCCTGTTCGCCACGGCCCGCGACGGCGATGCCGAGATCTACATCATGAACGCGGACGGCAGCGACCAGACCAACCTCACGAACGATCCGGACAGCGACATCACGCCCTCGGTCGCGCCGGACGGGCGGGTCGTGTTCCTCACGACCCGCACCGGCGACGGTGAGATCTTCGCGATGAACCTGGATGGATCGAGCCCGGTCAACCTGACCAACAGCCCGGGGAGTGAAGAGCAGGTGCCGAGCTGGTCGAGCGACGGCAGCCGGATCGCCTTCGCGAGCGACCGGACCGTGGACATCGAGGTGTTCGTCGCCAATGCCGACGGGTCGTCGCCGCAGAACCTGTCGAACAACGCGGCCTTGATCGACGCGCCGGGAACGGCGGCCTGGGGACCTTAGTGGGTGATCAGCGCTTCGGCACCACTCGGAGCACCCGGCCGTCGCCCTCGTCAGTGACTAGGTAGAGCAGCCCGTCCGGCCCCTGCTGCACGTCGCGGATCCGGTCGCCCAGCTCGCCGAGGTAGCGCTCCTCGGTCTTCACCTGGTCGTTCTCGACCACCAGCCGCACGAGCGCGCCCGGCTGCATCGAGCCGACGAACAGGCTCCCCTTCCAGCCCGGGTACTTGTCGCCGGTGTACCAGACGGCGCCCGACGGAGCGATCACCGGATCCCAGTAGTAGACCGGCTGCTCCAGGCCGGCCTTGGCCGTTCCCTCGCCGATGCTGGCGCCGGAGTAGTCCCGCCCGTAGGTGATGATCGGCCAGCCGTAGTTCTTCCCCGCCTGCGGGTGATTCAGCTCGTCACCGCCGCGGGCGCCGTGCTCGATGGTCCAGATCTGCCCCGTCTCCGGGTGCAGCGCGGCCGCCTGCATGCTCCGGTGACCATAGGAGTAGATCTCCGGCCGGGCCTTGCCCTTCCCCACGAACGGATTGTCGTCCGGTATGGACCCGTCGGTGTTGATCCGGATCAGCTTGCCGAGCCCGGACTCCAGATTCTGTGCCTGCTCGCGGTAGGCCTGCCGGTCGCCCTGGGTGATGAAGAGCTTGCCGTCCTGGGCGAACACGAGCCGCGACCCGAAGTGGCCGTTCCCCTCCACCTTCGGCTGCTGGCGGTAGATCACCTGCACGTCCTCCAGCCGCCCCTCGCCCAGCCGCCCCCGCGCGACCGCGGTTCCCGCCCCACCGTCGCCGGGCTCCGCATAGGAGAGGTAGATCAGCTGGTTTTCCTCGAACTTGGGATCGATCGCCACATCCAACAGTCCGCCCTGGCCCTGGGCCTGGACGGCGGGCACCCCGCCCACGGGGCTCGAGAGCTTGCCGTCCTTGCCCACGATGCGAAGCCGGCCCGGCCGTTCGGTGACCAGGATGCGACCGTCCTGCAGGAACGCGAGCGCCCAGGGGTGCTCCAGTCCTTCGGCCACCGTCTCGGCGCTGACCTTGCCGGCGATGGACTTGGGCTGGGGCGACTTTTGGGCGGGCCCGTTCTGCGGAGTCTGCGCCTGGCAGAACGTCACCAGGGGTACCAGCCCAAGAAACGAGAACATCGCGATGCTGCGGAGCATCCTGGTCGGTCGCATGCGGACTCCTTGGGACGTTTCGAGTTGCGTCGTGGGTTCCCGGCTCTGGCGCCGGTGCCCGATGCAGGCAAATGTAATGATGAACTCCCCCCTCCCACCGTCATGCCAGGAGGCCTTCGTGAGATGGATCCGAAGGGCATCCTTCATCGGACTGGCGCTCGCCGCGCCCGCCTGCAGCACGGATCAGGGCACCGGTACCGTCGAGGTGACTGCCGTGTCCGAAGGGCAGGACCTGGATCCGAACGGATATACGGTTCACCTGAGAGGGGTGGTGCCCCAAGCCATCGGCGCGAATCAGACGGTGGCCTTCGCCGAGGTGCCTGCGGGCGATCAGGAGATACATCTCTCCGGTGTGCGCGGCAATTGCGCCGTGCAGCAGGCTCACCCTCGCCTCATCAGAGTTACGGAGGGTGAGAGGTTCCGGTTGCAGTTCGAGGTCCGGTGCGCCCCGGCGCCGCTGCTCGGGCGGATGGTGTACTCGAGCGTCAACGCCAGCGTCGAGCGGGAGGTCAACGGCGATCTCTACACGATGGCGCCGGATGGAAGTAGCCAGCAGCGGATAACCTCGAATCTGTTGGTGGAGTCGTACGCCTCGATCGCGCCTGACGGAGCCAGGATCCTCTTTCAGGGAGCCGATTTCGAACTCGTCGACGTCTATTCGGACTTCGACATCTATGTCATGAACGCCGATGGAAGCGGCCTGAGGGCACTGACTACCGGGTCCGCCGACGATCTCCAGCCGGCCTGGTCGCCCGACGGTTCCGTGATCGCATTCATTTCGGAAACGCGGCATCAAGACGGGCTGTCCGATTACGATATCTACCTCATGAACCCGGACGGCACCCGGCTCGTCAACATCACCCGCACTCCCGGCGTCTGGGAGAATTCCCCGGCGTGGTCTCCCGACGGTGCGCAGATCATGTTCGAGGCCAGTTCGGAGAGTTCCAGCGGGCTGTACGTCATGAACGCCGATGGCACCAGGCCGACACTTGTGACGAGCGATCCCGTTTCCATCGGTAGGGCGACATGGTCACCTAACGGGTCGCAGATTGTCTTCGAGGGGTTTGTACCCGATAGGACTGCCTACGACCTTTTCCTGATCGATGCCGACGGGTCCAACCGGGTGCGCCTGACGAATCTGCCAGGGAGCGTGCATAACCCGTCGTGGTCGCAGGACGGCTCGACGGTCGCGTTTCAGTATTTTCCTCCCGACTATTCGTATTGGGGCCCTGTGAAGTCCGAGGTGTACACGATCCGAACCGACGGAACCCGGCTGACGAACATCTCGAACACTCCTGACCGCAACGAATCGCTCGGCGCGAACCCCTGGGGGCCCTGAACCTGTCATCCTGAGCAAAGCGAAGGAGCCATGACCCGGCATGGTCTCCTTCGCTTCGCTCAGGATGACACCATTACCCACCCAGACACCGCCCCGCCCCTACTGCCCGCGCATCCCACCCCGCATATTGGTCCCATGCCTCAGGCATCATTTCCGAACCTGACTGTCCTCACCCATCCGCTCATCGCTCACAAGCTCTCGATCCTCCGGGATCGGGACACGAGCACCCGCGATTTCAAGCAGCTGGTGAGCGAGATCTCCACCCTCATGGCCTACGAGGTCACCAAGGACCTCGTGACCGAGCCGGTGGAGATCGAGACCCCGCTCGAGCGGATGACCGGCCTGCAGGTTTCCGGGAAAAAGCTGACCCTGGTGCCCATCCTCCGGGCGGGGCTCGGCATGGTCGAAGGGATCGCGCAGCTCATCCCTTCCGCCCGGGTGGGACACATCGGCCTCTACCGCGACCACGACACGCTCCGGCCCGTGGACTACTACTTCAAGATCCCGGCGGCAGAGGTGGAGCGTGACTTCTACGTGCTCGACCCCATGCTCGCCACCGGGGGGTCCGGCGTTGCGGCCGTCTCCGCCCTACGAGAGGCGGGGGCCAGAAAGATCCGTTTCCTCTGTCTCGTGGCCGCGCCCGAGGGTGTGAAGCGCATGCTGGAGGCCCACCCCGACGTGCCGATCTACACCGCGGCGCTCGACCGCCAGCTCAACGAGCTGGGCTACATCCTCCCCGGCCTCGGCGACGCCGGCGACCGCCTCTTCGGGACCAGGAGCAAGGAGTGAGCATCCGCCTCTCGTTCTACGGCGCGGCGGGTCAGGTGACCGGCTCGATGCACCTGCTCGAGGCCGCGGGCGGGCGATTCCTGCTCGACGCCGGACTCTTCCAGGGACGGCGGTCGGAGACGCACGCGCTGAACCTCAAGCTGCCCTTCGATGCGCGGCGGGTGGATGGCGTGGTCCTGACCCACGCGCACATCGACCACTCGGGCCGGCTGCCGCTCCTGGTGCGGGACGGCTTCCACGGCCCCATCCACACCACGCCGGCCACTCGCGACCTGTGCGCGGTCATGCTCCCGGACGCCGCCCACATCCAGGAGAAGGACTTCGAGTTCCTCGAGCGGCGCGGCAAGGCGGCGGGCGAGCAGAGCCGGCCGCTGTACACCATGGCCGACGCTATCGCGACCCAGGAGTTGATGGTCGGCGTGCCCTACCATCGGATCACCCACCTGCGGAAGCACCTGGCGCTCGAGTTCCTGGACGCCGGGCACATCCTCGGCTCCGCGTCGGTGGACATCCGGATCACGGAGGCGGGAAACCACCGCCTGGTCTTCTCGGGCGACATCGGCCGGAGCGGCCTGCCGATCATCCGCGATCCCCAGCCACCCTCGGGCCCGATCGATACCCTGATCATCGAGTCCACCTATGCCGACCGGAGCCATGAGTCGGTGGCCGACGCCGAAACCAAGCTGGGGGAGGCGGTGCGGCGGGTGGCCGCGCGCGGGGGGAAGGTGCTGGTCCCCGCGTTCGCGCTGGGCCGGGCCCAGGAAGTGATCTACAGTCTTCACCAGCTCTGGCGGAGCGGGAAAATCCCCCAGATCCCCATCTTCGTGGACAGTCCGCTCGCGGTAGACATCACCACCGTGTTCCGGATGCACCCCGAGGTGTTCGACCAGCGCGAGCACCTGGTGACCGCCGAGAGCAAGCTTTTCGACTTCCCGCTCATCCGGTACATCCGCTCGGTGGAGGATTCCAAGTCGCTCGACTCGTCCAACGGCCCAGCGGTCATCATCGCCGCGTCGGGCATGGCCGAGGCGGGGCGGATCCTCCACCACCTGGCGCACGGCGTCGGGGACCATCGGAACCTGGTGCTGATCGTCGGCTACCAGGCGGAGAACACGCTGGGCCGCCGGATCCAGGAAGGCGCCAGTCCGGTCAAGATCTTCGGCGACGAGTACGAGGTTCGCGCGGAGGTCGAGACCATCGGGGGCTACTCCGCCCACGCGGACAAGAGCGAGCTGCTCGCCTGGGTGCGGAGACTCGGCGGGCCCATCAAGCGGGCGTTCGTCGTGCACGGCGAGACCGGCCCCCTCGAAGCCATGGCCAAGCTGCTCCGCGAGGCCGGCGTGCGCGACGTCCGCATCCCCAAACACGGCGAGACCTTCGACCTATGACGGCCGGACCGGGCGGCAGGGTGAGCCGCCCCGTCGCCGTGCCGCGCCGCCGCTCGCTGCGGTCCATCGTGGGGAGAGTGATCTTCGCCGGCACGTTGATCTATACGGTGGCGCTCGGTGCGGTGCTGGTGTCGAGCCAGCACGATCAGCGCCGCGCGGTGGACGCGATCGTCGTGCTCGGCGCGGCGCAGTACAACGGCCGGCCGTCCCCCGTGCTCCGCGCCCGCCTCGACCACGCGCTCACCCTGTACCGCGAAGGCTACGCGCCGCTGATCGTGGTGACCGGCGGCGTCGGCCGGGGCGACACCCTCAGCGAAGCGACCGTCGGGCGGCGCTACCTGATCGCCCGGGAGGTGTCGGACGAAGCCGTCGTGGAACAGCCGGTCGGCCGGTCCACCCGCACCTCGATGACCGCCGTGGGCGCCTGGCTCCACGACCGCAAGCTCAACCGCGTGCTCCTGGTGAGCGATCCCTTCCACATGTTCCGCCTTCGGCTGGAGGCGCGGCGCACGGCCCTCGAGGCCTATACCTCGCCGACGGAGAGCAGTCCGATCTCGGACAATCCGGTGCTCGAGCTGAGATATCTGTTCGCGGAGGGGTTGAAGGTGCCGATCGCGCTGGTGGGAGCGGTGCTTGAAAGCGTGAAGCGTAAAGAGTAGAGCGTGAAGTGGTTGTGTTGACTCGAAACGACCCTACACTTCACACCGCACCGTCCACTTCACGCTTTGCCCGTTACGCTTTACGCTGTTCTAACCCTCCGCCCCTCACGCCATGGCCCTCGTTTCAACCGCCCGCCTCTACTCCGGCCGCATCCTCAATCTCGATCTCGATACCGTCCGTTTTCCCGACGACTCGACCGGACAGCTCGAGATGCTCCGCCACCCTGGGGCGTCGGCCGTGGTGCCGTTCCTCGATCCGCCGACGCAGGCGGACCCGCGCGCGGTGCTCATCCGGCAGTTCCGCCACGCGGCCGAGGGCTTCATCTGGGAGGTGCCCGCGGGGCGGCTCGACGCGGGCGAGAGCCCGGAGTCGTGCGCGGAGCGGGAGCTGGAGGAGGAGACGGGCTTTCGAGCCCGCCGCCTGGAGCGGCTCACCACGATCTACACGACGCCGGGCTTCACCGACGAGCGCATTCACCTTTTCATGGCCGTTGGATTGGAATCCGGCGCCGAGCACCGGGAGGCGGATGAGTTCATGGAGCTGCACACGCTCCGCTGGTCGGAGGTGATGCGCTTGGTGGAGAAGGGTGAAGTGACGGACGCGAAGACGCTCGTCAGCCTCCTGTTCATACAATGCTTCCGTAGATAGGCGTGCCCAAACTTCCGCTCCTGCCTGATCCGACGCGACCTGCCCGCGACGCGGCCCGGTTCGCCGCCCGCCAGGCGGGCGGCGTCTGGGACCGCTTCGCCAACTGGTTCAATGCCTTCCACTTCAATGAGAACAGCATCCTGCTTGGCTTCGCCGTGGCCATCGGCCTGGTGGGCGGGCTGGCCGTGGTGCTGTTCTACCGGCTGATCGATCTCGCGTACTGGCTCCTCTATCTCCGTCCCGCGGTCTTCCTGACGCAGTCGGGTATCCTCGCCTACCGGCCGCTGCTCACCGGCATCGGGCTCACCACTCGCGTACCTCATCATGCGCGCCGCCGGACGCGGGCACGACGGCCTCAACGTCCCGGACGTGCAGCGCGCGGTCGCGCGGGAGGGCGGCAGGCTCCCGCTCCAGCCGACGCTCGCACGCACCGCCGCGAGCGCGGTGACGCTGGGCAGCGGCGGCGCGGCCGGCAGCGAAGGGCCGGTCGCGGTGCTCGGCGCGGCGCTGGCCTCGTTCCTCGGCCGCGCGTTCAAGTTCGATCCGGCGCGGACCAAGGTCATGGTCGCGGCGGGCGCGGCCGCGGGCATCTCCGCGGCGTTCAACGCCCCGCTTGCCGGGGCGTTCTTCGCGTTGGAGGAGATCCTCGGCTCGCTGTCGGTCGGCGCGTTCCCGTCGGTCGTCGTGGCGAGCGTCGTCGCGGCGGTCGTCTCCCATTCCTTCCTCGGCAACAACCCGGCGTTCCCCATTCCCGAGGACTACGGCTTCGCGCTCCAGCGCGAGCTGCTCGTGTTCTATCCTTTCCTCGGCGTGGTCGCCGGGCTCGTGGCCGTGGTGTTCATCCGGGTGTTCTTCGGCACCGAGGCGATCGCGCGGAAGCTCGCGGGCCCCCGCTGGACGCTCGCCTTTCTCGGTGGACTGCTGGTCGGCGTGCTCGTGCTGCTCTCCAAGGGTCGTGCTGGTGGGACACGGGCATCTCGCCGTCCACCTGGACGTGTTCCGGCTGATGAGCTGGCACTCGCTTGCGCTGCTGGCATTGGGGAGCATCGTCGCCACGTCCATCACGCTCAACTTCGGCGGCTCGGGCGGCGTGTTCACGCCGTCGCTGTACGTCGGCGCCGCCACCGGCGGTGCGTTCGGCGTCGCCCTCACGGGGCTGTTCCCGGAGCTCGGGCTCCGGCCCGAGCCCTACGTGCTGGTCGGGATGGGCGCGGTCGTCGCCGCCTCCACCTCCGCGCCGATCACGGGGATGCTGCTCGTGTTCGAGATGACCAACGACTACGAGATCGTCCTTCCGCTGATGCTCACCACCGTCATCGCGAACCTGGTGGCGCGGCGGCTCGAGCCCGACTCGCTCTACAGCGGCTGGCTCCGCCGCCGGGGCGAGCGTCTCCAGCACGGCGCCGACCGGGATGTGCTGGCCGGACTCCGGGTGGCGGACGCCTTCGATCCGGCGCCGTACGTCGTGGGCGAGACCGCGCCGATCAGCCAGCTGCTCCAGCACCTGGGGAGCGGCGCGTTCACCGATCTCCCCGTGGTGGACGAGCAGCGCCGGCTGATCGGCATCATCCCCATCGCGGACCTGGGCCGGCTCGCCGGCGAGCCGCGGGAGAAGACGATCGCGCTCGTCGCCTCTCAGGTCACCATTCCGGCCGAGACGGTCGCGCCGGGCGACAGCCTCTTGGAGGCGATCCGGCGCATGGGCGTCCGCGGCGCTCCGTCCATTCCGGTCGTCGACCGCGCGACCAATCACCTCCTCGGCCTGGTGAGCCGGGCGCACGTGCTGGCGGTCTACGAGCACGCCGTTGCCGGCGGCGCCACCGGCGAGCATCCCGTGACGTTTCCCCAGGGACGCCGCCCCGCGTAGTTTTCCCGGATGCCCGCCCAGACCCTCGACGCGTTCTTCCGCTCGCTCCCCAAGAGCGCGCCGGCCACCGCGTACTACTTCCACGGGCCCGAGGACCTGCTCAAGGACGAGGCGCTGCGCGCCCTCCTCGACCGCACGCTCGATCCCTCCCTGCGCGACTTCAACCTCGACCAGCGCACCGCCGCCCAGCTCGATGGCGATGCGCTCTTCGCGCTCTGCAGCAGCCTGCCGATGATGGCGGAGCGGCGGGTGGTCGTGCTGCGCGAGATCGAAGGGATCAAGCGGAAGCCGAAGCTCCGCGCCGCGCTGCTCGACTATCTCGCGCGGCCCGCGCCCGACACCGTGCTGGTGCTGATCCAGGGCGCCAACGAGGACGCGGAGGACAAGGAGATCGCCAAGGCGGCGGTCGCGGTGGCGTGCGATCCGCTCCCCGAAGAGCGCGTGCTCAAGTGGCTCGATCGCCGGGCGAAGGGGCTCGGGGTGGAGCTGCCGGAGGATGCCGCGCTGCATCTGGTGCGCGCCGTCGGCGGCGAGCTGGCCCCGCTCGCGGCGGAGCTGCAGAAGCTCGCCGCGCTCCCGGCGGGCGAACCGCTCACCGTGGCGCGCGTGGGCGAGCTGGTCGGTGTCCGCCACGGGGAGACGCTCTTCGACTGGCGCGACGCGGTCCTGGGCGACGACCCGGGAACCGCGGTCCGTCTGCTCGGGCCGCTGCTGGATCAGACGGGCAACTCCGGCGTCAAGCTGGTGACGATGCTCGGTACGACGATGATCGGCGTCGGGATCACCCGCGCCTTCTACGACCGCCCGCTGCGCGGCCGCGCGCTGGACGAGGCGGTGTTCAACGCGATCCGTCGGAACCGTGTCTACGGCCTGCTGAGCTGGGGTGAGGAAAAGACACGTTGGCTCCGCTGGGCGCCCGCCTGGCCCGCCGGCCGCGTGGCCGAAGCCTTGCGTAGCATCCTCACCGCCGACCGCGCGCTCAAGTTCACCTCCATCTCCGACGAGCGGGGCATTCTGACCGACATGGTGCTTCGGATGGCGACCTCGAGAAGGGCGGCCGCATGACCCGGGTGATGCTGTGCCTCACCGCATTCCTGCTCGTCGGCGGCAGCGCCGCCGCGCAGTCCGATCCTCGGCTGATTGCCGCGGTGCGCGAGGCCCAGGAGGGCCAGGGCGACTCGGCCCGGAGCGCGGTGGACCGGCTGCTCGCCGCTACGCCGCCTGCCGACACGCTCTACCCGGAGATCCTCTACACCCAGGCCATGGTCGCCAACACCGCGGCCGACATGCGGCGCCACCTGCAGCGCGTAGTCGTCGAGTATCCCACTTCTTCCTGGGTGGACGACGCGCTGCTGCGGCTGGTCCAGATGGACTACGCCACCCGGAGCTTCGACGCCGCGGCGAGCAACCTCGAGCGACTGCGGATCGATTACCCCGGCACCCCCCTGATCGCCCAGGCCGGGTACTGGGGCGGACGCACCTACTTCGAGCTGAAGGACAACGGCCAAGGCGTGCCGCTGGCTCGCCGATGGGATCGCCCGCGCGGGCGACCTCGAGCTTCAGCGGCAGCTGGGGTTCCTGTACCAGCGTTGCGATACCCGGGCGACGGCGGGTGCCGACTCGACCAAGCCTGATTCGGCGTCGAAGCCGGACACGGCTGGAAAACCGACGATCGCGCGCGCGGACTCGACGCCGGCGCCCAAGCCGGCGGCGGACTCCGTAGCGAAGCGAGTGGCTGATTCCTTGCCACGCCGGCCGGCTCCCGCTCCCACGCCCGCGGCGCTCTACCGCGTCCAGGTTGCGGCGGTCGCGACCGCCGGAGCGGCCGACGACGCCGCCAGCAAGGCGGAGGCGGCGGGGTACAAGGCGGTGATCATCCGCGATCGCGGGTACTACAAGGTGCGGGCGGGCGAGTTCGCGACCAAGCAGGACGCGCAGGCGGCCGTGCCGAAGCTCAAGGCGAAGGTGGGAGGGAGTCCGTTCGTCGTAGCCGAGAAGTAGGGCTCCGCCCGGCCGGCAGGCTCTCCGCGGCCGCGCTGCTGGCCGCCTTCGCCGGGGCGTGCGGGCCTTCCAGCCCGGCGCCGACACCACCTGAGCCGGCGCTACGCTCCCGATCCCTGCCTTCTCCCCTCCGGCGAGTCTGCAGCCACGACGCCGAGATCGTCGTCGCCGTCGGGCGCGCGGAGGACTCCGCGGCCGTCGCGCGGCGGCAACCCCGCCCCTTCATCCGGCTGGACTGCACCGGCACTGCGCGTCCGGCGACGGCGGAGTCGTGGATCCCGGATAGCACTGGCCGGGTCTGGACGTTCGTCATCGCGTCCTCCGCCATCCCGGTCACCGCG
Source organism: uncultured Gemmatimonadales bacterium (assembly GCA_963720365.1). Lineage (GTDB taxonomy): Bacteria > Gemmatimonadota > Gemmatimonadetes > Gemmatimonadales > GWC2-71-9 > CAVVWJ01. The sequence goes on along the minus strand of CAVRFK010000007.1, from coordinate 370,617 downwards.
GGGAGCGCGGCGTCAGAGTGGAACTCGCGCCCGGATGCCGCCACGGTGCTGCGCCAGGCGGGTGTCGCCTCCGTGGTTCCGCTCGACGAACGGCGACTGGTCGTGACGCTGCTCTGGCCGGCGGACTCCGTGCCGGCGTTCTTCGCGCACCCCGCGCTCAGTCTCACTACCGATTCGTTGCCCGACCTGTCGCCCGTCGTCCTGCGGCGTCCCGCCAGCGGCGACCTCCGCGATGCCATCGAGGGCGACGCCGACGTGCTTCGATCCGGCGATCCCAGCCTGGTCCAGTATGCTCGCACGCGGGAAGCCTTCGTGGTCCAGGCGCTGCCCTGGAACCGAACCTATCTGCTCATCATTCCCGAGGGCCGCGAGGGGTTCCGGACCTTGATCGAGGGCGATACCGCCGCCTTCCGCGCGGCCCTGGCCCGCGATGCCGTGCCAGCGGAGGCCCGCGCCGCGGAACCGCCCTACTGGTGGGACCAGCTGCGCTACTGTCCTCCCGCCGACGTATTTCCCCGGCCGCGACCCGCTGGGCAGGGGGGAGGCAGGGCGGTGGTGGCCGCGGAAGACACGGTCGCTCGCGCGCTCGCCTCCAGATTCGTCGGGCTGTCCAGCGATCCGGCAGCCTTCCGAGTTGTCGCTCCTGAGCCGTTGATGGGTCGGCTCCTCCGCGGTGGGTCGGCCGAGGCGTTTGTGGTATCCGTCCCACGGACGCCGACTCTCCCCTGCCTCGAAGTCGCGTTGTGGCCACCGGGCGCCACCATCGTTCCGCTGGTGGATACCAGGATGACCGCCATCGCTCGCAAGGGCGTACCACCGCTGACCGTGGACTACGATGGCACGCTCCGTCGCGCCGAGAGCCCGTGAGTTTCCGGACCCGTCTCTTCCTCGCGACCAGCCTGGCGGTTCTGGTGCCTCTCACCGTCCTCGCACTGGGCATCCGCCGCGAGATGGATCGAAGGCTCAGCGACGAATCGCGGCATCGAGGCGAGGCCGCGCTCGGAGTCGTTGCGCGCCGAGGTCGAGCGGGAGCACGAGGGCCTTCTGGCGCGACTGGCGGCGCTCGCCGCCGACCTCGCGCGAGAGAACCGCTTCCGCCTCGCCGCGGTCCAGGGCGACCCCGCCTCCCGCGCCTACCTTCTCGATTGGGCGGGCACCGCCATGCGGCTCTCCGGCCTCGGCCTGCTTCAGCTGCAGGACAGCGCCGGGCGGATCCTGAGCTCCGGCCACTTCCGCAACGAATACGACCAGCTTCGGCCGGAGTTGCCCCAGTTCCTCGCGGCCGCCGGCGGGCGGCCGGCGCTGGCACGCGTGCGCACGGCCGAATCGCCCCTGCTCTCCCTCGCGGCCGCCGAGCCGTTCACGGTGGCGGGGCGCCGGTTCGTGCTCGTGGGCGGAACGGCGGCGGAAGAGCGGTTTCTCCAGCGACTCGATCCCGACCCTGAGCTTGCGGTGACGCTCGAGGCGCCCGGCATCGCGCCATCGAGGGCGACCGGGGCCGACTCGATCGGCTTCCTGGCCCTGCCCTTCCTCGACGCGCTCCAGTCGTCCGGGGCCGATTCGGCGCGGCTCGTCGTCACCCGGACCTCGGGCACCCTCGCAGCCCTGCGGCGGGGACTCAACACGTGGTTCCTCATCTCGCTGGCCGTGACGACCATGCTCGCGGTGCTGCTCGCGGCGTGGCTCGCGCGCCGGATCAGCCGGCCGCTGACCGATCTCGCGGAGAAGACCGCGGCGATCGACCTCGACCGGCTGGACCAGGACTTCGCCACCGACCGGGAAGACGAGATCGGCGCGCTGTCCCGCCTGCTGGGCGCCATGACCTCCCGCCTCCGCACCGGCACGGCCCGCCTGCGTGACGCGGAGCGCCGCATCGCCATGGGTGATCTCGCGCGCCAGGTGAATCACGACATCAAGAACGGGTTGGTCCCCATCCGGAACGTGCTCCGGCACTTCGAGGAGGTCGCGCGGGACCGGCCGGAGACGCTGAGCGCCGTCTTCGAGGAGCGCCGCGCCACGCTCGACTCGAGCGTCACCTACCTCGACACGCTCGCCCGCAACTACGCGCGGCTCTCCCCCAGCGGCCACGCGGGAGTCGTGCGACGTGAACGCCATGATCGCGGAGGTCGTCCGCGCATCCGCCGGCGCCGCAACGGTGCGTACCAGGCTCGCCGGCGATCTTCCGCCCGCTGCCGCCGACCGACTCATGCTTCGCCGAGTGCTGGAGAACCTGGTGGGCAACGCCGCCGACAGCGTCGCCGCCGGTACGGGAGAGGTCGTCGTCTCGACCGAGCAGGCGCGGGATGGTCGAGGACCGGTCGTGCGCATCACGATCGAGGACACGGGTCCGGGGATGACCCGGGCCGAGCTGGATCGGGCGTTCGACGATTTCTACACCACGAAGCCCGGCGGCACTGGACTGGGGCTCTCCATCGTGCGCCGCCTGATTCTCGATCTGGGCGGCGCCATGCGCATGGAGACCGAGCCGGGCAAGGGCACCCGCGCGACCGTGGAGGTACCCGCGACATGACCCTGGTGCTCGTGGTGGACGACGTAGCGCCGCTGGCCGAGCAGTACGCCTACGACCTGCGCCGCATGGGGTACGAGGTCGTCACGGCGCCCGGCGGCGAGCAGGGCCTGGCGATGCTCACCGGCTCCGCGGTGGATTGCGTCGTGCTGGATCTCGAGATGCCGGGCATGGACGGCTTCGAGGTGCTGCGGACACTGGAGAAGAAGGGCTCGCAGGTGCCGGTCATCGTCTACACCGGCACCGGCAGCTTCGACCGCTGTGTCCAGGCCCTGCGGCTCGGCGCGTACGGGTTCATCGACAAGAACGAGCCGATGGAGCGGGTGGTCCACGAGATCGAGAGCGCCCTCGAGCGCCGACGGCTTCGCGGAGAGATCAATACCCTGCGGCGGCAGCTCGGCCGGGAGACGTCGCTGGTCGGTGGGAGCGCGGCGATGACGGAGCTGCGGGAAGCGATCGCCCGGGTGGCTCCGATTCCGAGCCAGATCCTGATCTGGGGCGAGAGCGGCACGGGCAAGGAGCTGGTCGCCCGCGATCTCCACCGTCTGGGCCTTCAGCCGTCGGCGCCGTTCGTCGCGATCAACTGCGCGGCGCTGCCGGAGAGTCTGATCGAGAGCGAGCTGTTCGGCCACGAGCGCGGCGCGTTCACCGGTGCGATCAGCACCCGGAAGGGCGCGTTCGAGGCCGCCGAGCGCGGCACCCTCTTCCTCGACGAAGTGGGGGAGCTGCCCCTGGCGGCACAGGCCAAGCTGCTTCGGGTGCTGGAGGAGCGGCAGGTGACCCGGGTCGGCGGTACCAAGCCCGTCGCCGTCGAGGCCCGGATCATCGCCGCGACCAACCGCGACCTGGAGGCCGAGGTACGCGAGGGGCGGTTCCGCGAAGACCTGTACTTCCGCCTCGCCGTCCACACCATCCGGGTGCCGCCGCTGCGCGACCGCCTCTCGGACGTTCCGGCTATCGCCGAGCAGTTCCTCACCGGGATCTGCGCCCGCTTCGGCATCAAGCGGAAGAAGATCGCGCCCGACGCGATGGATCTGCTGATGGCGTACGAGTGGCGCCGGAACAACGTCCGCGAGCTGCGGAATGTGGTGGAGCGGATGATCATCGCGGCCGACGGCGAGGTCATCGCCCCGGCGCACGTGCCGGCGGACATCCGTCCGGCCGCCGGTCTGCCGACGCCTGGCTACGGAGCCGCAGGGATTCCAGGAGCTCAAGGCGGAAGCGGAGCGGCGGATCATTGTCGCCGCGCTCGAGCGGAATGAGTGGCATGTCACGCGGACGGCGGCGGCGCTCGGTCTGGCCGATCACGCCAGTCTGCTCAAGATCATGCGGCGGCATGGGATTCGGCGGCCGGAATAAGGCGGGAAGGCGGTAAGGCGGTAAGGAAAGTACTTTGGCGAGGCGAACGATTTTGTCACCCTGAGCGAAGCGAAGGGGGCCATGTCGCGGGCATGGTCCCCTTCACTGCGTTCAGGGTGACACTGGTGCGTGTCCAGATGGACACTGAGACCTGTTCCTCCATGTGTCCGCAGGCACACAATCACCAAACTCTGACTTTGTCAAGTAACATCAATCTCAACGACATACGCAGCAGACCACTCCTGGCCGACCGCTTGCCTTTCTCCTCGGCGCCGGTCACCCAAACCCGCGTTCCCCCGAACGCAATGCCAGGAGGAGTACCATGTCGTTCCGCCCGTCTCACCTCATCGTCCTCGCCGCGTTCGCCCCGATCGCGGCCGGCTGCGGCGACGCCAAGCGCCCGGTCAAGACCACCGTCTCCAGCTCCTCGGCCACCGTGGCGGTCGTGGACAGCGGCACCTCGTCCTCGGCCACGACCTCCAATACCCCGGCGAGCGTCGCGCCGGTCTCCTACGCCGACGCCGAGGCGGCCTACACCGGCCGGAAGTACGACGAAGCGGTGGACCTCTTCACCGGGTACACCCGCGCCAACCCCGAGAATCCCTGGGGCCACTACATGCACGCCCTCTCGGCGTGGAAGGCCGGGGATCCGGAGCAGGCGATCACCAGCTTCGACGAGGCGCTCCGCCTCGACCCCCAGCACCGGAAGAGCCTGCTCAACTCCGCCCGGGTACTGCTGGAGACCGGCCGTCCGCGCGAGGCGCAGGTGCGGATCGAGCGCGCGATGGCCATCGAGCCCCTCTCGGGTGAAGGTCTCCGCCTGCTCGGCCGTGCGCGCTACGAGCTGAAGCAGATCCCGGAGGCGATCGACGCCTACCAGCGCGCGATTGCTCTCGACGATCGCGACAGCTGGGCGATGAACAATCTGGGCCTGATCCACATCCAGCAGGACCGGAACGATGTCGCGCTGCCGATCCTGGCTCGCGCGGTGGAGCTGCGGTCGAGCTCGCCGGTCTACCAGAACAACCTCGGCACCGCGCTGGAGCGGACCGGGCACTTCACCGCGGCCAAGCAGGCGTACCAGGCCGCGCTTCAGGCCGACAGCACCTACGGCAAGGCCGCGGCGAGCCTGGCCCGGGTCACGCCGCACATCGAGAGCGACACGTCGACCGTCGATCTGGCCGCCCTCGCGACGGAGTTCCAGACGGAAGTGCAGCGGTGGAGGGATACGACGGTCGAATCGTCAGCGAGGCGGTGGTCGCGCAGCAGGATTCAGTGGGGGATCAGATCGTGGAGTAGTGTCTGCGGAACAGGAAGTGTCACCCTGAAAGAGGGGAAGGGGCCGGAGCGACGCTTCGGCTCCTTCGCTTTGCTCAGGATGACATCGTGGCTACGCCCGCTTGGTCGGCGCCATCGTGACCACCGCCCGCAGCACCTGCCCGATCCGCACCTCCACCCGCTTGCGCACCGGCTGAAAGCCGAAGCAGCGCACGCCCAGCTCGTACCGGCCAGGAAGCAGCTGCGGGAACCGGAACATGTTCTGGAGCCGCGCGCCGTAGATGGCGCGTATGTCGCGCACCGGGGCGCCGACCGGCTCCAGCCAGACTTCGCCGTTGCAACCCCGCTCGCCCGCGGCGGTCACCACCGAGCCGACCACGACGCCGTAGCGATAGCGATCGCCCAGGGGCAGCGCGACGGCGTCGGGCCCGGACGTGCTGAGCGGCCGCCCGCGGCGCTCGAGCACCATGCTCGATTCGGTTCGCGCGGCACAGGCGGCGAGCAGTCCGATCGCCCCGATGAGCGCCGCGCGCCTCACAGCAACCCCGACACCGGGTTAGGCTCGCCCTCGGCGAACCGGCTCGGCCGGAGCGCGTGCACGTCGAGCGACGACGCCGTGCCGTCGGACATGATCTCCGCGAGCAGCTGTCCCAGGGCCGGCGAGTGCATCACGCCGTGGCCCGAGGAGCCGTTCACCAGGTAGAGGTTCGGCACTCCGGACGCGGCGCCGAGGATCGCGTGCTTGTCGGGTGACATCTCGTACAGCCCGGCCCAGCTCGCCGCCTCGTCGATCGCCGTACCCCGCAGCACCGGAACGCGTCGGTACGCCGTCGCCGTCACCTGCCGCACCCAGGCCGGATCCACGGAATCGTCGAAAGGCCGGCCGGCGACTCCGGGCGTGGGCCACAGGAGCAGCACGCGGCCGTCGCGCACCCGGAAATGGAAGCCGTCTCCGGCGAAGATCGTCATCGGGGTCGTGTCGGGCAGCAGCGTGCAGGGCACGGTGGCCGCGGCCTGGCGGCGCAGGGGCGCCACCGGGAGCGTGACGCCGGCCCAGTCGGCCACTCGAGCGGCCCAGGCGCCGGCCGCGTTCACCGCGGCGGCCACGCCGATCGGGCCGCGGGGCGTGTGCACGGCGGAGACGGTGCCGTCGCGGCGGAACCCGAAGCCCGTCACTTCGGCGCCCCATTCCACCCGCACACCGAGCCGGGCGGCCGCGGCGAGGTAGCCCTCGAGGATGCGGAGCGGGCGAATGAACCCGTCCGTGGGACAGAAGACACCGCCGACGATACCGTCGCGCGCGAGAGCCGGATTGACTCGCGCGACCTCCTCCGGGCTCAGCTCCACGGCCTCGTGCAGTCCCTCCGCGCGCTGCACGCGCTGACCCTCGCGAAGCTCGTCCAGCTCGGCCGGCGTCGCGGCGAGCCAGAGATAGCCGGCCTGGACATACCCCGGGTCTACCCCCGTCTCCGACTCGAAGCGGCAGAGCTTTTCGCGCGCCAGCAGCGAGAGCCGGACGTTGATCGCGGTCGCGTACTGCGCCCGGAAGCCGCCGGTGGCCCGGCCGGTGCTCCCGGCGCCCGGCGCGGCTCCGCGGTCGAGGAGGACGACGTCGCGCCAGCCGCGGGCCGCCAGGTGGTAGGCCACGCTGGCGCCCATGACCCCGCCACCGATCACCACGACCGACGCGGTGGTCATGCGGTGAACACGTGCTCCGGATGCTTGAAGCTCTTGAACTCGAGATGCGTTGCCGCTGGGATCCGAGGAGGAACATCGTGGCCTGCGGCGTCACCGTGCCCGTATTGTGGACTCGAGATCTGCGTGCCGAAGAAGGCGAAGTGGAACGGTTGAGCCACGATTTCCTCGATAGGTTGGTCGGTCGAAGAACTATACTCCCCGCGGCTTCCAGAGCGCCGCATCCAGGATGGACCAGAGGTGAATGATCCATCCCATCCAGATGATCCAGAGGACGCCGGCGAGCACGAACATCACCGCCGCCAGGATGAACCTCCCCTGGATCAGCTGGCCCAGGCCGGGAATGAAGAAACTGGCGAGCGCGGCGATCACGTTGCCCGTCGAGCCTTGTCCTGCCATGAGCTCCTCACAGTGATGGCGGAAAGGGCGGAGTCCGCCCCGGATTGAAGGGTTATATTCTCCAGCGTATGTCCCGCCAGTCCCCCCGTTTGACCCCGTGGCGGCCGTGAGCCGCGAGACCGCGAGTGCTTCGACCCCGCCGATGCTCAAGCATTGGCGCGAGGTAAAGGCTCAGCGTCCCGACACCATCCTCTTTTATCGGGTCGGCGATTTCTACGAAATGTTCTATCAGGACGCCGAGCTGGCCGCGCGGGTCCTGGAGATCACGCTGACCTCGCGCGGAGACGGCGTCCCGCTCGCCGGCGTGCCGGTGAAGGCCGCGGCGGACTACCTGCGCCAGCTCGTGGCGGCGGGACACCGCGTCGCCATCTGCGAGCAGGTCGAGGATCCCCGCCTCGCCAAGGGCCTGGTCCGGCGGGAGGTCGTGGAGACGTTGACCCCGGGCGCCATGCTGGTCGAGGGCTGGATTCCCTGGGGGCCGGAACAACTGGATCGTCGCCCTCAGGCGGGGCAGCGACGTCGGCCTCGCGGCGGTGGACCTGAGCACCGGCGAGTTCGTCCTCGAAACGATGGCGGCGGACGGGCTGGAGGAGGCGCTCTCGCGCTTCAGCCCCGCCGAGATCGTGATGCCGAGCGACCAGACCGCGCCGCTCCCGCACGGTTCCTCCGCTGAGCCGCTCCACACGTCGCGCGAGCCGTGGGAGTTCGACCCCGACCTCGCGCGCGAGGAGCTGGCCCGCCGGTTCGCGCTCGCCTCGCTCGACGGGCTCGGCATCGGGCCGGCCGACGCGACCGCGCTCGGCGCCGGTGGCGCCCTGCTCCGGTACCTGGTCGAGCTGCAGCCGGCCGGCCTCCCGCATCTGGCCCGGCCCACGATCCGCCGCGGCGAGGGCTTCCTCGGGCTCGACGACATGACCCGGCGGAACCTCGAGCTGATCGAGCCGCTCCGCGCCGGCGCCCGCGGCTGCACCGTGCTGGAGACGCTCGACGCCACGGTCACGCCGATGGGTGGCCGGCTGCTGCGGCAGTGGCTGCTCTCCCCGCTCCGCGATCCCGCGGCGATCGACGCGCGGCTCGACGCGGTGGACGTGACGGTGCGCGACGGGCGCGGCCGCGCCCGGCTGCGCGAAGCGCTGGACGGCGTCCGGGACCTCGAGCGGCTCGCCGGACGTGCCGCCGCGGGCCGCGCGGTGCCGCGCGAGCTGGGCGCGCTGCGCGATTCGTTTCTCCGGCTCCCGGACGTTGCCGAGGCGCTGAGCGCGCTCGCCGGGTTCGCGCTGCCGGGCGGGCAGCGCGCCGCCCTCCTGTCCGACGCGGTCGAGGAGCTGGACCTGCTCGCCGATCTCTCGGCCACGCTGTCGGCCGCGTTGGAGGATCGTCCGCCGCCCACCCTGGCCGACGGCGGGGTGATCCGCCACGGCTACGACACCGAGCTCGACGAGCTGCGCTCGCTGCGTGACGGCGGCCGCCGGTACATCGCGTCGCTCCAGCAGCGGGAGCGGGAACGGACCGGCATCTCCTCGCTCAAGGTCGGCTTCAACAAGGTCTTCGGCTATTACCTGGAGATCACCAACGCCCACACAACCAAGGTGCCCGCCGACTACGAGCGGCGGCAGACGCTCGCGTCCGCGGAGCGCTACGTCACCCCGGAGCTCAAAGACTACGAGTCCAAGGTGCTGGGCGCCGAGGAGCGGATGGGCGCCCGCGAGGCCGAGCTGTTCGGCGCGCTTCGCTCGGCGGTGGGCGACGCGATCGAGCGGATCCAGCGGAGCGCGCGGGTACTGGCGCGGCTCGACGTCTGGGGGGCGCTCGCCGAGACGGCCGTCGCGGGGCGCTACGTGCGGCCGCAGGTGAACGCCGGGTTCGACCTCGTCCTGCGCGAGAGCCGGCATCCGGTGATCGAGCGAATGATGGCGCGCGAGGCATTCATCCCCAACGACGCACGGTTCACCGAGGCGGAACGGGTGCTGCTCGTCACCGGTCCCAACATGGCGGGCAAGTCCACCATCCTGCGGCAGATCGGGCTCTGCGTGGTGCTGGCGCAGATGGGCGCGTTCGTGCCGGCCGCGGAGGCCTCGATCGGCGCGGTGGACCGCCTCTTCACCCGGGTCGGCGCCAGCGACAACCTGGCGCAGGGACAGTCCACCTTCATGGTGGAGATGAGCGAGACCAGCGCGATCCTGCACAACGCCACCGCGCGCAGCCTGGTCCTGCTCGATGAGATCGGCCGCGGCACGTCCACCTACGACGGCGTCGCGATCGCCTGGGCGGTGACGGAGCACCTGCACGACCGGCTCGGCTGCAAGACCATGTTCGCCACCCACTATCACGAGCTGATGCAGCTCCCCGAGCGGCTCCAGCATGCCCGGAACTACAACGTGGTGGTCCGGGAGACGGGCGATACCGTCGTCTTCCTCCACCGGCTCGAGCCGGGTGGCACCGACCGCTCGTACGGAATTCACGTGGCGCAGCTCGCCGGCCTGCCCGGCGCCGTGGTCGGCCGCGCCCGCGAGATCCTCGGCACACTGGAAGGCGAGCACCGGATGGTCCCGGGACCGCCGCCGCCGCTGGAGCGGGACACCGGGCAGCTCGCGCTCTTCGGCGAGGCGCAGCCCGATCCGGTGGTGGCCGACCTCAAGGCCCTCGACCTCGACTCGCTGACGCCGCTCGAGGCGTTGAACCGCCTCGCCGAGCTGCAGCGCCGGGCACAGGGCGCACGGCCCCGTTCCACTGAGCCCAACCGGAGCGCCGACCGATGAGCCACTTCTCCGTCGTCACGGTGGCGGCGATCGCGCTGGCCTGTGGCGACCGTAGCGTCGGCACCGTCCCCCTCGGGGACCACCAGCCGCCGGCGGAGAGTACCGCGGACCAGCCGCCGGTCGCGATCAACCCGGTGACGCCGATGAGCTATCCTCCGGCATTGCTCGAGCAGGGTATCGAGGGGCGGGTGCTCTTGCGCCTCTACGTGGACGCGCAGGGCAAGCTGGTGCCCGACTCGACGCGGCTGGCGGAGTCCAGCGGCTACCCGGCGCTCGACTCGGCGGCATTGAACGGCGCGCGGGAGCTGCGCTTCTCGGCCGCGCTCCGGAACGGCCGCGCGGTCTCGGCGCCGTTCCTGCAGCCGGTGCACTTCCGGCATCCTCGGTCGCGGAGCGATCCATGACCCACCCGCACATGACGCCCTACGACTCGGTGCTCGACACCATCGGGTGGACCCCGATGATCCGGCTGGCGCGGATCGGCAGTGGCATCCGCACGCCGATCCTGGGGAAGGCCGAGTACGCCAATCCCGGCGGGTCGGTGAAAGACCGCATCGCCCTCACGATCATCGAGGGCGCGGAGCAGCGGGGCGATCTCAAGCCGGGTGGGACCATCGTGGAGGGGACCAGCGGCAACACCGGCGTGGGACTGGCGATCGCGGCGAGCCTCAAGGGCTACCGCTGCATCTTCACCATGCCCGACAAGATGTCCCAGGAGAAGGTGCGGCTGCTCAAGGCGTACGGCGCGGAGGTGGTCATCACCCCGACGGCGGTCCCGCCCGATCATCCGGACCACTACGTCATCAAGGCGAAGCAGATCGTGAAGGAGACGCCGGGCGCGATCCTGGCCGACCAGTTCTACAACGCGGCCAATCCCGAGGCGCACTACGCGACGACGGGACCGGAGATCTGGGCGCAGACCGAAGGAAAGGTCACCCACTTCGTCGCAGGCGCGGGAACCGGCGGGACGGTGAGCGGCGTCGGGAAATATCTGAAAGAGCAGAACCCGAAGGTCCGGATCGTCGCCGGGGATCCGATCGGCTCCCTCTATACGCACTTCCACCGGACCCGCACGATGGGGGAGGGCCACCCCTACAAGGTGGAAGGCATCGGCGGCGACAAGATCCCGACCACGCTCTGGTTCGATCAGATCGACGAGTTCCGCCAGGTACCCGACCGCACATCCTTTACCATGGCGCGCCGCCTCGCGCGGGAAGAGGGGATTCTCGCGGGCGGCTCGGCGGGACTGAACGTGTGGCTGGCGGTGGAGGTCGCCCGCGAGCTGGATGACCCCAACGCGATGGTCGTCACGATCCTGGCCGACACCGGCGAGCGCTACCTGTCGAAGGTGTTCAGCGACGAGTGGATGCAGGAGAATCAGATGCTGGAGGCGCCGAAGGTGACGGTGGAGCAGCTGCTCGAGCGGCGCTCCTCCACGGCCCCGGCGCTGGTCAGCGTGGCCCCGGCCGCGGCCGTGCGGCAGGCGCTCAACCTGATGACGACCTACGGCGTGAGCCAGATCCCGGTGGTGGACAACGGCGAGTCGGTCGGAGGCCTGATCGAGGGAACACTGATGACCCGCGCGCTGGCCCAGCCCTCGCTGCTCGACCGTCCTGTCCGCGAGGTGATGGAGCCGCCGTTCCCCGAGGTCGAGGCGAACGCGCCGGCCGACCGGGTCGGCGCCATGCTCACTCGCGAGAGTCCCGCCACGCTGGTGCGCAAAGACGGGAAGCTGATCGGGATTGTCAGCCGGTATGACGTCTTACAGCAGTTGATCGGGACGAGATAGAATGGCATCCTGAGCGAAGCGAAGGAGGCCATGCTCGATATGGTTCCCGTCACTTCGCTCAGGGTGACACGACTCCCAAGCCTACCTTGACCCTGGACCCCATGCGCATCACCCTCCTGACCGGCGGCACCTCCTCCGAGCGTGACGTCGCCATCGCTTCCGCGGTCCAGATCATCAAGGCCCTTCGCTCGAAGGGCCACGAAGTATCGGTCGTGGACACCGCGCGCGGCTTCATCCCCATGGGGGAGGAGAGCCGTCTGCTCTCGGGAAGCGTAGGGATAGCACCACCCTCGATCGACGAGCTGCATACGCTCGAGCGGGGACTGCTCCTCTCCGGCCTCGGCAACCTGCCGGTGATCCGGACCGCCGAGGTGCTGTTCCTTGCACTGCATGGGGGGCGAGGTGAGGACGGAACGATTCAGACCCTCCTGGAAGTGGTGGGGGTTCCCTACACCGGCAGCGGGCCGCTGGGCAGCGCCATGGCCATGGACAAGGACGTGTCCAAACGGCTCTTCCGGGAGGCCGGGGTGCCCACGGCCGACTGGACCATGACCCCGGCCCCCCGGGACAAGGTCGGGGAGGCCTTGGGCTGGCCCCTGGTCGTAAAACCGTCCAAACAGGGGTCGACCGTAGGGTTGACTGTGGTCAAGGACCCCGCCGATTACGAGGCGGCGGTCGAGCTGGCCAGCCGGTACGACGACGAGGTCATGGTCGAGCGGTTCGTCCCCGGCCGGGAGCTGACGGTGGGGATCCTGGGTGGCAAGGCGTTGGCGGTAGGGGAGATCATCCCCCGGCACGAAATTTTCGACTATGAGTGCAAGTATACGCCTGGCATGTCGGAAGAGATCTTCCCGGCCGACCTTCCAGCCTCGGTCGCCAGGGAGTGCCAGCGCCTGGCCGTCCGTGCCCACGAGGCGCTGAAGCTCGGCGGGTATTCCCGGGTCGATTTTCGCTTGACACCGGGCGGTGAAGCCTTCTGTTTAGAAGTAAATACGCTACCCGGGATGACGGCGACGAGCCTTCTCCCCCAGTCCGCCCGGGCGGTAGGCATAGAGTTCCCCGACCTATGCGAACGGATCTGTCGAACCGCCCAGCAGGGCCGCCTCAAGGAACCGTCGTAAGCGTTTAGGGGTCTCAGAGTTAGAGGCGGTTCCATGAATCTGGCTCCATCCAGCCGTTTCACTCCATGGGTCCTTCGGCTCCTCGCCGCGAACGCGGTGGTGCTGCTGCTCATGCGCACCATCTTCACGTCGCCGGCGCTGGCCGATGCCCTCGCCTTCTCCCCGGCCGACGCGCTGCGGGAGCCGTGGACCTTCTTCACGTACATGTTCGTGCACGCCGGGCTCCTGCACCTGCTCGGCAACTCCCTGATGCTGTTCGTATTCGGCACGGCAGTCGAAAGCCGGATGGGGAGCCGCACCTTCATTCTCTATTATCTGCTCTGCGGTGTCGGAGCCGCGGTCTTCTCCCTGGCGCTCTCCGCGATCATGCCGGTGAGCCCCTTCGTCGGGGCCTCGGGCGCGGTGCTCGGCGTGGCGCTCGCGTTCGCGATGTTCTGGCCCGACGCCGAGCTGATCGTCTTCCCGATCCCGATGCCGATCCGGGCCCGGACGCTGGTCATGCTGCTGGTCGGGCTCGACGTGCTCCTCTACTTCCTCACGCCGGGCGACGGAATCGCGCACCTGGCGCACGTCGGCGGCGTCGCGTTCGGGTATCTGTACTTCCGCATGCAGGGCTTCTCCCGCCGGACCCCGCACCCGCCGCCGCGCGCGGTGGAGCGCGTGGTGATGGTGCAGTCGGGCTCCGCAGAGCCTGAGCACCGCACTCCGGTAAAGCCGGCGCGCCCACGCCGCCGCATGGACGCCGATCCCGTCGCCGCGGAAGTGGACCGCGTGCTCGACAAGATCTCGGAGAAGGGCATCGCGAGCCTCACGCCGGCGGAGCGGCGGTTCCTCGACGAGGTGGCGAAGCAGAAGAAGGGGGAGCATTAGGCGGTCAGGCGGAATCGTACGAATCGAAGCGGCGCTCGGTGAATAGAGTGCCGCTTTGTCTTCGGATCTCTCGATGAACTCTCGACTGAACTGACCGACTGACCGCCTGACCGCCCGCCCTTGCTTCCTCCATCCCGACTTCATATCCTGCGTCTCGTGCTGATCAATCTCCTTCCTGATTTTCTCGCGGTGCTCGACGCCCACGACCGGGAAGCTGCGTATCGTCATTACCGCGAAGCCCACCGGCCCATCCTCGACGCCTACTGGCGCAACTACGTTCTCGACCCCGACAGTCCCCACGCCGACGACATCATCGCGCACGCGCTGAAAGCCGATCGCAGCGATCTGCTCGCGCTGGCGCGGTCGGCCGATCTGGTGCAGCTGGCGGAGGAGGCGGTCGCGGCGGCGGAGAAGGTGCTCCAGCTCGACCGGCCGACCGACATCTATCTGATGGTGGGATTGGGCGGCGCCAACGCGGGCGAGCTGGTCGTGGGCGGACGAGGCGTCGCGTTCATCTGCCTCGAGCACTTCACCGGGCGGGTCAACCCCGAGACGTACGGTATGGGTCTCGCGCCCGACCTCATCCCGGTCTGGATCGGGCACGAGCTGGCCCACACGGTGCGCTACACGTCGCCCCGCAGCGCCAGCGACATGCGCCGGCTGGTGAACGACCAGGGTGGCTACTACGACTACTGGTCCACCGGCAGCCGGGCTTCTCTGCGCGAGCTGCTGGTGAACGAGGGGCTGGCGGTCCATGCCGCTCAGGCGATCGCGCCCGGCTTCGCCGCCGCCGACTACTTCGGCTATGCCCGCCGGCAATACCACCGGCTGCGGGAGATGGAGGCATTTCTCCGCCGAGTCATCGAGCCCGACCTGGAGCAGAGCGGGCTCGGCCTGCGGCTGCGGTACCTGTCGGGCGGGATGAGTCCCACCGCCCGGCTCGTCGCGGGGCGGGTGCTGCCGGAGCGGTCGGGGTATTACATGGGGTATCGGATGACGGAGACGCTCGTCGCGCAGCGGGGGATCCGGGACGCGGTTCGGGCGGCGGCGCAGGAGTTCAACCTGGCGGAGGATGCGGCCAGAGGCATCCAGACTGCGTAAAGTGTGAAGGGTGAGGCGTAAAGCGGTGGTTGCGTAGGCTGTGCGAGAAAATGTCATCCTGAGCGAAGCGAAAGGAGCCGTAAGCCGGCATGGCCTCCTTCGCTTCGCTCAGGATGACATTTTTTCTCGCACAGCCTATCGCAACCCTACCGCTGTACGCTGCTATTTGCCAACACAAAACCCGGCAAACACCCTCCCCAAGACTTCCTCCACATCCACCGCCCCCACCAGCTCGTCGAGCGCGAGCGTCGCCTGGCGCACATGGTGTGACACCAGCACCGGATCCCCGCCCGGGATCATGTGCGCCGCCGCCTCCGCCAGCTCCGACCGCGCGCGGGTCAGGGCAACCCGGTGCCGCTCGCTGCCGAGTCCCGGCTCGAGGTCGCCGAGCGCGATGCGGTCGCCGAATACCAGATCGGCGACCGCGCGCCGCAGCTCCCCGATCCCCTCGCCGGTGACCGCCGAGACCGCGAGCCCTGCGACGCCGCCGTTCACGAGATCGCGCTTGGTACGCACCACCAGCGCCGGGCGAGTGCTCGCGAGCGCCTGCTCGTCTTCACCGAGCTCGCGGCCGGCCTCGACGCAGAGCATCACGAGGTCGGCCGCGTCGAGGTAGCGCCGGCTCACCTCGATCCCCATCCGCTCCAGCCGGTCGGTCGAATCGGAGAGGCCCGCGGTGTCCGCCAGGCGCACGGGCCAGCCGAGGAAGTCGGTGTAGCCCTCGATGGCATCGCGGGTGGTGCCCGGGATTTCGGTCACCAGCGCCCGGCTGGCGCCCAGCAGCGCGTTGAAGAGCGAGGACTTCCCCGCATTCGGTCGCCCCGCCAGCACCAGCAGCGCGCCATGGCGCATCCGGTCGGCGGACGGGGCCGTCTCCAGCAGCTGCTCGATCCGTTCCGCGACGTCATCCAGTGATTCCGCGATCCGCTCCGGCGACACCGGCCCGTCGTCCTCGCCCGGGAAGTCGATCTCGTAGCTCAGCAGCGACTGCACCCCGACCAATGCCTCTCGGAGCTCCGCCAGTCGGCGGGAGAGTCCGCCCTCGAGCTGGCGCAGAGCGGCCTTGGCCTGGGCCGGCGCCACGGCGTCGATGAGATCGCCCACCGCCTCCGCCTGAACCAGGTCGAGCTTCCCGTTCAACACCGCGCGGCGGGTGAACTCGCCCGGCGCCGCCTGGCGCGCGCCCGCCGCATGCAGCGCGGCGAGCAGCCGCTCGGGCGCGACCTGGCCGCCGTGGCAGGAGAGCTCGACCAGATCCTCTCCGGTATAGCTGTTCGGCCCCGGAAAGACGGTGTACAGGCCCCGATCGATCGGCTCGCCGTCCTGGTGGAAGACCGCGAGCGTCGCCTGCCGCGGCCGGTCGGCTCGAAAGCCGCGAATCACCCGCCCGGCGACCTCGAAGGCCCCATGTCCGCTCAGCCGCACGACCGCGAGTGCCGAGCGGCCGGGCGGCGTGGCGAGGGCGGCGATCGGGTCGGAGAGCATGGCCAGAACTTATCATCCGCGCGACGAAGCGGGGCGCCGGCGCATTTCTCGACCGATCCCCCGCCCCACAATCCAGCCGGAGGTGGACGTGCTCGCACTGGCCTGTCTCGGTCTCGCGTCGTCGCTGCTTCTCAAGCCCGATTCGACGGTCGTGCCGATGGAGCTCACTGACGGGCGCGCCGTCGTCGCGGTGACTATCCTCGGCCGGCCATTCCGACTCGCGGTCGAAACCGGCTCCCCCAACGTCCGCCTCTCCACCGCCGCGATCAGAGACCTCGGCCTGAAGCGGTCGGGGACAGCCTATGGCGAGACGACCTTCGCGCTGGATTCGTTGCGGATCGGCGAGGTGCTGGTCACCGGGCTCGAGATCAGCAGCGGCGACGAGTTCGCCCGGCTCGGCGTGGACGGGGTGTTGGGCCTGGATGCGTACGAGGACTATCTGGTGACCGTGGACTACCCGGCGGCCCGGCTGGTGCTCAGCCGCGGGACGCTACCGGAGCCCGACGGGAAGGATGTGCTGCGGGCGGTGCGGGTAGGGCCGTTCGTCGGCGTGGAGGTGGACATGGGCGGGGTGACGGAGATCGGGGTGGTCGACACGCAGGGAGGAATGAGCTTTCAGGCGCTCCCCGAGGTGGCCGACCGTCTGACCTTCAGCGCGCCGCTCCAGGTGGTCGGCCGCGCCGTGGTGGGCGGTGGCGATCCGGTCGAGGTCCGAGGGGCTCGCCTCGCGGGAGATCTCAGGATCGGCCGGCACGCCTTCAGCTCGCCCCGCATCGCCGTCCACCCGTTGCCGGCGGACATCCCGTCCAAGGTGACCATCGGGCTCCGGGCCCTGCGCCACTTCGCCGTCACCCTGGACCAGCAGGCGATGCGGGTGCGTTTCACGCGGCCCGACACCGCCCCGATCGCCGACTAGCTACGCCTTCTTCCGTTTCTTCGCCGCCGCCGGCGGCGGCGACGGCCGCTCGGTCTTCACGTCCACGATCGCCCGCGCCGTCCGCTTCATCCGCTCGCGGCCCAGCAGCCACTGCTGCGGGATGCTGGCGATGTTGCTCACCGTGTAGTACAGGTTGAGCCCCGAAGGGAAGAAGAGGAACATGCCCGTCATCATGAGGGGCATCATGTAGAGCATCATCTTCATCTGCGGATTCGGCTCCATTCCCATCTGGCCGACCTTGGTCAGGAAGTACATCGATGCCCCCATCAGAACCGGGATGATGTACAACGGGTCGGGACGGGAGAGGTCCGGGAGCCAGGCGAACGCGGTCCCCCGCAGCTCGATCGCGTTCTGGAACACGAAGAACAAGGCGAACAGCACCGGCATCGGCAGCAGCATGGGCCAGCAGCCGCCCAGCGGGTTCACCTTGTACTCCTTGTACAGCTTGAAGACCTCCTGCTGCATCTTCTGCGGGTCGCTCTTGTAGCGGTCCTGGATCTCCTTCATGAGCGGCTGCACTTCCTGCAGCTTCATGTTGGCCCGCATCGCCTTCTGGTTGAGAGGCCAGAGGATGACCCGCACCAGGATCCCGAACGCGATGAGGACCAGGCCGTAGGCCAGATGCAGGTGCTCGTGCATCCACACCAGCAGCCAGCGGACCGGCACCGCGAAGAGGCGGATGATGGTCCGGAAGCCGGGCCAGCCGTACGGATTGACGTCGTCGAAGTCGTGGCCCAGCCGCGCCAGCCGCTCGTACTCCATCGGGCCCGCGTACAGCAGGTAGTTGAATGCTCCGCTCGGCGGGAGCGGGATGTTGAGCCGGATCTCGGCGGAGGTGGGCGACTCGGCCTTGGGCGCGGTCAGCGTGACGCCGCTGATGCCGCCGCCCGTGGTGTCCGCGACGATGAGGCCGGTCACGAAGTACTTGGACTTGAGCGCGGCCCAGGTGAAGGGGCCGCTCAGCGACCGGCGCTCGCCCGGATCGAGCCCGGCGAGGTCGGCACGCTCGGTATCGTCCCGCTTGGTGACGACCGCCAGGTCGCGGTGGTTCTCCTCGATGTTTGCCTCGGTATTGGCCAGCGTCGGCCCCATCCCGACCAGCAGGGCGCCGCCGTTGGGCCCCACGTCCGAGGCCCGCCCCGAGACCCGGATGCGGTAGTCGTCGGGCGAGAAGGTGTAGTCGAGGTCCAGCCGCACGCCGTCCTTCGTCGCCGAGAGCCGCAGGGTGCTGTCCCTGCCCACCGCGAGGCTTGGCGCTGACGGGGTGAAGTCCGCGGTGCTGAAGTCCACCGCGTCCTGTCCCCGCCCCCGCACGACCGTGAGACCGAGCAGATCGCTTCCGGGCGGGACGAACTGGGCCCGCTGGCCCGATTCCTCGGCGGCCATCGAGGCGTAGCGCGCCATCTCCGCCTGAACCAGGCGGGCGCCGCGGGTACTGATGCCGTAGGTGTAGAGTGGCGACGTGACGCGAATCGTGTCTTCGAGCTGCGGCTGCGCCGGGCCCTGGACCGCGGCCAGCGAGTCGTGCGTGGGTCCCGGCGCCGGACGGGGCAGGACGGTGTCCGGCGAGGCGCGGTGGCGCGCGGCCGCCGGCGCCGACGCGGAATCGGCGCTCCGCTGGCCCGCGGTGGTGCGCGGAGGGGGCTTCTTGAGGAGCAGGGCGGGCGCGACGGCGATCACCATCATGATGAGGATCGCCCAGATGGTACGACGGTCCATGGACTCAGGTCACCACGTCAGGGGACGGGATCATACCCGCCCGGATGGAACGGATGGCATCGGGCCAGCCGGCGTGCGGCCAGCCAGCCGCCCCGCAGCGCGCCGTGGCGAGTCACCGCCTCGAGCGCGTATTGGGAGCACGACGGATGGAAGCGGCAGCTCGGCGGGAGCAACGGCGAGATCGCGATCTGGTAGCCGCGGATCATCGCGGCGAGGAGTCGGCGGGGAAGCAATGCGGCGCTCGCCACGGGTCACCCGGCCCCCAGCACGTCGCGGCGCCAGGCGAGCAGCTCGCTCCGCAGGGCGTCGAATTTCGCGCCGTACGCTTCCGGCCGAGTACGAATCACGAGATCCCACGCAGGCTGGTGCTGCTGCACATCGCGCCGCCAGATCTCCCGGATCCGCCGGCGCAAACGATTGCGGGCCACCGCGGACGATTGGAACCTGGGAACGATCAGTCCCATCCGCGGGTGGCCCGTCAGGTTGTCCGTCCAGATCATCTCCAGATGCTCGAAGCGGCGACGCCGGCCCTTCGTGAGGCAGCGGCGAATATCGGAGGCGCGCGCGAGCCGGTGGGCCCGCGGGAGCCGCGCCGTCGCCGTCAGGAGCCTCCGTGCTTCGATGGGAGCGACACGGTCAGGCGCTTGCGACCCTTCTTGCGCCGGCGCGACAGCGTCGCGCGACCCCACCGCGTCGCCATCCGGGCGCGGAATCCGTGCTTGTTGATCCGGCGCTTGTTGCGCGGGCGATAGGATGGCTTCATGACCGCTGGACTCCTGCAAAGTCAGCCAAAGTGAGGCTGGAAGAGCGCCGAAACCGAACTCAAAGCGAGCCGGGGAAACTAGTTGGAGATGCGGCGGGGGTCAAGTTGACGGGGGCGCAGGGCGGTGTGGACAGCAGCATCGTGGGCCACGACGCGCGGCGGCAAGGCGGCGGCAACGAAAGGATTTCGGAGCGTCGAAACGTATGCTGTCAAGACTGCGGATTTTCGCTTTTTTCTCGCATTGACTTTTCCACAACCGGCCCGTAACATCTCCTGCCCTTGAAAAATTCCCCACCGTTTTCGAGTACCGATGCAGCTGTCCGCTAAAGACGCATGGAAGCGCATCCTCGATGAGGCGCATCGCGAACTTCCCGATCACACGATCCGGACTTGGCTCGAGCCGACTGAGGCGATCGCCCTCGATGAAGGGCGCCTGATCGTCGGAGCGCCCGACCAATTCGCGGTAGAGTGGAACGAGACGAAGCACGCGGCGCTACTCTCGAAGCTGGCGGAGCCCGTGGTCGGCCAGCCGACCTCGATCGTGTTCCGCGTGCACGAGGATCGTCACAAGCGTCCCCAGATGGACTTCTTCGTCGCGCCCCCCGCAGCCGCCGCGCGTCCCGCGGCCGATGTGGCCGGCACGAACGCCAGTAATCCGAGCAGCCAGGCGCTGAACGAGCGCTACACCTTCGACACCTTCGTCATCGGCAAGTCGAACGAGCTGGCGGCAGCGGCGGCCCACGCGGCAGCGGAATCCCCCGGGAAGACCTACAACCCGCTCTTCATCTACGGCGCCACCGGGCTGGGCAAGACCCACCTCATGCAGGCGATCGCCCACCAGGTGATCCAGCGGCAGCCGGAAACCCGGGTCCTCTACGTCGGCGCCGAGCAGTTCATCAACGAAGTCATCGAGAGTATCCACAGCCGCACCATGCCGGAGTTCCGGCGGCGCTACCGCAGCGACGTGGACCTCTTCCTGGTGGACGACGTGCATTTCCTCGAAGGCAAGGAAATGACCCAGGAGGAGTTCTTCCACACGTTCAACGCGTTGTACGAGGGCAACAAGCAGATCGTCCTGACCTCCGACCGTCCACCGAAGGAGATCCCCGGCCTCGAGGCCCGGCTGGTGAGCCGGTTCGAGTGGGGGATGGTGGCGGACATCGGCCAGCCCGACCTGGAGCACCGGATCGCCATCCTGCGGAAGAAGCAGGAGCAGGACCACCTGGAGATGACCATCCCCGACGACGTGCTGCGGTTCATCGCCGAGCATGTCCGGTCCAACGTGCGCGAGCTGGAGGGCTGCATCATCAAGCTGCTGCTCTTCGCCTCCCTCAAGCACAAGGAGGTCTCCATCGAGCTGGCCCGGGAGGCGTTGTCCGACCGGATCCGGCCCGGCGAGGATAGTCCCTCGACGCGCGCGCGTCCCTCGATCAACAAGGTCCAGGAGGTCGTGGCCCGTCGCTGGGGCGTGACGCCCGAGGGTCTTCGCTCGAAGGCGCGGATCAAGACGCTCACGGTACCGCGGCAAATTGCGATGTATCTCGCACGCGAGATGCTCGAGATGCAGCTGGTGGAAATCGGGCAGGCGTTCGGCGGGCGCGATCACTCCACGGTGATTCACAGCGTGGACAAAGTGAGCCGTCAGATGACGCGCGATCGCACCTTCCGCGAGCGGGTCGAACACGCTCGGCAGGAGTTGTCCGCAGAATAATCCCCGCGCGTTCGCGGGTGCTGTGGGAATTATGGAAGGCGGTGTAGAACCGGGGGTGATCGTCCCCATCGCACACAGGTCGTCTACACGGTCACGATCAGGTAAACGGCGATCACGAGGGGCGTTGTGGCGGCGACCCACATTTCCAGACCCTCTACTACTACTGCTAGTTTATATCATATAGGTAAGTAGTATTGTTTTTAGCCTCGCAAGGAGCGGCATGAAGCTCACGATCACGCGGGAGCAGCTGCAGGAAGGGCTCGTGGCTGTAGCAGCAAGCGTGCCTGCCAAGACCACGCTGCCCATTCTGTCGAACATCCTGCTGGAAGCCACCAAGGACGGGATTCGACTGTCCGGCACCGACCTCGACATCTCGGTGGGAACGACCGTGGCCGCCCAGGTGGACCAGGAGGGAGCGATCACGCTGCCGGCCCGCAAGCTGGTCGAGATCGTCCGTGAGCTCCCCAGCGCCGCCATCCGGCTCACCGCCGCCGGCGAGCAACGTGTGACGATCGAATGCGGCCGCTCCAAGTTCCGGATCCTCGGGCTACCGCGCGAGGAATTCCCTGCCTTCCCGGCAGTCAAATTCGACGGAGGGTGGAAGGCGCCGGCCAAGGATCTCCAGAAGCTGATCGCGCATGTCGCGTTCGCCGCGAGCACGGAGGAGAGCCGGCCGATTCTCAACGGCGTGCTGTGGGAGCTGCGTCCCGATCGGATGCGGATGGTCGCGACCAACGGGCACCGACTGGCGCGGATGGATGTGCCGACACCGCCGTCCGGCAGCTCGGCGCAGGCCGACCTGATCGTGCCGCCCAAGGCGCTCGAGCAGATCCGCCGCCTCTTCGGCGCCGACGAGATCGTCGAGATCGCCCGCAGCGAGAACCACCTCGGCTTCCGGTCTGCGGGCACCCAGGTGTTCACCCGCCTGATCGAAGGGCCCCTACCCGAACTACGAGCAGGTCATCCCGAGGGAGAACGACAAGTCCGCCACGGCCGACAAAGCGGCGTTCACCTCCGCGCTTCGCCGCATGAGCATCGTCGCGAGCGACCAGACCCACCGGATCCGGATGGCGTTCGCCAACGGGTCCTGCAAGCTCTCGGTCCAGACGCCGGATCTGGGAGAGGCGCAGGAAGAGATCACGGTGAGCTACGACGGAGATCCGCTCGAGATCGGGTTCAACGCGGCGTATCTGCTCGAGATCCTGAAGTACATTCCGACCGATGAGATTCGGATGACCTTCAAGGCGCCCGAGCGGGCGGCGACCTGCGAGCCGGTGGGGTGGAATGATCCGGCGAGCTATCTGACGCTGGTGATGCCGCTGCGGCTGGTTGACTAGCGGGATAAAGAGAAGTGTCACTCTGAACGCAGTGAAGGGGACCATACCGACATGGTCCCCTTCGCGTTGCTCAGGGCGACACCTGCGGTAGCGTCTCCACCGGCGCCCGGAGCGAATCGAACAGCGAATCCATCCCCGGCGTCCAGATGATGCTGTCCCCCGGCTGAATCACCGGCTCTTCCGGCAGCTGCGGCACCTCGATCCGCTCCCCGCCCATCCGCCGCAGGATCAGCTCCTGACGCCGCCGCATGCGGACCGGCCGGTACGCCGGGTTCGAGCTGAGCGGAAACGGGAGCGTCGCGGCGAGCGCCGCGGCCTGGTTGTCGCTGAGCCGCCGCGCCGACCTCCGGTAGTACCGCTGGCTGGCCGCCTCCACGCCCCACACGCCGTCCCCCATCTCCGCGATGTTGAGGTAGAGCTCCAGGATACGTCGCTTGGGGAGCGCCATCTCGAGCCGGTAGGCGGTCACCGCCTCCTTCACCTTCCGCAGCGGATTCCGTGACGGCGAGAGATAGAGGTTCTTGGCGAGCTGCTGGGTGATCGTGCTGGCCCCGCGGACGGCGTCCTTGCGCTTGGAAAGCTGGTCGAGCGCTCGCCACAGCTCGGTGCGGTCCCGCGCGGAGGTCCAGGCAAATTCGCCGCGCCGATACCCCAGCGCGTTTCGGACCTCGCGCCAGTCGATCCCCTGGTGAGCCCAGAAGCGCCCGTCCTCGGCCGTAACCGCCGCCTCCGCCATCGCGGGAGCGATCGAGTCGATCGGCACCGGGCGGTACCGCTGCGGCCGAAATTTGGCCGTGTCGGCACGCGACTCCTGGCGCATGCGCATGAACTCCGTCTGCGCCGGCCAGTGGGTGCGATACCACAGCGGCGGCGGCCAGACGGCGAAGAGCCAGAAGTAAAAGAGGCCGAGCGGAATCAGCGGCAGGGCGAGCAGCCGCCGGAGGCGGCTACTGGCCGGCCGAGAGCGAGGAGACGGCGTAGGTGCTCGAGCGGGTGACGGGAACCGACTGGCCGAGGGCGGGCACGGAGATCGTCATCTCACCGGTGTCGTTCCCCTGGGCCGCCACGATGACGCCGTCGAGGCCGAGCCGGTGGACGCCGGTCCGGGTGCCCGTGGCGGTCATTTCCAGCTCCTGCTCGCCCTGCACCCGCTTGCCCGAGCGGCTGTATTTGCTGGTGGTCTCGAGGGGAATGGCGTCGTCGCCTTCCACGTCCACCTTCTCGGCGGCGCGATAGGAGGTCACCGAGCTCTCGGTGCCGGTGAAGGCATCCGACACCAGCGGGTACTGCGTCGAGTCGCTCCACTGCATCCCCTCTCGCACGCCACCCTGGGGCAGCGCGGGGAAGAGCAGCCGGAGATGGCCGGCCAGCTCGTCGGTCAGCGTCCCCGACCGGTCGGCCTGGAGCTCCGACAGCGTGCCGACGTTGGAGAGCGTTCCGCTCCAGATCGTCCCTTTCGCGGCGGCAACCGAATCCGGAGGCACCGGCGTCCCGCTTTCCTGCGCCTCGAGCGAGTCGAGCGTGAGCGTGACCTTGTAGGCCCCCTTCGCGGGCGCGTCGGCGAGCGACAGCCGCACGAACGCCACCCGGCTCCGCACCTGGGTCTGGCTCTCGCCGCCGGGATACTGGAGTACGAGGCTATCCCGATGCTCCAGCCTGTAGCCGGCGTTCGAGACCGGACGGTACGTGACGGCCGGGCCGCGTCCGCCTTCGGGCGCCGGCGGCGCGTTGGGGTCCACCGGTTGGGGAGCCGGGCCTTCCGGTCCGCCGGAGGTAGAGGAGCTGCACGCCGCGGCAAGAACCAGCGCCGCCAGCGCGCCGAACGAAGTCATTCTCCGTCTCATCGGACCGCCGTAACCTTTGTCATCTGGGTAACCGTGATCGGCACCGGGTTCTTGGCGAAATCACCGCTGAGCTGGATGGCGGAATGGAGCTCCCATTCCCCGCCCAGATAGCGGCCGTCGGGGCTCACGAAATAACTGCCCGAGCCGTTGCCGGTGCCTTCGATCCGCGCGACCCCCTGCGGGGTCGGCTGATTGCCGGAGACCTTCGAGGTATGATCGGCGGTGATCTTCACCGCCTTCACCGTCCCTCGGGTCTCGCTCGCCGCCGCCTTGTAGTTGGTGACTCGGCGGACGTTGACGGTGTCCGACCCGGCGCCGGTGGTGTTGACCGACGTGTCGGTCCACGCCTCCCCCACCTTGAAGCCCGCACGGACCCAGGGGAAGAAGTCGCTCAGCAGGCCCTGGACCTGCGCGGCGGCCGGCGAGGTGCCGGTCGACGTGAGCGGCGACGGCTTCCCGGATCGGTCCACGAACGCGCGAAACTCTCCACCTCGTGCGCTGTCCATCACGGCGGGAGGAATCGGCGTCGCGCTGTCGCCCTTCATGGAATCGATGACGACCCGGAGCGTGCGGCCGCCTGCGCTGTCGGCGAGGATGACCGTCACGAAGGTGCTGGTGCTGAACTTGAGAGTCTCCTTGTCGGCCCCGTTCCCGGTGGCGTCGACTTCCTGGACGAGACTCTGATCCACCCGGTACTTGGCTTTCACGGGGGCGTCCCCGAACCCGGGCAGAGCCAGCGCCACGGCGCTCAGTACGCCGACTGCATTCAAGTATGTCGCCATATATCCCCCTGAGTTCCGGCAGGAAAAGGTACACCGGCGTTCCCCGAAAGGCATGCCGGATACGAGACGGCCCCCCACAGTGTCGCGGGGGGCCGTCGCTGGTCGAGCCGTAAGCCGAGTTCTGTTTCTCCCGCAGCGCCGGTACGGCGTCGGGGAGATGGTCATCTGTCTGGGATGGCCGTTGCCAGCCACCTCTAGCAGCCTACCCGCGGCTGGCCCCTCATCCTCGCGGACTCGGGATCGGTGTGGGCCACACCTCGCCGCCTATTTGGCCTTGCTCCGACTGGGGGTTGCCGTGCCGCCGCTGTTGCCAGCGGTCGCGGTGGGCTCTTACCCCACCGTTTCACCCTTACCCTGCCTGCCCTCTCGCGAGAGCGGGCCGGGCGGTCTGCTCTCTGTTGCCCTATCCGTCGCCTTTCGGCGCCCAGGTGTTACCTGGCAGTCTGCCCTGTGGAGCTCGGACTTTCCTCGAAACGGCTTTTGAGGCCGCCCCGCGACCACCACGCTCGGCCAGCGCGGGGAATATACCGAATCGGCTGGATCCTGGCTATGACTTTGCCAACCAACAGGTTATCAGGAAGCCCTACACCTCCCCCAGCCGCGCCAGCCCCTTCTCCGCCTGCTGAATGAACGGCTTCAACGCCGCGTCAGCCGCCTTCCACTGCGCCAGCACCTGCTGGTACTCCTGCCGCGCCTCCGCCCGCCGGCCGAGCTGCTCGTAGGCGGCCGCGCGGAGCAGCCGCACCCGGCCCATCATCCCCCAGCGCGAGTCGAACCCCGCCGTCTTGAGCGCCTGGGGCTCGAAGTCGCGCAGCATGCTCAGGGTCCGGTTGTAGTCCCCGAGAAGGAAATAGGCCTGCGCCGCCAGCGGACGGTTGTAGAGGCCGTAGGTCCACTTGGACATCTCCACCGGCGTCGTGTCGCGCTCGGTGAGGAGCCGCCGGGCACCGGTGGAGTCTCCGTGGCTCAGCGCCAGCAGCGCGCGGACCTCGCGACCGAGGCCCTCGCCGGTGAGCGCGCGGTACTCCACGATGGCGGTGCTGTCCGCGCTCGGCCCGGTGAAGAGGCCGATCGCCGCCGACGCGCCGCTGTGCGCCAGGTGCTTCCGCGCGTCCGGAGACGCCATGCGGCCGGCTTCGGCCGCGCTCTGCCACACCTGCCGCAGCGAAGCCGCGGGGACGCCTACCCCCGCATAGAGCTGGCCCAATGCTACCCTCCGCCAGCTCTCGTCCATCTGACTGCCCGAGCCGTCGGCTGGGTGCTTCACCACCTCGCGGCGAACCCGATCGGCGAGGTTGAGCGTCTTGGCGGCGTTGGCGAGATCGCCCTGGTATGCGAACACGTTGGCCGCCGCCGCGATGTCGTTCACGACGGTCGGCGTGCCCTGGTACGGCCGGAAGTCCTGCGGCGCGACGGTGTCGAGCGCCGTGCGGAGCTGCTCCGCGGCGCGCTCCACGTCGCCCGAGGCGAACCGGATCTTGGCCTCGACGAACGGCAGCTCCGGGTGCTGCGACGTCGTGTTGCGGAAGCGGTCGACCTCGCTCAGCGCCGCGTTGAAGTTTCCCGACGCGATGTACGCGTCCACCATCGCCCCGTGTGCCCGCAGCGTGCTCGGCTGGGTGGCGACCCAGTTGCGGGCCGTGGAGAGTCCCGCCGCCCGCGCCCGGCGCACGGCGAGCTGGAGCGACGCGCTGTCCACCAGCGCGCGCCCATCGGGCTCGGCGGCCAGGGCGAAGGAGTCGCTCCCCACCAGCGCGTACGTCGGCCTCGCCTCTGCCGCGATTCCCAGCATGTGCTGCACGTGGTCGTAGGCCAACGCGTAGTCGGGGTCGAGCTCCAGCGCCTGGCGGAAGGCGCGGATCGCATTGGTGTAGGCCGGCGCCCGGTTGGCGGCGGTCTCGTCGTGGAACCACGCCTCGCCGAGGCCGTACCACGCGTCCGCGTCGTGCGAGTCCCGTCCCAGAAGTTGCTGGTAGAGGTCACGCGCCTCGGCGAACTCGCCCCCGATGAACGCGCGGTACGCGTTGATGACGGTACGGTCGTGCTCCGGCAGGGTGCTCGAATGCGCGGTGGCCTGCACGATTGCGCGGTCGGCCACCGAGTCGTTGGTGCCGATCAGCCAGCCGCGGGTGAGCGCGAGCTTGTAGTACGCGAGGCCGAAGGTGGTGTCGATCGTGGTGGCGCGCTTGAGATCGCGCTCCGCGCCGGCCAGGTCCCAGCGATTGAGCCGGTCCACCCCCGCGAGGTAGGCCCGGTACGCCTCGAGCGACTGGCTGGTGGACCGGGCCAGGCCGAGCGGGAGGTCGGTCGGCGCGCCGGAAAGGTCGAGCAGCTTGGCGGCCAGCTGGTCGAACAGCGGGCGGGCGTCCTCCCCGCTCCGGTCGTCGACCTGGGCCACGCTGATCCGGGCACCGCTGGCGACATCGTACACCCGCGCCGCGAGATGGAGCGTATCGCCCGCGCGCGCGAAGTCACCGAGAACTACCGTCCACACCCCCGCTTCCCGGGCAAGACGGCGCGCCATGTCGAGGCCGATGTCCTCCGTCGGCCCCAGATCGTGGCGGCCCAGGAGGTCGTGCAGCCGCTCCTGGTCCACCACCGTGAGATCGTTCCACTGGGACAGGTTGAGCCCCAGCATGCTGACGCTGCCGTCGCGCATCCACTCGACGTTCGGATCGTTGCGGAGGTTGTCGAAGGGCAGCACCAGGATCGAATGCCTGGGATTCACGCCTTCCGCCGGGCCCTCGGTGCGCCGCACCAGGCCGACGGTCGCCCCCAGCACGGCCAGCAGGATGCCTGCGGCCGCCAGCATCGCGTTCCGCCGGGTCGCTCGACGCAGCGGCGTGGCGCGCTCGCCGGCGACGGCCTGCCGCAGCTCCTCGCCCGTCTGCCACCGCTCGGCGGGCTGCTTCTCCAGCGCCTTCATGACGGCGCCGGCCAGCGGCCGCGGGCAGTCGGTGCGTACCCGCTCGACCGGGACCGGCCGCTCGGCGATGTGCTTGGACACGACGACGCGGTTGCTGCCCTGGAACGGCGGATGGCCGGCGAGCATCTCGTAGGCAACGACGCCGAGGCCGTAGAGATCGCTCCGGCTGTCCACCTCTTCGCCCGCGGCCTGCTCCGGGCTCATGTAGCTCGGCGTGCCGACCGCCACGCCCTGGCCGGTGCTCGACGCGCCGTCCACCACCATCGCGCGGGCGATCCCGAAGTCGGCGAGCAGCGCGCGACCGGTGCCGCCGTCGAGCAGCACGTTCTCCGGCTTCACGTCGCGGTGCACCACGCCCGACTTGCCCGCGGCGTCGAGCGCGGCCGCAAGGTCGGCAACGATCCGCGCGACGTCGGCGATGGGCAGCCGACCCTCACGGCTCAAGCGCTGACGCAGGCTCTCGCCTTCCACTTCGTCCATGACGTAGTAGAGCAGGCCGTCGGCGGTGCCGGCGGCGTGCACGGTCACGATGTTGGGATGACGAAGCCGGGCGATGGTGCGCGCTTCGGCCAGAAAGCGGCGGACGATCGAGGCGTGGGCGGCGAGCTCGGGGTGCACCACCTTGATCGCGACGTTGCGGTCGAGCGTGGTGTCCGTGGCGAGGAAGACGACCCCCATGCCGCCCCGGCCCAGCTCGCGTTCCACCCGATACTGCGGTGCCAGCGCTCCCTGCAGCGCCGCGAAGGGATCGGAGGTGGGGTCGCTCATGGGGATACCGGTCGTGAGGGTACGGGTCCGGAAATATACCGAGCCGGCGTCACGTTGGACGCACGAGCGCCGGAAAACGTTGCATGTGGCGGCGTTTCAAGACGTTTCGGGTTGAATCCAAATTGACGTCCCAGGTTCATCCTCTTGCACCACTGTCTGGAGGATTTCGTGCCTGCCACCGTCACGCTGCCATCCGCCACCGTCGCCGCGGTCCTGTTGCCCGGGGAGCGCCTCCGCGTGGACGCGGCGGGCAACGGCTGCTTCGCGGTGGTCCATCGCGATTCCGTACCGGACGCCGTCCGGGTCGTGCGGGAGCGGCCGGTCGACGCGGTGCTGCTGTCGGTGCACCGGTGCGCGCCGGAGCAGGTGGATGCGGTCCGTCACCTGGTCAGCGAGTTCCCCGGCATCCCGACGGTCGCGCTGGTCTCCCAGCACGACCCCTCCTCGACCGAGATGCTTCTTCGGCTCGGAGCTTCCGGCGTCCGGCAGGTCGTGGACGTCACCTCGCCGGCCGGCTGGAGCCGGCTGCGCCACGTCGTCGGCCAGCCGGCCACTCGCGCCGTCTCCCGGATCCAGGGTCCCATCCTGACCGCCCTGGCCGACTCCCCGCCCGACGCCCGGCTGTTCGTCGAGGCCATGATCCGCCTGGCCCCGGACACGCCGACCGTCACCGCCCTGGCAGAAAGACTCTACGTAAGACCGAGCACATTGATGTCACGGTTCGCCCGGGCGGGCCTGCCCTCGCCCAAGAACTACCTGTCCGCCATCCGGCTGCTCCACGCGGCCTACCTGTTCGAGGCCTCCGGCCTGTCGGTCGCGGACGTCGCCTACCGGCTCGAGTACTCCTCACCCCAGAGCTTCGGCCGGCACCTCCGGGCGATGCTCGGCGTGACGGCGCTCGAGTTTCGGCGCCGGTTTCCGTTCCCGGCGGCGCTGGCGCGATTCGTGGAGCTGATGATCACGCCGTATCGTGAAGTGTGGCGCGGATTTCACCCGGTCGCTGGCGTGCAGCAAGGCCGGGACCGGGAGGGGTGAGGCAGGAGGCTAGCGGGGGGGTCGGCCGTACTTGCGGAGCACTTCCTTGAGCCGGTCGTGCGGCAACGCCGGCACCACGTAGCCGTTGGCGCCGCGCATGGTCTTCGCGGCCAGCATCGCGTTGATGATGGCCTCCTCGGTGGCCTGCACGGTCGCCTCGTACACCGGGGTGATCCGGTCCTCGCTCAGCATTTGCACGGCGCTGACGCCGTTCTCCCCCGGCGTCCCGGTGGGAGCCGTGGAGAAGGCAATGAACAGGTCACCCGACGACATGCTCGCCACGCCGCCCATGCGGCCGATGCCGAGCGAGGCGCGCCGCGCCACGCGGCGAAGCTGGTGCGGCATGAGGGGGGCGTCGGTGGCCACGACCACGATGATCGAGTTCTGGTCCGTCGCACTGCGGGCGGCCGGGGCCGGGCAGCGCTCGGCCGCCTGGGCGGAGTCGAGGCCGGGTCCCTCGTAGCACTCGGGTGGATCCGGGATCTCCGAACCAACCGGCACGCCCGCGATACGGAGCAGGCGCCGCTCGCCGAAGTTGCACTGCACCAGCACGCCCACCGTGAACCCGCCGGCGCGGTCGGACAGCTTCCGGCTCGCCGTGCCGATCCCGCCCTTGAAGCCCAGGCAGATCATGCCCGTGCCGCCGCCCACGTTCCCCTCCGGCACCGGTCCGCCGGTGGCACTCTCCATCGCGCGGAACGCATCCTTCTTGGTGACGTGGAAGCCGTAGATGTCGCTGAGGTCGCCGTCCCAGGTCTCGGCGACGACGGGAAGGCAGCAAATCCAGTCGTCGGTGAGACGGGTGCGGCCCCACTCGATCACCGCGTCGCGCACGGTGCCGACACTGTTCGTGTTGGTGAGGAGAACCGGGTACACCAGCAACCCGTAGTCCTCGATCCAGGCGGTGCCGGTCATCTCGCCGTTGCCGTTGAGGTTGAACCAGCCGGCAAACACCGGATCCAGGTTGGACTTGCCCCGCGGGAAGACGGCGGTCACCCCGGTGCGCACGGGGCCCTTCCCCACGACCAGCTTGCCGGATCCGCGGACGATCGTCGCGTGCCCCACCGTGACGCCGGGAACGTCGGTGATGGCGTTCAGCCGAGCGGGGGTGCCGTCGAGAGGAACGCCGATGTCCCGGGCGCGCTCGGTCTGGGCGGCGGCTCGGAGCGGCAGCAGGGCGAGCGCCGCCGCCAGCACGGCCGGCCAACGGTGGCCCCCGGTCATCCGTGCGACCGGAACACGAAGTAGACCGCGCCCATCAGGCAGAGCGCCGCCCAGACATAGTCGAGCTTGATCGGCTCGTGCATGTACATCACCGCGAAAGGCACGAACACGCTGAGCGTGATGACCTCCTGGAGGATCTTGAGCTGCGCCAATGACAGGGCGGTGTAGCCGATCCGGTTGGCGGGGACCTGGAGCAGGTACTCGAACAGCGCGATGCCCCAGCTCACCAGGCGGCGATCCACCAGGGCTTGTGCGCGAAGTCGCGCAGGTGCGCGTACCAGGCGAACGTCATGAAGATGTTCGAGCAGACCAGCAACAGGCCGGCCCGATAGATGACGTCCGATCTGCCGGCGAGATCCTGGATCAACGATCGCTCCGAATGTCGAAGGTCTTCTGTTGTGTCAGACCCAGCCCATCCGATCGCGGAGCCGGGTGACGTGGGCCGTATGGTGCTCACCGTGCCAGGCGTACATCGCCAGCACCTCGTCGAGCGCCCACTCCCGCCCGTGCTCGGGATGCAGGTACCTGAGCTCCCAGTCGGCCGCCGAGAGACTGCGGAGCAGGAGGATCCAGCGCCGGTGCAGCGCCTCCAGCAGGCTCAGCGAGACTTCGACCGGCGCGCCGCGCGCGTCCGAGAGCTCGGCCCAGCGGTGCTCCATGTACGGGCGGATCGTAGGGGTCGGCTCGGTGAGCGCCAGGCGAAACCGGGTGTAGGCGTTGAGATGGCTGTCGGGCACGTGGTGCACGACCTGGCGGACCGTCCACCCCCCGTCGCGGTAGGGCGTGTCGAGCTGCGCGTCGGTGAGTCCGGTAACGGCCCGGCGGAAATTGGCGGGCGCAGCAGCGATCCGCTCGATGCACGCTCGCCGGCGCTCGGGTGTCAGGAGGCCCTCGTACAGGAACGGGCCGATCGGATAGCGGGGATCGTCCATCAGGTCACTCCTGGCGCCGTCATCCGGCGGTCGCTGCCTACTTTTCGTCGCCCTGATCGTCGACTCGGCGACGTGGGTTCAACAGGGGCGCCTCGAGGGCCCCACCCCGGAACTCGAAGTGCGACTCCTGGAGCGCCCGCTCCATGGGGTCCGCGGCCATCTGCTGAAGGAGGAAGCGCGCCAGGACAACTTCGGCGATGCGAGACGCCGGCTCCCAGTGGCCTGGGGTCAGCTCGGGGTACAGATGGGCGAACTCGGAGCGTAGACGGGCTTCCCGCATGCCTCCAATCTAGCTCGCACCGACCGGGCGCAACCTTTCGGCGGGCTTCGGCATCTGATGGGTGTAGCACCCGCAGTACCACGGCCACCCGGGATCGCGGCCAGAAGTTTGATCCCGGGGGCCTTCTTCCTTTGTGCCCCTATGTCTGATGACACATCTGCCTACCGCGAGCCGTTCACCACCTTGAGCGATCCCGAGTTGATCCCCCGCTGCTTGATCAGCGCGTAGAGCGGCTCCAGCTCCGCGGGCACCGCCGCCGTCAGGTTTTCGGGGCCCTTGTCCGTCAGCACGATCGTGTCCTCCAGCCTTAGATGGATCTTTCGCTCCGGGAACTGGAGGATCGGCTCCACGTTGAAGACAACGCCCACCTGGAACGGCTTCTCCGCCCAGGCGCCCGAGATCCCGCCCACGTCGTGCACCGAGATCCCCACGAAATGCCCGATGTACCGCCCGGTGCCGAGGAACTCGTTCCGGTAGCCGTGGCGCTGGTAAACCGCCTCCGCCGCGTCCTTGAGCTGGGTGAGCGTGACGCCCGGCTTCATGGCTGCGATGATCGCGTTCCGGGCCTCGAGCACGCAGCGGTACATCTTCTCCTGCTCCGCCGTGAACTTGCCCGACACGGGCCAGGTCCGGGTGATATCCGATGTGTAGTACTCCCAGTCCGAGCCGTAGTCCATGTACACGATTTCGCCCGCCTGCATCTGACGGCGGTTTTCCATGTAATGGACGATGGGTGTCAGCGGGCCGGACGGCACGATGGGCGGGAACGCGTCGCCGTGCGCACCCATTCTCGTGCTGATGTACTGCGCCGCGGCGGCGACCTCGTATTCGTACATCCCCGGACGGGTTGCCCGGATCGCTTCGGCCGTAGCTTCGGCCCCCAGGGTCCCGCTCCGGCGCAGACGCTCGACCTCGTAGGGCGACTTGACCCACCGCAGGTCGTCGAGCAGCGGGCTCACGTCGGCGGGCTCGAGGTACGGCGCCGCCTCACGGATGCGATCCACCGCGAGCGCCGCCGGCTGGGGTTGGCCGAACAGCGGGTGGTCCAGCGCCTGGGCCGCGAAGATCTGGGCCTCGAAGCGCGCCTGGATCTGCCAGTCCGGCGGCGTGAGCTGCAGGTAAGCCTTCGTCACCGCCGCGTTACTCGCCGTGAAGCTGAGGTACGTGAAGAAGCTCTCCATCGGCTGCACCGCGATCCCGTACTTCTCCTGGGCATTCTCCAGATCTCGGAGCCGCGGCGTCACCGTCGGCCCGAACTCCTGCCGCTTCACCGCGAACACCGCGGCGTTCTTGGTGACGCCGTTGAGCACCAGCACCGCGCCCGGCTCTTCCAGTCCGGTCAGATAGTAGAAATCGGGCGACTGCCGGAAGCGGATGGGATAGGGATGCTCGATCCCGCCCAGCACGATCGCGATGCCGTCGGGGATCTTCTCGAGCAGCTTCGCGCGCCGCGCGGCGAACTCGGCCTTGTCGAAGGTCTGGGCGGCGAGCGGGAGCGGTAGGAATGCGAAAAGAAACAGGACCAGCTTGCGCATGGAGGGAGCCTCGGGATCCGTGAGGTAGCGAAGGGGCCATAACCCAGCCGAACCGACGCCCATAAGACGTCACCCACCCTTCCAGGGTTTCCCCTGGGCGCGATTCTCGCTTGTCAGTCCTCTCCACCGCCTAAAATCGCTGCAGGAACTCGCATTCCAGCTACCCGGAGGATCCGTATGTCGTTGTCTCGCTTTGCCGCGGCGTCGTTGCTCGCCGCGCTCGCCCTCTCGCAACCCGCGAGAGCCCAGGAGCCGACGCTGCGCGGCCCGTGGCTCGGCGCCGGGATCGGGACCGCCTCCGCCGCGGTCAATTGCGACATCTGCACCGACGACCGGAATGGCGGCCTCTCGGGCTTCCTCGCCGGCGGCTTCCGCTTCAGCCCTTCGCTCCGCGCCGGCGCCGAGCTCACGGCATGGCAGGACAACACCGACGCGATCCGCCAGCGGCTGATCCTCTATGGCGCGTCGCTCTACTGGACGCCGACGCCGGGCGCGTCGTGGTTCCTCAAGGGCGGCATCGGCATGATGACGTACAACGGGCAGGATCTCGACGACGAGGATGACGATCCGCTCGGCGCCACGACCGGGGCCCTGCAGCTCGGCGCCGGCTACGACTTCCGCGCGGGCAACCGGCTCTACTTCACGCCCTTCGCGAATCTGATCGTCAGCACCAGCGGCAACCTCACCAGCGGGAACACCATCGTCACCGATGCCAGCTTCTCGCTGATGCAGATCGGAGCCGGCTTCACCTGGCGCTGATGCGGCGGACTGCAGCACCCGCGCAAGATCGTTCGTTCGGCATTGTGCCCCGCGGTCGTGCACTTCTCACGGCCGCGGGGCAGCTCGTCTCGCTAAGTGAGCGCCCCGCTTGGCGCAGCGCGGCTGGCACAGGCATCGCTGCTCAGTACGGCATTCCCCCGATATGGAGCACCACATGACAGCGCCTGCATTGCGGCGTCGCGCCGCTGTTGTCGTCGCGCTTGCCGCTTCGGCCGCCTGTTCGGGCGATCAGTTCGTGGATCCGACCAGCGGGCCCGCCGCACGCTCGTTCGGGCTGTGGAGCCCGGGCCCGTTCGACGGCTGCACCAAGGACCAGCACGACGCCTACGCCGTCCAGGGGCCCGATGGGAAGGTCTATCCCACGTGGCACCCGCCGACCGGTCCGGGCGGCTGCAGCTTCGGCCACGAGCATGGACGCGATCCGTCCGGCTCCGACCTCTATGACGATACCGAAGGCCTGCCCTTCGGCGTCGCCAACGAGATGCTGGCCATCTCCGATCCCGCCAATCCCCGGGACGAGGACCACTTCGGCCACAAGGTCGAGTGGGCGAACGACATGGACCTCGAGTTCCGGGGCGCCGGCTCGGCCATCTTCACGGTCAAGTGCGACGTGCTGACCAAGTTCCACCAGGGCACCCACTCGAAGGACGCGTTCACCAACAACGTCCACGAGCTGATCTACCACATCCGATGCGACAACGGCGCGCGGATGGGGATCACCATGCTGACCGCCATCGGCACGCCGGGCGAGTTCGTCCGCTCGTGCGACCGCGACGTCCATGTTCAGGCGGGCACGCCGACCCCGGCGAACTCGCCGTCGGGCGGCGGCTTCCGCTCCATCCCCGACCGGTTCTGCGTGGAGCAGCACGTGCTGGTGGGTGACGGCCAGAACTCCGACTTCGGCACGCTCCACGAGACGTGGGAGACGTCGAATCTCGTGCGCCGCGCGGACGGCCACGTGCTGGCGCACTTCAATCCGTATTTCCAGGTGCGTCTGCCGAGCCGCTTCCACGATCCCGCGATCGCCCCGACGGTCGGCCGGCCGATCGACATTTGTTACGAGGTGACGGCAACGGGCGAGCGCGCCCATGGCGGCGCCTGCGACCGTTCCACCAGTGACGGCCAGACACCGGGCGTGACCTTCGACGACCCGCGCTCGGAGTTCAACGGCGCCGACCACTTCGTGGATATCAACGGGAACGACATCTCCAACGAGGACGGCCCCGAGACCTGGTACACCGACGCGTACGGCCAGAACGGCCGGACCGAGCCGTTCGCCGGCTCCCTCCGTCAGCGGATCGCCTCGGTGGACAACTTCACGGGCGTGGATGTGGGTGGCCCGACCATCGGGCGGAACTACGGCGTGGACGGGGTGCGGGCCCCGAACTGATCGGGGCTACACCCGCCGCTGGTCGCAGCGCACGTCGCGGATGCCCCCGGGCTGCAGTCGGAGCTTGGTGAAGACCTGGGTCATCGTGAC
Source organism: uncultured Gemmatimonadales bacterium (assembly GCA_963720365.1). Classification (GTDB taxonomy): domain Bacteria; phylum Gemmatimonadota; class Gemmatimonadetes; order Gemmatimonadales; family GWC2-71-9; genus CAVVWJ01. The sequence goes on along the minus strand of CAVRFK010000007.1, from coordinate 334,181 downwards.
GATACGGTAGGCGCAGAGGAGCGGCGTCCGGCGGACCCGGAACAGCACGACACATTGGCGGGCGCTGCACTGGATGGTGGCGGCCTCACGCTCGAGGCTGCCGCCGCGGGAGGCGAGCACGCGGGCCCAGGCCCCCTGCTCGCCTCTTTCCATGACCCACCGGGTGGAGTCGTCGGTCGCCGGCAGGTCGGTGTACCCGTTATGGAGCACGAATGCCTCGGCGCAGCGCCGGGCCATCGCTTCCATGTTTTCGGTGAGGTCGCGGGTCAGCAGGCAGCGCTGCGGATCCTCGCGGAGCCAGGGCGCGACATGCTGGGATGGCGTGCGGGCGGGCGCGCCGCAGGCGGGCAGCGCGAGCAGGAGGAACAACCGAACCAGCCGGAGACTAGGCCCGGCCGCGGATCTTGGCGAGCCACCACCGCAGGCCCACCAGCAGAAAGCGCCAATCATGCAGGAACTCGGGTGGCTTACCCTCGTAGTAATGACCGACGAACTGCAGGATCCAACCCACGACGAACAGTCCCAGCGCAACCGGCCACAGTCCGTCCACGAAGAGCGCCGCCACGAAGAGCAGAATGGACGTCACGATCATCGGGATGCCGAAGGTATGGCACAGCCGGTTGATCGGATGCTTATGGCTCAGCGCGTACTCCGCGACCCACTCGCTCATCGGCCGGTTGCCCAGCATGGCGGGTTCCTCCGGAGGGATTACCTAAGGTAACGCGCTGGCCCGGGACGGCGACACATCAATTGCTTCCCGCCAGCGAAGGCCAGATCTGCTGGAGCGTGGTTCGCGCGCCGGTGGCCACGTTGATGGTGAGGTTCCGTTCCTCTTCCACGGCCCAGCGGTGGGTTACGGTCGCGGCGGTCTCCACCGAGTCGAAGTGCTCGCGCAATGCCTCGGGGGGAATCCCGATGGTGACCACTACTTCGCCGGGCTGCTCGCCGGGTCCGAAGAACCAGTAGCTGCCCGCGGGGCTCACCACGCCGGGCAATCCGTAGCGCGGCCCGTAGAACTCGATCGCCCCCGCCTCGCCATAGTTGCCCGCGACCACGACGGCCCGCTGCTGCTGGTCCTGTGGCAGCCCGTGATAGACTCGCGCCACCGCCGCGACCTGTTCCTCCCATCCCAGCATGTCGGCGTAGTCCTGCGGCAGCGCCCCCACTTGCCCTGTGTTGGTCCTGACCGCCGCTTCGACGCCGAGCGCGTGCGCGTAATCCGCCATCGCCGGCGGCGGCAGGATCGGCACGCCGAGCGGAAAGGTGACGACGGCGAACGCGAAGAGGATCGCCACCACGGCGACCTGCAGCACTTCGCCGACGAGGCCGTGGAAGGCGCGCTCGAAGAGCAGCGCTCCCGCCGCGAACAGCATGGGGTAGAGTGGCCCCGCGTAGTACGGCTTCCCCTGGAGCAGAAGCAGGATGACGAACGCCGCGATGATGGTCCATCCGACCGGCCGGAATGCCCGGAGCGTGTTGCCGGCGACCAACCCCGCCAGCCCGACGAGGCCCAGCAAAGTGGCCGGCCCCCAGAGGAGCTGTCCCACCAGGAAATCGATCGGTCCGATGCGCTCGAGCTGGCTGCTTCTCAGGTCGGCCATCTGATCGAGCACCGGGAATCCCAGCCGGATCTGACCCACGAGGCTGGGGGAGCCGAGCACCAGGGCGATGCCGAGTGCGACCCAGGGCCAAGGGGTGTACAGCGCGGCTCGCAGCGGCGAGACCAGCACGCCGGCCACGATCGCGAGGCCGATGAAGGCCACGCTGAACTTGGTCAGCAGTCCGAGACCCAGCACCAGTCCCAGCAGGAGCCACCCTCCGGTCTCGTTCCCGCGGACGAGCCGGACCAGGGCATACAGCGCGGCGGTCCACACTAACTGGTCCATCACGACGGGTTGCAGGAGGTTGGCGGAGCGAAGAAAGAGCGGGCTGGTGAGAACGCAGAAGGCGGCCAAACCCTGGGCGATCCGTCCGCCGCCCAGCTCGCGCGCGATCAGCGCGGCCAGCACCAGCAGCGCCGCCCCGAAGACGCCCGGGAAGAAACGGATCGCCATGAGCGAGTCGCCCAGCAACATTCGGGAGACTTCCGCCACGATCGCGATCGCGGGAGGAAAATCCATGCCCCAGAGCTGAAGGTGCCGGCCCATGCCCAGGTACAGCAGCTCGTCCCGGTGAATGCCGTAGGGCGTCCAGCGGTTGACCGTCACGTGCAGGACGAGCGTGAACGCCGCCTGGAGCAGGACCAGGCCGGTGGCGAAGGGCGGCCGCTGAGGCAGGCCGCCCCCGCTGGGAGGCTGCTGAATCACAGGTACTCCGGACGCTTGGATTGCGGGCAAGGGCGCAAGTATGCAACCGAATCGGCTGGTTCCGCCACTCACATGCGAGAACTCACTGCCATCCCACTCATCTTCGAGGCGGAGGCCCCATGCGAGGCGGAAGTTGGATCTTGATCGCAGTGCTCGCGGCGACCGGCGGGCCGCTGGCGGCCCAGAGCGCGGGGGCCGGCCGGGCCGGCGCGCGGCAGCTCCTGCCCCGTGACCGCGAGATCGCGTTGGCCCGGACTGCCGCGCCGGCGGAGGTGTCCCGGGACGCGAGCGTGATGGTGCTGACCGCGAAGGGGTTCGAGGTGGCCGTGAAGGGGACCAACGGCGTCACCTGTATCGTCAACCGCAGTCATCCGGAAAGCCTGGAACCCCATTGTTTCGACGCGGAGGGGTCGGCCACCGTGTTGCCGATCGAGCTTCGGCGCACCGAGCTGCTTCAGGAGGGCAAGACGGCGGAGGAGATCGATCGCGAGATCGCCGCCGGACTCCTCGACGGCCGCTTCCGCCTTCCGCGCCGGCCCGCGATGAGCTACATGATGTCACCGGAACAAGTGCTCGTGAGTGACGAGGGCAAGAACGTGGGCCGATGGCAGCCGCACATCATGATCTTCTACCCGCACCTGGCCGCGACCGATCTCGGCCTGGGCGCTACGCCTTCGACCGACGCGGCGGTCGTGGTGGATCCGGGGAAGCCGCTCTCCAACATCATGGTCGTGGTCAAGGACTTCACCGGCCGGTGAGCGCGCTGTCCGCGGAGGACCGGGAGCTCGCCGCCAAGGTCGCCGGAGGGGGCGACGAGGCGGCGTTCCGGACGCTGTACCGGCGCCACACGCCCCGACTCTATCGCCTCGCGCTGCGCCTTGGCGGTGGTGACCAGCCGTGGGCCGAAGAACTGGTTCAGCGGGTCTGGATCCGCGCGGTCGAAGGTCTCGCCTCGTTCGCCTGGCGCTCGACGTTCTCCACCTGGCTCGGCGGGATCGCGGTCAACTGCGCCCGGGAGCTCTGGCGGGAGGGACGCCGATCCGGATCGGGCAATGACGACGAGGAATGGAATCACCTGTCGGTCGTGCATGGAGAAGCCGGTCCGGAGGATCGCATCGATCTGGATCGCGCGATCGAGCGGCTGCCGCACGGCTACCGCCAGGTGTTCGTGCTTCACGACGTGGAGGGGTACACCCACGAGGAAATCGGTGGTCTCCTGGGCATCGAGGCGGGGACCTCCAAGAGCCAGCTCTCTCACGCGCGGCGCCGCCTTCGGGCGGCACTCGATCCGCCGGCGTGGCGAGGCGAGCGAAAGGGCAGCGGATGATGCGACCGGACGACGAGCTCACTCCCCTGGAGCGCGACGCGCTCACCCGGCTGCCGCGGTCGGCGGATCCGCCGCCGGATCTCGAACAGGCGACCGTCGCGGCGCTCGCGGCGCGCGGACTGCTTCGGCGGCCGCGCCGCTGGCGGAACCCGGCGCTCGCCATCGCGGCGTCGCTGCTGCTCTTCGTCGGCGGGTTGGCGGTCGGTCGGTTCGCCGCGGCGCCCGGCGCCGAGATGCCGGATGACAGCCGGCCGCGATTCGCGCTCTTCCTCTACGAAGGACCGGAGTACCGGCAGCCCGCTCCTGATGCGATGGACCAGCGGGTGCAGGAGTACGTCGCGTGGGCCAGCGCCGGCCAGGAGGACGGGAGCGTCGAAGGCGGCGAGAAACTGAAGGAGGACGACGACGTGGTGATCGCGCCGAACGGGAGCGTCGGCTCGGTGCCCGCGCCGGCGGATGCATCGCGCCTGACCGGGTATTTCCTGATCCGCGCGAACGACGAACGCTCCGCGCTCGCGATTGCACAGAGCTGTCCGCACGTGCGATACGGGGGGAGAATCGTGGTGAGGGAGATCGACCGGACGTAACTGTGCGCGGGAAATGATGTCACCCTGAGCGAAGCGAAGGGGGTGTGGCCGGCGGTGGTATCGGTAGCGGCGCTTCTTTCACCCCCAAAAACCTGCTGGGACTTCACCTCATGCGGCATGAGACGTCACTCCGGATACACACGGAGTCCTCCGTGCCCTTCGTGCCTTCGTGGTGAATCTCCTGCCAACCCGAGCCGCCGCTCCTTCGCTTCGCTCAGGATGACAATGCCGGCCCCTCAATCCGTCAGTCGGCCACCCGTCCGAGCACCGCGCGCAGCGCCTCGAGGAACCGCTCGATCTCCCGTTCCCCGATCGCCGTGGACACCGTCCCGACCCCGCGCGGATCCACCAGTACGCCTTCGTTGTACAACCCGAGAAAGATCCGATGCCGGAGCCGCGCGTCGCCGCCCGCGGCATCCCTGATGGTGCGCACCGGCCGCCCCGTGAGGTGAATCCCGAACAGCGATCCCATCCCCGTCACCGTCGCGGGAACGCCCGCCGCCCGGAAGATCGCCCCGATCCCCTCACGAAGCTGGTCTCCGTGGCGGTTGAGCGCCGCGATCGCCTCGCGGCTTAGCAGCTCCATGGTCGCCAGCCCCGCGGCGAGGCTCACGGGGTTGGCGTTGTAGCTGCCTGGATGCGGAATGGCCGGCGGACCGTGCGACGGGTCGAAGAGGGCCATGATCTCCTCGGTTCCGCCGAACGCACCCAGCGGAAAACCGCCGCCGATCACCTTGCCGAGACACGTCATGTCCGGCTCGATCCCGAGCAGCTCCTCACACCCGCCGTATGCCAACCGGAGACTCACGACCTCGTCGAACACGTACACGATGCCGAGCCGCCGCGTCGCGTCTCGCAGTGCCCGGAGAAATCCGGCGTCGAGCGGAATCATGCCCGCCGATCCCTGCACCGGCTCCACCACCACGGCGGCGATCTCGGACGCCCGGCGCTCGAGCACCGCGACCGCTTCGGCGGCATCGTCCGCCGGCAAAACCACCAGCTCGGGATGGTCGTGCCCCATCACCGGGTCGGCGGTGCCGTGATAGCCTCCCTCCAGCTTGGCGACGAGCGGCCGGCCGGTGTGCCGGCGCGCCGCCCGGAGCGCCATCATCACCGCCTCGGTGCCGGAGTTGGTGAACCGGACCCGTCGCAGCGACGGAATCCGCTCGACCAGGTGCCGGGCGAACCGGAGCTGCGCCTCGGTCGGCCCCGAAAAGCAGGAGCCGAGCTCGAGCTGCGTCCGGGTGGCCGCCACGATGGCCGGATGCCGATAGCCGTGAACCAGTACGGAGTGGTTGCCGGAGAAATCCAGCAGGCGATTCCCGTCGAGGTCCGTCACCCGGCACCCCTCTCCGCTGACCAGGACGGCGGGATAGGGCGGGTAGAACACCGTGCTGCGGGAATCGCCGCCGGGCAGGTAGCGTCGGGCCTCTTCGAATGCATGGCCCGACGCCGGGGTGTGAAGCCGGTAGCGTTCTTCTTCGGTCACTCGAGCTCGATGCCCTCCTTCAGGACCCATACCTTCATCGCGAAGAAGAGCCGGATCATCATCGCGTGATCATCCGGGGTGACCAGGATGACGAGCGTATTGCCGTCGGTTCCCTTGGTGCTGCGGACTCGCTCCTTGGTGCGCATCCGCCCCTGGAGACTCTCGAACCACTTCGCCTGCCGAACGAGGTCGCGGCGCTGATCGCCCCGGATCACGTCCTTGGTGCGATTGCCGCGCGGATCGTCGGTGGCCCGGCCTGAGGGCGGCACCGCGAGCGACACCTTCGCGTAGCGCTTGCCGCGCGCCTCGCCGAGGGTGGCCTTCTGGAATTGGAGTGAACGGTAGGTGAGCGCTTTCCAGGTGTGCGTCGGCGGCGTGGTTCTCGGCCTGACCTCGACGCGTCCATCGGACGTGTCCGGTACCCGGACGAGAAACTCCCACTTGTTCTTGCTGGCAAGATTGCGGTCGGTCACCGTGTAGTGGTGCTCGTCACCTCGCACCGGAGATTGCCGGCCGCCTTTCGCGAAGGTCCACTTGGCTCTCCGAACTTCGCCCGGCTCCAACATCACCAGATCCAGCCGATACCGCTTCCGAGAAGCCATCGGTCGCCTCCTGGCACTGGGTGGAAGACTTTCCGAGGTTGCCGAAGGATACCTGACCTCGCTCGTCCACCCAATACGCAGGGCCTGCGACCTTACTCGATCACGACTTCGGTTACCTCGCCGCCGAACTCGCTGGTGAGGGGGCGTGTTCCCGGCGGCGCCTGCCAGGCGCCGCCATCGATCCGGATGGCGAGCCGATGCAGGCCGGGCGAGATGGGGAGGAGGGCGCGCCAAGCGTTCTCGCCCCAGGGCTGGAGCGGCACCGGTTTCCAGTCGGTGAAATCGCCCGCCAGCTCGACACCCTCGGCGGTCGGCGCCTGGATCACGATTTCGCGGGCGGCGCCGAGCGCGGGGCCGATGCGGAACGGCGCGGTCATGCTCGCAGTGGCGGGCGCGGGCGCGGGTGGCAGCACGGGTTGCCCCACCTTGAGCCGAAGCCCGAGCGCGAAGTACCGCGCGCCCGGCACCGACGTGACGGGGTCGGAACCCGACCGCCCGGCTGCCGCGACGACCGCCACCGATGGCGAGATGCCGCGCGACGCGCTGACTCCCCAGATCGTGGTCTCGGGCGTAGTGCGGCTGAACCGGCGGCCGAGCGACGCGTCGAAGTCGAGGGAGCGGATGCGCCAGCGGCCGGACAGCACGGCATCGGTGAGCACGACGCGCTCCACCTGTCGGCCGCTGGTGACCGGGCCGGCCGACAGCGAGTCGGAATCGGTGCGGGGATTCGGGCCACCGAACATCAGGGAGCGGTCCACCTTGGTGTTCGCGAGCGAGAACTCGACCCGCACGGCTCCGAGCGTGGCGGAACCGCCGATCTCATTGCGTTGCAGCGGCCGGCGGGTGCCGAGCGACGATGCCTGCCCGTGGAAGCGACCCACCCAGAAGTTGGCGCCCTTGGGACGGAGATACGCGCGGGCACCGGCCGAGAACCGCGTCGTGCCGCTCACCCGATAGTGGCTGGTCCACTCCGCCTGTCCGATCGCCTCGAGCTGGAAGATGCCGAACGTCGGCGTGCTGACCGCGGCGGCGGTGCCGCCCTGGAAATTCCAGCGTCCGGCCGGTGCGTCCGAGTAGACGCCGATGGCGCTCAGCTCGAGCAGGCCGCTGCGGTACTGCATGGCGGGCACGATGGACGCGATGCCGCCGGCGATGGCGCGCTCCGGCCGGTAGGTGCCCGCACCCATGTCGAGCGTGCCGGCGAGCTGCGCCGCCGCCGGCGTGGCGCCCGCGGAGAGGGCGATGCAGACGAGGAGCGAGCGGGATCGCGTCACCGGTCCACCGGTGGGTCGGCGGCCGGCCGCAGCGCCGGGCGATTCATCGGATCCGCGGTGCCGGCCTGGCGCTGGACCTGGATCTGCCGGCGCAGCGCGACGAACTCGTCATCGGGCCGGCCTTCGCGCGCGAGGTCGAGCACCGAACGGGTCGCCTGCTCCGGGGGAACGCCCTCCGCGACGAGATCGGTGAGCACCGCGATCGGGACGACGAGTGGCTTCCCCGACCGGAGCGACTGGAGCCGGCTCAGCGCCGACGGCGGCAGTCCGGCCCTGAGCGCGCCCGCCGCCGCGGTCAGCTCACTCTCGCTCGCGCTGCGGCCGAGCGCGCTGCGCGCCCGGCCGAGCTGTCCGTGGAGCGCCGTGACGGCGGCCACGATCTTGTCGCCACTGGCGCCCAGGGTTCCGCCCTCGAGGGCCTTCTGCACCAGCGGCTCCGTCGGCAACCCTCCGGTGCGCGCCGAGTCCACCATCTGCTGCACGCTGGCCGCGGTGGCGCCGTCGAGCCGCTCGGCGAGGCGGGCGTCCTGCCCCGCGGCGACGCTCGGCAAGGTCAGGAACAGGGAGACGAGGAGGGTGCGCGCGGCGGACATGGATCAGATCACCGTGAGGACGGAGACGGGCGCGCCGAAATCGCTGCCCGGTGCCGGGGGCTCGCTGGGGTCCCGCTCCCAGCGGCGGCCGTCGATGAGGAACGTGTAGTGATAGCGCCCCGGCTTGAGGTGCAGCTCGACGGTCCAGACGCCGCCCTTCTCGGTGAGATGCAGCGGGGTGGCGACGGGATCCCAGTCGTTGAAGTCGCCTACCACCGCGACCTTGGACGACGCCGGCGCTTCGAGCCGCAGGTGGACCGGCTTGGCGCCACCGTCTTCCAACCTCACCTCGGCGACGGCCGGTGCTGCGGGTGTGGATCGCTGGTCGACCTGGAAAACGACGGCCACCAGCAGGCCCGCCGCGACCGCGGCACTCGCGATCCACACGCCCCACCGGTGGCCGTTGGCCGAAGCATGCCAGCCCGACGACTCGGCGCGAATCTCCTCGAGCGCCCGGTGGTCCACCGCCGGGTCGAGCCGCACGGGCTGTTTCAGCTCGGCGACGACGCGCTGGAGGAGCGCGTCGGAGAGACGGTCGTCGTGGTCAGCCGGCATGGACGTCTCGCAGCAGCTCGCGAAGCTGGTCGCTGGCGCGCTTGACCCGCATGCGCAGCGCGGGCTCCTTCGCCCCGGTCATCTCCGACATCTCGGCATAGTCGAGTCCTTCTACGTAACGCAGCAGAAACGCCTCGCGATAGTGGGGCCGCAGCTGGTCGAGCGCCAGGCCGATCTCGTCGCGCCACTCGAACGAATCGGGGCGCGCCCCGTTGGAGGGCACATCGTCCGGCAGGTCGCCGTCGAACTGGCGGTCGCGCTGGAGTCGGCGCCGGACGGTCCGGCAGCGGTTTACCAGGATCCGGAACAGCCAGGCGCCGAACCGCTCCGGCTGCCGGCACGCGCCGAGCGCCCGGTAGGCGCGGACGAAGCTGTCCTGGAGCGCTTCCTGGGCGTCCTCCCGATTTCCCAACATATGAAAGGCATACCGCCCGAACTTGTCCCGGTAGCGGGCCATCAGGGCCGCGAAAGCGGAAAGGTCCCCGCCGAGTGTTCGGGCGACCAGCGTGGCATCGCTGTCGCTCATCCTCAAGAGACCACCCTCGGCCTCGAGCTGTGACAGCGTGAGGTGGGGGCGCGCGGAGCCGGTTACGGCGGGCTTGGTAGACAGGTCTGCCTCGTGGGACGGAACGGAATTCGACATTCGGAGAGGCGACGATGCACAGCGCGGGACTTGCACTTGCGACGGCCGGCACCCTGGCCCTGGCGGCCTGCACCAGCTCGGAAATCGGCCCGGCGGGGCCGCCCCTGGAGGGGAAAACGTCCGTGCTCCTGACGGATGCCCCCTTCCCCTTCGATCGGATCGAGCGGGTGGACATCCATATCTCGGAGATCGGCCTCTCCCCCCAGGCGGACACCTCCCAGGGCCCGCCGGGCTGGATCACCGTGGCCCGCCCGGAGCGCCTCTTCAACCTTCTCGATCTCCAGAACGGCGCCACCGCCCTGCTGGGCGAGGCCGACGTCCCGCCGGGACAGTACCGGGCGATCCGCGTGACGTTCGATCCCTCCAAATCCAGCATGACCGACACCGGCGGCGGCCACCCCGGGATCGACTGGCAGGCCAAGGGCGATGCGCCGACGCTGTTCGGCCTGGTGGAAGAAGCGATGGCGATCGACGAGAACGGCGAGGACATCGTCATCGACTTCGACGTCGGCCGCAGCTTCCTGCCCGATGCCGGCGAGGGCTTTGTCTTCGTGCCGTTCCTTCGGGCGATCACCCGAGCCGGCTCTGGCTCGATCGCCGGGACGCTGCGCCGGTCGGAGGGTGGGGCGCCCATTCCGCTCGCGGCGGTGTCGGTCCACTACGCTTTCGACAGCAGCTCGACGCTCGGCCCGCTGGTGGCGACGTCACGGTCCGACGCCGAGGGGAAGTTCAAGGCGTCGTTCCTGCGGCCCGGCCGGTACACGGTCGTGCCGGAGGACCTGGAGCGCAGCGTGGTGGGGCCGACGCGAACCGTAGAGGTGAAGGCGGGAGAGACGGCGGAAGCGGGGGAGTTCAGCTTCTAGGGGCATTTGGCGAACATGTCATCCTGAGCGCAGCGAAGGAGCGGAGCGGCGCTTCGGCTCCTTCGCTGCGCTCAGGATGACATTGCCTCCCCTCCGCCTTCCGTTGCATCCCCGATCTTCCGTTGCATCCCGGATGCAGCTCCCCCCGTACGGTATCCATGCCCTCCCCCATCCATCGCCGGGACCTCCTCCGGCTCGGCGCCAGCCTCCTCGCCGGCGCGGCTCTCTCGTCCGCCGTCCCCCTGGCCGGTGAGGCTCGTCGCGACCAGAAAGGCCGGCTGAGCAGCCGTCCCCACCCGCCGGCTCCAGGCCAGCCACCGACCGGTCTCGTTCCTCTCCAGCTCGCCGGCTCCGACCGTGACGGCGCGCTCTACGTCCCGCCCAACTATCGCCACGACACTCCGGTTCCCCTGATCCTGAGCCTCCACGGTGCCGGTGGCAGCGGGCGCCGGGGACTTGGCCGCCTTCAGGCCCATGCGGATGCCGCGGGATTTCTCGTGCTCGTCCCCGACTCCCGGGAGGCCACCTGGGACGTGGTTCGAGCCGGGGTCTTCGGACCCGACGTCGACTTTCTCGACCGCGCTCTGGATCTGGTATACAACCGTTACAATGTGGATCCCGCCCGGATCGTGGCGGAGGGATTCTCCGACGGCGCCTCCTACGCGCTGTGCATCGGCCTGGTTAACGGCGACCTCTTCTCGCGCGTCATCGCATTCTCCCCCGGCTTCGTGACGGATGGCTCACGCCGCGGGAAGCCGCGGGTCTACATCTCCCACGGCGTCGCCGACCGGGTCCTCCCGATCGACCTCTGCAGCCGGCGAATCGTGAAGGACCTGCGGGGCGACGAGTACGACGTCCGATATACCGAGTTCGAGGGCGGTCACGAGATCCCGCCCGAGATCGCACGCGAGGCGGTGGCATGGATGGCCGCGCGCGGGTGAGGAGGTATACTTGGCAGCGGCCAACGTTCAATCCATACTGAACGTGCAATTTCTCACCCCGGCACCGCCAGGAGTCCGATGGACCCCCGAACCCTGCAGTTCACCGATCGCCTCGCGCTGCTCTTCGAGAGCGACGGCCAGCCTCCGATCGCCGGGCGAATCTTCGGCCTGCTGCTCCTGAACGACGACGCGCTGAGCCTCGACCAGCTCGCCGAGTCGCTCGGCGTGAGCAAGGCGAGTGCGAGCACCAACGCCCGGCTGCTCGCTCAGCTCGGCGTGATCGAGCAGGTGCGCCGCCAGGGCAGCCGCAAGGACTACTACCGGGTCGTCCCTGATGTATTCGAGCGCTCGGTGGCCCAGCGGATGGCGCGCTGGCGCCGGTTCACCGAGGTGATCGGCGAAGGTCGCCGGACGCTTCCGCTGTCCAGCCCGCAGGTTCGCCGCCGGCTGGAGCAGTACGAGAACGGGTTCAGCTACATGACCGACGCGATCGGCCGCGCGCTGCTTCAGTGGCGCGGGGTGCCGGCGCGGCGGCTTGCGTCTACCGGGCCCACACGGTGAGGGGCGCCGGGGCCTGGATGGCGCTCCTCCTCGCGGGGTGCGCGGGGACGCCGAGCGTCTCGGGGGTGCGGGCAGCCTCGCCCGCGCCGGACAAGCCGTGGACGCCGCCGAAGGGCGCGGTGGCGCCGGTCGTCGCGGCCGATACGTCGGCGGAGGCGGCGGTCCCGCCCGATCTCGCCGACCGGATGCAGCGACTCACGCTCGCCGAGATCGTCGAGCTCGGCCTGCGCAGCAATCCGACCACCCGGCTCGCCTGGGCGAACGCGCAGACCGCGGCGTCGGTTTACGGCTCGGAGCGCGGCGCATGGTTTCCGACGGTGGATGCCGACGTGAGTGCGTCCCGGCTCAAGACGGCCGCGAGCCAGGGTCGCAGCGCTGTCGAACAGTCCATCCTGACGCCGAGCATCACCCTCTCCTATCTGCTGTTCGACTTCGGCGGGCGGACCGGACGGGTGGCCGGCGCGCGGCACCGGTCCCTGGCGGCGAGCTTCGCCCACAACGCGTCCATCCAGGACGTGGTGCTCCAGATCCAGGTCGCCTACTTCCAGTATCTGGCCAACCGCGGCCTGCTCGTGGCGCAGCGCACTACGCTGGAAGAGGCGGAGACCAATCTCACCGCCGCCGAAGAGCGGCGCCGGGTCGGCGTCAACACGATCGCCGATGTACTCCAGGCGCGGACCGCGGCGAGTCAGGCGCGGCTCGATCTCCAGACGATCGAGGGCAACCTGCAGACCACCCGCGGCGCCCTGGCGCTCGCGCTCGGTCTGCCGGCCAACCTGCCGTACGAGGTGGACTCGAGCGCGGCGGCCGCGCCGGTCGTCCCGCTCGCCGACAGCGTGAACGCGATCATCGCCACCGCCTTGCAGGGCCGGCCGGACCTCGCGGCGGTGCAGGCGGAGGTGGCCGCCGCGCGGGCCAACGTGACCGAGACCCGCGCCGCGCTGCTGCCTTCGCTGGGCTTCAGCGCCACGGCCGGCCGCACCTACGCCACCACGATTCCGAACGGCGCCAACAGCTACAGCCTGTCGCTGGGGCTCACCATCCCGCTCTTCAACGGCTTCTCGCGGCAGTACGACCTCCGCGCCGCCGAGTTCGAGGCCGAAGCGGCGAAGGCCCGGGCGCAGTCGCTTCGGAACGATGTCGTGTTCCAGGTCTTCAGCGCGTACTACAACCTCCAGACCTCGACCCGGCGCGTGGCGACGGCCGGCGACCTGCTCGCCAGCGCGGAGCAGTCGAACCAGGTCGCGCTGGGCCGGTACAAGGCCGGCGTGGGCAGCGTGCTCGACCTTCTCGCGGCCCAGACCGCGCTCGCCGACGCCCGCGCGCAGATGGTCGAGGCGCGGCTCAGCTGGAGCGTCTCGCTGGCTCAGCTCGCGCACGACGCGGGCGTGCTCGATACCCGGGGCGGCAGCCCGCTCCGCCTCACTCCAGACACCACGACGACCCCTCGATGACGCGATACTGGCTGGCTTCCCTCGTTCTCCTCGCGGCCTGCACTGAGCAGTCCGCGCCGCCCCAGCAGCGGGTCCCGGTCACCGTGGGCACCGCCGAGCGGCGCGACGTGCCCTTCGAGCTCGCGGCGACGGGCACGGTCGAGCCGCTGCAGACCGTGGCGGTGCAGCCGCAGGTCGGCGGGCCGATCGTGCGCATCGCATTCCGGGAGGGGCAGGACGTCGAGAAGGGGCAGGTCCTCTTCCAGATCGATCCCCGGCCCTTCCAGACCACCCTCGCCCAGGCGGAGGCGATCCTGTCGCGCGACCGCGCCCAGGCGTCCAACGCCGAGCAGGAGGCGAAGCGCTACGCGGAGCTGGCGGAGCGCGAGTACGTCACCGCTCAGCAGTACGACCAGGCTCGGACCGGTTCCGTCGCCGCCGCCGCGACGTTCGCCGCGAGCGAGGCCGCGGTGGAAGAAGCCCGGCTCAATCTCCAGTACGCCACCATCCGCGCGCCGATCGCGGGACGCACCGGCAGTCTCCGGGTGCGCGAGGGCAACCTGGTCCGGGCCTCCGACGCGACGGCGCTGGTCACCATCAATCAGATCCGGCCGATCCTGGTGCGGTTCGCGGTGCCGGCGGCCAACCTGCCGCTGATCCAGCGGTACCGGAGCGAGAAGCTGGTGGTGCGGGCCGAGCCCGTCGGCGGCGGAACGCCGAGCGAAGGGACGCTCAGCTTCATCGACAACGCGGTGGATACCACCACCGGCACCATCCTGCTGAAGGGGACCTTCCCCAACACCGACGGCGTGCTCTGGCCCGGTGAGTTCGTGAACGTGCGGCTCCAGCTCTACGTGGAGGAGAACGCGCTGGTGGTGCCCGCCACCGCCGTCGTGACCGGCCAGCAGGGCAGCTTCGTCTTCGTGGTGGGCGCCGACAGCACCGCGGCCACCAAGCCGGTGAAGCTGAGCCGGACGGCGGGCGAGGTATCGATCGTGGACGCGGAGCTGAGCCCGGGCGAGCGGGTGGTGGTCGACGGGCAGCTCCGGCTGCAGCAGGGATCCAAGGTGCAGATCAAGGCGGCGGCCGCCGATACGGCCGTCCGGGAGGACCACATGAACACCGAGCTCTTCATTCGCCGGCCGGTCATGACCACGCTGATCATGGCCGGCATCCTCATCTTCGGCCTGGTGGCGTACCGGCTGCTGCCGGTGAGCGATCTCCCCGCCGTGGACTACCCGTCCATCTCGGTGAGCGCCAACCTGCCGGGCGCGAGCCCGGAGACGATGGCGTCCTCGGTGGCGACGCCGCTGGAGAAGGAGCTCTCGACGATCCCCGGCATCGAGACGATGACGTCCACCAGCACCCAGGGCGGCACCTCGATCTCGCTCCAGTTCGCGCTCAGCCGCAACATCGACGCGGCCGCGCAGGACGTGCAGGCGGCCATCTCCCAGGCGCAGCGCCAGCTTCCGCGCGACGTGCTGCCGCCGAGCTTCCGGAAGGTCGATCCGTCGTCCTCGCCGATTCTCTACTACGCGCTGCGCAGCACCACCCTTCCCCTGCCGCAGCTCAACGAGTACGCCGAGACCTTCCTGGCCCAGCGGCTGGCCACGGTGGACGGCGTGGCCCAGGTGCAGGTGTACGGGTCGATGAAGTACGCGGTCCGGATCCAGCTCGACCCCCAGCAGCTCGCGGCCCGGAGCATCGGGATCGACGAGGTGGCGGCCGCGGTGGAGAACGGCAACGTCAACCTGCCGACCGGCATCCTCTGGGGCACCGACAAGGCCTACTCGGTCGAGAGCCAGGGCCAGCTCACCAACGCCACCGACTTCAAGCGCCTGGTCGTCGCCTTCCGTGACGGTGCCCCCGTCCGGCTGGGGGATCTCGGCAACGTCCTGGACAGCGTGCAGGACACCAAGCGCGCCAGCTGGTTCAACGGCCAGCGGGCGGTGGTGCTCGCGATTCAGCGCCAGCCCGGCACCAACACGGTGGCGGTCGCGGACCGGGTGAAGGCGGCGGTCGCCTCGCTCCGCTCCCAGATCCCGCCCTCGGTCGAGATCGCCACGCTGAACGACCGCTCGGTGACGGTGAAGGCGTCGGTGGACGACGTGAAGTTCACGCTCTTCCTGGCGCTCTGCCTCGTGGTGATGGTGATCTTCCTGTTCCTCCGGAACCTGCGGGCGACCATCATCCCCGCGCTTGGCGCTCCCGATGTCGCTGGTGGGCACCTTCGCGGTCATGTACCTGATGGGGTACAGCCTCGACAACCTCTCGCTCATGGCGCTCACCCTCGCGGTGGGCTTCGTCGTGGACGACGCCATCGTGGTGCTGGAGAACATCGTCCGGCACATCGAGAAGGGCGAGCCGGTGATGGAGGCCGCCATCAAGGGGACCCGGGAGATCAGCTTCACCGTCGTCTCGATGACGGTATCGCTGGTGGCGGTGTTCATTCCGGTGCTGTTCCTCGGCGGGCTCATCGGGCGCCTGTTCCAGGCGTTCGCGGTGACGATCGGCGTGGCCATCCTGGTCTCGGGCTTCGTCTCGCTCACGCTGACGCCGATGCTGTGCAGCCGCTGGCTCAAGCCGAGGGAAGAGGACGAGTCGAGCACCACGGCCGCTTCTACCAGGTCACCGAACGCGCATGGAACGGCTCGCTCGCGCTGGTACGAGCGGTCGCTGGCGCTGGGTGATGGATCGGCGGGGGCTCGCGCTGGCGTTCAGCGCCGTGATCCTGGTCGGCACCATCGCGCTGGCGGAGCTGGTGCCGAAGGGCTTCATCCCGAGCGAAGACCAGCAGCAGCTGTGGGGCACCACGGAGACCGCGGAAGGCACCAGCTACGAGGCGATGGTCAAGCACCAGCGCGCCGCCGCCGCGATCGTGCAGGACGATCCCAACGTGGACGGCTTCATGTCGGCCGTGGGTGCCGGCGGGCGCTCCAGCACCATCAACCAGGGGCGCCTCATCATCCACCTCAAGCCGCGCGGCGAGCGGAGCATGAGCGCCGACGAGGTGGCCCGGTCACTCTCCCAGAAGCTGGCGGCGGTGCCGGGGATGCGGGTGTTCATCCAGAACCCGCCGGTGCTCAACATCGGCGGGCGCTCCTCCAAGAGCGAGTACCAGTTCACCCTCACCAGCTCCGACATCGAGGCGCTGTACGACGGGGCCTCCGCGCTGGAGCGCCGCCTGCACGACGTGCCGGGCCTGGCCGACGTCACCAGCGATCTGCAGATCAAGAACCCGCAGGTGCAGGTGGAGATCGCCCGCGACCGCGCCTCGTCGCTGGGGATCGACGTCAACCAGATCGAGAGCGCGCTCTACAACGCGTACGGCGCGCGGCAGGTCAGCACCATCTACACCCCGAACGACCAGTACTGGGTGGTGATGGAGCTGCTCCCCGAGTATCAACGGGATCTCTCGGCGATGAGCCTGCTCCACCTCACCGGCCGCCAGGGCGTCTCGGTGCCGCTGGGCAGTCTCGCCAAGGTGACCGAGTCCACCGGGCCGCTCACCGTCAACCACTCGGGCCAGCTCCCCTCCGTGACGCTGTCGTTCAACCTCCAGCCGGGCACTTCGATCGGCACGGCGGTCGAGCGGGTGGAAGAGGCGGCGCGCGAGGTGCTGCCCTCCACCGTGAGTACCAGCTTCGCGGGCACGGCGCAGGCCTTCCAGCAGGCGCAGGCCGGCCTGCTGGTGCTGCTGATCCTGGCGATTCTGGTGATCTACCTCGTGCTCGGCATGCTGTACGAGAGCTTCATCCACCCGCTCACCATTCTCTCGGGCCTGCCGTTCGCCGGATTCGGCGCGCTGCTGGCGCTGATGATTTTCGGGCTCGATCTCAGCATCTACGCCTTCGTCGGCATCATCATGCTGGTCGGCATCGTGAAGAAGAACGCCATCATGATGATCGACTTCGCGATCGAGGCGGAGCGGCACCACGGCAAGAGCGCCCACGACGCGATCCTCGAGGCCGCGAGCGTGCGCTTCCGGCCGATCATGATGACGACCATGGCGGCCCTGATGGGAACGCTGCCGATCGCGCTGGGGCATGGGGCGGGCGCGGAGTCGCGGCGCCCGCTCGGTGTGGCGGTGGTCGGCGGGCTCTTCTTCTCGCAGATCATCACGCTCTACATCACGCCGGTGATCTACACCTACTTCGACGCGCTCCAGCGGCGGCTGGGACGGAAGGTGGAGGCGCCGG
Source organism: uncultured Gemmatimonadales bacterium (assembly GCA_963720365.1). Taxonomy (GTDB): domain Bacteria; phylum Gemmatimonadota; class Gemmatimonadetes; order Gemmatimonadales; family GWC2-71-9; genus CAVVWJ01. Next base: position 316,808 of record CAVRFK010000007.1, on the reverse strand, counting down.
TCAGGACTCCGGCCGATCAGCCTGCGCCTGCCGGGGCGATGGCCCGGGTGCGGGAGGTGTAAGAAAGTCGCTGGCCTTCGACGCGTCGGCCTTGCGGAGGTCGGTCCTCAGCACCAGCACCGGCTGGAGCGAGTCCCAGGGGAAGATCTTGCCGTCCCGGAATCGCCGAAGCTGCGCGTTCGCGATGTAGTAATAGCATCGCCGGCAACTTCGCCGGTGGTCGGAAAATCGAAGCGGGGATGGTGCCGCTCGATGGTGGTCCATGAGGCTACACGCTCCTGCCTGGAATCGAGCTCCAACCGAATGACCCGCTGGAACCAGGACGGCTGGTGCGCGATCAGCGCATTGCGGTAGAAGGCGAGGCCGTCGATTCCGCCGAGGTTGAGCGTGTCGGGTGTCGCGAGCCGGGTCCGGCGCCGGCTGGCCACCTCGATGCGATCGATGCCCGCACCGTGCGAGACGAAGACGTACCGGCCGTCGTCCGAGCGAGTGATGCCGTTGGGGAACAGATAGGTGGATGGCGGTACCACTTCTACGACCTCGTCGGCACCCGCGCGCAGCCGGTACACCGCCCCCGACGCGCTGTCCGTGAGGTAGACGTCGCCGTTGGGCATGACGGTGAGGTCGTTGAACCCGTGTCGCACGCCGCCGCTGGGTGGGAGCACGTACTTCCGGCGGAGCCGACCGCTGTCCACGTCGTAGTGGAACAGCAGTCCGTGCGCGGCATAAGTGGTATCGGTCAACGGGATACCCGCCTCGGGGAGCACCATGCTGGCCACCCAGAGTCCGCGCCGCACCGGGTCCACCTCGATTCCGACCACCGGCCCGATGTCGTCCTGTCCGCTGCGGATCACGTCCCGCGGCGCGCCGTCCGGCCCCACGGCGACGATCTTCCGCTTGTAGAGGCTGCCGACGTAGACGGTAGAGGTCTTCGCATCCCAAGCGGTGCCTTCCGCCGTGAGGTCCCGCTCCGCCAGCTCGAACGCCGGCGTGCTGTGGGAGATCGGCCGCTTCGCTTCCGCAATGGCCGCGGCGACCCGTGTCCAGGCGGACTGCGTCCGAAGCCGGACGAAGGCGCTGTCCTCCGCGGCGTCGAACGCCACGGCGGCCCCTTCACGGGCCAGCCGTTGGAGCAGGATCACCGCCGAGTCGGTTCCGCCGGCGAGCGCGTGGGCACGGGAATGGTGGTAGGCCACGGGCGGCACCTGCGGGGCGATGGCGAACGCCTTGCCGGTTCCCGCCAGATAGGCGGCCGTGTCTCCCTTGGCGAGCGCGTCGAGTCCGCCCTGGATGTACGCGCCGATCTGCTCGAAGGTGGGGGCTTGAGCCGCGAGCGTGGTCGGCAGGAAGAGCGATGGCGACGCTCGTCAGCAAACGGCGAAGACTGGGCATGGGATTCCGTGGAAGGGGGCTTCTCCCCCTACGCCGGCAGCGCGCCTGGGATTCGCCACCAGTCAGCTGGGCTCGAGCAACCCCTTGGTCGAGGCGGAATCCAGGTCACCGCCGCGGGTTCGGACCGCGATCACCCGTCCGCCGGTTTCCATCCACCCACCCAGTCGCAGCCAGGGACTTCCACGGGTGCGGACAGCGCTGGGGGCCCGAAGCGCCCAGGCTCGCGGCACCCAGGCACCTTCTTCCAGGCGCCGCAATTCTACGAATCCGCCCGCCTTGCCTTTGGGCACCCAGCCAGGCAGGCCGACGTACTCGAACTCCAGCCGCCGCAGCTCCATCGTCCGGCGATCGAGCACCAGCCGGCCATCGATCTCAGCCCGATCGCCTCGCCGCTCGGGCGCGAATCGAACCTCCAGCAGGTCGCCTGCTCTTCGCCTCATGGACGCGGAAGCAATGCGACGCCAGGAACCAGTCGCTGAACAGCACCCGGGCATCCGGCGCGTAGTAGATCGGACCGGCGTCGGCCCGCGCGGTGCCGGCTCCTTCCTGCGGAGGCGGCTGCCGCACGAATCCCCACACCTCCAGGCTCTCCGGCGGTGCGCTCTCGATCGGCCAGCTGGCCAGGCGGGACACGCCCGCATCCACGCTATCCAACACCTGGAGGTCACGCGCGTAGCGCTTGAGGTAGCTGGCGGTCGAGAAGGTCAGCCGGCCCTCGTCGGCCGTTGCCCTGGCGAGTTGCAGAGCGATGTCTGCCGCTTCCAGCAGCCCCCCGACCACGCCCTGGTCGCCTGGCCGGACACCGCAACGCGAGCGGGTGGCCTCGACCGTCAGCGTCGGAAGCTCGTACGGCTGAGCGGTCCACCTGGAAGGTGACCGGATAGGTCGCGCCGGCGGCGAGCGCGAAGACCGGCGAGCGCCATGGCTGCTGCCCGATTTGCCGGATGAGGATGTGGTACCGGCCCGCCGATCCCCCGGTGAGATTGAACCCACCGCTTGCCGAGGTCGCGCCGCTGGCCACTTCGTGGCCGGCGGTATCGACCAGCGACACCAGCGCCCCGGCGATCGCCTCCTCGCCCGGCATTTCGACCACACGGCCCTGCACGCTCTGCGCTTCCGCCCGGGGTGGCGCGGTCAGGCCCAGGACCGGCAGCATCGCGGCCGCGGCCAACCAACCCCGCCGGTTCGGTGTCGAACGACGATATGCGCACATTTCGGGCTCTTCCCATCCTCGTGTTGCTCGTGGGCGCCGCGCCCGCCCCCGACCTCGTGATCGTCACCGACCAGGCCGAAGCCGCGCTCCGATATCCTGGCGCAGCGAAAGGCCGGCCGCCCGGTGGACGAAGCGTCCTGGCGCCGCCTCTTCGCCAGTGAAGGATATCGGCGGCTCCAGGCCCGCGAGACCGCCATGGGCCGGAGCTTCGAGGATTCGTCCTTCCGGACGTTTCTGCTGTCCGATACCCTGCTCTGCCCGGGAGGCGGCGCTGCGGACGACGCTCCACGCCTGGCGAAACGCGGATCTGGGCCGGGCCCGGGCCAAGGCGCTGGCCTACCTGCCGTCGGGCACGCGCATTCGCGCCCGGGTGTACCTGCTGATCAAGCCGCGGACCAACAGCTTCGTCTTCGAGGCGGACACCGACCCGGCGATCATGCTCTATCTCGACCCGGCGCGGACCCGGGCGCAGCTGGAGAACACGGTCGCGCACGAGCTGCACCACATCGGCTATGCCTCAGCCTGCCACTCTCCCTCGGATTCCGCCGCCGACTCCGCGGTCACCGAGGCTCGTGGCTGGCTGAGCGCCTTCGGCGAAGGCGTGGCGATGCTTGCCGCGGCGGGCGGGCCGGAGGTCCACCCCCATGCAGAGAGCCCGGCTCAGGACCGGGCACGCTGGGATCGCGACGTCGCCAACGCGCCCGAGGACGTACGCAGGCTGGAGTCGTTTCTGCTCGACATCCTCGACCGCCGCGTCACTGACGCCGACTCGATCGGTCGCGCGGGCATGTCCTTCTTCGGCATCCAGGGACCCTGGTACACCGTCGGCTGGCTCATGGCGTCCACCCTGGAGCGGGCCGAGGGGCGGACCGCGCTGATCGGCGCGCTGTGCGATCCGGTCGAGTTGCTCCGCCGGTACGATGCGGTGGCGCGGGCCCGACGCGATCCGTCGCTCCCGGTCTGGTCCGAGGGACTACTCGCGCGGCTGGGTGGGGGTGACTGAGGGACTGAAGGCGACCTCGGTGGCGTAGCCATCGACGGTGACGAGTGCCTCGAGCAGGCGCCGGGCGCTCTCCTCGGTCTGGCTGGTCAACGCCACTTCGTCGGCGCTCTTCACCAGCTGCTCCCGTGCCAGCCGGAAGATCGTGTCCCGATCGGCCGGGCGGAACGGATTCCACAGTCCACGCTGCTCGTCATAGGTCTTCAGCTCGGTGACCTCGACCGCCATCACGGTGGCCGGCGGCAGCGTCACCCGCACCACCTTGGCCTCGTGGTCCACCGTGACGTCGGTGCCGTGGTCGAGGTCGAACCCGGCGAGGACCTTGCCGGTTACGACGACCAGGCTTCGCTTGGTGGATCCCAGCAACCGGTTCTGATAGACCACCACGTCGCGCAGCGTGGTTTCGGTGGTGACCAGTCGCGCCACGGCGCGGGTCCGCTCCACCACGACGCCGTGCTCCACCGCTGTGGCCCCGCGGCCCGGGAGCCACGAGCCTCCGGCCTTCGTCGCTCGACCGCCCAGCCACACGAATACGCCCAGGGCGACGACGGCGAGGACGCCGGGTATGGCGCGGGCGGCGGGGCGCGGCTCGGCGTCGGCCATCAGTGGCACTCCTGCTCGAAGCGTTGGGCGACCTGGAGCCGGTTTTCCATCGCCCCGGACTGCGCGGCGATCCGCCAGGCGAACTCCCGGCGGGTGACCGCCGAATCCGCCCCCCGCGTCACCACGACCTTCCATTGTGCGCAGTAGGCCGGCAGCTCGGCGTCGATGATGCTGCGCGCGGTCGTCAGCGTGGCGAGGAACTCCTCGCAGCTGCCGTGGTCGGCGGCTTGCCGCCGGTGGACGGACTCGTGCGCCTCGATCTCCGCCACGAGCAGCGAATCGCGCACGTCGTGACGGAGCGTCGTGATCGCCTGACCCGCCTCGCAGGTGGTGAGGCCGAGGAAATCGTCGGACGTCGCCGCCCGCTGCGCGGCGGCCGCACCCGGCAGCGGGAGGAGCAGGGCGATGGCGATCAGGAGTGGCCGCATGGATGCCCGAATACTAGCCCCAGATGCCGAGCGCGCGGCGCACGTCCACCATCTGCCCTACGTGGTAGGACGTGTGGTCGGCGACCAGGAACAGCTCCCTCAGGTACGTCTGGCCGGTGCCATGGGGAATGCGGGCGAAGAGATCCACTCCCGGGTCCCCGGCCAGCTCGGTCAGCGCCTTCAGGTCGGCGAGGTAGGCCGCGAGACTCGCGGCGACGGCCTTGGCCGCCGGCACTTCGGTGTCGCCGGGCCAGTAGTCATCGGGCCAGTTGGGCTGGACGTAGTTCGGATTGCGGCAGAAGTCGAGGATGTCGTGCTGGGCGAGCCGGATGTGCTCCAGGAGCTGCCAGAGCGAGTGGGGGAGCCCGGCTGCGCGTGCGGTCCACTGGTTCCGCGGGACCCCTTCCACCACCAGCCTCACACCGGCGTGGGCATCTTCCCAGCCGAGGAGCGCGGCGACATGCTCCCGGAGCGCTCGGTCGCTCATGGCGCGAGATGAGGCCGGTCACAGCGGCCCATGCGAAGACCTTCTACTCTGTTCCGAACCATTGCACGCCGGAGGAGCCATGGCATTCGTCTGGGACCTGATTCAGCAGATCCAGCTGCGCAACACGAAATCCACCGCCAAGTCGGCCGACTCCAAGGCGCGGACCGCCACCGCACGCGCCAAGGCCGCGGAGGGCAAGGCCCGGTCGCTGGAGCTTCGGGTGACTGAGCTGGAGGACGAGGTCGGACACATGCGTACCACCCTGGCCGTGCTGCTCGACCGGCTGGAGCGGCGGTTCGGCCCTGACGGCGAGAAACTGGTCAAGCTCTAGGGGCAGGCCCACTCGATGCCGCCGATACGGTCCACGACCGCGAACCGGATCTGGCGGGCCTCACAGGCGTCCTCGAACCGGTGCCTGGCGTCCAGCTCGTTCCGGTTCCAGACGTAGGTCGAGACTTCCAGCGTGCAGCCGGGACGGTTGCTGAACTCGCCGTCCATCATGCGCCGCGAGACTTCCTCCAGATCCGACAGCCCGACGGACGGCCGACCAGTCATGCCCCCTCCTCGGCGTTGCGTTCGGAGAGATTCACCCCTCGTTCTCCCGCTCGCAAGCTACCGTACCGGCGTCGGGCCGGGTGTGACCTGCGTCGCTAGAAGATCGTGTAGATGAACGGCGCCAGCGCCGAACCCTGCGCGAATACCAGCAGCGCGCCCACCATCATCAGCACGATCAGGATCGGGGCGAGCCACCACTTCTTCCGCACCCGCATGTACGCCCACATCTCCGAGGCGAGTCCACCTCTACTCATGGAAATCCTCCTTTAGAACTGCCGAGTCAGGTCCCCGCGCGGCTCCGCTGCGCGGTCCACCCAGCCCGTGGCGCCCTGGTGGGCGCGCAACGGGTTGCCGCCCACCGCGCGGCGGATGATCCCCACCGGCGTGATGACCAGATAGTAGACCACGCCCATGAAGATCGGGGTGGTCACCTTGGAGATGGCGTGGGCCAGGCCCATCCAGGCCCGCTCCACCGGCCCCAGCCGGGTCGGCGCCACCAGCCCGCCGAATGCGAACAGGCCGGCCAGCGTGCCCAGCACCGTGGGGGCGGTCGCGCCGCCGCGCCACCAGGCCACCCCCGCGAGCACTCCGAACGCGGCGGCCAGTGTGAAGGCGAATTTGCGCCCCTCGCGGGCGCTCAGTCGAGCGGGACGTCCTTGCGCCAATCTCCCTCCTCACGCCACTCGGGCTGGTCCTTCTTGTCCAGGATGTAGGGCCAGACCACGAGATGGTCGATGTTGGTCCGCATGAAGCAGCGGTACGCGTCCTCGGGCGTGCACACGATCGGCTCGCCCCGGACGTTGAACGAGGTATTGATCAGGACCGGGCAGCCGGTGCGCGCCTCGAAAGCGGCGATCAGATCGTAGTACGCCGAATTGTCCTCCCGGGCCACCGTCTGCACCCGGGCGGAATAGTCCACGTGGGTGACGGCCGGAATCTCCGAGCGGCGCACCTTGAGTTTCTCGATTCCCCAGCGGCTCTCTTCCTCGTCCGTCGTCGGGATCCGGCGGTCGGCGCGCACCGGCGCCACCAGGAGCATATAGGGCGAGTCGGCGTCCAGCTCGAACCAGTCCGCGACCTTCTCCCGCAGCACGCTCGGCGCGAAGGGACGGAACCCCTCCCGGAACTTGATCTTGATGTTCATCTGCGACTGCATCGCCGGATTCCGCGGATCGCCCAGGATGCTCCGCGCGCCCAGGGCACGGGGGCCGAACTCCATCCGACCGGAGAACCACCCCACGACCGAGCCCTCGGACAGGATGTCCGCCGTTCGGGTGATCAATTCGTCGCGCTCCAGCCGGCGGTACTTGGCGCCGACCGAATCGAGATACGTCTGGATCTGGTCGGGCGAAAAATCGGGACCCAGGTAGGCGCCCCTCATCGAGTCCCTGCCGTTCACCTTCCGCGGCGACGAGAGCTGGCGGTGCCAGATGAGCTGGGCCACACCGAGCGCGCCGCCGGCGTCACCCGAGGCGGGCTGGATCCAGAGTCGCTTGAACGGGCCCTCGCGGAGAATGCGACCGTTGCCGACGCAGTTGAGGGCGACGCCACCAGCGAGACAGAGCTGGTCGAGGCCCGTCAGCCGGTGGGCCGTGCGCGCCATTCGGAGCATCGCTTCCTCACACACTTCCTGGACCGAGCGGGCGATGTCCAGATCGCGCTGGACCAGGTGGGTCTCCGGGACCCGCGGCGGCGCGCCGAACAGCTCGTCGAACGCCGCGTTGGTCATCGTGAGACCACCGAGATAGTCGAAGTATTTCTGATTGAGCGTGAGGGAGCCGTCGTCCCGCAGGTTCACCACGTTGTCGAGCAGCAGCTTCACGTATTTCGGCTCGCCGTACGGGGCGAGACCCATCACCTTGTACTCCCCCGAATTGACCTTGAAGCCGAGGTAGTAGGTGATCGCCGAGTAGAGCAGACCGAGCGAGTCGGGCCAGCGCAGCTCGCTCAGAAGCCGAATGTCGTTCCCTTCACCCACGCCGATCGAGGCCGTGGCCCACTCGCCGACCCCGTCCATCGTGAGGATGGCGGCCCGCTCGAACGGCGAGGGAAAGAACGCGCTCGCCGCGTGCGACTCGTGATGCTCGGCGTAGAAGACCTCGCCGTCGTAGTCGAGCTCGCCCCGGAGCTGCTTGTCGAGATAGAGCTTCTCCTTGATCCAGAGCGGGCCGGCCATGAGGAAGGACCGGAAGCCCTTCGGCGCGATGCCGAGGTAGGTCTCCAGGATCCGCTCGAATTTGAGGATGGGTTTGTCGTAGAACCCGACGTGCGTGACGTCCTGGATGCCGATCCCTGCCGTTTCGAGGCAGTACGCCACGGATCGGTGTGGGAAGGACGCATCACCTTTCTTGCGAGTGAAGCGTTCTTCCTGCCCGGCGGCAACGATCTCGCCGTCGCGAAGCAGGCAGGCCGCGCTGTCGTGGTAGTAGGCTGAAATACCTAGGATATGCGAAGGCATGGGCTCCGATGGTTATCGGAATGAGGTCCAGCGCCAGAGGACGACCCGCCAGCCCTTAGGGGTCTTCCGCCAGCGCAACGTGTAGCTGGATCGATACCAGCGCGTAGACTCGAGCGCCCAGGTGCCCTGCTCGAGGAGAAACTGCCCCTCCCGCGAAATCCGGGCCGGGCGCAGCTCCGAGTGTCGGACCCTGGTCTCCCGGGCGAGGCGCTCGAGGTAGTCCACGGCTGCGGCGGCCCGAAGCGCCGAATCGGGCTTCGGTGGCTGAACGATCAGGTCGGAATGAAGAAAATTGCGCAGCCCCGCTGGATGGCCGCCCACGAAGCTCGCCCCCAATGCTACCCTGGGGGCTTCCAGCTCCGATTCGGCGGACCTTCCGGCCGCGCCGGAGGCCTCGCAGCCGGCCGTAGCGATCAGAACTGCCGCCACCAGTCGTCCGGGGATCGACCTGGACGAGGCGATGGAGGGTGGACTGCACCAGCGACTGGGGCGGCGGCATCGGCCGTCGCCCCCAGTGCGCCCTGTGTGCGGGCGCTGACCAGCAGTGAATTACGCGCTGTACGCGTCGACCGAAGCGGTCAGGTCGCGGCGCAGCTCAGTCTCGCCGCTCAACAGGCTCTGCCAGGTCATCTCGGGGCCCTTGCGGGCACCCTTCGGCACGATCTTCACGCCCTCGGGCGAGATCGTGACCGTATAGAGCTTGCCTTCGACTTCCAGCTCGCGCTTCAGGGTCTTATCGAGACGGGTGGCCATCGGTTACGCCTCCAGGGGGTGCGGGTAATGACCCCCGAAAGATGGCCAGAAGGGGCGGATCGGCCAACCCTATGATGTCAAGTGATTGCACATCAATAGGTTAGTGACCATGCGGGCACCCCTCATTCCTCCCTGAGCACCACCGCCGGATCCATCCGCATGGCCCGGATGGCGGGGATCAGATTGGCCAAAAGCGCCGTTGCGGCCAGGACCGCAGCCACCGCCACGAACGTTCCCGGGTCCGTGGCGGCCACCCCGTACAGTTGGCTCTCGATCAGCCGAGTGAGCGCCAGCGCGGCCGCCAGCCCGATCCCGATGCCGATCAACGCCAGACGCATCCCCTGGCGGAGCACCAGCCTGAGGACGTCGCCCCGATCCGCCCCCAGGGCGATGCGGACGCCCAGCTCGCGTGAGCGCTGGGTGACCGAGTAGCTCATCACACCGTAGATCCCGATCGACGCCAGCACGAGCGCGATACCGGAAAAGAAGCTCAAAAGCATCATGGACAGCCGCCGCTGGCCCACCGAGCGCGACAACAGCTCGTCCATGTTGCTCACCGCGGAGATCGGCTGGTCCGGGTCCACCGAGCGCACCGCCTGGCGGACCAGGTTGACGTAGCGGTCCGGGTTGCCGGTCGTCCGCGCCGCGACGGCCATGAACGGGAACGTCGCCTGGCGGTACGGCAGGTAGAGCTGAATCCGGGGGTCCGCGTCGAGCCCTTCGTGGGCAGTGTGACCGACCACCCCCACCACCTCGATCCACTCGTTCTGGGTGCTGTCGGTCACGCCCGTCCGGCGGCCCGAAGGTGAAGCGCTTGCCGATCGGATTCTCGTTCGGGTAGAAGCGACGCACGAACTCCTGGTCGATCACGGCCACGGGGCGTGAGTCGGTCCGGTCTTCCTCACTGAGGTAGCGACCGCGGAGCAGCGGAATCCGCATCGCCTCGAAGAACTGCGGCGACACCACGCGGATGTCACCCCAGGGTCCGGGCTGGTTCTCCGGCGCCGTGTAGCCTTCGACCTCGAAGCTGCCGGTGGACCAGCTTCCCCCGAAGGGCATGACCGAAGTGCCGGCCACTCCCACCACCCCCGGGACCCGGCCGATGGCCGGGAACACCTGGTCCCAGAAGGCCGCCTGCGTGGTGTCATTGTGGTACCGGGTCGGCGGGAGCGCGATGTTGAACGTCAGCAGGTTGTCCGGATCGAAGCCCGGATCCACGCCCTGGAGCCGAGCGAAGCTCTTGAGCAGCAGTCCCGCGCCCGTCAGCAGCGTCAGCGCGAGCGCCACCTCCGCGATCACGAGCGTCCGCCGGAGGGCGTGACTCCCCCGGTCGCCGGTCGAACCGCGGCCACCCTCCTTGAGCGCGCTGTGCAGGTCGGGGGTGGCGGTGTGGATCGCCGGGGCGAGACCGAACAGCACGCCCGCCAGCAGCGACACCAGGAGGGTGAACAGCATGACGGTCCCGTCGATGCTGATCTCTTCCGAGCGGGGAAGATTACGGACGTCCATCGCCACCAGCGTGCGCACGCCCGCGTAGGCGAGGATCAGCCCGACGATGCCGCCGGCGAGCGAGACCAGGATGCTCTCGGTGAGCAGCTGCTTGAGGAGGCGCTCCCGGGTGGCGCCGAGGGCCGTGCGGACCGCGATCTCCTTCGAGCGCGCCGCCGCCCGGGCCAGCAGCAGGTTGGCCACGTTGGCGCAGGCGATGAGCAGCACGAACCCGACGGCGCCGAGGAGTACGAGCAGCGCCGGACGCACCTCGCCGGTCGCGGAGATGCTGAGGCCCGTCACCAGCAGGCTCCAGTTTTCGTCGTAGGAGTCGGGATATTCGCGCTTGAGCTGCTCGCCGATCGTCCGCATCTCGCCCTGCGCCTGCTGGACGGTCACCCCCGGCTTCATCCGGGCCGTGAGGTTGAGGAATTCGGTGGTCCGGTTCTCGTCGGTCAGCTGGTCGGCGGTGAAGACCATCGGCGCCCAGATCTCCGCGGTCTTGTTGAAGAAGTCGCGGAATCCGCTCGGCATGACGCCTACGACCTGGTAGCTCTCGCCGTTGAGCGAGAGGTTGCGGCCGATGATGGCGGGGTCGGCGCCGAAGATCCGCTGCCAGGCGTCGTAGCTCACCACCGCCACGTGCTCCCGGCCGGCGGCGTCCTCGCCCGGCTGGAGTGTCCGCCCCATCAGGGCCGGCACCTGCAGCGTGGCGAAGAACTTTCCCGTCACCTGCTGCCCCTGCATCCGCACCGGCTCACCCACCCCCGTGAGATTCACCTGCCAGCTCGACTGGACCGCCATGGACTCGAACGAGCGCCCCCGCTTCTCGTAGTCGAGGAAGCCCGGAATGGACACGGGTGCCTCGAGGTCGAGGGTGGGGTACAGGTGTTCGATGGTGACGAGGCGCTGCGGCTCGAAATACGGCAGCGGCCGGAGCAGCACGGCGTTGACGGTGCTGAAGATGGCCGTGTTGGCCCCGATGCCGAGCGCGAGGGTGAGGATGACGATGCAAGTGAAGGTCGGGCTCTTCACCAGCCGGCGGAAGCTGTATCGCAGGTCCTGGAGCAGCGTGTCCATTGGGCGCTCGTTGGGCTCGGGGCGGGATGTGGCGACCAGTGTTGGACGGTGTTGGCCGAAGAAAGGTTGCTGCCGGTCAGCCCCGCAGCGCGGCGGCGGCCGCATCGGCGTCGGAATAGCGCAGGCCGGGGTCCTTCTGGAGCAGCCGGGTGATGACGGCCTCGAGACCGGGCGGCGCCTCCAGCCGGAATGAACGGATGGGGGGCGGGTCCTCGAAGCGCACTGCGCGGAAGAGCAATTCGATGCTGGCGGCGGCGAATGGCGGCTTGCCCGCGAGCATCTCGTGCAGCACCACGCCCAGGGCCCAGAGGTCGGTGCGATGGTCGAGTACGCCGCCGGCCGCCTGTTCCGGGCTCATGTAGGCGAGCGTCCCCAATACCAGGCCGGTCCGCGTCAGCCGCTCGCCCGGCACCTTGGCGATCCCGAAGTCGAGAATCTTGAGCGTGCCGTCCCCCGCGAACATCAGGTTGGCCGGCTTGATGTCCCGGTGGATGACGCCCATCGCGTGGGCATGGGAGAGGCCTTCGGCGATCTGGGTGGCGCAGGAGATCGCATGGCTGATGGGAAGCGGACCCTTGGCGATGGCCTGCTTCAGCGTGCCGCCCTCGTAGAACGGCATCACGATGAAGAGGCGCCCCTCCGCCGTCTCCTCCACCCGGTATATCGCCCCGATATTGGGGTGGTTGAGGGCGGCTGCTGCCTCCGCCTCGCGGTGGAACCGGCGCTTGAGGACGGGATCTTCCGCCAGCGTGTCGGAGAGAAACTTGAGGGCGACGACTTCGCCCGTCTGGCGGTCGGTCGCCTGGTAGACGGCGGCCATGCCCCCGCCGCCGAGCTTGTCGTGCAGGTCGTAGCGATCGCCGGCCCGCGGCTTACGCAGCGGCGTCCGGGGCAGCTCGAATGCCGCGGCGACGATGCGCTCGATGCGGCCGGTCGAGTCGGCCTGCTCCGCGCTGGCCAGGAGTGCTTCGACCTCGAGCCGGAGCGCCTGGTTGCCGGCGACGGCCACTTCGAGGAACCGGGCGCGCTGGGCGACCGGGAGATCGATGCACTGGTCGAAGAGCACTTCGACCCGCTCGCGCTGGGCGGGATCAGGGATCATCGGCTGTAGGGAGCGGACACCGTCACTTTACCGCTCCCCGCTTCCGCAGAATCTCGACCACCTCGCCCACCGGGATCGCCTCCACCACGTTGCCGTTGGCCCGCTCGGTCGTGGCCCGGAAGAGCGAGTTGTAGATCGCCTCCTCGGTCGCCTCCACCGTGCCCTCGAACAACCCGGACATCGCGTCGTTCCCCAGCTCGGCGACAGAGCGCCGCTCTTCCTGGAACTTCCGCCGCACACCCGGGTGAGTGGAGAACGCGATCACGTAGTCCCCCGATCCGTTGGACATCGCCGATCCCGTCCGGCCGACTCCAAGCAGCGCTCGGGCCGCGAGACGGCGCAGGTTGCGATCGGAGACCGGCGCATCGGTGGCGACGACGATCATGATGGACCCGCGCGCGCCCTGCTTCGGCGCGCCCATCCGCGTCCCGTCGCGGCCCAGCGCGCGTCCGACCGGCACGCCAGCGATGTGGAGATCTCCCCCGAAGTTGCTCTGCACCAGCACCCCGACGGTCCAGGTGCTCTCGGCGGCCTCCACTCTCCGGGACGACGTCCCGATCCCGCCCTTCCAGCCGAACGCCACGGTCCCGGTGCCGGCGCCGACGCTCCCCTCCGCCACCGCGCCGCCGGCCGCGCGCTCCAGCGCCGCTCGCACGTGCCGCTCGGTGAGCGGCCGCGACCGGATCGCGTTCAGCGCGTAGCCGTCGTTGGTCTCGCCGACGACTGGGTTGATCGACCGTACTTCCTCCATGCCCGGCCGCGAGAGCAGCGCCGCCACCATCGCGTCCGCCGCCTTCCAGACGCAGAGCGTACACGTGAGCAGGATCGGCGTCTCCAGCTCACCCAGCTCGCCGACCTGGGTGACGCCGACGAGCTTGCCGAAGCCGTTCCCCACGTGGATGGCGGCGGGGACCCGATCCTGGAAGAGATTGCCGGAGTGCGGCAGGATCGCGGTGACGCCCGTGCGCACCGAGTCTCCTTCCCGCACCGTCGTCTGCCCCACCAGGACGCCGGCCACATCCGTGATCGCGTTGAGCGGACCCGGCGTGAGGATGCCCGGCGCAATGCCGAGATCTCTGGCGCGGGGTCGTTGTTGGGCTGGGAGGGTGGAAACCGCAAAGCAGGCCAGGACGAGCAGAAGGACCGATCTCATTCTTCGTGCACCAGGTCCGCGCTGATGGCGGGTCGCCAGTCGAGGCCGTCGAGCATGCTCTTCCACTCCTTCCCCAGCCGGCGCATCACCATCACCTCGGCCTCCCGTGTCTCGTGCGGATAGTCCCGGAACATGTCCGGCATCGGCCCCAGCGGCTCCTCGACGGGCCGGTCCACTACGACGTACGCGAGCGTATCGCTCGCCTTGACCGCACCGACGACCGTGAACGTCGCCGGCGGCCGATAGTGCGGCGGCAGCGTGGAATCCGAAGGATCCACGCGCATCGCCCGCGAGTACCGGGCGAAGATGCTGTCGGGCGAGGTGTGCGCGAGCGAGTCGACAGACGGCACCTGATAGATCGAGTCGAGCAGGTATCGCTCCTGCCGCTCGCGGTTGCGTTGCCAGCGGGCCTGCAGGTTGGAATCGGTGGCGAGTGACTCGAGGCCCGGCCAATCCGTGCGGTTCAGCATGCGGAGCTGGAAGATCTGGATCGAGCGGAATCGGGCGAGTGCTTCCGGATGAGCCAGGGAAAGGAGCGTGGCCCAATCACCGGCGGAGTCCGCCCGGATGCTGGCTCGCGCGACCTCCTCGGGCGGCAAGGGGCGCGCCTGCTGGGCCGCGGCTGGGCCCGACACGGCCAGCAGCGTCCACACCAGCGCGGCGACTCTGGTCCCAGGGGTCATCCGGCGGCTCAGCGAAGGGTGAAGATCGGAAGCTAATCGCCCGGCCGCTCGGTCGGAGCCGACGGCCCCGGGCCCGGAAGCCGATGCGGCTCGGCTCCGCCCGCGCGCTCCGCTTCGAGCAATGCCGCGACCGAATCGTAGCGATAGATCACCGTCGCGCCCTGCTGAGCCAGCCCGCCGGTGTCCGCCGTCGGGCCGTAGGTCGAATACAGCGATCGCCCCAGCACCCGCAGATAGATCGTGAGCTGGCCGCGGTGATGGGCCGAGTGCGCGATGCGGCGGGTCAGCACCCACGCCCGCGAGCGAGGCACGTCGAAGAAACGGGTCTCCGCCCCGAACCACTCCGCCGGCTGGCTCGCGAGGCGGTCCAGCCGTCGGGCCGACGCTTCGGCGTAGTGCTCGAGAAAGCCCAGCCTGGTCTCCTGGGCCGGCAGCTGAGGAAGCCCGACGTCGAGGCCGAGCATCCGCTGCATCCAGACCTCCTCCGACACGCACTGGTGCACCATGTGCTCGCGCGGTGTGCGGGCGCGGGGCTCGGGTCGAAAGTGCAGGTCGCCGTCGGCGAACTGGGTCCAGACGCTCAGCGTCTTGAGGCGTTCGGTGGCGTAGGTATCCACCAGGAAGGTGAAGGGGTTCATCCAGGAAATAATGAAGCACCGGAGCCGGCTGGGTAGCCGTCTCCGGTGCTTTCCCTTCCCCGCTCAGTCGTCGTCGGAGCCGTGGTCGTCTCCCCCGTTGTCGTCGTTATCGTCGCCGCTCCCGGCGCCGCCCTTGTCGTCGAAGAGCCGGGTGCGGCTGTTCACCTCGATCGTGAGCCCCAGTACGCGGATCACGATCGAGCCATCCCCCTGGCTCACCACGTTGTCCTGGTCGAGGTAGATCTCGATCTTCTGGTCCTCGTCGTCGTCTTCCAGACGGAAGTCGCGCGCGGCGAAGGCGGCATCGTCCGGCGACTGGCTCGCGCCGATCGGGTTCCGCCGCGCCTCGACCAGCGGGCGCCCGCCCGCGGCGAGGCGGCCTTGTACCGCCGCTTCCCAGTTGGCGCGGCTCTCGTGACTCTCGTCATCCGTGCGGAAGCGGGTGCCGTCGCCGTAGCTGACGACCAGTCCGCCGAGCTCCAGCGTGATCGTGCCCTGGGCCGGGTCGATCGCGGTCACCCGGCCCGCCAGCTGCTCCTCGTCGTCATCGGCTTCGACGTGGAACTCGCGGGCGACCATCTCCCCCGGGAAGAGCTTGATCTCCACTCGGCCGATGCCGCCCGAGGCGAGGGTGCTGTCGAGCGTCGTGAGTCCGGTGCTGCCTGTCGGTGAGCCGGTCTGGTCGTCGTTCGGGAGAGTAAGGTCGGAGCCGCAGGCGGCCGTCGTAATGGCGAGCAGGGCCGCGGCGGCGGTGAGAATGCCGGTCGTGAATCGCATGGTGCCTCCGGAAGTAGTCGGTCCTCGCGGTCATTCGACCGCTGACGGCTCCCGGAAAGGCAAGCGGCGGACCTCAGTCCGCCGCTTGTAAGTGCTTGAGTGACAACGTCGTCGTGATCAGCTCTCTGCATCGGGAGGATGCAGCTGGTACGAAACGTTACGCTCAGTGTTCGTGCGACTCCCGTTCCATCCCCGAGGCACCCAGGTTGCCCGCCGCGGCCCGCTGATCGGGCGTGAGCGCCGCCAGGGCTTCCTGCGCCAGCGTCCGCCAGGCGCTCGCGGCCGCGAGGTTCAGGGAATCGCTCGCCAGACCTCGGGTTCTCGCCTGCTGGATCTCGCCCGCGGCCTCGCCGCAGCTCCGGCTCAACGTCTCGCGCTGCGAGCGATCGGCCCGCACGACCCAGGCAAACCGCCGGACCGCATCCCCGCACGACTCCGGCCGCAGCAGCTCGATCCCCCGCGCCGCCGCGTGCTCTCCCGCGCGAGCCCAGGTCGCCGGCAATCCGGCGCGCAGGTACGGCAGCGACGGGTTGTAGTTCGAAAAGATCCCCTCGGGATTCTCCGAATACAGCCATACGTGGAGCATCGCGAGCTCGGTGCGGCCGTCCGGGCCGCGCCAGCGTCCCGCGTCGACCGACTGGTTCGCGGCCCACCGCACCAGGCGCCGAGCGGCGCTCCGCGAAGCGGCGGACCATCGACTCCAGGTCGTGCGTGTGCCAGTGGTCGTCGTGCCCGGCGAATCCCTCCGGCATCGGCGCGCCGGGTACCTGCCAGTGGCCGTACGTCACGCCGACCAGGACCCGCCGATCGCCCACCACGACGTACTGGAGCACCGCGGGCCGGGCGAGGTCCACCTCGCCGGCGAGCAGCTCACGATTCACCCAGTGCTCGCCCATGAGCGGCGCGTCCATCCCGAACCGGGGCTTGGCATAACCGTCGCGCCGCGCCGCCTCGACGTCGCGGTACACCGCCGTGGCCCGCTCCACCTCGGCAAGTTGCCGGGCAAGGAGGTCCTCCGCCGTCGGGATAACCTGGGCGGCGGCACGGGGTACGGCGCTGAGCGCGATGAGCGAGAGGAAGCAGCCGGCTGCCGACGAACGGCGGAGCGGGGACATGCGGGGCTCCCGATGAGTGGGCGACGAACTACCAAGTCAGGGACGGCGCCCGGGGCGGACTCGTTAACTCGTCGCGGCTCCTTCCTCGGCCGCGGCCGGAGCGCTCTCCTCCAGCGTGACGGCGAAATAGTCGAGGTTGAGCGTCCGGATCTCCGACGACCGGAGGACCAGAAAGTCCCCCCGGATCTCGTAATAGCGCTCGTCCGGCTCCGCCGGCCCGACGTGGGGCCGTGGCTCCTCCTGCTCCGCCCGGTCGTCCGTCAGCCGCCGGCGGTGGGCGTCCATCAGGACGATGGTGTCGAGCGCCCCTTCCCGGTCGAAGGTGAAGTCCGATACGATGCCGCGATAGAGGTAGCTGCCCGACGCGTGGTCCACCACGGCCGAGCAGTAGACCCCGTCCACCGTGCGGCCTTCCTCTGCGTTCTCCCGGAAGTCGAGCACCTCGCCCGTCAGCATGTAGAACCAGTAGTTGTCGAACCGGAACGTCTTGGTCAGGTGATCGAGGCGAAGGCGCCGGACCGCGCGGTGGCCCAGGTTGCCGAGCACCGCCGCCCCCGCGTAGAGCGAGACCAGATAGCCGGCGATGCCCGTATAGTGCCCGGCCACCGAGGCGACTACCCGGTCGAGCCGGCGGCTTTCCTCGCCGAAGTCGCCCACCAGCAGGAGCACCATCGCCTCGACGTCGGGCGCGAATCCGAGCCGGCGAACCAGCGCCAGCCACAGCGCGTGCAGCACCAGGGCGAAGGCGACGCCGTAGGCCAGCTCTTCGGAGACGCGGCGCATCGAGGTGGGGCTGGCCCAGCCCCAGGGGCCGCGTGCGTAGGTGTAGCGGAGAACGATGCCTGGAAGGACCAGCAGAAAGACGAGGAGGGCCGGAAAAGCGAAGTTCATCCGGTTTCCGCGAGTCTCCTGCCGAAAGGAGCCTTGACCCGGGAGCTGAGGTCCACGCGGACCCGGTAGGTCTTGCCGTTCATGCGGACCCACCCGTCGCGGCCATGGATCAGGTGTTCGCGGAGCTGGCGGCGCGCGCTGGGGTCGAGCAGGATGGTTTCGAGCGTCTTCGAGATGCGGCCCTTCACGGGTGCTCCGAATCGTGGGTCCGCATGAACGTTAGGATCGCGCTCGGAGGGACGCAATGCGCCCGCGGTATCCGTGCGCGGGACGTCTGGCCGGATCGGCCGGAACTCGCCATCTTCCGCGCCGACCCCTCTGCAAGGACCAGCACCCATGACCGTTTCCCGTCGAGAGTTCCTCAAGCAAGGCGCCGCCGCCGGGCTGATCGCCGGTACCAGTCCGAATCCCGTCCTCGAGGCCCCCTGGATCAAGCGGCCCGCCGCGGCGGAGCCGGTGGTGATCTCGTCGATGAACGGCAACTGGTACAAGAACGGCGGGAAGGAAACCTGCGTCGAGCTGGCCTACCGGCGGATGGCCGAAGGCGAAGACGTGCTCGATGCGCTCATCGCCGGGGTCAACATCCTGGAGCTCGATCCGCTGGAGGACTCCGTCGGATACGGCGGCCTGCCCAACGCGGACGGCGTCGTGACGCTCGATTCCTGCTGCATGCACGGCCCCAAGCGGCGGGCCGGCGGTGTGGCGGCCATCGAGGGCGTGCGCACGCCGTCCAAGGTGGCGAAGGTCGTGATGGACCAGACCGATCATCACCTGATCGTCGGCACCGGCGCGACCTCCCTCGCCAGGTCGTTCGGCTTCACGATCGAGGACGATCTGAACACCGAGCACTCGCGCAAGGCGTGGCTCGAGTGGAAGCGCCGGTCGGATCCCAAGCATTATCTCGACCCCGACCGCCGGGCGGAGGCCCATCGGCGGGTGCTCGATTCGCTCTACGCCGACGGGTTGCTCCACTCCCGTGTGGTGCACGGCACGATCAACTGTGACGGGATCAACGCCAAGGGCGAGATCTGCGGCGTGACCACCACCAGCGGTCTCGGCTGGAAGATCCCCGGCCGCGTGGGCGACTCACCGATCCTCGGCGCGGGTCTCTACGTGGACGGCGCGGTCGGCGCGGCGGGCTCCACCGGCCGGGGCGAGGCCAACCTGTACAACCTGTCGTCCTACCTGATCGTGGAGAACCTGCGGCGCGGCATGCATCCCAAGGACGCCGGCCTCGACGCGATGAAGCGGGTGCGGACCAACACGGTCGAGCGGCGGCTCCGCCGGGCCAACGGCGATCCCAACTTCAGCCTGTCGTTCTACATCCTGAACGCCAAGGGCGAGCACGCCGGCGTGTCCATGTACGGCGAGGACGACGACTATCGTGGCTGGGGGGAGAATACGACGCGGGGGTTCATGAAGTACTCGTTCTGCGACCGGAAGGGTCCGCGGACGGTGCAGTGCGAGCCGTTGATTGCGGGGAAGCTGGAGTCGGAGGGATAGGAAGGTGCACGAAAGTACGGTCAAGAGATGTCATCCTGAGCGAAGCGAAGGAGCCATCGCACCGTCATGCCTCCTTCGCTTCTTTCAGGATGACATTGGTAGCTTCGACGACCTTTCGCCGTTCGCACCTAGTACCCCGGCGGCAGCTTCCGATACCGCTGGAGCAGCTCCGTCTGCCGGCTCACGAGGGGCACCGCCCGCCCGCGAATGAACAGATGCTCCACCCGGCTCGACAGCTCGAGCGGATCGCCCGACCAGACGACGACGTTGGCCACCTTCCCCGCGTCGAGCGAACCGTAGCGATCGCCCACCAGCGCCACCTCCGCCGGCGCGAGCGTCACCGTCCGAAGCGCGTCGTCCCACGACATCCCGTTCCGCACCTGGTTCCCCGCCGCCTGCCGGAGATCCCTGAAGTGCGCGGCGTCGGTCTGCGCCGCCGCCACCGTGACGCCGGCTTCTCGCAGCAGCGTCGCGTTGTCGAGCCGGGCGCCGAGGGCGTCGAAGGCGGGCGAGTCGGTGAGCGGCTCGAGGATCACCGGCACCTTGGCCGCCGCGAGCGCCGGTGCCATCTGCCACGCTTCGATACCGCCGTAAATGGCGAGCCGCAGGCTGGAACTCCGCCGCGATGCGGAGCGCGTTCTCGATGTCGCTGCGCCGATTGGCGATGACGTAGAGCGGCACTGAGCCGCGGAGAACGGGCTGCAGCGCCTCCAGGTCCTCCGCGTCCGCCGCCAGCGGCTGGATCTGTGCCTTGCGAAAATCCTCCCGCCGCTCGGCGTACTCCCGCGCATCGCGCAGTACCAGCCGGAGGCGCTGCACCGCCCCGGCCCGCGATCCCCCGCCCGACTCCTTCGCGCTCTCACTCAGGTCCGCGACCATGGCCATGGGTCCCTTGACCAGCATGTCCTCCAGCCGGTCGCCGGCCAGGTCGAAGAGCACGGCCTGACCCGGGATCAGGCCCTCGGATGGCACCGCGGCGGCCGATGTGATCCCCTCCATCCGGGCGACCGGAATGGTCATGATCGCCGGATCGATCGCGTCCGCCACGCTGAACGAGGCCTTGATCTGGCCCTCGCGGATGTACTCCTGGGTCTCGTCCTCTCCGCCGCTGTCCAGCAGATGAATGCCGAGCGTGGTGCGGAGATGGATGAGACCAGGCGTGACCCAGCGGCCCTTGGCGTCCACCCGGGTCGCGCCGTCGGGCACGGCGACGTCGGTCCCCACGGCTTCGATCTTCCCATCCCGAAGCACCACCGTCGCGTTCTCCAGCTTCGGCCCCGACACCGGATACACCGTGCCGCCGGTGATGGCGATCGTCTGCGCGCGCACGGGCCCAGCGAAGCGCAAGTCCGATCAGCGCGAGCGCTGCATGTCTCATCGCCCGACCCCCGGGGCCGACGTGCCGAGATTGAAGTCGGTGCGATACTGCCGCTTCGGATCGTTCCGGTCGAACACCAGCCATCCCTCGTTGTACACCTGCTCCGCTTTGCTGTAGACCGAGAACGGATCGCCCGACCAGACTACGACGTCGGCGGCCTTGCCCGGCTCCAGCGTGCCGGTCGTGGAGTCGATGCCGAGGGCCCACGCGGGGTTGGCGGTGATCCAGCGGATCGCCTGGTCGCGGGTGATCTCGATGCCGGCCTGGCGGCCGGCGTACATCGCGCGAGCGGCGTCCTGGTTGAGGCGCTGGATGGCGTCGGGGCTGTCGGAGTGGATGATCGCCCGCGCGCCGGCCTGCTGCAGCAGCGCCGCGTTCTCCGGGATACCGTCGAGCGACTCCATCTTGTATCCCCACCAGTCGAACCAGACCGAGCTGGCCACGCTGTCCCGCGCCAGCAGGTCGGCGATCTTGTAGGCCTCGACCGCGTGGTGGAACGAGCGGATGCGGAACCCGAACTCCCGGCCCAGGTCCAGCATCTGCGCCATCTCGTCCGCCCGATAGCAGTGATTGTGCACCAGGATCCTGCCCCGCAGCACCTCCGCCAGGGTCTCGAGCTTGAGATCGCGCTCGGGGCGGTCGTCGTCCGGATCATCCAGGTAGTCGTCCCACTCCTCGCGGTACTTCTCGGCCTCGGCGAACGCCGCGCGGTAGCCGGCGACGTTGCCCATGCGGGTGGCGGGATATTCCTCGTCGTCCTTGGGGTTCTCGCCGCAGGCCATCTTGAGCCCGTAGGGTGCGCCGGGATACTTCATCTCCTGCACCGTCCGCGCAGGCACCAGCCGAAGCGTGGCCGATCGGCCGCCGATCAGGTTGGACGAGCCGGGGAGCACCTGGATCACCGTGATGCCGCCCGCGATCGCGAGCGGGATGTTCGGATCCTGGGGCCAGAACGAATGCTCGGCCCAGACCTGCGCCGTCACCGGATCGGTGTTCTCGTTGCCGTCGCTCAGGCTCGACGTGCCGGGCGCGGCGTACACGCCGATGTGGCTATGGGTATCGATGAGTCCCGGCGTGACGAACTTGCCGCTGCCGTCCACGACTGTCGTGCCTGGCGGCACGGTCGTGTCCCGCCCGACGACGACGACCTTGCCGTCGGCGAAGAGGATGGACCCGCCCGTCAGCTCGGTGCCCGCCGCGGTGAGAATGGTCGCGTTGCGGATGAGCACAGGCGGATGAGCCCGACGCTTGTAGGTCGAGGGATACTGGGGACGGAGAACGCTGAGCGAGTCCGCGGCCGGCGCGTTGTGCGAAACCGCGCAACCGCTCAGCGCGATCAGTGCCGGCGCGAGCGCGGCGCCGAGTAGACGAGATCGCATGACTGGTTGCCATTGTATCCCTGACCCCGGACATGCGGCAAGCAAGCCCTCGGCTCAAGGACCGTAAAGCTCGAGCGTGTTGCCGTCAGGGTCGCGCACGGACGCGTGGGTCCGCCCGCCGTCTTTGGCCGGTGGGTCCTGCACCTTGCCCCCGTGCTTTTGCGCCGCGGCCAGCGCGGCCTTCACGTCGGGCACCGCGATCCCCGGCTGGTGGACCGGGAAGTTCTCGAAATCCGTGGCGTCGCGGATCGGCACGAACTTGAGGGTGATGTTCTCCCAGCTCGCCGAACCGGGAGACGATGCCCCCGCCGGTATTCACCTCCCGGAACTCTACGCCGAAGGCCTCTCGGTAAAAGGCGAGCATCGCGTCCATCCGGTGCACGCCGAAAGGCGAGCGTGCTGAGCCGGCCGCCGCCTGCGCGCCGGCGAATCTGTGGCAACAGATTGTCCCGCACGTAATGCCACCGTGGCCGGAGGAGCAGCGCCGCCTCCGCATGCCCCAGCGCGCTGGCGACGTCGGGCTGCGCCAGGTTGAGCGAGAACCAGGCGAGCAGCATGTGCAGCTCCGCCTCACCCCAGCTCGGCGCCAGCGGGTCGTGTCCGGCGGGGCGTCCGGCGGAGAGCCGGATGCCCCGCTCCAGCATGGCGAGCGCCTGGTCCCGATCACCGCCGCGATCGGGCGGTGTCCAGAACAGGCTGGTGGACGCGACGAACATCATCCGTGGATTATCGGGCGCGACTTCTCTGAGGTGCGCCAGCAGCGGCCGGAGCTCGTTCATGAATCCGGCGGCACGCGCCGGCGCCCGCATGTGGAAGTACGCGCGGTTGCCCAGTCCCGCCGCGAGGCCGATTTGCGCCTCGACGTCTGCCGGATCGATCCGCAGCGCCTGCCGGAATTCCTCGATCGCCGACTGCGAAATCCAGATCCACCGAGTCCGGCGGCGCGCCGTCGTTCAGGGAGTTGAGTGCGTGGCGCCAGTGCGCGAAACCGCGCCAGTAGTGCGCCGCAGAAGCGAGCGCTGTGTCGCTGGTGTATCGGCTGCATCTCCGCGGCCACCGAGCGCAGGCGGGACAGGTCGCCGCGGTAGTCCGCGTCCTGCACCGATGTCACCAGTCGGACCAGGTATGCCCGATCCGGTCGGCTGCTGTCCGGTGGTGTCGTCGCTGGGCCGATGAGCAGACAGCCGACCAGCACCGCATCGCGGAGTGGCGACATAGCCTATCCTCCTGTTGTCGTGGCCATCGCGGGGAATTGTGTGGCGAGCCGTTCGACCGCCGGGGTGAGCAGCCGTTGGAGCCGGTCGAGCCGACCGGGATCCGCGCCCCAGGTCGTGATCCGAACCCCTACCATCCGCCTGCCCGCCGCCCCGAAGCCCTTGAGCTCGAGAACGCTCCCATCCTCCTCCTCCCAGGTGACCGCCTTCTCCCGGCCGGTCGCGGCGATCACCCGCCCGGTGAGTTTCGCCCCCTCGCGAAGCGTCAGCGAGGCCGACGCCCCGACCCCGCCCAGCCCGCCCGCCGAAGTGAGCCAGCCGGCGAGCGCCTCGCCTTCGCTGAAGTGGCGATAGAGCTCCTTCGCGCCGACCGCGGCCGGCCGGACGATCAGCGCTGCCCGGCGCGGCTGATCGGGGTGACGCTCGAGATAATGCTTGAGCAAGGCCAGCGCCCCCTCCCAGCCCGACTGCACGCCCTCATACTCGTCATCCCACTCGGCGCCCTCCAGGAAGCCGGAGTTCACCAGCCGCACGACGGTTTCTCCGCCGGAGCGCCGGATCAGAATTTCGAGGGCGAACGGGCCCCGGCCCGGGATCTCGCCCGCCAGCACGAGGTGGTGCGGCGCATCGGCGACCGCGACCGGATACGGGATCTCACCGAACCCGCGAAAGATCCACACCAGCACGCCCCCGGGCTTCGCTTCACCCCTGGCGTCGTCGGTGAACCAGCGGGAGATCTCGGCGGGATCGGTCCACGCCTGCCAGGCGGCCTTCGGAGTCGCGCTGGTCCGGATTTCAGTCTCGATGCGCCGGCCGTCGGGCCGGTGGTGGCTGTCGCGTTCGGGCATGGTGGCCTCAGGCAGGGGGCGGGTAGCAACCGAGCACCAGGCGGAAGAGCCGCCCAGCATGCGGCTCCCCGTCCTCCGCTCGCGCGGGCTCCGCATGCTCGGCGACCACGCGGGTGATCGCGCGCTCCAGCGCGCGGGCGAATCGGGTCCGCTGCGCCGGACTGGTAAACCGGAGCTCGGTCGAGATGGACAGCGTGGCGACGCGCTTGCCATTCCGGCCCGCCTCGGACAACACCTGCCCCAGGTCGCCCTGCACCTGTGTAGCCAGCGCGATGAGATACTCCGCGCTCAGGCGATCCTCGATCCGTTCCGCACGGGCCCGCACCGGGCCGAGCACTTCGGGATCCACCACGTACGTCCGGGCCGTCGCCGCGTAACGTTGCTCGTAGAGCCCGCGCCGCTTGCGGCGGCCGGCAGGGACCAGGAACCCCGCCCTCCGCAGCCGGGTCACGTGGTAGTTGACGCGCTGACGCGGGAGACCGAGGTCGGCGGCGATCTCGGTGGCCGATCGCGGGGACGACGCGGCGTGGAGGATGGCGAGCCGCAGCGGATGCTCCACCAGCGCGCCGACGCGGGTGCGTTCTCGCACGGACTCGAGTGGCTGGACCGATGGGGGCATGGGACCACGCTACAATTGACAAGGATGTTTGTCAATTGCCCCATCGCCGGAGTCACGCCCAGGGGACGTGCCGTGGCCAGTGTAACCGCATGGCTAACCTCATCACCCTCGCCCGATTCCCGCTGCTCCTCGTCTGGGTCACCCTCCTGACCTGGGGCTCGGCCGGCGCGCGGCTGTTCGGCGCCGGCCTGCTGCTGCTCGGCCTGCTGCTCGACACGGTGGATGGCATCGTCGCCCGGCAGCGCGGCGAGGCCAGCCTGCTCGGCAGCGTCCTCGACATCGCCGCGGATCGGGCGTACGAGCTGGTGGTCTGGGTGTCCTTCGCCGCGATCGGCGATGATCCCCGTGGCCGTACCGATCATCGTGATCGTGCGGACCACCCTCACGGACGCGCTTCGGAGCGTGGGTGTGGCCGGCGGCGTCGCGCCCCTGGCCCAGCATCGGCCGGGGCTGAGCCGATTGCTCGTCAGCTCATCCTGGGGGCGGATCGGGTACTCGACAGCCAAGATCATGGCCTTCATGGGCTTGGCGCTGCTGGAGGCGCTCCCGGGTGCCGCCGGGCTCCGCGCTCCGGTGGAGGGGATCGTGTGGATCGCCGTGGGGTTCTGTGTCATTCGCGGGCTTCCGGTCTTCGCTCAGGCGGTTCCCAAGCGGCAGCCTACCCGCTAGACTAAGCCCCGACCCAACCTCCGGTCGTCCCGTCTCACGTCGGCGTTCGGCAGGACCCCTGGCAGCTCTACAACTCGAGATGTTGATGACCGCTCGCGGATCCCTCGCGATCGCCGTTCTGGCGTTCCATACCGTCGTTAGTGCCCCTCCCCGCGTTGGCGCAGGCCGA
This sequence comes from uncultured Gemmatimonadales bacterium, assembly GCA_963720365.1. Classification (GTDB taxonomy): domain Bacteria; phylum Gemmatimonadota; class Gemmatimonadetes; order Gemmatimonadales; family GWC2-71-9; genus CAVVWJ01. Next base: position 291,213 of record CAVRFK010000007.1, on the reverse strand, counting down.
CCGGGTGCCCTCCGCCATCATTCCCGCTCCGCAATCGAGTCCGCTGATCACGCGGAAGACTGCCATGATCGCCGGCCTGCTGTTCGGTGCCGCGATGCTCGGAGACCGCGGGATCCGGGAAGGAGCCCAGGGGTTTCGGGGGAACACGACCAACTCGTTCGCCAGGGTCGGCAACACCTTCGGCGAGTGGACCGTGGTGGTGCCGGCGCTCTCCGCCGGATACCTGGCCGGCGTGATCTCGGGCAGCAACGATCTCAAGCGGGTGATGCTCCACGCGGGTGCCGCCGCGGCGCTGGCGACCGGTCTCAGCAGCTCACTCAAGTACACCATCGGACGGACTCGGCCACCCTTTGCCGGCGATCCCGATCAGTTCCGCCCCTTCAGCGGGTCGAACTCCTTCCCCTCCGGCCACACCGCGACCGCATTCGCGCTCGCCACCGCCATCGCGGACGAAACCGACGACGGCTGGTCCGACTACCTGCTCTACGGCGCGGCCACGTTGACCGCGGTGTCCCGTATCAACGACGACCGCCACTGGGCATCCGACGTGCTGATCGGCGGTCTCATCGGCCACCTCAGCGCGAAGTGGGTCACCAAGCAGATGGGTCCGGTTCGCGTCAGCCCGGCGGGCGTGACCGTCAACCTCCAGTTCTAGCGGCGTCAGCGCAGCGGCTGGCCGATGCCCATGAGGTTCCCCTCGCTGTCCTTGAACCACGCCGCCCGCTCCGCCCGTCCCTTGCTCGGATAGTTCCCCTCGATCTCGGCGATGCCGTTGACGGTCTTGAGACCGGGCAGGTCGTACTCCTCGAACACCACCCCGCGCGAGCGCAGGGTCTTTACTACCGCCTCGATGTCGGCGACTTCCCAGCCCATCTGCGTGTGGGTGCCGGCCGCGCGGCCGGCTGACTGGAACAGGCCGAACGAGCTCGTACCGCAGCGATACAGCAGGCCACCCGGTCGTTCCTCCGCCGGCGTGAGTCCCAGCTTCTCCCTGTAGAATCGTCGCGCCCGCTCCATGTCCTGCACCGGGAGCCTGGTCGCGACGTTGCTCTGTTCCAGCATCGTGCCTCCATCAATGGAACGAGTTGCTCGTGGCTGGCCAGGGAATGTCGCCCTGAGCGCAGCGAAGGGGACCATACCAGCATGGTCCCCTTCACCCGATTCGAGCGACATGCCTATTCCGCCAGCATCACCTTCAGCTCCTCCAGCCGCTCCCCCCAGAACGCCTTGGCCTGCGTCGCCGCCGCCTGGTCCGGCAATTTCTGGTGCGCCAGCGACACGACGCTCCTGTCCGTTCCCTTCCGCTCGAACCATGCCGTCACCGAGGTCCGGTCCGGCCACGTGATGGTCACGGACTTGTCCCGCGTCGCGCTGCGCACGGACAGCTCCACACCCGTCAGCCAGTACGCCCGCAGCTCGCCGTCGGCGAACGCGCGATAGAGCCGCGACACCGGCACCGCGAACGTCTTACTCTTGCTTGCCTCGAAGAAGCCGTTCATGCGCTGGCCGATCGCGCGCTTTCCCTTGATGCGCTCGTAGCCGACCGTGACGGTCTGGGCCCACCAGCCGGGAATCTTGTACTTCTCCATGACGTGCCGGGCGATCTCGCGATGAGGCCACTCGTACGCCTTCGCGTAGTCGAGCGCGTTCACCCAGCGTTCCCAGGTACAGCCGGTCTTGGCCTTGAGGATCGCGTCGCTCTTCCCGCCGAGCCTGGCGTAGTCGCTCACCGGCACCGCGGAGGCGGCAGCCGGCTTGGTCTTGAGTTTGGTTTTGAGCAGGTGTGCGCGCGCGGCGGTGTAGGATTCGCCGGTCTTCTGCATGCGCCCGCGGACGAGGCGCTTGAAATCCTTCTGGGCAGGCATGGCAGCGGTCCTTGGTCAGGCCACGGGCGATACGTCCCCCAGCGACGACGCCCGCGGCGTCCAAGGTTCCAACCAGACGGATCCGGGAGTATGCCCCCCTTTGCCTCGCGAGGGCCCGGCTGGGGCGGGGCCGACGAGGTTAGGCGCGGATCAGGCGCCGCCTCTATTCTGCGCTTTCTGGCGGCCGTGGCAAGAGCCTAGGTCAAATTCTCCTGTATGAAACGTGGGCTCAGGTGGATGTCCACCTGCACCAAGGGCGCGTCACCGATGCAGCGAAAGCTGTGGATCTCGCCCGCCTTGATCACGAGGATGTCACCCGCCCCAGCCTCGAACTCCTCCCCGTTGACGACATACAATCCGCGCCCTTCCCTGATGAACTGAACCTCGTCGTACGGATGCCGGTGAGGACCGGGTCCCCGGCCGGGCAACGCGCTGAGCAGGAAGGCGGAGATGCCGACGTCGCCCCGGTCGGCGCCGACGAACTGGTGGGAGCTGCCCTGAAACGGAAGATCCTCCTGGCGAAACCGATGCATCCCCGATGCTCCTGATCGTGAGCGGCGTGCCCGCGCTTAGCTCGAGATGCCGGCGAGCACCTCGCGGGCGCTGCGCACCGTCGCGAACTCGCCGTGCAGGCTCGCCAGCGCGGCGGCGTGCATGAGATCGGCGCTGTAGTGGGTGCCGTCCGGGCCGCGGCGTTCGAAGGTGGCGGTCGCATCCTCGACCAGCGTGACGACAAAACCGAGATTGCCGGCCATCCGAACGGTCGTGGACACGCAGTGGTCGGTCGTAAGCCCGGTGACCACCAGCGACTCGATGCCGCGCTCACGCAGATAGGCCTCGAGCTCGGTGCCGATGAAGGCGCTGTTCACGTGCTTCTGGAACACCGGCTCGCCGGCGATCGGCTGCGCTTCGGCTTTGAGGGCGTGGCCCGGCCGGTCGGGGCGTAGCGGCGAGTGCGGCTCGAGTGAGAGATGCTGGACGTGAATCACCGGATGGCCCGCGGCGCGCCAGCCGGCGAGCAGGTCGGCGATGCGCCGCTCCGCGTCCGGATTGTTTCGCTGGCCGTACTTGGGATCGTCGAGACCCTGCTGGACGTCTATGACGAGCAGTGCGGCGGGCGAGCTCATGACATCCTCCTGCACTCGGTCGGCGAGGAACATGGCTCTCGGCGATTGGCTGAGTATGCGGCCGACGATGAGCTACGGATTAAAGTCTGATCCGTGACACCTGCTGCACGGTCCCTGCGAGCTTTGGTCTACCCGAGGCCGAGCTCGCCCGCCCCCACGAGCGCCACGACTCCCCTGCCCTCCCGCTCGAGCTTCGCCCGTCCCCCTTCCCCGCGGTCCACCACCGCGAGCACGCCGAGCACCACGCCACCCGCCATCGTCACGGCTTCGATCGCCTTCTGGGCCGATCCGCCCGAGGTGATCACGTCCTCCACGATCACGACCTCGTCGCCCAGGGCGAAGTTCCCCTCGATCACCTTCCCCGTCCCGTGCCCCTTCGCTTCCTTGCGCACGCTGAACGCCTCGATCGGCAGGTCGGTGCCGAAGCTCGCCGACGCGATCGCGTACGCGACCGGATCCGCGCCCATCGTCAGGCCGCCGACCGCCCTCGGCCGCCAGCCGTTCTCCTTGATGGCGCGCCAACCCAGACGCCCGATGAGCCCTTGCCCTTCGGCGCTCATGGTCGTGAGCCGGCAATCGATGTAATAGGAGGAACGCGCACCAGACGCGAGCACGAAATCGCCACGCCGCACCGACCGCTCGAGCAGGAGCTGGCGAAGACGCTCCCGGTCGTCGCCCGCCATCGGGCCTATGACCCGCCCTTCTTGAAGAACGAGGCGAGGAACCCGGGCTTCTTGGCCGACAGATCCATCTGCACCGACGTGCAGAAGCCCCGGGCGAATTCGTCCACCGTCTTGCTGCGCTTGGCGAGGTCCCGCTCCAGCCCGCGCATTACGGCGGCTTCGACGGCGGCCGGGAACTTGAGCCCCTTCACCGCCTGGTTGAGCGAGACCGGAGGCTGAGTTAGTAGTTGCTGGAACAACTCCCTCGGGTTCTTGCCAGTGAACGGGTGCTCCTGGGTGAGCAGATAGTAGGTGATCGTCGCCAGGCTGTAGACGTCGGCCTGCTCGCTAACTAGTTCACCACTAAGGGTTTCTGGCGCCACGTACTGGAGCGTGCCGACGAAGAATCCGGCCCGGGTGAGCCGTTCCTCCGGGGCCGCATCCGCATCCCGTGCGATCCCGAAGTCCAGCAGCTTGGCCGTCTGGGTGACCGGGTCGTACATGATGTTGGCGGGCTTCAAGTCGCGGTGGATGATCCCGGCACGGTGGGCCACCATGAGCGCCTCGCCCAGTTGCTGGACGATGGTGCACGCCAGCTGAGGCGCCAGCTTACCCGAGCGGTTGACGAATTCCGCCAGCGGCTCGCCGGCGGCCCACTCAAGGGCCAGATAGTGCAGCCCATCCGATTCGCCGTAATCATACGTACGGACGATGTTGGGATGGCTGACCCGCGACCCGTATTCGGCTTCCCGCAGGAAGCGCTTGACCGCGGTCGGATCGCCGGCGAGGCGGGGGCGCAGGATTTTGACGGCCGCCTGGCCGCGATCGCCGTGGTCGGCGCAGTACACCGTAGCCGTGCCGCCCTCGCCGATATACTTGGCGAGGCGGTACCCGGCCACCGTCCGACCGACCATATTGTCCGCGTTCATGGAACCGCCAAGCTAGTTAATCTCTCACCACGCAGCAAGTTGGACGCTTGACGCTTCTCGTTCGCCGCCACTAACGTTCGCAGACCCGCGGCTGCGGGTTCATTCGGCTCTGCCGAGGAGTGTCTCAATGCGTCGGCTCGTCATGGCAGCGTTGGTGGCCACCACCATCGGCTGCGGCAGTTGGAAGCGGGTCGGCAGCGAAGAGCAGCCGAGGCCCACCGAAGCCCTCACCAGGCTCCTCAATACCACCCAGTTCTACCAGCGGCTCGGCCGGATCGCGGCCGGAGATCCGATGCCGTTCGTCGGCACCGTCGCCTTCGCTGCCGGACCCGGTGATTCGGTCATCGCCGTGCTTGGCCTGTCGCTCGAAAACCGGGCGTTCGCGTTTCAGAGGGAAGGGAACTCGTTCGTCGCCCGGTACCGCGTCGCCCTCTCCTTCAAGCGCGACGGCGCGCCGCCGGTGGATCTCGCCCGCGAGGAGCTGGTCCGGGTCGCCACCTTCCAGGAGACTCAGCGGGCGGACGAGAGCGTGCTCTTCCAGCAGGTCCTCCGCCTCGTTCCGGGCACCTACAAAGTGACCGCCACCGTCCGCGACGCCTCCTCGACCTCGGAGAGCAGCGGGACCGCGGAGTATACCGCCCCCAAGTTCGGGAAAGCGAGCTATTCCGGCCCGATCCTGACCTACCAGGCGACGGGGCGGGGAAGCCTGGCCGATCCGCTGTCCCTGGTTCTCAATCCGCGCGGCGCCGTGGGCTATGGCAGCGACACCCTGCTCGCCTACGTCGAGGGCTATGCCTTCGAGGGGCCGACCAAGGTGCCGTTCGAGGTCATCGATGAGCAGAAGCGCACCATCTACAGCGACTCATTGCGGTTCCGCGGGGGCAGGGAAGTGGAGAGCCAGGTCGTCCGGCTCGCCCCCGACAGCGTCTCGCTCGGCGAGCTGCAGCTGGTGGTGGGATCGGATCCGGAGCGGAGCGCGTCCGGCCTGGTCTCGTTCACCCAGGCCTGGGTGGTGACCAACTTCGACGAGATGCTCGACCTGCTCCGCTTCTTCGGCCACGACGAGCAGATCGCCGCGATGCGCCGCGCCCCCACCGGCGAGCGGGCTCGGCTCTGGCGCGACTTCTACGCCGCCACCGATCCCAACACCGGCACGCCCGAGAACGAGGCGCTCAACCAGTACTTCAGCCGGGTGAACGCCGCCAACCAGCGGTTCAAGGACGAGGGCATCCCCGGCTGGCGCACCGACCGTGGCGAGGTGCTCGTCACCCTCGGCCCGCCGGACGAGAGCGTGGAAAGCACGCCCGGGACCGCGAGCCGGATCATTCGCTGGACCTACCTCACCCACCGGCTGGAGATCTACTTCCAGGACGAGACGGGGTTCGGCCGCCTGCGGCTGACGCCGGGCTCGCGGGCGGAGTACGAGCGGATTCTGTCGCGGGTGCGGAGACAGGGCTGATTGTCATCCTGAGCGAAGCGAAGGAGCCATAGCCCGACTATGCCCCCTTCGCTTCGCTCAGGGTGACACCTCTCCGTTCCGCCCTCCTCCATTCCCCCGTACCTTCCCTGTATGCCGAACCACACCCCTCCCCGCCTCTTCCTGATCGACGGCTACGCGCTGATCTACCGCGCCTTCTACGCGATGATTTCGCGCCCGCTTCGCACCAGCAAGGGCGAGAACACCTCGGCGGCCTGGGGGGTCGTCAACTTCCTCATGCGTCTGCGCGAGAAGTACCGGCCCGACTACGTGGCCTGGGTGAACGACGCCGGGTCGTCCTTCCGCGCCGAGCGGTTTCCGGAGTACAAGTCCACCCGCGAGAAGCTGGGCGAGGAGCTCCAGGCCGACTTCTCCCGCGGGCTCGAGCGCATCATCGAGATGCTCGAGGCGTTCCGCATCCCGCTCATCACGGTGCCGGGCTACGAGGCCGACGACGTGATCGGCACCCTCGCCACCCACGGGGTGGAGCGCGGGCTCCAGGCGGTGGTGGTCTCGGGTGACAAGGACTTCTACCAGCTCATCGGTCCCGGCATCGTGCTGCTCAACCCGGGCCGGGGCGGTTCCGCGGGAGTCGAAGAGACCTGGGTGGACGAGTCCAACGCCTCCGAGCGGCTCGGTGTGCCGCCGTCGCAGGTGGTGGACTTCCTCTCCCTGGTGGGCGACACCTCGGACAACATCCCGGGGGTGAAGGGCATCGGGGAGAAGGGCGCCCAGAAGCTGCTCGCCGAGTACGGCGACCTGGAAACGCTGCTGTCCCGCGCCAGCGAGGTGACGGCCAAACGCTCCCGCGAGGCTCTGCTGGCGCAGGCGGACAACGCGCGGCTCTCGCGCGAGCTGGTCACCCTCAAGCGCGACGTCCCCGTGGAGCTGGATGTCTCCCAGCTCACCCTCCGGGAGCCCGATCGCGAGGCCGCCATCCGGATCCTGACCGAGCTGGAGTTCTACTCCCTCGCGCGCCGGCTGGGCGGGATCGAGGCCGAGCCGGCGGGCAGCAAGCCGGCGGCGCGCGGCGCCTTCCGGAACCAGGCTGGGGCAGGGGAGGACGAATCGCAGGAGGGCGGAGACTCGGTCGCCGTCATGCCGCAGGGTGACGCCGCCGTGGAGGCCGGCGGCTTCTCCGCGAGTGACTGGCTCGCGATCGACGCGACGCCGGCCTTCGAGGTGAAGGTCGTGGAGGATGTCGCCGAGATTCCCGCGCTGGCGCAGCGGTTGCGCCAGGCGCCGCTGATCGCGATCGACACCGTCGCCACCTCACTCGGATCGCGGAGCGCGGATCTGGTCGGCCTCTCGCTCTCGGTGGCGCAGTCCGAGGTGTGGTATCTCCCGTTGGGCCACCACACCCGGTCCGACCTTGGCTCGCTCGCCGAGGGCATGACGCCGCCCGGTTCGGTGCAGAACCTCCCGCCCCTCACCAGTGCGGAAATGGCGCCGATTCGCGAGCTGCTCACCGATCCCGCGGTCGCCAAGGCCGGCCACATCATCAAGTACGATTGGCAGGTGCTCCGTCGCGCCGGCGTGGAGCTCGCCGGCGTCGCGTACGACACCATGCTGGAGAGCTTCATCCTCGATCCCGGTCGCCGCTCCCACGCGATCGACAATCTCTGCCTCGAGCACCTCGGCCGACCGCTCAAGACCTACCAGGACATCACCGGCAAGGGAAAGACGGAGATTCCGTTCGCCGAGGCGACCGTGATCGCGGCCGCCGAGTTCTGCGGCGCCGACAGCGCGACCGTATTGGCGCTGCACGAGCGGTTCCTTCCCACCATCCGCGAGATGGAGATGGAAAGCCTGTACCGCGAGGTGGAGCTGCCGTTGGTCGAGGTTCTGGTGGACATGGAGTGGGAAGGGATCGGCGTGGATCGCGCGGTCTTCGCCCGGCTGGACGGTGAGCTGAGCGCCGACATGCGCCGGCTCGAGGGCGAGATCTCCCGGGTGGCGGGGATGGACCTCAACTTCAATTCCCCGAAGCAGCTCGCGACGGTGCTGTTCGACAAGCAGCAGCTTCCCGTGCTCAAGAAGACCAAGACCGGCCCCAGCACCGATGCCGACGTGCTGGAGCAGCTCGCCGCGATGGGTCACGAGCTGCCCCGGCTCATCCTGGAATACCGCGAGCTTCAGAAGTTGAAGAGCACCTACGTCGATACGCTCCCGGCTACGATCGACCCGAGGACCGGCCGGATTCATACCACGTTCAATCAGGCGGGCGCCGCGACGGGACGGCTCAGCTCGAGCGATCCGAATCTCCAGAATATCCCGGTGCGCAGTCTCCGTGGCGAGGAGATCCGCCGGGGATTCGTGCCCCGGGAAGGCTGGACCTTCCTGGTGGCCGACTATTCCCAGATCGAGCTGCGCATCATGGCGCACCTCTCCGGCGACCCGGCCTTCATCGAAGCGTTCAATCAGGGCGGCGACATCCACCGGCAGACCGCGGCGCTCATCTTCAACGTCGAAGCCGACCAGGTGACGCCGGAGATGCGTGCGCGGGCCAAGACGATCAACTTCGCCACGATCTACGGGCAGGGGCCGTTCGCGCTCAGCCGGCAGCTCAACATCTCGATGGAGGACGCGCGGAACTTCATCGCCCGCTACTTCGAGCGCTTCGCCGGTGTCCGGGCGTTTCTCGATCGCTCCATCGCGCTGGCGCGGGAGCAGGGATATGTCGAGACCATCTTCAAGCGCCGGCGGTACATCCCCGAGATCCGTGACCGCAACTTCAACATGCGCGCCTACGGCGAGCGCAACGCGCAGAACTCGCCGCTCCAGGGCTCGGCCGCCGACCTCATCAAGGTGGCCATGACCCGCATCCACCACGCGATCCGGAACGACGGCCTCCGGGGGCGGATGCTGCTCCAGGTGCACGACGAGCTGGTGTTCGAGTGCCCGCCGGAGGAGGTGGAGCGGCTGGGGGCGCTGGTGCGGTCGCACATGGAGAACGTGGTCGAGCTGCGGGTGCCGCTCGTGGTGGATATCGGCATCGGGCCGAACTGGCTGGACGCGAAGCGATGACCTCGACCCACCGCTTCCGCTTCTCCGACCCCGCCGCCGGCGACTTCGAGCTCCCCGACGTCGAATCGGTGCTCGACGCGCTCGAGGCCGCCCTCGTCTCGCCCGAAACGCCGATGTTCGACCAGGCGCGGCAGAGCTGGCAGCCGGTGGCCCTGCATGTAGAGGTGCGCGCAGGCCTGGGAGCTGCGTGCGCGATTCCGCCCGCCAGGTACCGGTCTCGACCTCCCGCCGCTTCCGGAGGAGCCCCGAGCCGAGAGTGACGAGGTGGCCAAGCGCCGGGCGGCCTATGCGATGGTGGTGCGGGGAAACCGGATTCCCGTGGAGGAGCCGGCAGCGCCGGAGCCGAAGCCGAGGCGGTCCATCGTGGCGGGTCTCCTGCTCGTCGTGCTGGCGCTGTTGCTGGTGGGGCTGAGCGTGGTGGAGCTGGCGGGCAGTCTGGTGCGGGTGGCGGCGCGTGCCGTCCGATTTTCTCCCTGAGTTACTCCGAGATCGCCGACACCTCCGTACTGTCCCTCCCCGCCCGCCTCCCGCCCGGCCACCAGTTCCACCGCCCCATCGCCTGCATGAACGCCGGCACCAGTACCATCCGGATCACCGTCGCGTCGAGCAGCACCGCCACCGCCAGCCCGAAGCCGAGCATCTGCATCGGCAGCACCCGCGCGAAGGCGAACACGCCGAACACGAGGATCATGATCAGGGCCGCCGATGTGATCACGGACGCCGTGGCGCTCAGGCCTTCCATCGTCGCGGCCGTGTTGCGGCCCGATCGGTCGTACGCCTCCTTGATCCGGCTCAGCAGGAACACCTCGTAGTCCATGCTGAGCCCGAAGACCACCGCGAACACCAGCACCGGGATCACCACGAAGATCGCCGACGTCGGTCCGGTGAGCCCGAAGACCGACGATCCCACTCCGAACTGGAACACCAGCACGATGAGCCCGAACGTGGCGCTCACCGACAGTGTATTCATGATGATCGCCTTGATCGGGACCAGCACCGAGCGGAAGGCGATCGCGAGCATCACCGCGGTGGCGCCGAGGATGAGGCCGACCAGCAGCGGGAAGCGGCGCAGCAGGTCGTGCTGGAAGTCGACCGCGGAGGCGGCGTAGCCGCCCACCATGAGCTGCATGCCTCGGGTGCCGCGCAGGTTGGCGTGCCCCAGCTGGCGGGCGCGCTCGACCAGCTCCATCGCCGAGGTCAGTGAGGTGGTATCGGCGGGGATGACGTCGAGCAGCGTGAGGCGGCGGTCCCTGCTGAGATACGCGTCCATGAAGCTCGGATACTGCGCCCGGGCGGACTCCAGGTCGCTGTAGAGCACCGAATAGCCGAGCAGGGAAGTCCCCGGCGCGAGATTCACCAGGCTCCGCACCTCCCGCACGCGCGGGTCGGCCTTGAGCGAGTCGGAGAGGGTCATCAGTCCGCGCAGCGCCGCCGCCTGGATGGTGGTGCGCCCGGGCGGCACTTCGACCAGGATCCGGATGGGTTGGACGTACCCCGCGACGCCCATCTTCGAGAGGACGTCGAGTCCTTCCCCCGCCTCGGTGCCCATGGGCCACCAGTGGCGAGAAGGGAGGCCGATCCGGATCCAGAAGAGCGGCGCGGTGAGAATGGCGATGGTGACACCGCCGTACACCATGGCGCGAACCGGATGCCGGGCCAGGGTGCGGGCCCATTTCTCCCAGACCTGCGGTGCGTGGTACCACGCGAGCCGCCGCGCCAGCCAGCGGGGCCGGTCGATCTCCCGGCCGAGGATGGCGAGCAGGGCGGGGAGCAGCGTGATCGCGAGCAGGACCGCCGCCGCCACGACGATGAGTCCGCCGATGCCGACGCTCCGCGTCTCGATCAGGGGCGTCAGCAGCAGCGCGCCGAACCCCACGAACACTGTCAGCCCCGAGGTGATCACGGCCGACCCCGCCGTCACCATCGTGCTGACCGCCGCTTCCGTGCGGCGCAGGCCCCGCCCCAGCTCCTCGCGGAACCGGGTCACCACCAGCAGCGAGTAGTCGATGCCGACCCCCAGTCCGATCATCGTCGTCATGTTGAGGACGAAGATCGACATCGGGGTGACCTTGGTGAGCAATCCGATGATCGTGAGCGAGATCGCGATCGCGAGCACGCCGACCACCAGCGGCAGTGACGCCGCCACCAACGCGCCGAAGGCCAGGACCAGAATCACCAGCGTGAGGGGCAGCAGCATCGTCTCCCCCCGTCGGCTGTCCGCGGTCACCACCATCCGCACGTCGAGGTCGAGCGGCGCCCGCCCGGTGACGCGTGCCCGGTAGAGCGCGGCGTCGGGCGCGCGGGCGAGTGCGTTCCGGACCACCTGGCGGGTGGGAGCGACGAACGCGCCCGCGCTGTCGCCCACCTCCGTGTCGATCGCGACGATGACGAAGGTGGTACCGCCGGTCCCGGCTCAGGAACGTCGTGTCGTTGGTGCCGGGGAAGGAGACGAGCCCGCGCACGTAAGGCTCGCGGTCGAGCGCGGCGATGACCGAATCGAGGACTTCGCGGGACGGACCGGAATCGAAGCGGGAAGGGCCTTCGAGGGTGACGGCGAAGAACTCGCCGATCGGACGGGCGAACCGATCGTTCAGCAGCTTTTCGGTGAGGGAGGCCTCGGTCTCGCGCTGGCTTCCGCCGCGGATGTTGAGGAGTCCGGGAGTGGCCGGTGCGCGCACCAGGGCCACCCCGCCGATCACCACCCACACCACCAGCACCGCCCAGCGCCAGCGCACCAGCGCCCGGGCGAAAGGTTCCATCAGGTTCAGTGGCTCCTCCGGACTCCGATGCCGCGCCGGACCGCGCAGGCGGCCAATGTTAGACGGGTGCAGGACTCGGCGCTAGCCGCGCTGGCGACGTGGCGCGTCCCTTGCCCATATTCCCTCGAACCATGCGGCGTGCCGTCCTCCCCCTCCTCACTCTGGCTCTCGCGGTGCTGGTCCTGGTTGACAGGATCGGCCAGCTCAAGCTCTCCTCGGATGCCGCCCACGAGGCCATCCAGGGGCCGAGCGCCACCCAGTCAGGGACGGCCCATCCTGATCTGGGAGATGAAGTTATCCGCCGGGATGGCGCCGCGGGACGAGCGGCGGAGCCGGCGGGGGAGCGCCGGGTCCGGATGGTGACCCGGGAGCGGCTGTCCCGGGAGGTCGGCGGGACGTACCTCGACTCCCTGATCATGAGCACCGATTCGGTGGTGCGGCGCTGGCCCGACAGATGGGGCAAACCCATCCGCCTGCATATCGTGGAAGGCGGTGCCCCGGGCTATTTGCCGAGGATGGCGGGATTTGCCCGCGATGCGTTCGACCGCTGGGAGCAGACGGGTGTGGGCATCCGTTTCGAAGTGGTCTCCGATTCGGCCGATGCCGACGTCATGATCCGATGGATCGATCACTTCGACTTCGACCGCGCCGGCCAGACCGACCTCACGTGGGACCAGCTCGGCCGGGTGCGGCGGGCCTCGATTTCCCTCGCGCTCCGGACCCACACCGGCACCGTGCTCCCCGACGCGGCCCTCCTCTCCGTGGCGGTGCACGAGGCCGGCCACGCGCTGGGACTGCCCCACTCCTCCGACACCAACGACGTGATGTTTCCGGCGACCCGCACTGGCACGCTTACCGAGCGCGATCGTCGCACGATCGAGGTCCTCTACCGGTTACCCCCCGGCCCGGTGCGCGACGAGCTGACCGGTCGCTGATCGGGTGGGCACTCGAGTCACCGCCGCCTACCGCTGCGGCATCGTCACCGTTCTCCTCATGATGGCTTCGGCAGCACCTTCCGCAGCCCAGACCTTCGCCGACGTGGACAAGGCGGCCCTCGCCGGCATACGCGACGGCCTCTATCCCGGCGCGGTCGTCGTCGTAGGACGGCGGGACTCGATCCTGTACGCTCGCGGGTACGGGCACTTTACCTGGAATCCGGCCTCGAAAGTCCCCACCCCCGATTCGACCCTTTGGGACATCGCTTCCATTACCAAGGTCGTCGCCACGGCCGCCTCCACCATGCGGCTGGTGGACGAGGGCAAGCTCGATCTCGACGCGCCGGTGGGACGGTACCTGCCCCGCTTCTCCGGCGGACTCAAGAAGCAGGTGACCGTCCGCATGCTGCTGGATCACACCAGCGGTCTCAAGCCCTACGTGCCGATCTACCGGCGCGCGGGCCGGAGCAAGTCGCGGATGGTCTCGCTGCTCTATGCCCAGCCGCTGGTCCGCCCGCCCGGCGATTCCGCGGCCTACAGCGATCTGAACGCGATGCTGCTGGGACTCGTCATCGAGTCGGTATCCCGGACCCCGCTCGACCGCTTCGCCGATACGGCGGTCTTCAATCCGCTCGGCATGGAGCAGACGCGGTTCCGGGTGCCCGCCCGCCTCAAGCGCAGCACGGCGCCGAGCGGTATCTGGCGGGGGCAGCCGGTTCCGGGCGACGTGAACGACCAGAACGCGGCCGCGTTCGGCGGAGTGGCGGGTCACGCCGGCGTGTTCTCGACCGGGATGGACCTCGCGCGGTTCGCCCAGGTCTGGCTGCGGGATGGCATGGGTCCGAGAGGACAGTGGGTGACCCCGGCCACCATGCGGCAGTTCCTCACCCCTGGCCCCCGGAGCGGTACCCGGCTCCTGGGGTGGGATTCGCCCGATCTCAACGCCGAGGAGCCGAGCATCTTCGGTACGCTGATCAGCCAGTCGGCCTACGGCCACACGGGATTCACCGGCACCGAGCTGTGGATCGACCCGACCCACGATCTCTTCCTGGTCTTCCTGACCAATCGGGCGTTCGATCCCAAGGCGAGGGATTCGATGAAGGGCCTCAAGGCGCTCAGGACCGAGATGTCGGACGCGGCGATCCGCCTGGTGCCGCACAGCTGCGCCCAGCAGCTGGTGGCGCGGTGCTAGGGCGTCGAGCGGGTTAGACTTCAGCATGATGCCCGAGCAAGCGAGCCACCCCGTGCCCACCCCCGAGACCATCCGCAAGGCCCTCCGGGCCGTCAAAGACCCGGAGCTCAACCTCAACATCATCGACATCGGTCTCGTCTACGACGTCGAGTCCACTGACGAGGGCGACGTACGGGTCAAGATGACGCTCACCTCCCCTGGCTGCCCGGCCGGGGGAGAGATCATCGAGGACGTGAAGAAGGTCGCCGGCGATGTCGAGGGCGTGCGGAGCGTGGACGTGGAGCTGGTGTGGGACCCCTACTGGACCCCGGAGAAGATGGACCCCCGGGTGAGGGCCTTCCTCGGATTCTAGGTGTGACCCCCTCCGAAATCGCCGCCCAGGTACGCGAGCTGGGCGTTCTCGCCGGTGACGTCCTGCTGGTCCACACGTCGTTCCGTGCCGTGCGGCCGGTCGAAGGCGGGCCGGGCGGTCTCATCGCGGCGCTGCGCGAAGCGCTAGGGCCGGAGGGCACGCTGGTGATGCCTTCCTGGACCGGTGACGACGCCCTGCCCTTCGATCCGTCCTCCACTCCCGCGAGTCCTGACCTTGGCATCGTGGCCGATACGTTCTGGCGACAGCACGGAGTCGTCCGCAGCCGGCACGAGTTCGCCTTCGCCGCCGCTGGCCCGGCAGCCGAGCGAATCACATCCGATCCGCTGCCGCTGCCGCCGCACATCCCGGCGAGTCCCGTCGGCCGGGTCCATGATTTCGACGGCAAGGTGCTCCTGCTCGGCGTGGGACACGATGCCAATACGACGCTTCATCTGGCGGAGCTGATCGCCGGTGTGCCGTACGGTCTGGCGAAGCACATCACGGTGCGCGGACCGGATAGGCGGCCGAAGCGGATCGAGTATCGTGAGAACGATCACTGCTGCACGCGGTTCGCGCTCGCGGACGAGTGGCTGCGTGATCGCGGGGCGCAACGCGAGGGGCTCGTCGGACGCGCGCGCGCCCGTCTGGTGCGGTCGCGGGATGTGGTGGAGGTAGCGGTCGAGAAGCTGGCGGCGGATCCTTTGATGTTTCTTGCACTCCAAGGAGGTCGGGCTGCGCCGAGTGCGACGAGGCGCGCGCGAGCGTCCATCACAATAGATGTCACCCTGAGCGAAGCGAAGGGGACCATGCTGGCTCCGCTCAGGTGACACATTGTTCCTACTCCATCCAGTGCCTATCCCATCGCCCCGAGCAGCGCCTCCCCGAACTCCCTGAGCTGCCACCGCCGCAGCTCCACCACCGCCCCCATATCCTCGACCGTCTTCGGGTGCGCCCGGGCGACCGCTTCCAGCGTTCCGTTGGGGCAAACCACGCCCGGCTGAAGGTCGTACTTCACGGCCAGCGCGTTGCGCGCCGCCTTGAGCTTCTCCAGCCGCTGCTCGAACGCGAGGTCCGGCGCGCGCCGCTGAGGGCGAGGTACGCGCGGGAGGTCTCCGTCGGGCACCGCCAGGCCGCGCTCCACGGCCGCGAGCACTTCCTTTCCTCGTCGCTGCGCCTGGTCGGCGCTCACGCCCTGGATCGCCTGGAGGGCGGCGAGATCCCTGGGTGGCACTTTCGCCATCGCGAGCATCGGCTCGTTGTTGAGGATCCGGAACGTGGCCTTGTCCGCCTTGCGCGCCGCGCTCTCCCGCCACTCCCACACCTCGCGCAGCACCGCCAGCTCGCGTCCCTTGAGCGCCTTGGCGCCCTTGAGCCGTAGCCATCCCGGCTCCGCCTGGTCGGGTGGTGACGGACGGATGTCCTCCAGCAGCGCAAACTCTTCCTGGCCCCAGCCCAGCCGCCCCTTCTGGGTCAGCTGATCGCGCAGGATGTCGCGGAGCTGAAGGAGGTAGCGGGTGTCGGCGGCGGCATAGGCCAGCATCTCGGGCGAGAGCGGCCGGGACGACCAGTCCGCGCGCTGATAGCGCTTGTCGAGCTTCACGCCGAGATACTTCTCGAGCAGCGCGGCGAGCCCGATGCCGGGCTCGTTCAGGAGCTGCGCGGCGATCCGGGTGTCGAACAGTGCCTGCGCCTCGAAGCCGTATTCCTTATTCAGCAGCCGGAGGTCGTAGTCCGCGTCGTGGAAGACGATCTCGATGGCGGGATCGGCGAGCAGCTCGCCGATCGGGCCGAGCCCGTCGGTGGCGAGCGGGTCCACCACTGCGGTCTCGGTCCGCGAGGAGATCTGGAGCAGGTAGACCCGGTCCAGATAGCGATGGAAGCTCGCCGCCTCTGTATCGACGGCGAGGAGCGGCTCCGGCCGCAGCCGGTCGGCGAGCGCCGCCAGCTCGGACGCGGTCCCGATCAGCTGCACGTGATCAGTCCGCTTTCGCGACCAGCTCGAGACCGGCGGCGATCTCGTCCAGAGCCTTGGAGAGGGTCTTATAGAACTCCGCGTCGGGCTGCGGCGTGCCGCCCATGGCGGCGTCCATCTGCAGCTTGCGCGCGAGTCGGGCGGCGTGGCGTATGTAATCAGTCTGGGGTTTCATGGCTTTCGGTCCGAACCGTGAGCTATCGAAGAAGCAACTGGATGCTGTAGTATATCTAGCTCCCGCCCCCGACCGAGGCGCCCGGTCCATGACCGCCATCCAGTTGACGGTATATCCCGACGAGTGCGATGCGTTCGGGCACCTGAATCAGGCCTCGTTCCTGAGCCTGTTCGAGCGTGCCCGGTGGGAGACGTTGCGCGCCGGTCCGGGCATGGACCTGTTCGACCGCACCGGGACCTGGCCGGCCGTGCGCAAAACCACCATCGAGTACCACGCCGCCGCCTTCCCGGGCGACGTGCTGCGATTCGAGCAGGACCTGACCCACCTCGGCCGCACCAGCTTCACCATGCGTCAGGTCGCCCGCCGCGGGCGCGACGACGCGCTCATCGCCACGGCCGAGTTCCTCTTCGTGTGCGTGAACCGGCAGGGCCGGCCGGTGGCGGTGCCCCGTGAGTTCAACGACTTCATGGCCTCACGCCGGCGCGAAGCCGGCGAGGTGCAGCGCCTGACGGTCAACGGCGTCGCCCTGGCCGTCGACGTCAGGGGCGACGGTCCGGCCGTGCTCTTCATCCACGGCTATCCCCTCGACCGCTCGATCTGGACCCACCAGCTCGCGGCCCTCGACGGCTGGTGCCGCATCGCGCCGGATCTCCGCGGCTCCGGCCAGTCGGATGCACCCGACCTCGGCTACAGCATGGACACGTACGCGGCCGACCTCGTCGCCCTTCTCGACCTTCTCGGCATCGAGCGAGTCGTCCTGGTGGGACATTCGATGGGCGGCTACATCGCGTTCGAGTTCCTGCGCCGGTGGAGAGATCGCGTGCGGGGGCTGATCCTGGTGGACAGCCGGGCGGAGGCCGATACCCCGGAAGGAAAGAAGGGTCGCGATACCGCCGCGGCGACGGCCCGCGAGCAAGGTGCCGAGGCCGTCGCCGACAGCATGCTGGCGAAAATGCTGGGCGCCTCGACCCTGGCCGGAGCTCCCGCAACGGTGGAGCGGGTGCGGGGGATCATGGCCGCGATGCCGGTCGCCGGTATCGTCGGCGCCCTGGGCGCCATGCGCGATCGGCCCGACAGCTCGGCCATGCTGCCCGAGCTGGGCGGCATCCCGACCCTGGTGATCGTGGGGGACGAAGACGAGGTGATCCCAGCCCCTCAGGCCCGCGCCATGGCCGACGACATCCCCGGGGCCAGCCTGGTGGTGATCCGCTCGGCGGGACACCTGCCGTCCATGGAGCGGCCGGTCGAGACCACCGACGCCATCCTGGCATTCCTGGAAGGACTGCCCTGAAACCTTTGTCCCCCACCCAGCGTTGTGAGTGGTGGCGGGATGAACATGGACCTGCAGGTCCCTCTGGTCTCCCCGTCCTCACCAACAAACGGTCCCGCGCTCGCGGCCAAGCAGTACGAGCGCGGGGCCGCCTTTCTTGTGTGCTATCGTGGTGCACAAACGAAGCGACCCCTCCGAGCTCGGAGAGGTCGCGGGGAACTCGGGCCGGCGCCCTGGCTATCGCTTGGGGCGTCCCGGCGGCGTATCGGCGTTGAAGACTTCCTTATTCTTCTCGATGAACGCCGTCATGTTGGGTGGGACATCCTCTTCGGGGAAGATGGCCGTGACCGGGCACTCCGGCTCACACGCGCCGCAGTCGATGCATTCGTCGGGATGGATGTACAACTGGTCCTCCCCTTCGTAGATGCAGTCCACAGGACAGACATCCACGCAGGCTCGGTCCTTCACCCCAATGCACGCCTCGACAATCACATACGTCATCGCCAATCCTCCACAAAAATCGGCCCTGTTCCCGTCATCTTCGCAAAGGTATACGGACTCTGAGTGGGCGGCGCAAGGGGTGGTGTATCTTCCCCCAACATGGTGCTCCGGCTACTCGGCTGCTTCGTTCTTTTCATGGCGCTGGGCGCGGCCGCGCCCCTGTTCGCACAGGAGTGCCGGGCTCCGCGGACTGCCCTGGTGCTCTCCGGAGGCGGGGCCAAGGGGCTCGCACACATCGGGGTGCTGGCGGCGCTCGACAGCCTCGGGATCCGACCCGATCTCATCGTCGGGAGCAGCATGGGTGCCGCCGTCGGCGCGCTCTACGCCAGTGGCTACAGCGGCCGGGAGCTCGATTCGCTCGCCCGCACCGTTCCGCTGAGCCGTCTCTTCCGCAGCTACCAGCCGCGCGCTCCCCGCTCTCTCGGCGTCCTGCGGCCGCTGGTGATGTGGGAACAGGGCGACCGCCGGTTCAACCTGCAGAGCGCCGCGGTCGTCGAATCCGAGGCCAACGCGTTGGTGAACCTCGCGATGCTGCGGGGCAACCTGACGGCGCGCGGTGATTTCGATTCCCTTCCGATTCCCTTTCGTGCCGTGGCGACGGACCTCGCGACCGGTGACCCCGTGGTGCTCCGATCGGGCGATCTGGCACAGGCGGTCCGCGCCAGCATCGCTATCCCCCTCGTCTTCGCGCCCGAGCTTCGCGAGGGGCGGTTCCTCGCCGACGGCGGCCTCTCCGCCAACATCCCGGTCGCGGTGGCTCGTGCCGAAGGCGCCCAGCGGGTCATCGTCTCCGACGCGACCGAGCATCCGGCGGCGACGTTCGACGGGTACTCGCCGATCAACGTGGCCGATCGGCTGATCGAGTTCCTCTTTCAACAGCCTGCCGAATCCCTGCGCACCGGTGACGTGCTGGTGCGTCCGAACGTGGACGGATTCAACAGCCTCAACTTCTCTCCCGGCAGAGTGCGGCAACTCCTGGTCAACGGTCGCGCCGCCGCCGATACCTCGTTGCGCCCTCCCGGTTGCACCGCCGCGCCAAAGCCGGTTCGCGAGCTGCCGCGGCGGGTAACCGGCTTTACCGCCGACTCCGCCAACGATTCCGAGCGACTCGCGCTCGAGCGGATGCTCGGCCTCGGCCTCGACGATTCGCTGGACATCCGCCTGCTGCGCTCCAGAGTCCGAGAGCTCGGCCTGTCCGACGCGTACCACTCCGTCTGGCTGGGCCCGACGGGCGAGGGCGATTCGGTGCGGCTCAGCCTCACCTTGCGTCGCGCGGCGCGGCGGGTGGTGGCGCTCGGACTCAGCTACGACAACGAGTTGGGCGGACGGATGTGGGCGGGCGCCGTGGACCGCCGGCTCTTCGGACTGGCGCTCGAGGGCAGCGCGGCCGTCTACCTCGACGCCTTCCGGAAGGAGCTGGCCACGGGATTTCGCCGGAAGTTCCAGATCGTGCGCCAGGTGGTGGATCCGGCGTTGACCATTCGACTCGCCACCGAAGATGTGCGCCAGTTCGACGGGGAGGGCGACGAGCTGGCGGAGCTGGAGACCCGGGAAGCGATCGGGTTCGCCGGCGTCGAGCGGGTGTTTCCCGGCGGCTGGGAGGTCGCCGCTGGCTTTCGCGGGCACGTGTGGCACGAGCCGGTGCGGAACGATCTGTCCACGGTCGGTGTGGAGGCGCGCGCGCTGCGGGTGAGCCGAACTCGCGGACGCGTGGCCCGAGCCGAGGTCGCCTGGACCGGTGTATATCAGCGCGCCAGGCTCGAGGCGGACCTGTTCGGGCAGCTCGGCAAAGTGCGGTTCACGCCGAGGGTGGCGCTCGCCTGGGGCGATGACCTGCCGATCCAGCTCGCGTTCCCCCTGGGGGGCGACAACGGATTCCCCGGGCTGCACATCGGCGAGCGCCGCGGCGATCGCGAAGCGACGCTCGGGTTGCTCCTCACCACGCCGATCAAGGGGCCGCTGCTGGCGAGGATCGAGTTCGCGGGCGGACGGACGGCGGTCGGAGGCTCGTTGTTCGGCGAAGAGGGGTGGGTGGGAGGCGTGCGAGCCGGAATCGGGGCGGACACGCCGGTAGGGCCGGTGCGGTTCGAGTACGGGTACAGCACCGAGGACAGAGGGGCGGTGTTCGTTCGGCTGGGCGATTGGTTCTAGCCGCCAGGACGGCCGATGTTCTACATCGACTCCGTCAGCGGCGACGCGAACATCTCATTCCGTGGCTCCGGCTGCCCGTACCGTCTGTTGGGGCCGTACAACCGGTGCCACTCCTCGCGGAGGCAGAACGGGTCGAGCCCGTGCGGCCGATCCACGGCCAGCACACCGTCCAGGTGGTCGAGCTCGTGCTGCAGGAGCTCGGCCCGATCGCCCTCCAGGTCCACCTCGTGCCACTCGCCCTTGAAATCCTGATAGCGGACACGGACCCGGTACGCGCGCGACACCCGCACCAGGAGGTTGGGGAAGGAGAAGCAGTCGTCCCAGACCTCGAAGTCCTCGTTGCCGATGTCCACGATCTCCGGATTGATCATCGGCCACGGCTTGTCCATCTCGACGTAGATCATCCGAACCGGCGCACCGATCTGCGGCGCGGCGATGGCCCGGCCAGACCCGAAGCGCGACTGCCAGTCGCGCAGGGTCTCGCGCATGTCGTCCATGATCACGCGAACGGCGGTGGATCCGGGTCGGGTGATCGGCTCGCACCGGGCACGAAGGATCGGATCTCCGAGCAGCCGGATGCGATGGATGGTCATCGAGGAATCTCCTCCGGGCCAACGAGTTGGGTCGTATGAGGCGATCCCAATATGGGGATTTGGTGTGGAACGGGCCAGACGGGCTGTGGGGCAGGTATTAGGTGGGAGCGTAGTAGTAGTAATTACAACTATAAACTCTACCGCGCATGTCACCCTGAGCGGAGCGAAGGGGCCATCCCGCTTGCCAGAGTCCTTCGCGAGTCCAGTACAGCCGATCTTGACGCGTATTAAGTGATGACTTCCATAACCACTTACAAATTCACACCAATATTCTTGCACGATTTGACAATCCCGACAACTTTACTTACCATTCCCGCATCATGAGCGCCCCGCTGTCCCTGAGCGAATCCCCTATGCCCGTCGGCCACAAAGGCCAGCGGGGTGCGGTGTTGACCCAGCTCAAGCGCGCTCAACCCTTGACCGCGCGCGAGTTGGCGGTCAGGCTCGGTGTCTCGCTGAATGCGGCCCGGCACCACCTGAAGGAGCTGGAGGTGGAAGGCCTCGTCAGTTATCGCCGGGAGCACCGTGGGGTGGGGGCGCCTGTGTTCGCCTACCGCCTGAGCCCGGCGGGCGAGGAGCTGTTCCCCCGCCGGTACAGTGAGGCGCTGACGGCCGTGCTCGGCGCGGTGGTGGCGCGGCAAGGGCGGGATGCGGCGGTCGCGCTGCTCGATTCCTACTTCGAGACGCTGGCCGGCCGGATCAAGGGGCAGCTCCAGGGAATCGGGCCGGCGGACAGGCTTCGGGTCGTCGCCAGGGCGCTCTCGGACGAGGGCTACATGGCGGAGATCACGCCGGGCGAAGGTGGCGCCGTGCTCACGGAGCACAACTGCGCCATCCCCGCCGTGGCCGAGCGCTTTCCGGAGATCTGTGCTGCGGAGGCGCGGTTCCTGGCGGAGATTACTCGATGCCCGAGTCGAACGCACCGGCCACATTCTGAGTGGCTGTGCCGCGTGCGAATACCGGGTGAAGTTCAGTACTGATGTCGAGGAGAAGTCATGAGCAGCCAAGTCGAGACACTGGTCAACCGCGAGTACAAGCACGGTTGGGTCACCGATATCGATTCCGACGTCGCGCCGAAGGGGTTGAGCGAGGACATCGTCCGCCTCATCTCCGCCAAGAAGCGCGAGCCGGAGTGGCTGCTGGAGTGGCGGCTCAAGGCCTATCGCGGCTGGCTCAAGATGACCGAGCCGCACAGCTGGCCCAATATCCGCTACACGCCGGTGGACTACCAGTCCATCAGCTACTACGCGGCGCCCCGCAACATGAAGCCCCTCGGCAGCCTGGACGAGGCCGACCCCAAGCTCCTCGAGACCTACGCGAAGCTCGGCATCCCGCTGTCGGAGCAGAAGATCCTGGCCGGCGTGGCGGTGGACGCGATCTTCGACTCGGTCTCGGTCGGCACCACCTACAAGGCCAAGCTCGCCGAGCAGGGGATCATCTTCTGCTCGTTCGGCGAGGCGGTCCAGGAACACCCCGAACTGGTGCGGAAGTACCTCGGTTCGGTGGTTCCCGCGAGCGACAACTTCTTCGCGGCCCTGAACGCGGCGGTCTTCAGCGACGGCTCCTTCGTGTACGTGCCGAAGGGCGTCCGCTGCCCCATGGAGCTGTCCACCTATTTCCGGATCAACGCGGCGCAGACCGGCCAGTTCGAGCGCACCCTCATCGTGGCCGACGAGGGCGCGTCCGTGAGCTATCTCGAGGGCTGCACGGCGCCGAAGCGCGATGAGAACCAGCTCCACGCCGCCGTGGTCGAGCTGGTGGCGCTCGATGATGCCTCCATCAAGTACTCCACCGTGCAGAACTGGTACGCCGGGGATGAGGAGGGGAAGGGCGGCATCTACAACTTCGTCACCAAGCGGGGCAAGGCGGCCGGGGCGCGTTCCAAGATCTCCTGGACCCAGGTAGAGACGGGCTCGGCGATCACCTGGAAGTACCCCAGCGTGATCCTTCAGGGCGACGACTCGGTGGGCGAGTTCTACTCGGTGGCGGTGGTGAACGGCATGCAGCAGGCCGACACCGGCACCAAGATGATTCACACCGGGAAGCGCACCCGGAGCACGATCGTCTCCAAGGGCATCAGCGCGGGTCAGGGGCAGAACAGCTATCGCGGCCAGGTGAAGGTGCTGCCCAAGGCCGCCGGCGCGCGGAACTACACCCAGTGCGATTCGATGCTGATCGGCAACCGCTGCGGCGCGCACACCTTCCCGTACATCGACGTGCAGAACGCCTCCAGCTCCACCGAGCACGAGGCGTCCACCTCGAAGATCGGGGAAGATCAGATCTTCTATCTGAAGCAGCGCGGCCTCAACACCGAGAACGCGATCTCGATGATCGTGAACGGCTTCTGTAAGGAAGTCTTCAAGGAGCTGCCGATGGAGTTCGCGGTGGAAGCGCAGAAGCTGCTGGGGATCAGCCTGGAAGGCAGCGTCGGATAGGCATTGTCACCTGAGCGCAGCGAATGGGACCATGCGGGTTCCGGTTCCTTCGCTTCGCTCAGGATGACACACTGATAAAGTCGGAGGGTAGCTGTGCTGGAGATCAAAGACCTGCGGGCGTCGGCCGGCGACAAGGAAATCCTGAAGGGCATCAACCTCACGGTGGGTTCCGGCGAGGTGCATGCCGTCATGGGGCCCAACGGCTCGGGCAAGAGCACGCTGGCCCAGGTGCTCGCCGGGCATCCCGCGTATGAGGTCACCAGCGGTTCGGTGATCTACGACGGGAAGGACCTGCTCGACATGGAACCGGAGGAGCGGGCGCAGTCGGGGGTGTTTCTCGCCTTTCAGTATCCGGTCGAGATTCCCGGCGTCACCAACGCCTACTTCCTGCGCGCGGCCTACAACGAGATCCGAAAGGCCAAGGGCCTGGAGGAGATCGACTCGATGGACTTCATCGACCTGCTCGAGGAGAAGCTCAAGGTGGTGGAGTGGGAGTCCGCGATCATGAGCCGGGCCGTCAACTCCGGGTTCTCCGGCGGCGAGAAGAAGCGCAACGAGATCCTCCAGCTCGCCGTGCTGGAGCCCAAGCTGGCGATTCTGGACGAGACGGACTCGGGTCTGGACATCGACGCGCTCCGGATCGTGGCCGCCGGCGTGAACAAGCTGCGCTCGCCCGATCGGTCCTTCATCGTGGTGACCCACTACCAGCGGCTGCTCAATTACATCGTGCCGGACCACGTCCACGTCCTCTCCAACGGCCGGATCGCCATGTCCGGCGGGAAGGACCTGGCGCTGGAGCTGGAAGCCAAGGGTTACGAGTGGGTGGACGCCGATGCGTCGGCGGGGGCCGGGGCGTGAGCGAGGCGGTCGTGCAGGACCTCGAGCTTCGCGCTGGCGCCGGCATGGCTGAGGGGCCGGAGTGGCTGGAACCGGTGCGCCGCGCCGCGGCCGACCGCTTCGGTGCCACGGGCTTCCCCACGGCCAAGGATGAGGAGTGGCGTTTCACGCCCGTGGGGCCGATCGCGCATACCAGATGGCGTCCCACGCCCAGCGTTCCCACCACGGTGCCGGCCGACCGGCTCACGCCGTTCAACTTCGGCCACCCCGAGTGGACCACCCTGGTCTTCGTGAACGGCGCGTACAGCGAAGCGCTCTCCCGGATCGCCGATCTTCCGCGTGGGGTCCGGGTCGGCAGCCTGGCCGAGGCGTTGCGCGGCGACGGCCAGGCGCTCGAGGCGCACCTCACCCGTCATGCCCCTTTCGACGGGAGTCCGTTCACGGCGCTCAACACCGCCGGATTCCGCGATGGCGGGGTACTCCATGTCCCCGCCGGGCTCGATCTCGAACGGCCGGTGCACTTCGTGTACGTGACGACGGAGGAAGCGGAAGGCACCGCGATCCACCCGCGTAACGTGATCGTCGTCGAGCGGGGGGCGCGCGCGTCCGTCATCGAGAGCTACGTCACGCTCGCTCCCGGCGGGATGTACTGGACCAATCCGGTCACCGAGGTCGCGGCCGGGCGCCGGCTCCTGGCTGGAACACACCCGCATCCAGCGCGAGAGCGAGCGGGCGTACCACGTCGGCCTGACCCACGTGGACCAGCAGCGCGACAGCCACTACCGGTCGTTCTCGATGGCGATGGGCGGCGCATTGGCTCGGCACAACCTGCACGTCCGGCTCAACGATGAGAACATCGAGACCCTGATGTACGGTCTCTACCTCACCCGGGGCGACCAGGTGGTGGACAATCACACCGCCATCTTCCACGACCAGCCCAACTGCCGCAGCTGGGAAGTGTACAAAGGCGTGCTGGAAGGCCGGTCGCGGGCGGTGTTCAACGGCAAGGTGTTCGTGCAGCCGGTGGCGCAGAAGACCGACGCCAAGCAGACCAACCGCAACCTGCTGTTGAGCGATCTCGCCAAGGTGGACACCAAGCCGCAGCTCGAGATCTTCGCCGACGACGTGAAGTGCACCCACGGCGCCACGGTCGGCCGGCTGGATGACACCGCGCTGTTCTATGCCCGCAGCCGCGGGGTTCCGCAGGATGCCGCGGAACGGTTGCTGACCTACGCCTTCGCGGCCGAGGTCATCGACGAGGTGGCCCTGCAGCCGGTGCGGGAGGAGCTCGACCGACTGGTGCTGGAGCGCCTGGAGGCGCGGTGAAGTCCGCCCTCCTCCTCGACCTCGAACGGATCCGCGCGGATTTCCCGATTCTCACCACGGCCGCGCGGGACGGCCGCCCGCTCGTCTACCTCGACAATGCCGCAACCAGTCAGAAACCCCGGCAGGTGATCGAGGCGCTCACGCGCTTCTATGCCGGCGGGAATGCCAACATCCATCGTGGCCTCCACTATCTCAGCGAGCGTGCCACCGCCTCCTATGACGGCGCGCGCGAGAAGGTCGCGAGCTTTCTCGGCGCCGCGTCTTCGGAGATCGTGTTCACCCGCGGGACTACCGAAGCGATCAACCTGGTGGCGCAGAGCTGGGGCCGGAGCACGCTTCGTCCGGGAGACGAGGTGCTGGCCACCGGGATGGAGCACCATGCCAACCTGGTGCCGTGGCAACTGGTCTGTGAGCAGACCGGCGCCCGCTTCCGCGCGGTGCCCGTCACCGATCGGGGCGAGCTGGATCTCGACGCGTTCGACGGCCTGCTGAGCGACCGCACCAAGCTCTTCGCCGTCGGCCACATCTCCAACGCGCTCGGCACGGTGAACCCTGTCCGGGAACTTGCCGCGAAGGCGCACGCCCGCGGCGCGCTGGTGCTGGTGGATGGGGCGCAGTCCGCGCCGCACCTCCCGGTGGACATGTCCGAGCTCGGCTGCGACTTCTACGCCTGCTCGGGACACAAGATGTGCGGCCCCACCGGCGTCGGGGTGCTGTTCGGACGCCGCGAGCTGCTCGAGAGAATGCCGCCGTGGCAGACGGGTGGCGACATGATCGAGCGGGTCACCCTGGAGCGAACCACCTATGCGGCGCCGCCCTCGCGCTTCGAGGCCGGCACGCCGCCGATCGCGGAAGTGATCGCGCTCGGCGCGGCGGTGGACTATCTCCTGTCGGTGGGGCTCGAAGCGATCGGAGCCTGGGAAGGGGAGCTGCTCGCCCGCGCGACCGAGCTGGTGGGCGCGGTGCCCGGCGTTCGGCTCGTCGGCACCGCTCCCGAGAAGGCGGCGGTACTGTCGTTCGTGCTGGATGGCGTGCACCCCCACGACGTGGGGACGATACTCGACGACGACGGGATCGCGGTCCGGGCCGGCCACCATTGCGCCCAGCCGCTCATGGATCGGCTCGGCCTTCCAGCGACCGTCCGGGCGTCGTTCGCCTTCTACAACACGATGGACGAGGTGGAAGTGCTGGCCCGAGGGGTGCGGCGGGCGGCCGAGGTGTTCGGCTGATGTCGAGCCTCTCCGAGCTGTATCAGAACGTGATCCTCGAGCACAACCGGTCGCCCAGGAACTATCGGGTAATCGAGGGGGCCGACGGGCAGGCGGAAGGGAACAACCCGCTGTGCGGGGACCGGCTCACCGTGTGGCTCAAGGTGGAGGGCAACGTCATCGCCGACGTGAGCTTTCAGGGGCTCGGCTGCGCCATCTCCCGGGCGTCGGCGTCACTGATGACTGCCGCGGTGAAGGGGAAGTCGGTGGAGGAGGTGGAGCGGATGTTCGAGCGATTCCACCGCCTGGTCACGGGGACATCGGAGGCGGGCGATTCGGAAACTCTGGGGAAGCTCGCCGTGTTCTCAGGTGTATCGGCGTATCCGACGCGGGTGAAGTGCGCCAGTCTTCCGTGGCATACCCTGAAGGCTGCGATGCTGGACGAGTCAAAAACCGAAGAGCCTGAACAGTGAACAGGGCACAGTAAAACGAGGTCGTCCGACCTCTTCACTTGTCACTCTTCACGTTTCACGCAGTACCAGAGCCGAAACCATGCTTATCCAAGGAGTCCGGTAATGCCGTACAACCCCGCTCTCGTCGCGCCCATGCGCGAAGAGATGGTGCGTCTCGGAGCCAAGGAGCTCACGACCGTGGCCGATGTGGATGCCGCGCTGGGCGATCAGAAGGGCACCATGCTCGTCTTCGTGAATTCCGTCTGCGGCTGCGCCGCGGGCAATGCTCGTCCGGCGCTCCGGCTGGCCCTGGAGCACCCGGTGCTGCCGCAACACGTGGTGACCGTGTTCGCGGGCCAGGATCTCGATGCCACCGCGCGCGCCCGTCAGTACATGGGCGAGTACCAGCCCAGCAGCCCGTCCATGGCGTTGCTGCGCGACGGTGAGGTGGTCCACTTCGTTCATCGTCACCAGATCGAGGGTCGGAACCCGCAGGCGATCGCGGGCGACCTGGTCCAGGCATTCGACAAGCACTTCGGTGCGGGAGCGGCCGTCTGAGCGGCCACACGTTCCACCACGCTCGTCACGAGCTGCACGGGATCACCGTGGTGGTGGAGACGAGTGGGCCGCAGACCTATGTGGGCCGATTCGACTCGGAGGATGACGCGGGCGTGCACTTGCTCGATGTCGGGGTGCACGAGGCCGGCGGCAACGAGTCGAAGGATGAGTATGTGCGGCGGAGCGCCAAGTTCGGGATCCGAGTGGAGCGGAAGCACCTGATCGTGCCGCGACAGACGGTCGCGCGCATCGCGAAGCTCGGGGAGATCGAGGGCTAGGCCGGCCAGACCTGCTCTTCGTACTCGTCGATCACCGTGATGGCATCGACGGGACAGGCGCGGGCCGCGTCGAGCACGGCCTCGTCGTCGCCGGCTTCCGGGTCCACGATGAGGCAGACGTTGTCGTCACCGAGGGCGAAGACCTCGGGCGCGATGCCCACGCATTCGGCATAGCCGGTGCAGAGCGTACGATCGATCGTGAGTCGGTATGTCATGGGCGGCTGGACGAAAAGATCCAGCGGCTAAGATATGACAGGTTCCGCGCCGCGCCAGAGACCTCTTCCTCTCCCACCATTCCGCGGCAACCGTAGATTCCTGGCATGCCAGAACGCTATGACGTAATCGTGATCGGTGGCGGCCACGCCGGCGCGGAGGCCGCCGCGCTCTCGGCGCGTGCCGGCGCGCGGACGCTGTTGCTGACGCAGAATCTCGAGACCATCGGGCAGATGTCGTGCAATCCCGCGATCGGCGGAATCGCGAAGGGGACGGTCGTGCGCGAAGTGGATGCGCTTGGTGGCATCATGGGCCGAGCGACCGACATGGCGCGCATCCAGTTCCGGATGCTCAACCGATCGAAGGGGCCGGCGGTGTGGTCGCCGCGGGCGCAATGCGATCGCGGCTTGTACCGCCGCGCGGTGCGCGCCCTGCTCGAGCGGCGGCCGAACCTTCAAGCTGGTGCAAGGGACCGTGGCGGGCCTGGCGATCGAGAACGGATCGGTGCGTGGCGTCGAGACGCTCGACGGGCGACGGTTTGCGGCGCGAGCCGTCGTGATCACGGCGGGGACATTCCTGCGAGGCGTGATCCATGTGGGACTCGACACCAGGGTTCCGGCGGGCCGGGCGGGGGACACGCCGTCGGTCGAACTTGCGCAAGTGCTTGAATCACTTGGTGTTACCGTCGAACGCTTCAAGACGGGAACGCCGCCGCGAATCGACGGACGCTCGGTAGACCTTAGCCGGCTGGAGCGTCAGGATGGGGATCCAGGTGCTTACTGGTTCTC
The DNA here is from genome assembly GCA_963720365.1 of uncultured Gemmatimonadales bacterium. GTDB lineage: Bacteria > Gemmatimonadota > Gemmatimonadetes > Gemmatimonadales > GWC2-71-9 > CAVVWJ01. Next base: position 262,131 of record CAVRFK010000007.1, on the reverse strand, counting down.
GTTTTACGAGCGAAACGCGCATCCGGCTCAGCTCCCATGTTTCCTGACATGGACCGGCGAACACCTTCGCGACATCATCACGGCACATTTGAGCCAGTCGGCGTTGTATGGAGGGGCGATCGCGAGTCGCGGGCCGAGGTATTGTCCGTCGATCGAGGATAAGATCGTGAAGTTTCCGGATGCGCCCAGGCACCAGGTGTTCCTGGAGCCGGAGGGCCTCGACACTTCGGAGCTGTATGTCAACGGGCTTTCGACCTCCTTGCCGGCGGACGTCCAGTTGGAATTTCTCCGATCGGTCCCGGGACTCGAGGCGGTACGAATGACTCGCCCTGGGTATGCGATCGAGTACGACTATTTCCCGCCGACGCAGCTCAGTTCGACGCTGGAGCTCAGGGCGTTGCCTGGACTCTTCCTGGCTGGCCAGGTGAACGGGACCACCGGGTATGAGGAGGCGGCTGGTCAGGGTGCAGTCGCCGGGATCAACGCCGCAGCGCGTGCGCTCGAGCGGGAGCCGGTTGTGTTTGGTCGGGATACCGCATTCATCGGCGTTCTCGTTGACGACTTGGTCAGTCGAGGGGTAGACGAGCCGTATCGGCTTTTCACATCACGATCGGAGTACCGACTGCTTCTGCGCCAGGACAACGCGTTGCGTCGGCTGCTTCCCGTCGCCGATCGCCTTGGGTTGCTCGAATCAGATGAGCTGCGGACTGCCGAAGCTACCCTGAAGCGAGAGGACGATGTGCTGAGCGAGGCGCGCAGCCGGACCATTGATGCGCCTACCGCGAACGCTCTTCTCACGGACCTCGGCTCGACGCCGGTGACGGACCGCCAGATCGTGGCGGATCTCGCTCGTAGACCGGGCGTGCCGCTTCGTCCGTTGCTCCAGGCCGCCGGCCTCGATGCGCCCAATGAGGATTGCCGTTGGGCTGATATCGAGCTGAAGTACTTCGGGTATCTCGCTCGCGAGCACACGGCGGCTCGTCGCATGTCCGAGCTGAATGAGTTCGTACTTTCCGATTCGATCCCCTACCGGCAGCTCACAACCCTGTCCTACGAGGCGCGCGAGAAGCTCCACCGCGTGCGTCCGAGCTCACTGGGACAGGCCAGCAGGATTCCTGGCGTCTCTCCGAGTGACCTTCAGAACCTCGTCGTCGAGGTGCTGCGAACAAGGGGGGGTAGGAAGCCGGCCGTTTCACGTGAAACGAGGGAATAGACGGAGCCAAGGCGTCTCCTCTAGCTCCTCGCGGAGTCGTTTCACGTGAAACGACTCCGTTTTCGTTTTCAGGATCCTCGGACGTTGGTCAGAAATGCAGGCAGAGGAGGCACGGAGAAGCGCTATCCGGCACTTCAGCGGGCACCAGACGGTAACGGCTAATGGCTTAGAGTATCGCGTTCCGAACAGCTCGCTCTGTCCAAGGAGCACCGACGACCGGGCCTCCGCAGAGACGTGACAAGACTGGGACCTGCCATACTGTCCCTATGGTGTCGTTTGCGTGTGCGCTGCTAGTGGAATGCAGCCCATGACCTTGGGTAGCTCGATCCTTCAATCTGACGCTGTCGATCATGACCAGAACTGGACGAACTGGTCCTAGCTCAGTCTGGCAAGCTTCACGAATCAACGTCGTGGTCCTTCGGATGGTGCTGCGGAAAGGTCATGGCTGCCGCGATTCGGCACCCAGCAATCGTTGAGCTTTGCTTGAACCTGCAACCCGAAATTGAGGGGACTTCGTTTCACGTGAAACGGAGGGGTTGGCCGCGAACACCATGATTCCTATATTGTTTCCGACACTTCCCGTCGCTGCTAGTCGTCCCGGAAATCATTGCCGCACTTCTCGCGCAACTCGTTGTCCACATTCGACTTACGAAGCTGGCCTATGGCATATACAGTCGCGATCACCAATCAGAAGGGCGGCGTAGGTAAGACCACCACCGCGGTCAACCTCGCCGCCGCCCTCGCCATCGCCCAACGCCGAACCCTCCTCGTCGACGCCGATCCCCAGGGCAATACCACCAGCGGTGTCGGCATCGCCAAGCTCGAATTGCAGATCTCGCTCTACGATGCCTTGATCGATGACCACCCGGTGCGCGACGCGATCCTCTCCATTCCCGGATTGCCGTACCTCTCCGTGCTCCCCGCGACGCAGGACCTCGTCGGCGCGGAGTTGCAGCTCGTCGAGCGGCCCTTCCGCGAGTCGGCACTGCGGCGTGTACTCGAACCGCTCGAAAGCGAGTACGACTACATCGTCGTCGACTGTCCCCCGTCCCTCGGCTTGCTCACGCTCAACGTGCTCGCCGCGGTGCAGTCGCTCATCATTCCGATTCAGTGCGAGTACTACGGGCTCGAGGGGATCTCGCAGCTGCTGAACACCGTTCGACTCGTACAGCAGAACATCAACCCCGGGCTCGCGATCGCCGGCGTGCTGCTCACGATGTACGACTCTCGCCTCAACCTCTGCCGCCAGGTCGCTGAAGACGCCACCGAATACTTCGGCGCCAAAGTGTTCGGTACCCCGATTCCGCGGAACGTCCGACTCGCCGAGGCGCCGAGCTTTGGCAAGCCGATCCTTCTCTATGACGTGCAGTCCGTTGGCGCAAAGAGCTATCTCGCCGTCGGGCAGGAGCTCCTGTTGCGAGTCGAGGGTCCGAACGCACCGGTGATGCCGACCGCGGCCGCACTCGCGATGCAGAAGGACGCCGCGATGGCTCCGCCGCCATCGGAGGTCGAAGCGTCTACCGATCAGGAAACCACCGCAGGTGCCGACGTCACGGAATCGCAACGGGATCGCGGAGCCGCCGACTGCCGATCGTGCGAGCGATGGACTCGATGGCGGCACGGTTGCCGACGAGCCGATTGCCGAGACCGTTGTCGCGGAAGTGCCGGACGCGAACCCAGTCGAAGACCAGGCGATCGACTCGACGGCAGGAACCGACCGCGAAGAATCGCTCTCGGTCGAGTCGAGCATGCCGCCGACTGAGCAGGCGATCGACGTCGCTGCCGAACATGACGACCACGCGACTCACGCTCAACACGACGAGCACGCCGACTCCGACACCGACCCGTCCAGGTTGCCGTCTCAGCCCCAGCCGGAGGTAACCACATGACCGAGACCAAACGGTTGGGCCGCGGACTCGAGGCGTTGCTCGGCCCCGTCTCTCGCGAACAGGCCGAAACCGCCGGAGCCTTGCGTGATCTCCCCATGGCCAGCCTGCGGCCGAATCCCTATCAGCCGCGCACCCGCATGGACGAGGCGGAGCTCACCGATCTCGCCAGCTCGATGGAAGCGTCCGGTTTGCTCCAACCGGTCATCGTGCGTGTCCGCGACGGACACCACGAGCTGATCGCCGGCGAGCGACGCTGGCGCGCAGCCGAGCGACTCGGCTGGACCAAGATCCCGGCGATCGTGAAAGAGGTGGACGACCGCACGCTCCTCACGCTCGCGCTGATCGAGAATCTCCAGCGCGACGACCTCTCACCCATCGACGAGGCGGCCGGCTATCGCCGGCTGGGCGACGAGTTCAAGCTGGGGCAGAGTGAAATCGCTCGCGCCGTTGGCCGCGATCGCTCCACCGTCGCCAACTTGCTGCGTCTGCTTCAGCTCCCCGCCGAAGTCCAGGCGCTGGTGCACGAGAAACGACTCACCGCCGGACACGCCCGCGCGCTGCTGGGCCTCTCCGACGCCGCCCGTCAGATCGCCCTGGCCACCGAGGCCATGGACCAGGGCTGGTCCGTCCGCGAGATGGAAGCCGCGGTCGCGGGCAAGCGCACCACCCAGCGCGTGACCAAGCGCGCCAACGGCCAGCCGGCCACGCGCACCCTGAGCGCCGACGTCAAGCGGGTCGAAGACGCGCTGCGCAAGCGACTCGGAACCGACGTCCGGGTCACCGCTCGACGCCGCGGCCGCGGCCTCGTCACCATCAGCTACTATTCCAACGACGATCTCTCCCGCGTGCTCGAGCTGATACTCGGCGGACCGTTCGAGGGATGACGGGCAGGCCCCGGGGCGTGACCGTCGTCATCCAGCGGGACGGGGCGACGCGGTCGCAGACCCTGCGCTTGCCGCTCTGGGCGCTCCGGCTCGGTGCGCTGGGCGGCGCGACCCTGCTCGCCGGCCTCGGACTGTTGGCCGTGCTCTACTTCCCGGTGGTCCGCGCGGCCGCCCGGGTGCCCGGTCTGGAGCGCCAGGTCGACCGGCTCAGGGCAGAGAACGCCATGGTCCGCCAGCTCTCCGTCGCCCTCGACAGCGCGGAGATGCGGTACGAGCAGCTCCGCGGAATGATCGGTGCCGACATCGTCCGAGACCCGCTCGCCATCAGCTCGACCCTGCCGCTCGCGCCCGCCATCCGGGCCCGCGTCGGCAGCGAGGTCTCGCCGGCCGGCCCCGGACCTACGGTTCCGCGGGAATGGCCCCTCGGCGATCGTGGCTATATCACCCGCGGCCAGGTCCAGCCTCAGGACTCCAACGCCCGGGAAGAAGCGCATCCCGGCTTGGACATCGCCGTGCCGGTCGGGACCCTGGTTCGGGCCTCAGGGGGAGCGAAGGTCAACCAGATCGGCGACGACCCCGAGTACGGTCTCTACATCCTCCTCGACCACCCCGAGGACTACCAGACGATGTACGGACACCTTTCGCGCATCATCGTGACAGACGGCCAAAACGTCGAGGCCGGCGAGGTGATCGGCCTCAGCGGCAACAGCGGCCGGTCTACCGCGCCGCACCTCCATTTCGAGATCCGGCAGCGGGGGACCTCGCTCGATCCCAGGACCATGGTGAAACAGGGGGACTGATGGGGATTTTCTCCAATCCGGCGCGCGACGAGCAGGGCAACGAGCTGAAGCGACGGCGCTCCGACCAAATCCCGTTCTCGATCATCGCCAGCGACATGACGGTCCTCGGCGATCTGGAGACCGAGGGCGTCGTCCGGATCGAGGGCCGAGTGAAGGGGAAGGTGAAGGTTGGGGCACAGATTCTCGTGACCCAGGGGGCGGTAATTGAAGGCGACCTTCACACCCAGGAGGCGGTGATCGCCGGCCAGGTGAACGGCGCCATCCACGCCACCGACCGGGTCGAGCTCCAGGCGACGGCCGTGGTCACCGGGGACATCGTCACCGCCCGCATCGCGATCGTGGAGGGGGCGACGGTGAGCGGGGAGGTCAAGATGGATCCGACGCGGCCAGCATCAGGTGGCAGCCAAGTGACCCGATGATGTCGCTATACTGATATCGGTATCCGTGAACAACAAGGCCGATAACTGGATGGATACGATCGTCAGGACAGCTACTGCCCTCGTTGTGCGTCTATGGTGTGCTGATACTGTCGCTGTCGGCGTGCGACGGGTCCAAGACGCCCGAAGGGATCCGGGTCGGGCTCATCACCCCCGGTTCCATCGCCGACGCCGCGTGGAATTCCGGCGCCTATCGCGGCCTCGAGTTGATCCGCGATTCGCTCGCCCTGGCCGTCAGCCACGTCGAGGCGAGGACCCCCTCGGAGCAGGAAGAAGCGCTCCGCGCCTACGCCGCCCAAGGGTACGACCTGGTCTTCGCCCATGGGTTCGAGTTCCAGGATCCCGCCGAACGAGTCTCCGCCCAGTACCCTAAGACCGCATTCATCGTGACCTCGGGACGCCGGGCCAAGGGCAACGTCTCTCCCCTGATCTTCCGGCTGGAGGAGGCCAGCTACCTCGCCGGGATGGTGGCGGGCGGGCTGACCAAGAAGAACCTGCTCGGGTTTGTCGGCGGGATCGAGCTCCCCCCGATCGAGGCGGCGTACCAGGGTTGGGTGAACGGCGCCAAGGCCACCAACCCCAAGGTCGACACCCGGAAGATCTACCTCAACAGCTTCGACGACGCAGCCGCGGGCCGAGAGGCGGCCCTGGCCCTCATCCGGGTCGGGGCGGACATGTTCCACCACAATGCGGACGCCGCGGGGATCGGGGTGTTCCAGGCCGCGAAGGAGACCGCGGGCGTCTACGTCTTCGGCTCCAACGACGACCAGGCCCACCTGGCTCCCGACCGGGTGATCGGCAGCGCGGTGATCGACCTCCCCCGGGCGTTCGTCATGGTCGCGGCCGAGGTGAAATCGGGGACGTTCCAGCCCAAGGTGGAAGCGTTCGGGCTGGCGAGCGGGGTAGTCCGGTACGTCCCCAATCCCGCCCTCGAGACCATGGTCCATGAGACCCTCCGCTCCCGGGTCCAGGCGGCGGCCGACTCGATCGCCGCCGGGACGCTGATCGCCGCCCCCCGGCCATCGTCCATGCAGGCCCTCCGGTAGCCGTGCCCACCGTCCCCCTCGCCGACATCGTCGCTTACGCCGACGAGTTCCTCCGGATCCGCGAGGTGGTCGACGAGCGCAATGCCGTCAACGGCCTCCAGGTCGAGAACAACGGCACGGTGGCCGGCATCGTCGCCGCGGTGGATGCTTCCCAGGCCACGATCAATGGGGTCCCTCCCGGGTCGCTGCTGGTGGTCCACCACGGTCTTCTCTGGGATGGCAATGTCCCGTTGACCGGCCGCCGGTACCGCCGGGTCGCCGCCCTGCTGGAAAACGACATCGCCCTCTATGCCGCCCACATACCCCTCGATCTCCACCCCGAGGTCGGCAACAACGTCGTGCTCGCGGACCGGCTGGGGATCGCGGTCGAGGGCTGGTTCGGGGACTACAAGGGAAGTCCGATCGGAGTCTGGGGCTACGCCCCTGCCCGCCTCACCGCCCGCGACGCCCTGGTGAACGAGGTGAACCACGCCCTTGGCACCTTCGCGCCGGGCGCCCGGCTGATTCCGGGGGGACCGGATCGGGTCTCCCGGGTCGGCATCATCACGGGCGGAGCCGGCAGCATGATCGACGAGGCCCGACGGGCGGGCCTGGACACGTACATCACGGGCGAAGGCGCCCATCACACCTACTTCGACGCCGTCGAGTGGGGTCTGAACGTCGTCTACGCCGGCCACTACGCCACCGAGACCCTCGGTGTGCAGGCGCTCGCCTCCCACCTGGGCGAGCGGTTCGACCTCGAATGGGAGTTCCACGACCACCCAACCGGACTGTGATCCCGGCGCTCGAGCTCGAGGGAATCCACCGCCGCTTCGGCTCCGTGCAGGCGCTGCGCGGAGCCGATTTCACGTTGCTCCCCGGCGAGCTGCACGCACTGCTCGGTGAGAACGGAGCCGGCAAGAGCACCCTGATGCACATCGCCGCGGGGCTGGTGCGACCGGATTCCGGCGTCGTTCGCATCGGCGGGATCGTGCGCCCCGCGTTGTCCCCCCGCCTCACGCGACGACTCGGCATCGGCATGGTGCATCAGCACTTCACCTCGGTCCCCGCGTTCACCGTCGCGGAGAACGTGGCACTGGCGGCGGGTTGGAGCGTCGAGCCCGCCCGACTCCGCCTGCGCGTGAAGGAGCTGTGCGAGAAGGTTGGACTTCCACTCGATCCCGACGCTCGGGTCGAGCGGCTCAGCGTCGGCCTGCGTCAGCGGCTCGAGATCGTGAAGGCGCTCGCGGCTGACGCGTCCATTCTTCTCCTCGACGAGCCCACCGCGGTGCTGGCGCCGGCCGAGGTGGATGAGCTGCTCGATGTGATTCGCCGATTCACCGCGGCCGGCGGCGCCGCGGTGCTCATCACGCACAAACTGGACGAAGCGCTGTCGGCCGCGGATCGCGTGACGGTACTGCGCCGAGGAGAAGTCGTGCTGGCGGCGCCCGCCGAGGAGCTGGATGGGCCGACGCTCGCGGCCGCCATGATCGGCGAGGGCGCGCCTGCCACCGGCAGATCGACGGCCACGGCACGCTCGAGTCCCGATGCGAGCGCATCGCCGCTGGTTCAGGTGGAGTCGCTCGACGTCGCGCGCGACGACGGACTCGGGATCGCGCTGCGCGGGGCAACGCTCGTCGTCCGGGCCGGGTGAGATCGTGGGCATCGCGGCGGTCGAGGGCAACGGCCAGCGCGAGCTGCTGCGGGCCGTCGCGGGACGGATCGTCCCGTTGCGCGGGCGTCGCCAGGTGGCGGAACCCATCGCGTTCATCCCGGAAGACCGAACGACGGAAGGCCTCATTCCCGAGATGACGCTCACCGAGAACCTCGTGCTCGGTTCGTCGCCCTCCGATCCGTGGCTTCGCGGCCGCACCGTGGATTGGAGCCGGGCGAGGAGCCGCATGACGGAGCTGCTCGAGGAGTATGCGATCGCCGCGCCAAGCGCGGAGGTCCCCGCGTCGGCGCTGAGCGGCGGCAACCAGCAGCGCGTCGTGGTGGCGCGCGAGCTGTCGCATCGCCCTCGTGTGATCGTGGCGGAGAATCCCACGCGCGGTCTCGACATCCGCGCGACCGCCACCATCCACGAGCGCTTGCGCGCCGCCGCCGCGAGCGGCGCCGCCGTGCTCTTCCATTCCAGTGACCTCGATGAAGTGCTGGAGCTGGCCACGCGCATCGTCGTGGCCAGTCGCGGCGCGCTGGTCGAGGCTCCGGCAGGCGCGTCGCGCGAGGTGATCGGTGCGCTGATGCTGGCAGGGACTTAGCACGATGCACGCGCGTGGTTGGCTCGTGGGAGCGGCCGCGCTGCTCACCGGCCTCGGCGTGCTCGCGCTCGGCCTCGAGGCGGCGGGCTATCCCGCCGGCCGTGCGCTCGGCGCGCTCTGGTCGGGCGCCTTCGGATCCTGGTACGCGATCACGTCCGCCACGCTCGTGCGCGCGATCCCGCTGATCATCATCGGACTCGGGCTCGCGATCGCGTTCCGCGCCGGCTCCTTCAACATCGGAGGCGAAGGACAGTTCTATGCCGGCGCCATCGCGGCGACCTGGCTGGGACTGCACCTGGGCTCTCTCCCCTCGCTGCTCGCGGTACCGGCGGTTCTCGCCGGCTCGATCCTGGCCGGTGCACTCTGGGTGGCCGTTCCCGTGCTGCTCCGCGTCCGATACGGCGTGCTCGAGGTCATCAGCACGCTGCTGCTCAACTTCATCGCCGAGGCGACGACCAGCCTGGTGGTGCAGGGGCCACTGCAGGAGCGTCAGGGCATCTATCCCCAGAGCGACGCGATCGCCGAATCGGCTCGCCTGCCGGTGCTGCCCGGGACGAGGCTGCACGCCGGCCTGCTGCTCGCGCTGGTCGGCGCGGGGATTCTGCACGTTCTCTTCACCCGAACGCTGTGGGGCTTCCAGTTGCGCGCCGTCGGGCTGGGTCCACGCGCCGCGGAGATCAGCGGCCGGATCGACAGCCGGTGGATGGCGGCGGCGGGCCTGGCCTTGTCGGGCGCGATTGCCGGACTCGCCGGCGGCGTGGAAGTGACGGGCGTCTCCTACGCGCTGTTCCAGAATCTGTCGCCCGGCTACGGCTTCACCGCCATCGCCGTCGCCCTGCTGGGCCGGCTGCATCCGTTCGGCGTGGTGGTGGCGGGCCTGCTCTTCGGCGCGCTGGAGGCGGGTGCCGGCGCGATGCAGCGCGACGCCGGCGTACCTTCGGTGGCGGTGTACGTGGTCGAGGCGGTGGTCATTCTGGTGGTGCTGCTCGCCGAGTCGCTGCGGCGCGACGGCATGGTGTCGCCGGCGGCGATCGGATCGCGCGGCTGATGGAGCCGGCGGAGCTCATCGGCGGATTTCTCGCCGCCACGGTGCGCGTGGCGACGCCGCTGTTGATCGCGGCCACGGGGGAGACGGTCACCCAACGTTCGGGCGTGCTCAACCTCGGCCTCGAGGGAATGATGCTCGCCGGCGCGCTCGCCGCCGCGCTCGGCGCGACGGCCGCGGGTCCGTGGGCCGGTGTCGCCTTGGCCGTCGCAGCCGGCATGGCGCTGGCCGCGCTGCTCGCGCTGGTGGTGATCGTGGCCCGCGCCGATCAGGTCATCGCGGGTACGGCGATCACTCTGGGCTCGGTTGGGCTGACCGGAACCATCTATCGGCAGGCCTACGGTGCGGCCGGGGCCGGCCTCGATCTGCCCACGCTTGCGCCGATACCGATACCTTGGCTCTCGTCCATACCGATCGTCGGTCCAGGGCTCTTCACCCAGCCCGCGCCGACGTACCTCGGCGTGCTTGCCGTGCCGGTCGTCTGGTACCTGCTGTTTCGCACGCGCGCGGGGCTGGCGCTCCGTGCGACGGGCGAGGCGGCATCGGTCGCAAAGGCTTCGGGTGTGCGCACCAGGCTGGTGCGCACGGCGGCGACGATCGTAGGCGGAGGTTTCGCCGGTCTCGCCGGCGCGACGCTGGTGCTGGCGCAAGTCGGCACGTTCGCGGAGAAGATGACGGCCGGGCGCGGCTATGTCGCCATCGCGATCGTGGTGCTCGGCCGCTGGCATCCGGTCGGCGCCGCGCTGGCGGCGTTGGGCTTCGGCGCCGCGATGGCGATCCAGTTCCTGTTTCAGGCACTGGGGCTCGAAGTGCCGTATCAGCTCTTCCTGATGCTGCCGTATGGCCTGGCTATGCTCGCGCTGGCGGGGGTAGTGGGGAGGGTGAAGGCGCCGGGGGATCTGGGGAAGGCGTAGATGATCCTTGCCGGCAGCGCTCGAGCCTCGGCAGAGAAGATCCCTCGTCGCTGCCGCTCCTCGGGATGACAGCTTACTACTCGATCCCCGCCTTCCGCTGCAGCCAGCGAACGTACCCGATGATCTGCCCGACCGTCGCCGTGTCCACGCCCGTCACCGGCGGCATGTCGCCGAAGCGCCAGTGGTGCGCGCGCACGCCGAACCTGGCCGCCTGCTGAAACGCGAAGTCGGCGTGGTGGCTCGGCTCGTAGATCCGATGGACCAGCGGCGGCCCGCTCTCGGTACCCGACGCGCGCGCGCCGTGGCAACGGGCGCAATTCTCGGTGAAGAGCCGCTCGCCCTCGGCATACTCGGCCGGCACCGGTCCGGGATCGAGCGCGACCTGTGCGTCGGAGCGGCGTTCGCATGCGGCCAGCAGTAGCAGGAGCGCGATGGAGCACGCCCGGCTCATGGCAGCTGGCGAGCGAGGCCGTCGCGCGCGGCGACGATGGTTTTCCTGATCCGCTCCTTGAGCGCCGGTATGTCGTCAAGCGTGAGCCCGGCCGTTTCGACCGGTTCGAGTACCTCGACGATCGCCGTCGAGCGGCCGAAGCGCCAGTCGTGCTTGCGCAGCGCCGTCCCCGTGCCGTGCAGCGCCAACGGCAGGATGGGGACACCGGCCTCCACCGCGAGCCGGAAGGCGCCGTCCTTGAACGGAAGCAGGTCGGCGGTGTCCGACCGCGTACCTTCAGGGAAGATCATCACCGACACCTGGCGCGCGAGGATCTCCTTGCAGCGCGTGATCGCCTCCAGCGCGCTGGGGCCGAAGCCGCGCTTCACCGGTACGTCGCCGGCCAGTTGCATGAGCCAGCCCAACACCGGAATCTTGAACAGCTCGGCCTTGGAGAGCCATTTCATCTCCCAGGGCAGATGGCTGATCAGGAGAATGTCGGCGAAGGATTCATGGTTGGAGACGACGACGTAGGGCCGCCGCGGGTCGGCGGGCATGGTGCCGGCGTAGCTGAATTTCCAGAGGGGATTGAGGGTGGCCGTGACCCGCCCGACCTGCCGGAAGATGTAGCCGACGCGGTACCGGCCGGGGTCGCCCAGGGTAAAGAGTCGCGCCAGCGCCATCGTCGGCAGCCAGAGAACAAGGCAGGCCACCAGGACGAGCCAGACCCAGAGCGAGACGAGTGACTGCCAGAGGCGCGACATGCTCCAACGCGGTATGAGAAGCCCTCGTGTGCTGGCGCACAGACGGTGGGCGCCGCGCGGGGTAACCTTAGCGCTGGCCCCTTGGCGAGACAACCCATGACGAGCGGTTCCCAGAAGACGCCGGGCTTCGAGGCGGACGACGCTTCCGCTCTCACGCCCGACGTCAACCCGAAGTCGCTCGACCCGGAGCCCGCACCCACTGGCTCTCCTCCCGACGTGGGCAAGCTCGCGAACCTGCTGGGCGAAGGCGCCGATGCCCGGCATGTGGCCCTGGTCGGCCTGTTTATCCTCGCGGCCTTCTACACGCTGCACTTTGCCAAGGATTTCTTCCTTCCCATCGTGCTCGCGGTGCTGCTCGACTTTCTGCTCAGCCCCGTAGTGCGCACCCTTCGCAAGTACGGGATCAAGGAACCACTCGGCGCGGCTCTCGTGATGCTCGGGCTGCTCACGCTGCTCGGCGTGGGGGTCTATCGTCTGTCTGGGACCCGCAGCCGAATATGTCGCGGCGGTACCCGCGAGCGTCGAGGTCGCCCAGCGCAAGCTCAGGTCGATGCGGGGGTCGGTCGAGCAGGTGACCCGCGCGGCTGAACGGGTCGAACGGGCCACCGCGGGCGAAGAGTCGGAACGAGGCCAGCAGGTCGAGATCAAAGGACCGAGTCTCACGCGTCAGTTGTTCGGCAGCACGGCCGGCTTTCTGGGCGCCGCGACGGTCGTGATCTTCCTGACCTATTTCCTGCTCGCCGTGGGCGATCTGTTCCTCCAGAAGCTCGTCGGCGTGCTCCCGCAGTTCAAGGACAAGAAGGTGGCGGTGACGATCGCGCGCGAGACCGAGGCGCAGATCTCGCTCTACCTCTTCACCACGACGCTCATCAACCTCGGTGTCGGTGTGGTGACCGCGGCGGTGATGTCCCTCCTGGGTATGCCCAATGCGATCCTCTGGGGCGTCGTGGCGGCGGTGCTGAATTTCGTGCCCTACGTCGGCGCGGTAGCCAATACGGTGCTGCTGGCGCTGGCGGCGTTCGTGGCCTTCGAGGACACGGGTCGCGCGCTGATGGTGCCGGGCGCGTTTCTCGTGCTCAATCTGATCGAGAGCAACCTGGTCACGCCGATGATCTACGGAAACCGGATGCGTCTCAACACCGTTGCGCTGTTCATCGGGCTGGTGTTCTGGTGGTATATCTGGGGCATTCCCGGCGCGATTCTCGCCGTGCCGATGATGGCCGTGGCGAAGATCGCATGCGATCACATCGAGTCGCTGTCGCCGGTGGGAGAGTTTCTTGGGAAGTAGGCGCAACTCCGGTTCCTTCAGCTCGCTCAGGGTGACCAGGGCGATCGCGCCGGAAGAGTGTGCGGCGATCGGGTCACTCCCGCTTCCCGTGGACTGGAGCCGCGTGCGGCTCTATCGCACCGAGTGCCCGCCCGGCTCCAGGCTGGCGCGGCGTCTCGTGCTCTGGCTGAGCCGGGGCCGAGCCGTTGCGCTCGGCAACCATGTATTCCTGCCGGCCAGATGCGAGCGGGATGTGGGCGTTCTCGCCCACGAGATGACGCACTGCGCGCAGTATCAGGCGTGGGGACCGGTGCGGTACTTCGGGAAGGCGGCGGTAGCGCAGGCGAAGGACTTCCTCTATCGGCGCTTCGGGCTCGGCCGGAGCCCCTATGCCTATTTGCCCGATCCGGCGCTGCCCTTCGATGCGTATGGCATGGAGCAACAGGCGCAGATCGTGGAAGACGCGTGGCGCGGGAGCGCCGCGGCCCGGGCGATTACCGAGTCGTGCGCTCCAGCGACGTGACCTTCTCCGCACGCTTCGGGCCACCGTCCGTCCACGAAGGTGGCGATCGCCGGCAGGACGATCTCCGGGGCGTCCGCCGTCACCTGGTGTGCGGCGCCTTCAATGGTGATCAGTCTCGCGTTCGGCAGCGTCAACGCCCACTCGCGGCCCGCGGCGTAGGGCGCGTTCCGGTCCCAGGTGCCGTGGATGGTCAGTACCGGCGCCCGTACCTTCCGCACCGCTTCCACCGGCACGTTGAGCCGCTGGACCGCCCCGAAGTGATGCTCGAAGTGACGCTCCAGGTTCACCGGCCACTCGTTCGGCATGTCGCAGGGTTCCATGAGGCGCGACGCGTGTGAGGGGTCGCCGACCAGGCGCACTCGGGTCGCCTGCGATTCCACGCAGTACTCTCTCGGATGTTCCTTCGCCCAGCCCGAGCTTTCCAGGGAGTCCAGTCGCGCCGACACCGACGGGGGCACCGGCGGCACTGCATCGGTGTGGTCGAGGCTCGCCGGATACTCGGTGCCGAACTTTCTCGGGACGGGACCCAGCTGCACCAGCCGCTCCACCCGATCGGGGTGGTCCATGGCATAGAGCACCACCATGAATCCCAGATAGGAATAACCTACGGGGACGAAGCGCTCGACCTTGAAATGGCGGCGGACGGCCTCGAGATCCTCCACATCCTTCTGAATCGTCAGGAGGCTGCCGTCCTCGACCCGCGAGGAGCGGCCCCGGTTCCGCATGTCGTAGAGGATGACAGTGTGGTGGGCGCCGAGGGGCGCGAGATCGCGGGCGAGGAAGAGGCGACCCGGAACGATGACGGTGCGCGGGCCGGTGCCGATCTTTTCGTAGTAGAGCCGGACGCCGTCCGCTCCGGCGATCCAGCCGGAATCCGGCGGGACCAGCGCGAGCGCCAGCGCGAGCAGCGCCGGGCTCACGCCATCCTCAGGCCGTGCCGTCGGCCTGGCTGACCGCCTCGCCGCCGCCACCATCCGGCGAGCGGTCTTCCCATAGCGCGAGGATGTTGCCGTCGGGATCGGCGATCATCGCCATGATGCCCCACGGCTGCTGGGTCGGCTCGGTCACGAACCGCACGCCGCGGGCATGGAGATCGCCGCAGTAGTGCAGGAGATCGGACACGAAGAGGGTAATCCCGGTGTGGCGTCCCACCAGCTTCTTGGCGTCCTCGTGCACCGCCGGGTGCACGCCGATGTGCGTGGGTCCCTCGAGGAGCTCCGCGCCGAAGGAGCCCTGTTGGGTCACCGGCAGGCGAAGCGCGTCGCGGTAGAACTCGAGCGCCCGCGTCAGGTCGCTCACGAAGATCGCCACGCTGTGCAGCGAGGGAAGTGGCGGGCCGCTCACAGGACCGGCCGGCTGAGCATGAGTTGCACCAGGAACGCGGCGAGCGCGACCGCCCCGATGACGACCAGGCCGAGCAGGAGCACGAGGACCGCCACGAACCGGCGGCTGGCGCGCCGCGAGTGCCCCGGCGCCTCCACGTGTCGCTCCAGCAGGGCCAGGTTCCGCAGGTTGGCCTTGAACCCCGCGTCGAAGAGGTCACCGAGAAAGGGGACCGCTCCCACCACCACGTCCACGAGCAGGTTCCACCCCATGCGCGCGAGGAGGGACGCGGGCACGCCCATCCGGGCAGCCTGGAGCACGATGTAGATGGAGAAGCCGCCACCGATGAGGTCACCGACGCCGGGCACCAGACCGACGATGGTCTCGAGCCCGATGCGGAAGCCGGTTCCCGGGATGGGAATCGAGTTGTCGAGCAGATAGCCCAACCGGCGGAGCCGTTCCAGACGGTCGAGCTCGACGGTTCCGACCCTGGCGGGAGGCGCGAGAGGCATGGGAGCACCCATGCCTCCAAAGTAAGCCCATCAGCTTCCGCTGACATGCTCCCGCTTGGCTTGCCGGGTGAAGATCTTGTTCACGATCTGCCAGCGGCCGTCCACCTTGAGCAGTGACATGTAGTCGGTGATCACCATGTCGGGCCGGCCGAGCTCGAGGCGTGCGATCGCCGCGTCGCCGGTGACCTCCACCGACGTGACCTTTCGCGTGGTCGAATCCACGGCGCCGGGCTTGGCCTTCTCGCCCGCCACTCGGGCGATGTATTCCCCGATCGGAACCACGACCAGCTGGCCGTCCTTGGCGAACAGCATCCGCGCATCAGGATGGAACGCCTTCCGCAGCGCGACGCTGTCCCGGTTCTTCCCGCCGTCGAAGTAGTACTGGACCGTCTGGCGAACCGCGGCCTCGTCGGCCCAGCGGGCGCTCAGGTCGGCGGCGCCGGCAACGAGGAGTGCGGCCGCGGTGATGGCCAGAATGACGGAGGTGCGCATCGGTGCTCCCGGGGTCGGTGGCAGAGCGAAGTTGATGTCTGACGGGATCTTGAAGGACCCTTCCGGGACGGACGGCGCCCGGCGGGGACGAACGGGACCGGGCCGGTGATGGCCCGCCCTTCAAGCTCTACGGGAGGGTACGGGTGGGAGGTTTCCGCTCAGAGGTCGCGGCCGAGCCGCTCCTGGAGGTGGTCCCGGTAGGTGCGGCTCAGCGTCAGGCGGGTGCCGTCGGTCAGCTTCAGGACGTAGTCGCCGTGGAAGTACGGCTCCAGCTCGCGGACGCGCTCGAGGTTGACGATGGTCGAGCGGTGGATGCGCACGAACCGCTCCGGGTCGAGCCGCTCTTCCAGCGCGCTCATGGTCTCGCGCAGCAGGTGGCGCTCCCGCCCTACGTGGAGCCGCACATAGTTCCCCGCTGACTCGATCCAGTCGATCTCACCGACCTGTACCAGCACGCTCCGCGAGCCGCTCTTGACCAGGAGGCGCTGCAGGTACCGCTGCCGCTCGCCGAGGTGGGTGAGCAACGCGCCGAGCCGTTCGTCCAGATGGCCTTCGCGCCGGAGGCGTACGGCCTCGCGTGCCCGCCGCAACGACGTGAGGAAGCGTTCCCGGTCGAACGGCTTGAGCAGGTAGTCGAGGGCGTGCACCTCGAAGGCGCGAACCGCGAACTGGTCGAACGCGGTGACGAACACGACCGCCGGAGCCTCGGTCTGTTCGAGCGCCTCCAGCACCTCGAACCCGGTGATCTCCGGCATCTGCACGTCCAGATACACCAGGTCCGGATGGTCCGCGCCGATGGCGGCGATCGCTTCTCTCCCGTTGCCGCACTCGCCGGTCACCTCGATGTCCGGCTGCGTGTCGAGCAGCTCGCGGATCCGCGAGCGAGCCAGCGGCTCATCGTCCACGATCAGGGTGCGGATTCTACCCACGGGGAATCGGGGTCGGCGTCGGCAGGTTGCCGACGCGGTAGGGAATCTCCAGCGAGACGACCAGCCCGCCCGCCGGGGAGTTCTCCAGCGCAAACCGGTGGCCGGCGCCGTAGAGCTGCTGGAGCCGCGCGCGGGTGTTCGACAGTCCGATCCCGGACGCGCTTCGCGGAATCGCGGCGGCATCGATCACCCCGGGACCCGCCATGATGATGCCGGGGCCGTCGTCAGCCACCTCCAGCCTGAGGCGGCCGTCGGTCCGCCAGGCCCGCACCTCCAACCTCCCGGGTGCTACGCGGGGCTCGATCGCGTGCCGCACCGCGTTTTCCACCAGCGGCTGAAGCACCAGCGTCGGCACCAGCGCGTCGAGTGCCTCCGGATCGGCCTCGAAGTGCACGGTGAGCCGGTCGCGGAAACGGGTCTGCTGGATTTCCAGGTACCGCTCGAGGAACTCCAGCTCCTGGCGCAGCATCACTTCCTGCCGCCCCGAGTGCTGAAGGCTGAGGCGGAGGAGATCGCCGAGGCGGGTGACGACCCGGTCGGCTGCCTCGGGGTCGCGGTGGAGCAGGGCGGAGATGGTGTTGAGGGTATTGAAGAGAAAGTGCGGCTGCAGCTGGATCTTGAGCGCCTCGAGCTGGGCCCGGGCGAGCTTGGTCTCCAGCTGCAGCGTCACCCGCTCCCGTTCGGCGAATCGTTGGTACAGCTCCTCCATGTGCACGAATGCCACCATGGCGGAGTACACCAGGGTGTTCAGGGCCGCCCGCTTGGTCATGAAGAGGACGATGGCCTGTCCCAGCGGCGGCCGCGGCAGCGCCTCCATCCCCGCGGCCCGCTCGATCAGCACGTACGCCACTTCGTGCACGACGTGGACGGCGAGGAACCCGAGCAGATGCAGCGGGAGATGCTTCGCGAGGGTAGCGCGGTTGATGGGAAAGCGGCGCGCCAGCTCGAAGACGATGGGCGAGAGCGCGCCCCAGAGGTACCACTCGGTCAGCGACCAGAAGAGCGGCTCTTGCCATGGAAGCGGCGCGCCCTTGGCGGCATACATGCCGTAGGTCGACGTGGCGAACGCCAGGCCGATCGCGGTCCAGACGCCGAACGCGATGGCGAACGTTCGGACCGGGCGAGCCGTCACATGATCCGCCGCACCAGGTAGACCACCCCGCTCAGAACCACCGAGACGAGGATCATGGAGGTGATCGGGAGATAGACGTGCATCGTCTCGCGCTCGATCACGATGTCGCCCGGCAACCGGCCGAACCACGAGAGGCTGCCGGACCCGATGAGCAGGCCCACGAGGATGAGGCCGATGCCGAGGGTGATGAGCATCGGTCCTGGAGAGGCGGGATTCATAGGACGAGCCCCTGCCGGGTGGCGTGGATGAAATCGGTGTACGCCGGCGCGGCGCCCTCTTCGCGCACCGCCGCCGCGATCTGTGCCCTGTGATAGGTGCCGTGCATCGCCACGTGAGTCAGGATATCGGCGACGGTGCTGGTCCAGTATTCCCCGAGGCTGTTTCGGTAGCCGACGCCATCGTCGAGATCCGCCGGTGCCAGCGTGTTCAGGTAGCGAGGCCAGGCACCGGCCAGGCGGTCGATGCCGTCGGCGCACTGGTCGAGATCGAGCTCGGGCCACACGGCGAGCTCGGGCGTCTCATCCTTTAGGCGTGCCAGCCAGAGTGCGCCGGCGCCCACGATGTGCCCCATCCAGCGCACCGCCTTGTCGGAAGCGACCCCCTGGCGCAGCGATCCCAGCGTCTCGCGGTTGGCCCAGGCATCGTAGCGCAGGAGCCGTGCGTAATAGGCGACCTCGGGTGCCGGCTCGCTCATCTCGGCTCCGTCTCGTGGCGCGCGGGCCGCGTTCGATCGAAGGCAGCGCGGAAGTTCCGCCTCATGCCCTGGAGCCCAGGCCGCTCCAGCGGCGTGTCGCCGAACCGGCGGGAAAACTCGTCCTCGTCCATTGCCTCGAAGACGTCCGGAGCGGCCCCCGCCAGCACGTCCCGCGAGTGATATGCCTCCGCGGACGTCGCCTCCGCGAAGCGCTGATTCCAGGGACAGACCTCGTTGCAGATATCGCAGCCGAACACCCAGCCGTCCAGCCGCTCGGCGAGCGGCTGGGGGATCGGCTTCTTCTGCTCGATGGTGAGATAGGAGATACAGCGGGTGGCGTCGAGCACGCGAGGCTCGACCAGGGCGCCGGTGGGGCAGGCGTCGAGGCACCGGGTGCAGCTGCCGCAGTGGTCGGTGGGGATCTCGCGGTCCTGGTCCAGAACCAGATCCGTAAAGACGGTGCCGATGAAGAAGAAGGACCCCGCCCCCGGCCGGATCAGCATCGTGTTTTTGCCGATCCAACCGAGGCCCGCACGCAGCGCGAGGGCGCGCTCGGGGACCGGACCCGAGTCGGCCCAGGTGTGTGCGACCGCGGCGCCGCTGCTCCGAAGGAAATCGGCCAGCGGCTCCAGGCGCTCACGCGTAACTCTATGATAGTCTTTGCCTCTGGCGTATCGGGCGATGCGGGGAGCGGGTCCGGGATCGGGGTCGCCGTTGTAGTAGTTGTCGAGTACTACTACTACCGATCGTGCTTCGGGGATGATGAGCCTGGGGTCTTTCCGCTTCTTTGCCTGGCGGTGCAGGTACCGCATGACGCCCGCGTACCCGCTCGCCAGCCATTGGTCGAGGCGGTCTCCATCGGGAATCGGGCTGGGATCGGTGATGCCGCACGCCAGGAAGCCGATCTCCTCGGCGCGGCGTTTCACCGCGGCGGCAAGGGTCATCGGGACCCCGCGGTCACCTCTTCCGGCGGGCACTCGGGCGTAGGAAGCGTGGGCGGACTGCGGATCTCCTCCGTGATGATGCGGGCTCCGACGCCGTAGGTCAGGTACGACCAGGCCCACTGGATCATGACCAGCACCCGGTTGCGGAAGCCGATCAGGAAGAAGATGTGGACGAAGATCCAGGTCAGCCACGCGAAGAACCCCGAGAAATGGAGCTTCCAGATGTCCGCGACGGCGCGGCCCCGCCCGACGACGGCGAGCTGACCCTTGTCCCAATAATGGAAAGCGCGGCGCGGCTTTCCGGCGACGTCGCCTGCAATGATGCGCGCGGTGTACTGCCCCATCTGGATCGCGACCGGGCAGATCCCCGGGAGCGTGCCGCCGCCTGGCGCGGCGTAGGCGGCCGCGTCACCGAGGACGAACACTTCCGGATGGCCGGGGATCGTGCAGTCGGGCTCCACGATCGCTCGGCCCATCCGGTCGAGCGGCGCCTCGAGGGACTTGAGCAGCGAGCTCGCCGTGTTGCCGGCCGCCCAGATCACCGTCTGCGCCGGGATGGTCCAGCCGGCGGCGTGGACGGAGCCGGGCTGGATGTCGGTCACCATCGTCTCGGTCCGAACCTCCACGCCGAGCCGGCGGAGATCGAGCTTGGCCTTCTCGCTCAGCTCGGGCGGATAAGAAGGAAGGAGGCGGGGGCCTCCCTCCAGCAGCATGACGGTTGCCTCGCCCGGGTCGATATGCCGGAAGTCGCGCCGCAGCGCGTACCGCCGAATCTCCGCCACGGCGCCCGCGGTCTCCACGCCCGTCGGGCCGCCGCCCACCACGACGAAGGTGAGATAGGCGTGGCGCTTCACGATGTCGGGCTCCCGCTCCGCCAGCTCGAACGACAACAGCACGCGGCGCCGGATCTCCAGCGCGTCCTCGAGGCTCTTGAGTCCCGGGGCGAGCGTGGCCCATTCGTCGTGGCCGAAGTACGAGTGGTGAGCCCCGGTGCCGACGACCAGGTAGTCGTAGCCCAGGCATCCGCCGTCGGTGAACCACACCTTGCGCTGCTGGACGTCCACCTTGCTCGCCTCCGCCAGCAGCACATCCGCGTTCTTCTGCTTCCGCAGGACGGACCGGATGGGGGAGGCGATGTCGCTCGGGTTGAGCGCGGCCGTCGCCACCTGATACAGCATGGGCTGGAACAGGTGATGATTGCGGCGGTCCACCAGCGTGACGCGGACCGGCGCGTGGGCCAGACCCCTGGCCGCGTACAACCCGGCGAACCCACCGCCGAGGATGACGACATGAGGAAGCTTGGCGTCGGTCACAGTCCCATGGTCTCCCGGCGCCAGCGGGCGAAGCGCACGACGTCCTCGTCCGGCGGCACGGCGGCCTCGTCGGCGTACGCGGTATACATCCGCCAGCGGAGGTAATCGCGGTCCGGCAGGGGCAGGAACGGCGGCCGCCGATACCAGCCGCGCCGGCGGAACGCCCAGGCCGTCCGCAGCAGGTCTACCGCCAGCCGCGGGCGGACCGCGGCGCGGGCAGCGAGCCTGAGGGTGAGGGCGGGCCAGGTGGATGCCATATATGGAATAATAGGGGCAGGCGGCCACCCCGGTCACCGGCTGTATATTCTCCCCCATGTCAGCCGCTACGGCGCCCGCGCCACCCCGCGACTATCGCGCGGAGTTTCCGATCTTCCGGCGCTCCGTCTACCTCAACAGCTGCTCGCTCGGGGCGCTATCCACGCGGTCCCGGGCCAGGGTCAACGAGTTCCTCGACCTCTGGGAGCAGCGGGGGTCGTCGGCGTGGTACGACGTCTGGTGGGAGGCATTGGCCTCCCTGCGCCAGCGTTACGCCCGGATCATCGGAGCGCCGGCGGGCACCATCGCGCTGCATCCGAACATCTCCGGCGCGCTCACGGCGGTCGGGGAGGCCCTCGACTACCGGCTGCGCCGGCGGGTGGTGGTGACCAGCCTCGATTTCCCCACCGTGGCCTACCAGTGGCTCGCCAAGCCTGACGAGGTCGAGGTCGTGGTGGTGGAGAGTCCGGACGGGGTGAGCGTGCCGCTCGAGGCGATCGAGAACGCCGTGGACGGCAAGACCGCGCTGGTGGCGACGAGCCACGTCTTCTTTACCAGCGGGGCGATTCAGGACATCCGGGCGGTCGCGGAGATTGCGCACCGGAAGGGCGCGCTGATACTGGTGGACGGATACCAGGCCGCGGGGCAGCTCCCGGTGGATGTGGTGGCCGCCGACGTGGACTTCTATTGCTCCGGCGGACTCAAGTGGCTGCTCGGCGGGAGCGGCGTGGCGTTCCTGTATGCCCGCGCCGGGCTCCTGGGCGGGCTCGCGCCGCGGGCAACCGGGTGGTTCGCTCACCGCGAGCAGTTCCGCTTCGATTCGCGCTCGCTCATGCTCCACGCCGACGCGCGGCGGCTGGAGGCCGGCACGCCGCCGATGATGCCGGTGTACGCCCAGCTCGGTGGGCTCGATGTCATCGAAGAGCTGGGGCCGGCGGAGATCCGCCGCCGCACCATGCCGCTGGTGGAGGATCTGATCGACAAGGCGCAGTGGGCGGGCTTCAAGACCCGGATCGCCCAGCGCGAGGAGGATCGTTCGGCGATCGTGATGCTCGCGAGCGACGATCCTCCCGCCGCGGTCCGGCGGCTCGCCGAAGCCTCCATCATCGCCGACGCGCGGCCCGGATACATCCGCCTGTCTCCCTACTTCTACAACGTGGCCGACGACCACCGTGCCGCGATCGAGCGTCTCACCCGTGAATAACGACAAGAAGTTCCCCACCGAAGACGAACAGCTGCTCGAGAGTCCGCCGCCCCAGCAGCCGGAGCAGCTCTTCCTCAAATCGGATTCATGGCGCGTCCTCCGGATCATGGGTGAGTTCGTCTGGGGATTCGACAACCTCGCCGACGTGAGCGATGGGGTGACCATCTTCGGCTCCGCCCGGACCCAGCCGAGCGATCCCTACTATCAGAGAGCGGTGGAAACCGGCCGTCTCCTGGCGCAGGCGGGGATCCCCGTCATTACCGGCGGCGGACCGGGCATGATGGAGGCGGCGAACCGCGGCGCCTTCGATGCCAAGGGGATGTCGGTCGGCTGCAACATCGAGCTGCCGTTCGAGCAGGGCTCCAACCCCTATTTGAACCGGAGCCTCAACTTCAAGTTCTTCTTCGTCCGCAAGATGATGTTCGTGAAGTACGCCACGGCCTTCATCGTCTTTCCCGGCGGCTACGGGACGCTGGACGAGCTGTTCGAGGCGCTGACTTTGATCCAGACCGGAAAGGTCAAGCACTTTCCCGTCGTGCTGTTCGGCCGCGAGTACTGGTCCGGCCTGGTGGACTGGCTCACCGCCACCGTCGCGAAGGAGCGCAAGATCAATCCGTCCGACCTCAACCTGTTCAAGGTGACCGACGATCCCGCCGAGGCCGTGGCGTTCGTCGTCGAGGCCCGATCCGAGAAGCCGACCGACCCTGCCG
The DNA here is from genome assembly GCA_963720365.1 of uncultured Gemmatimonadales bacterium. GTDB lineage: Bacteria > Gemmatimonadota > Gemmatimonadetes > Gemmatimonadales > GWC2-71-9 > CAVVWJ01. The sequence continues at coordinate 239,171 of CAVRFK010000007.1, read as the reverse complement.
CCCGCATCCTAGGATGAGCGCATGACCCGACCCTCCGCACCTTATCTCCGCGGCCAGCGGATCGATCCCCGCCCGATCACCGGGAAGGAGACGGTCGCCGACCTGGTCGAGAACGCCTTCCTGGCGTACAACGCGGGACGGCTGCGCGAAGGCTGCCAGCTCTTCGCCCAGCGGATGCTCGATCCCGACGTGACCGTCGGCATGACGCTGACCGGCGCGATGACGCCGGCCGGCCTCGGCATGAGCTCCCTGATTCCACTGATGGAAGCGGGTTTCGTGGACTGGGTGATCTCGACCGGCGCCAACCTGTATCACGATGCGCATTTCGCGCTGGGGCTGGCGATGCACCGCGGGACCCCCAACGCGAACGACGTCGAGCTGCGCGACAAGGGCGTGGTCCGGATCTACGACGTCTTCTTCGACTACAACGTGCTGCTTTCGACCGACCAGTTCATCCGCGAGGTCTCCGCGCGGGAGGAGTTCCAGCGTCCGATGAGCAGCGCCGAGTATCACTATCTGCTCGGCGGGTACGTGCGCGAGCGGGAGACGGCGCTGGGCCTGCACCGGCGGTCGGTGCTCGCGGCGGCGCACGAGCTGGAAGTGCCGCTCTACACCAGCTCGCCGGGCGACAGCTCGATCGGCATGAACGTCGCCGAGCAGGCGCTGGCGGGAAGCAAGCTCCGGTTCGACGTCAGTGCCGACGTCAACGAGACGGCGGCGATCGTGCTCGAGGCCAAGCGGACCGGCGGCAAGAGCGGCGTGCTCATCGTCGGCGGCGGCAGCCCCAAGAACTTCATGCTGCAGACCGAGCCCCAGATCCAGGAAGTGCTCGGCATCGACGAGCGGGGCCACGACTACTTCCTGCAGATGACCGACGCGCGCCCCGACACCGGCGGACTCTCCGGCGCCACGCCGGCGGAGGCGGTGAGCTGGGGCAAGATCGACCCCGACCAGCTCCCGGGTACCGTCGTGGTGTACGGCGACAACTCCATCGCCCTGCCGGTGCTGACGGCGTACGCCAAGGCACGGCACCCCGACCGCCCGCTCAAGCGGCTGTACGGCCGCCGCCAGGCGATGATGAAACGACTGATCGAGGAGTATCGCGCGGCGCTCGAGTTCCGCGACCGGCGGGCCGAGGAATCGCTGGCGCACATGCATCCCGGTGCGGGAGGAGCGGAGACGGCGGCGCGACGGTGACACCCGGGTATCGGTGGTACGCACTTGGCCTGCTCGCCGCCATCAATCTCCTCAACTACATCGACCGGAACGTCATCTACGCGCTGTTCGAGCCCATCAAGCGCGATCTCTCCCTCTCGGACGCCCAGCTCGGCTGGCTGGGCTCCGCCTACATCCTGGTCTTCTCGGTAGCGGCGCTTCCGTTCGGGGTGATCAGTGACCTCCGCTCCCGCCGCGCCGTCATCGCGTGGGGCGTGACGGTATGGAGCGCCTTCACCTTTTTCAGCGGACTGGTCCGGAGCTACTGGCAGCTCTTCACCTGCCGGGCGGCCGTCGGCATCGGGGAGGCGGCGTATGGGCCGGCCGCCTCGTCGCTGGTGGCCGACTATTTCCCGGGCGAGCGGCGCGCGATGGCGATGGGGATCCTGGCGTCGGGCGTCTCGCTCGGCGGAGTGTCGGGACTTCTGCTCGGCGGGTTCCTGGAGGACCTGTACGGGTGGCGGGTGGCGTTCATGACCGTCGGCGTGCCGGGCTTCGTCTGCGCATTGCTGGTGGCCAGGCTCATCGACCCCACCCGGCCACCGGCAAAGCTCACCGTCCGCTCCTTCCTCCGCGACTTCCACATCGGGGTGACGTCCCTGCTGCGGCAGCTCTGGCCGCTGCTCGCCAGCATCGCGATCGGCACCGGCATCGCGTATTGGCTGGACCGCACCTACGGCACGGACTCGCGGCTCGATGTCGCCGCCTTCAGCGCGGTGGTCGGGCTCGGCCTCGCCATCAACATCCTCTACTGGGTGTTGCGGACGCCGGCCGATCCCGCCGAGGAGATCCCGTTCGCCGCGGGAATCTCCGGCACCTTCGACGAGATCATCCACGCCGGCAAGACGGTGCTGCACACACCGACCCTGGTCTATGTATTCGTCGCCGGGGCGATGATCTCGTTCGGGACCAACGGCATCGTGGGATGGGGACCGACATTCGTCTCGCGCGAGCTGCAACTGACCTCGAGCGAGGGTGCCGCACTGCTCGGCAAGTGGGGACTGATCTCGGGCGTGAGCGGGACGCTGTTCGGCGGCTTCCTCGCCGACTGGCTGCGACGGCGCTGGGTGACCGGCCGGGTGATCACCGTCGGCCTCGGCCTGCTGCTCGGCGGCCCGCTGGCGGTGTGGCTGCTGACGATTCGCGATCCCGAGCTGTTCAAGCTCGTGTTCACGGTGGCGTTCTTCTGCATGTCGTGGTACAACGGGCCGATCACCGCGGTGATCTTCGACGTGGTGCCGCCGCGGATCAGTGCGACGGTGGCGGGCGCGTACCTGCTGTTCATCCACCTGGCCGGCGACGCGATCGCGCTGCCGCTGGTGGGCATGCTGTCGGATCAGTTCGGGCTCGATCGGGCGATCCTGCTGCTGCCGCTGGTCTCGATGATGGGTGGGTTGGTGATTCTCGGGGCGACGCGGACGGCGGGGAAGGACATGGAGCGGGTGAGGGTGTAGACAAGGGACGAGCGAACGTACCTCATCCCGAGGGAGCACAGCGACCGAGGGACCTGCTCCGCAACCTTCGATGCCCCGCCAAGCAGGTCCCTCGCTGCGCTCGGGATGAGGTTGGGGTTCACTCCAGGCAACGTCTACTTCGCGGGCGCCGCCGGCACCGACCGCATCCACATCCACACCGCCCGCATCTCATCATCCGTCATCTGCCCGCTCCGCACCCACGGCATCTTCGTCGGATCGATCACGCTCCCATCCGGCCGCCTTCCCTCGCGCAGCGAACGGAAGAAGTCCTCTTCGGTCCAGCTGCCGAGCCGCCCAGGCGTGATGTCAGGTGCGTCGGGATTGGCGTCGCCGGCGAGCGCGAGCCCGTGGCACGAGCGGCATCCGCCGATCGTGGCCAGATACTGGCCGTACTCGATGCTGACTCCCGCGGGCGGAACGGCACGATTCGCGGTGTGATCGATCATCGTGACGGGTAGCAGCGGAAAATTGCCGCCGAGGTAGAGCGCGCGCGCCACCGGACCGACGCGGATCGGCGGCGTCTCCCGATCCACCGACGGCACCGTGCGCAGATATCCGATGATCGCGGCCAGATCCTCGTCGCTCAGCGCCGTAAAGGCCTCGGAGGGCATGAAGACGAGCGGTCGTCCGTCGCGGCCTACGCCGTGCCGGATCGCGCGCTCGAAATCGGCATCGCTGAACTCACTCACGCCGCCGCGTCCCTGGGTGAGATTCGTCGCCGCCAGGCGGCCCATCGGGGCGGCGTCGATCAGCATCTTGCCGCCGTAGTCCCCGTCGTGGCACTCCTGGCATTTGCCGACCGCCTCCACCAGATGCCGTCCGCGCTCGAGCGAGGCGGAATCGGTTGCCGCCCGCACGGGAGAGTCGGGGAAATCGTAGGTGCGGTTGATGTGGCGGGAGCTGATGATGTAGACAGCGGCGACGGCGAGCACGATCAGGAGGACGAGGCCGCCGAGTATGCGGCCGGTCCAGCGAAGCCAACGGGGCACCGGGTATCCTCGTGTTGAGGGCGGCGAGAAGATACCTCTAGCGCACGCTTCTGTACACCAGGTCCATGATCTCGTCGTACATCGCGTCGGCGCGGGCCTCGTCGCCCGAGCGGATGGCCTCGGTGGCGCAGTGCCGGAGGTGGTTGTGCAGCATGGCGCGTCCGACGCCGCGCAGCGCCTCCTGGACCGACGATACCTGCGTCAGGACCTCCGCGCAGTATCGCTCCTCCTCGACCATCTTCTGCAGACCGCGAACCTGTCCCTCGATGCGCCGGAGGCGAGTGAGTACTGAGCGCTTGATCTCGGGGTCCACCGCCACGGCGTGCACGCCGTCGCCGGGCCGGAGGCCGCAGGCGCAGGCTACGGTTTCGGTCATGGAGTCTCCCTTTTCTTGAGCCGCAGGCTGTTGGTCACCACGCTGACGGAGCTGACGGCCATCGCCGCCGCCGCCATGGTGGGTGTGAAGCGGATACCCAGCGCCGGGTAGAGCACGCCGGCCGCGATCGGGATGCCGATCACGTTGTAGATGAAGGCCCAGAAGAGGTTCTGCCGGATCGTGCGCATGGTGGTCCGCGCCAGCCGGATCGCCTTCGCCACGTCGAGCGGATCGCCCCGCATCAGGGTGATGTCGCCCGCCTCCATCGCGACGTCGGTCCCGCCGCCCATGGCGATGCCGACATCCGCCTGCGCCAGCGCGGGGGCGTCATTGAGCCCGTCGCCCACCATCGCCACGGCGTGCCCTTCCCGCTGGAGCCGCTCGATCTCCGCCAGCTTCCGCTCGGGCGCCAGCTCCGCCACGACGCGCCCGATGCCCACCGTGGCGGCCACGCTGGCCGCGGTGCGCGGATTGTCTCCCGTGAGCATGACGCTGTCGAGACCCAGCTCCCGGAGCGCGGCCACCGCCGCGCTGCTGGTGGGACGTACCGGATCGGCGATCGCCAGAATCCCGCGCACCTCGCCGTCCACCGCGACGAAGACCGGCGTCAGGGCCGACGCCGCGATGCGCTCCGCTTCGGCCTGATAGCGGCCCAGGGGCGCCCCGAGCTCCGCCATCAGGGCCGCATTGCCGGCCGCGACGGCGTGACCCTCCACCCGCGCGACCACCCCGCGGCCGGTCCGGCTCTCGAAAGCCTCGGGCTCGCCCAGCAGGAGACCTCTGGTCCGGGCCGCGGCCACGGCGGCCTCGCCGAGCGGATGCTCGCTGAGCCGCTCGACCGACGCGGCCAGGCGGAGCACGGCCGCCTCGTCATCCGCCACGATCTCTTGCACCACGGGGCGACCCTCGGTGAGGGTGCCGGTCTTGTCGAACACCACCGTGTCGAGTCGTCCGCTTCGCTCCAGCGCTTCACCGCTCTTGATCAGGATCCCCATCTCGGCGCCCCGGCCGGTGGAGACCATGACCGCGGTCGGCACCGCGAGCCCCATCGCGCATGGGCACGCGATGATGAGCACGGTGACCGCGGAGGCCATCGCATGGAGGTAGGCCGGCTCCGGGCCGACCACCAGCCAGACTACGAATGTGACGATCGCGATCCCGATCACGACCGGGACGAACACCGCGGCGATCCGGTCGGCGAGCCGCTGGATCGGGGCCTTGGATGCCTGCGCCTGCTGCACCAGGCGGATGATGCGGGAGAGCACGGTGTCCGAGCCGACTCGCTGAACCCGGAACCGGAGCGCGCCGTTGCGGTTGAACGTGGCGCCGACGACGAAATCGCCCGGGCTCTTTCGGATCGGATCCGGCTCGCCGGTCAGCATGGACTCGTCCACGTGACTGGTGCCCTCGAGGACGATGCCGTCGGCCGGCACCTTCTCGCCCGGACGCACGATGACCTCGTCGCCCACCCGCAGCTCCGCGAGCGGGATCTCGATCTCGACGCTGTCGCGCACGACCGTCGCGGTCAGCGGCCGCAGCCCGATCAGCCGGCGGATGGCGCTCGTGGTCCGGTGCTTGGCCCTGGCTTCGAGCAGGTTGCCCAACAGGATCAGCGTGATGATCCAGACCACGGCCTCGTAGTAGACGTACGGCGGGATGCCGTGGGCGCTGAACCAGTCGTCCCAGAGAGTGACGGCGAGGCTGTAGAGGAACGAGGACCCGGTTCCGACCGCGATCAGCGTGTTCATGTCGGCGCCGCGATGGCGCAGGGCCGCCCAGGCCCGGGTGTAGTACTGCCGGCCGGCCCACGTCACGATCGGCGTGGTGAGCGCGAGGAGCAGCCAGCGCCAGGTGTCGGCACTCACCTGCTGCATCCACGGCGCGACGCGGTGCATCATCCGGGTGAGCGGCGCCATGAGGGGCATGAGCGGGTCCGCCGTTCCGTGCCCCACCCGCTCGCCGAGCGACATGCTGATCCCCATGGTCAGCACGGCAGCGGTCAGACTCACTGCCAGCTTTCCGCGAAGCTCGCGGATCTCCCGATCGTGCGCCGCCTCCTGAGCATCCACCATCGCCTCGGCGGACGCATCCGGCGCGGGCAGCTCCGCCCCATACCCGGTGTGACGGATCGCTTCGACCAGACGGACCGGCGTGACGGTCTCGGGGTCGTACGAAATCGTCGCCGAAGCCGTCATCAGATTGACGTTGGCGTCGGTCACCCCGGGCTCGCGCTGTAGCGCGCGCTGCACCCGCGCGCTACAGGCCGCGCAGGTCATGCCGGAGACGGGGATGGTGGTGGAGGTCGGCGTAGTCATGACACGATGATTTCACTCGTTCCCTGGCGCCGCGCTGGCCTTGTATCCGGCGTCCGCGACCGCGGCTTCGAGCTTCGTCGGATCGGTCGTCGCTTCGTCGTAGCTGATTTCCGCTCGCCCGATGCGGATCGCCTCGATCCGCACGCCTGGGAGAGCGCTGAGCGCGCGGTTCACCGCGTTCAGGCAATGACCGCAGCTCATGCCTTCGATATGGAGCGTTGCTTGGCGCATGATGAGCCCTGGTTGAATACCCGTAGGAACCTAAATAGGGGTGGGGGGTATGTCAACAAGATGTCGGGCAATGGGTTCCCGCCGGACAGCAGGCTGCAACGGACGCGGGCAGGACGCCATGTGGGGTTGGATCGCAACGTCGCATGCTTGAGTCCCTCCCTATCAACTGTCGCTGTGGCAAGTGGTTACGCGCCCGCACCCCACGGCATGCCTCCTGCCAATCCCATCGCTCATGCATTCCCCAGACGCCGAGCTTCCCGGCGACGCCTTTTTCCACTCGGTGGGCGAACCGCTCGTCCCGATCCTCAGGCTGGATCAGGGCGCGGGGGATCCTGACGCACTCGCGACCTGGCACCAGGCGCTCTCCAATGCGCTTGCCGCGGATGTTCCCCACGATCTTCTCGGTCTCTGGCTCTACCCCAACGCGGGCGGATCGGTCCTGCTGGGGCCGGAGGCGTTGGCGCAGGACGATCTCACCGTCCCACTCCCCTCGCCGCAGGTGCAGCCGGATCAGCTGGTGATCCTGGAAGAGATCATTCGCGACGCGGGCTATGCCTCGACCGCCGCGTGCCCCGTTCGCTTCGGCCGCCGCGACGTCGGACTCCTGCTCGTCGCCACGCTCCAGCCGGGGCGCTATCGCGGCCTCGACCTCATGGTGCTCAGGCTGGCGGCGCAGCGACTCGCGCCTTCGTTGGGCCGTCTCGCGCGGCAGTGGGCGAACGGCGTCATCGCGGAAGGCCATGGCGCCGAGCGAATCGTCACCCTGCTCGATGGGGTCGCGGAGGCGACCGCGATGGGCACCACGCCGCCCCGGTTCGTCGCCGCCCTGAGCAAGGCGCTGGAGCCGATGATCCCGCACGATCGGCTCGAAGTGATGCTTGCCGGTCCCGGCGGCGGCAGCCACTACCGTTTCGGCGAGCATCTCGGCGGGCCGCTCTGGACCGACCCGTCACTGGTGCTGGAAGCGAAGTCCCTCGACCTCACGGGTCTGTCCGAGGCCTCACGGGCGCGTGCTGCTGGGTGACGCGGGCCGGGATGCGCGCTGGCCGCGTGGCTACTTCACCGTCGCCGATCCGGCGGGTGCCGAGCTGCGCGGCGTGGTGGGAGCCCGCGCGACTGGACCGACGCGGCTCACCAGCTATCTGCTGTTGGGAAGTGTGGGACCGGATCTCTACGATGAGGCGGACGCCGCACTCTTGAGCCGGGTGGCGACGCTGATCGCGCCGCACGTGGCGCTGCTGGTGGAGCAGGCCGCGCGCGACCGCGAGGCCGAGCCGGAGCCGGTGCAGCCTTCGCCGCTCCTTCAGATCAGCGAGGCCCTCGCACTCGGCGCCGATCCCCAGGAAGCGACGCGCCGTGTGGCCGAGCTGGCCGCCGGCTTCCTCCCTTTCGACGAGCTGCACTTCGCGCTGCGCCTGAGTGAGGGAGACCGGGTCGTTCTCCTCGATCCCGGCGAACGCCGCCCGCTCCCCGATCTCGCGTCGGTCCCCGTGGCTGGGACCGCGCTCGGCTCGGTGTTGCAGGGAACGCTTTCACACCATTTCGCGCTCGCTCAGGGCGAGGCCCGTCTCATCGTGCCGCTCCGCGTCGCGGGGCGGGTCCACGGCGCCCTGGTGCTGACGGCCGAGCCGCCCGCCGTACTCAACCAGGCGCATGTGGAGCCCGCGCAGCGACTCGCCGACGTGATCGCGCCCCACCTCGAGCTGCTCCGCCGCGCGGCGATGCTGCCTCCGCCCTTCCGGCCGGGGTGGAAGCGAGCGCCGCAGCCCTAGAAATCCGCGCTCACGCGCATCACGAAATTTCTTCCCGGATCCAGCGCGTAGGTCTTGTAGCGGCTGAGAAAGCTCGCGTACTCCTTGTCGAACGCGTTGCGGAGCTGAAAGTCCACCGCCACCGCGCGCTCGCCCATCGGCAGCACCACCCCAGCACCCAGATTCACCAGCGTGTAGCCCGGCGGCGCGAAGTCGTCGGCGTCGAGGTTCGTCTGCCGCGCGTTCGATTCCCCGCCGATCGAGAAGTACGGGTGCTGGAACCGTCCTTCGTCACTCCCTTCGAGCTTGACCGAGTAGGTCGCGCGGAAGGGAGGAATGAAGGGAAGGGGTGAGTCGGTCGAGGTGTTCTGCCCCCTCGTGTAGTCCGCCGTGCCCCGCAGATGGAGCCATGGCGTGGCGTGATACTCCGCGGCCGCCTCGAACCCGGCGAGCCGCGCGTTGCCCTGCGTGATGTCGAAGATCTGGAAGCCGGACTCCGGGTCGATCACTCCGGTCGGATCGGGGAAGATGAAATTGTCGATGTAGTTCACGTACCCGCCCAGCTCCGCGGTGACCTCGCTGGTCTGCACCCGGACCGCCAGGTCGGTATTGATCGAGGTCTCGTTCTTCAGCGTGGGGTCGCCGCGCTCGAAGCGCACGGTGCCTTCGTGGACGCCGTTGGAGAAGAGGTCGAACGCCGTCGGCGCGCGATAGCCGCGTCCTACATTGAAGACGAGCGCGACCGGATCCGCCACCCGGTACAGCGCGCCCAGATTGCCGGTCACCGAGTGATAGGTGCGCCGTTGCGCCGTGACGCCCAGCTCGGCGTCGTCCTCGACGCTGAGGCGGCGATAATCGTAGCGCGCCCCGGCCGAGAGGTTCCACCGGCCCAGCTCGGCCTGCTCGAAGGCGTAGAGGCCGAGGTTGTTGTAGGCGTTGTCCGGGATGAGAGACTCTTCGCCGAACTTCTCGAAGGAGTTGCGGAGGCCGCTGACGCCGACGATCCCCGCGGTTCGGCCGATCGGCGCGTGATGCAGGCGGATGTCCGTCGAGTACATCCTGGAGAGCAGGCCGAGCGCTACATCCGGTGCGCCGTCCTCCTCGAACTCCCGGCGCCGGTTCCGTCCGAACCCCGCGTCGATGTCCAGGTGCGACACGCCGAGCGGGAGACTCGCGTTGACATGCATCCGATCGTCGGCGATCCGCTGGAAGGGCGTGGCCACCGGGGTCTTCCGACGGGATCCTCGTGGATCTCCACCCGCTCTTCGCGCCGGGTATAGCGCGCGCTCACCGAGCCCCAGTCCGCCCCGGTAGCCCACGGTACCCGACCCGTTCACGGTCCAGAGCCCGCTGTTGAACAGCTCGCCGGCCGGCGTCGTCACGTCGCCGGCGCTTCTCCCCGTGAAGCTGCCACGAAAGCCGAGTCCGCCGCTGGCACCCTCGAGCGCGACGGTGCCGTCCGGCTGGTCGTTGTTCGTGCTGTACGAGGCGATCGCCTCGCCGCCCACGAACGGAGCGCGGCCCTGAGCATCGGGAAGCGGGGGCGTCACGACGTTGATGACCCCTCCCAGGGCATCCGAGCCGTACATGACGCTGGCCGGGCCGCGGATGACCTCGATCCGGTCGGCTTCCCCGGCTTCGATCTGCGGCCCGTGCTCGTCGCCCCACTGCTGGCTCTCGACCCGCTCGCCGTCGGCGAGGACCAGCACGCGGTTGGAGGAGAGGCCGCGGATGACGGGTTTGCCGACGCCGGAGCCGGTGCTCAGGCTCCGCACGCCGGGAAGTTCGGCGACCGTTTCGCCCAGCGTGGCCGAGCGGCTGGACTGGAGATCGGACCCGCCGAGTACGCTGACCGGCTGTGGCGAGGTGAGCGATGTAGTTGCGACGGGTGCGGCGGTCACCTGGAGATCGGGGAGCTCGACCAGCGAGGGCTTGAGCTCGACGTCCAGCGTGATGTCTTCGTCACCGAGCGTGACCCGCCGCACCTGGGGCGCGAATCCGATCGCGGAGAAGCTCACGCTGAACGTTCCGGAGGGGAGGTCGGCGATCGTATAGTGACCTTCGAGATCGGTGACGGCGGTGCGGTTCATCTCGAGGACGGTGACCCGGCTCTGCGGCAGCGGCTTTCCGCTCGGATCGGTCACATGGCCGGACAGCGTCCGCGCCGGCGGTATCGGCGACCGGTCGGAGGCGTGCGGCGCGGCCGCGAGCAAGGCCGCGGCGAGAAAAATCTGGTGCATCGAAGGCTCCAGTGCGCTGATGTCCCGCTCGCCGGGTCACGGCGGGCGGCTGACGAGAACAACGGTTGTCGTCGGACGGATCAGGCCAGAGGCACTGGAGGAGCGCGAGGACGGGAGGTGGGGTGGAGGTCGGTAGCGCGGGGCGTGTGCACCAGAATCGGCCGGGACCGGTCCGCGTCGGCGGCCACCGGTTGGAGCGGCTGGGAGCCGAGCGCGGCGGTGTACGGGGCGCGGGCGGTCCAGTCGAGCAGCACGCAACTGTCGGCGTGCGACCGTGGTGTATCGGTGCCGCTGATGCGATGCGATGGCGTTTCGGCGCCGGCACCACCTAGATGGTACAGCGCCAGGTCCAGCGCGGACGCGCCGCTCCCGCCGACCAGGAGCACGGCGGTGAGGACGAGGGCTTGCAGGCGGCGGAGTGCGATCGGGCGCATGGGTCTCGGCAATATACCATCTAGAAGACGGCGGAACGCCCGGCCTGGATTCAGGCGGCATTCCCTGGTGGGGGGATGGGGGCGCGCCGCATCGGACCCTCGGAGGGCAGAATGAACCAGAAGGTCGAGCCGCGGCCCGGCAGCGACTCGGCCCCGATGGTTCCACCATGCATCTCCACCAGCTTCTTGCTGAGTGCCAGGCCGAGGCCGGTGCCTTGCGCCTGTCGGCTGGCGGAGCTGTCGACCTGGCTGAACTCCTGGAACAGCTTAGGCATATCTACCGGCGCGATGCCGATGCCGGTGTCGGCCACGGAGACCCAGACGACGTCCTTGGTCACCAGCTTCCGCTCGTCGCCGGCCCGGTCCGACGGTGGGGCCATCGGCGCCCGGGTGCTCAGCGCGGAGAGGATGATCGTGCCCCCCTCGCCGGTGAACTTCGAGGCGTTGGAGAGCAGGTTGAACAGGACCTGACGCACCCGGACGCCGTCGGCGATCACCTTGAGGGGCGTGTTGTCCAGCTCCAGCCAGACATCCTGCTTCTTGGCGCGCCGGAGGCTCTCGGTGTCGGTCACGGCTCCGGTGATCGCCTCGCGGAGGTCGGTCGGCCCGAGTGAGAGCGTCATCCGTCCCGCTTCGATCTTCGACAGGTCGAGCACGCCGTTGATCAGTTCCAGCAGGTGCCGGCCGTTCCGGAGCACGGCTTCCAGGAACTCGCGCTGCTGGGGATTGATCTCGCCTACGCCCTCGGAGAGAATCAGATCGGAGAAGCCGATGATGGCGTTGAGCGGGGTGCGCAGCTCGTGGCTCATGTTGGCGAGGAATTCGCTCTTGAGCCGGGTGGCGCGCTGCAGCTCCGCGTTCTTGGCCGCCAGGGCCCGCTCGTTCCGGCGGCTCTCCTCCAGCACCGACGCGCGGTCGAGGCCGAGCACGACCTGGTCGCCCAGGGTCTGGAGCAGCTGGAGGTCGTGGTCTACGAAAACCCGGCCGTCGCGCCGGTTGTAGACGCTCACCGCGCCGATGACCACGCCGGCCGAGCGCAGGGGCACGATGGCGACGGTCTTGAGCGGTGCGGTGAGCGTGGGCGTCTTGTAGCTGCGCGGATCGGCGTCCATATCGTTCGAAAGCAGCGGCGCCCCGCTGCTGACTACCACCCCGAGCAGTGAGCTCTCCACCGGGACCAGCTTGTCTCTCATGACCGAGAGCGGTCCGGTTGCGGCCACGACCTTGAGAAAGCGCTCCTCCTCCACCACGAGCGCCACGCCCGCGCTCTCCGCCTCGAGCAGGTCCACCGCGGCGTCGGAGATCTCCTGCAGCAGATCGCTGAGCACGCTGCTCGCCAGGAGGGTCGCCGCGAGGTGGCGCAGCCGCTCCAGCTCGCGGTTCCGCGCGGCCGAGGCGGCGAGCGCGTCGCGGAGTGTGGCGCTCCGGCGCTGGGCCCGGACATCGCCCGCGCGGACCGCCGCAAAGGCCAGCGTCGTGGTGACGAGGGGAAAGACGAGGCCGAGCCAGTGGTCCTCGAAGGCGAAGTAGACGCCGAGCCACCCCACCACGATTGCCAGCGCGGTGAGGATCCGGGACGCGTCGATTCGGGTCGAGCGAAAGCGTTCCGGCATCAGCGAGTGTCTTCCCAGAGCAGCTCGTGGAAGATGGTTTCACCCGTGGCCAGCATGCGACGGAGGTAGGGCCGGCAGAGTCCGCATTGGGCGCCGCACCCGGTCTCCCGCATCAGATCAGCCAGATCCCACCCCGCCTCGCGGGCGCGCGGCAGCAGCGCGCTGAACGGCGTGGCGCGGCAGACGCACATGGCTATCGAGACCGGCGACACCGACGCCTTAGGGGTTCGTCGGCCGGAGGTCGATCTCGCTCAGCAGCGCACGCTCCGGGAGCTGGAGCGCGTGCACGATAGTCTCGGCGACATCTTCCGCCTTGAGTATGCGATCGGGGTTCGACTGCAGCATCGGTTGATCGCGGATCATCCCGGTGTCCACCGAGCCCGGGCAGATTGTGATCACCCGGATGCCTTCCTTGCGCAGCTCGAGCATCAGCGCTCGGCCGAAGCCGAGCACCGCGTGCTTCGAGGCGACGTAGGCCGAGCCGCCGACGAATCCGTTGCGCGCGGCCAGGCTGGCGACGTTCACGATCGCGCCGGCCCGGCGGGCTCGCATCGGCGGCACCACCGCGCGCGTCATGAGGAAGAGTCCGCGGAGATTGGTGGCCATGGTGAGGTCCCAGTCCTCGACGGTCAGCTCCTCGATCGGTCGGGCGATGAGCACGCCGGCGTTGTTGACCAGGACGCCGATCTCGCCGAGTGCGGCCGCCACGTGCTGCACGATGCGCGCCGCCTGGGCCTCGTCGGCCACATCGGCGGCGATCCCGTCGGCCTCGATGCCGGCGGCGCGGAGCTCCTGGACCAGCGAGCCGACCTTGTCGGGAGTGCGGGAGCAGACCCCGACGCGATAGCCGGCCCGGCCGAGGGCGAATGCGGTGGCTCGGCCGATGCCGTGGGTGGCGCCGGTGACTAGCGCGGTGGTCGGGGAGGACATGGGAAGAAGATAATTAGCTTCCAGGTATGAGTTTGCCGCTTCAGCACCCAGTTGTCCGACCGAACCGGTCCGGCCGCGGGAAACCCGGCGAGCCGCAGGTCTCCTGGCGGGATCGGCTCCAGGCCCTGCGGCACCTGCCCCGCTTGCTGCGCATGGTCTGGGAGACCGAGCCGCGGTACGTCGCCGGGATTCTCGCGTTGCGGATCGCCCGTGCGCTGGTGCCGCTCGCCGTGCTGTGGATCGGCAAGCTGATCGTGGACGAAGTGGTCGTGGCGGTGGGGGTCGTGAGCGCCGGCGGGCAGATCCCCTGGGTGCGGCTGGGTGAGCTGCTCGCGCTGGAGCTGGGGATCGCGCTGGTCGGTGAGGGTCTGAGCCGGATCTCCGCGTTGCTGGAGAGCCTGCTCGGCGATCTCTTCGCCAATCGGACCAGCGTCGAGCTCATGCATCACTCCGCGAAGCTCGACCTGGAGCAGTTCGAGGATGCCGAGATCTATGACAAGCTGGAACGCGCCCGGCGGCAGACCGTCAACCGGATCGGGCTCTTCACCCAGCTCCTCGGCACGATCCAGGATCTGATCACGCTGGCGACGCTCAGCGTCGCGCTCGCGGTGTACGTGCCGTGGCTTCTGCTGCTGCTGGTGGTCGCGGTTCTGCCGTCGCTGTTGGGTGAAACCCACTTCGCGTCGCTGGGGTATTCACTGCTGTACAGTTGGACGCCCGAACGCCGCCAGCTCGACTACCTGCGCTACATCGCTGCCAGCGACGTCTCCGCCAAGGAGCTCAAACTCTTCGGCCTCTCCGACTTTCTGGTCGGCCGGTACGACCGGCTTTCCCGGGAGTTCTACCAGGCGAACAAGGCGCTGGCGGTGCGGCGGAGTCTGGTGTCGAGTCTGCTGGCCGCGGTTGGAACTCTGGGCTACTACGGCGCGTATGCGGTGATCATCTATCTCACGGTGATCGGGCACCGCTCGCCCGCGGGCGTCTTCACCATCGGCGTGCTCACGTTTCTCGCCGGCTCCTTCCGCCAGAGCCGCGACCTGATCCAGCGGGTGCTGCTGTCGCTGTCGCAGATCTTCGAGCAGAGTCTGTACCTCGACGATCTGTTCAGCTTTCTGGCCCTCGAGCCGCGGATTCGGCCGGTGGAGGGGGCGAGGCCGGTGCCGGTCCCGATCCGCGACGGATTCCGGTTCGAGGGTGTCGGCTTCAGGTATCCGGGCGCCGAGCAGTGGGCGGTGCGGGGGCTGAACTTCACGCTGGCGCCGGGAGAGCGACTCGCGCTGGTGGGGGAGAACGGCGCGGGGAAGACGACGCTGGTCAAGCTCCTGGCCCGCCTCTACGATCCGACCGAAGGGCGCATCCTGCTCGACGGGGTGGACCTCCGGGAGTACGACCTGCTCAGCCTGCGGCGCAATGTCGGCGTCATCTTCCAGGACTTCGTGCGCTACGATTTCCTGTTGCGGGAGAACATCGCGGTCGGCAACATCGCCAATCTTGAGGATCAGGCCGGCATCGAGAGCGCGGCCGGGCGCAGTCTGGCGGACTCGGTGGTGCGGCGGCTGGCCGGCGGCTACGAGCAGATGCTGGGACGTCGCTTCGAGGGCGGCGTGGATCTCTCCGGCGGCGAGTGGCAGAAGGTCGCCCTGGCGCGGGCCTACATGCGGGACGCGCAGCTCCTCATCCTCGACGAGCCGACGGCGGCGCTCGACGCGCGGGCGGAGTACGAGGTGTTCCTCCGGTTCTCCGAGCTGACCAAGGGGCGCATGGCGGTGCTGATCTCCCATCGCTTCTCGACGGTGCGCATGGCCGACCGGATCCTGGTGTTGCGGGGCGGTGAGCTGGTGGAGCAGGGGACGCACGAGGAGTTGCTGGCGGTCGGTGGGTTGTATTCGGAGCTGTTTCAGCTTGCAGGCGGCGGGGTATCGGTAGAGTACAAAATTGCGCCAATCTTCGAACGGTCTCTTGCGATCGGCGTTACTCCTTCCTAGAAATGTTCCAGGCCGCGAGCGATCATCTTCCGCGTTTTTCAATTTCTCATGCTTTGAACTCCCTGACCTATGTGCTCGTGGCCGTCGGGAGGCTGATTCGTGCCACCTGCCCAGACGTTGGGGATCGTTGTGTTGGCTGCCGGGGCTGAACAGCGGGCGGCTAAGGGTGAGCTGAAGGTGACCGACTCCGTAATGTACTGCGACACCGTGGCCCGGCTCGCTCCGTTGCTCTCTGGCACCAAAATTGATGTTCTGGTCACTCAACTGCGTGACGCCAGCGGTGCCGCGGTCGCGCCCGCTATCGAGTCGATCCACATTCGCTATCCCAATTTGCCGATTGTGGCCTACGTGACCCCGAGTCCGTCGACTCTCAACGACTTGCCGGCTTCCCTTGCAGCCGGAGTTTCGGAATGCACGTTCCGCGGTTTTGATAAGCTTGGCAGGACGATCGCAATCGCCACTGCTCGCGGATGGCATGCGGGTGCGGCTGCTTTGCTTGTCGATACCTTTCGCCCATTGCTCGTAGAAGACCTGCGTGAGTTTGGAGTCGCGTGCGCGACCAAAGGCTCCCCTCGCCTGAGCGCCGACCGGGTCGCGGAATGGCTGCGAGTCAGTGAGCGGACGTTGAGGGCACGACTCCAACGGCTTGGCTTGAAGCCGCCGTCAGCGTTCATCGAGTTCAGCGCGGCCGTTCACGCCGCCTATTTGCTGGACAAGCTGGGCGAGGCGGTCGAGCGTGTCGCCGGGGAGCTCGGATTCGCCAACCGCAGAGCACTAAACCGCTTGTTGCGCATTTATACAGGAAAGGGGGCAAGAGACTTCAGGCAGCATGACAGTGTCGTTTCCGTACTCGCGGCCCACGAGCGCTTCTTGTACAGAAATCGGGCCTTGCTGCTCCTCACCTCCTTCGCCGGCAGTGTTCTCCCCCTCTGATCCTCCAGACCCGGCCGACATTGTGTCTTGTTGCCGCGAGCACGCCCATCGTGCCGATGCGGCGACCATTTGCCGAAAGTAGGCGTTGTCGGCTCCAGGATCCCTTGCTACCCTGATCGTCCCAAGGTTCCGTGAGCGCCACCATGGCTTCATCTGCGGGAACGGTCTCGTCTGTCTCAATCCCCGCTTCGTCCAGGTTCGAGCACGCATGCAGTGTACTGCAGGTGATACAGGACGACACCACCATACTGCTGCATCTGGAGTCGGGACGCTACTACTCCTTGAATCGTACGGGTGGACAGGTCTGGCAGCTGCTTGGTGAACATCGTCCACAGGATGAGATTGTCGCCTGCCTGGTAGCCGAGTATGACGTCCCGCTGACGCAGGCCACTGCTGACACCGAACGCATTACGTCTTTGCTGCGCCACTCCCGCCTGATACGGGAGGTTGTTCAGTGAGCGGAGAGCGCGCGGACTATCGCATTCCGTCCTTGCTAGAATGCCTGTGGCTGGTTCTGCTCGTGAGGGTCGGTCTCAAGGTCCTGGGTCTTCGGCGCGTCCTTCGCATCATGTCCCGGCTGGTGACGAAGGTCCCTCGCCTGGCCGATCCACCTCGCAGACTCCTCTTGGATGCCGAGTGGGTCGTGTCGCGTGCCGCCGCGCTATTTCCAGGTCGCGCGCGGTGTCTGGAGCAGTCGCTCGCCCTCTATTACCTGCTGCGTCGGGCTGGCGTAACACCAGAACTCAGGTTCGCGGTTCAATCTCATCCGTTTCGAGCGCACGTCTGGGTGGATGTGGACGGCCAGCCACTGAACGACTGGCCTGAGCACGTGAAGCAGTTTGCAGTCCTCCAGGGTGTCCGGTCATGAGGGCTTTCATCGTCCTAGTCCGCTGTAGCGGAGAGTCGATCGGAGATGACGCGTGCCTGAAGCAGATAGCCGCGTGCACTTCCCGAGGATTGCTCGCAACCTCGCGGAGGCTGGGTTCCTCCTGTGTGATCACGACGACACCTCAGCACGCTCGTACGCCGCAGGTAGCGTCGTGGGGTCCGATGATCGGAGCAGGGATGGTGCGCCTCGATAACCGCTCCGAGCTCGAGCGCTGTATCGATCTTCCCCCGAACGAGGGCACGGATCTCGAGCTGGTGATGAAGGTCATCGAGTCGCATGGCTCACGCTACGTGCACCGGATCATAGGAGATTTTGCGTTCTTCATCTGGCACACCGCGACCCACACTGGTCTGGGTGCGCGAGACGCGTGTGGGGTCAGGCGGCTCTACTACACCCAAGCCTCGGGCTTGCTGACGGTCAGCTCCAGCGCCCAGCTGTTGGAGGGTCAGGCAGGATACGACATGCGCACGCTCCTCGAAGTCGCATCACTGTGTCTTCCGTCCGAGGAACGTTCGCCTTTTGCGGGGGTGCAGCAGGTCCCGGCTGGCCACTCTTTGGAGGTGGCGAACGGTACGCTCCACGTCCGCCGGTTCTGGGGACCTGAGAATCATGCGCCGATGGAGCTTGCCGGCGCCCAGGTGCCAGAGGCGTGCGAGACCTTTCGGGAACTCCTCAAGGCCGCCGTGCGATCACGCCTCACGGACGCCCCGAACGCGTGGGCTCAGCTGTCCGGCGGACTCGACTCGTCTTCAGTCGTGAGCACCGCGCAGTGGCTGCATGCTCGCGGTGAGGTTGCCCATGGACTCGCCGGGACGATTTCCTGGGTCTACCGATGGAGTCCCGATAGCGACGAACGAGAGTACTCCGGCAGTGTCCTGCAACACTACCCGCTCCGCAACGAGGTCATCGCGAACAGCTGGTTCTGGGAGGACGATGCACTTGGCCCACCGCTCACCGACTGGCCGTGTGCTGACTATCCGCTCTACGCGCGGGAGCGTCGCACACGCGCTCTAGTCAGAGATGCCGGTGGCTCGGTCATGCTGACCGGCTTCGGAAGCGATCACTACTTGTTGGGCAACATGTTCTTCTTCGCGGACTGGATCGCCCAAGGGAGGATGCGCGACGCTTTCCGGGAGATGCTGCGGCGTGCGAGTCTAGGCCGGGTGTCCTTATGGGCCCTGGCCTATCAGAACGCGCTGCTGCCCTTGCTGCCAGGCTGGGTGCAGGGTCGACTGGTTCCCGGGGGACGTCTGCCACCGTGGATCCGAGCGACGACAACGCGAGCGTTAGGCCTCAGCTCACCCGTCGAAGCGCAGCTAGGCACAGGTGGATTTGGTGAGAAGTATGCCGGCTTGGTGCGGCAGCTCGTGCATGGTCTCTCGGCGACGTTGGTCAGACACGAGGTGCTGGAGGAGGAGCTCGACGTCAGGCACCCGTTTCTATATCGCCCCCTCCTCGAGTGGGGCCTGAGGTTGCCGCCGTTGATGTGCGTGCAGCCGCATGCGCGCAAGTGGGTACTGCGGGAAGCCATGACGGGGATTCTGCCCGAGCTAGTACGCTGTCGCGTTGGCAAAGGATCGAATCCTGGATGTGTCGTGCGCTCGCTGATTCACGAGCGACCGAGAATCGAGCGACTGCTCAGGGATCCTCTGCTCGCGCAGTCCGGGCATGTGGACCCCGTGGAGCTCCGAACCGCGTACACCAAGGTGTGTAACTCTCAATCGGAGGAAATGATCGGAGGGTTGCTGAGCACCCTCGCAGTTGAAACATGGTTACAAGCAAGGTCTGACCGGTGGGCGTCTGGGGGGATCGCAAGTGCACGGTTGTAAGGCGGGCGATACATTGCCCGCCATCCCTGAAAGGAGCAGTATATGAAACGCACTTACGAAGTTCCTACCCTCGTAGTCAGTGGCGATGTGGTGCGAGCCACGAATGCCATTCCTGGTAGCCCGGTGGAAGGTGGCCAGTTGACGTTCGCCAGTGGAAGTATGGGCTTTGGGCTCTAATTTCGACATGACGGTCTAGCCCGGCGCTCACCGGATCAGACACTCAGACATCCGTGGTGAGTTTCACAGAGACGCTATTGCGAGCGTACCACGGGACCGGCACACGCGTCGAGCCATGCGTAGATGTGCTGCCAGAGATTTCTGATATTGGCCGGGGACTGGATGCTGTGGGTTTCGCCCCAGTAGCGAAGGTACTTCGTTCTCTTTCCGAGCCTGCGCAGGCTCTGGAAGGCCACATCGGCGTTCCCCATGTAGAACACGTCGTTATCCCCGTGCACGATCATGACGGGAGTCGAGATGCGATCAAAATGATAGAGTGGATTGTTGGAGACCCACCTCTTCGTGTCGTCCCAGGGCGTCAATCCTAGCCAAACACCGCTGCGTCCTCGGCGGACCGCTGGCTTGCCGATCAAGGTGCCTCCGGTGTCTTCAAAGGCGTACATACCGTCGGTGGCCCACTCCTCTGGAGCCGGAGCCTCGACATAGCTGGCAATGAACGACCCATAACGGTGGACGATGTCTGGTGGTGCGTTGATCACAATGGCCGCGGCGAACCGATCCGTGCTCGTCAGCAGCCAGTAGGTTGCCAGACCACCGTGACTATGACCGAGAATCGCAAGGCGAAGCGAGTCGATGACCCCTCGACGAGCCAGGCTGTCGATCGCCGGCAATACGAACCCGGCGATGTCGCGCCTGGGATTGCCTTCCGAGTGCGGGATGGAAGGGATCAGTACCGCCCATCCGTGCATGGCCAGCAGGTGGATATCCAGGAACGCCAGGACGCTGGAGCGCGGCTTGACGGCCGGTCCCATGCGGACGCTGTCAGGAATGACGAACCCGGGGTAGACCCACACGACGAGCGGATAGCCCCCCGTTGGCTGGCCGCCCGGTGGAGAAGAATCCTGGCGGTCTGCGCCGACCGGTTGCGTGCGGTATACATGAAGGCCGAGTCGGTGCCGACATCGTCGTTCACTCGGGCAAGGTGTTCGTTCAGCCGCAGCCGTATCCGTGGAAGCGCGCCCGAGCCGTCGGAGGTCCAGATTTCGCTGCCCCACGGAGGCTCAGCGGTCTGTACCTCGAAGCCGGTTAGCGCGGATCGTGCCCGTAGCTGCCTTCCGGTTGGCAATGGGAGGAGGCCGGCCAGATAGGGTGATACCGTCATGGTCTCGGAAGTGTCGCGTGGCGCGTTGCTATCAGCCGATGCCGGCAACGTCTTCCCGATCAGGTGGCCCCTGAGATCAATGACGGCGGTATCCGGCCGCTCCACCGGGCCGGTGAGGACGGCGAGAGCACCGCCCGCGACCCATGGCTCGACGAAAGCGTCCGGGCGCGGCTCGTCGAGGTTCGTCAGCCAGTTGATCGTTCCGTCCGAAGTAGTGGAGGCGATCCCGAGTCGCGACTGTACGCCGAACCGCAGGTAGTTGCCGGTCGAGACATCCGTCGGAAGGCGTGCGATGGCCCCTGCCGGTCTCGGTTTGCGACCGGCATCCGCGAAGATGGCGGCGTGGGCCCTATCAGGAGACAGGAAAACGCTGCGAACATTGGCGTCACCGAGGACGCTGGTCTGGTTGGTCCGGACGTCGATCACGGCGACCTGACCCTGTGGGCGATCACTCTCGGAGATCTCGATACCTGCGTCCAGGACGCTGACTGAAGGGGTGCGTCCACCCTCCGCCACCTTCCACAGAGAATCGATGCGTCGGCGTCTGGGCGGATTGCCCGTGACCCACGCAAACGGCTGCTGCCCCTTCGGCATGAGCCCGACCAAGACCCTCGTGGGGGTGACCCAACTCATGGGAGGGCCGTAGACACCAACTGAGGCGTGTAGCTGAATGCCGCGCTCGGAAAGCCTCCATGCCCGATTCCTGTCGAGATCGAACACGAAGAGGTAAACGTTGTCGCCGCCGCGTGTCGAGAGGAACACAAACATTCGACCATCAGGAGACCAGACCGGCCGCCAATGTCCGGTGCCATCGAGACCTCCGCGGGTCAGGTTGCGAGGCTGGCCATTCAGCCGCGGTATCAGCCAGATATCGGCTCTGTCATCACCCATTGTGTAGTTCCAGCCGTATCGTTCGCTTCCAATCGAGCGCGACCGCCGGACTACGACCGCCACATGCTCCCCGTCGGGCGACATCGTTACACCGGATACCTCACTTGTTGCCAGCACATCTTCGATGCTCAGGAGATGTGTCGGCGGGCGATCAGGAGCTTGCGGAAGGAGCGCACCCCACGCCAGCCCGGAGACCACGATTGCCAGGGTAAGGATTACCACTTGAAGCCTTCGCGGTGAGCAGCGTGCTGTCACATGCCGCATCAATGCTGCAACCGCAGGCCAAGCATGCTGACGCGCCCGATCTGTGCGACGGAGTTGGCGCTTTCGGTTCCACTGCTGTTGGTGAGATTGTCGATCGTGAGAAAGGTGGTCAGGTTCCGCGTGATCTCCTGGTCGAGGGAAAGACTCATCTTCGCGAAACCGGGGTAGGTCACGATGTAATCCCGATTGGCCGACTGACACGGGCCGGTGCCTCCGAAACAGCTGAACTGTGCCAAGAAGTCGTAATTGCTCCAGCTTCCGATGTACGCGAGGCCGGCGCCCACAGTCGTAGCGAAGCGGGGAGAGAAGCTGACGGCCAGTCCCGCGGTTCGACGGGGAACGCCGAGAACCTGCTCGCCCACCCGAAGATCACCGGTATATGTCGCTCCTAACTGTTGAACGCGACTCTTGCCAGTCGAGAATGTGGCTCGCGCCCGAATGCGGCTGACGGTCACCGCAGCCTCGACTTCGACTCCAGCGTTCAGGATCTCGCCGACATTTTGATACTGGGAGGTCAGCGTGGCGGGATCGAGGGGGACAAAGGCGATCAGGTTCTTCGCGACCTGGCGATAGTAGCTCACGCCGAAGGTTCCCCAACGACCGACCTGGACGTCGAACCCCGCATCCCAGCCTCCCTGTCGCTCGGGCCCCAACCCAGGGTTGGCGACTTGAACGCTCGCGCCGCTGACCAGAGCGTCTCGCTGACCGGGCCGTGGAGGACGAATCGATTCACCATAGGATGACCGCACTTTGATGGTCACCTGACCCAGCTCATCTGCCACCGATACTCCTACGCGAGGGCTGCGCTGGGTGGCGCGATCCTCACCCAGATCCGAGTTGCGCTCCGCCCGAAATCCACCCGTCAGGAACACGGCGTCCTTCCAGCTGAACATGGTCTGAGCGAAATAGCCGGTATTGGTGGTTGTCGTTCTCGTGTGCGAAGGTGGAAAGGCAGGGTCGGTCGCGATTGGCCCGGATGTGTTCAAAGCCCGGAAGGCGAGGGTACCCAGGCTCTTCAAAACGTAATGATCGACTCCGAGAGTCAGATTGGCCGAAACAGCGGATGTCACGGGCTGAATCAGCGATGTGTTGTAACTCACGAACGTCTTCGTGCGATTCTGGTCCAGGACGAACAGAAATGTGTCTGCCGGTGTCGTGCGAACGCGCTCGACTGTCGTGAGGCTCTGCGTGAGTTGATCGCTGCCTGCCGTAACGTGATGCTGCCACCGTGCGGTCGGCGCGAACGAGAGTCGCAGCCCGGCGGTTTGCTCCTCAAACTTTGCTACCCGGTTGAACGGCTTCGAGAACACGATGAACCCGGTCTCTCCTAGCCGCGGGTCGAAGACCGAACCGGCATTCTGCGTGTAGGAGCGGGCGGATAGATCCACGGAAATCTTGCCTTGCTTCAGGCCGAGACTTCCATAAAGGCTCGGGGTGTTGTTGCCTCCCTGGGGAACCCAGTCGTCAGTCTCGGTATAGCCGGCACCAATGTGATATGACATCCCCGCGGTCCCGCCTTCGACCGAGCCACTGTATTCCTGGCGGAGCGCGCTTCCGGTTCCAAAGCGGCCGTAGGGGCCCTCGGCGATGCCGGCGGAAGCCTGGCCACGCAGTGCGGGACGGTTGGACGTCGAGTCACCCCGCTTCGTGAAGACCTGCATGACGCCGCCAATGGCGTCGGAGCCATAGGTGGCCGCTGCCTGAGGGCCCCGGATGACCTCGATGCGTTCGATACTGTTCGGGTCGATGGTGGCGAACGTCCGATCGCTCACTTCGATGCCGTCGAGGTAGACCTTGATCGCTCCTGTACTCGGGTCGAGTGTGCTCGCACCCCGGAGCGAGATGGCGGTCTGCTCCGGGTCCGCCCCGAAGTCCCAGCCGACTGTGCTGGGCACGGCTTCCCTGAGGAGCTGTACGGTGGTCCGCGGGTGGCGAAGCTCGATCTCGGCTCGATCGATCAGCGTGACCGGCGAAGGCAGCGCCTTCACGGTTGTGGGGATCCAGGTGCCGGTCACGACGACTTGCTCCAGCGGCTGTGGTGCCGCCGTCAGGACGATCGTTGCCGTGGCCTCCGTGCCGGCCGCCACGTCGACGAAGATCGTTCCAGGGTCGAAACCGAGAAAGCGTGCCCGAAGCCGATGAGAGCCGGCGGGCAGATCCTGAAACCTGAACTTACCCTCGACGTTCGAGATCGCCGTTCTCCCCAGTGCTTCAATGGTGATGATCGCTCCGGCAACCGGTTCTCCGGAGGCGGCCGCGATCACGGTGCCTTTAATGGCCCCACTGTCCGGCGACAAGCCGCGCACGTCGGAAGATGCTCGACGCTCCTTGAGCGCGAGTCGATGCTCCGGACTCACGACCACATCGAGCCCGGTATCCTTCAGTATCCGCGCCAACGCATCGACAACCTTGATGCTCTTGGATTGGAGCGACACCCGTATCGGCGGCAGCAGGTGATGGGCATAGCTGATCTCGAGGCCGCTCTGGTGAACGATCTCGCGAAGCGCCCGCTCCAACGCTATCTCCCGGAAGTTCACCGAAATCAGGTTCTGGAAGACGGCGGAGGCCGTTACGTCGAGTGCGACGTGGTTGGGGGAGAGCCAGGCGGCCAGAAAGCGTGGGCCGTGCGAGGGATCGGCGTTCTGTGCTGAACTGGTGGTGGCGCCGGCAATCCAACAGGCCACGGCAACGCAAGCCACTCGTACCACGTCCCTGATCATGGGTTTCCTCCGAGTATGGTGGTGGAAATTCTGTGTGGTGGGCGTCAGCGGCTGCTCAACGCTCAACATGGGCCGTATAGAACGTGACCATCCCTTCTAGACTCACATGCCGCAGACCCAAAGAGCCGGCGAGTGACTGGAGGGCGTCCTCGGTGGGCTGGTTTCTGAGGTTGGCCGTCAGGAGGATGCTTCCGAGGCTGCTGTCGGACAGCTGGAAGGTGAGATCGTACCAGCGGCTGAGGTGCGGGATGGCGTCACGCAAGGGCACGGCATCGAAGACCAGCCAGCCACGGGTCCAGGCGAACCGAGCGGCCGTGTCGGCCTGGCGTACGGTGATCCCGCCAGTCGGGTTGACCTGACCCACGTGACCGGCGAGGACCACTTGGCCAGCGCGGGTCGTTGATCGCGTGGCGTGATGGAGCCGGACGCGCCCGGCCCGCACGATGACCTGGGGTGCCGTGTCCTCCGGGTAGGCGCGAACAATGAATTCGGTGCCGAGATCCTCGGCGGTCAGGTTGCGGGCATGAACCACGAAGGGGCGGGCCTCATCGTGATTCACATCGAAGTACGCTTCCCCTTCGAGGAAGACCTCCTTTGACCGCGGACCCCAGGTCGCCGCATGGCGGAGCGTACTCGCCACTCCCAGCATGACTTCGGTGCCGTCGGGGAGCTGAAACGTGGCACGCTGCCCAGGGGGAGTCTGCAAGGTCCGGAGCAAGAGCCTGTCGGGTGATTGGCGTCGCGAAGCCAGCGGCCACCAGACCGCGGCAAGCGTGGCTACCACCGCGCCGGTCAATACCAGACCGCGCGATGCCGCCGAGACCCATGGGACCGAGGCGTTGGGTACCGGCAGCAGCGGTTGGATCTCCCTCAGCACAACGGCCCAACTGGAGTGCCTACCAGCCGGCGCCTCAGCGACTACGGCATCCATCAACATTTCCGCGTACAGTGATCTTTGCGGGCGCTCCTCGAGCCAACGTTCGATCCGTTCTCGCTCTGCACGCGTACCCTCCTGTACCAGAAAGCGATCCAGCATTTCCCAGGTCGACGTGCTCATGGGTGCGCCTTCCCTCTCAGTCGCTGCGTGAAGCGCGGACACAGTGAGGACGACGATTCCTCCTGGTTTCCCTACCAGTGTCATTGCGATGCGGTGAGGGCCGTGGTACCCTGAACCGGCCGGTGTCGCGCGACACTGCCCTTCCTCAAGGTGAGCCAGTGCACTGGAAGCTTCTGGAGCGGTTTCTCAGCGATGATTGCGACGTGACCGAACGCGCCCGTGTCGAAGAATGGGCAGCGGCGGCACCCAGGCATCAGGAGATTCTGCAGATCCTGAAGGCGCTGGTCGGAAGGACGGACGAGTCGCCGTCCGCTCTAGAGGAGTGGGAGCGCTTACGGCAGGCGGTGGAGGCCGAGGAAGAGGGTTGACTTTGGTTCTACTCGGCGATGTCCGGCAACGTCTCCCGCAAGTGTTGCAGGCCACGACTCAGGTGAACCGCGACCGTCTTCGGGGAGATGTTGAGTCTTCTCGCGATCTCTTCATAGCTCAGATGTTCCTGCCAGCGTAGTCGGAGCACCTCTCGCTGTCGCGGTGGTAGCGTATCGATTGCTCGCTGGATGGTCGCCGCCAGTTCTCGCGTTTCCAGGTCTCGCTCCGCATCAAGCACGTCCGCTGTCTCCGACGATGCCTCCCCTTCGCGCTTTTTGACAAAACGCTCTTCTACCTTCCGGTGCTTGAGGTGATCGAGGGCATGGTGGCGGGTAGTGACGTAGAGGTACGTGCGCAGGTCGCGCTCGAGCCCGATGCGCTGCCGATGCCGCCAGACCTGAAGGAAGACGTCATGGACCAAGTCCTTTGCTTCCTCCGGTGAGCGCAGGTACCGAAGGGCGTAGCGATAGAGCTTATCGAAGTAGGCATCGAAGAGCCCCTTGAAGGCGTCGATATCTCCGGCCGCAATCAGAGCGGCCCGGCGGGCGGCCGTGTCTGCATCGTCCGGATCCACCACTGGTTCGTCCGGCTCGCGGTCGCTCGGTGGAAACTCCACGTAGTTGCACCAATTGTGGTACGTGTTCCGGGCATGACTCCCGGCTTCGCCGGTGTCGAGGACGAGTCTCACGTTTGGAATGGAGATCCGGATCTCAGAACCGGCGGAGCGGCGACGACCAGGTCAAGGAATGAACTACTCGTAACGCAGCGCGTAAGTTCGATACTGCATGCATTCTCCTGCTTCAGCCCCCAGGCCCCACATCTACGAGATTCTCACCATGTGCCGCTGCGCGCCGGCGCCATCAGGCCAAAGCGGGCTCCATCCTATGGTTCGATCATGCCATCGTAAAGAGCGACATTACGCGAGCACACATTCATGACCTCACTCAACATCCGCCTCGCCCACGCTATCCGACGGCTCCGTTCAGCGGCTGGCTACTCCCAAGAGGCGTTCGCCGCCAAAGTCAGGATCCACCGAACGTTCATGAGCACGATCGAGCGTGGGAAGACCAACGTGAGCCTGGAGACCCTGGAGCGCGTCGCAGCGGGTCTCGACCTCCACGTCTGGCAACTGATCCGGCGGGCAGAAACGGACGCCGAGCCTTCAGCCAGGGTCGCGGAACCCGAGGCGCGTTGACGGAATCCCTGTCTACCTGAGGACGATCATCTCCCCAGGAATTACCTACCTGACGGCTAAGAGCTACAATACTCCTCATGATTCGCCCCGCTTCGCTTCTGCCCGTCGCCTTTCTCCTGAGTGTCGCTGTCACCGCAGCGGCCCAGACCACCACCTTCACCCACGCCGACTCGCTCCGCGGCAACGCCGCCTCGCCCGAGCGCGCCTGGTGGGATGTGACCTTCTACGACCTCCACGTCGCCATGCAGCCGGCCGACAGCACGATCCGCGGCTGGAACACGATCGTCTACCGGGTGACGGGGAAATCGCGGGAGATGCAGGTCGATCTCCAGGTCCCGCTCCGGGTGGACAGCGTAATCCAGGACGGCCGCGCGCTCCGGTTTCGCCGGGACGGGAACGCCTTCTTCATCCGTCTCGCGTCAGGGCAGAAGGTCGGGACAACCCGGGCAGTCACGGTCTACTACCAGGGGAAGCCCCAGGTGGCGGAGAATCCGCCGTGGGACGGCGGTCTCATCTGGTCGCGCAGCCCCGAAGGGGCCACCTGGATCAGCGTCGCGTGCCAGGGGCTTGGCGCCAGCGTCTGGTGGCCGACCAAGGACACCCAGACCGACGAGCCGGACAGCCAGCGGGTCGCGCTGACCGTTCCCGACTCGCTCCAGGCGGTCGCCAACGGGCGGCTGCGCGGAGTGGAGCGTCGGGCTGACGGCACGACCACATTCGAGTGGTTCGTGACCTCCCCGATCAACAACTATGCGGTCTCCGCCTACGTCGGCCGTTACACCGAGATCAATGAGATCTTCGAGGGCGAGAAGGGGCCGCTGACCGTCAAGC
This sequence comes from uncultured Gemmatimonadales bacterium, assembly GCA_963720365.1. Classification (GTDB taxonomy): domain Bacteria; phylum Gemmatimonadota; class Gemmatimonadetes; order Gemmatimonadales; family GWC2-71-9; genus CAVVWJ01. The sequence continues at coordinate 211,300 of CAVRFK010000007.1, read as the reverse complement.
TCTGGCCCCTCACGGCCCACCTCGAGCCCGCGCGCCGGCAGTTCACCCAGGTCGGGCCGGTGCTCCGGTGCTTCGAGCGATGGTTCGGACCCTATCCCTGGTATCGGGATGGCTACCAGCTGGTCGAGTCACCCCACCTAGGCATGGAGCATCAAAGCGCCGTCGCCTACGGCAATGGCTTCGTGAACGGGTACAAGGGGCAGGATCTGTCGGGCACGGGATGGGGACTGACCTGGGACTTCATCATCGTGCACGAGACGGCCCACGAGTGGTTCGGCAACAATATCACGACTGCCGACCTGGCGGACATGTGGGTGCACGAGAGCTTCGCCAACTACTCGGAGTCACTGTTCACCGAGTGCCTGTTCGGGCCGACCGCCGGGGAGGACTACGTCATCGGAGCCCGCAAGGGCATCCAGAACGATGCTCCGGTCGTGGCGGCCTACGGCGTGAACGCGAAGGGGTCGGGCGACATGTATCCCAAGGGTGGGAACCTGTTGCACACGATCCGCCACGTCCTGGGCGACGATCAGCGGTGGGTCGGAATCCTGCGCGGGCTCAACGCCGAGTTCTACCATGAGATCGTGACCGGCAAGCAGGTGCAGGACTACATCAGCAAGGGCGTGGGCATCCCGCTGGACAAGGTGTTCCAGCAGTACCTGACGACGACGAAGATCCCCGTGTTCGAGTACAGGCTGGCCGGCAAGCAGCTCTCGTTCCGGTGGGCGGATGTCGTACCGGGATTCGACATGCCCGTCCGGGTCTGGGTTGCGGCCGACAGTGCGGTTCGGCTCACTCCGACCGAGGCGTGGCAGACGGTGACGATTCCCCTGGCCTACCCCGAGAACTTCCGGGTGGACCGGAACTTCTACGTTATTTCCCGGAGGGCCGAATAGCTCGATCCGCGGGTTTGACAAGCGCAAGAATCTTCTCCACCTTGGGAATTCAACCTTTGGAAGGAGGTGGAGACCATGAAGGTCTATGGCTCCAACGCCATCCGGAATGTGGCGTTCGTTGGCCATGGTGCGAGTGGGAAGACGTCGCTCGTCGACGCGCTCGCCTGGGTGTCCGGATCCAGCCGCCGGCATGGCAGCATTAAGGAAGGCACAACCCTCACCGATTACTCCCCGGACGAAATCGAACGCAAGCACTCCATCAATCTTGCCCTCGGCCACGCCGAGTGGCTCGATACCAAGCTCAATCTCATCGACACCCCCGGCTATCTGGACTACTTCGGCGAAGTCGTGACCGGTCTGCACGCGGCCGACGCCACCGTGGTGGTGGTCAGTGGTACCGGCGGGGTCGAAGTGGGGACCGAGAAGGTCTGGGAAGCGTGCGATCACCTCCACCTTCCCCGCATGCTCTTCGTGTCCATGATGGACAAGGAGCACGCCGATTTCGAGCGGGTGTTCGACGACATCAAGGCCCATCTGACGTCGAAAGTTGTGCCGGTCGAGGTGCCCATCGGCGACGGGCCCGCGTTCCACGGCATCATCAACCTCTTCTCCGGACACTGCCACTCCTACAAGAAGGGCACCGCCAAGAGCGAATACGACATCGTTCCGATTCCACCGGAATACCAGCAGAAGTATCGGGACTACTCCGAGCAGCTCACGGAGGCGGTCGCCTCCACGGACGACGAGCTGATCGAGCGCTATCTCGCCGGCGAGGAGATCCCCCGCGAACAGTTCATCGCCGGGGTGAAGCGGGCGATGCTGGCCGGCCAGATCGTCCCGCTCTTCTGCGGCAGCTCCACGTTGACCTACGGCCTGCGGACCCTGCTCAAGAAGATGGTGGAGCTCCTGCCTTCGCCGGCGGAGGTCCAGCCGCCGGCTGATGCGCCGCTGGTGGGTCGGGTGTTCAAGACCCTGTCCGAGGCGCACGTCGGCGACGTGACGCTCTTCCGCCTCCACAAGGGCGAGCTCAGGAACGGCGAAGAGGTGTGGAACGCCGAGCACGAGACGGCGGAGAAGCTGAACCACCTGTCGATCCAGCAGGGCAAGGAGCGCATCGAGGTAGAGCGGCTGAGCGGCGGCGACATCGGCTCGGTGGCCAAGCTGCGCGACACCCACACCGGCGACACGTTCTGTCACCGGGACCACCCCCTGCGGCTGCCGGCGCTCGGACTGCCGGAAGCGGTGGCCACCTCCGCGGTGCTGGTGAAGCAGCGGGGCGAGGAGGACAAGCTCGCCGCCGGGCTGCACAAGCTCCACGAGGAAGACCCCACGTTCCACTTCGAGTACAGCTCCGAGCTGGGACAGACGCTGATCCACGGCATGGGGGAGCGGCACTTCGACACCATCCTCCACCGCCTGGAACGCAAGTTCGGCGTGCACGCGGAGCTGATCCGTCCACGGGTAGCGTACCGGGAGACCATCAAGGGCAAGGCGGAGGGCCAGGGAAAGCACAAGAAGCAGACGGGTGGCCGGGGGCAGTACGGCGACTGCTGGATTCGGCTCTCGCCGCGGCCGCGAGGCGCCGGCTACGAATTCGTGGACAACATCGTGGGCGGCGTGATCCCCAACAAATACATCCCGGCGGTGGACAAGGGGATTCAGGAGGCGGCGGAACGGGGCGTGGTGGCCGGGTACCCGTTAGTGGATTTCCAGGCGGAGTGCTTCGATGGCTCGTACCATGACGTGGACAGCAACGAGATGTCGTTCAAGATGGCGGGCATCCAGGGCTTCCGAAACGTCGCGCCGAAGTGCCGCCCGATCCTGCTGGAGCCGCTCGTCGATCTGGAGGTATGGACGCCGGACGACGTCCTCGGCGACGTGATGGGCGACCTGAGCGCCCGGCGGGGACATATCCTCGGGACCGAGCCCGACGGTCGCTTGACCAAGGTACGGGCGGTCCTCCCGGAGGCCGAGCTGTACAAGTACTCGACCACGCTCCATTCCATCACTCACGGTCGCGGCACCCACCGGCAGAAGTTCCACGGGTATGCGGAGGCACCGCCGGAAGTGGCCGCCAAGGTGGCGGCGGAAAACCAGAAGGAGCACGCCGTAGCGTAACGCGCGGACGTGTCATCTGAGCAAACGCGAAGGGGACCATGGGGCGCCATGGTCCCCTTCGCGTTTGGCTCGTCGTGATCTGGTGCAATTCCCTGCGCCGGGTTTCCCCGGATCCGTTGCACGCACCCTGTAGCGTATCGCGAGCAGTCGTCCCACCGGCTCCCCAGCCGCCTCCCCGTCCGCTCCGTACAATCCATCAACACCAGCTTTCGGCGGCATTCCCATGTAATGGCTTAGCTAATCAAGCGATACTCACCCACGCAATATACGTCTGTCAAAAATCTCTACAGAGGTCGGCCCCCGGGGCATAGACCTTGCCCTACCGTCAACCCGAAGTGTTCCGCGCACCACCCTAAGGCACTTTTGCTCATGGGGTCGGCGGCCGAAAGGCAGGATGGCCGCGGTATCGTCGCACGGCGAGAACCTCAACCGGGAGTACCGTATGACCAGTTGGCCGCGCAAGATGAAAGTCCTCTTCCTGGCCGCGGTGCTCGCCGCTGGGGTGAGCTGTACGTCCGACGATTCGATGGGCCCGTCGGTCCCGTCGAACGAGTCCACGATGAACCAGATGGAGGGCCAGCAGTCCGAGCTGATCCTGGGTGGTCTGCTCAATGGCCTCAAGAACCTCCATCTGCTCGGCTGCTCGCCGCAGCCTTACGCTTCGCGGACCCAGGTGGTCGGCCGCAACGGCGGCACGATCGTGGTCGGCACCCACCGGTTGGACATCCCGGCCGGCGCGCTGTCCAAGGACGTGACGATCCGCGCCGAGCAGGTGACCCACCGGGTCAACTCGGTCCGGTTCAGCCCCGAGGGCCTCAAGTTCTCGAGGCCGGCCAAGCTGACGCTGAGCTACGCGAACTGTTCCCCGCTGCTGCTGCTCAAGCGGGTGGTGTACACCGACGAGCTGCTCCGCATCCTGGAGCTGATCCCGTCGCTCGACAATCTCAGAGAACAAGACTGTCACCGGCGAAATCCGGCACTTCTCCCGGTACGCGGTGGCCTGGTAGACGATTGAGCTCGGAAGCAATCCCGCACTCCGCCGCGCGGTGGACGCCTGCTCCAGGCCTCCATCGCGCGGCGGAGTCTTTGCTTGAAGGCCGCACCCACGAGCGCGCGGGGGCCATCGCCCAGGCTTTCGACTGCTACCGCCGCGGCAGTGGACGAGGCGGCCGCGGCCGGTGACGCGAGACTGGAAGCGGAGGCACTCCGCCGCCTTGCCGTGCTGCATCATCACCGGAACGAGCGCGAGACCGCGAAGGAGCTGTCCGCCCGGAGCCACGCGATCGCTCTGGAGATCGGAGACCAGGTGCTCGCCGGGGAGGCGCTGAACACGCTCGCCGGCTTTGCCTTCGAGAGCGGCGCCATGGAGGACGCACGGGCCCGCTATCAGGAGGCGCTCGAGCTGGGTGGCGCCAACCCCGCGCTGCGCGGGCGGATCGAGCAGAACCTCGGCATCCTGGCCAACATCAAGGGCGATCATGCCCAGGCGATGGACCACTACCAGCGCTCACTCGAGGGCTTCGAGGCGTCCGCCGATCAGAAGGGCCGGGCCATCGCCTATCACAACCTGGGCATGGTGAGCGCGGACCGCCGGCTGTGGGAGGACGCGGACCAGCACTTCCGGCGAAGTCTGGAGATCACCCGCGAGGTGGGCGACGTCCATCTCGAGGGCCTCTGCCTGCTGAACCATTCCGAGGTCCACGTCGCACGGCAGCGGTTCGAGGAGGCGCGAACCAACGCCGAGCAGGCGCTTGCCATCTTCGACAAGCTCGGCGCGCGGCTCGACAAGGCGGACGCGTACAAGGTGCTCGGCGTGGTCTTCCGCGAGACCGGCCGGTTCACCCTCGCGGAGTCGCGGCTCCAGTCGGCGATCGAGCAGGCGGTCGCGACGGGGTCGGTGCTCAGCGAAGCGGAGGCATCCCGGGAGCTGGCGCGACTGTACCAGACCACGGGCCGCAATCAGGAAGCGCTGCAGCTCCTCAACGCCGCCCACCGGCTGTTCTCCCGGCTCGACGCGCGGGTGGATCTGGTGGACGTCACCTCCAAGACCAACCGGCTGGAGGAGACCTACTTCGCGGTGGTGCGGGACTGGGGCCAGTCGATCGAATCGGCGGACAGCTACACCTTCGGTCACTGTGAGCGGGTGGCCAACTACGCGGTGGCCGTGGCGGAGGCACTGGATTCGGATCAGGGCCAGCTCACGACCATCAGGATGGGCGCCTACCTCCACGACGTGGGCAAGGTGAAAGTTCCCCACCAGATCCTCAACAAGCCCGGCAAGCTCACCGACGAGGAGTTCGCGATCATCAAGCGGCACACCGTCTGGGGCGTGGAGCTGCTGGCGTCGGTCGAGTTTCCGTGGGATCTCAAGCCGATCATCCGCTCGCACCACGAGCGCTACGACGGCAACGGATACCCGGACCGCCTGAAGGGCGACGAGATCCCGCTCGGTGCTCAGATCATCTGCATCGTGGACGTGTACGACGCGCTGACGACCACCCGCAGCTACCGCGGCGCCATGGCGCACGAGGAGGCGCTGGCCCGGATGGAAGCCGACCGCCACTGGTGGCGGCCGGACGTCTACGCCGCGTTCCTCCATTCGGTCGGGACCCGCGCGCTCGCCACCTGATTCCCGTCTTACATTAGAACCATGGCGTACCGGATCCTGGCCGACCTCGTCGTCGGCCTGCATGCGGCCTTCGTGGTATTCGTGGTGGTGGGTGGGCTGCTCGCGCTGCGATGGCCGCGGGTGGCGCTGCTCCACCTGCCGGCCGCCGTCTGGGGAGCGCTGATCGAGTTCCAGGGGTGGATCTGCCCGCTCACGCCGCTGGAGAAATCGCTTCGCGCGGCAGCGGGTCAGGCCGGCTACGAGGGCGGTTTCATCGAGCACTACCTGCTGCCGGTGCTGTACCCTTCGGGGCTGACTCGGGGAGTGCAGCTCGTGCTGGGGACGGCAGTGGTGGCGATCAACCTGGCGAGTATACGGCTATCTGTTGCTTCGCCGCCGCTCCGGTCCCACTCCTCCTCGAACCGCCGACGCAGGGTGACCGCGCTGAGCTCGCGGAACAGGCCGATCGCTTCGGCCCGCCGCGACTCGGCATGATCCACCTGCCCCAGCCGGCGAGCGGCCAGCGCCGCCAGCGCCGAACACTCGGCCTGCAACAGCGCGACGCCGTGCTCCTCCGCGGTGCGGCGCCCCTCTTCCGCCTCCTGCATCGCTTCCTCATCACGCCGGTCGCGCCAGGCGGCGACCGCCCGGATCCGCCGCAGCTCGGCGATCCCGATCACGTCGCCCGCCAGCTCCGCGATGCGCGTCGCCCTGTCCAGCTCGGACCGGGCCAGCTCCGCGTCGCCCTGCTCGATCCTGAGCTCGGCGCGGCCGCCGGCCGTGAGCGCGAGCAGCGTCGGCTCCCCGACCGACTCGGCGTGCCGCACCGCCTGGGTGACCGCTTTGTCCGCCTCACCGAAATCCGCAAGCTGCCGGTAGGTCAGGCCGAGATTGTGGTAGGTCTCCGCGGTGCCGCGGCGGTCGCCCAGGCGTTGGTACCCCAGCAGCGCACCGCGATAGAGGCTGACCGCTTCCTCGGGCCGTCCCTGCAGGTGCGCCACCGACGCGAGGTTGTTGCAGGCGCGAGCGGCGAGCAGGCTGTCCTCGAGGCGGTAGGCGATACTGAGCGCCTCGGTCAGGCGGCGCTCGGCCTGATCGACCTGGCCTCGCTCGAATCCGATCACGCCGAGCAGGTTGAGGGCGCGCATGCGGCCATCGAAGTCTCCGCGCTCGGCGAATCGGCTCACCGCGTCCGTCGCCAGCGACTCTGCCAGCTCGAGCTCGCCGAGCCGGGTGGCCGCCGTGGCGGCAAGCAACCGGGTGTCGGGGCGAGTGAGCGCGGCCTCCCCGGCGCGATAGGTCTCCAGCGCCTCCCGGAAACGACCCAGCCGCACCAGCTCGCGGAGCTGGTGCGCCAGGTGATCGGAAGGGGTGGAGACCATGATGGTGACCTCAGTACGCCAGGGCGTAGCGGCTGAAACCCTCGAGGTCGACGTCGATTTCCTCGATATCGTCCAGGAGCACGGAGCCGAGCCGCACGAAGGGATCGCCCGGGTTCTCCTGGCGCCAGATGGCGAGGGTCAGCTCCAGGTCTTCGTCTGACGGATCCACGTCCCCGTCCTCGTCCAGGTCGTCATCCGCCTTGTCGTAGTGGATCTTGAGCTCAGCCGGCTCGCTCGGGGCTGAAGGTCAGTCCGGCCGGCTCGAACTCGAAGAGCAGCTGATCGGGATCCACCACGGTGACCGTGATGAGGACCGAGTCGCCGTCCGCGAAGAAGGTGCCGTCGGGATAGGCCAGCAACGCATCGTTATCGACTCTAAGGCGGAGGTACTCGTCGCCCTCCTCGTTCTCGTCGTCGTCCCGGAAGAAGATCCGCGCCTCGCGGTTCTCCCCGCGAACGGCGTAGAAGCTCTCGACCGGGTTGAAGAGCGGCGGACTGCTCCCGCTCAGCCGGAGAATGGTCAACTCGGAGGGCGGCTTGGTGCCGTCATCGTCGTCGGTCCCACTCGAGTCGGAGCAGGCCACGGCGGCCAGGAGCAGGGGCACGGCGATCAGTCTGCGAAACACCATCGAGTCACTCCTCCAGGTTGCCATCCAGCAGACGCTGCAGCCGTGGCCGGGAGATCCCCAGCCGCCGCGCCGCCTCACTCTTGTTGCCGCCGGTGAGCTCCAGCATGGACAGGGCGGCGGTCCGAACGACTTCGGCGAGCGGTGCCGGGAACGGCAGGACCCCGTTGACCGGCTCGCGTTGTATGCCCGTCTCTTCCATGAACGACAGCTTCAGCGTGCCGGGCGGCGAGAGCACGACCGCCCGCTCGAGCACGTTGCGCAGCTCGCGCACGTTGCCGGGCCACCGATGGGCCCGAAGCGCCGCGCGCGCTTCGGCCCCGAGCTCCGGCACCGGCAGTCCGTATGAGGTCGCGATCCGCTCGATGAAGGTCCGGGCCAGCAGCTCGACATCGCCGTTCCGGTCTCGGAGCGGGGGCAGCACCAGCGCCACTACGTTCAGCCGGTAGTAGAGATCCTCACGGAACTCCCCCCGCCGCACCGCCTGACCGAGCTCCACGTGGGTGGCCGCGATCACCCTGACGTCCATCTGTCGTGTCTGTTGTCCGCCGACCCGGCGGATGCTTCGCGTTTCGAGCGCCCGCAGCAGCTTGGGTTGCAGGTCCAGCGGCAGGGTGGCGATCTCGTCGAGGAAGAGCGTGCCACCGTGCGCGATCTCGAACAGTCCCGGCTTTGCCGCGACGGCGCCGGTGAAGGCGCCGCGCTCGTGGCCGAACAGCTCGCTCTCGAGCAGGTTCGCCGGGATCGCTGCGCAATTCACTTCCACGAATGGATCGGCGGCGCGCGGGCTGCCGTAGTGCAGCGCGCGAGCAAGCAGCTCCTTGCCCGTCCCGGTCTCTCCGCCCAGGAGCACGGTGAGGTCACGGAGCGGGGCGACGCGCGCGGCCTGGTCGAGCGTCTGCCGGAGGGCGGCGCTGCCGCCGAGGATCGACTTCGAAGCCGGTGGCCCGACGCTCCGCGTCGGCGAAGCGGCCGGCTTCGACCCGGCCGGCAGCTTCGCGGGCCTGCCGTTCGAGCGAGCGGCGGAGCAGGTCGAGATCGTCGGGCAGCGCGAAGTAGTCGCGCGCCCCACTTTGCAGCGCCGCCGCCGCGATGCGATGGTCCGCCGCGGCCCCGATCACGAATCGCGGGACGGACGCGCCGCTCTCCATCAGGAAGTCGAGCGCCTCGCTCTCGGCGCCGCCGGCGAGGACGAGGGTGACGTCGGTCGCGGGGCGCGCCTCGTCACCGCCCGGTTTGACCTCGACCGCCCGACCACCCAGCTCCTCGACGATTCCGGCCACGGTCGACCGGAAGCTGTCCGAAAAGAGGATCAGCCCAACGCGCCACTCAGATGCCGCCATGCCCTCGTTCCACGCTCGCGGTCTCGCTCCTGGGTTGGCTAAGAAGGTACCTCGGAAGTGCGCGCTTCGGAGGGATTGATGGGCAACTGCCGTACCGCCGGGATAGGAAGTGTAAGTCGTTGATTGGTAATATTATAGCCTAGCCGTCCTCGGCGGCATCCCGAGGCGCTATGTAACGTTTCGTTCCAGCGTGGCATGCCGTGTTGCAGCGGAGTCTCCTACATTCTATAGCGCTGCACGACAGCGAATCTCCACCGCAGATGCCCTTCCACCTGTCGAGGCCCTCGTGAAGGCGGTCCCGTCTACGCTCCTGCTCATCCTCGTCGCGGCGGCTTGTGGCCGGGACCGGCGCGACTGCCCCACCTGCGGTACGGCGACGATCGCGGCGATCGGCGAACCGGCGTCCATCCTGCCCCCGCTGGTCGAGGAGTCCGTGGGGCGAGACATCGGCGATCAGATTTTCGAGCGGCTGGCCGTGCTTGAGACCGGTGCCGCGCCGATCGATACGGCGGCCTACCGGCCGGCGCTGGCCGCGGCGTGGGAGCGGCGCGACTCGGTGACTTGGCGATTTCGGCTCCGGCCTGGCGCCCGCTGGCAGGATGGGGCGCCGCTCACCTCGGAGGATGTGCGCTTCTCGTTCGAGGTGTTCAGCGATACGGCAGTCGGCTCCGCGGCCGCGCCCTCGCTGACTGGGAACGTCGAAGTCATTCCCGAAGATTCGGCGACGTTCCTGGTCCGGTTCGCGCGTCCGTACCCGGAACAGCTCTATGACGCGACCTATCACGTGCGCGTCATTCCGAAGCACGTGTGGGGTTCCCTGCCGCGGGATGCGTGGGCGACCGACACCGCGACCGCGCGCATGATCGGCAGTGGCCCGTACCGCCTCCAGCGGTGGGAGCGCGGACAGTTCCTCGTGCTGGTCGCCGATTCTACAGCCGGCGATGACCAGCCCGAGGTCCGGCGCGCCGTGTGGCGCTTCACCTCCGATCCCGATGCCGCGCTCAATCTGGTCCTGAGTCACGAGGCCGACCTGCTGGAGACGGCGATCGGACCGGAGCGCGCGGCGCGCGCGGCGGGGGACTCGTCACTGCGGGTCATCTCCTACCCATCGGCCGCGTACGGCTTCCTCGGCTTCAACTTCTCCAACCGCCGGCGAGGCGGGCCGCATCCGATTCTGGCGGATCGGGAGACTCGCCGCGGTCTCGCGATGGGAGTGGACCGCGGCGTGCTGGCCCGCTCGGTGTTCGGCGAGGAGGCGAAGGCGCCGCCGGGTCCGATGTCACGCCTGCTCTGGATCTGGAGCGACGAGATCCGCACCCTGCCGTTCGACACCGGCGCGGCTGGGAAGACGCTGGACGCCGCGGGGTGGAAGCGGCGGGGCGGCGAACCGGTGCGCCGCCGCGGGAGCCAGCGGCTGGCGTTCGATATTCTCGTGCCGAGCACGAGCGGCTCGCGCCGGCAGCTCGCGGTGCAGTTGCAGGAGACGTGGCGGCGGCTCGGCGCGGAGGTGACGGTGACGCCGGTGGACTTCCCGGTCTTTCAGGAGCGTCTGGCGACCGGGGCGTTCGACAGCTATATCGGCGCGTGGCTGGACGAGCCGACGCCGCGGGGATTGGTGGATCAGTGGGGCCGCGCGGGATGGGAGGCGATCAACTACGGACACTACGCGAGTACGGCGTTCGACTCGCTGCTGGCGGCGGCGGGGCGGGAGTCGTCGGTGCCGCGGGCGTCGGCGCTCTATCGCCAGGCGATGGACACGCTGAACGCGGACGCGCCGGCGATCTTTCTCTATGCGCCGGCGAACACGGCGGTGGCGTCGCGGCGGATGGGGAAGGTGGAGATCGATCCGTATAGCTGGGCGAGCGGGATGCGGGAGTGGGAGGTGGAGAAGTGAAGTAGATTGCTCCGGACCTTCATCGCCAGCATCGTCTGGCCGGAGGACAAGGATGCGGTCCCAGGGAGCGGCCCCACGGATCGGGTTGGTGTTCGACGACGAACTGGACCAGCGTCGTTTCTTCGATCACTTCGGGCCCGCGACGCGGGTGCAGCAGGTTGCGGGAAGCGCCGAGCTGGTGAAGCTGGGCCGGGCGGGCCTGTTGGATGCGGTGATCGCCAGCGTGCTTCATCGGCACGATCCGTTTCTGCCGGAAGCCCTGAAGGAACTACACCGGTCCGTCCCCGATCTCGCGATCGTGGGAGTGTTCGACTCCACGCGTCCCTCGCTGGACGAGGCGGTGGATCTCGCGCGGCGGATTCCCGGCATCGGCTTCGTCCGGGCGCCCGGCGCGCGCCTCGACTACTTGGCCCACCGCCGTCCGGAGATGAATCAGCCGGCGACCTTTACGCGGCTGTTGCTCGACTGCATGGAGCGGCTTCCCCTATTCGGGCCGGCTCTCCGCTTTGCCAGGCTCCAGGCGCTTCATCCTTCCTTCGCGGCGATCATCCCTGACCAGGCGAAAGAGCTCGGCTTGAGTCGGCGGAACCTGGAGCGATGGTTCCAGGGGCCGGACCTCTGCTCGGCGGGGTGCTTTCAGTCGGTTTGCGCGGCCGGGGAGGGGGCGTACCTGCGGTCGGTCCTGGCCTTGCCGGCCCGCGAGGTGGCGCCGGTGGTGGGCATCTTGACCCGGGAGGGGGTCGAGAATCCGCAGGCGGTGCCCCGGACCATTCGCAATGCGTTGCATGTCGGTCTCCATGAGCTGCGGGCGGGTGGGGTGCCGGCGCTGATGCACGTGGTTGAAACGGCGCTTCGGACGCCGCGCGATCCCGTCCGGGCGCCGGCGCAGTGGGAGCCGGACGCGCGCTTTGTCCCTCGCGAGGGCCTTGTATTCGTCCCGAAGGAGGACCGGGCGGTGCTCATGGATACAGCAACGGGGGAGGAGATTCCGCTCACTTCGTTGGGTACAGAGGCATGGCCGCTCCTGGCTAGGGGAAATCCGTTCTCCGGACTCATCGCCCAGGTGGCCGCTGCCCGACACGAGTCCACGTCGGCAATCCGGGCTCAGTTGATCGCCTGGCTGAGCGAGTTGTTGGTGCGAGGCGTAGTTCGTAGAGAGCGAGCCGGACTGAAGGCAGCCAACGGCGACTGACGCCGCTTCAAGGTTGGCGCAAAATTGTCTGGCGCACTGCACCGCAGCATCCTAGCGTAGGTAGGTGGGCCGCCCCCCTGCGGCCTCGTCGGACTCACTCATGTCCATCCAGGCGAAGGAGTCTTGCCAGCGCCCGTGCGATGGCGCGCCCACCGGCGCTGTCTGGCCCCAGGCGGGGCCTTCGGCGTGCCGCGTAGCTGCGGCGGTGGTGATCCGGCGCACCAGCCCGATGGTGCCGATCTCGGTCCGGTCGTACTTCACAATCTGCGCACGGTACGGATGGCAGCGACTACCCGTTCGACTGCTTGGCGAAAGTAGTGGCATTTCCTTTCAGGTTCTAAAGCGCCGGCTTTCGCTGGCGGGCCTCACCCCTGCGGGAGTGGCCGCCTGGTATCTCGCGCTGCATGCCACGTGGCTATTGGATGTGGCCGGGTTTCCGGCAGCGGCGGTAGTGGAGCGCATGCGATTGAGACGAACCAGCGCCTTGGGGAGCATCTTAGGCGCGCGGGGCATCAGGTTCTCGGGAGGACGCGTTGCTCCGGGGGCGTTTGCAGACACCCTCGAGCGCTATTTGCACGTCTTGCGGGCTGCCTTCCCCGCATGAGATCAAAGCCGGCGATGCCGGCCTTCCGGACCTTCGATGGTCCGATTGCCGCTCTCGTGATCTCACGCACGGAGCGTAACAGACTCTCCATGAGCTCCCTCGGTGAGCGGATAGAGTTCCACGCTCACGCAGAGGCCTTGAACCAGCGTCTAGCCCGAGATGTGGTGGCGGCCGTCGTGATCGAGACACGGGACGCAGACGGCTTCCCAGTGCCGGCGGCCATCCAATCCTGGGTAGCCAATCACCCTCATCTGCCCGTTGTCGTGTGGACTGGCGGTGGTGAGGCAACGCTACGGGAGGTCTTGGCCTTGACGGCAGCCGGCGGTGACGTTCGGCTTATCCTGCGAGGGCGGGATGACTTGGCGCTGACTGTGGAGAGACTGCTGACGCAGCCGACCCAACTTCACCCGGGCGCAGTACCTGCTATCCTCCGGCACGTCGTAGCGCCCGCGCCCTGGGTGATTCAACCTGATCTCACGCTTGCGGCCTATCACGCCTGGCCACATCCCAGTGTTTCAGCTTGGGCACTTTCCCTTCACGTCACCCGACAGGCTTTGAACGCCCGACTAGCGGCTGCGCACTTCGCTACGGCCAGAGTGGTGTTGGACGTCTTCAGCGCCGCTGAAATCGCGATACGGTGCGCTATCGGCTACCGGATCAGGCAAATCGCGGAGATCATGGGACGGCTGGACGACCGGTCGTTGCGACGGCGTATGAGACTATTGGGGGCGAGGCCGGAGCAACTTCGAGACGAATCGGACTTCCGCGCGTTGCTACCGCTCATTGTCGAGAGAGTAAACCGAATGGCCTAACAACCACGACAGCCGAACGTGGATGTACGTTCACGGCGTTCCGACTTCTGCTCTGGCTTTCCATCCATGCCACTCTCTCGCTAGTTCTGCCCGTACCTTTCCGTTTCCGCTCTTGTTGGTTCCGTCGCAAGTCTCTACTCTGCTCCCCCCGGCATGGAGCCCCTCGGCAGAACCAAGACTTGGTGAGTGAATCCCGATGTTCTTCTTCACTTCTGCAGGACGTTCGACACGCGACGCCGGTCATCCACGTCGTAGTGAGGTTTCTCCCCCGCGGTTCCGGCGCTCACCGCACGTGCAGCAGGTATTTCATTCCAACGCTCTGGTCGTCTTTGACGGCCGCAGCTACTACACGATTACAAATCCAGTCGCTATCGACCTTTGGGTCTCGCTGGAAAAGGCACAGTCAATCCAAGATCTCGTCGCCTACATCCACGAACGCTATGAGGCTCCGTTCGACATCATCGAACGGGACACAGCCCGTTTGCTGGCATACCTCCAGGCCCAATCCTTGGTCTTGCCAGTCGACAGTCGCGGCACAGTCATCGCACCGCATAGGCGGTGGCGGCCATGGTAGCTGGACTCTTACGTAGGCATGGGAGGGTTTCCGCCATAGCTATGGCCAGCGCCATGATCGGGCCTGTCGCTTCGTTCGGGATCCCGGCCGCGGCACAAATTGTCATTGATGAGATCGTCGCTCGCGGGAAGTCCGGCCTCATCATGCCGGTGGCTCTGGGTGCCAGCGCTGCCGTTGTTCTTCAAGCAGCAGCATTGTACCTCGGGGCGCGGGCGTCCTCTCTACTCAGTCATCGCGTCAGCGCCGAGTTGCGGCGGCGACTCACTGATCACGCCTTCTGCTTGCGACTGGCTCACCTCGACAGTGTCCCAGCGGCGAGTACAGTCGCTCGTCTAACGGAAGACGTCGACAACCTTCGTGGTCTTCTCGGCCCTGAGCTTTTCCAACTCCTGAGTGCCGCGCTGACGGCATCTCTAGCCTTAGCGGTTCTCATCAGGCTCGAATGGCGTCTGACCGTCCTCACTGTCGGGCTGCTGGCGATCGCATCGCACCTGATCTACCGACGCTTTCTGTCCATCCAGCCCACGTTCGCCGCGGTAGCCCAACAACGCGCGACTCTGGCGGGACGGCTCGCCGAGGTCATCGGGAGCATGCGACTGGTTATGAGCTGCGCAGCCGAACGAGCCGAGCTGCTAAGCCTAGCCAGAGTCGGACATGAGGTAATCCGCTCATCGGTTGCGGCGGAACGTCAGATCGCTGCCCTGGCATGTCTGGTGACCGTCGTCGGGGGCGGGCTCACAACAATGATCCTGGGCGTGGGTAGCCAGCTGGTCCTTCAGGAGCAGCTGTCGCTCGGCGAACTGGCCCTCTTTCTGCTGGTCGCTGGATTGCTCTTGAACCCACTGCTGCAAGTCGCGGGTATGGCACAAGAGATTGGTCGTGGCCGCGCCGCCGTGCACAGGATAGAAGCATTCCTCGCGCAACCCAAGCAGCCTTCAGCAGGAACGCGAGTGAGTCGTCGTGTCGCCGGCACGGTGTCCTGCCGCGCTCTCACCTATGCATACGGGACAGGTCGGTGCGCCCTCAGGAATATCAATCTCGATGTGGCAAGAGATACAGTGCTGGCGGTGACGGGTCCGAATGGCGCAGGCAAGAGCACCCTTCTGTCGTTGATCGCCGGATTCGAGGATCCGACCGAAGGTTTCATTCTGGTCGATGATCGGCCGATAACATCCCTCGACCGCATATCCTATCGTCGTCAGGTCGGCGTGATCCTGCAGCGCGAGCAACTTCTCACCGGCACTGTCGCGGAAAATATCGGGTACGGTTGTCATGGGGTAACGGCCGCCGATGTCCGGCGGGCTGCCAGGCTCGCTCACTGCGAGGCTTTCATCGAAGCGCTACCTAAGGGATACGGTACAATGGTGGGCGAGCGAGGTGTGAGACTTTCCGGCGGAGAGCGGCAACGTGTCGCGCTTGCGCGGCTGTGGCTCCTGGATCCGCGGATCGTGCTACTGGACGAGCCGTGGGCGCACTTGGACGCGGACGCCGGGATTCTGACACGAGCCGCACTTGCCACTCTATGCGAGGGACGTACCACCATCGTCGTCGCCCATGACCTGACAAACGGCATTCGACCAGACCAGGTCGTGTTCCTCGATCAGGGGCGTGTCGTGGCATCGGGAAGCCCTGAAGACCTGCTGCCACGAATCTCATCCGTCCAGTTCCAGTCGGGGCGAGGCAAGCATGTGTCCACCTGATGGATGTTCGTCACCTCCGCTAAGGGCGTTGCTCGAGCGGCCGAACGGCGGGCCCCTCGTTCCCGTCGGGGCTACAGTGTTTCCACCGACCTCGATGCGCTGCTGCGGCGTGATGCTGTGGGTAAAGGTATTGCTTTCCTGCGTCGGCTTTCGTGGGACGATCGCCTGGTTGCGCTGGGCAACATCCGGCATCCCTTTGATAGGTCCAGTCTCGTTGCATGAAGTCGGCGAAGTCGAACGGATCGTGGCACGGGTGGGCGCGCTCTTTCCGGGGAGGGCGCTCTGTCTCGAGCAGTCGCTTGTCTTGTACTACTTGCTGCGGAAGCAGGGGGTAGCTGCTGAGTACTGCCACGGCGTGCAGCCATATCCTTTGCTCGCACATGCGTGGATTGAGCTCGAAGGCAAGGTCATCAACGACATTCCGGAGCGGACCCGGCTCTTCGCGAGACTCCCAAACAACCTGCCATGAAATATTTCGTCCTGCTCTTGGATATGAACGGTCATGGTATTGACGATTCCCTGCGCCACCGACACGAATCTCTCGCCCTGGCTCGAGGATTGGAGACGGTCTGGCAGCAATTGCCCTCCGCAACCTGTCTCCTGGCACATGATATCCCCCGGTGCACTCCGAAGCTCGTCTATGATGAGACCTGCCTGGCGGTCGGCACCGTGCGTCTTGACAATCGGCTGGAACTTGCTCGCACGTGCGGTCTGGAAACTCTGGATGACGACGATCTCCGGCTCGTCGCACGCGATGCTTGCCGGAATGGAACGTCCAACTTGGCATCCTACGTGGGAGACTTCGGCTTTGTGGTCTGGGATTGGTCGAGGCGCTGGGGACTCGCAGCTTCTGACGCGTTCGGTCTGCAGAAGGTGTACTACCGCCGTCACGGCAATGTCGTCGGTTTTTCCTCACGGGCCGAGGCGCTGGCACTTGAAGAGCATTATGACACCCAGTACCTGGCAGAACTGGTCGCTAACTGTATTCCATCGGCTGAGCATTGCGTGTATGCCGGAGTCCAAGTCGTTCCGAACGGATGCCTCGCCGTGATTGATCGTGGTGAGCTCACGTTAGGCCAATTCTGGTCGGCGGATGCTATTGCCCCCGACCCCGGATGGGCGCGAGCCGAGCAAGAAGCGGCTGCGATGTGCCGGCACCTCCTGGGAGAATCTGTCCGCCTACGCCTGGCTAGTTCGGGCGGCTCGACATGGGCGCAGCTCTCTGGGGGCCTGGACTCGTCCAGCGTGGTGAGTATGGCACAATGGCTTGCCGCGAACGGACACTCACCACATGGCTTGACGGCTACAGTAACCTACGTCGATCGCAAGGGCTCCGAAGCTGACGAGCGTCTCTTTTCGAACGCAGTGACCAGTCGGTGGGGCCTCCGAAATGCCCTGGTCATGGAATGCCCACTGTGGTATGACGAAGGCGCTCCTCCACCACGAACGGATCAGCCGCGAATGGACTACCCGTTCTATCGGCGCGAGCAGGCACTCTGCGCTCTGGTGAAGGGAGCGGGCGGCACGCGAATCCTCACGGGCATTGGCGGAGACGAGCTCTTCACAGGCTTCATGTACTTCTTCGCCGATTGGCTCGTAAAGGGTCGAGGGCTCGACGCGGTCAGGGAGATGGTTCATCGAGCATCACTGGGAAGGGGATCCTTCTGGACGCTGGCATATGAGAACGCCCTATTGCCGCTTCTTCCGGCGAGCCTGCGGAGGCGACTTGTACGAGCTGGCGGTCACGTACCCCCGTGGGTGCGGAGAGACGCGGTGCGGCGTTACGCTCTCGATGACCGCACTTTCTCCGCAGCCTTCTATGCGGGTCCGCTTGGCAAGAAGTACCGCCACGGGGTTCTGACAAGCCTCCTGGGCCTGGGCCGCTTGATCGAACCCGGTACGATGGGCGACGCACTCGATGTCTCCCATCCATTTCTCTACCGTCCATTGGTGGAGTTTGCCTTGGCACTTCCACCGGAGCTCTGCGCCCGACCGCACCAGCGTAAATGGGTGCTGCGGGAAGCCATGCGAGGCATCCTGCCTGAGGAAGTTCGTGCAAGGGTAGGCAAGGGCTCCCCGTCGGAGCTCTACGCGTGGTCGTTGGTTGCCCTGCGACCGCTGCTGGAGCCGCTCGTGCGCCACTCCATCCTGGCCGAGCTCGGTGTTCTTGATCTCTCAAAACTGCAACAGGCTTTCGACGAGGTGCCGCGCCACGCTCACCATGTCGATCAGCGCCACACGATGCTGTATGCAACTCTCGCTACCGAGGCCTGGCTCCAGGTACGGGCTAGCCGGTGGCCGCGCGGTGAAGTACGCAGGACTGGCAATGTCGTTCGTTCATGATGCATCACAAGTGACACAGGGACACAAGGAGGATCATATGAAAGCGACTTACGAAACTCCCACCGTTCTCCAGAGCGGCGAAGCGGTGCGCGACACCCTCGGCAAGGGGAGCGGCACCGAGATCAACGGCGTGGGTCTCCGGCAGAGTGCCGGTTCCGTCGGCTTCAACCTGTAATTAGTCCCACCCCGCGCATCGGCTAGTTGCAAGGTGGAGCAAAACCTGGAGCCGAAGGGGCGATCACCCGGGTGATTGCCCCTTCACTCGCACCCACGATGGCTCTTATGACTACCCTCAACTATCCGATGGCCCCCAGGAGGTCCTTCGTCGACAACTTCCCAGGATGCCGCATTGTCGATCCCTACCGTTGGTTGGAAGATCCTCTCGACGTCGAGCGTGCGGCTTGGGTAGCAGCCCAGCGGGCGCTGACGGAAGCCTATCTTGCCGACGCAGACATCCGCGACGAGCTCCGGGGTCGCATGAGCGAACTCGTTGGGTACCCGCGGAGCTACCCGCTTTTTCGCCAAGGGCCGTACTTGGTGAGCAAAGTCAACTCCGGCCGCCAAGACCAGCTGACTCTTCAGGTCCAGCGCCACCTCGCGGGTAGACCGAGAATCGTCTTCGATCCTGCAGTCGCTCTGCCAGGTCTATCAAACCGCTTGACAGCAGTCAGCCTTTCGAGAGATAACAAGTACCTCGCCCTGGGCATCGCTGCAGACGGCGGTGAGTGGGAGGAGTACAGGGTCGTGGATCTCACGACCGGCCGTTCACTGGACGACAGACTCAGGTGGGTCAAGTGCTCGGAGATCGCATGGCATGGATGTGGGTTCTACTACAGCCGCTATGCCCCTCCCTCAGATCATGCGTCTACCCTGACCGCCTGCAATTCGCACCACCGTGTGTACTACCACCGCATTGGCGCCGCTCAGGACGATGACCAGCTAGTCCATGCAGATGGTGAGCATCCACTCCGCTTGCACATGGTGACGATGACCATGGATGGGCAATGGGCAATCCTGACTACGCTCGCGTACGGAGAAGGCTGGCCCGGGAACGCACTCGACGCCGCACCTTCTTCAGCAGATTGCAAGCTGGTACCACAGCCCATTGTGACATCATTTGACTCCGAATTCGGTGTCGTAGACACTTTCCGGGGCAAGCTCCTCGTTTTGACGAGTCACCGGGCGCCGAATCGACGGGTCGTACTCATTGATCCTGCTTCTCCAGAGGAAGCCGCCTGGTGCACAGTGTTGCCTGAACGCGAAGCTGTGATCGAGTCGATACGGTCGGTAGGGCGACGCTTGTTCGTGACCTACGCTCGCGGTGGAGTACAGTGCCTTGAGGTCTTCTCGCGCGCTGGCGTTCACCTGGACGACATCCCCCTGCCAGGCCCGGGATCCACATCGGTTGTAGTCGGAGGGCGGCACGACACTGATGCTCTCTGGAGTTATCAGAGCTTCACCCAACCACCCACCGTCTATCGCTACAACATTCGTCGGCGGACCTCGCAGGTCTATCGCGCGTCAGCATTCACTGCGGACTGTAAGCAATTCACTACCGAGTACCTGAGTTATCCAGCGCGGGATGGCGTAGCGGTCCCGCTTTTTCTCGTGCGTCGCCAGGGTGCGAGACCGAATCGGTCAGATCCGTTGCTGCTTCACGGGTACGGTGGCTTCGGGATCTCGCAGAACCCTTCCTTCGATCCCCTCCTCCTGGTACTGCTCGAGCAAGGCGTGTCCTATGCGTTGGCGGGTGTCCGCGGGGGTAGTGAGTTCGGAGAGGCGTGGCATTGCGCAGGCATGGGCAAGCACAAGCAGACTGCTATCGACGACTTCATTGATGCGGCAGAGTGGCTGCAGAGCACGGGGTATACAAGTCCCGCTACCTGCGGAATCTATGGGGTCTCGCATGGTGGGCTCCTGGTAGCGGGGGCGATGACTCAGCGTCCCACGCTATTCCAGGTTGCGCTGCCGGTTGGCGGCGTAATGGACATGATGCGCTATCACAGGTTTACTATGGGGTGGAGTTGGAAGTCGGAGTTCGGGAGCAGCGATGAGGCGGAGATGGTGCCTGTCCTTGCTCGGTACTCGCCCATACACAACATCGTGCGGGGTGGCACCTATCCAGCCACTCTCGCGGTTACCTCGGAGCACGACGACAGCGTCGTTCCGGCGCACTCCTACAAGTTCATCGCCACCTTGCAAGCGAAAGGCGCTCCACCGGGACCCTACTTGATCAGGATCGATACAAACTCCGGTCATAGCCCAGGCAACCTGTCCAAGGCGCTGGACCAACGAGCGGACGCATACGCATTCTTCCTCCACAACGTCCGGGCTCAGAGGGAGCAGTCAGGGGGGAGTGGTAGGAGGCGATCCGGATTGTAAGAGCCAATGGTCGAACCAAGCGATGTTTCGTTGTGCCCAATCCTCATAGACCTCCTCATCCTCGATGACATGTCCTTGGGTCGGATGATAGACCAGATCCACAGGAACGCCCTGCTGATGGAGGGAGCGAAACAGCTCCAACCCTTGAGCCGCAAGCGCGTCAGCGCGGGGAAACACGTGTTGGCCAATGCGGATCAGGGTCGGCGTACGGATCCGCTCCGCGAACAGCAATGGTGAGCGTGACAAGTATTCCTGCTGAACCTGAGAGGGGTTGCCACCCATGTAGTAGTCCAGCCAGCCGTCGTTGGTCAGGTAGGTCTGACTGTAGTAGCTCAATAGGTTGTAGGGGCCGTCGCTGAGGGATGCGGCCTTGAACCGTCCAGTGCGTGTCAGAGCCCAAGCCGCGGCATAGGCGCCATAACTGAAGCCCATGAGTCCGATGCGATCTGGATCCGCGATCCCCCGCGCCACCGATGCATCGATGCCTGGCAAGACGTCAAGCTCTACGTCGTCGCCCCAATGACGCACCGAAGCCAGAAGGAACTCGGAGCCGTAACTCGGATCACCCCGAAAGTTCGGTAGGAACACGAGATAGCCTCGTCGGGCATAGAGCTGTGCCGGGGAGTGTGCTCCCGAGACCAAATTGACGTCTGTAAAACTATTCAGGATCAACCCGGCCGGCCCACCATGGAGACTGACGAGGAGCGGATAGCGTTTCCAAGATACGAAGTCAGGCGGCTTCACCAGGAAACCCTGGACATCGAACCGACCATCGCCACTGCGCCATGTGATCCTCTCGACTGTGCCCAAATTCAGAGAGCTCATTGAGCTCCTGAAGTCAGTAATCCTATCGAATGTTCGCCGCCGTGGATCGCCGATATAGACCTCTGGTGGAGTGTCGGCATTCTCCATGACTGCCGCCAGGTGACGCCCATCTCGCGAGAGACTGTAGCTTCGCACAAACATGCCTTCCGGAGTGATCGGCGCGGGTGGACGTCCATCCAAGTAGAAGGCGTACAACCTCGCTGTGGCGCGTTGCAGACTGGTCCCATAGATGACACTGTCGGACGCCCATCCCGGTGCCGGCACGGGCCAGAGCCCTATATCGCTCCCAGAGACCAACCTGGGTTCACCACCCTTGGTTGAACGGACATAAAGAGAGCGACTATGACTCCAAGGACGTTCCGTGTTGAGATTGTGAGAGATGTAGCCGACCATCTTTCCATCTGGTGACCACGTAGGGGCCCAATCGACCGAGGGCGAGTGAAGAAGCGGTCGCAATGTGCCGTCGGCGATCGTAAGGACGACCGGATCAGCCGCAGCGGCATGTGGACCTCCCCAATGGCGAGTGAACGGGACAAAGGTCAACCGCTTCCCATCTTCAGACCAACAGAGGCTCGATGCTCCCTCCAAAGAGCGGGTTAGGAGCTCGGTGCGGCCTGACTTGAGCGTCACCACCACCACCACCGCACTACCAACACGTGAGCCATCAATGCCATCAAGCCCCAGGAACCTGGGGTGTTGGGAGGCTAAGACGACCTTTTTCCTTAAAGCATTCTGTTGCTCTTCATCGTCGCCGGAGGCGAGTACGTAGGCGGCCAGCTCTCCCGCCGGCGAGATGGCGTATTCGGTGATGACACCGCCATCGCCGGAACGTCTG
The DNA here is from genome assembly GCA_963720365.1 of uncultured Gemmatimonadales bacterium. Taxonomy (GTDB): domain Bacteria; phylum Gemmatimonadota; class Gemmatimonadetes; order Gemmatimonadales; family GWC2-71-9; genus CAVVWJ01. The sequence continues at coordinate 189,166 of CAVRFK010000007.1, read as the reverse complement.
CTATCGGTGACCTGAACGCTCCGCCTGGTAACGACGTCAGCGATCCACACCTCGCGTCGGCCGGAACGAGCGGAGAGGTACGAAATCCTACGACCGTCGGGGAGCCACTGTGGTTGCAAGTCGGTTGGTAGGCCAGAGTCCACGATTGCCGGGGCTGACCAACGCCCGTGAGTCAGACCCATTGAGTACAGGTCGGCCCTCTCTCCATAGACATTCGTGGATCCGGGCCTTACGCGGACGAAGATTATGCGCGCCCCGTTGGGGGAGAGCCTGACCTCATTCACCCACTGGATGCGGGTCAGATCACCTAAAACCCGGTCTGTGGGAAGCCGGGAGGGTGTTCCACCTGCATCTGGACCGCTCTGGCTTATGGCCTGGAGCGACAATCCAAGCGCGAGGATCACAAGATTGGCGGTCACTGATGGACGGTCGTTCGCGAGTCGAAGGGAGCGGAGCCTAGAACCTTAAACGAGCGCCTGCCGTTGATACGCGTCCCATCACAGGATAGGCATTGCTCTGTTCAAACGAATGATTGTTTGTCAGATTGTCGATGGCGAGAAACGTTGAGACCGATTCGTCGATCTCGTATACCAGGCCTGTATTCAGCTTGGCAAAGCCCGGGTAAGCGATGAGAAAGTTGCGGAAGTCGAAATCGTGGCAGGGCCCAGTTCCCCCGAAGCAGCTCAGTTGCGCCACATAATCGTAGTCAGTCCAGCTTCCTACGTACGCCAAGCCACCTGTGATTGTCAAGCGCCGGGTGACAGGTAGAGTAAACGACGCACCAGCGGTATGACGCGGTGTGCCGATCGCCTGATCGCCAGTTCGCATGTCCCCTGTGTAGTCTGGTGCTAGTGCGTCGATGCGTGACCTGGCGTAACCGTACTGGGCGCGCACCTGGATCGTACCCAATGCAAACGATCCTTCAATCTCTACACCCGAGTTCTTCACGCGCCCCACGTTCTGATTCTGAAATACCGGAATCGGGACGACCGCGAGTTGTACGTTTTGGATCAAATTGTCGGCGCTCTGGTCGTAGTAGGTGATAGACATCTTGCCGTGGCTGCCGAAGCCGATATCCACGCCGTATCCCATCCCTGTCGACGCTCAGGTGCCAGATTCCGATTCGCAATTTGGCGAAACTCCGGGAAAATCCGTTCATCCTTAGAACTCGCGATAGGAGCTCGAATGGCACGTCCCCAGGACGCTCGAACCTTCAAGTCTACGCCGCGGAGGCGTACGGCATACGACGCGCCAATGCGGGGCGAGAACGGCGTCGCAACGCTATCGCCGAACTCGGAGTTGTCTTCCCCGCGCAACCCGGCCGTGAAGAACAGCGCGTCCATGTAGCCCAGTTGCGGTTGCGCAAAGTACCCCGTGTTCCGGTATCAATCCGAATGCCAGGATGCTCGAACCAGGTCCAGGCTGTACCTCACCCGAAGTGCTCAGCGAGTTAAATGAGAAGAAGCGGCGGTCCGCGAGAGAGTAGTGGTCGAAACCGACGGAGAGTGCACCCGTGAGAGCACGACTGAGGTGGCCGTCAAACGATGTACTGACGCCAAAGGAGGTTTTGGCACGATCGAAGTTTGATATGCTAGAAGTGTGTCGTCAGGCGTTATGAGCCTCGGGCGATCCTGATTCAGATCGTTGTTGAAGCGGTCGACACCGGCCCGAACGACCTGAGTCCACCACGGGAACGGGCTAAGTTTTATTGCGCCCCGACCGTCTGGTTCGTAAACCTCGCGTTCTGGAAACTGGGCCGAGATGTCTGAGGCAGGCCCGTGGTGGCGAACTCTGGATTGCTGACCTGGGGGACGCCTTGCAGGTTGTGCCGTCCTGATAGATCAAGTGAGATGATGCCACCGGTGTAGCGCATGCCGGCGGACAGCCCGTACCGCGATCGCGCCGACCTCGCGCCGCCCGGAAGCCAATTGGCGAGGTGTGAATAATCGGCGGCGAGGTTGTATGTAACGTTAGCTGCTCCTCCTTGGAGCGACCCCTTATATCCCTGTTGCGTCACTTCTCCATAGCCTGGGTAGGGAGTTTGGGCGAGCCCCACGGCCGCCTCCCCGTAAAGAGCAGGCCCAGACCGGTCGCATCTCCCCGCTTTGTAAACACCGACACAACACCACCTACGGCATCCGACCCGTAGATTGCTGCGGCCTGGGGACCCCGGATGACCTCGATTCGCTCGATGATGTTTGGATCGATACCCGCCACGATATCGAAGGCGACCTCGATGCCATCAACGAACACCTTCATGCCACCCAGCCCATACAACAGCGTACTCGCACCCCGCACATTTAGCACAGAAGCTTCGGGATTCGAAGCGGGACTGAAACTCACTGCCGTCGGGACCGTTTGCCGAAACAGTTCCATGACGGTGGTGGGCCGCTGCAGTGCTATCTGACTGTCGGTGACAATGGTGACCGGAGTCGGAAGGGCCTTCACTTGTGTTGGGATCAGTGTCCCTGTTGTGACGACCTCTTCCAAGTGTTGAGCGGACCTCCTCAAAGTGATCGCGAGGTGGGTATCCTTGTTGGGCTCCACGCCTACCGTTGTGCGTGCTGGATCATAGCCGATGTAGCGCACTCGTAACACATATTGGCCGGCCGGAACACGACTAAACTGAAAACGGCCAAGGTCATCTGTCGTCGTGCTGAGCGAGGTGGTGTCGAGTACAACAGTGGCCCCTGGTAAGGCACTCCCCGTTTCAGCATCGTTCACCGTGCCTGTGACGGAGCCGCTATCCTGGGCTTCCGGCTCGGTGGTGCTCACGCCATGCGCGCAGGGCACCAAGGCCAAAGTCCCATCCCTGTCCGTGACGACATCGAGCCCGGAGCGAAGAAGCAATTCTGTCAAGACGGTGATCACTGCAGCGTCCTTCGCTCGGACCGTCACTCGACGACCGGACGGAAGAGTTGATGGGGAATACATGATCCGGAGGTTCCCTCGCCCAATAATCTCCTTGAGCGCCGAGGCGAGTGGTACGTCGACGAGGTCTACGGATAGCCTCGAAGAGAGGACAGTAACGTCCTCGACTGCACGGTGGCTTGTCGGCGCCCACGCTGCGACGAAGTGAGGTTGGGGGGCGGCAATGGACAGATCCATCGCCCCTTGTGCATGAAGGGAGAAACTGGGCGGTAGGGGACATGACCAGCACTAGTGCAGCGGACTTTGTCACGATGTCCTCCGGCGTGCGACGCCGATGCAACACTGGGTGGGATTCAACGCACGTAGTATTACGTTCGAGACCCCTCCAGTTGCCACATTGGGACACTCTATGCTGCGATACCGATTCAGTGCCGCGCCTATCGCCCGTCACGCCATGGTCGAAAGAACGTGACCTTCCTCCCCCGCCTGACCTGCGACAGTCCGAGGGAGGCCGCTAGGAGATCGAGCCGCGAGGGCGTCAGTGCTTGATCCATTCTCCCACTCAATGGAATGGTTCCAAGGACAGAGTCAGCTAAGTGGAAATCGAGGTCGTACCAACGCGAGAGTTGCGGCAGCGCTTCGGCTAGGGGAATCCCATCGAACACGAGCGTCCCAGTGGTCCAGGCGAAGTAGGACGCCGTATCGGCGGGCTCCACTGTGGGCATCCCGGCCGAGTCCAGGCGCCCAAGCTCCCCAGGCCTGATTACTTCGCCGATCTCTTGGGAGCTTCCATTTGCCGCTCTAACCGAGACCCTCCCAGAACGAACAATCACCCGCCCGTTCGTCTGCTCGGGGTAGGCCCGAACCATGAACTCTGTGCCTAGCTGCGTAGCGACAAGGTCTGCCGCCCGCACGCGAAAAGGCCGCTGTGCATCGTGCACGACCCTGAAGTAGGCCTCGCCTTCGAGTTGCACCTCACGAATGTCAGAGGGGAATGCGTAAGGGTGGCGGAGTATGCTACCCGCGCCGAGGAGAACCTCTGTTCCGTCGGGAAGCTGGAGGCTGGCGCGCTGTCCTCGCGGTACAGTAACGACTCGTCCCTCGGCGGCTATGCCGCTACCGCCCGAGCGCCAGGAGGGATGCAGCACCAGGCCGCACCAACCACCATAGCCACGGAGGCGGCAATCCCAGCAGCCAGCCGCCATCCTGCTCGGGCGGAGTGAGGGAGGACAAATCGTCCCGGTTTCGTTCTCGGGGAGGCCGCGAATGCGGCACGCGATTGACCGACGCCCGTGCGATCGGCTATCCCTTGCCAAATGTCATCCAGCTCCTGGCCCGAAACGCCTCGATCCACCCCAGCCAAGGCGTTGCGGAGAGTATCAACCGTGACGGAGCGTTCAGGGTCCTCGGCCAACCACCTTTCAAACTCCTCCCGCTCGTCCGGGGTTGCTACTCCGGCGATATAGCGATCGAACAAACTCCAATCCATGTCGTCCATGGCTCTCCTGTGGGCGAGGCCACTTCCCCACTGCTCCTACCGGGAATACGATCCAGCCGCCGCAGACACTTACCCAGTCCCGGTGCCAGGTCGACGCCATCCGCCGAGGAGCCCGGGCAGGAGTTGCCTGAGCTGCTCGATCGCGCGCTGCATGTGGGTCGAGGCTGTTCCCGGCGCAATGCCGAGTTCAGCACCAATTTGTTCGTAGGTCAGTTGGCGCTTCCACCGCATGAGCACGATCTCCCTTTGCCTAGGGGACAAGCCGTTCAGGGCGCCCTGCATGGCTTCCGCCAGATCGGCCGCATCCTCCGTCGTCTTCTGTCAGCTGCGGACCAGCACGCAAGAGATGCGGCGTCTCCAGATACGGATGCGGCCGCTGCTCGACCGCCCGATGCCGAAGACGGTCGCGCGCCAAGTTCCGGACTATGGTGTAGAGGAGTCGTGCAGGATCGGACTGAGGCTCGAGGCGCTCACGGTGTTGCCACAGGCGGAAGAAGGTCTCCTGCACCGCATCACGGGCATCCTCACGCGAGCCGAGGATGCTCGTCGCATACCGGATCAGGCCCGGTGCCTCGCGGTCGAACAGCTCCCTGAACGCCGCCCCGTCACCCGCTGCGATGCGCGCCGCCAGCGTTCCCGGGTCGCCCTCACTCGGGGACATCGGACCTGTTCGCCGGCGCGTGATCGGGAGAACGCATCGCAGGACCTGTCTCGGGACGAACCAAAGCGGAGCGTGCGGCACCGTGCTACCCTGACAACAAGTAGAAGGACGGTGCGAGCAAGGCAGCAATGGTATCCCGAAACAGGATATTCCGCCACTCGGCTATGCGACGTCGCATCAGCGACGACGTCCAACTCCTCGTGCGCGGTGGAGGACCGCGGCGTCCACGCAGATCGCTCGAGATCAACTTGCATTCCGTCGTGAGCCGTGTCAGGAAAGGCTACAAGGCGGTCCCGGTCTCCGCCATACCTCACCCGCCTGTGTGACTTGAAGTGCACATGATGAAGGTGGTCGCCGGCCTTCAACCTAGCGGCAACCGACGGACGTACCGAAGCCCGATCGCTCCCGACAAACTCTCCGCAGCGACTAATCCTAAACTGGGATAACTCCCACGACCCCACATCGTTCCCGCTTCACCATCCGAACGGCCACCGGTGGGCGCCTACCCCCATTCTCCTCGTTGGAAGCTGCTGTGCAGGCGACTGCGCGAGGCGCGTGAACAAGCCGGATACACCCAAGTCCAAGCGGCGGCGGCGATCGGGAAACAGCAGAACTTCGTTTCCAAGTCGGAAACCGGCCAGCGCCGCCTCGATCCCATCGAGCTGGCGGACTTCGCCTCCCTCTACGGGACGACGATCTCGGCGCTTGTCCCGGGCGATTCCAGCGGTCGGATCGAACGTGCTCGCCGCGTGGCCGAGGCTACCCTGAGGCCGAAGCGAAAAGCCAAGCGTCCACATATCCCGAAATAGGATAACCGCCAGACCCCCACATCGTTCCCGCGTCATCATCCGAGCGGTTTAACGGTGGGCGCCTATCCCCATTCTCCTCGCTGGAAGCTGTTGTGCAAGCGACTGCGGGAGGCGCGCGAGCAGGCCGGATTCACCCAGGCGGAAGCCGCGGCGGCGCTCGGGAAACAACAGAACTTCGTGTCCAAATCGGAGACCGGACAACGACGCATCGATCCGATCGAGCTCGCCGACTTCGCCTCGCTCTACGGCACCAGCTTCGCCGCACTCGTGCCGCCCGATGCGAGTGGCAGGGTCGAGCGTGCCCGCCGGGTGGCGGAGGCGACCCTGAAGCCGAAGCCTCGGGGGAAAAGGGGAGGGGCAGGCTCCTGAAGTAGGGAAGGGGACCATCGCCGGCATGGTCCCCTTCGCTCCATCCAGGTCGACAACCCGAGCGCTACGCCGCCCCCGCCGCCCCCGCCTCCCGCCACCACGCCTGCCCCGAAGCCGGCAACAGATAGATCGGATCGTAATACTCATACTTCCGCCCCAGCGCGTCCGTCACGTCCTGCTCGATCCCCGTCCGGTAGTTCTTGGTCCAGTAGGAGATCCCGCGCTCCCGGTCGTACTCCGCCACCTGGTGCACCCAGCGCTTGCCCACGAACGGCACGTCGCACACGATCCGCGGGGTCGCGAAGCCCGGCAGATACCCCATGATGTCGTGCTGGAGCTGCTGCGCCTCGAAGACGCCGAGCCGCCAGTGCTCCGCGTTCGGGATCATGTCGCACATGTAGAAGTAGTAGGGCATGATCTTGGCATGGTCGAGCATCATGAAGCAGAGCTCCACCAGCTCGGCCGCGGTCGCGTTCACGCCCCGCAGCAGCACGCCCTGGTTGCGGACGTCTCGCATCCCCAGCTCCAGGAGCCGCTTGACCGCCTGCCCGACGAGCGGGGTGATCTGCTCCGCGTGGTTGGCATGGCAGTGCAGCGCCAGGTCCACCCCCCGCTCGAACGCCTTCTTCGCCATCCGCTCCATGCCCCGCAACACGTCGTCCTGAAGGAAGTGCTGCGGCAGGCCGATCAGGCCCTTCGAGGCGAGCCGGATGTCCCGGATGTTCGGGATGTCGAGCAGGGCGTTGATGAACGGCTCGAGCTGGCTGATATGGAGGTTGGCGATGTCGCCACCCGAGACCACCACGTCCCGGACTCCAGGGGTGCGGCGCAGATAGTCGAGAATCTGCGAGTGCCGATCCTTCTGGGGCGTGTGGAACTTGAGCTTGTCCACCTGGGGCACGTCATTGCCGACCAGGTCCATCCGGGTGCAGTGCCCGCAGTACTGGGGGCAGGTGGACAACAGCTCGGCCAGCACCTTGGTGGGGTACCGGTGGGTGAGCCCCTCCACCACCCACATCTCGGCCTCGTGCAGGCTGTCCCGCGAGGCCTTGGGGTGGTTGGGCCAGTCGGTCCGCCGGTCCGCCAGGGCCGGAGCCATGTATCGCCGCACCGGGTCAGCCCATAAGTCCGCCGTATTCATGGTGTTGACCATCTGGGGCGGGATGAGCATGGACATCGTCGCCCGGCGCTCCTGATCCTGGGCGATGTTCTCGGCAAGATCTTCCGGGAGCAGATCCCCCAGGGCGGCGCTGAATTCACGCAGGTTCTTAATGGTATGGCGGCGCTGCCAGGTGGCGCTTTCCCAATCGGCGCGGGAAACCCCCCGGAACCCCGGCAGGCGGTTCCAGTCGGGCTCGGCGTACTCACGGCGCGGTGGGTAGGGAAGCGGCTGCCCCGTACTGGCGATGGCAGGGCGGGAACTGAGCGTCATCTGGGATTGGCCCCGGGTGCTGGTCTGGGCAGGAAGGTAGTGCCTGAGCCGTCGGCCGCCTACCCCGGCGCCGTCACCCCAGCGACTTCACGTAGACGATCTGATCGTCGCCCGGGGCGTAGAAATCGGGGATGACGGCCGCGCGGCGGTAGCCGCGGGACTCGTAAAAGGCGCAGGTTGGCCGGTAGTCGGGTCGCCCGGCCGTCTCCACGACGATGAGCCGCGCAAACCCGGCCAGCCGGCCTTCCATTTCCCGCATCAGGGTCGTGCCGATCCCGGCGGCATGTACCGCCGGGTCGACCGCCATCCAGTACAGATCGAAGGTGCCCAGGGTACAGGGGGTGGGGCCCCAGCAGATCCACCCGACGACCCGCCCGTCCAGCACCGCTCCCAGGGCGGTGTAGTCGGGGGAGCCGGCTACGGCGGCATCGAAGACCTCGAGGGCGACCGGAACCTCGTCGTCCCGGAACACCCGGACCGCACGGGTGATGTCCTCGATGCGGCCACGGTCGGCCGCGGTGAGGTGGCGGAGTGCCGGCGCGATGAGCGTGCCGCTCACGCGGCGGACACCCCACTGACGAGGGCGGCGGCGGCGTTGGAGCTCTGGGACCGCATCAGGGCTTCGTCCACCACGTGCATCACCAGGTCGTCATAGCTCCAGCCGAAGGCCCGTCCCATCCGGGCCAGTCCGGCGTTGCTGGAGAGGTCGGGGTCCGGATTCACCTCGAGCACGTACGGCTGCCCGTCCTCGTTCACCCGGAGGTCCACCCGGCCGTACCCCTCGCCGCCGGAGACGTACTCCCACGCATTCCTGGCCACCTTGGCGATCGAGGCGCTCAGCTCCGCCTCCACGTCCGCGGGGCAGATCGGCAGGGTGCCCTCGTCCTCGGGACTCCCGGGGATCCACTTGGCGGCGTAGCTCACGATCGGCCAGGTCCCGTCGGGCATTCCGTCGAACTTGATCTCCGCGATCGGCAGCATCCGCTTCCCGACGAACCCGACATTGAACTCCCGGCCGGGCACGTATTCCTGGACCAGCACCTCCTCGAACTGCTCCAGCATGAGGGCGACGCGCTTCTTGAGCGCCCGCTTGGAGGTGCAGACCGCGCCGTTGTCGATCCCGACGCTGGCGTCTTCCGCCGACGGCTTCACGATGGCCGGAAGCGGGAAGTCGGCCGGGGTCTTGTTGGCCTGGGCGAGCACGAAAGCCGGCACGGGGAGGCCGGCCGCCGAGAGCAGCGTATTGGCGACGTGCTTCCGGTGGGCGATCGTGGTGGCCCAGTGGCGGCAGCCCGTGAAGGGCACGCCGGCCAGCTCCAGGGTCCCGACGATGTAGTCCTCGAACCGGGCGTGGCCGTTGACGCCTTCGCAGAGATTGAAGACGAGGTCCGCGCGGCGGACCCGGGTGAGCCAGCGGAAATCACCCAGCCGCACGGGGAGCAGCTCCACCTCATGACCGCGCCGTCGGAGCACGTCCCGAACCTCGTGCACGTTCCCCACCACCGCGGCGACGTCCTGCGGGCTCCACTCGTCGCTGCCGGCATCGTAGAGAATCGCAACTCGCATCAAGCCACCTCCGCCAGGAGTGAACGGCCGCTGATCCGTCGCCAGGCGATGTCGGCAACGGTGCGGATGAGATCGTCATAGCTCATCCCGGCGGCCCTCGCGGCCTTGGGGAAGCAAGAGTTGTCTCGCGGGTCAGGCAAAATGCCCGGGAGCGGATTCAACTCGACGACCATCGGGCGACCGTCGGCGTCACAACGGATGTCGACGCGGCACCAGTCGCGGCATTCCAGCGCGTGGTAGGCCGCCAGCGCGACGGCCCTGACTTGTCCGGCCAGCTGCTCGGGGATGTGAGCCGGGCAGTCGAAGATTTCCAGTGGATGGCTCGGCGAGTCCCACAGCCATTTCGCTTCATAGCCATAGATCGGTGGTGCACCTTGCGGCAGTGTATCAAATCGCATGCCGACAATCGGCAAACAGCGGGCTTGATCGCCGTTGCCGAGCACCGCGACCGTGAACTCGAGGCCGGGCAGGTAGGTCTCGATCAACACCGGCTCCGCGTAGGTGGCGAGGAGCGAGGAGACCTGCCGCACCAGCTGCGAGCGATTCTTACAGACGCTCTTGGCGCTGACGCCCTTGCCCGAGCCCTCGAAGCAGGGCTTCACGAAGAGCGGGAAGGGGAGGTCCACCCGCCGCGCTTCGGATGGACTGTGCACCATCACGAACGGCGCGGTCGGTACGCCCCGATAGGCGAGGACCTCCTTGGCGCGCCGCTTGTCGAGCGAGAGTCCGAGGGTCAGCGGGTCGGACGCGTGATATGGGATCCCGAGAAACTCGCAGATCGCCGGGACGTGCCCCTCGCGATTGGGGCCATAGAGTCCCTCGGCGATGTTGAACACGAAGTCGGGACGGATCAGTGCCAGCCGCGCGGGGAAGCTTTCATCGGCCTCGAGGCGATAGACCTGGCCGACGGTGCTGAGGGCGCGCTCCACCGCATCGATGGTGGCGGGCTCGTCCCACTCGGCGTAGAGATCGGGCTGCTGAAGGTCATCGCGCAGCGCGCGCGAGGACGACTCGTCGGGAAAAGAGGGGGAGGAGGGATCTGCCCCGGCTGGGTTAGCCGGCGCCTCGGGTTTGAGATTGAAGGCTAGTCCGATCCGAACTGCCAAAGGCGCCCTCTTACAAAAAAAGGCCGTCTGCGAGAGACGAGCCGCGACGTGTGGGGTGCTTCGACGCGTCTAAAGTAAGAAAAAGAGGACAGGTACACAATAGGAAAAGGCGTCAAAAGTAAAAAGTGAAAGCGTGAAGCGGAAGTCGCGGCACGGGGGCCGGTGCCGGTCGCGAGCCACCCCTTTACGCTTCACACTTCACGCTTCACGCAGTTCAAACCTTGTGGAACCCGACTCTCCCGGCCTCGCTCCCGTCCTCGGCCTGATAGATCTCGAAGTCCGCGAACAGCGCCGGCGCCTCCTGCTGCAGCAGACGAAGGCAGGCGACCGCCATGCGGCGGATCTCCAGCTCCGCGCCTTCGCCCAGGCGGAGCTCGAGCATCGTGCGCCACGCGCGGACGTTCGCGCTGGCGACGATCTTCACTTCGGTCGCATTGGGGAGCACGCTCCGGGCGGCTTCGCGCGCCATCTTCCGGCGCTGGACCTTGTTCTCCAGCCACTCGTAGCGCGTCATGAGCTGTTCCACCGCCGCGACGTAGGCCGCCTGCGCCGCCTCCACCTGGCGAGTCCACCCGGTCTCCAGCTCCGCGTCACCCTGGATCGCCGGCGGCATGACGAAGGCCGCGTGCGACTCGTCCACGTAGCGCTGGGAGAGCTGGGAGTACCCCCACCCCGCGCGGTGCCGCACCAGCTCGTGGCTGCAGGATCGGCTGATCCCCTCGATCAGCACCACATAGGTGCTGTGCTCGAAGACCGACCCATGTCCCTGCCTGAGGATGTTGGTGAGGTACTCCGCGGTGGTGCGATTCGCGGGGTTGTGCTGGCTCATGTAGCAGAGCCGCCCCGCGAACTCGGCGAGGCGCTCGCCGTCGCTCGCCTCCCCCTTCCATTGCACCGCGAGGTGGCTCGGCTCGATGAACTGAGGCCGGGCGAGCAGGGAGACGCGGGGTGCGCGGAGAATGTCCATGGGATCCGGGTGCTAAGGGTTGGGCTCGGCGGCCAGCTCCAGTCGGCACCGGCCATAGCCGCCGGTCCGCTCGATGTCCCGGAGTGCGCGCTCGATGTCGTCGGGCAGCGGAATCGCCTGGCGACCCACCTTGAGCCGGGTGATGGCGGGCTCGCCGGACGGAAGGATAACGCCGGGGGCCAGGATACCCAGCGGGTCGAACGCCTGCTTCACCTGGCGGAAGAGGCCCACGATCTCGTCGCCGTAGACCCGCTGGAGCAGACCGGCGCGCAGGCGTCCGTCGCCATGCTCGCCCGAAGGCGTGCCGCCGAGTCGGAGCACGGCGTCGGAGACTTCCTCCAGCACGCCGGCCACGCCCTGCTCCCATCCCGCCCGCTCCACCTTGGGCAGCAGGTTCACGTGGACATGCCCGTCGCCGGCGTGGCCGAAGATCACGGCGGCGATGTCCCGCGCGGAGGTCACCCGGCGGACGATGCGGATGTAGTCGCCCATGCGGTCGACGGGAACGCAGGCGTCCTCGATCACCTGGAGCGAGCGCCGGTCTTCCGGCAGGCCCGCGAGGATCGGGCTCGCCGCGTGGCGCAGCTCCCACAGCCGCGTGGCGCTCTCCGCGGTCAGCGCGGTGTCGACCGCCGCGGCCCAGGGCCGCACGGCGTCGGCCCCCAGCGCCACCGCCTGGCGAAGGGCATCGGGATCGTCCCGCTCGATCTCCACCAGCAGGATCGCCTCCACCTTCGCCATCCCCTCGCCGAACTCGGTATGCCGCACCAGGTCGAGGAAGGTCTTGTCGAGCAGCTCGATCGCCGACGGCTCCACCGCGAGCAGCGCCGCCACCACCTTCACCAGGTCGTCGAGGGACCGGAGCTCGACCCGGAGTCCGGCGCGATGCGCGGGCTGGGGGTCGAGCCGCCACTCGATGGAGGTCACGAAGCCGAGGGTGCCCTCCGCGCCGATGACGAGATCGAGCAGGTCGCCCGTGGCGAGCCAGTCCATCAGGGCGTAGCCCGAGGAGTTCTTTCGCGTCTGGGGGAACCGCGCGGCGATGACGCCGTGCGCGGCCACGATCGCCGGGGCCACCTCGGTGTCGAAGCGGCGGACCGTTTCCGTGCTCTGGATGCTGGGGCCTCCGCCGCGGCGCAGCTCCAGCACCTCGCCCGTCCCGGTCACCAGCTCGATCGCCTGCACCCAGCGGCGCACGCTGCCGTAGCGCACCGTCCTGGCGCCGGACGCGTTGGTGGAAACCATCCCGCCGAGGGTGGCGAAGCGGCCGCTCGACGGGTCGGGGGGCAGCCGAAGCCGATGCTCGTCCGCGGCGGCGTTGAGCTGCGCGAGGGTGACGTTGGGACTGGTGACGGCGGTCCGTTCGGCGGGTTGGATATCGAGGTGGAGCGGCAGACGGGTGAGATCCACCACCACGCCGTCGCCCACGTTGCCGCCCCCCATCGCGCTGCCGGCCCCGCGGGGAATGAGCGGCACCCGGTTGGCGCGCGCCCAGCCGACCAGCGACACCAGGTCCTGTCGGTCGGTGGGGAGACACACGGCGGCGGGAAGGATCCGGTAGATGCCGGCGCCCTCCGCGTAGGCGGAGCGGGCGCGCGTATCGGTGCGGAAGACACCCCGGATGGCTGGGGGAGGCAGCATCGCCAAAAGCTAACTATCTTGGGATCTCTATGCCGGAGAGCCCGCGCGCCCAGCTGATCCACATCGACGTGGATCGACGCCTGGGCCACGAATGGGACGAGTGGGACGGCCGGCCGCTTCCCAACCGCGGCGACTACGATTCCTCGCCGACCCTCTTCTTCCTGTGGTCCGCCGCCGCGCTCGTCGCGGCGCTCGCCACTGCGGCGCTCGCGATCTACCTGCTCGGCCCCCGCCTCTCGCTGCTGCATCCCCTCGTTCCCACGGTGCTCTGGGCCGGTCTCGCGCTGGTCGCGGTCGTGCTGGGCGTCTGGTGGGTCGTCCTCTTCCTTTCCTATAGCAGCGGCCGAGCGCTCCTGCCGGAGTGGCTGGCGGAGCGGGGGCCGTTCCTGCGGCTGATGCGGCTGACCTCGCGGGTGGCCGACCGGTTCGGCCGCCGCGACTGGGTCGAGAACGCGGCGGTCAAGATCTACAACGGGCTGGCCGTACTGCGCGGGCGCAAGGTCGGGAAGGGCGAGCTGCTCCTGCTGATCCCCCGCTGCCTCTCCAAGGAAACGCTGGACGGCGTGCTCGGCGTGGCGGGGAAGTACGGGGTGCCGGTCTTCGTGGCCACCCGGGGACAGCTCGCGCGCCGCGTGATCCGGGAGCGGCGGCCGCGGGCCGTGGTCGCGGTCGCCTGCGAGCGGGACATGGTGAGCGGACTGCACGATGTCGCGGGGAAGGTGCCGGTGCTCGGCCTCACGATGACCCTGCCCTCAGGGCCCTGCAAGGATGCGCTGCTCGATCTGGGGAAACTGGAGGAGTGGGTGAGGGCGTACGTGGTCTGAGCCGAAGTGTCATCCTGAGCGCAGCGAAGGGGACCATGGCCGCCATGGTCCCCTTCGCGTTCGCTCAGGGTGACAACAGCGGTTCAATCGGGTGACGCTTCCTTGGGCGCCGCTCCCTCCGCCGGTGCCTCCTCCGCGGGCCTCAGTCCTCTCGGCGCCTCCTCCGGCTTCTCCGCCGCGGGCGGCGGCGGGCCGCCGTGCCGCTTGAGCAGCGCCTCCAGAACCGCCACCACTTTCAACGCCGTCGGATGGGTCTGCGGCACCTGCCGCTCCAGCTCGCGCTCGGAGAGCGAGGGATCCGCGGCTGGCCGGTACAGCGTCTCCACCGTCAGCACGGAGTTACCCGGGCGGCCAGGGTCGGCCCAGGCGCGCAGCCGCACGACGCCGGTGCCGATCGGCCGCTTGGTGGTCGGCTGGTTCGTCGCCGAGTCGAGCCACGCCGTCTCGATGTAGCCGTCGCGCAGGCGCACGCGGGACGGCGGGATGGAGTCGGCCTGGAGCGCCTCGGCCAGACGCCGGGTGGCCTCGATCGGCCGAAGCCGGATCTCGACGCCTGCGGCCTCCGGGTAGGGCGTGATCGCCGGACGGGTGGTGTTCGGCCGACAGGCGGCCACGACCGCGGCAGCGACGAGCCAGGCGCGGACGCGCACGCGACTAGTGCTCGTGAGCCGGTGTGCCGGGCGGATCGACTGTGCCCTTCCGGCGCCTTGGTCTTGGGCTCGTGGCTGTGCGGTGGGGTGCCCGGCGGATCCACATGGTCGGATTCGGCGGCGCCGGATGGCGCGGCGGAGTCGGTCGCCATCGGCGCGGCGTCGTGCGAGTGGCCGTCGTCCGCATGGTCCTCGTCCCCGATCCCCGTGCTCTTCGCCCGGCGCGTGGTGGTGGCCCTTGGTCCGCTCCTGGGTCTCGTTGGTCAGCACCTCGGTGGGGATGCCCGCCGCGTGGTCGAACACCAGACGGCCGCCATAGTTCGCCGTCGCGATCAGCACGCCCGCCCCACCCAGCGCCACCGCGAGCGCCACCGCTCGCTCGGCCGCTCCCATCTTCTGCTCCCGCCAGATCCGCCACGCGGCCAGCACGCCGAACACGCCCAGCGTGATGAAGCCGAGCAGCTCGTGGGTCTCCATCACCCGGTGCACGGCGTCACCGTGGGCGATGTTCTCTTCGGCCTGCAACCCGGAGAGGACGGCGGCGACCCCGCCGAGCGCGCCGACGATCAGGGTCCAGAAGGAGACCTGCCGGAAGCTGTCCCTCCGGGTCGCCAGCGAGAGCAGCTCGAAGAGCGCGGCGATCAGGAGCAGCGCGGCGGGCAGATCGTTCAGCGCGGCGTGGAGGCGCGGCCAGTCATAGCCGAACATCGAGTCTCCTCTGGAGGCCTGGGGCGAGCGTTGACCTGTGGTCGTCAATCATATCCGTCAACCTGAGGGAAGCGAAGGAGAGATGCCTGGCATCGGTCCCTTCACTTCGTTCAGGGTGACACGTATGTCCTGCGATCCGAGCGCCTCTGTCATCCTGAGCGAAGCGAAGGAGGCCATGCCGGCATGGCCCTACGACTTGAGCGCCTTCCGCACTTCGTCGGCCAGGAGGTCGAGCAGGCGCGGCGCGCTGGTCGGCAGCATCCGCTCCGCCCGGGTGCCGTGCTCGAGCTGATCCAACGCCCGCTCCAGACCGAGCCGGATCCGGGCGACGACCGGTCCGTACCGCCGAAGGACGAGATAGCCGGCCCCGAGGGCGACGGGGACGGGAATCAGCAGCACGGGCAGCACCGCGCCGACCGACGCGAGCACCCCGGTACCGACCGCTCCCATCGACACCAGCGCGGCGCTCCAGCCGACCGACTCGGTGCGCGCCTTCCGGGTCGTCGCGGTGAGCGCGACGTTGCAGAACCCCGGCTCCAGCTCCAGGACGGTGGCGGACACCTCGTCGGCCCGTGCGAGCATGATGGGCCGCTTGCCGTGGCCGCCGGCGCCGACCGCTCGACGATACGCCGCCTGGAATCCGCCGGTCGGCTCCCAGGTGATCCGTCCCGGCTGATGGCGTTGGACGGAAAACAGCTCCTGCTTCTCCATCCACCGGACCAGGGTAGCCTCGACGGCGTCCCGCTCGCCTCGGACGACGCGTTGGGCCGTGATGTCCGCCGCGCCGACGGTCCTCGACAGTACGCCTTCCTGTCCGGCGTTCACGATCCGCGACCGCTCCTCCAGCAGCGCCTGCTGGAGATAGCGCCCGGGAATCCCGACCTCGCGGCCCAGCTCCAGCACCTGGTCGGTGGTCAGCCCCTCGCCGATCTCCCGCTCCGCCGTCTGGAGCTCGGCGGCGCGCTGGATGATGCGCTCGAGGGCAGCCCGATCGATCGGGGCGGGAAGGCCGCCGGTCATTCCGAGGAAGGCGAGCGGGACGCGCTGATCCGGAGCTGCGAGATCAGGCTGGAGATCTCGCCGGCGTTCAAGGCGGGGGAATCGGGCTCGCCGGGCTCCAGGGCTTCGTTCGGCTTGGACGCGGCGGCGCGGAGGAACGGCCGGAACAGCTCGATCGGGATCGGGAAGATGGTGGTCGAGTTGTTCTCTGCCGCGATCTCGGTGACGGTCTGCAGATAGCGGAGCTGCAGCGACGTCGGTTCGGTGGCGAGCGTGCGGGCCGCCTGGGCCAGGGTCTCGGACGCCTGGAGCTCGCCCTGCGCCGCGATCACCTTGGCCCGTCGCTCCCGCTCGGCCTCCGCCTGCCGCGCCATCGCCCGCTTCATCTGGTCGGGCAGATCCACGTCCTTGACCTCGACCGCGGAGACCTCGATGCCCCACGGGTCGGTCCGCTCGTCGATGATCTTCTTGAGGACGGCGTTGATCTTCTCCCGATCCGACAGCAGCTCGTCCAGCTCGACCTCGCCCAGCACCGAGCGCAGCGTCGTCTGCGCCAGCTGGCTGGTGGCGTAGAGGTAGTCCTCGATCTCGATCACCGCCTTGGCCGGATCGCTGACCCGCATGTACAGCACGGCGTTCACCTTCACCGAGACGTTGTCGCGCGTGATGACGTCCTGGGGCGGAATATCCAGCGCCACGATGCGGAGGGACACCCGCTTCTGTCCGGCGAAGCCGGCCGGCAGGAACACGACGCCCGGACCCTTGGTGCCCCAGTAGCGCCCGAGGAAGAAGGCGACGCCGCGCTCGTACTGCTTCAGGACGCGGAGGCTCAGGAACGAGTAGACCACGGCGATGGCGAGTCCGCCGACCAGGATGTCCATAGCTAGAGCGCCTCCACGATGACCGCGATGCCCTGGCCGCCGCCGATGCAGGCGGCGCCGAGCCCGTAGTGGGCGCCCCGGCGTCGGAGCGCGAGCAGGAGATGGAGCGTGATGCGGGCGCCGCTGGCGCCGAGCGGGTGGCCCAGCGCGACCGCGCCGCCGTCCACGTTGGTGCGCTCGCGGTCGAGCTTCAACTCCTGCTCCACCGCCAGGTACTGGGCCGCGAACGCCTCGTTGATCTCGACCAGGTCCATGTCCTCGAGCGTGAGGCCCGCCCGCTCCAGCGCTCGGCGGGCCGCGGGGGCGGGCCCGATCCCCATCGTGGCCGGATCCACGCCCACCACGGCGGACGCCACCAGCCGGCCGAGCGGCTCGAAGCCCGCGCTCACTGGCATAGCGCTCACCGGCGAGCACCAGGGCGGCCGCGCCGTCGCAGATGCCGGACGCATTCCCGGCGGTGACCACGCCGTCCTTCCGAAAGTAGGGCGGCAGCTTGGCCAGCACGTCGGGCGTCGTGTCGGGCCGCATGTGCTCGTCCGCGGACCAGGCGCCGGGGCTCGCGGGTCTTCCGGTCGGTTAGCATCACCGGAACGACTTCGTCCGCCAAGTCGCCTCGCCGCCACGCGTCGCGGGCGCGGGACTGGCTGAGCGCGGCGTAGCAGTCCACCGCCTCGCGTCCGATGCGATACTGACGCGCGAGATTCTCCGCAGTTTCCGCCATCGGCAGTCCGCAGTGGGTGTCGCGGAGGGCTTCGGTCAGCGTGTCCTCGAGCGCCGGCTGGGCTCCCAGCTTGAGTCCCCATCGCGCGCCGCGCACGACGTGCGGCGCCTGGCTCATGCTCTCGGTGCCGCCCGCCAGCACGACCCGCGACTCGCCCAGCAGGATCTGCTGCCCGGCCTGCACCACCGCCTCGAAACCGGAGCCGCACAACCGGTTGACCGTCACCGCGGGCGTCGGCACCGGGAGGCCGACCCGGAGACCGACGTGCCGGGCCAGGTATGCGGCGTCGGCGGAAGTCTGGAGCACGTTGCCCATGACCACATGGTCCACCTCGGCGGCGGGCACGCCAGAGCGGGCCAGCGCCTCGGTGCCGGCGATCGTGGCTAAGTCCGTGGCCGAAAGGTCTTTGAGGGCTCCGCCGAAGGCGCCGAATCCCGTGCGGGCACCGGACAGGAAGACCACGCCGGTCTCGCGGGCCTGGGAGCTCATGGAAGGGTGGAACCGGAAGGGAACGGGGCCGAGGACATGCTGACGGGGAATATAGCCCGGGATCAGATCTCGGTGCCGCTGTGGATCACCGCGTTCTTGGGGATCACCACGATCCCGTCGCGCATGTAGAAGTTGGGCCCGTCGAAATGCAGCGGCTTGCCCGCCGGCGAGATCACCACCGAATCGCCGATTCTCGCGTTCTTGTCCACGATGGCGCCTTCGATGCTGGTGCCCTGGCCGATGCCGATCGGCGGGGCACCCTCCGGCCGTGTGCGGTCGGGCGTCTCGTAGTAGTCGGCGCCCATGATCAGCGAGTCGCGGATGGTGGCACCCGCCTCGATCCGGGCGCGGACCCCGATCAACGAGTGCTCGATCAGCGCGTCGTTGATGATGCACCCGTCGGCGATGACCGATCGCTCCACCTGGCTCTTGATGATCTTGGTGCCCGGCAGATAGCGCGCATGGGTGAAGATCGGCGCGGTCGCGTCGTAGAAGTTGAACTTCGGGAGGGGTGCACAGAGATCGAGGTTGGCCTCATAGAACGATCGGATGGTCCCGATGTCCTCCCAATAGCCCTGGTACTGAAACGCGTGGACCCGGTGGGTGTCGATGATGCGCGGGATCACATGCTTGCCGAAGTCGGCCTCGGTGCCCACCAGGGCGTCGGCGAGGATCTCGCGGTCGAAGACGTAGATCCCCATGGACGCCGGGAGCGCGTCCGGATCCACCGGCTCCTCCAGCTCCTCGACCTTGCTCCAGTCCACCCGGAGCGACGCCTGAACGGCGGGATCGGTCGGCTTCTCGACGAACCGCACCACCCGGCCGTCCGGCGCCATGCCCATGATGCCGAACGCATGGGCGGCCTCGGGCCGCACCGGTGTCGTCGCGACCGTCACCTCCGCCCCGCTGGCCACGTGGCGCTCGAGCAGTGCCCGGAAGTTCATGCGGTAGAGCTGGTCGCCGGAGAGGATCAGGACCAGGCGGTGGGGATAGTCGCCGAGGTGGACCAGGTTCTGGCGTACCGCGTCGGCGGTGCCCTGGTACCAGGCCTCGCTCTCGGTGCGCTGCTGTGCCGCCAGGATCTCGACGAACCCGTGGGAGAAGCTGTCGAACCGGTAGCTCTCCTGCACGTGGCGATGGAGCGAGCTGCTGTTGAACTGGGTCAGGAGCAGGATCCGGCGGAGATCGGCGTTGAGGCAGT
This sequence comes from uncultured Gemmatimonadales bacterium, assembly GCA_963720365.1. Lineage (GTDB taxonomy): Bacteria > Gemmatimonadota > Gemmatimonadetes > Gemmatimonadales > GWC2-71-9 > CAVVWJ01. The sequence continues at coordinate 169,773 of CAVRFK010000007.1, read as the reverse complement.
TGCTGATCGGGATGTCCACGATCCGGTACTTGCCGCCGAGCGGCACCGCCGGCTTCGCCCGGTCCTTGGTGAGGGGAAAAAGCCTGGTGCCGGCGCCGCCGCCGAGGATGACGGCGAGGACATCCTTCGGCCGGAGCGCCGTGCTCCAGGTGGTCACGTCCTAGGCCTCACCCACGGCGGCGCCGCAATTGACGCAGTGGCGCCAGCCCGGCTCCACCTCGCTGCGGCATTCGGGGCAGAGGATCTGGGTCTGACTCTGCCCGCATTGGGGGCAGAAGTTGACGGGGCGACCGGTCGGCAGCGAGCCGCCGCAATAGATGCAGCTGGGCCCGGTCTCTGCCGGCAGCTCGTCGGCTTCGGGCAATTCCTCGTCGGCGTCCGGTTCGGTGGCCGGCGGGATGATATCGGTGACGCCGGGGAGGTCCTCGAACTGCGCCGCCCCCAGGACGAGCGCGGGCTCGGGATCGCTCTCGGGCTCCGGTTTCTGCGGGGGCCGCGCATGGACCGGCGTGGGGAGTGGATCGAGCGCCCGCATGAGCGCCTCGGCGCGGATCGTGATCTGGACCTCCTCGAACGACCGCAGCACGTCGAGATCCGGATTGGGGCTCTTCAGCTCCCGCACGAATCGTTCGCGGGCTTCCTCCGGCTCGGTCAGCACCAGGTCGCCCTCGCCGGCGCAGAGACGAAGCAGGACCAGCTCGTACTCTTCGCTGGTATCGAGCTTGAGCGCGCGGCGGTGGGCGCGATAGGGGAGGATGTCGCGGTAGATGTCGTCGAGCGGCACGGGTTGGCGGAGCCGGCCGGCGTCGCTCGCGGCAAGCTGATTGACGAGGCGGCGGAAGAATCGCTCCACGTCGGTCACGGGTGCCCTCGGGCTAGGTGCATCGAGATGGGCAGCTTAGGGTTGAATGGGCGAAGCTCTGTCAATGAGCGGGGCCACGGAGCCATCTGCGGCCTCTCCGGCTCCATCTCACTCCGCGAGCACCAACGGAAACGCCTCCCCCTCCGCCACCCGCTGCTCCAGCTCGGTGAACGCTTCGTCCGGATCGTACCCCGGATACAACCCCTTCTCCTGCTGGGCCGTCAGCCAATTGCCGAGCTCCGACTCGACCGCTCCGTCGCTGCTGCGCTGTTCCTTCGCGGCGCGGACCGCGAGCCAGTCGGCATACTCGTTCTTCGGGTGGCGGTAGTGACCTCGGAGCCAGCTCCACTGCACATCGTGCTTCGCGCTCGCGGCGACGAGCTGCTTCCACAGCTCCAGGTTCTCGATCGGCCCGCCCTTCCGGGTCCAGTTGCGCGCTCTCCATCCCGGGACCCACTCCCGCATCCCCTTCACCAGGTACTGCGAGTCGGAGATCATCAGCACCGACAGCGCCACTCCCTTCCGGGCGAGCAGCTCCAGCGCGCCGGCCGCGCCCTTGAGCGCCATGCGGTTGTTGGTCGTCCCCGGCTCGTGCAGGAAGAAATCCCGGCGCTCGATCTTGCGGCTGCGGGTCCGGGCCTCGATCAGCCCGCCTCCGCCGCCGGGGTTCTCGCCCTCGCGGCCGTTGCCGAGACAACTCTCGTCGAGATGGAGGATCGCAACCGGTCGGCTCAATCGATCACCTGGAAGTGGTCGATGTCGTTGAGCAGAAAGGGTAGCTCCTCGCCGGTCATCGGCAGGCGGCCGATGAGCGCCTCATGGCGCCCGACCGACGCGATGCGGAGCGCCACCACGATGTATTCGGTTCCCCGGCGCGACAGCGACACCCGGAGCCCGCGGCGGACGGCGTTCTCGAGCTGGTCCATGCGTTGGGTCGTCCAGCGGAGCGGCATGCTAGAGTCGGCGGGTGACGCGGATGTGTCCGGCGGGTCCGGCGACCAGCCGGCCGATGACCGCCGCGGCCGGCGTGCCCGCTTCCTGCAGGGCGGCGAGCAGGGCCGCTTCGTTCTCCTGCGGCACGGCGAGGAGAAGCCCGCCCGAGGTCTGGGCGTCCACGCAGAGGAGCCGCTCGGGCTCGGTCACATCGGCGGCCCAGTCCACGTCGGTGGCCGCGTCCAGGTTGCGGCGTGTGCCGCCGGAGACGACGCCGCGCGCCGCGAGGCTGAGCGCGTGCGGCAGCACCGGCAATGCCTCGAAGGCGACCTCCGCCGCGACACCGCTGGCCGCGAGGATGTTCCCCAGATGCCGCAGGAGGCCGAAGCCGGTGACGTCGGTCGCGGCGCTGACGCCGACTCCGCTGGGCGGCCCGCGCGGCGGTGTCGTTGAGCGCCGTCATGGTCCGGACGGCGTCGCCCATCCCCGCTTCGATCATCGCGTCGCGCTTGAGGGCGGTGGTGAGGATGCCGGTGCCGAGGGGCTTGGTGAGAATCAGGACGTCACCGGCACAGCCGCCGGCGTTGGTGAACATCCGGTCCGGATGCACCTCACCTATGACGACCATGCCGAAGAGTGGCTCCAGCGAATCGATGGAATGCCCGCCGACGATCGCGCAGCCCGCCCGCGTCGCGACCTCCGAGGCGCCTTTCAGCACGTCCCCCAGCAGCTCGAACGGCAGCTTCTCCCGCGGCCAGCCGACCAGGTTGAGCGCGAACAGCGGCGTGCCGCCCATGGCGTACACGTCGCTGAGCGCGTTCGCGGCGGCGATGGCGCCCCATTGAGTCGCGTCGTCCACGATCGGGGTGAAGAAGTCCACGGTGGCGACCAGAGCCCGGTCGTCGGAGACGCGGAAGACGGCGGCGTCGTCACGGGTGGCCGCGTCCACCAGCACGCGCGGATCCACCACGCCGGCCACGTGATGCAGGACCTGGGAAAGCTCGTCGGGGCCGAGCTTGCAGGCGCAGCCGGCCCCGTGAGAGAAGGCGGTCAGTCTGATGCGGGGGGACTGCTCGAGCCCCTGGTTCGCCATGCCCAGCTCCGGTCGTCGATTTGCGCGACCGGAAGTTACTACCTGGAGGCGGCGCCCACGAACCCGGTGAGGAGCCGATGCATGCGGGGGTCCCGCTCGGTGAGCGACTCCGGATGCCACTGGACGCCGAGGATGAACTGGCTCCCTGTGGACTCGACCGCCTCGATCACGCCGTCGGGCGCCACCGCGGTGGCGACCAGGCCGGGCGCGAGGTCCTTCACCGCCTGGTGGTGCATGCTGTTCACCCGGAGCGGCGCGGTGCCGACGATGGCGTCGAGCCGCGAGCCCGACGTGACCGTGACGGGATGCGCCAAGTGGTCGCGGGCGTAGCCGGCGGTGGGGAAGTAGTCGTGCTTGATCGCGTCGGAGCGCTGCGCGGCGATATCCTGGTAGAGCGAGCCGCCCATCGCCACGTTCAGGATCTGGAGGCCGCGGCAGAGGCCGAAGAGCGGCTTGCGCTCGTCGAGCGCCCACCGGGCGAACATGAGCTCGACCCGGTCGCGCGCGGGGTCCAGCCGGCCGCAGGTCGGGAGCGCGGCTTCGCCGTAGGTGGCGGGGTCGAGGTCCACGCCGCCGGGGATGAGCACCCCATCCATACGGTCGTAGAGCGCCCGCAGGGTGTCCTCGTCGTCCAGCAGCGGAATCATCACCGGCAGCCCGCCCGCGGCCGCAACCACGCGCGAGTAGCGCTGGTTCATGACCCACGACTCCGGCAGTCCCTCGGGGATGCCGTCGATCGAGTGCAGGGTCTGGGTTGGAATGCCGATGATCGGTCTGCGACGCATCAAGTCTCCTGGTCCACGACTGGCCCTGTCCCGGGCGGATTTTAACCGCACTGCATCCCGAGCGCAGCGAGGGATATCACATGCCCAACCCCTATCTCCCCACCACCGGTGCCAACGCGGACTCCCCCTTCGAAGTTCCCGGCAGCACGCCCTCCTCGGTCTCCGCGATGAGGTGGTCCACCACCGCCGTCAGCTCCCCGGTCCGCTTGAACGTCTCCAGCTGCCGGTCCGCGCTCGACCCCTCGGCCAGGATGCGGTAGGCGTACTCCACTTCCTTCCGGCTGCCCAGCTCGTCCACCACATCGCCGATGAACCATTCCAGCAGCTCGCGGATCAGGTCCGCGGCGGGGAATTCCTTCTGCTTGCCGAAATCGATCAGCTTGCCATGCAGCCCGAAGCGCACCGCCCGCCACTTGTTCTCCTCGATCAGGTCGGAGGAGTAGTTCCGGAAGGTGATGTTATCGCGGCGCATCTTCCACAGCTTGGCCACGATAGCCTGCAAGATCGCGGCCACTGCCACCGCCTCGTCCACCCGGGTGCACACGTCGCAGATCCGGAACTCCAGGGTGGGGTAGTTCCAGTTCGGCCGGACGTCCCACCAGATCTTGCTGCCATTGGGGATACACCCCGTCGAGGTCAGCGTCTCCAGGTAGTGGGCGTACTCCGCCCAGTTGGGGACGATCCGTGGCACGCCGGTCCGGGGGAAGCCCCGGAAGACGATACTGCGGTACGATTTCAACCCGGTGTTGCGTCCGTTCCAGAAGGGCGAGCTGGTCGAGAGGCAGAGAATGTGGGGCAGGAAGTACCGGGAGACGTTCAGCGCGTCGATCAGGAAATCCCGGTCCTCGATCCCGATGTGCACGTGGGTGCCGAAGATCAGCAGCCGCTGCGCCAGGTCCTGCATGTCTTCCTTCACGCCGAGATAGCGCTCCAGCGGCGTGATCTCCTGCTTGAGCCAGGACGAGAACGGATGCGTGCCCGCCGCCGCGATCTTGAGCCCGTTCCGCGCCGCCAGCTCGATCACCGCACCGCGCAGACTCACCAGCTCCTCCCGCACCTCCGCCGGCGTTCGGCACACCTTGGTGCCGACCTCGACGATGGACTGGTGCAGCTCGGGCTTCACCTGTTCCAGGAAGCGGTGATCGGCTTCCAGGATCTGGGTGATGTACGAGGTCAGCTCCCGGGTCTTGGGATCGATGATCTGATACTCTTCCTCGACGCCGAGTGTCAGCGAAGGGGGCTCCATCACGCCACTCCTTTCCTCTCGAAGATCAGCGGCGCTCGACCACGAACGTCGGAATGGTCGAGCCTCCACCGGCCGTAACGTTCAATAGAGCGGCGGTGGACAGCCGGGTCAGGCAGCCCTCCGCGTATTCGCCATGGCAGACGAACGGAGCGGTATCCATCATCCGGTCGGCGAACACCACCTTGCCGTTCACCAGACTCGGGTACGGCTCCGACGGAATCCCCACCCGCTCCTGCACGATGTAAGGTGACGCGAGCGCGGTCTGCACCGCGCCGGCCCACGTCGCGTCGTCCACGTCCCAGCCGAGTACGATGCCGGCGCCGCCGTAGTCGTCGTTCGGCTTGAGGACCAGGCGCTGGCGGAGCGCGTGCACGTAGGGAACGAGATCCACCTGCTGGCCGTTGTGCTCCGTGCGCCGCTCCTCCATCACCCGGGTCCACGGGATGTGGGCGGCGATCACCTCGCGCTCCTCCGAGGAGAAGATCCCCTGGTTCCGCTCGTCCGACAGGACGGCGAGACTGGCCTTCTTGTGGAGGACCTTGCAGCGCGGCGGGTTCACCATGCAGACCGCGCGGCTCGCGACCGCCTTGAGGAGCGGCGTCTCTTCCCCGCAGCGCTCCACCAGCTCCGCGAGGAGCACGCGCTTGTACACCAGATCCACCGGACCGCCGCCGGCGTAGAGCCGGCCGCCGCGAAGCTCCATCTCGCGGGGGTCGGCGATGACCGCCTCGATCCCCACCGCGCGGAAGTATTCCTGGAACAGCACGAACTCGCTGCGGGTCGGGACCTCGGGCCAGTCCACGATGGCGACCCGGGGGATTTCCCGGCGTCCGGCCCACTCCTGGTACGCGTCCAACAGGACGTGGAGCACGCCGTGCCGGGCCAGCAACGGCATCGCCTCGAACCGCCGGCCGAATGCGCGCATGATCGGCAGGTCGGCGAACGACGCGACCAGCGCATCGTTGTAGCCCGCGCCCGCCGGCGTCTCGGCGTTGTACTCGGTGAGCGCCATCGATCCGGCCTCGTCCATCACGAAGGCGTCCACCCGCGACGTGGGGCTCGGCTCGCCGAATCCCGGATCGTGGCGGATCAGCCGCTCTTCCCAGTCGGCCAGACGGAACTGCGCGCGGAAGCCCTGATCCGCGACCGCCCGCTCGTACGCCTTGCCGAAGGCCCGCATCAGCAGCCGCACCCGGCGCTGCAGCAGCCGGTAGTGACCCAGCGTCATGAAGCGAGGCCGCAGCACCGTCGCCACCGGGCGGTCCCCGAACACCAGGCCGCGACGGTGAAGCTGGTCCGACAGCATCGCCTCGGATGCCTGGGCCAGCTCGTCCGTCAGCAGCTCATGGTAGTGGGTGATCGCCTCCTGCACGATGCGGGCTCAGCGCCGGGCGGTGAAGGCGGCGTCCCACTTGAGCGCGCGGGACTGTCCCCGCGGCTTCTTCGCCAGGCTGATGGCCATGTCCGCCATCGCCTTCACGGTCCACTCGAAGTAGGTGGGCGTGAGCGAATAGATGTCCATGTCCGGCGCGGGATTCATGAAGTCGATGGCGTAAGGCACGCCGTCGCGGATGGCGAACTCGATCGAGTTCATGTCGTAGCCCAGCGCCTGCACCAGGGTGCGCGCGTCCTGGACGATCCGCGCGTGCAGCTCGGGTGAGAGGTAGTCGGCCTGGACCAGGTACTTCCGGTCCCGCGGATCGTACGGCATCACCAGGATCTCCTGCTGCCCGATGCAGAGACAGCGGACGAACTGGTCCCACTTCACGAACTCCTGCACGATCATCGTGAGCAGGCCGGAGTTGTCGTAATGGTGGATCAGCTCCTCCAGCGAGCGGCAGACGTAGACCTCCTTCCACCCTCCGCCGTGCGCGTCCTTGAGGATGCAAGGCATCCCGACGTCGCGGACCAGTCCTTCCCAGTCGAGCGGGAACTCGAGGTTGCGCAGGCTCTCGCTCGGCACGATGCCGGGCACGTACGACTTGTTCGGCAGCGCGTAGGTCTTGGGATGGGCCACGCCGAGCTTGGTGGCGAGGGTGGCGCCGAAGAACTTGTCGTCCGCGCTCCACATGAACGGGTTGTTCACCACCGTGACCCCGTCGAGCACCGCCTTCTTCAGGTAGGTCCGGTAGAAGGGCACCTCGTGGGAGATCCGGTCGATGAGCACGTCGTACTTGAGGGCCGGTTCCATCGGGGTCGCGCCGATCTTGGCGTGCTCGACGACGACGCCGGCGTCCCGCCGGGCCACTTCCTCGATGAACGCGGGTGGAAAGGACCACTCCCGGCCGATGACGAGGCCGACTCGCTTAGTCATGCTGACGCACCGATGAAGTAGGTGGTAGTGACTGAGTCATCCTGAGCGAAGCGAAGGAGCCGAAGCCGGATCATGGCCCCTTCGCTCCGCTCAGGTGACAATGGATCTCGTCAATCGTGCCCCCCGATGTACCGCCGGACCATCGTCTCCCAGTATGGCCAATCGTGCGCCCAACCGTCCCAGATCCGCAAGGCGTTGCCGACGCCCTTGCTCCACAGGGTCGCCGACAGGTCCTCGTTGTCCTGGTAGGCCGGATCGTCACGGCCGATCGCGAAGATGATGTCCTGCCGGCGGAACGCCTCCAGCCGGGCGGCATCGTGCTCGTGCTGGAGGAAGTCGGAGGGATTGCAGGCGTAGACGTTGGCGTCCGAATAGCCGCCGGTGAGACGCTTGATGTCGTACGTCCCGCTCATCCCCAGGATCCGATTCACCAGGTGGGGATGCCGGAAGCCGAGACACGCCGCGTAGTAGGCGCCGAGGCTCGCGCCGGTGGCGATCACGTACGGGTTCGAGTTCTTGTGGGCGGTGAACGGCAGGACCTCGCTCACCAGGTACTGGTCGTACTGCAGGGCCCGCCACGCCCTGGCGCCGGGATGCAGGTGGTCGGCGTTCCAGGTCTCGCTCGGCAGATGATCCAGGAGGAAGAGCTGAACCCACCCCTGGTTGATGTGCTCGGCGAGGACCTCGTGCATCCGGCGGTCGAGCCACTCACGATGGGTGCCGAGCGAGGTGGGGAAGACCAGGACGCGCGCGCCGTGATGTCCTACGACCTCCAGGGCCATCTCCCGGCCGAGCGCGGGGCTGTGCCAGCGGTGGTACTCGTGGTGCACGGAATTACCCGGAAGTAGAGAGAAGAAACGGCAGCGCGGCCCGGAAGCGCCGGCTCCAGGCCGCTTCCTCGTGTCTGCCCCCGCGGTCTTCCACGTACCGCAGGTTCACGCCGGGCTGATACCCCTTCGCGCGGAGAAGGTCGCGCAGATGGCGGGCGTCGTCCAGGGTCTGCTCGCCTTCCTGCCGTCCCACGTCCAGGTACAGCCTGCCGGGAGGCGCGGGGGCCCCCTCGAGCAGCCCTAAGATAGCGCGCCCGGCGTACCACAGCGACGGACTCAGCGCGGCCATGATGCCGAAGACATCGGGCCGGTGGAAGAACGCGAACAGGCTGAGCAGACCTCCCATCGAGGACCCCGCCACGCCGGTTGATTCCGCTCGCCGGCATGGTCCGGAACCGCCCGTCTACCAACGGTTTGATCGTCTCGGCCATGTATTGGACGTAGTCCGTCGCCCGCCCCGGCCCGTTCTCCGGATCGTCGAACGGACTGTACTCGGCCAGGCGGCCCTCACCCGATGTTGGGGATGCCCACCACGATGCCCTCGCGCCGCCGCGTCGCCGCGTGGTCCATCGCGAGGTCCACCCGCCACGACCCGGCAAACGCGAGCGCCGGGTCGAACAGGTTCTGGCCGTCCTGCATGTAGAGCACGGGATAGTGCCGGTCGGTCGTGTCGTACGACGGCGGCAGGTAGATCATCAGGTCGCGGTCGAGCCCGGGCGCCTCCGGCCCGACCGGCAGGCGCTCGACCCGGCCGCGAGGGCGCTTGCGGCGGAGGAACATCTCCAGGCTCCGCCTCACGCCGGGCTCCGCGATGCCCAGAGCAGCGCGCGCAAGCCGATCAGCGCGCGCTCCTGCTGGGCCGTGGTGCCGAAGGTGCCGTCCACCCGCTGCTTCTCCTCCAGCGCGGTCGCGGCGCGGCGCACGGTGACCTGGGCCTCGAGCGTGTCCGCCGCGAGCAGGGCGTCGAGCACCAGGAACAGATCGGCGTTGGACCACTCGCCATCCACGCCCTGGTGCGAAGTGATCGTGCCGACCAGCTGCCGCACCGTGTCGCGGTGCGGCGGGCCGGCCGCGGCCAGCGCGTGCAACCCCGCCACGATCGTATCGGGCGAGAAGTAGCCGGTCCACTCGGTCCACTGCTCCGAAATGCGCGCCAGGCTCTGGAGATGCTGTTTGACGGCGGGCCGGCTGCCGTACCCGGCGCGCAGAACGGCGCGCAGCGCGAGACAGCTGATGGCGAACCGCGCGGGCGACTCCACCCGGAAGACCTTTCCGGTCGGAAGGGTCACGGGCGCGAGCCGCTGCTCGGGCGGCGCAGGCGCGAAGAAGCCGGCGAGGTAATGCTGGCAGAGCTGACGGGCATGCCGCTCGCGATCGCAGCCGTCGTGAAAAGCGCCGGGACGGTCCTGCTGCTCCAGCAGCCAGCGAAGCGGCATGGTGAGGGCGGGAGAGTTGTCGCGCTCGCCGAGGTCGAGCAGCTCGTGCACCCGCCAGATCGTCGGCACGGCGGCGCCGCTCACGGTGCCGTCGTCCCGGACACCCGCCGCCAGCTCCGCCCGCAGCCGTTCGGCGAGGGCGGCATCGCCCGCGTCAGGCTGGCCCAGCGCCTTGCGCGCGAGGATGCCCTGCCGGGTGCGCTCGGTTCCGAAGTAGAGGGCGAGGCGGTCGATCGCCTTGCTCATGCCGGTCCCAGCCTCCAGGCCAGGAGCCCACCCGCCGCGATGGTGCGCGCCACGCGCAGCGCCGCGAGGAGGGGGGTGGTGGAGGGTGGCCATTCCCGCAGGGCGGCGACGAGACCGAACACCAGCCACCACGCGCCCGATCCCAGGCTCGCGAACCAGAGCGCGCCGAACATGGTCAGGAGCGCGCCCTCGACCAGCTGCATGCGGACCCGGAATGGCTGGCTGTTGGATTTCGCGAAGCCGAGCTGACGTTCGATCCAGTCCCAGAGCAGCAGCCACAGCACCACGGCGCCCCAGCCGAGGAGCAGGCGGCTCAGCGCCACGGCGCCGTCACCAGCGAGCGCGGATACTGTCGGGTGACAGCATGTGGCCGCGGCTCATGACCGACTCGATCGCCAGGGTGTTGCGGATGTCGGCGAGGGGATCCCGGTCCAGCACGATCAGGTCGGCCACCTTCCCCGGCGCGATCAGCCCCAGCGAGTCCACCCGGAGCAGCATGGCCCCGTGCCGCGTGGCCGCGCTGATCGCTTCGGCCGGCGTCAGTCCCGCGGCGACCAGAAGCTGCATCTCGAGGTGCGCGCTGTAGCCCGGGATCAGCATCTGGTTGGCGGCGTCGGTCCCCACGGCGATCCGCCCGCCCTTGGCCTGGAAGATCCGGAGAAAGCGGTCCTGCGCCGCGCGCGAGCGGCGGAACGCGGCGAAGTCGTCCGGCGTCCAGCCGGCGCGGGCGATCATGTCGGGAACGTTCCACCGGCGCTGCTCCTCCTCGGGTACGGCGCTCAGCATGGTATCGGTCAGCACGGCCGGATCGTCCAGCCGGCTGAAGATGTCGTGCAGCACCAGCGTCGGCACGACGATGACATTGCGGGCCGAGAGCACCCCCGCGACCCGGGAGAGGCTCGCGGAGTCGAGCCCCGCCCAGGACTGCTCGAAGGCGGTCCACCCGGCGAAGAACGACCGGCGGTGCGCCGCGTAGAGGGCCGACGGGTCGGCCATGGCCGCTTCGGGGACCCCGCTCATGTGCTCCAGCGATCCCAGGCCCAGCCGGGCGGCGGTCACCGCGTCCGTCAGCCCGAGATGGCCCGTGATGCGGAAGTTGAACGTGCGCGCCTCGTCGAGCATCGCGGCGAGCAGCGTCTTGTCCACCTTGGTGTAGACCTTGATCAGGTCCGCGCCGGCATTCACCAGCCGGTCCACCCCGCGGCGGGCCTCCTTCGGGTTCGTCGCCGTGATCGCGTCGGGGTACGTCGGCGGCACGCCGTCGATCATCGCGCCCGCGGAGTAGACTCGCGGCCCGGGCCTCCACCCACGGTTCAGCTCGCGGCGCAGGGCCAGCGCCCGGCGGAGCGGCCCGTGCACGTCGCGCACGGTGGTCACGCCCCACGCGAGGTAGCGGGCCATCGTCCACCGCGCGACGCCGGCCTGCGGCTCCACCAGGTGCACGTGGCCGTCCACCAGCCCCGGCATGATCCAGCGGCCGGAGACGTCCACCTCCCTGGTCCGCTCCGGGAGCTGAAAGCCGTCGCGCGACCCGACCGACTCGATATGCCCCCGCCGCACCACGACCGCCGATTCCGTCAGCGGCGGCCCTCCGGTCCCATCGATCAGCGTGGCGCCAAGCAACGCGATGCCATCCGGCTCTCGCGAACGGCAGGCGAGAAGCAGGCTAAGGCCAAGGGCCATGACCGCGGGTGAAATCCGGTGGGGCATGGACGCTGCGGGACTGAGGTGCTGGAAGGTGGGTAAGTACCGCCGTCCATGCAAGATCGAAGACAGCCCGTGACCCGCTGGACGCTGGAGAAAGGCGTCACCCGGTGGCTGGTGCTCCGCTACGACGACGATGACATCCACCCCGTGGACCGCTACGCCTCCGCCAGCAAGCTCGACATCACCGCGGAGTACTGGCAGCGCTGGGCGGCGAAGGTGAAGTACAGCGGTCCCTATCGCTCGCAGGTGAAACGGTCGGCGCTGGTGCTCAAGCTGCTCACCCACGCGGAGACCGGCGCCATCATCGCGGCGCCCACCACGTCGCTGCCGGAGACGATCGGCGGAACCCGCAACTGGGACTATCGCTTCGTCTGGCTGCGCGACGCGGCGTTCACGCTGGCGGCGCTCGACGCGGTGGGCCACGGCGCCGAGGCCGACGCCTTCATGCGCTTCCTCAAGCGGGTCTGCCGCCACGAGGGCGGCGGGCACCTCCAGATCATGTACGGGATCGACGGCCGGCGGGACCTGGTGGAGCGGCAGCTCGATCATCTCGCGGGCTACATGGGCTCCAAGCCGGTGCGGGTCGGAAACGGCGCCGTCGGCCAGCTCCAGCTCGACGTCTACGGCGAAGTGCTGGAGACCGCGGAGATCTGGCGCCGGAAAAACCAAAGCGCCCCGCGGGTGCGGGGCGCTTCGTTATTCGGTCGGCTTGGCTAGCGGCGCCGGCGCCGGGTGGTCTTCTTGGCCGAGCGCTTGGCTGACTTCTTGGCGCCACGCTTGGCGGATTTCCGGGCGCTCCGCTTGGCTGACTTCCGGGCGCTCCGTTTGGCCGGCTTTCGGGCGCTCCGCTTCGCCGAGCGCTTGGCCGCCTTCTTCCGGGCGGACTTCTTCGCGGCCTTCTTCCGAGCCGGCTTCCTGGCAGCCTTCTTCTTGGCGGCGGCCTTCTTGGCCGGCTTCTTGGCTGCCTTCTTCTTGGCCGCCTTTTTCGGACGGGGAGCGGCCGGCCGGCTCGGCTCGGCGGCCGAGTTCGACGAGCTGTAGCTGGGCGTCGAGGCCGGGGGTGTGGGGGCAGCCGGGACCGGCTCCGAGGGTAACGGATCCATCCACCCCGATCCCGACCAGCCCATCTCCATATAATGAAGGTCGGCCATCGTAGTCCCTCCGCGCGCTGATGCGGCGTAACCCGCCGCCGGTCGCGGGGCGACTCGCGCCCGCTACGGTCAGGTTTAATAACTTGCACAACTTCAATGCTTCTGCAAGCCTACGAGGTCGGGCTATACTTACCCCAATCTCGAACCCCAATCCCGGACGCACAAACCCGGTGATCTTTCCTTCGTACCAGCCGGTGCGGGCCTCGCTCGTGCCCCGGCTGGGCCGCCTCCTCGCCGCCACGGCAGCCCTGCTCGCGGGGCCGGCCTGGCTTCGGTTCGCCCTCTCTCCGCCCAGGGCGTGGCGGAGGTTCAGGTCACCCCTGAGACCATGACCCTCGGCGTGGGGCAGCGGCAGACGCTGTTCGCCACCGCCTACGACCGGCAGGGGAACCTTATCCCCAACGCCCGCTTCACCTTCTGGAGCTCCGACACGCTGGTGGTGAGGGTCGGAAAGGACGGCTCCGTCCAGGGCATGGCCGCCGGCCTCGCCAAGATCGAAGCCCGGGTTCAGGGCCGGCAGGCGTCCACCGCCATCCTGATCACCGGTCCGGGACAGCAGGCCGCGTCTTCCTCCCGTGCCGTGCTCACGCTGGAGCCGGGGTCGGCGATGCTGCTGCCGGGCGAGAGCGTCGAGCTCGAGGCCAAAGCCTTCCGTGAGGACGGCACGCCGGAGCTCACCGGCCGGGTCCGCTGGAAGTCCCTCATGCCCGAGATCGCCACGGTCGACTCGAGCGGCGTGGTCGTCGCGGTCGCGACCGGGCGCACCATCGTCCAGGCCACCGCCTCCAGCGGCATCATGGCCACCATGCAGGTCGAGGTGGCCCCCGCCGAGATCAATCTTTCCCGCTCCCAGCTGATGTTGGGGCCCACCGAGTCCGACACGATCGAGGTGCAGGTCCCCCAGCAGGGGAACCGCGTGCTTCGGGGCGGCGTCCAGTGGTACACCAGCGATTCGGCTGTCGCCCGAGTGGGGCCGACGGGCGTCGTCAGCGGGATTGGCGCGGGGCGGGCGGAGATCGTCGCGGTCGCGTTCGGGCAGGAGCGCCGGGCCGCCGTCACGGTCCACCGCGAGCCCAATGCGATCGTCGTGACGCCCCGTCCTTCCGCGGGCGGCGTGCAGCTTCCACTCCGGGCCGACCCGCCGCATCACGGCGGTGGCCGAAGCCGCGGATTCGACCCCGATTCCCGAGGCGAGGATTCTCTGGACGCTCGGCGACACGTCCATTGCCAGCTATGACGCCGCCAAGGGCGAGCTGTCCGGCCGCGCGCTGGGCACGACGACGCTGACCGCGCGGCTCCACGGCTTCGATCCGGTGGTCTGGACGGTGCAGGTCATTCCGGGCGCACTCTCCCTCGACCGGCGCCGCGTCGGTCTCGAGCTGGGCGAGCGCGATTCGGTGCGCGCGCTGCTGCTCGACGAGGGTGGCAAGCCGCTGGGCCCCGCGACGGACCTGGCGTGGACCGCGGAGCCCGCCGGCGTCGTGCAGGTGTCGGGTGGGATCGTAGACGGGCTTCGTCCCGGCAAGGCGGTCGTCACCGCGAAGGCGCCGTGGGGGAAGGACGCGACGGCGGAGATCTTCGTGGTGAAGGACCTGCTGCTCGCCTCCAACCGCCGCGGCAAGTTCGGCATCTACCAGATCCGGAGCGGCGTCCCCGACACGCTCCAGCCGGTCTTCGCCGACAGCTCCGACAGCATCCAGCCGGCGCTCTCACCCGATCGCACCCGCATCGCCTTCAGCTCCAACCGCGCCGGCAGCTACGATCTCTATCTGATGGATTCGGACGGCACGGGCGTCCGCCGGCTCAGCACCGATCCGGGTGCGGAAGGCGATCCGGTGTGGACCTCCGACGGCTCGCGCCTGGTGTACACCTTCACGCCCAAGGGCGGCCAGCCGCAGATCTACGTGCTGCGACCCGACGGCAATCCGCCCCAGGCCCTGACCGCGGCGCCGGGCGGCAACCACTCGCCGGCGGTGTCCGCCGACGGGAAGAGCCTCGCCTTCGTCTCCACCCGCGACGGCAATCAGGAGATCTACCTGATGCCGATCGGCGGCGGCGAGCCGCGACGGATCACCAAGACGGATCGCCGGGAATCGCTGCCGCGTTTCCTCCCCAACGGCGACCTGCTCTACGTCGTGGAACGGGGCGGGCGCTCCAAGGGCTCGCGCCTGATGCGCCTGACCGGAACCGAGGGCGAGGGGGCGATGGTGCTGGAGACGGAGGAGCCGATCGGCGGACTCGGGGTGTCGCGCGACGGGCGGCGGATCGCCTACGTGGTCGGGCGCCTCACCGACGCGGCGAAGGGCAGCGCCCAATTCACGCTCCTGGTCCAATCGCTCGCGGCCGGCGGCGCGCCCACCACCGTCACCCTGCAGCCTCGCGAGCACGTGCTGAGTCCGTCATTCTAGCGCTGACGCTCACGGGCACCGGCGGGCTGGACCGGCTCGAGGTTCAGGACGTTCCGCCTCCCACCATCCGCGCCCCGGATGATGTCCTGGTCCGGATCCGGTGCGCGGCGTTGAATCGGCTGGATCTCTGGATGACGGACGGGCTTCCCAACGCGAAGCCATCCTTTCCCCATGTGGTCGGCTCCGACGGCGCCGGTGAGGTTGTCGCGGTGGGACCCGCGGCCGGACGATGGGCGGTCGGCGATCGGGTCCTGATCAATCCGGGCCTCTCCTGCGGCGCCTGCGCGGCGTGCCGGGAAGGCGAAGAGGCGCTCTGCTCGAACTTCGCGATCCTGGGCGAGCATCTTCCGGGCACCGCAGCCGAGCTGGTGGTCGTGCCCGCGGCCAACCTCGCCCGCGTGCCGGAAGGGATGTCGTGGCCGGAGGCCGCGGCCTTCACGCTGGCGACCCTGACGGCCTGGCGGATGTTGACGACCCGAGCGAAGCTCCGGCCATCGGAGACGGTGCTGATCTGGGGCGTCGGGGGCGGGGTCGGGATGGCGGCGCTGCAGATCGCCGTCCATCTTGGCGCGCGCGCCATCGTCACCAGCGGTTCCGACGCCAAGCTCGAGACCGCCGTGGGCCTCGGCGCCGCGGTGGCGGTCAACCATCGCACCGCTGATCCGGTGGCGGAGGTGCGCAAGGAGACCGGCGGGCTCGGCGCGGACGTCGTGGTGGACTGCGTGGGTGAGGCCACCTGGGTCAACTCGCAGCGCGCGCTCCGGCGCGGCGGCCGGCTGGTCGTCTGCGGCGCCACCACCGGGCCGAGCGTCACACTGGACCTGCGCCGCCTGTTCTGGCATCAATGGAGTATCCTCGGCTCGACCATGGGCAACCGCCGGGAGTTCAGCGAGATCGCGCGGCTGGCCCAGGAGAAGAAGCTCTGGCCCGTGGTGGACAGCGTCGTCCCGCTCGCCGATGGCACCGTGGCGTATCGGCGGATGCAGCAGGGCGAACAGACGGGTAAACTCGTCATCGAGGTGTCGCCGTGAACGAACTGTGGGAGCGGCTCCTGATCGGAGCGGAGCAGATCGGCAGCGTCGTCCCCGCGCTGGTGGGCGCGGCCGTGATCATGCTGACCGGCTACTTCCTCGCGCGGCAGGTCCAGCGCTGGGCGGATGACACGCTCAAGAAGGTGGACTTCAACCGGATGGCCGCCGCCGGGGGACTCGACGAGGTGGTAGGGCGCACCGGATCGCGGCTCGATCCGGTCCGCGCGCTGGCGAAGCTGGTCTTCTGGCTCGTAATGCTGGTGGTGATCCTGCTCGCCAGCACGGCGCTCGGCCTGGAGAGCATCAACCAGATGTTCGGGATGATGCTCGCTTTCATCCCCACGCTGATCGCGGCGATCGTGATCGTCATCCTGGGCATGATCGTGGGCGAGTTCGTCCGGGGACTGATCCTCGCGTCCGCGGGCGGCGTCGCCGGGGTGCCCACGGTCGCCAAGATCGCGAAGAGCGCCGTCATCGTCATCTCGATGTTCATGGCGCTGCAGCAGGTGGGCGTCGCCGAGGAGATCGTGACGGCCGCATTCACGCTGATCCTCGGCGCGGTCGCGCTGGCGGTGGGCCTCGCGTTCGGACTCGGCAACCGGGACCTGGCGGGAGAGATCACGCGGCGGTGGTACGAGGAAGGCCAGCGGCGCGACCGGCGGCGGTCGGATCGGCAGGGGCCCAATACACCACCCGGTGGGGAGCCGCCGATTCTGGATTAGGAGAGATTGTCACCCTGAACGAAGTGAAGGGGACCATGCGGGCATGGTCCCCTTCGCTGTGCTCAGGGTGACATCCGTGTGATCGCTCGGCCTTACCGTAGCCGATACCGCCCCACCGTCCGGCTCCCATCCTCATTCTTCATCGACGCGTAGATCGCCCCGCTCTCCCCGAACCCCGCCAGCGACGCACCCGCCGGAAACGCGACCTCCCGCTGCCAGGCGCCGTCCTTGTTGTGGACGTCGTAGACGAGCGGGGTGTCCTCGCCCGTGCGTGGGCGCTGGAGCCAGACCTCGCCGGTGGGTCGGCCGAGCGCGAAGTCGAACGGCGGCTTGGTAGCGGCGAAGGGGTATTCGATCGGCAGCTCCTGGGGCATGCCGTACTGCTTGCCCTGTTCCCGCACCTGCACCAGCACCCGGTCCTTGTCCGCCTGGGTCACCGGCAGCCCGCTGAACTTCCGCTCCTTGCCCACGCGCCAGGTGCCGTCGGGCGCTCTCCAGTCCACCCGGTTGTGCCGCCCGCGTGCCACCCAGGCGGTGCCGTTCGGCAGCACGCCGAAGAAGTCGTTCGGCGCGAACACCATCGCGACCTGCTGCTTCTGTTCCCCGAACTTGGCTTCGCCGAACTCGGGCGACGCGAGCTGGGCGACGGTGTCCACCTTGGTGCCCGCCAGCGCGATCCGCAGCACCGACACGCTGTCCGGCCGGGCCGTCTGCCCCGGCGGCGGATCGAGGATGGACTTGTAGTCGATCTTGTAGCCGTTCCCCATTCCATCATAGACCAGCACCGGCGTCTGGCCTCCCACGGGCGGGATCGCGAGCGTCCGGATCGGCTTGCCCTTCACGTCCCACAGCGTGGTGCGGATCGCGGCAAAGTCCACCAATCCGATGGTATCCCCCGCCAGGCGGGCGACCCACCCGGGGAACTTGTACTCGCCCGGCGCGGCGTCGGGCTTGATCGCCTCGACCCGGGTGCCCAGCGTATCCAGGTCGCCACTCGCGAACGCGGCGGTGAGGAAGAGCTTGTCCCGCGTGTCCACGAAGGCGACGCGTCCGCTGTCCAGCTCGATCACGTTGCTGAGCTGGCCGAAGCGGCCGGGCAGCTTGGCCTCGAGCAGGAGGCCGTTCTGACTCTCGGCCTTGGAACAGGCGGCGAGAGCGAGCAGCGCGACGGTGTACAGCGAGAGGACCACCTTCATCGAGCGCCTCCTGAGGCCGGCGCGGTATCGCCGGCGGGGATGGGAAATGCGATGAAGCGGGTGCCATCGGTCACCCGCTCGGCCACCAAGCGCGGCGTCGCTCCCCACCGCGACGATACGCCCCTGACCGGGCACCCGGATCTCCCGCGTCAGGCGCCCGGCACGATCCACCTCATGGTAGCGCCGGGAGGAGTCCGCCGGCGCCCGGCTCTTCTCCAGCCACACGGTGCCACGCGGTGAAGTCAGTCCGGCGACGAACGGCGGCTTGACCGCGGCGAACGGAAGCTGCTCCGCGGTCGCCCGGAGCTCGGGCGGGAACTTCCGGTAGAACATCTCGCGATCGTAGTTGGTGACCTCGAGCACGCGGTCGGGCAGCGCCTGGCCTTCTTCCCAGGTGCCGTCGGGTGCGCGCCAGTCCACCCGGTTCTCGATCACCCGCGCGACCCAGAGCGAGCCGTCGGGGATCACGCCCCAATGGTCGATGCCGCTCAGCGCGCGCGGCTCGAACCGGCGGCCCGCGTCACCGGCCACCTCCGCGAGGTCGAGCGGGGCGAGCTGGCCCACGGTGTCCGGCGTCTCGAGCTCGGGGCCCGTCCGAACGACCACCGCCGAGTCGCGGTTGCCGCTCCCGTCGCGCCCGGGGGACGGCTTGAGCTCGACATACCACCGGCCGGTCCGGTCCCGCTCTTCCGGCAGGGCGCCCCGCGTGGTGCTCGGCGCCGGGATCGCCCGGACCAGCTTGCCGTCGAGGGTCCAGACGCCGATCCGCCGGAGACCCCAGTCCCCCACGTACAGACTGTCGCCGGTCACGAAGACGATGGAAGGGTTCCGCAGCTCCTTGGAGCCTTTGCCGCCGAGAGGTGTGACCCGCCGGTCGCTCACATCCACCACGCCCACCGTGACATCGAGCGGTGCCACCACGGCCCACCGGTCCCCGCCCAGCCAGGCGGCGTCCACCACCTCGGCGTAGCCGGTGGCGACCGTGTCCGCCCCGGCCGACAGCTCGATCACGGGGGGCGGCGGGGCGGGATCGCCGCAGGCGGCGAGGAGAAGGGCGAGGAGGGCGGGGGTGCGCATCGGGGATAATCTACACCTGCGTCATGCTGTCATCCCTCGCTTTGCTCGGGATGACAGTTCCGAGCTTGGGTTAACGCAGAATCTCCTCGAACAACGTCAACGCCCGCGGATCCTCGCTCTGCCCCAGCCAGAACAACGCCGTCTTCCGCAGCTCCGGGTGCCGATTGGTCCGGGCGATCCGGATCAGCGCCGGAACCCCCTCCTCGGTCGGCCGCTGCGACAGCGCGAAGACGGCCTGCTTCCGGATCTCGATGTCGCCCTTGTTGTCGGTGACGAGGGAGTCGAGGCCCACTGTGGCCGCGTCGCCGGCCGCCTGGCTCAGCCAGAACACCGCCTGCCTGCGGGTTTCCTCCCGGATGCTCTCGTCCCGCGCCATGCGGAGGAGCTTTGGCCACACCACCGCGCTGTCCGCGAGCGTCGCGGCGGTCACCAGCTCGCCGCCGTCGTGATCGTCGGACACCTGGGGCGCCAGCGCCAGCAGGAGATCCACCGCCTCCCGCACCGGGACCGTGCCCAGGTCCGTCACCTTGCCGCTGCCGGAGCGCCAGCGTCCGCCGACGTACGTCTCCGCATCGGTCACCCGGCCGCCGCGGGTGCGGAGCGAGACTCGCACCGGTCCCCGCTCGCAATCGTTCTCCCACTCCGGATCGAAGTCGTTATCCCCATCGATGATGGTGATGCTGCCCGGACCGCGGCTGCAGACCCCTTCGCGCGAGGCGAAGCTCAGCCGTACCGTCCCGTCCGGCGCTCCCTGGACCCGCTGCGCCAGCGACTGGGCGGCGAGGGGAATCGGGAGCAGCGCCGCGAGCGCCGCGATCCACCAGGTGGTGCGCATGGTTCCCCTCCTCTCAAGGCTGTTCGATGATGTCCTGGATCGCCTTCGCGGCGCGGGGATCGTCGCTCTGTCCCAGCCAGAACAGCGCCTTCTTGCGCAGCTCCGGGTCGGGATCCTTGCGCGCGATCTCCAGGAGCTTGTCCACCGCGGCCGGCTCGTCGCGCTGGGAGTAGACGAAGATCAGCTGGTCCTTCATTTCCCGGTCGTCGAACGCGCTGTAGAGCGACGCGAGATCGGCCATCGACGCGCCGCCCTGGCCGGCCCAGAAGAGCGCCTGCTTCCGCATCTCGATCGACTGGGTCTTGTCGCGCGCCACGCCCACCAGCCACTTGCCGCCTTCGGTCTCGTCCGCCTGGGAGATCGAGAACAGGACCTTCTTCTTGAGCTCCTCGCCCTTGACCTTGGGAAACAGTGCCTTGAGGTAGACGATGGCCTCCTTACCGCCGCTCTGGCCGATCCAGAAGATCGCCGTCTCGCGCAGGTTCTCCGGCGCGTCGGCCCGCTCGGCGAAGGCGCGGAGCGACTGCTTCGCCTTGGGGCTGTCCTGCT
Organism: uncultured Gemmatimonadales bacterium; assembly: GCA_963720365.1. Taxonomy (GTDB): domain Bacteria; phylum Gemmatimonadota; class Gemmatimonadetes; order Gemmatimonadales; family GWC2-71-9; genus CAVVWJ01. The sequence continues at coordinate 149,352 of CAVRFK010000007.1, read as the reverse complement.
GCGACAGCGCGAAGATCGCCTTGTCCTGGATCCGCCGGTCGGTGGACATGCGGAGGATCGAGTCCAGCGCGCCGACCGCGCGCTCCGTGCCCACCTGCGAGAGCCAGAAGATCGCCTGCTCGCGGACCTCGGTGTCCGGATCGCTGCGCGCCGTGTTGAGCAGGATCTCTTCCGTGCCTTCGTTGTCGCCCTGCGAGATCAGGAACACCGCCTTGCGGCGCAGGCACACCGAGGCCGCATCGCGACGCGCGAGCACCTTCGTGAGGATCGGGCGCGCCTTGTCGCTGTCCATGTGAATCAGCGCGTTGATGCGCCGCGAGCTTCATATCGTCGTCGTCGTCGGAGCAGCGGTCGTCCTTGTCGTGGCCCGACATGTGGCCCGCATGGTCCGGCGGTTCCGGCGGCTCCGGAGCTTCCGGCGGCTCCGGAGCTTCCGGCGGCTCGGGTGGCTCCGCCGCTTCCATCGCGATGCTCTGAATTTCCCGACGGGCGTTCTGGTCTCCATAGTCCCGCGCCAGCACGCCCTGGATCCGCTGCTCCAGCGCGGCGGCGTCGCCCTTGGTGGCGGCGCCCGCGTACCGCTCGCGCTGGCGCCGCAGCGCATCGAGCGCCGTGCGCAGCTCCGGCTCCCGGCCCACCCGGTAGAGCGCGAACGCCTGCCAGTAGAGGGCATCGCCGGCGTAGCCCGACTTGGGGTAGCGCGCGGGGACCTGGGCGAACAGATCTGCCGCCGTCCGGTACTCGCGTCGGTTGAGCGCATCCCGCGCCGCCTTGTAGAGCGAGTCGGCCGGATCCGCCGGCAGCCAGGCCGCGGGAGGTGACGACGCGGGCTCCGCCGCCGTACCCTGGACCGCCTGGATGTCGACCGCGTCCCACGACGGCGACCACCAGCCGCCGGTGCTGACCGCCGCCGCCACTGCGAGCCCGAGTTGCAACCGGTACATCACGACACTCCTTGCGTTGGGGCCGCGCCCGCGGGCACGGCGGTCCGAAGCCGGGGCATCACATTGCCCCGCTCGATGCCTTCACGAATGAACCGCAGGTCCTCCGCCCTCGACTGCGGCGAGAGCTGGGAGATCTCCGCCAGCACCAGCTCCAGGTCTTCCAGCAGCAGCCGGGTCTTCGGGTCGGTCGCCGCCGGGGAGTCGAGCAGCAGCCGGTTGGTGGCGAGGAGCTGGCGAGCCGTTCCCGAGGCGAGCCGGGGGTCGTTCCGCTCCTGCACCGAAGTGCGGAACAGGGTGAGGAACGCCTCCGACTGGCCCAGGTGCTCCTGGGTCGCGAGCCGATACGTCGTCGCGTTGGCGGAGGGACCCTGCCAGCCCGCGGTCACCTGCTCGCCCGGCCCGACCGACAACCGGCCGATGCCGATGCCGACCACCAGGACCGCCGCCGCGGCCGCGGCCCAGATCGCGGGGCGGGCCCGGGGCCGGAACACCAGCACGCCCGGCGCGGGCTTCGCCGGCTCGACCGGCGCCGGCTGATCGCCGGCCCGCCGCGCGGCCTCGATCTTGGCCCACATCGCTTCCCGCGGCGTCTCCGGCGGGGCGTTGTACGCCCGCGCCGCCTGCCGCACCCGTTCGTCCAGCTCGTCGTCGTTCATCGCTCAGTCCCTGGCAAAGTCGGCGAGGGCGGCCCGCAGCTTGGCCCTCGCGCGGAAGAGCTGCGCCTTCGACGTCCCCGACTGGACGCCCAGCGCCCGGCCGATCTCCTCGTGGGTGAACCCTTCCACGTCATGCATCACGAACACCGCGCGATACCCGTCCGGCAGAGCGTCGATCGCCTGCGCCAGCCGCACCTTCAGATCCGGGTCCGCCTCCCGCGGCGTGAATCCCATCGGCGGCGCGTCGTCCAGCGCCACTTCCCGCGTGTTGAACCGCTTCACCTTCCGGAGCCCGTTCAGCGAGGTCGAGATCGCGATGGAGCAGATCCAGGTCGACAGCGCGGAATCGCCGCGGAAATCGCCCAGCTTCTGGAATACTCGGATGAAGGTCTCCTGGACCCAGTCCTGCGCCCGGTCCAGGTCCCCCGCCATCCGGTACACCAGCCGGAAGACCCGGTCCACGTGCGCGTCATACAAGGCACGCTCGGCGCTCGGATCACCCGCCAGTACTCGATCGATCAGGTCAGCGTCGGTCACGGCTCCGAAACGTGGGGGTCGACGATCTGGATCTGGGACAAGAGTCGGCCGGAAAGGGTTGGCTGGAGGCGCCCCAGCAACCATTCCCGTCCGGAACGCATCTCAACGTACGGTGCAGCCAAGATCAACGCTTCACAACGAGACGTTCGAGCGAGGTGCAGGATGGTGCAATTGCTTCGGCGGGAGCCGGTGACGGAATATGAGCTGCGGGACGGACATGGGCGGGCGATCGGCCACGTGGTCCAGCCAGACGGAACCCTCAGGACCGGGCCGGGGGCCGAGACGGTGCTGCTGATCCGGACGCCAAAGGCGGGGGCGGTAGGGCGGTAAGGCGGCAGGGTGGGTATCGCCATGTCAGCCTGAGCGAAGCGAGGCGCGGAGCGCCGCCCTCCCTGAAACCCATTCGCCCCCGCCCGGGTAGTGCTGGGACTATTTTCACCCTCTCCCTAACTCCCGGGCGGATGTCCATGCGTGGTTCCAGGCTCCTCGCGTTGCTGACGCTTCCCCTCGCCGCCGCGTGCGGCGGCTCCACGCCGAACGCTTCCGAATCCCCAGCACCTCGCGGCTACACCGGCACCGACATCTCGGTCCCTGATCTCAGGAACCGGATCGCGGTCTTCGCCCACGACTCGATGCTGGGTCGGCGAACCGGCACGCCCGGCAACGCGAAGGGCAACGCCTACATCGTGAGCGAGCTCCAGCGGATCGGACTGCGGCCGGCCGGCGACGCCGGGGGATTCCTGCAGCGGGTGCCGTTGACCAGCTACGCGGCCGACCCGGCCAAGGCCACCCTGCGCACCGGCTCGGGCACCCTGGCGCTCTGGACCGACTACTACCCGTACCAGGCACAGTTCGAGATCCCGGCGCGGCCGATCAACGGCTCGCCGCTGGTGTACATCGGCGGCCCGGCGGACAGCGTGGCGATACCGTCGCGCGAGGCGCTGCAGGGCAAGATCGTCGTCTACAACAGCGGGTCCAGCGGCAATACGCTCGGCGCGCCGGACCTGAATCCGACCGGCCGGCTGGGACTGATCTCCGGGATCGTGGTAACGGGGGTGGACACGGTGATCGCGACCTTCGAGCAGCTGTTCCGCACGCCGCGGATCGTCGTGAAGGAAACGGCGGCCGCTCCGGCGGGCGTGACCCAGCCTCGACTGATCATCCTCCCGACCCGCAGCATCGCCAAACTCTTCGGCAAGCCGCTCGACCAGCTCAAGCCCGGCGACACCGCCCCCGCGATCGAGGGCGACGTCTCCTTCGAGGAATCCGACCTCGGCGCGGCGAACGTCGTGGCCGTGCTCGACGGCTCGGACCCCGCGCTCCGCGGCGAGTACGTGGCGCTCGGCGCCCACAACGACGCCATCGGCATCCTGCCGCCGGTGGATCACGACTCGATCCGCGCCTACAACACCGTCATGCGGCCCCGCGGCGCCAACGATTCCCCGGGCGAGCCCAACGCCGAGCAGGCCACCCGGATCAAGTCCATCGTCGACAGCATGCGGAAGATCCGGCCGGCGCGGCTCGACTCGATCGTCAACGGAGCGGACGACGACGGCTCCGGCTCCATGGCGCTGCTCGAGATCGCCGAAGCGGCGGCCAGGGCGCCCCGGCCCAAGCGGTCGCTGCTGTTCGTCTGGCATACGGGTGAGGAGTCGGGGCTGCAGGGCTCGCGCTGGTTCACCGACAACCCGACCATACCGCGGGACTCCATCGTCGCCCAGCTCAACACCGACATGATGGGACGCGGCGGCCCGAAGGACGAGACCACGCGGGATCCGGCGTACATGCAGCTCATCGGCTCGCGCCGGCTCTCCACCGAATTGGGCAGCCTGGTCGAGGCGGTGAACAACGAGGGGAACTTCGGCTTCCAGTTCGACTACAGCTACGATGCGGACGGCCATCCCGACAATTTCTACTGCCGCAGCGACCACTACATGTACGCCCGCTACGGCATCCCGATCACGTTCTTCAGCACCGGCGGACACCGCGACTATCACCAGGTGACGGACGAGATCGAGTATCTCGATTTCGATAAGTACGCGCGGGCCACGCGGTTCGTGAGCGCGGTGGCGTACCGGGTGGCGAACCTCGATCACCGGCCGAACGTGGACAAGCCGAAGCCGGATCCCGAGGCGCCGTGTCAGCAGTAAGGCGGTAGTGTAGTGTAGAAGGGGCGTCGTACACGAGTCACTAGCACAGCGAAGGGGACCATGGCCGCCATGGTCCCCTTCGCTGCGCTCAGGGTGACACTTTTCGTTTCCTTCAACGTGACGCCTTCTCCTCTCCTCCACCTCTCCCTCAACCCTTCCAGCGCCTTCCTCGCTTCCACCGTCCGCGGGTGCTCCGCCCCCCGAGCCTCCACCAGCCCGTCATACCCGCTCTCGAGATACCGCTCCGCCGCCTCGTACTCCCCCGCCATCGCGTAGTGCTCGCCCAGCACGCTCTCCGCCGCCGCGATCAGCCAATGCCCCGCGGGCAGGTACTTCCGCCGCAGGTCGAGACATTCGCGCAGCGGCCGCTCGGCCTCAGCGTAGCGGCCGAGGCGGTCGAGGCTCCGGCCGAGGTAGAGGAGCGAGCTGGCGACGAGCACGTGCTCGTCGGTGAGCGTCTTCCCTCGCAGCGCGAGCACCTCGGGGATCCGCTCCGCCGCACCGGCGTAGTCGCCGCGGTCGTAGAGCGAGGTCGCGTAGCTGAGCATGGTCCAGGCGTAGTCGGGATGCTCGGGTCCGAACAGCTTGCGCTTGGTGGCGAGGGAAGGGATGAAGAACGAATCCGCGGCCGCGTACTTGTTCTGGTAGGACAGGATGCCGGCGACGGTGCTCTGCGCCTGGGCCACCTCCGCGTCGCCTTCGCCCTTCGCGGCGCGGATCACCCGCAACGCTTCGCGGTGAAGTGACTCGGCGGCGGCGTACTCCCCCCGCTGGCCGAGCACGACCGCGATGTTGTTGAGGCTGGCGGCGACATCGGCATGGTCCTCGCCGAGCGTCCGGCGGCGGATCGCGAGCGCCTCGCGCTCCAGCCGCTCCGCTCCCTCGAGGTCGCCCTGCTCCTGCCGCATCCGGCCGAGGTCGTCGAGCAATTCGGCGGTGACCGAGTCGTCGCCGGTCGAGCGGCGGCGGGCCAGGACCAGCGCCTCCCGGTACAGCTCCTCCGCCCGCACCATGTCGCCCTTCTTCTCGTGGAGGCTGCCGATGCTCTGCACCGCGCGCGCCACCTCGGGGTGGCCCGGACCGAAGCGCCCGTGCTGGATGTCCAGCGCGCGGCGCAGATGCGGCTCGGCTTCCTGGTAGAGGCCGAGCGAGAGATAGGTGGTGCCGATCGTCGACCGCAGCTCCTGCTCCATCTCCGGACTGCCCGACAGCCGCTCGACCCGGGTGGCGGCGTCGGCGAGCACCTGCGCGACGGTCACGTCGCGCCCGCGCTCGGTCGGCGCGGCGGAGCGCAGCATGTCGCCGAGGAAGGCGTTGACCTCTTCGGCGCGGTCCCGCTCGGCCTCGGCGCGCCGCGCCTGCCAGAGGGTGGAGACCACGCCCGCGACGAGCGTGGGCACGAGCAGCGCGACGGTGATGGCGGCGGCCCGGTGCCGGCTCACGAACTTCCGGAGTCGGTAGCCGGCGGTCGCCGGCTGAGCCAGGACGGGAAGGCCGACGCGATAGCGGCGCAGGTCCTCGCCGAACTGCTCCACCGACGAGTAGCGCCGGGCCGGCTCCTTGCGGAGGGCCATGAGGACGATGTTGTCCAGCTCGCCGGAGAGCGAGGCGGCGTTGCGCCGGTTGGCCGCGACGGCGCTGGGGCGGGGCGGGTCCTCCTCGCACACCACGCGGATCATGTCGGCGGCCGACAGGCCGTCGAGACGATACGGTCGCTGTCCGGCCAGCAGCTCGAAGAGCACGATGCCGAGCGAGTAGACGTCGCTCGCGGTGGTGATCGGCGTCGCCGCGCACCTGCTCCGGGCTGGCGTAGTCCGCGGTCATCGCGTGGACGCCGGTCTCGGTGAGACCGGCGTCGCCGGCGTCGTCGCGGAGCAGCTTGGCGATGCCGAAGTCGAGCAGCTTCACGCCGCCGTCGGCGGTCACCAGGATGTTGCTCGGCTTGAGGTCGCGGTGCACCACGAGATTGCGGTGGGCGTGCTGCACCGCGGCGCACACGCTGCCGAACAGCGCCAGCCGCTCGCCCACGCTCAGGCTGCGGGACGCGCAGTACCGGTCGATCGGCTCGCCCTCGACGAACTCCATCGCGAAGTAGGGATGGCCGTCGTCGGTGACGCCGCCGTCGTACAGCGCCGCGATGTGGGGGTGGTCGAGGCCGGCGAGGATCTCGCCGCTCGTAGCGGAAGCGGCGCAGCACGCTGCCGGTCTCGCGTCCGGGCTTGACCATCTTGAGCGCCACGCGCTTGTGGAACTGGTCGTCGTCGCGGACCGCCTCGTAGACGCGGCCCATGCCGCCCTCGCCCAGCTCGCGGGTGAGCCGGTAGGGGCCGACCCGGCGGCCGACCCAGGAGAGGCAGGTCGTCCTCGTCGGGCAGCTCGAAGAGCGCGGCGGCCGGCTGATCGAAGAAGTCGTCGCCCTCGGGCAGGGCGGCGAGCAGGCTGGAGACCTCGGTGCGGAGCGCGTGGTCGCTGCCGCAGGCCTGCGTGACGAAGTCCCCGCGCTCCGGCGCCGGCCGGTCGAGCGCGGCGTCGAAGACCTTGGCGACCTGACGCCAGCGCTCCGGCGTCACCCTGTCACCCGCGTCCCGCGGCCAGCTCCCGATGCAGCCAGGCGCGGGCCAGCGTCCAGTCGCGCTTCACCGTGGCCGTCCCGATGCCCAGCGCCGCGGCGGTCTCCTCCACGCTGAGCCCGCCGAAGAAGCGCAGCTCCACCACGCGGGCCTGCCGCTCGTCGAGCGCGGTGAGCCGCTCCAGCGCGGCGTCGATCTCCAGCAGGTCCACCGACGGGCCGGTGGCGGGCGACAGCTCCTCGTCCAGGGTGACCCGCGCGCCGCGGCGCTTCGCCGTCGAGCGGCGCCGGGCGTGGTCCACCAGGATCCGCCGCATCGCCTGCGCGGCGATGCCGAGGAAGTGGCCCGGTTCTCCCAGGTGCCGACGCGCTGGTCCACCAGGCGGAGGTACGCCTCGTGGACCAGGGCGGTGGGCTGCAGGGTGTGGTCGGGGCGTTCGTTGCCGGAGCAGCCGCGCGGCCAGGTCCCGCAGCTCGGCGTACACCAGCGGCAGCAGCTCGTCGGTCGCCTCGCGGCGGCCGCTGGAGAGGTCGAGCAACAGTCGGGTGACGTCGCTGGGGCGCGACGTGGACATAGCCGTCCCACTGGCGCGAGGGATTTCGGCGGGGTGTCAGGCCCCCGCCGTGGAAAGCCGGTTGCAGAGGGAGAATCTGCGGCGGGCGGTGGTGGGAGGCCAGTAGCATGGAAGGGACGCGGGAATTGGGGAAGGGGGATCATGGGCGGCAGGCAGCGATCTCATCCCGAGCGCAGCGAGGGACCTTCCACGCAGGCATCGAGGATCGCATCGCAAGATCCCTCGCTTCGCTCAGGATGAAGTGTTACCTCGCCTGACCGCCTGACCGCCTGACCGCCTGACCGCCTGACCGCCTGACCGCCCGCCCCCCTAACCCCTTACCCCACTTCCACTTCACGCCACCCAGAACAGTTGCGTCGCGCATCCGCTCCCGGGTATATTTCGAAGGCTCCACCCGAAGTGCCGCAGCCCCCCTGTCCTCCCTTAGCACCCGACGGATATGACCGCACCCAACGCGCGCGAACGGATCCTGCCCCGGCTGATCGAAGAGGAGATGCAGCAGTCGTTCATCAACTACTCGATGAGCGTCATCGTCTCTCGCGCCCTGCCGGACGTCCGGGACGGCCTCAAGCCGGTCCACCGCCGAATTCTCTACGCCATGAACGAGCTGGGCCTGGTGCCCGGCCGGCCGTACAAGAAGTCGGCGACGGTGGTGGGCGACGTGCTCGGCAAGTACCACCCGCACGGCGACTCGTCGGTCTACGACGCGCTCGTCCGGATGGTGCAGGAGTTCTCGCTGCGGTATCCGCTGATCGATGGGCAGGGCAACTTCGGCTCGGTGGACGGCGATCCCGCCGCGGCCTACCGCTACACCGAGGCGCGGCTCACCCGGGTCGCGGTGGCCATGCTGGAGGACATCGACAAGAACACGGTCAACTTCCAGTCGAACTTCGACGACCGGCTCCAGGAGCCGACCGTCCTCCCCTCCAAGATCCCCAACCTCCTCGTCAACGGCTCCAGCGGCATCGCCGTCGGCATGGCCACCAACATCCCGCCCCACAACCTCCGCGAGGTGGCCAAGGCGGTCGAGATGCTGGTCGACAATCCGGAGGCCACCATCGCCGACCTGCGGAAGGCGATCAAGGGCCCCGACTTCCCGACCGGCGCGTTCATCTACGGCCGCGAGGGCATCAAGGAGCCTACGAGACCGGCCGCGGCCGCGTGGTCATGCGGGCCCGGGCCCAGATCGAGGAGCAGGAGTCGGTCCGGCCGGTCCCAGATCGTGGTCACCGAGATCCCGTACCAGGTCAACAAGGAGAACCTGGTCAAGGCCATCGCCGAGCTGGCGATGGAGAAGAAGATCGAAGGGCATCTCCGGGGTGAACGACGAATCCGACAAGGACGGCATGCGGATCGTCATCGAGCTCAAGCGCGACGCGATCCCCAACGTGGTGCTGAACCAGCTCTACAAGCACACCGCGATGCAGTCCACCTTCGGCGTGATCATGCTGGCGCTCGACAAGGGCGCGCCGAAGGTCATGAACCTCAAGGAGCTGCTCGAGCACTACATCGAGCACCGCCACGAGATCATCGTCCGGCGGACCCAGTTCGACCTCGATGCCGCGCAGGCCCGGGAGCACATCCTCGAAGGCCTCAAGATCGCCGTCGACAACATCGACGAGGTCATCAAGATCATCCGCGGCTCGGACGACACGCCCGAGGCCGACGCCAAGCTGCGCAAGCGGTTCGGGCTGAGCGAGAAGCAGAGCGACGCGATCCTCAACATGCGGCTCGCCAAGCTCACCGGCCTCGAGATCGACAAGCTGGACGCCGAGCTGAAGGAAGTGCGGGCCACGATCAAGGACCTCAAGTCCATCCTGGCCAGCAAGCCCAAGCGGATGGCGATCCTCAAGAACGAGATGGCCGAGGTGGTGGAAGCGTTCGGCGACGAGCGCCGCACCGAGATCGTCGCCGACCAGGGCGAGTTCACGGTCGAGGACCTGATCGCCGAAGAGGACATGGTCATCACCATCTCCCACACCGGCTACATCAAGCGGATCCCGGTCAGCACCTACAAGAAGCAGCGCCGCGGCGGACGCGGCCTGAACGGCGCCGACCTGAAGGAGGACGACTGGGTCGAGCACCTCTTCATCGCCAGCACCCACGACTACCTGCTCTTCTTCACCGACACCGGCCAGCTCTACTGGCTCAAGGTCCACGAGATCCCGCAGGCCGGCCGCGCGGCGCGCGGCAAGCCGGTCGTGAACTGCATCGCGATCAAGCCGACCGAGCAGGTCGCGGCGCTGGTCCCGGTGCGCGAGTTCGCCGACGACAAGTGCCTGATCTTCGCCACCCGGCTGGGCACGGTGAAGAAGACGCTGCTCTCGGCGTACGGGAACGTGCGCACCAACGGCATCAACGCCATCAACATCGAAGAGGGCGACGCGCCTGATCGACGTGCAGGTCTGCGACTCGAACAGCGACATCGTGCTCGCCACCCGCGACGGCATGAGCATCCGCTTCCACCAGGGCGACGTCCGCGAGATGGGCCGCGCCACGACCGGCGTGAAGGGCATCGAGCTGGAGAAGGGCGACGAGGTCATCGGCATGGTGGTCGTCCGGCGCGACGCCACCCTGCTGGTCGTGAGCGAGAAGGGCTTCGGCAAGCGCTCCGAGCTGGTCGACTACCGGGTCCAGAAGCGCGGCGGCAAGGGCATCATCACGCTCAAGAAGACCGACAAGACCGGCCCCATCGTCGCCCTCAAGGAAGTGATCCCCGAGGACGAGCTGATGATGATCACCCGGCAGGGCGTGATCATCCGGCTGCCGGTGGACGGCATCCGCGTCATCGGCCGCAACACGCAGGGCGTGAAGGTGATGAACCTCGACGCCGGCGACCCCGTCGTGGACGTGGCGCGGGTGGTGAAGGAAGACGAGGGCGGCGCGGAGGAAGGCGCCGCAGGCGACGCCGTGGCGCCTACCGCGGCAGAGGAGTAGTCTCAGCCTCATCATGACGCTCAGCGCTGAACCCGTCGCCGTCTCCTTCGACGACGTGCGGGCCGCGGCTCGCCGGCTCGACGGCGTGGCCGTCCGGACCCCGCTGGTCGAGGTGGCGGCGCTGTCGGCGCGCGCCGGCGTCCCCGTCTCGCTCAAGTGCGAGCAGCTCCAGCCCATCGGCGCCTTCAAGATCCGGGGCGCCTACAACGCCGTGTCCAAGCTCGGACAGAGCGGGGCCCGCGGCGTCGTCACCCAGTCGAGCGGCAACCACGGCCAGGCGATCGCCTACGCGGCCCGGATGTTCGGCCTCCGGGCGGTGGTCGTGATGCCCGCCTCCACGCCGAGCATCAAGGTCGAGGGCATCCGCCGCCACGGCGGTGAGGTGGTCTTCGCCGGGGCCATCCGCTCCCTGGAACAGCAGGCCAAGGCCGAAGAGATCGAGCGCGACGAAGGCCTGGTGATGATCCCGCCCTTCGATCACCCCGACGTGATCGCCGGCCAGGCCACCTGCGGACTCGAGCTGGTGGAGCAGCGGCCCGACGTGGAACACGTGCTGGTGCCGGTGAGCGGCGGCGGGCTACTCGTCCGGCATCTGCATCGCCGTCTCAGAGCTCAGGCCTTCGGCCAGGGTCATCGCGGTCGAGCCCGCGGGCGCCGCCAAGCTCACCGCGGCCCTCGCCGCTGGCGGGCCCACGACGCTTGAGCGGACCGAGAGCATCGCCGACGGCCTGTTGACTCGCTCCATCGGACGGCTGACGTTCCCTATCATTCAGCGCGTGGTGCGCGAGGTGGCGCAGGTGACCGAGGACGAGATCGCCGGCGCCGTGCGCTTTCTGCATCATGAGGCCAAACTTCGGGTGGAGCCGAGCGGCGCCGTGACGACCGCGGCGATCCTCTCGGGCCGGGTGCGCCTCGACGGACCGACGGTGGCGGTGGTGAGCGGCGGCAACGTAGACCCCGATCTCTTTCATCGGCTGGCCGAATGACGATTGCTCCCAAGATCCTCGTCGCGGACGACGACCAGGCGCTCTCCCGCACCCTCTCCTGGATCCTCAAGGAGAACGGCTACGAGGTGCTGACCGTCCCGGGGGGCGAGCACCTCTTCGACCACCTGAGCGCCGAGCAGTTCGACCTGCTGCTGCTCGACATCATGATGCCCAAGGTGGACGGCCTGCAGCTCCTGCAGCGAGTCAAGGCCGATCCGCGGTTCAAGGACCTCCCGGTCCTCATGATCTCCTCGATGCCCCCCGAGGAAGCCACCGTCCGCTCCCTCGGCCTCGGCGCGTCGGATTTCATCCCCAAGCCGTTCCGGGTGCGCGAGCTGCTCGCCCGGGTGAAGGCGCACCTGCGGGCCGGCCGCGAGCTGAACCAGGCCCGGGCGGAGGCGCGCTCGCGCTCCGAGATGATGGAGATCCTCCAGGAGGTCACCGCCTCCCTCAAGCCCGAGGAGATCTACCAGATCCTGGTGCGGCGGGTGGCCCAGGGGCTCAACATCTCCCGCTGCTCCATCATCATCGCGGGTCCGGACGACGACCACGGCACCGTGGTGGCCGCGTACGAGAACCCGATGCTCCACAACCTGGCGGTGGACCTCCGCCGGTATCCCGAGATCCAGCATTCGCTCACCACGGGCGAGGTGGTGCTGGTGCGCGACGTCCTGACCGACCCGCTGTTCCAGGGGATGCGCGCCGTCTGGGAATCGGAGGGCCGTCCCGTGCCCGCCCGGTCGGCGATCGCCATCCGGTTCTCGCTCCGGCAGCAGCCCGCCGGCGTCTTCTTCCTCCGCACCACCGACGGCGACACGCCGCTCAACGACCAGGACGTCCAGTTCGCGGAGCAGGTGATCAACGCGGCCGTGGCGGCGCTGGAGAAGGCGTACGATCTGGAGAACGCGGTGATGGGGCAGGAGCAGATGCGGCACCTGGCGGAGACCGATCCGCTCACCAACTGCTTCAACCGCCGCGCGCTGATGGAGAAGCTGGAGCAGGAGATGGACCGGGCGGCCCGCTACGCCACCATGCTCACGGGCATGATGATCGACATCGACAACTTCAAGCAGATCAACGACACCTACGGCCACCTGGTGGGCGATCGCGTCCTCAAGCAGCTCTCCTCGCTGCTCAAGCGGGAGCAGCGGTCGGTGGACATCGTCGCGCGCTACGGCGGTGAGGAGTTCGTCGTCCTGCTGCCGGAGACCACCAGCACCGAGTCCCGCAACTTCGCCGAGCGTATCCTCCGGCGGGTGGCGACCCACGACTTCGGCGAGAGCGGCCATCCGGTGCGGGTCACCATCAGCATCGGCATCGCCACGTTCCCCGACGAGCGGGTGTCCGACGGCGAATCCCTGCTCAAGCTCGCCGACACCCACCTGTACCGCGCCAAGACCGACGGGCGCAACCGGTTCCGCGATTGATCGTCCGCCGCTGTCCCCGCTGTAGCAGCACATATCCCGCCCCGGCCCGATACTGCGTCAAGGACGGCTCTCCACTGGTGGAGGAGTCGGGGCAGCCGAGCATGCCCACCGGCCAGCGGACCACCCAGCCGAGAATGGTGGATCCGGATCCGGAGACGCTGCGCCCCCCGGCCCCGCCGCCCGACATCCTCACGACGCTCTCCGGCCACGTACTGGACGGCCGGTACGGGATTACCACCCGACTCGGCGAAGGCGGGATGTCGTACGTGTACAAGGCGGAGGAGATCGAGACCGGGCGCATCGTCGCGCTCAAGATCCTGCTGCCGCGGCTCTCGCGCGATCCTGCGTCGGTGGAGCGGCTTCGCCGCGAGGCGACCATCGCGATGCGGCTGGACCATCCCAACGTCTGCCCGATCCTCCGGATGGGCGAGACGCGGGAGCGGCTGATCTACCTGGTGATGCCGTTTCTCGACGGAGAGGCGCTGAGCGAGCACGAGGCGAAGCGGGGTCCCTTCACGCCGGCCGAAGGGGTGCCGCTGCTGATCCAGATGTGCCACGGACTCCAGCACGCCCACGAGCTGCAGATCATCCATCGCGATCTCAAGCCCGAGAACATCATGCTGGTGCCCGAGCCCGTGGCGAAGCCCGACGGGCGCCAGGAGTTCCGCGCGGTGGTGATGGACTTCGGCCTGGCGAAGGAGCGGCGCGCCGGCGCCGAGCTGGCGAAGCTGACCGCGACCGGGATCGTGCTCGGCACGCCGGAGTTCATGAGCCCGGAGCAGATCCGCGGAAAGCCGCTGGACGGCCGGAGCGACGTCTACGCCCTCGGCGTGCTCGCGTTCGAGCTGTTCACGGGGCAGCTCCCGTTCCCGGGCAAGTCGGCGCAGGAGACGATGATCGCCCGGCTCCGCGGCCAGCCGATCAAGCTCCGCGACGTGAAGAAGGACTTCCCGCCCAAGGTGGAGGCCGTCATCCACCGCGCCCTGTCGATGGACGCCGCCGACCGCTTCGTCTCGATGGCCGAGATGGCGATGGCGCTCGAGGCGGCCCATTCGCCCAACATCCTGGGGCGCATCTTCGGGCGCTGATAAGAGCGTGTCACCCTGAGCGTAGCGAAGGGGAGACATGCTCGCTACGCTCGTGCGATACTCCGAGACGCCTTCCTTCCTGAGACGTCGAAGATCGAGGAGGGCGAGTAGCAGGAGGAGCACGATCGTGACCGTACTCTCGAAACACCAGGGGCAGAAGGTCCGCAGCACGAACCATTCGTAGTACTTGAGCCGGACCGTGAAGAGGACGGCGGGGACGATGAGCGCGAGCAGGACCAGCGTGGGCGTCCTTGAATGTTCCTGCCCCGGCTGGGCCCCCCAGAGCGCCACCGCCAGGATCGCCCCGTAGCCGAGCGCGCCGATCAGCGCGACGTCCACCCCCAGAAACCAGCTCCAGCTGCTCGTCATCGCCACTTCGCAGCCTTGGCCGCCGGTGCACGTCAGCGTGCCCACGAGGCCGAGCTTCCAGAGATGGAGGTAGAGAGCGACCAAGCCGGCGAGGAGCGCCAGAAGGGCGATGGCCATGCGGTAGCGGAGGGTGGTGGGCATGGGAGAAATGTGGTGGGAAGCCGGCATGGCGGTAGGGCGGTAAGGCGGTAGGGTATTGAGGTATGCCGGCAAATGTCAGCCTGAGCGGAGCGAAGGCGCCGAAGCGCCGCTCCGCTCCTTCGCTTCGCTCAGGATGACAATTGCCGTCCACCTGGCAGAGTCGTCGATGATTTGTACCGCCCTACCGCCCTTCCGCCCGCCTTCCCACCAGCCTCCGTACAACTACCGACCTTCCTCCGCACCATCTCGGATTGCCCTCCCGCCCCCCGAGGGCTACCCTATGGCATGCTCCGGGACCTCCCCTTCCATGTCGTTGGCATAAGCCATCATACGGCCGGCATCGAGCTGCGGGAGCGCTTCGCGTTCAGCCCCGCCGAGGTGACCGCCTGGCTTCAGGGCCAGGCCGCCGCCGGCAGCATCGCCGTCCTCCTCTCCACCTGCAACCGCTGCGAGATCTACTGGAGCGGCGACCTCGACCTCGAGGCGTGGTTCCGCGATTTCGCCGAGAGCCGGGGCGCCGCCGTGGGCGAGTCCCTGCTGCGGCGGGACGGCGAGGACGCGGTGCGCCACCTCTTCAAGGTGGCCGCCGGACTCGATTCCCAGATCCTCGGCGAAACCGAGATCCTGAGCCAGGTGCGCCGCGCCTACGACGCCGCGCGGGCCGCCGGGACCACCGACCGGATGATGGACGCCGTCCTCTCCGCCGCGCTGGTGGCCGGACGGCGGGTGCGCCGGGAGACGATGCTCGGCCGGCACCCTTCGTCCGTCAGCTCGGCGGCGGTGGACGTAGCGGAGTCGGTGATCGGCTCGCTCTCCAGCGCGCGGGCACTCGTGCTCGGCGCCGGGGAAGTGGCGGAAGGCGTGCTGCGCGCACTGCACGGCCGGACCGCCGGCACGGCGCTGGTGAACCGCCGCCCGGAGCGCGCGGCCGCGCTCGCCAACGCGTGGGGCGCGGTATCGGGGGCGTGGGACGATCTCGATGCGCTGCTCGCCGCGTCGGACCTCGTCTTCGTCGCGACCGCCGCCGCGCAGCCGGTCATCGCCGCCTCCCGCCTCGCCGAGGCGGCCCGCGCCCACGGACGTGACCTCGCGGTCTTCGATCTCTCGGTGCCCCGCAACGTGGATCCCACCGTGCGCGAGGTTCCCGGCATCCGTCTCTTCGACCTCGACGATCTCCAGCGGCTGCGCTGCCCGGTCGAAGGATTCGCCTCGCCCGCGATCGACCGCGCGCTCGGCGTGCTCGACCAGGAGATCCGCCGGCTCGACACCGCGCTGCGCGCCCGCGCCGCCGCCCCGCGGCTCGCCGACCTGCACCGCATGGCCGCCCGGCTGGCGGAAGAGGAAGCGGATGTCGCGCTGGCGCAGCTGGGCGATCTGGACGAGCGGGAACAGCGGGTGGTGCGGGAGATGGCGGAGCGGCTGGTGCGGAGGGTGTTGTATCCGGTCAGTCGGACCGTTCGGGCGGCGGCGGTGGAAGAAAAGAGTGTCATCCTGAGCGAAGCGAAGGAGCCGTAGGCCGGCATGGCCTCCTTCGCTTCGCTCAGGACGACGTTGTTTCGCTAACGAAGACACCCTTCCTTCTCGTCGCTCTCGCCGCCGGATTCAGCACGTTCCTGCACTGCGGATTGCTACACCCCGCGCACCGCATCGGATACTGCGTGCTGAACACCTCCCCCGACGCCAGGTGCTCGCGCGCGATCTCGGCGAGGGCGTCGAGAAACAGCGGCCGGTCGTTGAGCGCCGGCGCCCGCCGGTACTGCGTGATCCCCGCCTTGTGCGCCACCTCGCCGTACTCCCGGTCCAGCTCCGAGAGCGTCTCGATGTGATCGCTGGTGAAGGCGATCGGAATCACCAGCACCCGCTTCTCTCCCCGCGCGCCGAGCCGCCGGATCACCTGCTCCGTGCTCGGCCCCAGCCAGCGCACCGGCCCTACGTCCGACTGATACGCCAGGATGTAGGGATTGGTCGCGCCGAGCCGCTCGACCACCTTCTGCACCGTGGCACCGACTTCCTGCGGGTAGGCATCGCCCCGGTCTATGACGTCGAGCGGGAGCGAGTGCGCGCTGAACAGCAGCACCACCTTGTCCCGCTCCTCGACTGCGAATCCCTCCAGGCCGTCGCGCACGGTCTCCGTCATCGCCTCGACGAAGCCGGGATGCACGGGCCAGCGATCGATCAGGCTCCAGCGGAACGCGTCGCGCAGGCCGGTCCGGCCCGCGGCGCGCCACAACTCGTTGAGGCTCGATCCGGTGGTGCTGCAGGAATACTGCGGGTACTGGGTGAACGCGACCGCCCGCTCGACGCCGTCGGCCTGCATCGCGCGGAGCGCGTCCTCGCTCTTCGGCTTCACGTAGCGGAAGGCGACGTAGAACTGGTGCGGCGCGGTCTCCGGCGACAGCCGGTCGAGCCGCTCGACCATCCCCTGGCCCTGCGCGCGGGTGTAGCGGAGGATGGGGGATCCGCCGCCGATGTTGGCGTAGAGCCGGCGGACCTTGGGCGCGCGGCGGCGCGCGATCCAGGGGCCGAGCCACTTCTGGAGGGGGAGCTGGATGATCTCCCGGTCGGCGAACAGCTCCAGCAGAAACGGCTCGACGTCGTCCAGCGTCGCCGGGCCGCCCAGGTTCATCATGACGATGCCGGTCTTGATCTTGCCCATATCGCCAATATAACGCCCGAAGTTAGACGCCTACCCGACCGACGCTCAGCGGCCGACCAGCCCCGCTTCCAGCGCGAGCCGGGTGAGTCCCGCGACGGTGCGCACCTCCAGCTTCCGCATCAGGCTCTCCCGGTGGGTCTCGACGGTGCGGTGGCTGATGCCGAGCTGCTGGGCGATCTCCCGGTTGGTCTGGCCCTGGGCGATTCCGACCAGGACCTGCCGCTCGCGGGCGGTGAGCTGGCCCAGCGCGCCGACCGGCGTCGGCTCCGCCTCCCCGCGGACCACGGCGCTCAGGCGGCCCGCGATCGGCGGGCTGAAGTACGACTCGCCTCGTCGCACGGCGCGGATGGCGGCGCAGAGCTCGGTGGCCGCGGTGTCCTTCAGCAGGTAGCCGTGGGCGCCGGCGCGGAGGCTCTCCAGCACGTACTCGGTGTTGTCGTGCATGCTGAGGATCAGCACGTGCGTGTCGGGCGACCGGGTCCGGAGCTCCGCCGCCACCCGCAGTCCCGACTCGCCGGGCATCGAGATGTCGAGCACGGCGACGTCGGGCTTGAGGCTCGCGGCCAGCTCCAGCGCCTCGGTGCCGGTCGAGGCCTCCGCGACGACGGTGAAGCCGGGCTCGTTCTCCAGCACGTGGCGGATGCCGGTGCGCACGATGGCGTGATCGTCGGCGACGAGGACGCGGATCGGGGTGTCCGTCATGACCCGGCCTCCGACGTGGGCACGAGGACTTCCAGCAGCATGCCCGCGCCGGGCGCGCCGCTCACCCGCACCGTTCCGCCGAGCGCGCCGATCCGCTCCCGCATGCCGGCCAGCCCCATGTGACCCATGCGCTCCAGCCGCTCCTCCGTCGCGTCCGCCGCGATGCCGCGGCCGTCGTCCCGCACCTCCAGCAGCACGCCGTCCCGGTTCACCGAGATCCCGATGTCCACCGTCTGCGCCTGCGCGTGGCGGAGCACGTTCGACAGCGCCTCCTGCAGCGCGCGGAAGAGGGCCAGCTCCGCCTCGTCCGACAGCGGCGGCAGCGCCGACGGCGCGGCGAGCTCCACCCGCATCCCGCTCCGCTCGGTGAACTCGGCGACGAGCGAGCGGAGGGCGGGGAGCAGGCCGAGGTCGTCGAGCAGCGAGGGGCGGAGATCGTTGGTGACGCTCCGGATGCTGCGGATCCCCTTGTCGATCAGGCCGAGCACCTGGTCCAGGCGGGTGGTCTGGCCGGGCGGCACGCTGTCGCGGATCACGCCCAGCTCGATCCGCACGGCGGAGAAGACCTGGCCGGTCTCGTCGTGCAGCTCGCGGGAGAGCCGGCGGCGTTCCTCCTCGTGCTGCTCGATCATCCGGGCGGAGAGCCGGGCCAGCTCGACCGTGCGGGTCTCCAAGCGGCGGTAGAGGTCGGCGTTCTCCAGCGCGGCGCCGACCTGCTGGCCGAGGGCGACGAGGAAGCGGTCGTCGAGAGCGGTGAAGGGGTCGCGGGCGTCGCCGACCAGGACGAGGGCGCCGATCACGGCGTCGTTCCGGAGCAGCGGCAGGGCGGCGGCGTACGGGTAGGCGGAGGCGCCGGTCCACTCGGCGGTGACCTGGGGGAGCGCGGCGGTGACGGCGCGGTCGAGCAGGGCGGCGATCGCGGGGTGGGTGGCAGCGGCGGGGTCGTCGCGGAGGACGCCGGCGCCGCGGGCGAAGCGGGGACTCGCCCTGTCATCCCCAGCTTCCCCGCTGTCATCCCGAGCGGAGCGAGGGATCTTGCCGGCCCGAGCAAGATCCCTCGCTTCGCTCGGGATGACAGTCGTGTCTTCCATAAGGAACAGCGCACTCCCCCTCACCGCCGGCAGCGTCAGCGGCCGCGCGAGCAGCGCATCGAGCACATCCTCCTCCCGCCCCGCGCCCTGCAGATCCCCGGAGATATCGCTCAGCGCCCCGAGCCCGCGCCGGAGATCGTCGAGCACCAGCAGCAGGATCCCAGCGCCGACCGCGAGCGTGAACAGGATGTCGAGGTAGTACCCCCACGGGTTCCACGCCCCGCGCTCTCTAAGGAAGGGGTAGTCGAGGTGGTGCAGGCCCCAGAGCAGGAACGCGGCGGCGAGCAGCGTGGCGCCGCTGGAGGCGACGCGGCGGCGGTACTGGAGGAAGACCCAGCCGGTCCAGAGCGTCGCGAGGCTGAGGAAGAGCACCGCCGGGAGGGCGGCATAGAGGAAGTGGTCGATCTGGTAGATGGCGATGTAGGACCAGACCGGCGGGAAGAGCACGACGGCGAGGAACCAGGGCCGCCAGCGGAGGCCGCGGGAGAAGACGAGCGCGGCGTAGAGCAGCGCGAGGGCGGTCCAGCCGGTGACGACCTGGTGCCAGTAGAGCCAGATCCAGTCGCCGCTCAGGAGGAAGCTGACGATCGCGGCGACGCGGACGGTGTAGAGTCCCCAGGCCCCGGCCCACCAGGCGAAGTACGGCTTGCGGTAGCGGGCGTGCATGAACCAGCAGAGCGCCGCGAGGCCGAGGGTGACGATGGCCTGGAGGAAGGCGGCGTGGAGCTCGGATGGGACGGCGGTGGGGAGGGGGAGGGGGTCTTGCATGGGAGTAACAAACGCGGGGGTGGCGGGGGGCGCAACGGCGGCGGGGGGCGCGGCGGTTCGGTTGCTGACATCTTCGCTGTGACCGCGGACATCGGCGGCCGAACCGGGAGTATCTCCGCGGCAACCGAAGACCTCGGTGGCCAGGCCGGCCACCTCTTCGGGGTGAATGCCGACTGCGCGGTCCCGGCCGATGACCTCATCGGGATGAATTCGGACCGCGGGATCCTTGCCGATGACCTCATCAGGATGAACGCCGACTGCGGGATCCCAGCCGATGACCTCATCGGGGTGCACGCCGACTGCGCGGGCCCGGCCGGTGACCGCTTCGTGGTGAGCGTCGACTGCGCGGGTCTGACCGGAGACCTCTTCGGGGTGACTGCCGCCGCGCGGGCCCGACTGGAGACCTCTCGGGGTGAGCGTCTACTGGACGGGCCCGACTGGCGACCTCTTCGGGGTGCCGTCTACCACGCGGGGTCGACGGTGACCGCTCCGAGGTGAACGTCGACGCAGGCAACCTGCGGATGACATCTCTTGGCTGAACGGCGCCTGCGTGGGCCGGCCTTCCCTGTCTCCGGGGTGAAAGCGGGCCGCAGACGCCCGGATCGGGAGTGTCTCCGGGGCAACGGGGGATCCCAGTGGTCAGACCGGCGTGTGCCTTCAGCTGCCCGAGTGCCGCTCACTCGGCGAGTGCCCGCTTTCGGTCCTGAGCCCTGGGGCGGTGGAGGATCTTGTCGCAAAACGGGCCCTCCGTGTCGCAGAAGCGGCCTAGGGGGGCGGGTGGTCTTCTGGTAGGTTCGTTCTCTGATTGGGCACAGCCGGGGCTGAAACGGTACCGGGCTCGCGGTCGGGGGACGGCATCGTATCGGGTCTCGATCCGGCCGGGTCAGGTGCAGTACAAGTCGCCCCTTCTGCAGTCCTTGCAGTCCAATTTGCGGCTCCGGCACATGAGCCGGCGCACCGAAGAGGCGTACGTCTACTGGACGCGGCGCTTCGTCCGGTTCTGCGGGCTCCGGCATCCGAGCGAGCTGGGCGACGCGGACGTCCAGCGTTTCCTGGGACATCTGGTCGGCGACCGGAAGCTGTCGGCGGCCACGCAGCAACAGGCGCTGAGCGCGCTGCTGTTCCTGTATCGCCATGTCATCGGCCGTTCGCTGGAGGCGCTGGGCCGGCTGCCGCGGGGGCGGGCGCCGACGACGCTGCCGGTGGTCCTGACCGTCACGGAAGTGCGTAGAGTCCTCGGTCTGCTGCGCGGGACGCACCACCTGGTGGGGATGCTGCTCTATGGAGGCGGCCTGCGGCTGATCGAGTGCCTGACGCTGCGGGTCAAGGATGTGGATCTCGAGCGCCGAGAGCTGTTGGTCCGGCGCGCCAAGGCGGGCAAGGACCGGGTGACGCTGATCCCGGAGGCCGCCCGCCGGCCGCTCCAGGACCAGCTTGGGCGGGCCAAGCATCTGCATGAACGGGATTTGGCTGCCGGAGGCGGGTGGGTCGAGCTGCCGGGAGGCCTGGGCGCCAAGTACCCGGCGGCGGGAAAGTCATGGCCCTGGCAGTGGGTATTTCCGGCGCGGCGGACGCACCGGGATGACACGACGGGGCAGGTCCGGCGACACCATTTGCATGAGTCGGTGATCCAGCGGGCGATGACCGAGGCGGTCCGGGCCAGCGGCATCGGCAAGCGGGCGAGCTGCCATACTCTGCGGCACTCGTTCGCGACGCACCTGCTCCAGGCGGGGTACGACATCCGGACGGTGCAGGAGCTGCTCGGGCACCGGGACGTGGCGACGACGATGATCTATACGCATGTGCTGAACCGGGGCGGGCGAGGGGTGCGGAGTCCGGCGGATGCGCTGGAGTAGGAGGTGGGATCGGCGCGTTAGGTCGGCGGTTGGGAGGGAAGTCCTGATTGGACAGGTTGTTGAGTAAGTCCATTTATTAGTTAGGCCGCTGGCACGGACATTGTGGGAGCGCTCAGATTAGGCTGCTACTGGTAGCTCTTCTGTGGGCCGCATGTGCAGCTCCGCAACAGGTAAGTTCTCCAGCAGCGTTGAGTGGCTTTCAGGTTAAGGTGTATCGGGATAGCGCTTTATTCCATTATCCTATGCCAGCACGTCTGTGGGCGGCGGCAGGCGAAGGAAGCGGATCGGACTCACGTGGCTGGCCACGTGGGATAGCATTGAGATCGTCGGCGCCGAGCGGGGTTGCTGCGGCATCGCCGCATCGATTGTGACTGATGCAAACGCCGATGCGAATCCCCAAGTGCTCCTGCCTCGAGCGAGGCGGAGTCAGTTATGGACGGAGCCGGCGGGATCGATCACCGCGGTGGTGTTGTCGCCCGAGGATTCTTTACTACTCCGACATGAGCCGGGAACACTGGTGCTGCGCCTGGGCCGCTCGACCGCCTTAGCGCAATTGCAACGACTCAGGCCTGCTCAAGTTCTACTCGAGGCCAAGCTCTGGGCAGCTGAACAGACCTATGAGGAATCTGTTGCTCCGCTTTATTCTCGGTCGCGGGCCAGCGGCCTAACCCGCAAATGCAGCCGACAGGCCGGAGCAGCCCGAGCTCCTGGATCTGTTGGCGCCCTCGTGGCCAAGCAATGGAATCGTTGATTGATGTGGCGCGGGCCTGAGGGCCTGCAGCCGATTTGCCAGTCGTTAGGCGGACGCCAACGGAGGAGAGGGACCGTGAGGCGAATCATCCTGACCGGTGTTATCGCCGTAACTCTCACATGCGGCTGGTACCTGACGCGAGCTCACAGTCCCACGACTGTCACACTTTCTGATGGACGGCTGATTCAGATCCTGAGCTTGACCGTGCACTCTGATGGACGGAGCTCCGATAGGCTGAACCTGCAGTATCTCTCGGGCATATCGCCTGACAGCCTTGAGCAACTTGAGCGCGAGGCGAGTTGAGGTTCTCGGCTTGGCTGCAGCCAAAGGCAGTTATGACAGGTATCTGGGAGCGACTGTCATGCCGCGCTGGACCGATGAGAAGGCACCTCTCCCGGTGCGCGAGGGTCCAGCGTTTGAGTTTCTACGAGGTCGAGGCGCGCGGTGGTTTCGTTTGTGGATCAGCCTAAGCCTCGCAGCGTCGCCGCCTAACCCGCAAATGCAGCTGACAGGTCGGAGCGGGCCAGCTCCACAGGCTTGCGACACTTCTAGTGGCCAAACAATGGAAGTGTTGATTTCTGCGGTGCGGGCCTGAGGGCCCGCAGACTGATTTGCAAGTCGTTAGGCAGCCGTGAACTAGCGCCTCTTACGCCCTTCTACTGGTGGGAGGGATTCGCCTTGGCAAAGCCAAGCCAGCAGGATCTGTGGAGTGAGGTTCTGGCCGCCTTTGAGCGTCATATTTGGAAGGAGCGCGGTGACACAGACGCGCTATCAGCGCTCAATCGGATAGCGGCCAAGGTGCTTGCCCCACTCCTATTAAAACCTCTTGAGCCAGCTAACACGGTCATACGTCGAGTCACGCTCTCGCCCAAGGGCGTCCAGGCTTTGCGGACCTATAGGGAAAATGCGCCTGAGCCAGCGATGGATCGTGAACCTATTGTGCTACTGGAAATCGCGGGCCGGTACGTGATCCTTGACGGCAATAGGCGAGTTGGTAAATGGCGGAAAGATCAGGATCAGCGCTCACGCGCGGCCTTAATACTGACTGCGCAGGATCCTAGTCAACGTCAGAGTTCCTGAGAGGCTAAGCATCTCACGGCACGGCTGCCTAACCCGCAAGTGCAGCCGACAGGCCAGGGCTCCGCCCCGGAGCCACACTCCGTGTGGCCATTCAAGGGAGCCTTGATTTGTGTGGGCGCGGGCAAGATAACCTGCAGCTGATTTGTAATCCGTTAGGCCAACTACGGGCATGGGGCCGGACGCCCGGCACATTTCCGTCTTTTGCTGGAGGACACTTTATGATGGAGGTCGCCACTAAGATTAAGGACTGATGTGTACTGAGAGAGCCGAACTACGCGATGAGATAATCGAAATGCAAAGGAGCATGCACAAGGTCGTATTCACGTTCGTGACAGTCGCAGTCGGCATGGCGGACTCTTTCTCCAGCGACCTTCTTGCTCGCAACCCTGATTTGAAGCGATGGATTATCATCTTGGCTACGCAAGTCGAAGTCGCCTTTGGCTTGTTCTTGGCGTCCCTGACTGCGTACCAAAGCGTCTGTGCCGGACACATCGCCGGCCTTGAAGACCACATCAACGACATCGCTCGCGAGCGTATCGCCATCTTCGAAAGCATCGTGATACCTAAGTATACCCATGGCCTCGGTGGTGCATTCTTTTGGGCGAGGTTGTTGATCGTGATCTTTGTCGTCGGGACACTCGTCGCTCTTGTGGTACGAGGCTACGCTGCCATTGCCTCCTTCGAAGTTGGAATGCTATTGACCTTGAGGTCATAATCGTGCTCGCCCTTCTCGTCTGGTCGTTCTTTACCGAGAGGTTCGTGCGCGGTTTCTCGAGGGCTCCGCTGCGAGAGGCGCCCACGCCGCCAGCGGCCTAACCCGCGCATGCAGCCGACAGGCCGGGGTGGGCCGGTGCTCCCCGCGGGCGCGGCGCTCCCCGAGGCCAAGCAGTGGAAGCGTTCATTTGTGCGGGCGGTAGGTTGATCGCCTGCAGCTGATGCGGAAGTCGTTAGGAAGACGCACGGCCTTTGGTAACAATACAGGAGAACGTGACTCGGCAATTGTCGTGTGACGCATTGCTCTTCGATATGGACGGAGTCTTGGTCGACTCAAGATCCGTCGTCGAGCGCACCTGGCGTCTGTGGGCGGCGCGGCATGGTCTCGATGCTGAACAGATCCTTCGCTCCGCCCATGGTCGACGGACAAGCGATACACTCAAGGACGTCGCTCCCCATCTGGCGGTGCCGGAGGAGGTCGCATGGCTCGACGCCGTCGAACTGGCGGACTACGAGGGGCTGGTAGCGGTGCCTGGTGCGGTGAGACTTCTCGCTGCTCTCGCCGGCGTACCTTGGGCTGTCGTGACATCGGCGGGCCCTGAACTGGCACGTCGGCGGCTTGCGGCGGCCGGGTTGGCGTTACCGCCAGTGCTTGTGAGTAGTAATGACGTGACTCGGGGGAAGCCGGCACCTGACGGTTACCTGCTGGCTGCGAAGCAGCTCGCAGTAACGCCGGAGCAGGCGGTGGTTTTCGAGGATGCGCCAGCAGGCGTTGTCTCCGGCCGGGCTGCAGGGTGTGCGGTCATCGGGGTAGCCACGACGTATCCGGAGGAGCGCCTTGTGGGCGCTGTGTTCGTGGTCGCTGACCTGACTTCTGTGTCGCTAGAAAGGGCCGGGGGGAGCTGGCGGGTATCTGCTTAGCGGTGTACCCAGCTTGAGCGCTTCCTAACAAGCAAATGCAGCAGACAGGCCGGGGTGGGCCGGCGCTCCGTTCGATGCGGCACTCCTCGTGGCCAAAGAGAAGCGACGTCGATTTGTGTGGCGCGGGCCTGAGGGCCTGCAGCTGATTTGCGACTCGTTAGGCACACAGACGAGGAGATCTCGTTGGGGCTGGACACTGTCAAATTGATCTGCGAAGTCGAAGCGCGCTTCGGGATACAGATCAGTGATGCCGATGCATCCGTGTGTCGAACTGTCGGCCAGCTTAATGACTGTGTCGCGCGGCTCGTAGCAGAACGAGCTACCGCTGTAGTGGGGCGGCCAGTCACTCCTGACGCCGAGTTAACCTGGCCGCTGCTGGTGTCGATCGTCATGGAGATAGGTGGCGTGGCTGCTCACCGAGTGCGACGCGAGGCAGAATGGGGCCGGGATCTGGGAATGGACTAGGTCGCGCTTGCTTGGGCTATCCTGAGAAGCTGCCGGACGTTGACTGATCCAGCGCGATAGTATGGTAGCATACAGTGGATTGCCAGTCGTTGGCGTGCAGAGAGATCACTGAGAACCTAGCGTGCCCCTGTCGTTTCATGCACCCGGAGAAACCCTCACTGCTCGCCGCACTCTACTGGATGGAGGAGTTCCGGCCTGGACCGGACGTGCCCTGGGCGGCTCACGCCGCTTGGTGGGCCATTCTTCTAGTGGCATTGGCGATCGCAGTGGTTGCCGCGGGGACCCTGCTGGTCGGCTGGAAGCGCTTCTCAGGTAAGGAGCGGCTTCAACTGGCTCGGCTGGCTCTGTTCTTGTAGGTGCTATTGGAGATCGTCCAGGCTGGCTCTGAACAACCGCATGCAGCCGACGGGCTGGATGAGCGCGAAGCTTTGGCTGAGCCACAGCCCGCCTGCGACGCGCTGTGGAACGTAGGTTCGTACGCGGGCCGACTTGAGAGCCCGCAACTGATGCGCCAGTCGTTAGACAGCGCCAACCGGCAGTCGGAAAGCAGTGGTTCTAGAATGAGCGAGCATTCGCGGTGGTGCCCGAAATGCCCATGACGTTCCGTGAGCCATCGAAGGGGAGCGGCAGCTACTCGACCGCCTCGCAGCAGCTTGGGCGGAGGGGTCGAAAAATTGGCTCGAGCATGTGCGTGTCCAGACGCTCGATGACGCTGGGATGGGCAGTCTACGATTGGCGGTGGGTAATCGCGCGGACGAGAGCCAGGTCTTTGGTCGGCGGGCGGCTGAGTACGAGTTCACAGACACCGATGGCGTGAAGGTCATCGCGTCACTGAACTTGGACCAGCACGGGTGCCGTTCAACTCGATGTCTGGAAGGTCGACTTTACGGCGACGAACAGGCTTAAGCGGCCAGGAGCTGCGGATTCGTAGCTCGTACGGCGCTGTCTAACCCGCGCATGCAGCCGACGGGCCGGATGGGCGCGGGGCGCCGTGCGGGCGGCGCCCTCCGGTGAGTGCCGCTAAGGAAGCGTAGGTTTGTGCGGGCGCGGGCACGATGGCCCGCAGCTGATGCGCATTTCGTTAGGCGGCGCAGTCAAGCGCTGGCCCTCCTTGGCGGTAGTCCAACGCAGACCAGATCTGGAGATCCTCGGTGTCTTACTTTCTACTTCTCCTCGGCACTGCGGTGTTTGTGGTTGCGTCACCCCTTTTTTTTTTTTTTTTTTTTAAAAAAAAAAAAAAAAAAAAAAAAAAAAAAAAAAAAAAAAAAAAAAAAAAAAAAAAAAAAAAAAAAAAAAAAAAAAAAAAAAAAAAAAAAAAAAAAAAAAAAAAAAAAAAAAAAAAAAAAAAAAAAAAAAAAAAAAAAAAAAAAAAAAAAAAAAAAAAAAAAAAAAAAAAAAAAAAAAAAAAAAAAAAAAAAAAAAAAAAAAAAAAAAAAAAAAAAAAAAAAAAAAAAAAAAAAAAAAAAAAAAAAAAAAAAAAAAAAAAAAAAAAAAAAAAAAAAAAAAAAAAAAAAAAAAAAAAAAAAAAAAAACCCCCCCCCCCAAGCCTAACCCGCAAATGCAGCCGACAGGCCGGAGGGGCCGGGCTCCGCGCGGGCGACACGCTCCTTGATCGCCAAGCGGCGGAAGCGTTGATTTGTGTGGGCGCGGGCTCGATGGCCTGCAGCTGATGTGCAAGTCGTTAGGCGGACCCCGCGCATTGCGGAGGGCGTGGTATGGTGGCTTGGCGAGAGGTGATGGCAGGAATGTTAGTCTGCGTGCTTCTTGCTGTCGCGCTTTCGGCGCAACAGCTCGCGGGGTCCCCACTCTGCGGTATTGTATCCCTTGATACCCTCAAAGAAAAACACAAAGCTTCGTTAGGGTGACCGCTTGGCGCGAAGAGCCGATCGAGCAGGAATCTCTAACCGGACTTGGGCCATGCTTCGGGACTCGCTTCAGAACGCACTGCTCGCTGCTGCTTCTACGGCCGCTGCGACAGGTGGACCGGCGCGAGGCCGCAGTATAGGTGAGCTTCAGTTGCTCATCGGCATCGGACGGCCGCGCAATGGCTTAGCACCGGTTGGTGGGAGTTGGCTTCTCTTGCTACCTCGGGTTCCCCGATTCGACTGGCTATCAACCACAGATTCTCGGATGGCACTTTGCGGCCCGCTTAGCCTGATCGCTGCCGATTCCGTGGTAGAGGGAGCCAAACGGGAAGGCTTGCGCCTCATCGCAGATTTAGTTGGCTACCACCTGAAGATCTGTCGTTACGGAAGAGACCATCCATTGAGCGTGCCGGAAGCGTGGAACCGGCCGTCTAACCCGCGCATGCAGCCGACGGGGCGCGATGGGCGCTTGGGGTTGCTCGGCTACAGCCTCCGTGAGCGCGCTGTGGAATGTAGGTTTGTGCGGGTGCGAGCTTGAGGGCCCGCAGCTGATGCGCAATGTCGTTAGACCGCAGCACAAACGGTCGGCATCCAGGGAAACGCTATGGAGCTCCGAGAGGCGAAAGTTGAGCGTGTACGCCGCTATAATACTGGGTCTCAGCCTAGCTCTCGCTGTCGCAGTCACGGGAGGGCTTCCTCTACCTGTACCTGTCAGAAGACGTGGCGCACCCGGTGCATCTAAGCCTATGTGGGGGAGGACCGCATCCGATTCCGCGCTCGTGGACGCCTAGTCATCCGGAGCGGCAGGGTCGCCTGGACGCCGCTTACATGTCAGTTGCGGCTAACTTCGCCTACGAGGTCAGCTTCGCTGACCTGTTGAGAGCGCGCCTGTCGGCTGCATTTGCTTGTTAGGCAGCTACAAGGAGCTTCGTAGTGGCCAAGTCCCGGTCGAGAACCGCTGCAGAGTTTGCGGACGAACTCGAGAAGGACCCAGAGTACCAGAAGAGGTTGGCGGAACGCCGGGCGATAGCATTCGCTCAGGGCGGGCTGTGGGAGGATGAGCAGCACTTGTTGGGAGCTTAGGGCGGGGAGGAGTGCTCGTCACCTCCGTTTACGAGTTCGTCGGGGTGAGTTCCCCCGACGCCAGTGCAGCGGCGCCGTGCTGGTGAGGGGAGCGGGTCGTTGCTACACATCCCCGTCGTTCGCGAGGGCATCATTCGAGCGCTCTCTTGCAGCCATCTTCGCTCCGATGTATTCGAGGCTCTCAGGGGGATTCACGGCGAGCACGGAGCCGAGGGAGCGTTGGCTGTTTGCTGATGCGCTGGGAGCTATGGCCGATTGGATGAACTCCGACCCTGTAGCCGGCATCCAGGAGTATCTGGGCTCTTCGAGAGTATCGGGGGGAGCCGCCTACCCGTAATGAGCCGAAGGCCGGGGTGGGCCGGACCTCCGGGTGGGCCGGCAACCTTTGAGGCCAGCAGGGAAGCATTGGTTGTGCGCATGAGGCATGAGCGCTGCAGCTGATTTGCAGTCGTTAGGCAGCACCGAGCATTGGGGCATACCATGGTTGAGTTGGGTCGCGACCGCCTGACCGGGGCCGTTGCCGGCCTGCTTGTATGGACATCGCTTGCGTGTTCTCAGGACGTGCCCCGGCTTCTACGGTGGACGAGGTACAGCGCAGGTGCCCGGTGAGTCCCGGTGGCCGAACAGCTGATCGACGGGCTGTTCCGGTTAGGCTCGGTGAGCAGGTCGTCCTTCGAGGCGGCCCGCGATTCCTCCCTATGATGGAGGCGATTGTATTGAGCACTCGGCGCCGGCGCTAGGTACACATTTTGACGACGACGGATGCAGAGCGGCAGTACCGAGCACACGGCTCCCCATCGAATACCTAGGCCCGCCACCCTCAAGCATCGATAGTGCTCGTTAATCCTCGAGTTGGATCTCGAAATTAACCTCCCCTACGACACTGACTTCCGGGGCATTTGGTCCGATCTTGGATCCGGGCGCTTCAAGCGGCATCAACGAGCAATCCCATTCTGAGTGACTAACGAGCGGTCGATTCGCCGCTATCTGTTTCTCGCGATGCCATTATAAGCGGAAGTGATATGGTATTAGGGGCGTTGGTCTGGATTCGACCGTTTATTAATTTGGTGGGGAGCGGCGGCGGTAAATGTCGACAGCATGGCGCAGCGGGGAGACACTATTCGCCAGCGGCTAGAGGAAGCGACGGAAGTCCGCATAACGACTGCCGACGGTACTGATCTTACGTTCAAGCCAAGCAAGCATCCGGTCCAGGTGGATGTGGCCAACCATGTCGCGCGCCGCGTACTAAAGGGCAGCCGTGGGCGAATCGTCAGGCATCCTTTCCAGTGGGTTTTAGTGACAGTCATCCCGTGCAGGCAACAGCGTCCGCGGCGGGTAAGCAAGGGCGGCTGCCAACCAGTGCGACCGAGCAGTCAACCAGGAGGTTGAGTTCGGGGGCGACCGGAGGGTTCGGGCGCTACTGAGAAGCGTGTGTCTAGGGTCTTGAGGGCCGGAGCTATTGGATCGATGAGTCGGGCTTATTAGCGATGAAAAGTATGGGACCTAGGGAATTTCATTAGAGAGAGTCTGGGTTGTTTGGGTTCGGGGATGTTGTTTGGTGGGGAGGAGTATAGGGGCCACGGTTCTGGTGGATACGGTAGCGGTCATCAGGGACGGCGAGTTCGTAGCGTAGCGCCCCTGCTGCCTAACCCGCGCATGCAGCCGACAGGCCGGAGCGGGCCAACGCTCCGTTCGGGCGCGGTCCTCCCTAGTCGCCAGCCAGCGGAACCGTAAGTTTGTGCTGGGCGCGACCATGAGCGCCTGCAGCTGATGCGCAAGTCGTTAGGTGGTCGCGAATGAGTGCTTCGAGAGGCAGACATCGAATGACTTGCTTGCGTCCTCCAGCTGCCGTGATCGTTGTGGGCCTGTGCGCAGCCGGGACAGGGTGCTCCGAGCCTGCGGCGTGCGGAGGCGACATCTGCCTAGTGTACGCCAAGGTGGCCGGACGAGTGACTGCTCCCAGCGGCGCGCCGATTGGCGGGCTTCGGTTGGAGTCACAGAGCGCCGAGTTCCAGTCGAGCGGCGGCTGCGACACGACGCGCATGATGACGTGGTACGTTGTCGAGACAAGCGCCACCGGCAACTATGCCCTGACGATTCCCAATGGAACGGTGGATGAGGTGAACTGTGCGTTCGTGCGCCTACGCCGCGAGCCTGGGCTGGCATGGAACGACACTCTGGTTGGCCCTTTGGCGCTGGGCGAGTTCGGGACCGAACCGCCGCAAGATACGACGCGGGCGGACATCACCCTTCAGCCTGCGCCGTAGGTCGGGATCGTCGAGACGCGCCGCTTAACCCGCAAATGCAGCCGACGGGCCGGAGGGGGCGCGACCTTCCGCTCGGCCACAGCGCGCCTTGAGCGCGCTGCGGAACGTAAGATCGTGCGCGGAACATCATGATGGGCCCGCAGCTGATTTGCATTTTCGTTAGGCGGCTACACCGGCTTAGGGATCAACCGGAGACCGACGTGCTCCGCACTATCCTCGCCTTTGGATGCATGCTCTGTCTGGGTGCATGTGATCCGCTCTATTCGGTTGTTGCTACCACTCCACTTGTGACGCCGGTAGACTCTACGTGTGTTCGCGAGGTTCTTGCCGCGTCAAGCGGGCGCCCAGTGATGTACGCCGAGTTCGAGCCCGTCAGAAAGCATGAATTGGCCCGGACCTTCTATGGCACTGGGTGGGAAAATGTTGAGCAGGTGGTGCTAAAGGACTCAACGGTATTCCTCCGGACACAGTTCCACCAAACTGGCATCAAGTTCACGCGGGATGAGGCAGACAGCATTGGATCAGCATTGGGTGGCTTTCTCGTCCAGATTCGTGATGAGTGCCGCGGAGCCTCCCCTGCTGGCAAGCCGCCTTACCGCGTGAAGGCTGATCTAGAGTAGCCGCCTAACCCGCAAATGCAGGCGACAGGCCGGAGCGGGCCCGAGCTCCTGGATCTACTGGCGCCCTCGTGGCCAAACAATGGAATCGTTGATTGATGTGGCGCGGGCCTGAGGTTGGCTCAGGCGAATGGTCCAGCGTGAAGATAGTTATTGACGATCTCGCTCAGCGCCGCCTAACCCGCAAATGCAGCTGTCGGGCCGACCGGCGCGAGGTTCCGTGTGGGCGGCACCATCGCTGGCGGCGAAGTGGAGACGTTGATTTGTGTGGGCGCGAGCTTTATAGGGCCTGCAACTGATTTGCATTCCGTTAGGCCGCACCAAACGAACTGTGAACTTCTCTTCGTTCCCTCATGAAGTCACTGCTCGCATTTGGGAGCCCATTCGTGCGGTTTTCCGGTCTGGCGCGCCGCGGCTTTGTAGCACACCGAGACCGGCGGTCGCGGTGACCGTGGTGCGAAGCAATGGATGGCTCGTGCTGGCCATGCTGGCGTGCGGCGGCGCCAAGCCCGCACCGGGCTCTAGTCCGGCCGCGGCCCGCTGCGAGCTTCCCGAACCGACGGTGTTGCGGCGAGAGGGCAACTCGGTGTTGCTGTTGTGGGTGCTGCCGGCGGCCGCGGTATGGTTCGACAAGACCGTGCCGGACGCGCCCGGGTATTTGGCGTATCGCGCCGCTATCCGCGCGGCAGGCGGAGACCGGGCGCGGCCGGTTGCGGACCCCCCGCAGCCGAAAGACGATGCAGAACGCGAGATGTGGCGCCGCGAGAATCACAATGCCGCGCTGATGTATGCAGGTGGTGGTGAGGTGCGGCCGATCCGTTGCCTTGAGGCGGCCCTGTTCGCACGACAGGACGCCCGCTACTCGGAGCTGACGCGGCCCACCGAGTTCATCGCCCACCTCCTGCGCCGCGACGATCGCCTCAAGGTCTACTTCGCCGCGAGCGATCTGATGTTCCCGCCCGAGCATTTCTATGGGCTGGAGGAGGTTGCGGCCGAGGTAGCGGCCGGCTGGGAGTACTGGGTCGTCCTGCACAACCACACCGTGCGCAAGCTCGACGGCAAGCCGGCGCTGGGAATGCCAGCGCCTAGCACCAGCGACGTGCAGCTATTCAAGGCACTCGTCGAGGATCTGGGCCTGCGCGAGGTGTGGGTCACGAACGGGATGTACACCGGCATAGTTCCTTCCGAGAACCTCGGTCAGTTCAACACGCGCGAGTGACCAAGGTGAACGGACTTGGTCAAGGGGCTGGTTCACCGGATGCGCGCCTCCGCGTTTGCAGCCTAACACGCCCTTGAAGCTGACGGCGCGCGTAGATTAAGGAATGAGTCTTTCGCCAGCGCGCCGCAGCTTAAGCGCATTCCGTTAGGCGGCCGCACCCTGGTCCCGAGTATGTTCAAGTCACATGTACTTCCGAATCTTGGGCACTCTGTCCGATGAGGAGACGATTGCGACCGGACCGGCGATTCGCGAATTGCCGCGGTTGTGTCGCCAGTATGGCCGCGGGCGCTGGCGGAAGCGGAAAGGACAGCGCAGTCGAGCCACCAGGCGGAGTTATTCGCCGTGCTGAGATACACTGGTACGAAGCGACTGGCATAGGCCGTCGAGAATTCAAGATTAAGCGTTATCTTGATTAGTATGGCCAATCGTCCACGGCGACTCGTTCTGTGTCTACGGAATAGGGGTTATGAGGCATCCCTGGAGCGCCGTAAGTTTTATCAAGTCATCCCAGATCGAGATGCCCAGAAGCATGGGCAACTGCGTGTGATTGACGAATCTGGAGAGGACTACCTCTATCCCGCAGGTTTCTTCGCATTCGTAAGCTCCCGCCCACTATTCGCCGACGGGTTCTCGCCGCCGCCTAACCCGCGCATGCAGCCGACGGGCCGGAATGGGGCGCGGCGCTCCGCTCGGCCACAGCACGCCTGCAGCGCGCTGTGGAACGCAGGCGCTCGCGGGGGCGGGCGTGACCACCCGCAGCTGACGCGCAAATCGTTAGGCCGCTGCGACGCTGGAGGAGTATGAGGCTCCTGGCAGTCACGCTCACCCTGACGGCCTGCGCACCAGTTGACCCCGCTGCTGCTCAGCCGCTGCCATTGAGCCTGGCTGGTGCGTGGCGGATTACCGGCGCCCTCACGGCAGCCGAACAGGAGTCCACGCACCTCGAGCGGTTTAGTCCCAGTGGCGAGCTCTTAATTGTCTCAGAATGTCGGGAGGACAAAGCCGCCTGCACGGATAGCTTGCAGGGCTACTACCGGCTCGATCGACCTCGTCCCTTCGCGTTCCCCCCATGCGACGTCGCGCTTGTCGAGCTGTTTGGTAGCGGGGATTCCATCTTGATCGTGCTCTCGCCAAACACCAATCATGGTCGGCGTGAGCTGCGGCGTGCACCGGGACAGAACCGGATGCGGGGTACCTGGACCGGAGCTACGTACGGCGGCTGGCTTCGAGGAACATTCGAGTTGGAGCGCATGCCCGAGGGCAGCGGCCTAACCCGCTCATGCAGCCGACAGGCCGAAGAGGGCCAGTCTCTCCTGGGCGCCAGCCTCCTAGAGGCCAGATAGTGGGAAGCGGAGGCTTGATCGGGCGCTATCATTATCGCCTGCAGCTGATGCGCATGTCATCAGGCCGCTGCCGACCATTGTCATTTGCCTAGAAGGTGTAAACGAGCAGCGGCTGAACTGGCGCGAGAGCCCACGGTTCGTATAGCTGAACCCGCAACGTCCTATGGTCTCCAGCAATACCCTGGAGCGGTCGCAGATCCGCGATCACGTCCTGGCCAAGCCCAGCGCGACACGGATCACCATGGCCATCGTGATGCAGGATAACTGTGACCCGCGGCGGCTCCGTCCCTCTGAGGCTGCTCGACGCCGCAAGTCCGAACTCGTGCGGGCCCCCACAGCCAGCGGCATAGCTCAGGCGGAGGTGGAGCGTGTCCCCGCGAATGGAGGCAGTTTCGATCGCGGCTGGCGTTTGGGTCGAGTCCGGCTGGGCGATGTTGCTCACAATCCGCAGCGGAAGGCGGTCGCCGTCCTCGTCCACAGCCGTCGACCCTGAGCTACCGCAGGCGACGAGGACAGGTGCAGTACTGATCCATTGGCGGATACGGGCCGGGACGGTCATGCCAAGCTCCGGGCGGGAGTACTTTCGGGGACGCTTGCATGCTCTCGGGCTGCACAGCGGGCTAACCCGCGCATGCAGCCGAGGGCCGGAAGGGCGCGGGGCACCGCCCTGGGCGGCGCCTTCCATGAGTGCCGCCCAGGAGACGTAGGTTTGTGTGGGCGCCGGCCGCGAGGGCCCGCAGCCGAAGCGCAAGTCGTTAGGCCGACGAATCGCGTAGTGTGGAGCCCAGATGAACGTCGCGATCGACACCTTTCGATCAGAGCATGCGAAGCGGTTCGCCGAGCTCAATCGCGAGTGGCTAGAGAGTTACGAGCTGATGGAGCCGGCGGAGGAGGAACAGCTTGCCGATCCTCAACAGTACTTCCTCGACCGTGGTGGACAGATCTTTGTCGCGCTTCATAACGGCGAGGTCATTGGTACTTGTGCCATTATTCCCCATGGTACGGACGAACTTGAGCTTGCCAAGCTGACAGTGGCACCGGAGTTTCGCGGTCAAGGCATTGCGCGCCTTCTAGTAGAGCGTTGCATCGCCTACGCACACGAGCAGGATGCCAGGCGTTAATGCTGGTGTCAAACTCACGGCTGCGAACCGCCCGCGATTATACGAATCTCTTGGCTTTAGATACTGTCCGGTACCGGAAGCTAAGAAGTACGAAGTTGCCGATGTCGCGATGGTCTTGCCTCTCGACCGGGGAGACCCCGCGGCCTAACCCGCGCATGCGCAGCCGACGGGTGTCCAGTGTGAGGTCCTATGAGTGCCCTTGAGGCGAAATTCGCGAAGCTCGGCACCGACCATGCACCCGGTCAGGAAGTGCGACAGGGCATTCGCTCCCGGGGGTCACGTTGCGCGGAGGACCACTGCCGGGAGTCGCCGGAGATTTCTCCACGGCGACGTAAACGATACCGCCTTTCCTCCCGCGCCGGGGCTCTGGAAGCATTCATCACCGGCGAACATCGCGGCGGCCCAAGCGTACACGGAGTACCGCGGCGGAGCCCAGGTGCGTGAACATGTGGCCCAGAAGCTGGCAGCGTTCACTGGCCGTCCGATCTCAGCGGCAGAGGAATTGATAATCACGCCCGGTACGCAAGGGGCACTGTTCCTCGCCCTTGGGGCGGCGGTGAACACGGTGACCGAGTCGCCATCGTACGGCCCGACTACTTCGCGAACCGCAAGCTGGTGGTTTTTCTTGGTGCCGAGGTCGTACCGATACGGCTCGACTACCTGGAATGCGCAGGCAAGGCCGGCCTGGACCTGGCACAGCTGAAGGACGCTTTCAGTCTGGCGTCCGCACCTTTCTTTTCTCCAATCCCAACAACCCGACCGGGGTGGTCTACTCGCCACAGGAGATCACCGCCATTGCCGAGCTCGCGAATCGATACGGCGTTACGGTGATTGCTGACGAGCTGTATTCACGGCTGCTGTACTCCGACCAGACGTACACGCACATTTGTGCGACAGGGCTTGCGCCCGACAAAATGGTCACCATCCTGGGGCCGTCCAAGACGGAGTCCCTGAGTGGGTACCGCCTGGGGGTCGCGTTCGGGGCCCCGCACCTCATTGAGCGGGCGGAGAAGCTGCAGGCGATCGTCTCGCTTCGCGCACCGGGCTATTCCCAGGCCGTTCTGAGCACCTGGTTCGATGAGCCGGAAGGGTGGCTCGCGGAACGCACCGCCAAGCACAGGGCCATTCGTGACGATTTGATCGCCGTACTTCGTACGGTGCCCGGTCTCTCGGTCCGCATGCCGGAAGGGGGGAGCTACCTCTTTCCGCGGTTGCCGGCGCTGAACCTGGCACTGCATGATTTCGTGCGTGCCGTACGTTGCAGGCCAACGCTGTCGTCACGCCGGGCACCGAATTCAGCCCTGATGCCACCGATAGCATCCGCTTGAATTTCTCACAGAATCACGAGGCCGCGGTACAAGCAGTTCAACGGATCGCGCAGTTGATTGAACGCTATCGAGAATAGCCGGTGAGCCTAGCAGCCGGCCCTAGCCCCGCGCTGCCTAACCCGCAAATGCAGCAGACAGGCCGGATAGGCAACGCTCCTGGCGGCACCACCCCCTGTGAGCTAACAAGGAACGATTTGTGCGGGCGCCGCCACGCTGGCCCTGCAGCTGATTTACCAGTCGTTAGGCAGCACCACCCGAAGATCTTGAGGAGGCGGCGTGAGCTTGCTCTTCCGCCAGCCGCAGTTCTGCTGGGGAGCTGTTGGATGTTTCGCTCAACGTCGTGAAGGCGAACGTAGTACTGCTCCTCGGTCTTGGGATCTGGCTGCTGGTGGCACTGGCAGTTCTCGACCTCGTGTTCATGATTCCTACCACATGACTCCAGCTTGCAGCTCCTACTCATTCCGCTGAGCTTCGGTCTGTACAGCCTGGCCGAGGCCCGGGTTAGCGTCGGCGGCGTGGCAGCTGCTACACCGAGAGCCGGTGGACCCCGCTAAGGTCCGGGCTCTGGTACGCGGGCGGGCTAGTGAGCGTTACCCGTCGTCGGGTATGCTCTGAAGTGGCTCGGCATTCTGGTCGGACTTGTGCTCATTGTGCCTGGGGTAGGGTCCCTAGACCCTGCGCTGGTTCGCAGTGCCGGTCGGCCAATGTCATCGAGGGACTAGGCGTCAGGCAAGGCTTCAGGCGCAGTCGCGTGCTGGCACAGGGCAATCGGCGCCAGATCTTCCTGACGATTGGACTGCTGGATGTCGGCCTGACCATTGGCGGTATCGCCTTTACGATGAACCTTACAGACTCATAGACCGGCCACACAAGCCTCATGGCTGAGTGCTGCCGGCTGGGCATTTTCCCTCGTCTATTTGCCGTATCACGGAGTATTGTCGAGCGCTCTCTACGCCAACGCGTGCATACGCAATGAGGGGGACCATTTAGAGGCAGGGACTACTGTCAGTTGCCGGTGCCGCCTAACCCGCGCATGCAGCCGACGGGCCGGTCTGGTCCCGGGCTCCACCAGGGCGCGGCGTTGAGGCTTCGTATCAGGAGGGCACCCTGAGATGCTGGGTCTTCGCGTACATGTCCGCCGACGCCCCCCACTGACGCTGGTTCTGCCGCAGGACAATTACCTCGTCACGGCAGGTGCATCCTGGCGTCGCCGTAGCCCAAGGAAGCAAGCAGAATCGTGCTTTCACGGGACCGGCATGGACGATCGAGCCGATCACCTGAAGTGGTTCTGGATCAAGAATCCCCCGCGGCGACTCTGGATGGATGTCGTAGTAGTCGACGAAGCCGTGGCGGCCGCCCCTCGTCGGCATCCCCGGCGAGCGATAGACTGGAAGGACTTCTTCAGGAAGCTTCGAGCCAAAGACCTGAAGCGAACGAGAGAGCTGGAAGCCCGCCTGCGCCAAGCGCGTTCGGGTATCTTCTATCGAGAACCTGCCTGGGCCGCGCACCCACCGGCCTTGGGGTTTCGCGTCACACTGAATCGCCGCGAGCTCGGGCGGTTTGCCGTGTCCGACCCAGGCGCACTCAGCATCGACGTAGTCGTGAAGCACCGCTCCCACGAGCATGACGCCTATCTGATCATCCATGGGGGCGACCATGTCGGGCCGGATTCCTGGCGCTGGCGTAAATGGCCGCGCGACATCCGCGGGCTTCGAGTCGGGGATCGTGTGCGAATCGAG
This sequence comes from uncultured Gemmatimonadales bacterium, assembly GCA_963720365.1. GTDB lineage: Bacteria > Gemmatimonadota > Gemmatimonadetes > Gemmatimonadales > GWC2-71-9 > CAVVWJ01. The sequence continues at coordinate 111,387 of CAVRFK010000007.1, read as the reverse complement.
GTCGTGGCGCCAATCCGACTCTCACGCGGTCACGTCGGGAGGCTCGATGCGAATGAGGTCTCCAGTATCGCGGGCATCACTCGAGAGCTGAAAGAGCTGCACAAGCGCTTGCAGTCGGACTCTTATAGCAAAGAAGTGGCCAACATGCTCCGATACGAGCGAGAACGTCTGCCCCCCCGACGATACTCCCGCGGTTGATGGGGATGAAGCCGACGGGTCGGATCGTGATCGCCGGAGGCACGGGCTTCCTCGGCCGGAGTCTTGCGCGACACCTCGAGGCCGCAGGCTGTGACGTAGTCGCGATCTCCCGCCATGTACCGGCGGGGCAACGCGCCGGCCAGCACGCCACCTGGGATGCACGGACGCTTGGGGATTGGGTTCGCCATCTCGAGGGCGCCACCGCCCTGGTGAACCTGACCGGTCGGACGGTCGACTGTGTGAAGACCCCCGACCACTGCGATGAGATCCTGCGCTCCCGGGTCGAGTCCACGGAAATTCTCGGTCGCGCGTTCGAGCAAGTGACCAGACCGCCTCCCGTCTGGATTCAGATGGCCACGGCCCATCGCTACGGTGATCCCCCTGACGTTGTGATCAATGAGGATGCAGCCTTTGGGTATGGCCTGGCGCCTGTCGTGGGCGCCGCGTGGGAGGACGCGTTTGCCCGTGCGGCGACTCCTCAGGTGCGACGCGTCATCCTCCGCACCAGTTTCGTCCTCGGGCGGGACGGCGGGGCATTACCTCGGCTCGCAGGATTGGCTCGGCTGGGTCTGGGCGGCAAGGTCGGGAATGGCCGCCAAGGCATCAGCTGGATACACGAAGCAGACATGAATGGCCTCTTCGCGTGGGCGATCGCCAATGACGAAGTCAACGGAGCGTATCTGGCTACCGCGCCCAATCCAGTATCCAACGCAGAGTTCATGCGCGAGCTGCGGAGATCGTTGCGAATTCCGTTCGGATTGCCGGCGGCCGCCTGGATGGTGAGACTGGCTGCGCCATTGGTCCTGCGCACTGACCCGGAGCTGGCCTTGTATGGTCGCTACTGCGTCTCCAAGAGATTAGAGAAGGAAGGGTTCAGGTTTCAGTTTCCGGACCTCGGGCCGGCGTTGCGGCATCTGTACGGCCGAGGATCGAATTGACGCGCCGCGATCTCCTGGCACGCCTGGCTGGCATTGCGGCCCTGCCGGCCGCCGCAGTGTCGTGCGGGCGCGGCCCGGCGGGTTCTTCGGTCTCGCACGTCAAGAGCCCGCTGCACTACTCGAGTCTGGCGGACGTCGCCAAGCTCATCGCGGCACGGGAGATCCTGTCGTTGGACCTCACGCAACAACTGCTCGACCGAATCGCCGCGGTGGACGGGCGCCTGCAGAGCTACGTCACGGTCATGACCGACCAGGCGATCGCGAGCGCTCGGCGCGCGGACGCCGAGATCCGCGCCGGCCGGTACCGCGGGCCTCTCCATGGCGTGCCCATCGCGGTGAAAGACCTTTGCTATACGCGCGGCGTTCGCACCATGGCGGGCACGAAGGTCTTGGCCGACTTCGTACCCGACTTCGACGCGACCGTCGTCGCTCGGCTGGAAGCTGCGGGTGCGGTCATCCTGGGCAAGCTCGTGCTGTGCGAAGGTGCGTTCGGTCCGTACTTTCCCGGCCTGCAGGTGCCGGTGAACCCGTGGGACGCCACACGGTGGAGCGGCGTGTCGTCGAGTGGCTCCGGCGTGGCGACGGCAGCGGGCCTGTGCTTTGCGTCGGTTGCTACGGACACGGGGGGATCGATCAGGTACCCATCGGCCGCGAACGGATGCGTGGGGCTCAAGCCCACGTATGGCCGAGTGAGCCGCTACGGCGTGTTCGCCCTGGCCGCCTCCATGGATCACGTCGGGCCGATGACTCGCACGGTGGAAGACGCCGCCATCATGTTCGAAGCGATGGCCGGTTCCGATCCTCACGACCCTACGTCGCTGCCGGACCCGGTCCCCTCGGTACGTGCCGAACTGGGTCGAGGCATCGCGGGCCTGCGCGTCGGTTTCGACCGTCGCTATGCCACCGACAACGTGGACCCTGATGTCGCCAAGGCGATGGATGACGTGCTCGCGGCATTGACCCGATTGGGCGCGACCGTCGTGACCGTCACCATGCCGGACGTCAGCCAAGTCGGCAGCGCGTGGCTCGACCTGTGTGCGGTGGAGGCGCTTGCCGCCCATGCGAAGACGTTCCCGAGCCGGGCCAGCGAGTACGGGCCGGGGTTTCGCGCTGCGCTCGAGTCTGGTCAGCGAGTCACTCCCGCGGCGCTGGCCGCGGCCGCGAGGGTTCGATCCGAAGTCTCCGCGTCACATCGAGCCCATGCTGAACACCGTCGATTGCCTGGTGTGTCCGTCGATGGCGAACAGTGCACGCGTGAAGGAGGCGGATCCGTTCGACGAAGAGACCGACGAATCGTGGAGCCGCCAACGTCCGGAATGACATTCACACCCAACCGTTCAACTTCAGCGGCAGCCCAACCCTGTCGGTGCCGTGCGGGTTCTCGGCGGACGGCCTGCCGCTGAGCGTGCAATTCGTTGGTCGCCGGTTGGGCGAATCGGTGCTGTGCCGCGTGGGTCACGCGTACGAGCAGGCGACCCAGTGGCACTCGAAGCATCCGGCCATTTAACGTGTGGCGTGCATCTCCCAAGGCATCCCAGGCATGCAGGAGCTACTGGGGCACAGGGACGTGGCGACGACGATGATCTACACGCATGTGCTGAACCGAGGTGGGCCTGGGGTACGGAGTCTGGCGGATGGATTGGAACCTGATACGTCCACTTACTAGTTAGGCGGATGCAAAGGCGACCATCTTGATACACTCATGACACTTCGTGTACCCGAGGATCTCGCAGGGCTGGCCGAGCTCGTCGCGGACTATGGCGCGCTGCCGGCAGTCGTTGTCAATGAACCCGCAGACGATGAGGAAGGGGATGGTATCGAGCGACCGGTCCTCCGCGCCGAGCTGTTTGCAGATCTCGGTTACATCGGGCTCCACACGGCAGTGCCGGCGGCAGGGCCTAGTCCGACAGGCGCGCTAACCTTCGAGCAGACGCTGCGCGCAGTCGCGGCGCTCACGGACGTGACCCCGCTGGAGCTGTTCTGGGTCTCGAGCTTGCACCCGCTTGCCGCCGAGACCAATCCCGAGTTGTCCCGGTATCGCGTGCGACTTGCGCTGCCGTTGCGGGCGGTGGCCGTTGGCGGAGAGCCGCCGAAGGTCGCCTTTCTGGCCCAAACCAACGGGCGCCCAGCGGCGCGCACCGCCTAACCCGCAAGTGCAGCTGACGAACTGCCGGATGTGCATGGCTCGCGGCGGGCGGATCCCTCCTCGGGCACGCGGTGGAACGCTAGTTTGTGCTAGCGGCGGTATCCTCGTTCGCATCTGATTTGCCAGTCGTAGGCAGCGTGCAACCTCCATCGTCTAATTGTGGACATTCTCGAGACCACGCGTTTGCGCTTGCGCGAACTGACCATGACTGATCTGGACTTCGTCGCTGCCATGATGGCGGACACCGAGGTTGCACGATCCTACGGACGCCGATTCAGTCGCCCCGATGCGGCGATATGGCTCAACCACCAGCTCGAGCGCTACAGAGTCCACGGCCATGGTCTGTGGTTAGTGCTCGACCGCCAGGCGGGCACTCCCATCGGGCAAGTCGGCCTGATGCTGCAAGATGTCGATGGCGACGAACTGCCGGAGGTCGGTTGGCTGCTTCACCGGCCCTTCTGGGGTGGCGGCTTTGCAACTGAAGCTGCAGCCGCTACTCGCGATGCCGCGTTCGCCCGATGGGGCTACGAGGCCGTGATCTCCCTGATTCGGCCTGAGAACACAAGATCCCAGCGAGTCGCTCAGCGGATCGGCATGCGGCCGGGGCGCGTTGTGCAGTTTGAGGAATTTGAGCAAGTCGTGTGGCAGGTCACAGGTTCGGCCCGAGCCCGCTGCCTAACAGGCGCTTGCAGTCGACAAGCCGAACCGACGCGTGGCTCCGTGTAGCCGGCGCCTGTATTAAGCACGAAGGTTGATGCGGGCGCCGCCATGAGAGCCTGCAGTTGATGCGCTAGTCGCTCGTTAGGCGGCTACCTCGCGGAGATCCATGAGTACTCCGAAGCTTGTCGAATCGTTCTATGCGCGGATCTGGAACGCAGGCGATCTCACAGCCGTGCCCGATCTTCTTCATCGCGATTTCCACTTTCGCGGATCTCTCGGTGCAGACTTGCACGGCCACGAAGCGTTCAAGGACTATGTACGAGGCGTTCGTCATGCACTCGAGGACTACCACTGTGAGATTCTTGCTTGTGTTGCTGAAGGCAACACGGCATCGGCGAAAATGAAGTTCTCCGGACGTCATGTAGCTTCGTTTCGAGGCTTTCCTGCCACGGGCAAGCCGGTACACTGGCTGGCCGCGGCATGGTTTCGCTTTGACGGCGACACTATTGCGGATCTGTGGGTAGTCAGTGACATCGCTGTGTTGGATGCGTTGCTCACGGCCAACCAGAGCGGCAGTTTGGATGTTCGTTAGGCAGACTTGTCTACCACACTTGCACGAACGTACCTCTTCCCCGAGGAACGGACATGGCCAGACCTCCATTTATCGGGGCTCTCGTACTGTGCCTCATCGCCCATCAAATCGGACCAAGCGGCACCCTGCGTGCTCAAGTGCCCGCCACGGCCGGACACGAGCACTTGACTGAAGTGGCATGCGTCGACGTGCCGCCGGGGGAAAAGCGACCGGAATTTGGCTGCTTCAACATCGGCGCGGTAACGGCACTTCATTTCAGTGGAGCATCCGTCTACTGGCATTTGCGCGCGTTTCCAAACAGGCAGGCCGCGGAGACGGCCAAGAGTGCGACCGGGATTGTGGTGGAGGAAGACGGGCGAGTGTGGCTCTCTGAATTCGGGCCCCGAAACACCGCCCCGCGGAGAGGTGAAGCTATCGCCGTCGTCGGACCGCTCCAGCTTCCCGCAGCAAAGAGCTATACGGCTGTTCTCTCGTATGCTGTCATGCGGCCGGGCGACAAGTCGAGGGTGCATACACACCCAGGCCCAGAAGGCTGGTACGTGCTGGCAGGAGAGCAGTGTCTGGAGACTCCGGCAGGCTCTGACAGGGCTCGGTCGGGAGGAACAATGATGGTGCGGCCCAATATTCCAATGGAATTAAACGTCACTGGTACGACGCTGCGGCGGGCGTTCGCCCTGGTTATCCATGATTCGGCGCAGGCGAGGGGAACACGCTCCGACTGGAAACCGTCCGGAGCGTGCAGCCGCTAAGGACCGGGTGCACAGGTCGGCGCCTACTGCGCCCGCATCGTGATGGCCGGATCCACCCGTGACGCCCGAATCGCCGGAATCCAGCTCGCCGCGATGCCGATGGCCGCCATGAGGAGCGCGACGGCGCCGAACGTAGCCGGGTCGTAGGGCGCGACGCCGAACAGCAGGCCCTGGATCGCACGCGCGGCGAGCAAGGCACCGAGCAGGCCCAGAACCAGTCCAATCGCCAGCAGCACCCCGCCCTCACCGAGGATCATTCGCTGCACCCGGGCGGGGGCAGCGCCGAGGCTCATGCGGACCCCGATCTCGTTCGTCCGCGTGCTCACGGAGAACGCCAGCACGCCGGCGATCCCCACCGCCGCGATGATCAGCGCCAGGAGTCCGAACGACCAGACCAGCACCGCGTTGAGCCGGCGCGGGGTGACGCTCTGCTCCTTGATCTGCGCCACGGTCCGCACGTTCTCGATCGGGACACCCGGCGCCAGGCCGCGCACGATGCGCGCGGCCGCTCCCGCCAGCGCCGATACGTTGCTGTCGGCGCGCACCACCAGCCCGCCGGCATAGAGGAACTCCTGGGCGAACACCATGTACATGACGGCGGGTGGCGCCGCGTCGAGCCCGCCGTCCTGGGTGTTGCCCACCACGCCGACGACGGTCCGCCAGTCCCCGTTGACCGGAGAGAATCGAAGGACGTCACCGGTCCAGGCGATGCGGCGGTCGATCGGGCTCTCGCCGGGAAAGAGGAGGTCAGCCAGCGCCTGGTTGATGATCGCGACCTGGCCCGACCCCATCCGGTCGGCGGTGGTGAACTCCCTGCCCCTCAGCAGCGGGATGCCGGCGGCGCGGAAGTAGTTGGGATCGACATTGCGGCCTTCCGCGCGCGGAATCGCCTGGCCCAGCGACAGCGGCTTCCCCTCGACCTTGAGCTCCAGGTTGAGGAGGGCGGGTGTGAGTGGCACCTCGGAGCCGATGCCCACGTCCACCACGCCGGGAAGCGCCCGGATCTCGTCCGCCATTTCACCCAGGCGCTGCTTGGCGGCGGCCTCGGCGGTGGAGTCGGTCGCGCGGAACGGCACCGGAATGGTCAATACTTCTTCCGTCCGGAGACCGGTGTTGACCGCGGACAGCTCCATCATCGTCCGCGTCAGCAGTCCGGCGCCGGCGAGCAGCACTACCGACACCGCGATCTGGGCGACCACCAGCGCGCGCTGCAGTCGCTGCTTCCCCGGAGTACCGGTGAGCCGGTTCGGGCCGGCCGAGACCAGGGCACCCTCGGCGCCCTCGCGAGGGAGCGATGCCGCGAACGAGAGGAGCAGCGCGATCGCGACCGAGAGCCCGAGCGTGAACCAGAGCACCGTGCGATCGAGCTGGATCTCGGCGGCGCGCGGCGAGTACCGGGCGACGAGGCGGACCAGCAGCTCGAGCCCGCCGAGCGCGACGACGAGACCGAGCGCGGCCCCCACCAGCGCGAGCAGGAGGTTCTCGACCAGCAACAGCCTCCGCAACCGGCCGTACCCAGCGCCGAGTGCGGCCCTCACCACCAGCTCGTGACCCCGTCGCACGCCACGCATCAGCGTGAGACTGGTGACGTTCGCCGCCGAGATCACGAGGATGAACCCCGCGACACCGATCAGCAGCCAGAGGGTCAACTGGGCGCGCTCACCGATGGCCTGCTTGAAGGGAATGACCGCGATCCGGTAGTGGGAGCCGGGGTCGTACGCGTCGGGATACTGTCGCTCGAGTCGGGCGCTGATGGTGGTGATCTCGGCCCGCGCCTCGTCGAGCGTCGCGCTCGGCTTCAGCCGTCCGATCAGCTCGGTCATGCGGTGGGTGCGACCCTCGACCATCGTCGCGCTCAGGTGGTGCTCGCTGAACACCATGTTGAGGAAGCCATCCACCTGGTCCGGGAAGTATGGCGCGGGTTGCAGCACGCCAATCACAGTCACCGATTGACCGTTCATGAGGAGCCGGCGGCCGACGATGCCGGAATCCGCGCCGAAGCGGCGGATCCAGAAGTCGTGGGTCAGGACCGTCACCGGCGGGGCGCCGGGACCGTCGTCGCTCGCGCGGGTGAGACGGCCGAGCACGGGGGAGAGGCCCATGACGTCGAAGAAGTTGCCGGTGACGAGGCCGACCTTGATGGTGGCCACGTCGGCATCGCCCCGCAGCACGGCGTCCCAGGGCGAGTACTCCGCGATATAGGTGAACGCCGGCGCGCCGGCGCGGAGGTCGCGTATCTCGGGGACGGAGAAGAGCATGTTCTCGCCGCCGAGCGCGTCGGTCGAGTGGCGGAGGTAGACCAACCGGTCGCCGTCGCGATGGGGCAGCGGCTTGAGCACCACGCCGCGCACGACGCTGAAGATCGCGGTGGTGGCGCCGATGCCGAGCGCGAGGGTGATCACGACGACCGCGGTGAAACCGCGATTCCGGCGCAGGGAGCGAAAGCCGTAGCGGAGGTCGGCCATCGCGTTATCGATCCACGGCAGCCCGCGCTGCTCCCGCACCGCCTCGGCGGCCTGGGTGAGGCCGCCGGACGCGAGCCGCGCCTGGCGGCGCGCGGTCTCCGGATCGAGGCCACGCCGGATCAGCTCGGCAGTCTCCATCTCGAGGTGGGACTCCAGCTCCTCGCGGAGATCGTCGTCCTCCCGATGGCCGGCGAACAGACCGCGGAGGCGGGCGAGTGCCACGCGCAGGTGTCTCATGGGGCCTCCTCACGGGGTGCGAGGAAGGCGGCGATCAGGTCGGCGGTGCGGTGCCACTCGCGGGCTTCCTGCGCCAGCCGCTTCCTGCCCTTGGCGGTGAGCGAGTAGTACTTGGCTTTGCGGTTGTTCTCCGACTGGCCCCAGGCGGCCTTGATGAACCCCTCCTGCTCCAGCTTGAGCAGCGCGGGGTACAGGGTGCCGTAGTTGAGCTGGATCTTCTGCTTGCTGACTTCTTCAATGCGGCGGGCGACGCCGTAGCCGTGGAGGGGGCCCAGGACCTCGAGAGTGCGGAGGATCATGAGGGCGAGGGTGCCGGGCTGGACGTCCTGCTTGCTCGGACAATGGGGCTTCCTATGGGTGTCCCATAGGAATGGTAGCGTTTGCGGGCGTGGCGCGCAATACCGAGGAGGGAGGCCGCTTCCGAATGACTCATGTTCCGTTTGTCATGGGCGCCTATCCCGCCCGTGTCGGCAACTGCGTCCGCCCGCTCATCGATGGCGAGCCGGCATTTCGCCGGATTTGTGATGCTATCGATCAGGCCCAAGCGCGGGTATGGGTTGCCGTCACCTTTCTTTGGGCCACCTTTCAAATGCCCGATGGTCGCGGCTCGTTCTTCGAGGTACTGGCACGAGCGCGCCGGCGCGGACTCGATGTCCGGGTGCTATTCTGGCGACCCGATGACGCGAGCGCGCATCTGCGCACGAACGCGTTCTGGGGGTCGCCCACGCATGTCGCGCTGCTGGAGCAGCAGGCGTCGGACATCAGCATTCGCTGGGATCGTGCGCATCCCGGCTTCTGCCAGCATCAGAAGTTCTGGCTCCTCGACGCTGAGTCTGGAGACGGCCTGCGCGTTTGTCGGCGGCATCAACCTCAATCCCCATTCGGTGGTTGGCTCCCGGCCATCGTGGTGCCGAACACAATCACGACATGTATCTCGAGATCAGCGGCTCGGCGGTCACGGACATCCACCACAACTTCGTGCAACGCTGGAACGAGGCCAGCGAACGGCACGAGGTGGATGGCCGGTGGGGACCCGGCGCAGATCGCGATCTCGCCTTTCCCGACCGGGTGGCAACGGCGTGCGGATCCACCATCGTCCAAGTGCAACGGACGATCCATCCTGGCCGCTATACCGACACCTGCCCCACTCCTGGTGGGACTCCGTTTGCCATTGCCGACGGTGAGTTCTCCACTCACGACCAGTACATTCACGCCATCCGGGCCGCGCGCGAGTACATCTACCTGGAGAACCAGGCCGTCAGTGTGCGGCCCATTCTCGAAGAGCTCGTCGCCGCGGTGAACCGCGGCGTGGCGGTCGTCATGGTGGTGCCGATGGTGGCGAACAGCATCGACTCACCTCCGGATCACCCCGGCGAGTCGTTCCGCACTGAACGCTACGCACTGGCCAATACGCCGCATTTCACTCTGGCGGGACTGGCCGGACGTGATGGCGATGGCACTCGCCACCCCGTTCACGTGCATGCCAAGCTCATGATCGTCGATGACGTGTGGGCGACGGCCGGCTCCTGCAACCTCCACCGATATTCCATGTATGGGAACAGCGAGCTCAATGTTGCCTTTGCCGATGCGGTGACCGTGCGGGCATTGCGTTGCGAGCTCCTGGCCGAGCATCTCGGACAGGACACATCAGCGCTCGACGGCCGATCGGCGCTGCAAGTGTTTCGAGCCGTGGCTCAAGAGAACGCCGATCGTCAGCGCGGTGGAAATGCCGACTGGGAAGGAATCGCCTGCGCGCTGGATCCGCTCCAGTGGTGGGCGGGCTGAATGGCGTGATCGTCCACGAAGGAAGCGAGGATTGTGCGGGCCCAGATCGCGTCAAACCAAGAGACTAAATGTATACTGAACTCCTGCGGCGGTGTTACGCTGCGTTCAACGCCCGAGACCTCGAGGGCGCTCTTGCCACGATGCACCCTGAAGTCCATTGGCCGAATGGCTGGGAGGGGGGCTGGGTAGAGGGCCGGGAAGGCGTCCGGCATTACTGGAGCGTCAGTGGGCAGCGATCAATCCGTCCGTGGAGCCCCGAGGCTTCAGGCTCGAACCGGATGGCCGGATTACAGTGAGCGTGCATCAGATCGTCCGCGATCTTACGGGCAATGTGCTGGCCGATGAGATGGTCGAGCACGTCTATCAGGTGAAGGATGGCCTGGTGCGTCAGATGGATATTCGGAAGTAGAAGAGCGAAGTGCTCACGGCTCTTCAACGGATGCTGGTGTGCGCTGCCAGCGGCGCTTGTCAGGAGACATCATGCCGGATATGCACCGACGGACGGATTCGCTTGTTCGTTCGACAGCAGCCGCGCGAGAGGATGATCTACGTGCGGGCACTCGTTGTTCTGGCCCTGGCGGTGACGCTCCGAAGTCCGATGGCAGCTTCTCAGGCATCCGACCCGTGGGTGATCACGTTGCGCCGAGCGGGTCCGGTGTGGTTCGGCATGTCGATCGCGCAGGCGGAAGCCGCCTTGGGCGAACGGTTCACTCACGGAGGTGGGGAAGAGTGTCGCTATCTCCGCACATCCGGAATGCCGATCGCACTCCGCTTCATGGCCGAAGGCAGACGCATTGTCCGCGCGGACATCGACTCCAGTGGCATCCGCACCCGCAGCGGAGCTACGGTCGGCATGAAGGAAGCCCAGGTGCGCACGCTCTATCCCGGGCGGATACGCACGGAGCCCCATAAATACACCGGACCAGAAGGGCACTACCTGATATACGTGCCGCGGGAGGCCTCAGATACCAGTTATCGGCTGATCTTCGAAACCGACGGGCAACGTGTGCTCAACTATCGGGTCGGACTGCGGCCCGCCGTCGAGTACGTCGAAGGGTGTTCGTAGGAGGCAAACCCCAGGCAGCACATAGCCAATAGCACGACCAAGCGCCCCGGCCTCGGCTGGGGCGCTTTGCTGTTGGTGGCGGCTTCCACCCGCCGTTTCCGATACATGAGTAGAACCCTCACGGCCCCCTGGAGGCATCTCCATGTCCATCGGATTCCTGCCCGGCGCCCGCCCGCGCCGCCTGATGCTCCTCTTCGCGGGCGCCTTCGCCGGCGCGGCGCTGGCCGCGAGCTGCGGCGGCGGTGGCGGCGACGTCACCGGGCCCCCGGACCCGCCCCCGCCTCCGCCGCCTCCGGCCGTCGGGTCGGTCGAGCTGGACCCGAGCGCCGTGAATCTGGCGATCAACCAGACCTCCCAGCTCACCGCGACGGTCCGCGACGCTGCCGGTGCGGCGTTGACCGGACGGACGATCGCCTGGGCTACCGCCGACGCTGCCGTGGCGACCGTCGGTGCAACGGGCATGGTCACCGCGGTTGCCCCGGGCGAAGTCCAGGTCACCGCGACGAGCGAAGGCAAGGTCGGCACGGCCGTCGTCACGGTGAGCGACGAGCCGGTGGCGACGGTGCAGGTGACGCCCGATCCCGCCACGGTCGCGGTGGGCCAGACCGGGCAGCTCGTGGCGGTCGCCAGGTCCGCCGGCGGGTCCGACCTGCCGGGGCGCCCCATGACCTGGACGACCGCCGACGCCGCGGTCGCCACCGTGAACGAGAGTGGAGTCGTGTCCGGTCTCGCGGTGGGCGAGGTGACCGTCACCGCGACGAGCGAGGGCAAGAGTGGCACGGCGAGAGTCACGGTGAGCGCGGTGCTGGTGGCGACGGTCGCCGTGACTCCCGCGACGACATCGATCAGCGAAGGGGCCACGGTCGAGCTGACGGCGACCGCCAAGGACGCGAACGGGAACACGCTGGCCGGCCGCGCGCCGACCTGGTCCACCGGCAACGCGGCCGTGGCGAGCGTCGGTGCCGGCGGCAAGGTGACCGGTCTGACCGCCGGGACCGCGACGATCACCGCCACCATCGAAGGCAAGACCGGCACCTCCTCCATCACCGTCACCCGGGCGACGGTGGCCAGCGTGACCGTGGCGCCGACCGATCCAACGGTCACCGCGGGTCAGAGCGTGCAGCTCACCGCCACCGTGAAGGATGGCCAGGGCGGAGTGCTGCAGGGCCGCCCGGTCACCTGGACTACCAGCGCCGAAGCGGTGGCAGGAGTCGGCCCGAACGGCCGCGTGAGCGGGATTGCTCCGGGGACCGCGACCATCACCGCGACCAGCGAGGGCGTGAGCGGCAGCACGACCGTGACCGTGACGGCCGCTGCCGGAATCGTGCGCACCTGGAAGGGCGGCGCCAGCGGCAAAGCGACGGACTGGTCCGCGGCGGCCAACTGGAATCCCTCGGGCGTGCCGATTCCGCTCGATACCGTCAGAGTCCCGGCGACCGCGTCCTCACCCGTGCTCAAGGCCGACGTCGAGATCGCGCGCTTGATCCTCAGCGGGGGACGGCTTCGGACTGCGGGATTCCGGCTCAAGATCAGCGGGCGATAGGCCGACGAAATTCAACCTCAAGGACGGATGCCATGAACGGTCTTGCTCGAATCTTCGCCGGCCTCCTGCTGTGGACCGGCTTCATGTGCGCCGGCACACCTGGCTGCGCAGGCGCCCCTGTTCGAGGTCGATGGCGCGGACCCGAATCTCTTCCAGGTCAACGACGACGGCGGGATGGTGATGGGAGGAAGGTTCGGCACGGGGGTGATCCCGGCCTCGGGCCCGGGGGGAAGGCTGATGTGGTATCCCAAGACGGCTTCGGTGCGGGCAGGATTGGTGTCCGGATCCCAGTGGGATGACCCGCAGATCGGTCGTGCGTCCGCGGCCTTCGGGGAGAACACGACCGCGAGTGGAGCCCACGCCATCGCGTCCGGCTTCGAAACGATCGCCGGAGGTCCGGGCTCGGGTGCATTCGGATTGCAAACCCAGGCCAACGGCTCCTATTCCTTCGCAACGGGTGTCAGATCCAAGGCCACTGGGGAGCGGACGACTGCTCTGGGGGAGGCTACTACCGCCAGCGGATTGGTTGCCACGACAATGGGCTACGCGACCATCGCCAGCGGAAATGTCTCGACTGCCATGGGTCACACCACCACTTCGTCTGGTGAGGCTTCTACGGCGATGGGCGCCGGCACGGTATCGAGTGCGGATTTCTCCACCGCGATGGGATACCAGACGCGGGCTGCCGCCAACTATTCCACCTCCATGGGGTTCCAGACGCAGGCTACCGGCATCAGCTCGACGGCCATGGGGGCCGCATCCATCGCGGCCGGGCTTGGCTCGGTGGCCATGGGCACCCGGGCTGTCGCCCAAGGTGGCGGCAGCTTCGCCTTCGCGGATCGGTCGAGCATCGATTCCTACACGGCGGGTGAGAATCAGTTCGTCGTGCGCGCCCACGGGGGCATCGGCTTCAACTCCGGCAGCGGCATCGGCTGTGACCTTCCGGCGGGCGTGGGAGCCTGGGCCTGCACCTCGAGCCGGCTGGCCAAGGAGGGCTTCGAGAGCGTGGATGGAGAGACCGTCCTCGCCAAGCTTGCCGGCATCCCGATCCAACGCTGGTCCTACCTCGGAACCCCGGCGGCACACGTGGGTCCGACGGCGGAAGACTTCTATGGCGCATTCGGGCTGGGCCAAGGGCCGACCACGATCACCACGGTGGATGCCGATGGTATCGCCCTCCTCGGCGTGCAGACCCTGGAGCGGCGGACGGCGGAGCTGCGAGCGGAGAACGCCCAGCTCCTCCGCCGGGTCGAAGCACTCGAACGACTCCTGGCCACCTGGGTATCCCTCCCGCCATCGAGCTCCGGGGAGCACACACCATGACCGGCAACGTGGGCATCATCTCCGGCTCCTTCCTGATCATGATCTGCCTCTCCTTGCCCGCTCCGGCGGCCGCCCAGGCTCCGCTGTTCGAAGTGGAGAACGGTGGAGCGGGGAAGCTCCTGCTGGTGAACCCCGATGGAGGTTTCGTCGTGCGCGGGACACTCGACGCGGGAGCCATTCCAGCGACGGGCAATGGCACCAGACTCATGTGGTATCCCAGGAAGGCGGCCTTTCGGGCAGGCTATGTGGACGGGCAGGAGTGGGATGACGCCAGCATCGGCCGCTTCTCGGTTGCGTTCGGAGAAGGTCCGACGGCCAGCGGCGACCATTCGTTGGCGTTCGGTGGCCAGAGCCGGAGCACCCTGGCCAGCGGCAAGATGGCGATCGCTCTTGGCGATGGGGCCAAGGCCACGGCTGAACACGCGACCGCCATCGGGTCGGCGGCGGCGGCGGAGGCTCCGGCCTCGATCGCTTTAGGGGTGCAAGCCAGGGCTACCGGGTCGTATGCCGCGGCGCTCGGATTTCGCGTGGTGGCCAGTGGGGAGCGTGCCAGCGCGCTGGGATCCGATACCGAGGCGAGCGGGTTCGCCGCCGCAACGCTGGGCTCGGGCACCAAGGCCGGCGGGTTCGCGGCCACCGGCATGGGAACGCTGACGACGGCCAATGGAGTGGGATCGACCGCGATGGGCGGCCGCACCATCGCCACCGGCGATTACTCCACCGCGATGGGCTTCGAGTCCCGGGCCTCCGGCGGCGGGGCGGTCGCCATGGGAAGCGGCTCGTCAGCCAGCGGCGACGGCTCGCTCGCAGTGGGCTTTCAGTCTCAGGCCTCCGGCGTCAGCTCGATCGCCGTCGGCTCGTTGGCGAATGCGGTTGGCACCGGGTCGGTGGCGCTGGGCACCCGGGCCGTCGCGCAGGGTGAGGGGAGCTTCGTGTTTGCCGACCGCTCCAGCACCACTCAGCCCTACACCGGAGGCGTCAACCAATTCGTCGTCCGCGCCCACGGCGGGATCGGCCTCAACTCCGGCACCAACATCGGCTGCGATCTCCCCGCGGGCGTGGGCAGCTGGGCCTGTACCTCGAGCCGGTTGGCCAAGGAAGGCTTCGAGGACGTTGACGGCGAGTGGGTGCTCGGCAAGCTCGCCGACATCCGGATTCAGCGCTGGCGCTACCTCGGCACTCCGTCGCCTCATGTCGGCCCCACCGCGGAAGACTTCCGGGCGGCGTTCGGACTGGGCGAGAGCTCGACCAAGATCGCCACGGTGGACGCGGATGGTATCGCGTTGCGTGCGGTGCAGGCCCTCGAGCGGAGGACGGCCGCATCGCGACTGGACCACGCCGCGCTGGGCGACCGAGTCGCGGGCCTGGAAGCGGAGCTGGCCCGCAGTCGGGCGGAGGTCGCCGAGCTCCGCAGCCTGGTCGTCGAGCTCCGTAGCCTGATAGCCGCGCGGCGCGCAGCCGTGGACTCCGGGCTTTGACGCGTTCTCCGGCGCGCCGTATGTTCTCCCTACAGCACCGATTCCATCCCCCGATCCCACGCGAAGGCGACGCCCGTGGATGTGGCGATCGGCGAGCTCATCCGCACGGCCGAGGCCGGGGACGGAGCCGCCGCGAGCGAGTTGTTTGCCGCCCTCTACCGTGAGCTGCACGTGGTAGCGGAGCGGCAGCTGCATCGCGGTGGCGCCCAGATCACCCTCGGCACGACGACGCTGCTGCACGAGGCCTACCTCAACATCTCCGCCCGGGAAGGTGTCCGCTTCGCCGACCGCGGTCACTTCCTGGCCTACGCCGCGCGAGCCATGCGAGGCCTGACGATCGACTACGCCCGCCGCCGCCGCGCCCAGAAGCGCGGCGGCGAATTCCACATCACGTCGGGCTCCGACGCTGCCGACGACCAGGTGGCGGCCCCAGAGCCGCTGGAGGAGCTGGCGACTGCCCTGGATACCCTGGCTCAGGTAGACCCGCCGCTCGCCCAGCTGGTGGATCTCCACTTCTTCTGCGGCTTCAGCTTCATCGAGGTGGCCGAGCTTCGCGGCGTGTCGGAGCGCACCGTCCAGCGTGACTGGCGGAGAGCCCGTCTTCTTCTTCATAGCACGCTGCAGGCTCCTTGAGCCGAACGACTCGGTCAGCCTCGCCGTGACGACCTCCTCCGCACGACATCTGGCGGCATTGAACCGGCTGTTGTCCGAGGCCCTGGCCTTGACGCCCGTGGAGCGGGTCGCCTGGCTCGTGAGCGTGCGTGCCGACGAGCCGGCGTTGGCGCCCGAGCTGGAGGCACTGCTCGCGCAGGAGTCGGAGCTGGACGACAGCGGGTTTCTGGGCGAGGCCTGGGGTGGGCACGATCGCGCCGCCCCCTCGCTTCGGGGACTGCGCGTCGGCGCCTACACGCTCGACCAGCCCATCGGCCGCGGCGGGATGGGCACGGTCTGGCTGGCGCGCCGAAGCGATGGGCGGTTCGAAGGGGAAGTCGCGGTCAAGCTGCTCAACCTCGCTCTGGTGGATCCCGTGGGGAGCGGGAGGTTCCGGCGCGAAGGCACGGCCCTGGCCCGCCTGCACCACCCGAACATCGCGCCGCTGATCGACGCCGGTGTGACGGCGGCGGGCCAGCCGTTTCTGGTGCTGGAACACGTGCAGGGGCTGCGAATCGACGAGTACTGCGACGCGCAGCACCTCGCCCAGCGGGAGCGGATCGCGCTGTTTCTGCAGGTGCTCGACGCCGTCGCGCACGCCCACGCCAACCTGATCGTGCACCGCGACCTCAAGCCGTCCAACATCCTGGTGACTGCCGGCGGCGCGGTGAAGCTGCTCGACTTCGGCATCGCCAAGCTGCTGGGCGAGGAGACGGCGTCCGCCGAGCGAACCGAGCTGACCAAGGCCGGCGGGCTTCCGTTCACGCCGGAATACGCCGCGCCCGAGCAGGTCACCGGCGGTGTCATCACCACCGCGACCGATGTCTATGCGCTCGGCGTCCTGCTGTTCATGCTCCTGGCGCGGCGCCACCCGACCGGCCCGGGCAGCCGCACGTCAGCCGAGCACATGCGAGCCGTCGTGGACACCGAGCCGGCGCGGCTCAGCACCATCGTGTCCGACGCGGGCGATCTCGACAACATCGTCGGGAAGGCGCTCGAGAAGGACGCCGGGCATCGCTACCCCACCGTCGCGGCCTTTGCCGATGACCTCGGCCGGTACCTTCGGCACGAGCCGGTGCAGGCGCGCGTCCCCTCGCTCGGGTACCGCGCAGGAAAATTCCTGCGGCGAAACCGCGCGGGCGTGGCGGCCGCAGGGACCATCGTGGCGACGTTGATCGGAGCCACCGTCTTTTCAACCGTGCAGATGCGCGAAGCCCGGCGGCAGCGCGACGCCGCGGTGTACGAGCAGAAGCGCGCCGATGCCCAGGTGGAGTTCCAGTCCCTGATGCTCTCGAGCCTGGGGCCGGAGCGTGTCACCATGCGCGAGATCCTCGACCAGGGCCGAACCCTGTTGGAGCAGGAGTATTCGGGCGATCCGCGGCTGGCCGCCAGTATCGCGCTGTCGCTGGGGCAATCCTACGAGGACCTGGGAGAGGCGGACCGCCAGCTGGAGATGGTGACCCGTGCCGAGTCGCTGGCCACGGCCGCCGGTGCCCCCGGCATCGTGCTGCTGAGCCGTTGCGCCCGCGCGTCCAACTTCGCGACCCGCCAGCTCGCCGCGCAGTCCTCGGCGCTGGTGGACAGCATCCGCGCCGCGATCGGCGCCGCGGCACCCGCCGAGGCGGCCGCGTGCCTGGAGCAGCTCGCGGACATCGAGATCCGAGGCTCCCGGTTCGACAGCGCCGCGGCGCTGGGGCGCCGCGCGGCCAGCCTGCTCGAGTCCACCGGCGACACCACGGGCACTGATTACGTGGGCGTCTGGAACATCGTCGCCAACGCGCTGGAGAATCAGAAGCGGCGGCGGGAGGCGCTGGACATCTACCGGCGGCTGGCCGACATGCTGGACCGCACGGGCCGGGGCCAGACGATGTTCCGCAACATCATCCGCAACAACATCGGCATCGCGCTCTCGAACCTGGGAGAGATGACGGCCGCCGAGCCGATCCTGCGGGAGACATTGGAGACGTTTCGCCGCGGCGATCCCACCGGGGACGTGCATCCGGCGATCCTGGTCAATTACTGCCGGACGGTTCTCTTCCTGCAGAAGCTCGATACGGCGGATGTCTGGTACCGGCGCCTGTACGCCAAGGCACCTGGACCCGACATCGAGGCCGAGGCGGCGCACGGCATCGCCGAAGTGGCGCTGATGCGCGGGCAGCTCGATGAGGTGGCGCGCTGGAGCGCGGCGGAGAAGCGTGTCACCGCGCGGGCCGGCGCGCCGCCCTCCGGGATGGCTCTCGCGCTCGATGCGGCCCTTGCCCATCGCCGGGGCGACACCGCCGCGGCCCGCGAGACGTTCAAGCAGGCGCTGCGCCGGATGGGATACTTCGACGGACAGCGCACCTATCCCATGCGCTCGGTCCTGGTCCACGCGGCCGAGGCGGCGAGGGACGCGGGGGAACCGGCGGTCGCGCTCGAGTACGCCCGCGCCGCGGCTGATATCGCCATCTCGGACTCGATCAGTATGGTCCGGAGCGCCTATGTGGGCGAGGCGCGTCTGGTCGAGGGTTCGGCGCTCATCGCCCAAGGCGACAGTGCCGCGGCGCGGGAGGTCATCACCCGAGCCGCCGCGGCGTTGGGCTCGGGCGTGGGACCAGCGCATCCGCGCACCCTGCAAGCCGAGCAGTTACTGGCGGCACTCAGGCGTTAGACCGAGAGACACTGAAGCATGAGAGACGCACACTGGGGCGCGCCGGCCCTTCTGGGTCTGGCCACCGTCGCGGCCGCGATCGCAGGCGCGAGTGGGTCGGTCGATCCGCCGCCTTCTATCAGCAGCTCTCCAAGCCGTCCTGGGCTCCACCGCCCAGGTTTTCGGGCCAGTCTGGAGCGTGCTGTATGTCCTGATGGCGGTGGCCGCCTGGATGGTGGTGCGGGCGTGGGGCTGGCCACGCGCTCGGCCAGCCATAGTGCTGTACATGGTGCAGCTGGCATTCAATGGCCTGTGGCCCTGGCTCTTTTTTCGGTGGCGCCTGGGTGGGCTTGCATTGGTGGAGATCCTGGTCCTCTGGACACTGCTGCTGCTCATCGTGACGACCTTCTTCGGCGTCCGGCGTCTGGCTGGCGTCTTGATGCTGCCGTACCTTGGCTGGGTCACTTTTGCCGCCGCATTGACGTACGCGGTCTGGCGACGCAACCCCGGGGTTCTGTAACACCTGATGACAACCGGCGTCGCCCTCGCTCGGCACGCCAAGGTTGACGTTCGGCGTCTGGTCGTCCATACCTCTTAGGGTCGGTCTCACTCCAACACTCCGAGCAGGAGAATTCTATGGCGAAGCAACTCCGCTGCCGCGACATTGGCATGAACTGCGAGTTCGAGACCCGTGGGGACACCGAGGAGGAAGTGCTGCAGCAGGCATCCGCTCATGCGCGCACCGCTCATCAGATCACGGAGATGACGCCGGAGTTGGCGGCCAAGGTTCGAGGCGCCATTCGCACCGTCTAGCCAAGCGCCTCTCGGAAGGGTCGCAGCAAGGAGTCGGCTGATGCGGATGATGGCCGCCGTCTGTCTGTCGCTCGCATTGGCCCTCGGCCGGATGACCGGCGAGGGGATCCTCGTCTCCGCCGGTAGCATGGGCAGCCCTCGCGCGGCGCACACGGCCACCACCCTCCCGGATGGACGGGTCCTCCTCGCGGGCGGAATGAAGGACGGGGAGAACACCGTCGCCGGTGCCGAGCTGTTCGATCCCGCCACCGGAACGTTCGTGCCGGCCGGTCCCATGCGGACGCACCGCCACAGTCACGCGGCGACGGCGCTTGCCGACGGACGGGTGCTGCTGGCGGGCGGCTACGACGCCGAGGGACGGTATCTCCGGAGCGCGGAGCTCTACGACCCGGCCAGCAACCGCTTCGCGGCCGCGGGCGCGATGTCCACCGCGCGGGCCGGGCAGGCTGCCATCCCGCTGAGGAACGGACGCATCCTCTTCGCCGGCGGCGTGGGCGACGGATGGACCTTCCTGGCCAGCGCCGAGCTTTACGATCCCGCGACCGGCACCTTCGCCGCTACGGGATCGATGCGTGTGCCGAGGGAAAGTCACGCCGCCGTCCTCCTGGATGACGGGCGCGTCCTCGTCGTCGGCGGCCACCGTGGCCGGCGGTCCGACATCGAGCTGTACGCCAGCGCCGAGATGTACGATCCCGCCACCGGGATCTTCTCCCGCGCCGGTGACATGACCATCCGCCGCCACAAGCACGACGCGGTGCTCCTCGGCGATGGCCGGGTCCTGATCACCGGCGGCACCGACGAGCGCGACAGCCGCGGGATCTACCGGAGCGCCGAGATCTACGATCCCCGGACCGGCGCGTTCCGTCCGGCCGGCTCCATGCGGCTCCCCCGGTACAAGCACCGGGGCACGTCGGTGCGGCTGGCTGACGGGCGAGTGCTGGTGGCGGGCGGGGCCACGGCGGCGGAGATCTACGATCCGTCCGCCGACGCGTTCTCCCTGGTTCCTGGCGCGGACGAACTGCCGGGCCAGTTCTCCGCCATCGCGGCGCTGGCCCAGGGCAGCGCGCTCGTCACCGGTGGCTACGGCGATCGTCGTGGTCCACAGTCCGGCGCCTGGATCTACCGCGCCGAGGAGTAGGGGCCCCTCGGCTGGCCTGTGCGCCGGCTCGGCCGATCCTCCCGGCAGCCGATGCGCATGTCGTTGAGCCGCTTGCAGAGGACACCACGATGGGCCGCGCTCTGATCCGGCGGCACCCTCCTCGCGAGCGCTGAATCAGCCGGCAGTAGTATGGCGTGCACGAGAGCACCGAGGCAGTGGTGGCTACTGAGCTTCTGAACCGAGCCCTGGCCGCGCGCTACCGCCTGAGCCACGAGATCGGCCGGGGCGGGATGGCTACGGTCTTTCGGGCCCACGACCTGAAGCACGATCGCCCCGTCGCGCTCAAGGTGCTCAAGCCGGAGCTGGCGGCGGCCCTCGGCACCGAGCGGTTCCTCCGCGAGATCGCGCTCACCGCCCGGTTGGATCACCCCCACATTCTTCCCCTTCTCGACTCGGGTGAGGCGGGCGGGCTCCTCTACTACGTGATGCCGTATGTCGAGGGCGAGTCGCTGCGTGACCGGCTCAACCGGGAGAAACAACTTCCCCTGAGCGACGCCCTCCAGATCGCACGGGAAGTCGCCGACGCGCTGAACCACGCCCACCGCCTCGGGATCGTGCACCGCGACATCAAGCCGGAGAACATCCTGCTCGGTGGCGGTCATGCCCGGGTGGCGGATTTCGGGATCGCCCGCGCCGTCTCGGCAGCGGGTGACGAATCGCTCACCGGGACGGGCTTGGCCCTTGGCACCCCGATCTACATGAGCCCGGAGCAAGCCAGCGGCGAGCGCGCAGTGGACGCTCGCACCGATGTGTACAGCCTCGGCTGCGTCCTGTATGAGATGCTGGCTGGTCAGCCACCGTACACTGGCGCGACCCCCGAGGCGATCCGGGCGCGGAAGTCTCTGGAGGCGGTGCCGAGCCTTCGCATCGTGCGCGAGACCGTGCCGGTAGCGGTAGAGCAGGCGGTAGCCAGGGCACTGGCCAAGGTGCCGGCGGACCGTTTCGGCTCGGCCCTCCAGTTCGCCGAAGCACTGGAGAGCAAGGGAGCAACGGCTTCGCAGCCGGGCGACAGTGGCGCTCGTGGATGGCGTGCGTGGCGTCTCAGGGGACTGCTAGTAGTCGGGCTTGCTGCAGCCATGGTCATGTCGAACGTCGGGGGGCTCCGCACCTGGCTAGCGAGCCGCTCCGCGACACCGCAAATCGAATCGCTGGCCGTGCTGCCACTGGAGAACCTGTCCGGCGACCTCCAACAGGACTACTTCGCCGCAGGCATGCATGAGGCGTTGATCCTCGACCTGGGCAAGCTCAGCGGTCTGCGGCGGGTCACCGCTCGCCCATCCGTGCTGCGGTACCAGAAGACGGAAAAGACACCACGGCAAATCGGTCAGGAATTGGGAGTCGACGCCGTGATGGCCGGAACGGTGATGCTCTCAGGCGACCGCGTTCGCATCACCGCGCACCTGATTCGGGCGGCCACAGAGGAGACACTGTGGTCCGAGGGCTATGAACGCGAGTTACGCGACGCGCTTGTGCTGCAAAATGAAATCGTGGGCGCGATCGCCCGGCAAGTTCAGTTGCAGCTCTCCGCAAGCGACCGGGCCAGACTGGCGCGCGCCCGGCAGGTCACCCCGGAGGCGTATCAAGCCTACCTGAAGGGCAAGTTTCAGCTGAACACGTTCACGCCGGAAGGATTCGCGAGCGGCATGGCGCTCTTCCGTCAGGCCGTCGCCATCGATCCAGCCGAGCCACTGGCCTATGCCGCGTTGGCGCAAGGCTACACTCTCAAGGAGCTCTTCAGCCCCACCTCGCCGGCAGACATCTCGCGCGCCAACGCGGCGGCGCTCAAGGCCGTCGAGCTCGATGCAGCATCCGCCGAGGCCCACGCGGCCCTCGCCTATTTCAGGTTCTATAAGGAGTGGGACTACGAGGGCGCCGAGCGCAGCTTTCGCCGCGCCTTGGAACTCAACCCGAATCTGGCCGAGCCACACATGTACTACGGCTGGTACCTGCAGGCCGTCGGACGCGACGCCGAAGCGACTGCGGAGATGAGCCGCGGCATCGAACTGGACCCACTTTCTCCTCTCTACACGGCTTGGCTCGGAGGATTGTATTGGACCATCGGACGGTACGACGAGGCCATCGTCCAGGCCCAGAAGGCTCTCGACCTGGCGCCCCACTTCCCGGTTGGGCTTTACGTCTTAGGCGGTGCATATGCGGAAATCGGACGATTTGATGAGGCCATCGAAACGTACCGGCAGGCCTTGAAGAAGTACCCAAGCCAGAGCTTCACCTGGTCCCTTGCGGGGGTTTACGCACGGGCCGGCCGCACCGCCGAAGCGCGCAAGCTAATGGCCGACCTGGAATCAGGTGCTCCACTGAGTGACTCGAGAGACCCGTGGTCTATTGCTGGCGCCTATGTTCTGCTGGGAGAATACGACAAAGCCATGCTGTGGCTGGAGAGGGCTTACGAGGCGCGCAGCCTGTTTCTTCCGGGCCTCAGGAGGGACCGCTGGTTCAAGCCACTGCACACCAATCCGCGGTTCCAATCCCTTCTGCGGCGGTTGAACCTGGCGGAGTGAGGCGGTGAGCCCGCGAGCGCCCTCGGGCCGCCGGACTGAGCCGACGGTCCATTCTTCCGGTGCACCATTGCTAGGGGGGCAGCATGAGCAACTTGGTGAAAGTACTTATCGGCCTGGCCGCACTGGCGTTCGTGCTCGCGGTGCTGACTCACTTTACGGGGCCCATCGTGACGACCCAGGCCGAGGCCTTCTCCCGAGCCAGTGCGAATCTGGCGTTGCTCGCCATTGCCTTAGGACTGACGTTCAGCGACACGGCGGGCAGGGGCCGATCGGTCTAAGGCGCGGGCTGGCTCGATCGCTTGCAGCTGATTTGCAGTTTGTCAGGCATACGCCGGGCATTGTTGAGGGCGGTCACGCTCAGATCACAGCCTCCAAGTATGCTGGGTCGTCCCCTTTTGGAGGCACATCATGTTCATCGACTCGGAACGCACGTCTGATCGGCCGGTCACCAGACGAGTGGCTGGGGGGAGCGGGTACGCGGCGGGCGGCGCGGCCTGGCGGCGATTCTGTCGGGGGGCTAGCGCCGGAGGCATCCTGGCGATGCTCGCCTCGTGCGCCAACGACGTCCCTGGCCCTGGCGCCGTCGACCACGTCTATACACTGCACCAACTGAATGGAGCGCCACTCCCCTACGACCATGAGGGCCTGGGCTGCTGTACATACTTGGGAGGGAAGCTGGAGCTGGACGGAGGACGCTACGCCGCCGCCATTACAGCGCGAAATCGGAATACGAACCAGGTCTTCACCGCGATGGAATGGGGGACGGTTGTGCACCGGGAGTCCTCGCTGACCTTTTCACCAGAGAGTGTCGCCGTGACGCCGCTCCTCCTTGATGCCGGAACAGTCTCCGCTGATACGCTGCGCTTGGCTTTCGGCGGTGAGGGGCCGGGCTCTGCGGACCAGTTCCAAGCGCTCTACGTGCGGGGCTCCTGAGCGGTCCAGTAGGACAGCCAACCCGCGCCTGCAGCCGATGGGCAGGAAGGCGACGGACGCGGGCGGGTGATAGGGTCGTCCCCGCTTTCATGGCTATGATGAGGCGGCGGCCGAGGTCGAGAATCGGCTGGACGTTTCTTGCCCGATCGCATTGGGGGGGGCAGTACTATCGTGGAATGGCACAGCGCTCTCTGGTCGGCGGTCGACAGTCTGGAAACTCGTCACGTCATCATGGGGGTTCAACGCCTGAGTCGGCCGCCCGACGCTGCTGCCTAACCCGAGCATCCGTCGACGGGCCGTAGGGGTTTTCCGCCCGGGCGGGCGGCCCATGCGGACGCGAACCGGCTTGCTGGAACAACAATACGCCCGGTCGAGTGCTGACGCACTCGCCGGGTCGGAAGTCGTGGCAGAATTGATCACCCAGGCTGCCGCGTGCCCTGGAGCCCGAAGGCTATGTCGCTTGAGGCCGCGCTGGTTAGGCGACGAGCTTCGTGACGTTCTCCGCCGCGGGGCCCTTCTGGCCCTGGACGACGTCGAACTCGACGCGCTCGCCCTCGGCCAGCCTCTTGAAGCCTTGGGCCTGAATCGCCGAATGGTGGACGAAACAGTCCTTCTCTCCGCCCTCGGGGGTAATGAAGCCGAAGCCCTTGGCGTCGTTGAACCATTTCACGGTACCGGTCGTACGCATTGCCTTACTCCTCAGTGTGTTCCTGTAATCGGAGGTCGGCAGGGCCGTACAGACCGAGTACAAGTGCTCGTGACTGTGCCTCACGATGGGCTGCGGCCGCTCAGGTAGCAAACACAAAGGGCCCCGGCGTAACTCCCGGGACCCTTGCAGCTCCTTGGAATAGCATCGCGCCGACGGCGCGACTGTCGCAGCAGGTAATGTACCCTATTGGCAGGCGTTTCTCAAGTGCGCTGCCTAAAATGCTTGCTCGCTCCGTTGCGTCAGACCCCTATGACCACACCAGTGACCGTAAGTGAACATCTACCGCTGCCCAGGTATGTGGCCGTCATTGGTGCAGCCGCCGGCCGGGTCACGGGTTTCGGTTGTTCAGTCCCTGGCTGATGAGGGCGCCCTCGCGAACGCAGTGTCCGGCGCAGGCGTCGTGCTCACTGCTCCGGGGGTAACAGCGACCACGCAGGATCGCCGGCGTTGCTCTCGGCCAACATCGCGGCGGTGGAGAAAGCCGTGTTGGCCGCAGGCGTTGATCGCATCATCGTCATCAATACACTGCTCACATCACAGCCAGGACACCCGCGAGTCGCGCCATGCGCTTCTTCATGTGGATGCCCGGCACAATGGGCCGCGGAGCACGTGAGCAGCAAGCGGTCGCCGAAGCACTCGGCATCGGTGCTTCTCCTCGCTTCGCTGGACCCTGGTCAGTGCCGGACTCAGCGTTCGGGGGAAGGACGAGCGCCCCGTGGCATCGCGGGATTGGGCCGACGCCCAGAACTCCTGGTTACCCGTTTCGTATGAAGCCATGGGCTGATGGATGCTCGAGGAGGCAGCCGCGAATAAATTCGTCCACGCAGCCTCGCTGGTGTCTCGGCGGCGACGCTGGATAAGCCATCACGACGCGTGCCGATGGGTACCGGGCGCAGGTGTCGTCCCGGGAGTGCCAAGCCGTGCGCGGAACGCGGTCACCAGCGCCTCGGTGACGATCGAAGTGCAGAGCCTTAGCTTGGCGAATCGGAGCGCCTGGCTCTGGTGCCGACCCGCGTGAGTGGAATGCCATGACTGACATTGTCTACCATCTGAACGCTGACGACGAAGTGGTACTAGTCAACGAAGCCTGGTCGCGCTTCGCGTCCGCCAACGGCGGCGACGGCCTGCTGCCGCCCATGGTGCTGCACCGGCGCCTCTGGGACTTCATAGCCGACCCGTCCACCCAGCACATTTATAGTACGCTCTTTACCAGGGTCCGCTCTCGCGGGGATACCGTGCGTCTGACGTTTCGCTGCGACGCGCCGGCGCTGCGGCGCTTACTGGAGCTCGAGCTCGCCCCGCTCGCCGGGAATGGAATTCTGTGCCGCGTGCGTCCTCTGGTCGAGGAGAGCCGCGACCCGATCCTCCTGCTGGACGCCACGCGGCCCCGCAGGGAGCAGCTGATCCGGATCTGTAGCTGGTGCAAGCGGATCGCGACCCCGGACGGCGCGTGGCTGCAGCTTGAGGTCGCCGTGACCCGATACGGCATCTTCGTAGACGAGCTGCCACCCGATCTCACCCACGGGATGTGCCCCGACTGCCACCGGATTCTCGATGGCCTGGCGAACGACGGGGGAGTGGGTAATACCGGGCAGGCCGTCATGGGCAAGCTCTAGGTCGGGGGCCGCGGCCTAGCCCGCGCAGGCAGCCGAGGCAGCGAAGTCCCGTGCGATCCAGATCACAGCCGGTCGCCGCCGTATTCGCGGATATTGAGCAGCTACAGTAGGCACGCGGTTGTTGCCACCTGAGATTCCTAGACGCCCGACAGGGAGAGGATGCCTACGATCTCCGGTTCCTCGTCCGCTCAGGCTGGCGAGCACGGCGGAGTCCGGCCCCCAGCGGGCCGCCGGAGCGCACGCTCGCCGGCGGAGGAGAGATGGGCGCGCTCATGCGGGCGCTCGACTGGTCCCGCACGCCGGTGGGTCCGGTAGAGATATGGCCCCAGAGCCTGCGAACCTCCCTCAGCATCCTGCTCGACTCGCGCTACCCCATGTACATCGCCTGGGGCCCCGAGTTCACCCAGTTCTACAACGACGCATACCGTCCCATCCTCGGCGCCACCAAGCATCCCGCGGCGCTGGGGCAGGGCACCCCGGAGTGCTTCGCCGAGATCTGGGACTTCATCGGGCCCATGTTCCGACGGGTGCTGCGCGAGGGCGAGGCGACGTACCTCGAGGACCAGCTGCTGCCGCTCGACCGCTACGGCTACGCCGAGGAGTGCTACTTCACCTTCTGCTACAGCGCCATCCGGGAAGAGTCGGGCCGGCCCGGCGGCGTGTTCGTCACCGTGATCGAGACCACCGACCGGGTGCTCAGCGAGCGCCGCCTGCGCACCCTGCGGGAGCTGGCGCTCGCAGCCGGACGGGCTCAGCAGGACGCCGCGGCCTGCCGGGCGGCGGGCGAGGTGCTGGAAGGCAACCCGCAGGACTTGCCGTTCGCGGCGATCTACCTCTTCGACGGGAACCGGTCCCTCGCCCGGCGGGTGGGGACCAGCGGCCCGGACGACGGCGGACAGGGGTGGGACGCGTTCCCGAAGGAGGTGTCGCTGGCGGAGTGGCCGGCTGCCTGGCCGCTGCGGGACGCGGTGCTGAGTCCGGGGCCCACCCGCCTCCGCGCCCGCGACCTGGGGATCGCCGAGCTGCCCGGCGCTTCGGCGTGGGGGGTCTCCCCCGAGGAGCTGGTGGTGATCCCCCTCGTGCTGCCCGGTCAGACCACATCGGCCGGGGTCCTCATCGCCGGCGTCAATCCGCGCAAGCAATTGGACGAGCGGTACGAGTCGTTTCTGGACCTGGTTGCGGGCCATGTCGCCGGTGCGGTGGCCGAAGCCCGGGCCCTGGAGGAAGAGCGACGCCGGGCCGAGGAGCTGGCCGCGCTGGATCGGGCCAAGACCGCTTTCTTCAGCAACGTGAGCCACGAGTTCCGCACTCCGGTGACCCTCCTGCTCGCCCCGCTGGAGGACGCCCTGGAGGACTCGGCGGCCCCGTTGGCGGAATCGCAGCGGGAGCGGGTCGAGGTCGCCCACCGCAACAGCCTCAGGCTGCTCAAGCTGGTGAACACCCTGCTGGACTTTTCCCGGATCGAGGCCGGGCGGGTGCAGGCCTCCTTCGAGCCGACCGATCTCGCCGGGTTTACCGCGGACCTCGCCAGCGTCTTCCGCTCGGCGATCGAGCGGGCTGGACTGCGGCTGGTGGTGGACTGCGAGTCGCCCAGCGACCCGGTGTACGTGGACCGCGACATGTGGGAGAAGGTGGTCCTCAACCTGCTGAGCAACGCCCTCAAGTTCACCCTGGCCGGCGAGATCGCGGTCGGCCTCCGGCAGGTGGGCGACACCGTCCGGCTCACCGTGACCGACACCGGCATCGGCATCCCGGCCGACGAGCTGCCCCGCGTCTTCGAGCGGTTCCACCGGGTCCGCAGCGCCCGGGGGCGGACCCAGGAGGGGTCGGGCATCGGGCTGGCGCTGGCGCACGAGCTGGTCCGGCTGCACGGGGGACGCGTGGAGGTGGCGAGCGAGCCTGGCCGGGGAACCCGGTTCAGCGTAAGCCTGCCCACCGGGAACGCCCACCTCCCCCGCGACCAGATCGGCACGGCCGCCACGATGGCGTCCACGGCACTGGGCGCCGCGCCCTTCATCGCCGAGGCGCTGCGCTGGTTGCCCGCTCGTCTGGCGGACGGATCCTCGTCGCCCGGCAGGGGGAACCGTGGCGGCCCCGAGGAGCCGGCGGGCGGAGCCGTCCATCACCATCCTGGTGGCGGACGACAACGCCGACATGCGGGACTACATCACCCGGCTGCTGAGCGCGCGCTGGACCGTGCGCGCCGCCGCCGACGGCCGCGAGGCGCTGGCCCACGCGCAGGCCGAGCCGCCCGACCTCATCATCAGCGACATCATGATGCCGGGGCTGGACGGATTCGAGCTGCTGGCCCGGCTCCGGGCGGACCGCCGCACCGGCACCGTGCCGATCATTCTGCTCTCGGCGCGGGCCGGCGAAGAGTCGCGCATCGAGGGTCTCGAAGCCGGTGCCGACGACTACCTGGTAAAGCCGTTCGCCGCCCGCGAGCTCCTGGCCCGGGTGGAGGGGACCCTCGCCCTCTCCCGCATTCGGCGGGAGGCGGAGGCGGCTCTCCGGGAGAATGAGGAGCGGTTCCGGCTGGCGGTGCAGGCGGCGCAGGGCGTGGTGTGCGACTGGAACGTGGTGACCGGCGACGTGCGCTGGAGCGACGGTCTCCGGGACTTCTTCGGCTACGACCCGGTGGAGGCGGGCACCGACATCGACCACGCCATCCCCTGGTGGGAGGAGCAGATCCATCCGGACGACCTGGGCCGGGTCCGGGCTTCCTTTCCAGGCTTTCCTCGGGAGCCGGGACGAGGCCTGGCGCATCGAGTACCAGTTCCGGCGGGCGGATGGCCGCTGGGCGACGGTGCGCAATCACGGATCGGTCGCGCGGGATGAGGAGGGCCGGCCGCTCCGGGTGATCGGCTCGCTGCTCGACATCACCGAGCTGAAGGCCGTGGAGGAGCAGCTCCGGCAGGCAGCGAAGATGGAGGCGGTCGGCCGCCTGGCGGGCGGGTTGGCCCACGATTTCAACAACCAGCTGCACGCCCTCATCGGCTTCGCCAACTTCGTCGCCCGGGACAGCGGCCTCTCGGGCGGCGCGCGGAGCGACCTGCTGGAGATTCAGAAGGCGGCCGAGCGGATGGCCAGCCTCACCCGGCAGTTGCTCGCCTTCAGCCGGCAGCAGGTGCTCGCCCCTGAGACGCTCGATCTCAATCGCGCTCTGGCCGAAGCGCAGTCGCTGCTGCAACGGCTCATCGGGACCAACATCGAGGTGAGCCTGGAGATGGCGCCCGGCCCGGTCTGGGTCCGGGTGGACCCGGCGCAGCTCACCCAGATCTTTCTCAACCTGGCGGTCAACGCTCGCGACGCGATGCCGCACGGCGGCCGGTTCTCCCTCAAGACGGACGTGGCGCCCGGCAGCTTCGCGCGGCTCGAGGTCAGCGACACCGGCATCGGCATCGCGCCGGAGCACCTGCCGCGCATTTTCGATCCCTTCTTCACGACCAAGGAGGTGGGTCAGGGCACCGGTCTGGGCCTGGCCACCGTACACGGCATCGTGGCCCAGAGCGAGGGCCATCTCGAGGTGGAGAGCGAGCCAGGGCGCGGCACCAGGTTTACCCTGCTTCTGCCGCTGGCGCCGCCCCCGGCCGTCGGCCCCCGGCGGACCCACCCCGAGCCGGGGCACGCGCGCCGGGTGCTGGTCGTGGAGGACGAGGAGCCGGTCCGCGCCATCATCGTCCGGGTGCTGGCGGACGAGCGCTACGAGGTGCTGCAGGTCACCAATGGGAGCGAGGCGCTGGAGTGCCTGGCACGGCTCGACGGGGCGGTGGACCTGATCCTGAGCGACGTCGTCATGCCGGGCCTCGGCGGCGGGAGGTTCGCCGAAGCCCTGGCGGAGTCATACCCGGCGCTGCCGGTCATCTGGATGTCCGGCTATCCTCGGGAAGAAGCGTTCGCGGACAGCCATGTGAGTGAATCCCTTTTTCCTGCAGAAGCCGGTCCATCCCGACCACCTGGCGGCCACGGTGGCGCGGACGCTGGAACGGCCGGCCTAGTGTGCGGTGTTTCAAGCCTGTCGATCGCTCCGCCTGATATCCGTCAAATGCACCGATGGCCCAAGCAGCCGTCCGAGGACTGGAGGAGCCATCCCGGTGATGCCGCCCACAGGCGCGGACGGGGCGAAGCCCTATGGTACGGTGGTTTCCCCATTCCTGGGGAATTATCCGATCTGCGGAAGTACCTGAACCCTGTGGAGGCTCACCGTGGCACGTGACATCAAAGAGACGATGGACAGCTATGTGACCGATATGCTCGCCTTGGAGGACCACATCGAGAAGGCGATCCGGAGCCAGATCGAGGCTCTGAAGGAGTATCCAGAAGTGGTGACCGAACTGCGTAGCATCCACCAGAAGGTGGAGCATCATATCTCCGACTTGCGGGCGCTGAGCGGCGGAAGGGACGCCAACGGGGTCACAGGCGCGATCAAGAGGGCGGGATCCGCGGTTCTTGGCGCCGCCGCGGGGGTCATCGACCTGGTGCGTACCGAGGGGCTACCCAAGAACCTGCGGGATGACTACACAGCGCTCAGCCTGGCGAGCATTGGCTACGTGATGCTGCACACGACGGCGCTTTCCCTGGGAGAGGCCGAAGTCGCGCAGCTGGCGCACCAAGGCTTCCGCGACCATGCGGAATCGGTCACCCGACTCCAGAATCTGATCCCGGCAGCGGTTGTCGGGTACCTCCAGCAGGAGGGCCTGCCGGCGCGGGAGAATGTCGTCCCCCAGGTGCGCGAGACGATCGAGCAGGTCTGGCAGTCGCAATCTTCCGATGCTCAACTGAGGGCCGATCCGGTCGTGGGTGGCCGGTCCTCGCGCTAGCTCGCTGCCCCGGCGGCGGTAGAATAGCCGTGCGGGCATGAAGTTCCGTCCGCGCGAGCTCCGACGGCACCTGAGGGGATACCTGCCGCACGTGCGACAGCACTGCGGCAGCCTTCGGGTTTTTCCCCGGGGTTTCAGCCGACGAGTGGGCACGACGTCATCCCGGGGAGCGACGTCGTGCCCCTCTTCGGTCGCAACCGAATCAAGGAGACTGCGATGCCACGCGGCCGCGAGCACGTGACGCATTCGTCGCGACTCCAATGAATCGCTACGAGCTCCTGTTCGCGACGCCCGACGTCTCGGTGAGCCGCTTCGACCACCCTCCGCACGTGACGCATGACGACCCCGATGAGGAAGTCGCGACCCGATGGGCGATCGCATTCGTCCAGTCCGGCTCGTTCGACGTGGTGCAGGGCAGACGACGTGTGCGGCTCCAGCGCGGCAGCGTGGTCCTGTCTCAACCGGGGTTCATGTTCAGCTGTAGTCACCACGAGGAGTGTCCGAGGGACGTGTGTCTCTCGATCGGCTTCGAGCCCCCGAACGTGGCCGGTTCCGAGCACGCGTGGGCACGGGCCGGATGGGCGGTCCGCAGGTCGCCGACGCCGCGCCTGGCGTATGTCGATCAAAGAATCCGTGACGCCGCAGCCGATGGAGACACGTTCCAGCTGGAGCGATGGGCGCTGGCGGCACTGACCGCGCTCGAGGCGGACGCGGATGAAGGGATGACGAGAGGACGCTATGCGGCGCGGAGAACAGCCCTCGACGCCGTGGTCGCCACATGCCGCACGATCGAGATGGACCCTGCAGTGCGTCGCAGCATCGCCGCGCGTGCGCGCGACGTGGGACTGAACAGTGCTCGGCTCACCCGAGTGTTTCGCCGCTACGTGGGAATGGCGCCCCATGCATACGTCATGCGATGCCGGCTGGCCGCGGCAGCAGCGCTGCTCGAGTCCGGCATGAGTGTCAGCGAAACGTGCTTCCGGTCCGGATTCGAGAACCTGAGCCACTTCTGTCGCGCTATTTCGGCGCACGTTGGGCGTCCGGGCGTCGATGTGGCGTACCGTCGGGCGTGACGAGAAACGCCGAAAGATGCGCGAGCTGGCAGGTCGTCCGTTCTAGCGTTGCCTCGTCCACGCGACAAGCTACGAAGCCTCCTCGTCGAGATGCCACGACGTATGTAGCCATCGTCCGTTCGAGCGCACGAACACCTCAGTGGCTCTTCCCCGTTGCGTCTGTCGCTTGCTGCTGCTCTCGGTGACTAAAGCATAGTGTGAGAACATGACGACCGTTGCGCCGAAGCGGTGAGTCAGGGTCGAGTCGAACAAGACCTACACGAGCTTGCCGCCCTCGGCCTTGAAGCCGGCAGAAGCGGCCAGGAACTGCTCGAGGGAGTGCCAGTAACGGACCCCCGGGCGATCGCCACCAGCTCGGGACCGAGCACCGTGTGGAGTGAGGCCGTATCCCCGGTGAACCAGTCCACCCAGACGGCCTCGCGGACGGCCTCCAGAGCGGCGAGCTCGGCGCCGGAGAGCTTCATGGCGCTGTGGGGCTGCCTGTGCCGAGAGCGGGCTCGCGGCGGCGGCGAGTGCGAGCGCAACGGCTGCGAATCCTCATTCGTAACCTCCCAGGTTCTAGACGCCGAGAATCTAGGCAGAACCTGACGAATCGGCTTGCACTTTTCGTTGCCATTTCGAGAGATCCGCCGAAGGCGGGCAACCCATGTCGCAATTGGCGCCATTGCTGCCCTTGTGGTCTGGCTGACGACGCGGCGACGCGGCCTGATGCCTCAATCAGGAGACGACCCTTTGCGAAACGACGACCTCGTGTTCTATGTGAAGCTGGATCTGAAGCCGGAGTGCGTAGCGGAGTGGAAGGCTGCGCTGATAACCGTTATCGAGCTGATGTCTCGGGAAACAGCGTTCGTAAGCTGCTCACTGCAACGGGACGCGAACGACCCCACGGGCTATACCCTCTACGAGCGGTGGCGCGAGCCGTCGGTTGAAGCCTTCATGAAGAATCAATTCGAGGGGAAGGAGTACCGACAAGCGTACGAAACCCGCTTGCCCGGCTGGCTCCGGGCACCGCGGGCTACCAGTGTCCTTCGACACATCGAGGAATGGCGGCAGGAGCCAAGGAATGGATAGAAGTAGCCGGGGGCGCATCGGGCGGGCTGCGGCCTAACCCGCCCATAGTCGCCAGCGCCATAGTCCTGTTTCGAAGCGACGAGTGTCGCATTGTCGGCGCTTTTCCGCTCGTTTTCCCCTTCCGTAGACCAGTCCGTCCCCGTAGCATCCAACTATCCCCAAATCACGGGTCCGAGACCGATATGCGGGAGTCGACGAGGGGCCACCCATGGCACTGATCCGGCTGACCTCGGGTCTTTGCTTCTGCCTGACCCTGGCCGCCTGCGGCGACGGGCCCTCCGGTCTCGGCGCGGGAACCGTCGAGGTGACCACGGTTTCCACGGGCGAGGACTTGGATTCCGACGGGTACCTGGTGCAACTGGAGGGTGCGCCGGCTCCGCTGGCGATCGGTGCCAACGGTACCGAGACCGTCTTGGGAGTGCCCGCGGGCGACATCCAGGTCCGGCTCACCGCCGTCCGGGGGAACTGCCGGAGTCAGGACGACGACCTGCGAACCATCCGGGTGGCCGCCGGGGAAACGTTCCATGTGCGGTTCGAGGTCAGCTGTGTTCGCTCACCATTGCTCGGCCGGATCGTGTTCACCAGCAGCCGCGGCGGCAACTTCGACATCTACTCCTCGAACCCGGACGGCAGTGACCGGGTTCGTCTGACGGACACGCCGGACTTCCAGGAGCTCTCACCTTCCAGCTCGCCGGACGGGGCCAGGATCGTCTACTACGGAAGAGACGGCAACCTCTTCGACGATTTCTTCCAGTATGACATCTATGTCATGAACGCGGACGGCACCGGTCAGATCAACCTCACCGACAGCCTCACTCATGACTATGAGCCGGTCTGGTCTCCCGACGGGACCCGGATCGCCTTCGTCCGCGGCTTCTACGATATCTGGATCATGAACGCGGACGGGTCCCGGCAACTGAACCTCACGAACACTCCGGAATCATCCGAGTATGCCCCTTGGTGGTCGGCCGACGGGATTCGCATCTTCTACTCGGCCGACGAAGCAGAGCGTCACGTCATGAACGCGGATGGGAGCGGACAGTCCCTGCTCCCCGGCGAGGATCCCGATGTCGCGCCCGGCAATGTGTCTCCGGACGGGACGCGGATTGCATTCTCCACCTTCGCGTCTGGCACATACCAGGTGTTCGTGATGAACGCCGATGGAACCGATCGGGTTCGGTTGACCGACATGTCGGGAAACGAGTGGAATCCCAGCTGGTCACCTGACGGGACACGACTGGTGTTCGACAGCGATGCGGCCGGGCGGAACGATGTCTTCGTGATCAACGCCGACGGGACGGGGCTGGTCAACATCACCAACGACGCCGCCGCGGTCGAACGGACCGGACCCAGGGCATGGGGGCCATGAGATGAGACGCCCGCACCTGGCGCCTGTCATCCTCGCGGTGTGGCTGGCACTCTCCTGCAGCGACAACGTCGGTCCCGAGCCCTCTCCGCCCCGGACGGATGCCGTGGGCGTGTGGGATGCTCTGATCACCGGACTGCCGGGCAGTGACTCCGCCGGCCAGGCCGCGATCTGCACGAGCTCGTGGGTCATGACCATCGAGCCCGCCGACACGGGTCCGGTCCCCTTGATCAGCATGCGAGTTCCCTTCACCGGCATCCTGCGGTGCGGCGAGGACAATGTGGTCAGGCGCGGCGTGCTCGGGCTGGAGCGGCAGTTCATCGTGCGGCAGGTCGGAGACACGGTGGCATTTCTCGAGGCCGTGACGCTCGACTCGTTCCTGGTGGCGGAGTTCAGCGACAGTTCCACGCTGACCGGGCGGGTCGTCGCCCCCACCAACCCCGGCGTCGCGTTCAGGGCCTCGCGCCGGAGCGACACCATCGATCCCAACCGGGCGCCCTATGTCGCTTCGATCCAGATCCCGCACCAGAGCATCGAGGCGGGAGACAGATGACGGTCACGCCGGAGGTCTACGACGCCTACTTTCAGCGGATCGCCGACCCCGCGGTGACATGGTCAGCGAGCCCGACTCGTTTCGCGACCATCGACGAGAACGGACTGATCCACGCCGTCGCGCCGGGCTTCGCCAACATCAGGTTCGCGATCGATACGCTGGTGCAAGGGTTTACGCTTTTCGTGGATGAACCCGCGGCATCGGTGGAGATCGCAGGCGCACCCGCAACCCTGGCGGTCTCCGACTCGGCCGTGCTGGAGGCGGTGGCACGCGACGCCGACTGGGAAATCCTCAACTTCCGCCGCTTCTATTGGACGACTCCGACCTGGCCGTGGCCACCGTCTCGCCGTACGGCGATACCGCCGTCCTTAGGAGTGTCGCGCCCGGCGTCACCACAATCACGGCGCGGAACGCGGTGACCAGCGCCTCGGTGACGATTGATGTGCAGCCGTAACTTGGCGAACCGCGGCGACTGGCTCCTACTGCTCGCTGTTATGGCGAGTGGCTGTTCCGACAACACCGCACCAGCCCAAGGTACGTTTCGCGCGCAGCTCACCGGCACTCGCGTCGCCAACTTGTCCGGATCGGCGCTCGCGGAGCGCACTTTTGCCGAGGACACCCCGCCCGGTCTCCACTTTGTCATCCGCATGCACGCCGTCCGCGGCGATACCGTTCATACCATTGCCATCCGGTGTCTCGGCGACGACCCGCCCGCCCCCGGCGCGCACCCATCGATCCCGCCGGCGAGGATTGTATTGCGATGTACACGCGAGTTCTCATGACCCTGGAGGGCGGCGCGGTGCTGCTCGAGAGAGTGGATGGAGCAGCAGGGACAGTGACCATCGAGACATCGCAGGGTGCTCCGGCGGGATTCTTCTCCTTTCGGGGCACGCTGCTCGGGAACACGAATCCGGTGGGTACGCTCACGGCATCCGGCAGCTTCAGCGCCGACCTGTTGTAGAGGGGAGTGGACGCGGCAAAGGTCGTGATGCGTGACGCACCGTACGGAATAGTTCGACGACGCTGCTTTCTCAAGCCTGTGCGATGGCGAAGAGCCACGCCAGGATGTCGAGCAGCAGCAGGATGAGCGCGAGCTGCAGCGCGATGCGGAGGCGTTGGATGATCCGCCAGTTGCTCTTCCGATCCTCCTCCATGCGAAGCGCGAGGGCCCGGTGCATCTGCGACACGGTCGCCGGCGCGTCGCCGTCGACGTACTGCTTCAGCAGATCCGCAGGGTCGAAGCGGAACCGGTACTGGTGGTAGGGCCAGAGCAGGAAGGCGATGTGGGCGCCAAGTGCGAACAGGATCAGGACGGCGAGCCAATCCCAGAGCCCCAGCCCATTCGACAAGGCTCGTCCTCCCAGGAGCGAGCTCACGAACGCCGCCGCAAAGGTGAGATTCCCAGCTCTGACCGTCATGCTCTCGACGACGCCCTGTTGCTGCACCAGCCCTCGGAGTGCCTCGCGATAGATCAAGGCCAGCCGTGGATCGTCGTTGGTCAGATCCTGGGTACCGAGGTGATATTCGTCTGCCGATTGGTCGCGCATAAACTCCTCATAGGCCTCGAGCCGCACGCTCATGGCAAGTGTAGCATCCCAGGGAAACCGTGCACAATCGGTCGCGCGCAGGTCCTGAGCCTCGCCCCTTTCTGACCGCCGCGTGGCGCTACCTCGCCATGGTCAACTACTGAGCGGAACTCCGGCAACGACCGGGGGAGCATTCGAGGTGGTCGTCGCTGGAGATACGGCACGAATCTTCGTGGCCCTTCCTGAGCAGCTCGATCGTCGTTGGATTGCCGTTGCCCAGGAGGCTCGGAAGCGCGGGAAGGACGACCCTCGCAGGCGCGGAGCTGCTTGGATCGTATCGTGGGACAGCACGGGGGTCAGCGCGATTCACTCTTATGGCACCCATGGCTTCTCGTTGTTCTTGCTGCTCAATTCGACGAGTCCGGATCTCGCCTCGGCTTTGGCGGTGGCGGATCATTATGCGTATTGGACAGAGCCGGCCGGTTCAATCGATGCCGTCGTGCTGAACTCGTCAGCCCCGATGACGATGCGAGTAGATAACGACCGCCTGGAATGGATCACCTGGGGTAGCAATGTCATGACGGATCTCGTGAGAGTCCGGCCGGATAGCCTTCGTCTCGAGGTCCAGTTACCGGTGCTTGATACGACCTATGTGCTTTGGACGCGACCGCGGTATCTCCGGTGAGGGGCATCGCCTAATGCGCAAATGCACTTTTCACCATTTCGGCCGATTTACATTCCGTAAGACGCGTCCGAGGAGTACATACGCAGTCCTACTCCTGATGCCTGCGCTTCAGGCCTACGCCTGCGCTGGAGAATCGGCCCGCGTGGCCGCTCCGGCCGACTTGGCAAGCACCGCTGCGCGCGCGGCGGCTTTCCTGGCCGAGGAGCAGGCACTAACAGACTCTTTTATGCCACTCGTGAGGCCGATTGTGAATTCCTTTGACAGCTAGAGGTAAATGACCATGCAGATCTACTATCTCGAAATCGTGACCAAGGAGGTCGACGCGGTATGCGCCGCGTACGCAGCCGCCAACGGGGTTCGGTTCGGCAAGCCGGACGCCGGGCTCGGAAACGCCCGGACGGCAGAAATGGCAGGAGGCGGGTTGGTGGGGATACGTGCGCCCTTGCGTCCAACGGAATCGCCGGTCGTGCGGCCCTACTGGCTGGTGGACAACATCGAAGCGGCCGTCGCCGCGGTGGCGGAGGCCGGCGGTGAGATAGCCGTTCCACCGTTGGAGATTCCCGGGCATGGCACCTTCGCCATCTACCTCCAGGGCGGCATCGACCACGGCTTCTGGCAGCGGTAGACGCATGCCGCTCCACGCTGCATCATCAGAGGCACTCTTCCGCAATGCGACCCCGACGATATTCCATCAACGTCACTTTGGACGGCTGCCGTGATCATCGTGCACTCATCCCGGACGAAGACCTCCATCGCAACGCGGCCAAGAAGTACGTCGTGTCGAGCAGCCTGGACCGGGCCGTAAGGGGCCATGGGCCGACCTTGTTGGCGGGCCTCTCGAAGCTTGCCGACTTGAAGCTCGTGAGCCAGCGGGAGTTGGCCTCGGGGCCGCCGGCGATGCGCTACGAGCCCAGGAGATAACCATGCGGAAGATCATTGTCGGCGCCCAGGTTTCCATGGACGGAGTCATGCAGGCGCCTGGCGGGCCGTGGGAAGATCCCACGAAGGGCTTCAAGTTCGGCGGCTGGGTGATGCCCTACTTCGAGCAGGTGTTCGGCGAAGAGATCGACCGCGTCTTCCAGGAGAAGTGCGATCTTCTGCTCGGCCGCAAGACCTATGAGATCTTCGCGGCATACTGGCCCTACTATGACGAAGCCGCTCCCGCCGGCAGCATCGCCACGCTGTTCAAGAACATCAGGAAGTACGTGGTGTCGCGCTCGGGCGACGTCGATACCAGCTGGCAGGGCTCGGTGCTGCTGCGAGACATCGCCGAGGTGAAGCGTCTGCGGAAAGAAGACGGCCCGAACCTCGTCACCCAGGGCAGCACCGAGCTGGTGCACGCGCTGCTCGCGAACGACCTGGTGGACGCGATGAGCCTCTTCATCGTGCCGGTCGTGCTCGGCGGCGGCAAGAAGCTGTTCGCGGACGGCTCCGTGCCGCACAGCTACAAGCTGGCCAGATCGCGGGTCGCGAGCACGGGTCTCGTGGTCGCACACTACGAGCGCGCCGGCGGGATCGAGATCGGCGATACCGAGCTCGAGTCACCGAGCGAGGCCGAACGCGCGCGCCAGGAGCGCATGAGGCGCGAGGGCTGACCAATGCCGAGCTTCGCTCTCGCGGTCTGTGCTGCCACCATTCATGGAGCTTGCCCGAGTGGCTCGAGTCCGTTCGAAGGCGGCGAGCCGAGCTGCGGAGCGGACGGGCCATCTGGCATCAGTGGGCGGACCAGGTGAGCGGCCATGCGCTCCCCGCCGGTCATTTTCTGATGGAGGAGTGTCCGAGGGGCCTCGGGGACCAGCTGATCCCGTTCCTCGCTGGCATTCCCCGCCCGGTTTCTCCAACTTAGGGATCGGCAATCGGACTCGCCCATCCACTGGCGATCGGACCTGGCACCAACGGGGGGGACATGGCTACGCCGTCATGGCAAGTCACGGGTCAATACTACGAAACCTGCAGCTGCGATTTCGTCTGTCCCTGCGTCCCGGGACAGCTGGCCGTCATGCCGACCAAGGGGGACTGCACGGTCGCCATGGCGTTTCAGATCGAACGCGGCACTTACGGCACGGTTCCACTCGACGGACTCGGCTTCATCGTTCTCCTCTACACGCCGAAGGAGATGGGGCAGGGGAACTGGTCGGTCGGTGTCATCGCGGACGCGCAGGCGAGCGCCGAGCAACACGAGGCTATCAGCTCGATCGCGAGCGGGGCCGCCGGCGGCCCCATGGCGGCTCTGTCGGCGTTGGTCGGGAAGTTTCTGGGCGTGGAGTCGGCGCCGATCCGATTCGATCGCGCGGGCGCCAAATGGTCGGTCACCGCAGCGAAGCTCGTCGACATGGCCGCCGAAGGCGCCATGGGAATCGACCCCAACATCACCGAGCCCATCCATCTGGAGAACACGGGCCATCCCGCCGCGAGCCGCTTCGCCCTCGCCCATGCGGCGAAGAGCCATGTTGACGCCCTGGGCGTGAGCTGGCATGACACCAGCGGAAAGAACCATGGCCAGTACGCTCCCTTCTCCTGGCGAAGCGCCTAGCCCCTCACCGGTCCCGGCCCCTTCCCGCCGCGACCGCGCCCTCATCGCGAGCTGCATCGTACTCATCACCGCGCTGGCCTGGGCCTACCTCGTCCACCTGAATCGTCGGATGACGTCCCCCGTCGAGGGCGACACGGCGATGGCGGGGATGACCATGGTGATGGATCAGCCCTGGGGCGCGGGCGATCTGCTGCTGACGTTCGTGATGTGGACGGTGATGATGGTCGGCATGATGGCCGTGTCCGCCCTTCCCGTCCTGCTCCTCTTCGCCGGGATGCACGCTCAGCGAGAGGATCGCGGCGTGGTGCCGGCCGTCCCGTCGTTCGGCTTCGGCTACCTGGTGGTCTGGGTGGCGTTCAGCGCCTGTGCCACCGCCGCCCAATGGGCCCTGCACGAAGGCGCGCTGCTGTCACCGGCGATGGCGACCACGAGCACCACGGTCGCGGGTGTCATCCTCATCGCGGCGGGCGTGTATCAGCTGTCGTCGCTCAAGATCGGATGCCTGGCCCACTGCCAGAGTCCGCTGGGATTTCTGATGAGCAACTGGCGCGACGGCTCGGGCGGTGCGTTCCTGATGGGATTCCGACACGGCACCTTCTGCCTGGGCTGCTGCTGGGCGTTGATGGCCGTGCTCTTCGTGGTCGGCGTGATGAACCTGGCGTGGGTCGGCGTCCTGACGCTCTTCATCCTCGCGGAGAAGCTGGGGTTCGTCGGTGCCCGCCTCTCACGTGCCGGCGGCGCAGTGCTGATCGCACTTGGAGTGGTCTTAGTCTTCAGATGGGCGTAGTCCGGGGATGCGAGCGGACGAATGATCAGTGCCGAACCTGGAGCGGTATACCATGAATTCACTATGAACGTCATCTTCAGTCGCACCGTTCCCGCGTATGGAGTCGTGGTGGAGCGACCGCCGTTTCCGTCGGTCGCGATGAATCCGGCTCCTACGGCACGCGCTGTCCGACACGAGCGTGCAGTCAGTAGATAAGGATCACGGGACCGATGGCATTTGACGAAAACCTATCCGCACGCATCCGAGCCCACCTGAGCAAGCGGAGCGGCGTGGCGGAAAGGAAGATGTTTGGTGGCATCATCTTCATGCTGCAAGGAAACATGTGCTGCGGCGTGCATCGGGATGCTCTGATTGTCCGCCTTGGTGCTGAGGAGGCCGGCAGAGCACTGGCGAAGCCGCACACGCGGGTGTTCGATGTGACCGGGCGTCCGATGAAGGCTTGGGTTCTGGTGGAGGCGAAGGGACTCGCCAAGGATGCACAGCTAGGGAAATGGGTAGACCTTGCCGCGCAATGGGTCCAATCTCTCCCTCCCAAGTAAACAGACGGACACGCTCGAAAGGTGGCCCATGGGGGCCCGTCGCTGCTTTGACCTACGATTTCGTGGCCTCGCGGTGCGGCGCGCCAGACATGGCTAGCTCGGTGTCGAGCCACTCGACTAAGACGCCACATTCTTACTGCTCGGCAACAGGAGTCGGCAACAATGAACAAGAGCACCATCTGCCTCTGGTATGACCATGATGCCGAAGAGGCCGCGCGCTTCTACGTCAAGACCTTTCCCCAAAGCAGCCTCGGCGCCGTACATCGTGCGCCCGGCAACTATCCCGACGGCAAGACGGGCGATGTCCTGACGGTCGAGTTCACCGTCGCGAGTATACCCTGTATCGGCCTCAACGGCGGGCCACAGTTCAAGCACGATGAGGCTTTTTCCTTCCAGATCGCGACGGACGACCAGGAAGAGACCGACCGCTACTGGAACGCGATTGTCGGGAACGGCGGGCAGGAAAGCCAGTGCGGCTGGTGCAAGGACAAATGGGGCGTCAGCTGGCAGATCACCCCACGCGTGTTGACCGATGCCATGGCCAAGGGTGGCGACGTGGCCAAGCGGGCGTTCGAGGCGATGATGCCGATGAAAAAGATCGACGTCGCCGCGATCGAAGAGGCCGTGCGCGGACCTGCATCTGCCGGCTGACCCCCCGGACACCCAGTGCCCCGCCGCGTCGCCGTGATCGGGGCAGGTGCCGCCGGCAATATGGCCGCCATTTTCGCGGCTACCGGCGGCGCCGACACCCTGTTGATCGAGCGCATGCGGGACGGGGGGCGCAAGATCCTCATCAGCGGCGGCGGCCGCTGCAACATCCTGCCCGCGCGGGTCGACGAGCGAAGGTTCGTCACCGACTCGTCACCGCATACACTCAGAAATATCCTGCGCTCGTGGCCGCTCGCGGAGCAGATCGCGTTCTTCGAGCGCGAGGTGGGCCTGCCGCTGGTCGAGGAGCGCGAGACGGCCAAATTGTTCCCGGCGTCGAACCGCGCGCGCGACGTGCGGGATGGATTGCTGGGGCTGGGGGCACGCCGTGGCGCGCGCGTGCTCACGGAGACCACGGTCACCGGGCTCGAGCCCGTGGCGAGCGGCTGGCGGATCGAGCGGGAGAACGGGGACCCGCTGGTCGTGGACGCGGTGATCATCGCGACCGGCGGGCTGTCGGTGCCGAACACCGGGAGCGACGGCCGCGGGCTGGCGATCCTCGCGGCGCTGGGGCACACGGTGCACCCGACCTACGCGGCGCTGACGCCGGCGGTCGCGAGCCCGGCACCATTCGCGGCGCTGGCCGGCGTGTCGTTGCCGGTCACGATCACCGCATGCGACGATCAGAGGAGTGCCGGCAGCAGCGGTGGGTTCCTGTTTACCCATCGCGGGTACAGCGGCCCGTCGGTGCTCGATGTCTCCCACGTCCTGGTCCGCTCGCGCCTGGAGGGTGACGGCGGCGCGCGGCTCTCGGTGCAGTGGGCCGCGCTCGACGAGGCGGCGTGGGCATCCGCGCTCGAGCCGGATGGCACCCGTACGGTCGGCGGGGTGCTCCGGCGCGAGCTTCCCGACCGTCTGGCCGACATGCTGGCCGAGTCGGCGGGTGTGGAGCCGTCGCGCCCCTTAGCGCAGCTGCGCCGGGATGAGCGTCGCCGGCTGATCGAGATACTGGTGCGCGGCGAGCTTCCCTGGAGCGGAGACGAGGGATACCGGAAGGCGGAGGTGATGGGCGGCGGGGTGAGCCTCGCGGAGGTGGACCCGCGCACGATGGAGAGCCGGCGGCATCCCGGGCTTTACCTGTCGGGAGAAGTCCTGGACGCGTTCGGCCCGATCGGTGGATACAACTTTCTCTGGGCCTGGGCGACG
This sequence comes from uncultured Gemmatimonadales bacterium, assembly GCA_963720365.1. Classification (GTDB taxonomy): domain Bacteria; phylum Gemmatimonadota; class Gemmatimonadetes; order Gemmatimonadales; family GWC2-71-9; genus CAVVWJ01. The sequence goes on along the minus strand of CAVRFK010000007.1, from coordinate 68,371 downwards.
GGTCGCGCCGCGGGCATTGCCGCGGCGCACGGGTGAGCCGGGCGGCGCGCAGGCCGGCGGAGTACGATTCATCACCAGCAACTCATGAGACCCCCATGCCTACGATTGGAATCGCGGCAATTGCCCTGGCCATCCTGACCGGCGCCTGCGGCGGTGGCACGACCGTGGGCGCCGGTCGCACGGAACGAGAACGCGACAGCATCATCGGTCAATCGAAGCTGCCCGGAGCCCGGGGTGTGCAGGGCGCCTTGAACGTCAGTGACTCGGCTCGAGCACGCGAGGCAGTCCGGGATTCTGCTTCGGCCCCGCCATGACGGCGACCACTGGCGGAGACCAGACCATGACGGCGCTCGCTTCCCTTCTGGCCACCGCCCGGTTCAAGCGGGTGCCGCTCGTGACGCATCTGGCCGATTGCTCGCGGTCGGACCGGCGATTCTGGTGTAGATAGGGCTCAATACGACCTGGGGGTTAGCCAGTGACACAGCGTCGCCAGGGTGCTTCGGGTTCCCGAGCTGGCCGTCTTCTCCATAAGCTGGTTGGTACAGCTTCACGAGCCGACTCCGTGCGCGCGAGCGAGCACGCCCTTGCCGAGCTGAACCTTTGCCGGCTGTATGCGCCGGTGTTTGCCTGGAGTACCGCGTCGATGCGCGTGCTCGAGAACGCCGGGTCTGCGCGGGAGCGCATCCTGTCGCGTTCGGCAGTGAAAGACGGCAAGATCGTGGACCAGGTGGTCTACGCGCTGACGCGGGATCCGGCTCACCACGAGACCCGAGCGAGATCTGAAGATCTGGATTGATGCGGATGCGGCGCCACGGGATGTAAAGGAGCTGGTGTTTCGAGCGGCCAAACGGCTGACGATCGAAACCGTGCTGGTCGCCAATCAGCGCCTCCAGACACCACCGGGCAATCCCATGGTGAGCGCCGTGTGGGTGGACGGCGGCGCCGACGTCGCCGACCAGTACATCGCGAGCCAGGCTAGCCTGGGGGATCTGGTCGTCACCCAGGATGTGCCGTTGGCCGCCCTGCTCGTGCCCAAGGGCATCGCCGTCCTCGATCCCCGGGGCGAAGAGCACACGGCCGAGACCATCGGCGAGCGCTTGTCCGTGCGGGATTTCATGGAGCAGGCTCGTATCGCCGGGATGGTCACGGGAGGGCCGGCGCCCTACGACGCTCGAGCGAAGCAAGCCTTCGCCGCTGCCCTGGATCGGGTGCTGACGCGCCTTCGCCGGTCGGCATGAGCAGTGTCACAACGCGGGGGGCAGGCCCCGGAGCCTCGAGGCCCAGCCGCGATCCAATCCATGTCAAGTCCCGAATCTCCCTCCTCCTCCAAGCGAAACCCAGTTCTTGGGAGTACCATTGAAGTACCGGGGCTCCGACCCACTGGCAGTCCCTGGTGCCGCTCCCCCGTGGGTCCCAGAAAGCAGGTCGTGGCATGGCAGCCTTCATCGCTCTGATCGAACGCTCGAATCGCAAAGACCTTCCGAATGTGGAAGTGCAGGTCACCATCACGGATCTGAGCCCAGGCCGGCAGTCCTGGCGTGGCGAGTTCGTGTCGCGCAGCGCGGACGGCATTCTCCCGAATGAGCGCCTCGCCCTGACCTTCGACACCGGCCAGAAGGGCACCGCTCGGGTCAGTGACACGATGTTCGACAGCCGGCATCCTGACACTACGCTCGTCCACTTCACGGGTACCGGCCCGCTGGTTTAGCTGGGCCGCGGGCGGGCGGAGGGCGCCGTTCGGAGCTTCGGCATGCACGAGCCCGTCACCCTCATGCCCCCCGACTCCCGCGACCCGGCGGCTGGAGCCGTCTCCGTCGGGATTCCCGGACGATCTGCTCCGCCAGTCCGCCGAACGCCTCCGCGTCCTCGCCCTCCTGTATGCCGTAGTCTTCTTCCTGGCCGGGATCTTTCCGGCCCTGCTGCTGCCCAGCGATCGAGCCCGATTCCTGGGGAGCTTCGTGCAGTGGGGTCCCGGTGTCATCGGGATCGTGGTGGCGCTGGTCGTCGCGGCGGTGATCCGGAGCCCGCGGGTGCCGGTCCGGACGGCGATACACCTCGGCGTCGTCTTCGAGATCGCCAGCAGCTACGCCATTGCCGCGGCCGAGTTTGCCGACCCTCGCGCGCTCGATACCCACCGCGGCATGTTGGGCCTCTCCTTCGTGGCCGTCTGGGTCGTGCTGTTCACGGTCGTCGTGCCGACCTCCCCCCGCCGAGCGCTGCTCGCCGCCCTCGCATCGGTCAGCTCGGTCCCCGTCGTCATCGGATTCGTGATCGCGACCGGAGCTACGTCGTTCCGGATCGGGCCGGGCGAGTTCTTCTTCGGCCTGGTGTTCCCCTACCTCGTCGTCGTTGGCATGGCCTACGTCGGTGCCCGCGTGGTCTACCAGCTGGGTACCGAGGTCAAGCGCGCCAGGGAGCTGGGGAGTTACCGTCTGGAGGAAAAGCTCGGCGAGGGAGGGATGGGTGAGGTCTGGCGGGCCCGCCATCGCATGCTGGCACGACCCGCCGCCATCAAGCTGATGCGGCCCTTCGCCCGGACGGCGCGTGAGGGCGTGTCGGAGGAGGCGGTCCGACGGTTCGAGCGGGAGGCGCAGGTCATCGCCCGCCTCCGCTCGCCCCATACCGTGGAGCTCTTCGATTTCGGCATCGCCACCGACGGCGCCTTCTACTATGTAATGGAGCTGCTCGATGGTCTCGATGCCGACGCGCTGCTTCGGCGTTTCGGCCCGGTTCCGCCCGAACGGGCCATCTTCCTGCTTCGCCAGGTCTGCCACTCACTGTCGGAGGCCCAGTCGCACGGCCTGATTCACCGTGATATCAAGCCCGCCAACATCTTCCTCTGCCGGTACGGCGAGGAGTACGACTTCGTGAAGGTGCTGGATTTCGGCATCGTGGGCACGGTCCGCGACCCCGCGGACACCAGCCCGCTGCTCTGCGCGGGAGAACGCCGTCCACGGTACGCCGGCGTTCATCGCTCCCGAGCAGGCGATGGGAACCGACATGGATGGACGCGCGGATGTGTATGCGACCGGCTGTGTCGCCTACTGGCTCCTCACGGGGGAATTCGTGTTTGCCGCGGACACCTCCATGGGGCTCTTGCTGCAACACGCTCAAGCGGTACCGACGCGCCCGTCGGCCCGGACCGACCTGCCGATCCCCAAGGGACTCGATGACCTCGTGCTGGCCTGTCTGGCCAAGGACCCCGCGGATCGACCGCAGTCCGCCAGGGAACTCTCGGCGCGGCTGGCAGAAGTAGAGTGCGCGAGCGCCTGGACCCAGGACCGGGCGCGGGAGTGGTGGGAGACGTATCAATGAGCAACCGTACGCCAACCGAGGAGGTTCATGTGACCCAGGATGTTCCGATCTCCCGCCGTGGCCTGCTGAGCGCCGGTGCCGGCGCGGCGGCGGGACTCGTCGCGCACAAGCTCGGAGCCGACGCGGTCCCGGCTCCCTGCAATGAAGCGACAGTCGCCCAGACCGAAGGCCCCTACTACCCGACGCGCGACCAGGCGGACGAGGATCCCGATCTGACGCAGGTCCGTGGCCGGCCGGGCCGAGCCAAGGGCGACGTCATCTTCGTGCGCGGGCGGGTATTGGACGAGGCATGCCAGCCGGTCGTCGGTGCCCTGGTCGAGATCTGGCAAGCCAACACCTGGGGCCGGTACGACCACGAGAAGGATGCGGCGAATCCGCGGCCGCTCGACCCCAGCTTCCAGAGCTGGGCCGAGATGGTCACCGACCGCGAGGGACGATTCCGCTTCAAGACCATCAAACCCGGGCGCGTATCCCGCCGACGATCAAGGCTGGGTGCGGCCACCGCATATCCATTTCCGGGTCTCTCGCCGGGGCTTCCACGAGCTGGTCACGCAGATGTATTTCGAGGGCGAAGCGTTGAACGACGCGGACCTTATCCGCAAGGAGCTTTCGCCGGAGGATCGCAGTCGGGTCACCGTCGCTTTGCAGCCGGCGCCGGCGGATCTGCAGGCGGAGGCGCGTCTGGGCGAGTTCGATATCACCCTTCGCCAGGTCGGGTGACGCGCTCTGAACTCGCTCCAGCTCGGAGTGACCTGCATCACCAGCCCTCCCCGTGGAGCGACGTATGCTCACAGGCAACGGGCAGGCAAAGCGAGGCAGACGAAACGGCTGACGCACTACAAGAGGAGATGAAGATGGCAGGCGTAACCAAGGGAACGAAAGAATCGGCCAAGCACACGACCGGGACGCGGAAAGAGTGGCTCGCCGCGCGACTCGACCTGCTCAAGGCGGAGAAGGAGCATACGCGGCGCGGTGACGAGATCACGAGTCGTCGGCAGGCCCTGCCATGGGTGCGGATCGACAAGGCGTATCAGTTCGAGACGAGCCAGGGGAAGGCCACGCTGGCCGATCTCTTCCAGGGGCGCTCGCAGCTGTTCGTCTACCACTTCATGTTCGGACCCGACTTCACCGGCGGCTGCCCGGCCTGCTCGGCCATCGCGGACGGGTTCAACGGGTTCGCGACGCACCTGGCCAACCACGACGTGATGCTCTGGGCGGTCTCGCGCGCGCCGTTGGCGAAGCTGCTGGACTACGAGCGGCGGATGGGGTGGACCTTTCCCTGGGCGTCCTCGTTCGGCGGTGACTTCAACCCCGATTTCAGCGTCTATATCACCGAGCAGCAGCAGCGTGAGGGTGGGGTCGAGTACAACTATCAGCGCGAAGAGCCCTCGAGTGCGTCCGACGAAACGCCCTCGGAGATCGCCGCGATGACGGGCACCGACATGGATACCTTCACGCGCGAGCGGCCGGGCATGAGCGCGTTCGCCCTCGAGGACGGCGTGGTCTATCACACCTATTCCGCCTATGCGCGAGGACTGGACGCGCTCTGGGGCGCGTACCAGTGGCTCGACCGCGCGCCCAAGGGGCGCAACGAGACCGACTTCTGGTGGCGCCGCCATGACGAGTACGGCAAGCGCTGAGCGGCGGAACTCGGATGACGAAGCCGGTCCTGCTCTACGATGGGACCTGCGGATTCTGTGCCGAGAGCGTCCAGCTCGTCCTCCGGCACGACCGGCGGGGGACCCTTCAATTCGCCGCTCTCGACGGCACGTTCGGCCGGGAGGTTCTCGCCCGGCACCCCGAGCTCGGGCGGGTGGATTCAGTGGTCTGGTATGATCCGGGAGATGGCCGCACGAGTGACCGGCTTCTCACCCGGTCAGCGGCGGCGCTCCGAGTGGCACGGTACCTTGGCGGCCCGTGGCGCTTCGCGAGCGTGGCGGGTCTCATTCCCCGGTTCCTCCGCGACGCGCTCTACGACCTCGTCGCGCGCCATCGGCACAGTCTGGTACCCGGTGGTCCGCAGTGCCTGGTCCCGAGTCCCGAACAACGCGCCAGGTTTCTGAACTGAGCCGGCGTCAGACGCTCACGATGGCCTTCCACTGCTTCAGCCGTTCCGCCATCAGCTCCGCGCGCCGCCGATCGTCCGATCCGTCCAGGATACTCAAGTCCTCGGGCTCGGCGCGCCAGTAGACGCCGGAGGTGCGCGCGTTCAGGCTCGGGTCCGTGTTCGCCCGAGTGATCCAGTATCCGGCGGCGCGATCGGCGGACTCCAGCCGGATCTCCCCGGTTCCCTCCAGCTGCGGCGCGTCCGGGTCTCGGGGTCGCTCGCCCTTCCAGCAATAGAAGATCCCCGCGGGATCCTTCTTCTCCTTCGCCGCTTCGCTCCAGTATCTCGCGGACAGGCCGCCATCCTCCCGCCAGGACCGGCCGTGTACCTCCAGCGCCCCGTCGCGGTCGCGCGAGATCCGCAGCAGGCTCACGGCGGATGGCTCCCGCGGCCCGCGCTCCGTCAGCGAGTACTGCCACCACAGCCCTTCGATGCGGGCGAGACGTCCCTCGCCCTCGATCGCATTCCGGATCTTCTGGTTGACGGCTCTCATCTCGGCGGCGGTGGTCGCATCGCCGTATCGCACGCACGTGAGGCCGAGGAGATCGCTCGGCAGCTTCGAGCCGCGGGCGTGGAGGATGAAGGTCCGGCGGATGCCGAGGACGCCGCCGAACAGGCCGGCCTCGAACACGACGTTGTCTCGGGGGGAATCCTGACCGCCCGCCGGGGGAGACGCGTCGGCCGGGCCGGCGGCCGTCCAATCGTCCCGGGCGAACACGAACGCGGCGAAGTCGACCTCATGCGCCAGCTCCACGAGGCGATCCAGCGTGTTGGTTCCGGGATTGAAGGAAGTCGTCCAGGGATCGACGTGCGCGACGTCCTCCAGCCCGCGCGTCAGCGCCTGCACCATTTTCGCCTGCTTGGCCGACGAGCCAAGAAAGATGCGCGGTTTGCTCATCCATTCCTCCAAAGCGACGCTTCGACGCTGCGGGCTGGGCCACCGAACCAACGCAGCCTCCCGGTTTGCGACTATATCTTATAACTGATTCGGATCGGTCGTCAGTCAACCCGGAACCGGATGGCATACAGGAGATGTCGATGTCCGTCAATTCGTGTCTGCCGATCATTCCGAGCGCGGACATCGAGCGGAGCCTCCGCTTCTGGGTGGAGGGCCTCGGGCTCACCATGGATCGGCCGATGCGGCAGAATGGCCGGCTGGTCGGTTGCATGGTGCACAACGAGCGCATGCAGTTCTGGCTCAACCAGCGGAAGGGCATGTCGAGCCAGCCCGAGGACTATGAGGGCATCCGCCTCTACTGGGCGCCGAGCGATCTGCATGGGCTGCGGGAGCATCTGCGTCAGCTCGGGTACGGCGTCTCGGATATTTCCAACCGTGACTACGGTCAGACGGAGTTCTTCTTGACCGATGAAGACGGACACTCCCATTGTTTCGGAGTACCGGCCGGCCAAACTTGACTTTCCCCCGGTTTGGGGCACTTTCCCCACGCGAGGCATTTGGCCACGAGATGGCGCTCATCCGGGCGCCATTCGCTCGCTCTGGGGTCGGCACTCCGGTTCGTCCCAGCGAACACCAAGCCCAATCACCATGTTCCGCGTCATGAGACGCTTGCCCACTGCCGCTCGAGCGGCCCTCCTGTTCGTCGTCGCGCTCCTCTCCGCTTCGTGCGGCGAGAGTGATGCGCCCAGCGCGCCGGATTCCGGGTCACTGACGGGCGCGCCCGCGGCCACCCCCGCGGCGGCGTATTCCGGGATTCCCTTCGGGCCCTACGATCTGTGGGCGAGCACCACGGCGCTCAAGTGGGGGCCGGGATCGTTCACGCTGACCCTGGACAATTCCTATCTGCCGACGACCCTCGCCCAGCGCGTCAACGCGGCGAGACAGAAGCACCTTCGCCTCGTCCTCGAGCTGACCGGCGGGCCGAACAACGTCCTCACCAACGGCAATTTCGACCTGGCCAAGTGGAAGACCAGGATGAACAAGCTCAATACCACGGCCAACAAGAACGCCGTCGCCGCCGGGGTGACCGACGGGACGATCGTCGCCGGCAAGCTGCTGGACGAGCCCGAGCACCCCAAGTGGGGCGGCGGGTTGACCAAGGCCGTGATCGACGAGATGGCCACCTACGTGAAGAAGTTCTTTCCCACGCTGCCCATCGGGCGTCGGCCACGGGGCGCCGGGGTTCAAGTGGCGCTCGACCGAGCGCTACAAGGTGCTGGACTGGGTGAGCGTCCAATACGTGTGGAACTACAACAACGGCAACGTCACCACCTGGTTGAACCAGGTCCTCGACTTCACGCGGGCGAACGGCGTGAGGCCGATGTTCGGGCTGAATATCCTGAACGGCGGCGTGATGGACACGAACGGCGCCTGGGATTGCCCCAACACCGGCGGCAAGGGGACCAGAACCTCCTACTGCCGCATGACGGCCGAGCAGGTGCGGACCTACGGCCGGGCGATCGGACCCTCCGGCTGCGCGCTGCTCATGTGGAAGTACGACAACGCGTTCATGGCGAACGCGGCCAACCAGTCGGCCTTCAAGGACGTCGCCACCCTCCTCAACTCGAAGCCCAAGCCGAGCTGCCGCCGGCCCTGACGCCATCGCGACTCAGGGCCGGGGGGCTGTCGGGGAGCGCTTGTGGGCGCTAACTTTGTGACGTAAAGTACATTGTCATGCACCCCTCCACGAGAGATCCATGAACCCGTCCACGTCTCCCTACAGATATGCTTTAAGCCTCGCGATCGTAGCGGCACTCATGCTCCTATGGCTGAGCCTCGGCGTCGGGATCATCGGGAGGGATGGCGACCCGGCCAACCGGATGTACTTCGGGGTGATCGCCATCGGGATCATCGGCGCCCTCGCCGCGCGCTTCCGACCGCTGGGCATGGCCTACGTGCTGGTGGCCATGGCGATCGCGCAGACGACGATTGCCCTGATCGCGATGATCGGCGGGTTGGGCCGGCCATGGAGCGGTCCGGCGGAGCTTTCGCTGCTCAACCTCTTCTTCGTCGTGCTCTTCGCCGGATCGGCCTGGCTGTTTCGTCGAGCCGCGTAAACTCCCGAGCTTTCATCATTCCATAGCTGGTGAATCCGTGAGGTGGGAGACGTGCCGATGGAGATGCGGGCCCAGTGTGAGAAATGCCAGTCCGGCCTGGCCCATGGGGATCTGGCATTCATCTGCAGCTACGAGTGCACCTTCTGCGCGCCCTGCGCGATGGCGATGGGGCAGCGTTGCCCCAACTGCGGCGGTGAGCTGGTGCGGCGGCCCCGTCGCGCGCCGGGGTAACGCCGGTCCGGTCCGTCTTGCGCCCCCGCTCCCTGGCAGCATCTTGGCTGTGTATCTCCCCCCTTGTCAGCCCCCTCACAGGGAGCAAACCATGGATCTGACCTCCGTGCTCATGCAGGTGATCGCGGGTGTCGTCGGCGGCAACGCCGCGGGCCTGGCCAACAAGGCCAAGAGCCTTGGGCCATTGCTCAACACGATCCTGGGTGCCCTCGGCGGGCTGGGAGGCGGACAAGTGGCCGGCGGTGCGCTGAACGGCGGCACCGCCACTGAAGTCGGCGCCTCGGCGGTGGTGGGAGCGTTGCTGCCCCTCATCGTCGGAATGCTGAAGAAGAAGGCCTAGATGACGGCAGCACAGCTCACGGGCATCTCCCCGCAGCTCCTGGTGGACGACCTGGACGCCGCCATCGCCTACTACCGCGACCGGCTCGGTTTCGCCCTCGATTTCTGCTACCAGTCGTTCTACGCCTCCGTGAGCCGCGACGGGTTTGCCATTCATCTCAAGTGCGCGCCCAAGACGGTCGGTGACCGTGCGCATCGCAAAGAGAACGAACACCTGGACGCGTACATCCGCGTGACCGGCGTGGCGGCTCTGCATGACGAATTAGGGTCGCGGGGCGCACGGATCACCAAGTCGCTGGAAGCCCAGCCGTGGGCGTGCCTCGACTTCTACGTCGAGGACATCGATGGGCACACCCTCTGTTTCAGCGAGCCGACCGAGTAGAAGTACCGGAGGTTACATGAAGCGATTCATGACGCTCGCGCTGGCGGGATTGGTCCTGGCCGGCTGCGGCGAGGGACCGACGGATCCGGTCGACGGCAGCGGCCGAGCCTTCACCGTCCGGGTCGGTGGCGAGCTCGAGATTCGGCTCCAGAGCATCGGGCCGGGCGAGTACCGCTCGCCGCCCGCCGTCTCGTCGGGCGCCATCCGATTTCGGGAAGTGAACCAGGCCCCCGTTGTTGTTCCGGCCGGCGCAACCCAGCTCTTTCGGTTTCAGGCGGTAACCCGCGGGCGGGCGATCGTCGTCTTCCGGCACACCGACCATTCGGCCTTGGTGATCGACACCGTCGACGTGCGGTAAGCGTCGAGGATCGTCTTCGCTCGCTCCCATGTGGCACACGGATTCACTCTGGTTTGAGACGGCCATCGTGCTCGGCATCTTCGCCGTGGGCAACATCCTGTTCGGCCACTTCGAGCAGCACCGCCCTCCGCTCCGCCGGCTCGCCAAGGTCGCGCTCTTTCTGGGGATCACGCTGGCACTCTCCGCCACGGTGGGGCGCGCGTGGGGTCTGGGATGGTTGGCGCTGCCGCTCGCCGCGGCGGCCTACATTCATCTGCGCTGGCTCCCCCGACACGGCATCAACGGACTGACCGGTGAACCGCGTGAGAAGTACCTCGCGCTCCTCGCCGAGCGGCGTGGCGGCCGCCGGGCACAATAGCGAGGGATCGTGGCGATTCGAATCTGTCTGGCGGGAGCGACCGGTTGGGCCGGCTCGGAGCTCGCCCGTGCCATCGCCGACGCGTCCGACCTCGAGCTGGTGGCCGCCGTCTCGCGCTCGCACGCCGGGCGCACGCTGGGCGAGATCCTCGGCGAGCCGTGGCTCACCACCCCCATCTACCCCTCCGCCGGCGAAGCGCTCGCGCATCCCTGCGACGTCTTCGTCGAATACACCCACCCCGATACCGCCAAGTCGAACGTTCTCGCCGCGCTCGGGCGCGGGGCCCATGTGGTGATCGGCACGTCGGGCCTCACCGCCGAGGATCTTGCCGAGATCGAAGCGGCGGCGAGCCGGAGCGGGCGCGGCGTGCTGGCCTGCGGCAACTTCTCGCTGACCGCGGTCCTGCTGCAGCGCTTCGCGGAGATCGCCGCGCGGCTGATCGCGCAGTGGGAGATCATCGATTACGCCGGTGACGCGAAGACCGATGCGCCCAGCGGCACCGCGCGGGAACTGGCGGCGCGGCTCGAGAAGATTCGTCCTCCCGCGCTGACGGTGCCGCTCGACGAAGTCGTGGGCCCACGCGAGACCCGCGGCGCCACGATCTCCGGCACGCAGATTCACTCGGTCCGCCTGCCCGGCTACACCATCAGCCTGGAGGCGATCTTCGGCATGGTGGACGAGCGGCTCTCGATCCGTCACGATGCCGGCGGAAGTGCCCGTCCGTACGTGGAAGGCGCGCTGATCGCCATCCGGCGGGTGTCTACGATCGTCGGGCTACGCCGCGGCCTGGATGCGGTGCTCGATCTCGCGCCATGATCACGGTGATCCAGGCGGGCCCGGAGCAGATTCCGGTTGTGCTCCGTCTCGTGGGAAACCTGCTCGCGGAGCTGGCCGACGATCCCGCTGAGTTCGCGGGTTGGGACGCGAGTCGCATCGCGCCGATACTGAGAGAATCGGGAGATCGCTTCGCGGCGTTTCTGGCCGTGGCCGCCGATGGTGAGCCAGTCGGGGTGGCAACGCTTACCGAAGCGGTGGCCGCCTACGCGCAGGGCAGGTACGGCATCATCTCCGAGCTCTACGTCGCGCCGGACTATCGCAGCCGGGGCGTGGGGAAGCTTCTGCTGGACGCGGTGGCGGCGTTCGGTCGGCGGCGCAAGTGGCGTCGGGTGGACGTCACCGCACCGCCCGAGGCGAGGTGGGTGCGGACGGTCGAGTTCTACCAGCAGAACGGCTTCGTCTTTACCGGACCCAAGCTGCGGCTGGACCTGCTTGCAGACAGGTGAGGACCCTCAGCCGCTCGTGCCGGACGGTCATGGGGTGCCTCGGACGGAAGTCGGATGTAGAATAGCGGAGGTCCGCCTGCCGACACTGTCGCGAGGGTACAGGGAATACCATGGTCACCACGATCCGCTGGCCGCAGAAGGTCCGAGAGCTGCACAATCACCACTTCGATTCGACGATCTGGAACGATCTCATCTTCCGCGATGACGACATCATCATCTCCACTTATGCCAAGTCGGGCACGACCTGGATGCAGCAGATCATCGCGCAGCTGCTCTTTCGCGGTGATCCCGAACTGTCGGTCGCGGAGATGTCTCCCTGGCTCGACCTTCGGGTGCCGCCCAAGGCGGTCAAGCTCCCGCTGGTGGAGGCGCAGACACACCGGCGCTTCCTGAAGACGCACCTGCCGGTGGACGCCCTCCGGTTCTCGCCCCAAGCCAAATATCTCTACATCGGCCGTGACGCCCGCGACGTCGTGTGGAGCATGTACAACCACCACGTCAATGCCAATCAGTTCTGGTATGAAGCGCTCAACGACACGCCCGGCCGGGTCGGTCCGCCCATCGTGCCCCCGCCGGCTGACATCCGGACGTACTGGCGCGAGTGGCTCGAGCGCGACGGTTATCCGTTCTGGTCCTTCTGGGAGAACGTGCGCACCTGGTGGGACATTCGCGATCTCCCCAACGTCAAGCTGGTCCACTTCGCCAACCTGAAGCGGGACATGCCGGGGCAGATCAGGAAGATCGCCGAGTTCCTCGACATTCCGATCCAGAAGTCCGACTGGGATGCGATCCTCCGCCACTGCTCCTTCGACTGGATGAAGCAGAACGCCACCAAGAGCGTGCCGTTGGGCGGCGCATTCTGGGACGCGGGCGCGGAAGTCTTCATCAACAAAGGAGTCAACGGGCGCTGGGCCGAGACCCTCACGGAGCAGGACTCCGCGGAGTACCTGAGCCGAGCGAAGGAGGAGCTCGGCGAGGCGTGCACCCGTTGGCTCAATACCGGCGAAGGGATCGACTGATCCGTCTCACGGAATGACGTTGGGATCCCCGTCCTTCGGTCCGGCCCAGCGCGCCGTGAACGTGCATGGCGGCTGGCGGCTGGCGGCGACGTGGACCTGCGCATCTATGTCCGTCAGGCTGAACCGCCCGGAGATGCTGATCGCGTAGGTGATGCCGTCGAACACCTGCGTTACCTGCGTCGTGGCGAACGTCGCGTCCGGGTCGATGGCACCAGTGTACGTGCTGCCGGCGTGGGTGAGCGACAGGCTCGTCGATCCCGGCTCGTGGTTCACGACGGTCGAGAACTGTTGCACCGTCTGGCCCGGACAGGTGTTCTGGACCATGGTGACCGCCGTTCGGTAGGTACCGCCGACGCTCAAGACCGGGTCGGGGTTGGTGCCGCCCTCGCTGGAACAGGCTCCCGCTACCATCGCCGCGATCAGGACCAGGGCTCTACCCATGTGGGTTGTCCTCCGTTGAAGTAGTCGTCGTGCTACCTGAGTCAACGTCGGCTGAGATGGAGAGGCGATTGTGCGAGATGTGTGCGAACTCGGGTCCAACCTCCGAGGCGGGGCTGCGGCCAGGGCCGTTTCAACCGTAGACTTCTCCCGACATGTTCCCCGATAGCACTCTCACGTGGTCGGGCCCCCGCGACCGGTGGGCCCGAGTCATCCTGATCGTCGCGGCGGTCGGCGTCCTCATCGCGGTCTGGGCCGCCGTGAGTACGCTGCGGGCGCGGGCGCACATCCACGAGGCCGCCAAGGCCAGCCTGAGCAACTACGCCGCGGTGGCCATCGAGCAGTTCGTCAACGGCTACGAAGCCCTGCTGCGCGACAACTTCATCCCCATCCTGGAGCCGCTCCCGCCGGCCGCCCTCGTCGAGCGCATGAAGCAGCTGCAGCGGGACCCCTGCCGCTGCCGCATCGCTCCCGGGCCCAGCATGGTTTTCCGGCTGGGCATCGATTCGAACGACGAGGCCGGCACCGACAGCCTCGGCAGGCCGCTCGTGCTCGATCCGGCCGTGGTCCGGCTGGTGCGGACCCAGGCCGACAGCGTCGCGCGCGTGGGTTGGGGTTATGGGTTCGAGCTCACCGAAACGGCGAACGGCCGGCAGTTCGTCTTCTTCTCGCCGCAGACGGATTCGGCCACCGGCCGCCGCTACGCGTACGGGTTCGCGATCCCGGCCGCCCACATGGTCGATCGAATCTTCCGGCCCGCATTCCAGTCGCTTCGCGTAATCCCTCGACACCTCCTGGCCACGGTGCGGCGGAACGACGAGTTCGTGTCGTTCGAGGTGCTGACGAGCGGCGGCGCGATGCTCTTCGCCACCGCCCCCGCCTACCCGGACGGCCCTTCCAATGGCTTGAACCTTCCCGCGTTGCGCGGTGGGCTGTTCGTGCGGGGTCATCTCAACCCGCAGATCAAGGACGCGCTCATCCCAGGCGGAATTCCCGGCCCCATCCCGTTCCGCGATCTCGGATTGACCGGGCTCTCGCTGGCGCTGCTGCTCGCGATCGCCGTGCTGGGACTCCGGGCGGGCGCGCTCGCGCGCCTCCGCTCCGATCTGGCGTCGAGCGTGACCCACGAGATGCGAACGCCATTGACCCAGATCCGCCTGGCCGCCGAAACCGTCCTGCTCGGCCGCTCACCGACGGCGCAGGCGGAGGCGCGCTCGCTCTCCAGCATCATCGACGAGTCGAAGCGGTTGCAGCAGCTCATCGACAACGTGCTCCATTTCAGCCGAGCGGAGCGGCGGTTGTCGGCGAGCATCAGCCTGGCGCCGGTCGCGCTGCGGCCCGTGCTTCAGCGCGCCGCGGATGACCTGGGAGCGCTGGTGGCCGACCGGGGCGTGATGCTGGATGTCGACATCGCCAACGATCTGGTGGTCCGCGCGGACGCGAACGCCTTGCGGCAGATCGCGCTGAATCTCCTGGACAACGCCGCCCGCTACGGCGCCGATCATCAGACCGTTCGGATCGGGGCCCAGCCGCATGACGGGCAGGTCGATTGGTGGGTGGAGGACCGGGGCCCGGGTATTCCGGTCGCCGACCGTCGCCGTGTCTGGAACGCTTTCGTGCGGCTGGACCGCGACCGCGAGCCCGCGACCACCGGCACCGGGCTCGGCCTGGCGGTCGTGCGTGAGCTGGTGGAGGCGCAGGGGGGACGCTGCTGGATCGAGGAGGGACAGGGAAGCGGCGCCCGGGTCGTGGTGCGGATGGCGAGGGAGGCGACGCCCTCATGACCAAGGTGCTGGTCGTCGAGGACCATCATGCCATCGCGCGTGGCCTGCGGGAGAACCTGGAGATGGAAGGGTTCGAGGTTCGGGTGTCGCGGGACGGCATCGATGCGATCCAGGCCGTCTCCACCTGGGTGCCCGACCTGGTCCTGCTCGACCTCATGTTGCCGAAGCGCAGCGGGTTCGATGTGCTGGCGGCGATGCGGACCGGCGGGGCGGACATGCCGGTGATGGTCGTGTCGGCCCGGGGCAGCGAGGCGGAGAAGGTGCGCGCGCTCCAGGCCGGCGCCGACGACTACGTGGTGAAGCCGTTCGGGTTGATGGAGGTCCTGGCCCGGGTGCATGCCCTGCTTCGACGGACATCCGGCGAGCGCGCCGACACCAGCAGGAGCGAGCGCTACCAGGTGGGTGATATGACGATCGACGTACCCGCTCGCATCGTCTGCCGGAGGAACGAGCCCTTGGCGTTACGGCCGAAGGAGTTCGCCCTGCTCGTGGCCCTCTGCCGGGCGCGGGGAGCGGTCGTCTCCCGCGCGACGCTCCTCAATCGGATCTGGGGATACGACCCGCACGTGGTCACGCGCACGGTCGACACCCACATCGCCGCATTGCGGCAGCGACTGGAGGACGACGCGGATCATCCCCGCATCATTCTCACCGTCTGGAAAGCGGGATACCGTCTGGCCGTCGAGCCGGACTAGCTCAGTACCAGCCGATCGGCTTCTCGTCCAGATTGATGAAGACCTGCTTCGTCTCCAGGTACTCCTCCACGCCCCAGTGTCCCAGCTCCCGGCCGAACCCCGACATCTTGTAGCCGCCCCACGGCGCCTCGACGAAGGTCGGCTGCATGTGATTGACCCACACGATGCCGGCTTCGAGTGCCTTGACCACCCGGAACGCCTTGAAGATGTCGCGGGTCCACACGGCGGCCGCGAGGCCGTAGGGTGTCTCGTTCGCGATCCGGATCGCGTCGGCTTCGTCCTTGAAGGGGATGACGCTCATCACCGGACCGAAGATCTCCTCCTGCGCGATCCTGGCGCTGTTGTTCACGTCGTAGAAGATCGTCGGCTCGACGTACCACCCCTTGTCGAACTGCTTCGGCGTTCCGCCGCCCGCGGCGACTTTCGCCTCGCCGCGTCCGACCTTGAGGTAGTTCGCCACCCGGTCGCGCTGCTCCTCGCTGACCAGCGGCCCCATCTTGGTCTCCCGGTCCTTGCCGGGGCCGAGCCGGATGGTCTTCGCCTTCGCGGCGGCGGCGTCCACGAACTTTTTGTAGATGTCTTTCTGCACCAGCACGCGGCTTCCGGCGGAGCAGACCTCGCCCTGATTGATAAAGGTGCCGAAGAGGGCCCCATCCACCGCGTTCTCGAAGTCGGCGTCGCTGAAGAAGATGTTGGGCGACTTCCCGCCCAGCTCCAGGGACACCCGCTTG
Source organism: uncultured Gemmatimonadales bacterium (assembly GCA_963720365.1). GTDB lineage: Bacteria > Gemmatimonadota > Gemmatimonadetes > Gemmatimonadales > GWC2-71-9 > CAVVWJ01. The sequence continues at coordinate 52,316 of CAVRFK010000007.1, read as the reverse complement.
AGCTGATCCGCGGCGCTCCGCATGATCAGCTTGCCGACCTCCGCGCTTCCGGTGAAGGCGATCTTCCGCACCTTGGCATGTGCCACGAGCGGCGCCCCCGCGCCGGGCCCGTCGCCGGTCACGATGTTGACCACACCGGGCGGAAGGCCGACGTCCTCGAAATCTTCCGCCAGCTTGAGAATCGTGAGCGGCGTCTGCTCCGCGGGCTTGAGCACTACGGTGCAACCGGCCGCCAGCGCCGGCGCGATCTTCCACGCCGCCATCAGCAGCGGGTAGTTCCAGGGGATGATCTGGCCCGCGACGCCGATCGGCTCCCGCATCGCGAACGCGACCGCGTCGGCTGGGACCGGCAGGACTTCGCCGTTGATCTTGGTCGCGAGTCCGGCGTAGTACTCGTAGCAGGTGGCCGCGTCATCGATGTCGTACTCGGATTCGACGATCGGCTTCCCGGAGTTGAGGGTCTCGATCTCCGCCAGCTCCGACCGGCGGGCGCGGATCCGCTCGGCGAGCTTGAACAGGATCCGGCCCCGTTCCTGGGCGGTGACCGCGCGCCAGCTCTCGTAGAATGCCCGGTTGGCCGCCTTCGCGGCCCGGTCTACGTCCGCCGCGCCGGCCGCGGGACAGGTCGCGATGACGCCTTCGGTCGAGGGATCGTAGACGTTGAACGTCTTGCCCCCGGCCGCGTCCACGAACTTGCCGTCGATGTACATCTTGTAGCGGGTGACTTCCGGCTTCTTCGTCTTGGTCTTCGCCGTCGCGGTGCTCGTCATCGGCTCCGCTCCCTCGTCGCTGAAATGGTCGTGGAATGTGGGATCAGAAGAAGTATACAAAGGCACAGAGGCCACGGAGACGCGCTTCCTCCGTGGCCTCCGTGCCTCTGTTCTACGCTTTTACGCCGCCACGGTCTCCCGACTGGACAAAGGGCGGACACGCGGAATCCCCGCACGGGCGGTGTCGTCCCGGATACTCCAGGGCATCCCCTCGCGCGCCATCCGCTCGAGGAACGGATCGGGGTCGAACTGCTCGGGCGACATGACGCCTACCCCGCGCCAGATACCCTGCTGCATCAGCCGGGCGGCGATGACCGGTGGAATCCCGGTCTGGTACGCCGTGGCCTGCACCCCGAGCTCCGCATAGGCCGCCTCGTGGTCCGCCACGTTGTAGATGTAATAGGCCCGGGGCTCGCCGTTCTTGAGCCCCTTCACCAATGTGCCGACGCAGGTCTTCCCTCGCATCCGCCCGGCCAGGTCCTTCGGCTGGGGCAGCAGTGAGACGACCAGGTCGCGCGGCGCGATCGACGCGTCGCCCACTCGGACGGCCTTCTTGCCCGAGAGGCCCAGGCGCTTCATCACCCGCAGGGTTTCCACCGTGACGTCGTCCATGCACAGCTTGAAGTCCACGGTGCGCGCCTGCGGAAAGAATCGGGGCAGGGTCTTCGACTCCTCGTGGTCCACGAAGTAGCAGTTGAGGATGCCGAGCTCCGGAAAGTCGAACGGCTCGAACCCGGTGAGCGGCTCCTCGAGGTGGTACCGGCCGTCGCGCCAGGAGACGGCCTTGCAGAGGCATTCGTCGATGAAGACCCAGGGACTGAAGGCCGCCACGAACCCGTCGTGCCCCTGGCAGACGGAGTTGTCGCCGTCGCGGACGTGGATCTGGGTGATCTCGTCCAGCAGATGCTTCGCGGCGTAGGCGGCGTAGACGTTGGTGGTGCCGGGATCGGCTCCCATACCCAGGAGGGCGAGCCGTCCGGCGGCCCTGAACTCGGCGTCGAGCGCAAACTGGTCCTCCAGCTTGGGGACCCCGTCGGCGTCGCTCCCGCCGCTGGCCAAGTCGATGTAATCGCACCCCGCATCCAGGCAGGCGCGCATCACCTCGAGATTGGTGGCGGGCAAAGCTGCGTTCAGGACGATGGTACTGCCGGTGTCACGGATGGTACGGGCCACTGCGGCACGATCGCCGGCGTCCAGCTGGATCGCCGAGACCCGAGGATCGTTCAACCGGTCCGCCAGGAGGGAGGCGCGGGCGGACACCGCGTCCGCGATGACGAGCTGCTCGAGCATCGCTTCCTGCATGAATTTGAGGGCGGACACGGTCCCCACCGCGCCGGCACCCAACATCAGGGTTTTCACAAACTCCTCTTTTCGGGTGAAGCGGGACTCGGTCTGGAGGCTGGTGCCTCCGCGCCCCCCCCGCATGTAGGGGCTCGCAGCTCAAGGAGATCGTCAGCTACGAGGAGTGGACCCTCCGCTTGGTCGGAGGATGCAAACACGCCCGCCCCCGATGGGGGCCGACGCACCTCCATCTTAGCGCTCGCCCCCCAGAGGCTGTCCAGCCCCGGGTGGCGTTCGGGGGCACGTGGCCATCCCTCACATAAGCCTCTAAGTAGTTGCTCCAACGAGTGATATGGCGATGAGCCGCAGCCCGGCAGGTATAGTTATGCAGACCTCCCCCAGGTGCGCGGGGACCGTCTTCAGTGCACCTTCTTCTCTCCTCTCTTCCGTACTCGAGGCGGCGATGGCCGGCGTCATTCAGCTCAAGACCGAGATCCCGGGCCCGAACAGTCGCGCCCTGATGGCGCGCCGGGCCGCCGCCGTACCGCGCGGGGTGCCGGCGGTCACGCCGATCGCGATCGCGCACGCGGAGGGCGCGATCGTCACCGACGCCGACGGCAACCGGCTGATCGATTTCGGCGGCGGCATCGGCGTGGTGAACACCGGACACCGCCACCCCGGCGTGGTCGAGGCGGTGCGCACCCAGCTGGATCGCTTCGCCCACGTCTGCTTTCCGGTCTCGACCTACGAGCCCTACGTCGCCCTCGCGGAGCGTCTCAACCGAGTCACCCCCGGCACCCACGACAAGCGCACCTTCATGGTGAACAGCGGCGCGGAGGCGGTGGAGAACGCCGTGAAAGTGGCCCGCGCCTTCACCGGCCGCCCGGCGGTCGTCTGCTTCGAGCACGGCTTCTCCGGGCGCACCAACCTGGCCCTGGCACTGACCGCCAAGGTGATGCCCTACAAGAAGGGGTTCGGACCGTTCGCCCCGGAGGTCTACCGGATACCCTATCCCTACTGCTACCGCGCCCACGGAGCCGAGGGGCCGGCGGAGGGCTGCTGCGCGGCGGACCGGGATTACTTCGAGCGGACCTTTGCCGGGCTGGTGGATCCGCAGTCCGTCGCGGCGATCGTCATGGAGCTTGAGCTCGGCGAGGGCGGGTTCGTGCCCGCGCCCCGGCAATACGTGACCGAGCTGGCCGCGTTCGCCAAGGACCACGGGATCCTGTTCGTCGCCGATGAGATCCAGACCGGTTTCGGCCGGACCGGCGTGATGTTCGCCTCCGAGCACTACGATCTCGTCCCCGACATCATCACGACGGCCAAGTCGCTGGCGGGCGGCCTGCCGCTCGCGGCCGTGACCGGGCGGGCGGATGTCATGGAAGCGGCCCAGGTCGGCGGACTCGGCGGCACCTACGGCGGCAACCCGCTGGCCTGCGCGGCGGCGCTGGCCGTGCTCGACGCGATGGAGCGGGAGCGGATCCCGGAGCGCGCCCGCCGGACGGGAGAGACGATCGCGGCGAGGTTCCGGGGCTGGGCGGATCGGTACCCCGGCATCGGGGATGTCCGCGGTCTCGGTGCGATGATCGGGATGGAGCTGGTGACCGACCGGGCATCGAAGACGCCCGACAAGGCGCTGACCGGGCGGATCCTCGCCGCCGCGCTCAAACGCGGGCTGATTCTGCTCTCCGCCGGGACCTACGGGAACGTCGTCCGGGTCCTCGCCCCGCTGACCATCGAGGAGCCGGTGCTGCAGGAGGGCCTCGACGTCATGGGCGAGGCGCTCGAGGAGGCCGCGGCGGGCTCTCGACAGTCTCCCTAGCCCGCAGTACGTTCTCCTCGATACCCTCAACGCCACCGTCGAACTCCAGGAAGGACCCCCTCCGCGTGGCCGTGCCTCCATCACCCAACAGTGGTCCCGTCGTGCAGCTCTCCAGTGTCTCCAAGACCTTCGGGGACACCAAGGCCGTCAACGACGTCTCGTTCGAGATCCAGCGCGGCGAGTTCTTCTCGATGCTGGGCCCCTCCGGCTGCGGCAAGACGACCACGCTCCGGCTGCTCGCCGGGTTCGAGCAGCCCGACGAGGACGGCGGAGAAGTCCGGCTCCTCGGTGAAGTGGTCAACAAGAAGCGGCCCTACGAGCGCAAGATCGCGATGGTGTTCCAGAGCTACGCGCTGTTTCCCCACCTCTCGGTCCAGCGCAACGTGGCGTTCGGACTGGAGCAGCGGAAGACGCCCAAGTCGGAGATCGGCGATCGGGTCCGCAAGGCGATGGAGATGGTCCGGCTCAAGCCGGACACCTTCGCCCGCCGGATGCCGGCGCAGCTCTCCGGCGGGCAGCGGCAGCGGGTGGCGCTGGCGCGGGCGCTGGTGCTGGAGCCCGACATCCTGCTGCTCGACGAGCCGCTGGGCGCGATCGACCTCAAGCTCCGCAAGGAGATGCAGCTCGAGCTCAAGTCGCTCAACAAGCAGCTGGGCACCACCTTCGTCTACGTCACCCACGACCAGGAAGAAGCGCTCACCATGTCCGACCGCATCGCGGTCATGGACAACGCGCGCGTGGCGCAGCTGGGAACCCCGGCGGAGATCTACGAGAATCCGCGGACCGGGTTCGTGGCCAAGTTCATCGGCGAGTCGAATTTCTTCGATGGCACCGCGGCACGGCGGCAGGGCGGCAAGTGGGAAGTCGAGCGGAACGGCGGCGGTCGATTCGTGGTGCCGGATCACCCGGCGCTCAGCGACGGGAAGAGCGTCCGGATCGCGGTGCGCCCCGAATGGATGGACGTCTGGCGGCCGAGCGACGTACCGGCGGGAGAGAACGCGGTCGGCGGCACCATCCGCGACGTCATCTACCTCGGCGAGACGATGCACGTCATCGTGACGGTGCCGGGCTGCGAAGACGTCACGGTCGCCGTGCGCAACGAGGGGCAGCTCATCAAGCCGCTCCCCTGGAAGCGCGGTGACCAGGCGGCCGTCGCCTGGCTTCCGGAGGACTGTCAGATCCTGGAGGAGGTGTAGCCGTGGGGTCGGCGCGCGAACGGGCGCTGGCGTGGCTCTACTCGCGGCCACAGGCGCGGGCGTGGGCGCTGCTCGGCCCGGGGACCTTCTGGCTGCTGGTGTTCTTCCTGGTCCCCATCCTCATCATGTTCGTCTACAGCCTGATGCCGCGGGGGATCTACGGCGGCGTGGAGCCCGGCTTCACGCTGGAGCACTACCGGCGGTTCTTCGATCCGCTCTACCTCGACATCCTCCAGCGCACCTTCGTCTGGTCGGTCGCCTGCACGGTCATCTGTCTGCTGCTGGGCTATCCGGTGGCCTACACCATCGCCCGCGGCGGCAAGTGGAAGAACATGCTGATGTTCCTCGTGGTGCTGCCGTTCTGGACCAGCTTTCTGGTCCGCACCTTCGCCATGATCTTCCTGCTGCGCGACACCGGCCTGATCAACAACTGGCTGCTCAAGCTCGGGGTGATCCAGGAACCGATCACCATGCTGTACACGCCGTTCGCGGTGATGGCGGGCCTGGTGTACGGCTTCCTGCCATTCATGATCCTCCCGATCTACGCTTCGCTGGAGAAGCTCGATCTCTCGCTGCTCGAGGCCGCCGAGGTGCTCGGCGCGAAGCCGGCGGAGCGGTTCCGCCGCATAACGCTGCCGCTCTCCATGCCTGGGGTGGTGGCCGGCTGCCTGCTGGTCTTCATCCCCGCGCTCGGCTCCTTCCTCACCTCGGACCTGCTGGGCGGCGCCAAGCAGATGATGATCGGGAATCTGGTGCAGAACCAGTTCTCCGCCGCCCGGAACTGGCCCTTCGGCTCAGCGGCGTCCTTCATCGTGATGGCGCTGGTGCTCGTGGCGGTCATGGCGTATCTCCGGGTGAAGGACAAGACCCCGGGCGAGGCGCCCTGATATGCATCGCGTGCCCCGGTGGATCATCGGCATCAGCGTGGCGGTGTACGCCTTCCTCCACGTGCCGCTCCTGGTGCTGGTGGTCTTCTCGTTCAACGACTCCAAGTTCTCGGTGGACTGGACCGGCTTCACCCTCGACTGGTACTACCGGCTGCTGCAGCGGCCCGACATCCTGCGGGGGCTCAAGGCCAGCCTGATCGTGGGCGGCGCCTCGACCGTGATCTCCGCGATCCTCGGCACCATGATCGCGCTCGCCCTCGCCCGGCACCGCTTCCGCGGCCGCAGGGCGCTCGAGGGGTTTCTCTACGTGCCGATCGTGACCCCGGAGATCGTGGTCGGCATCTCGCTGCTGATCCTCTTCGTGCTGCTGGGGATTCCCCTCGGCATCACGACCATCATCATCTCGCACGTCGCGTTCTGCGTCTCGTTCGTGGTGATCGTGGTGCTCGCCCGGCTGGAAGGGATGGACGGAACGCTGGAGGAGGCGGCGATGATCCTCGGCGCCGACGAGATCACCACCTTCCGGAAGGTGACGGTGCCGCAGCTCTGGCCCGGCATCCTGTCCGGGGCGCTGCTCGCCTTCACCATGTCGTTCGACGACTTCGTGATTACGGCGTTCGTGTCCGGCTCGGGCTCGTCCACCCTGCCGATCGTCGTCTACGGCATGGTGCGCCGGAACATCGAGCCGAGCATCAACGCGATCAGCACCATCATCCTGATCGTGACGACGGGATTGATCTACCTGGCGGACCGGCTGTCGAGGGAGGCGTAGTCGGCGACTGACCGGTGTCTCTGGACCGAGACCGCGACGCCCTGGACGGGCTCCGGTCCGCTCCCGCGACGTGCGGATGTCGCCATCGTGGGCGGAGGGTACACCGGCCTCTCGGCGGCGCGCAGCTTGGCGCGATCCGGGGCGTCCGTCGTGGTGCTCGAGCGGCATCGGGTCGGGTGGGGCGCCAGCGGGCGGAACGGCGGCTTCGTGTTGCCGGGATACAAGCCGGACGCGGTCGAGCTGGTACGGCGTTACGGGGTCGAGCGGGCGAGAGGGATCTTCGCGGCCTCCCTCGAGGCGATCGGCTTCGTCGAGCGCCTGATCGCCGAAGAGGCGATCGACTGCGGGTTCGAGCGGCGGGGCACTGTGACGCTGGCCGGCCGCCCTCGTCACCTGCGGGACCTGGCGAAGGAGCAGCGGGCGCTGCGCGAGCACTTCGGCCACGAGACGGTGCTGGTGGGTCCCGGCCACCTGCGCGACGAGATCGAATCGTCCGGCTACGCCGGCGGATTGCTTGACCCCGCGGCCGGTGGCCTGCATCCGGCGAGGTACTGTGCCGGTCTCGCCGCCGCGGCGGCGAGGGCGGGAGCCGCGATCGTCGAGGGCGTGGATGTGCTCGGCGCGACCCGGCGCAACGGCGGGATGACGCTGGCGACGTCCGCCGGCCCAGTGGACGCCGACGAAGTGCTGCTGGCGACCAACGGCTACACCGGCGCCGCCTTCCCTGGTTTGCGGCGCCGCGTGGTTCCGGTCGGGAGCTACATCGTCGCCACGGCACCGCTCGGCCGGGACGCGGAACGGCTCATCCCGCGGAAGCGGGTGATGAGCGATACCTGGAATCTGTTGCACTATTTCCGTCTGTCGGACGACGGCAGACTGGTGTTCGGCGGCCGGGCGTCGTTCACGCCGACGGGCGTCGAGCGAAGCAGCCGGATCCTGGCGGCCGCGATCCGCCGGGTGTTCCCGTCGCTGGCCGCGGTGCCGATCGAGTTCGCGTGGTCCGGCAAGGTGGCCTTCGCTCGGGACCAGATGCCGCACGCGGGACGGCTCGACGGCGTCCACTACGCGCTGGCGTATGCCGGCCACGGCGTCGCGCTCTCCACCTGGCTCGGCGCCCGCATGGGCGAGGTACTCGCCGGCCGGGCCGAGCTGCCCGATTTCACCGGCGATCCGCCGGCGATACCGCTGTACGGCGGCAGACCCTGGTTCCTGCCGGCCGTCGGCGCATACTACCGGATGAAGGATTGGCTGCGGTAAACCCACGATTCTACGAGGAGTCCACATGAGCAAGCGCAAGGAACTCGAACGCCTGGTCGGCGAGCTGGAGCGCGGGGGGATCCCCCGCCGCGAATTCGTCTGGCGCGCGATGGCCCTTGGGCTCAGCGTGAGCTCGGTCGGCGCGCTGGTCAGCGCGTGTGGCGGCGGCGACAAGGGTGGGCAGGCGGGTGAGGGTGCGGCGGCGGGCGAGGCCGAGCTGGGGCCGATCGAGAAGGAGCTGCACATCTACAACTGGTCGGATTACATCGCCGACGACACCGTGCCGAACTTCGAGAAGGAGTTCGGGGTCAAGGTCACCTACGACACCTACGAGAGCAACGAGGAGATGGTCGCCAAGCTGCAGGCGGGCGCCTCCGGCTACGACATCATCGTGCCCTCGGGCTACATCATTCCGGTGCTGGTGGCCACCGAGCTCATCACCCCGCTCAACAAGAAGTATCTGACCAACTGGGGCAACGTCGCGCCGATCTTCCAGAACCTGCCCTCGGATCCCGGCAGCACCCACACGGTGCCGTGGCAGTGGGGCACCAGCGGCATCGCCTATCGCACGGACAAGCTCAAGACGCCGCCGGACAGCTGGGCCGTCTTCCACGACGCGCAGTACAAGGGCAAGATGACCATGATGGACGACGGACGCGAAGTGATCGGCGCGTTCCTCCGCTTCCGCGGGCACTCCCTCAACTCCACCGATGCGCAGCAGCTCGCCAAGGCGAAGGCCGACGCGATCCAGGCCAAGCCGCAGCTCAAGGCGTACCTGTCCGCGCCGGTCAAGGCGCAGCTCATCTCGGGCGACGTGTGGATGGCCCAGCTCTGGAACGGCGACACCACCCAGGCCAAGGCCGAGCAGCCCAACCTCGGCTACGTGATCCCGAAGGAAGGTTGCACCATCTGGGGCGATTCGATGGCGGTGCCGAAGAGCGCGCCCAACAAGCGGGCCGCCCATGAGTGGATGAATTACATCCTGCGGCCCGAGGTCGGCGCCGGGCTCTCCAACGCGACCGGCTACGGCACGCCCAACGCCACCTCCTCGAAGCTGCTGGAGACGCCGATCCCCTATCCCACCGAGGACGAGATCAAGCGGCTGGAGTACCAGGTGGACCTGGGCCGCGACACGGCAACGTGGGATCAGATCTGGACGGAGATCAAGTCGGCGTGAGCCGAGCCCCGAACCACGAGGTTCTCGCTCTCACCCGGCGGTACCTCGAGCTGATCGAGGGCCGCGAGCTCTCGCTCCAAGAGAAGCACGCCTTCATTCAGGAGACGGTGGAGGCGTACGAGCGCCACCTGAACCGCGGCTTCATCGGCTACCGGAAATCGGTGACCGAAGCGGGGCAGTTCGCGGCGCTCGAGTGGTCGGGGCAGGGCTCGATGCTGCAGGACCTGCTCGGCCGTGAGTACATCGACTGCCTCGGCGGCTACGGCATCTTCAGCTCGGGCGTGAATCATCCGAAGATCCTGCGCGCCGTGGCCAGCCAGATGGAGCGCATGGCGCTCAACAGCCAGGAGCTGCTGGAGCCGTGGCGCGCGGGGCTGGCGCGGCTGCTCGCCATGGTCACGCCGGGCGAGCTGGGCGACGCCTTCTTCATCAACAACGGGACCGACGCGATCGAAGGCGCGATCAAGCTGGCGCGCCTCTACACCAAGCGGAACCTGTTCATCTCCACGCTCGGCGGATTCCACGGCAAGTCCATGGGCTCACTCTCGCTCATGGGCAAGGCCTCGTTCCGCGAGCCCTTCGCCGGCGGGCTGCAGGACGTGCGTTTCGTGCCCTACGGCGATGCCGATGCGCTGGAGGCCGAGCTCTCGAAGGGAGCGCAGGTCGGAACGCCGGTGGCGGGCTTCGTGGTGGAGCCGGTGCAGGGTGAGGCCGGCGGCGTGGTGCCTCCGCCGGACTATCTGCCGCGCGCCCGCGAGCTGTGCACCCACTACGGCGCGCTGCTGATCGCCGACGAGATCCAGACCGGCATGGGCCGCACCGGGACGCTCTGGGGCGTGGACCACACCGACACCGTTCCCGACATCATGTGTCTCGGCAAGTCCATCGGTGGCGGGATCATGCCGCTCTCCGCGTTCATCTCGACGCCGGAGATCTGGGAAGTGCTGATCCCGAACCCGATCATTCACTCCACCACCTTCGGCGGGAACCCGATGGCGTGCGCGGCGGGGATCGCGGCGATCCAGGTGACGCTGGAGGAGGACCTGCCGGGGCAGGCTGCCGCCAAGGGCGACTATCTGCTGCGCGAGCTGGCCGTGCTCCAGGCCAAGTATCCGCAGGTGCTGACGGAGGCGCACGGGAAGGGGCTGCTCATCGGGATGGAGTTTCCGACGGACGAGATCGGATTCCGATGTGCGGCCGGATTGTTCAAGCGAGGGGTTCTGGTGGCGGGGACGTACTCGAAGGCGCGGACCATTCGGATCGAGCCGGCGCTGGGGATATCGATGGAGCTGCTCGGGGAGATGCTCACGCGGCTCGAGGACACGTTCTGCGAGGTGGCGAAGGGGACGTAGTGCGGATGCGAGCGAACCGAACGAGCCGCGGGCGCCGGGGACCGTACAGTGGCCGATGTCCCTCGGCGCCCGCGCCTCGTTCGGTCCGCTCGCAGGCGAGCTTCGGCGCTGCCCCCGCTACTCCTCCGCCTCTTCCTCTTCCACCGCGTTCGACCAGCCGATCGACACTCCGCCCCACAGCTTGACGTCACTCTCGTCAGCCAGCGACGTGGCCTTCGCGAATTCATCGATGCTGATCTGGAAGTGCAGGAGCGGCGTGATCGAAAACACCCCGGCGGTCAGTGGCACACCCGCTGAGAAGTCGAGGTGCGTCAAGCCGTTGTCCAGGAAGTTCGGCGTGTCCTCGGAGTCCTCCTCGAAGTTCTGCCCCGCATTGAGCCCGACCAGCGCGCCCAGATCCAGCGTGTGGTTCTCGCCCAACGGCAGCGAGTGTGAGCCCGCGGCCTCGAGGTAGGCCCCGTTCACCTTGTCGATGTCGTAGTAGAGCGAAATCTCCGGCGCGAACGGCACGTCGAACCCGACCTTGCCGTACACCTCCCACGTATTGAAGTCGCTGTTGAGTCCGTTGTCGGTATCGTTGGGATAGATGTACCCGATGATCCCGCCCGTCAGCGTGGCCTTGCCGGTGCCGAAGCTCACCTCGGCGTACGGGTTGAACTCCGCGAAGTTGAACGCCGACAGTCCGCCGCTCTCGCTGATGTCGTCGTCTCCGTCGTACTTGCCGATGTCGATGTTGGCCCAGCCGCCCACGGTGATCGACGCGTTGCCCGCGGGGAAGCTGGCCCACAGGTCGGGCTGAAGCACCGGCTTGTTCGTGAGCGACACGCCGCGCCAGACGTAGGAGCTGAAGAGATCGACCTGGGCTCCGATTTCGGTCTGCGCATGGACCACACGCGTCGGCGCTGCCAGCAGAATGCCGAGCGCCGTCGCCCTCAGCAGGTTCGCGGCCTTCATGGAGTCTCCTTGGGAGCTTGGCAGGTGGGACGGCGAGAAATTGACGCCTTGAAAGCCAATGTACGGGCCGTGGCACGGCGGTCAAGCGCGACCGCCGCACCGATGGCGGCTACTCGGACGTGGTGGCCGCTCCGAGGGCGCGCGACCAGCTGACGGTCAGCCCGCCCCACAGCTTCACGTCGCTCTCGTCACCCGGCGAGGTGAACTTGGTGATCTGATCGCCGTTCACCAGGAAGTGGACCACCGGCGTGATCGAGAAGATCCCGGCCGAGAACGGCACCCCGGCCGACAGGTCCAGATGGGTGAAGCCGTTCTCCACGAAGTTGTTGAGCTCGCCGGGATCGGTCGCTTCCGCCTGCCCGGCGCTGAAGCCGGCGAGCGCGCCCAGGTTGAGCGACAGCGATCCCAGCGGAACCGAGTGCCCGATGGTTCCCTCCAGGTAGGCGCCGTTCACCTTATCCACGTCGTAATACACCGCGAGCTTGGGGCTGAGCGGCACGGCCAGGCCGACCTTGCCGTAGACCTCCCAGGTGTTCAAGTCCTCGGTCGCGCCGAAGTCGTTGGGGAAGACGTAGCCCACGACGCCGCCGGTCAGCGTCGCCTTGCCGGCCGGCACGCTCACCTCCGCCCAGGGATCGAACTCGGACAGGTTGAAGCTCGACACGCCTCCGCTCTGGCTGAAGTCGTCCGTGTCGTTGTAGCGGCCCAGGTCCACGTTGGCCCAGCCGCCCACCGTCACCGACGCGCCGCCCGCCGGAAACGCCACGTACGCGTTCGGCTGTCCCACCGGCCGATTGGTGACGCTGATGCCCCGCCAGACATAGCCGCTGAAGAGGCCGAGATCGGCTCCCACGGTGGCCTGGGCCAGTGCCGGCCTGCCGGGCGCGATGGCGATCAGCGCGGCAGCGGCCAGCAACTTCGCTCGCAACATGGTCTCTCCCTTCCGAATGGTGAAAACAAAAAACCCGCCTCGAACGTCGAGGCGGGTCGGTTGAATACCAGAGCGTCACACGTGCGACAGCCCGAGACCTCTACGTAAAGGCGTGGTCGGTGAACTCCGGATTGCGGTTTCGGCGGGTCTCGGGGCGCATGAAAGCAATGTAGGGAACCGCGGCTCGCATCGTCAAGGCGAGCCGGCGAGCGCCGCGAAGCGAGGATGCCGGCGCAGCGGGGCCCAGACCGGATCGCTCCGCAGCTCGCCGGGGCTGATCCAGCTCGGCGCGGAGAGGAGTCCCTCCAGGACTCCCAGCGCCTGATCCGGCTCGTTCACCAGGGTATAGATCTGCGCCAGACGGGTGAGCACGAAGGGCGAAGAGTTGGCATCCTGGCCGGGCGGCAGCAGCTCCGCCGCGCGGCGGCCCGCCCGCATCGCGTCGGCCTTCCGCCCCAGCCGGGCGTAGGCGAGGCCGGTCCACGCCAGCACCTTGGGGTCGTCGGGCCAGGCTCGCACCTGCCGCTCGAGCAGGACGCGCGCCGAGTCGGCCGACGCGCGCGCGCCCGCCCGGTTTCCCCGATACGCCAGAGCCTCGGCGCGAAGCAGATGGTACCGGGCGGTGTCTCCGTCGAAGGCGGACGCACGCACCGCGTCCACCGCCCCCGTAAAGACGCTGTCGGCGGTCATGAGGGAGGCGGAGATCGCGTCGGGAATGAGGAGCGCCTGCGCCATGCGCCCGGCGCTGACGCGGGTCAACGCCTGGCCGATCACCGATCGCGCCCGGTCGCGGTCGCCATGCCGGACCAACTGGAGCATCGCCTTGTAGGCATACGGCTCCGCCCAGTCGGGGGCCAGCTGGATCGCGCGATCGTAGCGCCGCTCGGCCTCGGCGTAGTCGCGCAGCACCATGTGCACGTCGGCGACGTCCAGCGTCCGCAGGGCGGAGCGGGGGTCGTAGCGCAGCGCCTCCTCGAAGCGGACCAGGGCGCTGTCCCACTTCCCCTGGCGCCGCTCGACGTAGCCGATGGCCGCCAGGACTTCGCTGTTGCTGGGCTGCTGCCGCCGCGCGGCCTCGAACTCCTCCAGCGCGCCGGGATAGTCCAGCCGTCCCCAATAGAAGTAGTAGCCCCGTGCGACATGACCTTCGGGAAGGCCGGGAGCCAGCCGCAGTGCGGTCTCCAGCGCCACGCGGGCCGAGTCGAGCCGCGCGGGCGACCGATCGTAGTAGAACCAGTACATCGCCGAGTGGGCGCGCCCGAGCCGGGCGTAAGCCGGCGCGAAAGTCGAATCCAGCGCCACCGCACGGCGATAGAGATCCACAGCCGCCTCGATGTTGCCGCGGCTGTTGCTCCGCGCTCCGTACTCGTTGCCTCGGAGATAGAAATCGTACGCCTCCGGTGTGACGGTCCTGGCCTCGGCGAGCGAGGCTTCCTCCGGCTCGCGGAGCGCGAGGTCGAGGGCGGCGGTCACCCGCTGCGCGATCTCCGACTGTACCCGGAAGACCTCGGTCAGCTCGACTTCGTACTCGTCGCTCCAGAGCGGGCTGTCGTTCGCCACCGCGATGAGCCGCGGGGTGACCCGGATCCGACCCGGACCGCCTTGGGCTCGGGCCCAGCGCACGCTGCCCTCCAGCACGTATCCCGCCTGCAGCTCGCTGCCGATCTCCTTGAGCGACTTGGGACTGTCCCGATACTGCTCCGCGCTGGTTCGGCTGATGACGCGGAGCCCGCCCAGACCGGCGAGCCGGCTGGTCAGCTCCTCGGTGAGCCCGTCCGCGAAGTACTGATCCCCGGGATCGCCGAGGTTCTTGAAGGGCAGCACCGCGAGCACTCGGGTCTCATCGGCCGCGACCGTGGGGCCGGCCGGGCGGTCGGGGCGAGCGAGCAGCCAGACCGCCGGCACCGCGAGCGCCAGCAGGAGCAGGCCACCGGCCACGAGGCGTCGCCGCGGCGTCCGCCTCGGCGGAGCGGCGTCGAGCCGCGGGAGAGACACCGGCGTCGTCGCGCTCTGCATCCCGGTCGCGACCAGCGCCCGCGCGAACGCCTCCATGCTCTCGTAGCGCTCGCCCGGCTGGCGGGTCAGCGCGCGCATCAGCACCTGTTCCACCGCCTCCGGCACGTCGGGCCGGGCCTCGCGAAGGCGCGGCGGCGCGGTCGTGAGCTTGCGGGCGAGAATCGCCCGCGCATTGGGACCGGTGAACGGAGGGATGCCGGCGAGCGCTTCGTAGATGACGGCCGCGAGCGAGTACTGGTCGCTCTGGCCGGTCAGCGCCTCGTCGCCCGCCGCCTGTTCCGGGCTCATGTAGGTCGGCGTGCCCACCGTGATCCCGGTCTCGGTGAGCCGCGGACCGGACGGCGTGTCGTCGCTCGCCGGCGCGGACGTATCGTCCAGCGCGTACGCGATGCCGAAGTCGGCGAGGACCGCCTCGCCGGTCGGCGAGATCATGATGTTTTCGGGCTTGAGATCCCGGTGGATGATGCCGTGGGCGTGGGCGTATCCCAGCGCGGATGCGACCTCGAGCGCGAGCTGCACCGCCGCCCCGGGCTCCAGCTTCCCAAGGCGCCGCAGGCGGTCCCGCAGCGATCCCGCCTCGACGTAGGGCATGGTGTAGAACAGCCGGCCCGCGGCGCTGCCGGAATCGAACAGGGGCAGGATGTGGGGGTGCTGCAGGCGGGCCTGGGTGCGGATCTCGCGCTGGAAGCGCTCCACGCCGAGGGCGGCGCCCAGGGCGGAGTGGAGAACCTTGAGCGCCACGCGCCGCCCGTGCCGGAGGTCCTGGGCCAGGTAGACGGTCGCGCTGCCGCCCCGGCCCAGCTCCTCCTCCATCAGGTAGTGCTCGGCGAGCTCCGCCGCGAGGAGGTCCTGGCGTTCCGTGGGTGATGCAGAATCTGACATGGGTCGCTGAATCTAGGTCCGCGCGGCGGACTCGGGAGCCGGGCCCCCGTAGTTGCGCAGTTGAGGCCGAAATGCCAGCTTGCGGCCTCAACCCAAGCGAGGCCCGGGTCTGGATCTGAACGCCGTTTTCGTCAAGCGGTTTGGCGATCTGGTGGCGCTGATGCGCGTGGATCCTGGGAACGACGCGGCCCAGGATCTCGCGCTCAGCGCGGCCCTGTACGCCGTCGCTCAGGTTCCGGTCGAGGTGGACGCCGCGGCCGAAGAAGGGGGCGCGGCCGCGGCGTTGAGTCTCCGGGGCAGGATGCTCGCACGGCAGGTGGACCGGCTCCGCATCGCGGCGGGCGCGGAGCCCGAGGAGCTGCAACGCCTCGCCCGGGCCCTGGCCCATGATCATCACGCCCATCCCCACAACGCCGCACGTGGAAGTCGAGTTGATGCGGCTGCTCGCCCCACCGTCACGCTGACGGCCTAGCGGTGAACGTCGAAGCCCTCGATGTGGACGTCGAGGTTGTGGTTCACCCGCAGGCCCACGATCCCGTCCAGCGCCAGGTCCTTGGGGTCGGCCACGTGGACCTCCTGCCCGTTCACCAGGAAACCGACCCGGCCGGCATCACGCTTGTGGTCGACCTCGAGCAGGTTGGTCGACGAGCCCTTCGCGTCCGCCTTCTTCACGGCGGCGCTCTGGACCCAGCCCTTGGAGATGTCGGTCGTCTTCTCGCCGTCCCGCCGCTTGATCAGGTAGCTCCCGTCCTGCCGCACCAGGAAGTAGATGTACTTCTGGCCCGCGCCCTCGAGATCCTGCCCGCCGACCAGCAGACCGTAGCCCTCCGCGTGCTGCGAGGGCTTCGTCTGGGTGAAGGTGGCGAGGGTGTGGAACGGACCGGTGCCCTTGGTGTCCGCCTTGTAGAGGATGATCGCGGGGCCGGTGGTCACGTGCAGGCCCTTCCCCATGGTCTCCACCTTCGCGGTCTTGGCGTCGCCCCGGTCGGCCCGGATGGTCCATCCGGCCGGTGCGGTGCCGGCGCCGGCGGCCGCGTGGTCGGCGTGATCCTGGGCAAGGAGCGGTGTGGCGAGCGCGGCGAGCAAGGCGGCGGCGGACAGCGACGATCGCATGGTAGTTTTCCTCTGTCTCGAGTGTGACGTTTTAGAGTTGCGGGAAGCGCCTCGGCAGGCTAACCTATGCCTCCACTCCTTCGGTTCATCTTCGGAGACGCTCGATGTACTGGATCGGTGTACTTCTCGCCACCATCGGGGCGAGCTTGATCCTCGGGGCCTTGACCTTCGTCTCGGCGCTCATCGGTGTGGTGGTCAACATGATGATCGTCCTGATGCACGGGCCGATCATCGACCGCGTCCTTGCCCGACGAGGGCAGGCCTCGTCCCGATAGCGTGGGTCAGTCGGTGTCGGTCGGAGATTCCGGGGTAGTCGCCGAGCGCATGGCGGCCTCGTAGTTGATCTTGAGACTTCCCAACAGCTCCCGCAGTCCCCGCACCTTCATCTGAAGCCCGCCCCCCCGGCGCGTCATGGTGGACATGAGACCGCAGGTATCGGCCACCGCGTTGAGGCTGAGCCCCGCCGATTTGCCCTTGATCTCGTCCAGGAGACGGGCAAGGCCGCGGACGACCGAGTCATCCGCCCTGTTATCCGACATCTGCTCGATGACGGAATGGATGCGCCCGAATTTGGGCCGCAGGGTTTCGAGATAGGCCACCTGCGCCTGCTGTCGCGAGCTCAGCTTAATGGCCATGGACCGCGCTATGTGAGGGACGAGTCAATGTAATCACCGGGGTGAATCTCCACCCTGTGCGTTTCGTAGGGCGACGTGCTCCACTCGGCCCAGCCGAATCCCATCTAGAAGTATGATGTACTACTACTGCGCAGGTACCGAGCGATGAAGCTTTCGGACCTTTCCATCCGCCGGCCGGTGCTCGCCAGCATGCTGAGCCTGGCTCTCGTGCTGTTCGGTGTCATCGGCTACACCCAGCTCTCCGTTCGCGAGTTCCCCGACGTGGACCCGCCCATCGTCTCGGTCAGCACGGCGCTGCCCGGCGCGAACCCGCAGGTCGTCGAGTCCGCGGTCACCGACATTCTCGAGGAAGAGCTCAGCACGGTCGAGGGGCTGCGGACCCTGACGAGCTCGAGCGCCGAAGGGTTCAGCAACATCACCCTCGAGTTCAACCTCGACCGCGACGTCGAAGCCGCCGCGCAGGACACCCGGGACAAGGTGGCCCGGATTCGCGGCCGCCTCCCCGAAGACGTCGAGGAGCCGGTCGTCGCCAAGCAGGACGCCGACGCCCAGCCGTTCTTCTGGCTGGCGCTGTCGGGCGAGAACTACGACCTGCTCCAGCTCTCCGACATCGGCGACCGGCTGGTGAAGAGCCGGCTGCAGACGCTTCCCGGCGTGGGTCAGGCCCAGATCTTCGGCGAGCGCCGCTTCTCCATGCGGGTCTGGCTCAGCGCTTCCGCGCTGGCGTCGCGTGGACTGACGGTGCAGGACGTCGAGGCCGCGATCCAGAGCCGCAACGTCGAGGTGCCCGCCGGGCGCATCGAGTCCGAGCGCCGCGAGTTCACCGTCCGCTCCCTCGGCGAGCTCAAGACGCCGGAGGAGTTCAGCAACCTCGTCGTCCGGAGCGAGGGCGGGGTGCTGATCAAGCTCAAGGACCTCGGCCGGGTCGAGCTCGGCCCCGAGGACGAGCGCAGCGCGCTCCGGTTCAAGGGCACGGCCGCCGTCGCCATCGGCGTGGTCCGCCAGTCGAAGGCGAACATCATCTCCGTGGCCGACGCGATCCACCACGAGCTGCCGAAGATCCAGGCGTCGCTGCCGCCCGGCGTGGCGCTCACGCCGGCGTTCGACCAGTCCGAGTTCGTGAAGACCTCGATCCGCGAGGCCGAGGAGACGCTGATCATCGCGGCCGGCCTCGTGGTCGTGATCATCTTCGTGTTCCTGCGCAACCTCCGGGCGACCATCATCCCCGGTCTCGCGATTCCCACGTCCATCGTGGCGACGTTCGCGATCATGTACTTCCTCGGCTTCTCGATCAACAACTTCACCCTGCTCGCCCTGACGCTGGCGATCGGCATCGTGGTGGACGACGCGATCATCGTGCTGGAGAACGCCTACCGGCATCAGGAGGAGCTGGACGAGGATCCCGAGACCGCCGCGATCAACGGCACCCGCGAGATCGCCTTCGCGGTGCTGGCCACGACGATCGCCCTGGTGGCGGTATTCACCCCGCTCGCGTTCCTCAAGGGATCCACCGGCCGCCTGTTCAACGAGTTCGGCGTGGCGGTGGCGGGCTCGGTCATCATCTCCGGGTTCGTGGCGCTGACCCTGACCCCCATGCTCTGCGCCAAGATCCTGCGGGTGCCGCCCAGTCACGGGCGGATCTATCGCGCGCTGGAGGACGGCTTCAACAGCCTGTCCCGCGGCTACGTCCGCACGCTCGCCACGGCCCTGCGCCACCGCACCGTGGTGGTCGTGGGCGCCCTCCTGGTGACGGTGGCTGCCGTCTTCGTGTTCCGCTCGCTGGAGCGCGAGTTCGTGCCGCCTGAGGACCGGGGCTGGTTCTTCTCCTTCATCATCGCGCCCGAAGGGTCCTCGCTGGCGTACACCGACGGCTATCAGCGCCGGGCGGAGGCGATCCAGGCGAAGACCCCGGAGATCGAGAGCTTCTTCAGCGTCGTCAACATCGGCGACGGCGTCAGCCGGGGCATCATCTTCAGCAACCTGAAGGACTGGGGCGATCGGGACCGAACGGCGGAAGAGATCATCGGCGACATCCAGGGTCAGTACTTCGGGATCCCGGGCGTGTTCGCCTTCGCGACCCAGCCTCCCGCGTTCGGCTGGGGCAGTCCGGTGAACTTCGTCATCCAGCATCCCGAGTTCGACAGCCTGGTGAAGGCCAACGACACCCTGCTGGCGCGGGCGCGTGCGGTGCCCGGCCTGATCAACGTGGACAGCGATCTCCGGGTGAACAAGCCGCAGCTCAACGTGAATTTCGACCGCGACCGGGCCGAGGATCTCGGCGTGCCGGTCGGCGACGTCGCCACCACGCTCCAGGTGCTGCTGGGCGGCCGCGAGGTCAGCACCTTCACCCGCGCCAACAAGCAATACGACGTCATCGTGCAGCTCGACCCGCGCGCGCGGGCGACGCCCAGCGATATGACCGGCCTCTACGTGCGCGGCCGGGGCGGCGAGCTGGTGAAGCTGGAGGCCCTCGCCAGCGTGCAGGAGGCCGTCGGTCCGCGGGACCTGGCCCACTTCAACCGGGTCCGCGCCTCGACCCTCACCGCCAGCCTCGCGCCCGGGTTCACGCTCGGCGCCGCGATCGACTCGCTCAACCGCATCGCGGCCGAAGTCCTGCCCAAGGGGAGCAGTACCGCGCTCGCGGGCGAATCGCGCGAGCTGGAAGAGAGCGGCTCCTCGCTCTACTTCGCCTTCGTCCTGGCGCTCGTGGTCGTGTTCATGGTGCTGGCGAGCCAGTTCGAGTCGCTGGTGCACCCGTTCACGGTGCTTCTGGCGGTACCGCTCGCGGTGACCGGCGCGCTGTTCACCCTCAAGCTCGCCGGCTCCACGCTCAACGTGTACAGCCAGATCGGCATGATCCTGCTGATCGGCCTCGTCACCAAGAACTCGATCCTGCTGGTGGAGTACATCAACCAGCTCAAGGAGCGAGGCCTGCCGACGCTGGATGCGGCGATGGAAGCCGGCCGGATCCGTCTGCGCCCCATCCTGATGACCTCGGTCGCGACGGTGATGGGCGCGCTGCCGATCGCGCTGGGACTCGGCGCCGGCTCGCAGAGCCGCCGGCCGCTGGGCTACGCGATCGTGGGCGGACTGCTCTTCTCTACGCTGCTGACGCTCTACGTGGTGCCCGCGGTGTACGTCATCTTCGACCGCGTGCTCGCCCGCAAGCGGCAGCGGGAGCCGATGCACCACGGCACCCTCGCCCCGGCGGAGGCCGAGTGATCGCAGCCCTGCTGCTCGTGGTGCAGGCAACGGTGCCGGCGGCCGACTCCACGTCGCCGACGGCCGACAGCGTTCCCCGGATCACGCTCTCGGAGGCGATCCGGCGCTCCGCCCAGCTCGACCCCGACTACGTCCAGGCGCTCGGCGACATCGACAACGCCGAGTGGGGACGCCGCGCCGCCATGCTGGCGTTCTTCGTGCCGTCGCTGTCGGTGGGGCTCGATCAGACGAAGTACTCCACCGACTTCTTCAATCCGTCCGATCCGGCCAATCCCGACCAGCACGCTGGTCGTGGGCTCGGCAAGCGCGAACTACGAGATCTTCAGCCTCCGGAAGTTCGCCGAGCTGGGCCGCACCCGGGCCGAGCTGGCGAGTGCGGAGGCGGGGGAGCTGGAGCAGCGGTTCCAGGCGGCGCTGGAGACCGAGTCGGCCTACTACGACGTGCTGGTCAACCAGGAGCTGGCCCGCGTCGCACGCGAGCGGGGCCGGCGCGCGAACGAAGGGCTCGGCGTCGCGCGCGCGCGGGTGGTGTCGGGCGCGGCCGTGCAGACCGACTCGCTCCAGCTGGTGCTGGAGCTGACCCGGGCCCAGGTGGACGTGCTGCTGCGCGACAACGCCCTCCGGACCTCGCAGCTCGAGCTCGGCCGGCGCGTCGGCGAGCCACGGCCGGTGGACGCGGTTCCGCTCGACACCATGCCGGCTCCCGACCTGCCGATCACGCTGCCCGAGGCGGTCCGGGCGGGGCTCGAGCAGGGTCCGCAGTTCCGCACTGCCCGCGCCAACGAGCGGGCCGCGGAGGCGGCGCTCAAGTCCCAGCGAAGCGACTATTTCCCCACCCTCGGCGTGGGGGCGCTGCACCAGCGCTACGACACCGAGATCTTTCCCAGCGCCGCCAAGGTGACCTCGGTGACGTTCAGCCTGTCGTTCCCCATCTGGAACAACGGCCTGCGGGAGATCGAGGTGAGCCGGGCCCGGGTGTCGCGCGACGTGGCCCGCGCCATTCGTGAGGACCTCGAGCGCGCGGTCCGGCGCGACGTGGTCGCCGCCTTCGATACATATGAGAGCAGCCGGGAGGCCGACCGACTGGCCGGCATCGGCGTTTCGGTCGCGCGCGAGAACTACCGGATGCAGGAGATGCGATACCGCGCCGGCGCGACCACCATCCTGGACCTGCTCGACTCCCAGGTAAGTCTGGCCGAGGCCGAGGCCGGCCTGGTGCAGGCGCGGTACGTGACGCGGCTGTCGCTGGCGCGACTGGAAGCCATCCTGGGCCGCAGACTCTTCTCGAACAAGGACGCACCGTGACACGCATACTGGCGATCGTGGCGCTGGGGCTCGTCGGCTGCAGCAGCGCCGATGGAGAGCCCAAGGGCGGGGGAGCCGGCGGTGAGGGCGCGGGTCCGCCGCCGATGCCGGTCGAAGTGGTGGTCGCGCGCAGCGACACCGTGGTGGACGCCATCCTGGCCACCGGGCAGATCGAGGCGATCCAATCGGTCGAGCTGCGCCCCGATATCGAGGGCCGGGTCGCGGCGATCCTGGTGCGGGAAGGCTCCACCGTCTCCCAGGGTCAGGGGCTCATCAAGGTGGACGATGCCGAGCTGAAGGCGGAAGTGGCGCGCGCGGAGGCGGAGCGCGATCTCGCGCGGCAGTCGCTTACGCGGACGCGCGAGCTGCTGACCCAGAAGGCCTCCAGCCAGTCCGAGCTCGAGCGGGCGGAAGCGACGTCGCGCAGCACCGAGGCCCAGTACCAGCTGCTCAAGGTCCGGCTCGACCGGACCACGGTGCGCGCTCCGTTCTCGGGCGTCGCCGGTCGCCGGCTCGTGAGCCTGGGGGACTACGTCACCACCAGCGATCCGCTGATGACGGTGCAGACGGTGTCGCCGCAGCGCGCCGTCTTCCAGGTACCCGAGCGCTATGCCGAGCAGGTCGACGCTGGGGCAGAGGGTCACCTTCCGCGTCGCCGCGCTCCCCGGGCGCGAATTCGCCGGACGCGTGGACTTCGTCGACCCGGTGGTGCAGCTCCCCGGGCGCACCATCACCATCAAGGCCCAGGTGCCCAACCCCCGGCGCGAGCTGCAGTCCGGCATGTTCATCGAGGCCCGACTGGCGACCGCCGTGCGGCCCAGCGCCGTCGTCATCGCCGAAGACGGGGTGCTGCCGCTGCAGGGCTCCAACTTCGTCTGGGTGGTGAAGGACGGGAAGGCGACGCGCCGCCAGGTCGAGCTGGGCGTGCGCACGCCCGGATTCGTGGAGACCAGGTCCGGAGTCGAGGCCGGTGAGCAGGTGGTGGTCGGCGGGCAGGAGCGCCTGGCCGAGGGTGCACCGGCCGCGCCGACCGTCCTCGATCGGACTCCCGCGAGCGGCCGCGAGAGCGTCGGCGGCACGTCCGCCGCGGCCCCGCCGACTCAGGCGGACACCGGGGCCAAGCGCGACACCGCGACCGCCAAGCCGGATTCGGCGAGGCCATAGCATGCTTCAGACCGGTGAAGCCGCGCCTCCGTTCACCCTCGCCGATGCCACGGGCCGGCAGGTTTCCCTTGCCGATCTGGCCGGGAAGGACGTGATCCTGTACTTCTATCCCAAGGACGACACGCCGGGCTGTACCAAGGAGGCGTGCGGGTTCCGGGACGCCTGGGAGGACATTCAGGGTCTCGGTGCGGTCGTCATCGGCGTCTCGCCCGACAGCGGCGCCTCGCACCAGCGCTTCGTGGAGAAGTACCGGATCCCCTTTCCGTTGCTCTCCGACCCCGACCGCAAGGTTATGGAAGCCTATGGGGCGTACGGCGAGAAGACCTCCTACGGCAGGAAGACCATCGGCGTGATCCGCTCGACCGTCTGGATCGGGCCCGACGGACGGGTTCGGCGGCACTGGGCCAGGATCTCCGGACGCCGCGGCGCATCCCGACCAGGTGCTGTCGGCCCTGCGCGCGGAGCGCTGAAGCCTCCGTCCGCCGGGCTATATTTCCCGAGCCCCAAACCACTCAGGGATACCGGCATGACCACAGGCAGTTCTCATACCCGCTCCTTCGTCACCTGGTTGTGGGACTGGACCAAGTCCATCGTCGTGGCGCTGGTCGTGTGGTTCTTCCTGAGAACCTTCCTGATCGAGGCCTTTCGGATCCCCTCGGGCAGCATGGAGAACACCCTGCTGATCGGCGACTTCCTCTTCGTCAACAAGGCGCTGTACGGCGCCGAAGTGCCGATCATCAAGGCTCGCCTGCCCGCCGTGCGGGAGCCGGTGCGCAACGACATCCTGGTGTTCGACTCGGTGGAGGAAGAAGGGCTCAAGGTCGTGAAGCGGCTGGTCGGCATGCCGGGTGACACGCTCTCGATGGAGAACGGCGCGCTCTACCGGAACGGCAAGCGGGTGGATGAGCCGTATGCCGTGCACACCGACCCTGACCGGTCCGAAGACCCGATCCAGCGGGCCAAGATGCGCCATTGGCAGCTCAGCCATCTGGCCCTGAAGGACACGTCGAACTACCAGCCCGATCTCCAGGACTGGGGTCCGATCGTCGTCCCGGCCGATTCGTTCTTCATGATGGGGGACAACCGGGACAGCTCGTACGACGGCCGGTACTGGGGATTCCTGCCGCGGACCAACGTGAGGGGGCGGCCGCTGGTGGTGTACTTCAGCTACGACGCAAGCAGCTGGCGGTCGTTGCCGTTCTTCACCGCGGTGCGTTGGGCAAGGCTGTTCAGCGCGCCTCAGTGAGGGCGCGGCGCCTCGGGCAGCGACGAGCGGTTGAGCATGCGGGGGATGTAGGCGGCTGTGCGGCTGCAGGCGGTACAGTGGAGGGTAACCCGGCCGCCGGGTGCATCGTCCTGGGAGGATCGCTCGGGGGTGCGTTCGACCGATGCGGCACCGCATGAGGGGCAGACCAACGGCTTCTGGTCCCGATCCGCGGCGATCAGTACAAGCGCTTCCGGCGCCCGGTATTCCTTGATGCCCCTTCGTCCCACGGCCTGCCCTTCCGACGGGGCCCGGTGGCACGGAACTGGCTCCCCCGTCTGTTACACTCGAAATTTATCGGGATCGGTCCGGGCGCGCCACGGTGGCGCGCCCTTCGATTCGAAGGGAGCAAGGCGCATGATGAAATCAAATGTTCGGCTGGTCACGATGGTCACGACGCTCGCCGCGCTCGGGTTCCACGGCGTGGCCGCGCAGGAGGTCCACGAGATCAGGATGGTGGCGCAGGGGAAGCGCGAGTTCCGCTTCGAGCCATCCGCCGTGACCGTACGGCGGGGAGACGTGCTCCTCTTCCGGGCGGTGAGCGGCGCACCTCACAGCGTGGTATTCGATGGAAAGAACCTGTCGCCCGACGAACGCGAGAAGCTCAACGCGGCCATGCCCCGGCGCGCCGGCGAGCTCAGCAGTCCTCTTCTCACCGAGGGCACCGAGTACCGGGTCGTGATCCCACCGCTCACGGCCGGGACCTACCAGTTTTTCTGCTTGCCCCACAAGGCCTACGACGAGCGTGGCGAGGTGACCATCAAATAGGTCATGGGAGTGCCTCTTTGGCGGCCTTCGTCCGCCAAACTTAGTAGTTGTCCATCATACTACTAGCGTCCGCTAGCCGGTCGTGCGAGAATTCCGCGAGTGACAACCGGTACTCTCGTCGAAGCGATTCGCAGGTAAGGAGGCCATTGTGGCATCGGAGCTTGGCGGTTCACAGATCCTGACGTTGCTGGAGACCCTTCCGGGTATCGCCAACGTATTGCGCAGCCCGGTCGCGGACGCTCTGAACAACGTCATCCACGCCGCCGCGCGTCTTTCCGAGTTCAACGTGGCCGACGCGGAAGAGCTGGTTCGGTACGCGACCCGGCGGAGCCTGATGGGGCAGGAGGAGGGCGACCGGCTGCTGGCCGAGATCTACGCTGCGCAGCAGAAGCGGCTCGATCGGGCGGCGGACCGGGAGAAGGCTCAGCGCGCCAAGGCGCGCGCGAAGTCCAAGCCCGTCCGGTCCATGAAGGCGGTGAAAGCGGTCAAGAAGGTGAAGGTCAAGAAGGCCGCGAAGGCCCGGAAGCGCTGATCCTCAGGTCTTGAATTCCTGCATGAGGGCCGTCAGCCGGGTGGCACCCTGCAGCAGCTCCCCGGCCGACGACGCCATCTCCTCGGTGCTCGCGCTCTGCTCTTCGGCGGCGGCGGTCACCTGCTCGCTGGCGGAGGCGTGCTCGCTGGCGGCCTGACTCACCTCCTGCGTCCGAATCCCCAGCTCCTCCACGATGCTGCGGTTGGCGACCGCCTCCCGCTCCACTTCCGCCGCCGCCCCGTGCACCTCGCTCACGGCCGTCGAGATCTGCTCCAGCGCTCGCGCCGCCCCGGCCGCGACGTTCTCGACCCCTGCCACCTTCGCTGAGCCGGCCTCCATGGTGTGGGAGACCTCGCGCACCTGGTTCCGGATGAACTGCACCGTCTTCGCCACGTCCTCCGCCGCCGTCGCGCTCGAGTCGGCGAGGCGCCGGACTTCCTCCGCGACCACGGCGAACCCGCGGCCGTGCTCCCCTGCCCGGGCCGCCTCGATGGCGGCGTTGAGCGCGAGCAGGTTGGTCTGGGAAGAGATCTGCTTGATCAGATCGATGAAGTCGGTGATCGGCTCGGACAGCCGGGTGAGCTCCTTCACCTGACCGGCGGAGGTCCGGACGACCTCCTTCACGTCGAGCAGCGTCTGGCCCGCCGCCGCCACGTCCGCCTGGTGGTGGGCCGCCAGCTCCCGGATCCGGCCGCCCAGCTCGCCGACTCGCGCCGCCGCCTTGGCGTTGGCCTCGGCGATCTGCCGCAGGCTGTGGAGCAGCGCGTCCGCCTTTTCCATCCCCTTCACCTGCTGTTCCGCGCTTCCGGCGATCTTGACCATCGCGGTGGAGATCTCGCCGCTGCTGGCGGCCAGCTCCTCGCTCATGGCGGAGAAGTCGCTGGCGCTGGTGCCGATCGTGCTCGCCTCCCCGACGACGGAGACGACGACGGAGCGCAGGCGGCCGCCCATGTCGTCCATCGCGCGCGAGAGCCGGGCCAGCTCGGTCGGCATCGCGCCCAGGCGGAGCGGACGCAGATCGCCGGCGCCGAACCGCTCGGCCGCGCCGACGAGCTGGGTCAGCGGCCGGTCCACCATCCGCACGGTCCAGATGACGATCGAGCCGCCGACGAGCAGGGAGATGAAGAAGAGCAGCCAGAGCATCTGGCGCCGCTGATCCGCCTGGCGGCCGAGGTCGCTCGCGCGCGCGATCGACCGTGAGGTCTGCGCCAGCGAGAGCGCGCGCACGTCGCGCAGCAGGGTGTCGGAGGGGAATCGGGCCAAGTCGGCGTAGCGGCGGGCCTCGTCCTGCCGGTTCAGGTCGGTCAGGGCGTGCGCCATCGCGTAGGCGACTTCGATCTTCGCCTGGTTGTCCGCGATCTGGTTGACGATGTAGCGGTCGGAGGTCGTCAGCGAGCGCAGCGCCCGGTACCGGCGCTGCAGCGCGTAAGCCGAGTCGCCCTCCTCGATCACCTGGAGCCGCAGTCCGCTTCCCTGCCGAACCAGATACTGCTCGGCCGAGCGGATCTCGGAGGCGACCGACGAGACCAGCCCGCTGCCGAGATCGGTGCTCTCCACCAGCAGCTCGAGCTCGCGCGATACCGACTCGTCGAGCGCCCGGATGGAGCTCACGCCGAGCAGCGCGATGACGAAGACGAGGCCGAGGAGCAGGCCCATCCCGCCGACCACTCGGCTGCGAAGACTGTTCATCATCGTCAGCGACCCTGCGCCACGGCCGTGGTGCGGTCGGCCACTTCCACCGCGCCGCCCCGCACCAGCCCGATGTAGACGTTCTGGTCCGGCACGTCACCCGCCGAGTCGAACTTCACCGTTCCGGTCACGCCCTCGAAGGCGGGCGTCTCGGTGCCGACCTGCGCCAGCGCCTGCCGAACCGCCTGGCGGTCCGTGCCGACGCGAGCGATGACGTCGCGCAGGAGGTAGATCGCGTCGTAGGTCGCGGCCGCGGGCTGGTTGGGCATGCCGGCGTCGGGGAATTTCCGCTGGTACGCCTCGACGAATTTCTGGTTGCTCTCGGTCGTCAGCGTCGGGAAGTAGGAGGAGGTGAGATAGACCCCTTCCGCCAGCGCCCCGGCGGCTTCGATGCCCTCGAGGCCATCCCCGCCCAGCACCGGTATCGTCAGTCCGCGGCGCCGCGCCTGGCGGATCACTTCTTCGGCCTCACCCCGGTTGCCGGCCACCACCAGAAACTCGATCCACTTGGACTTCGCGAGGCGGTCGAGATACGGACCGACGTCGGGCTTGTCGCCCAGATAGGGATCGATCGACTGCAGTCGGCCGCCGAGCTGGATGAACTGATTCACGAAAGTCTGGCGGATGCCGCGGCCGTACTGATCGTTCAAGTAGAGCACGGCGCCGCGCTCCAGGCCCAGGCGCTCGCGGACCCAGTGGGCGAGCGCCGCTCCGTGGGCGAGGTCGCTGGGGCACACGCGGAAGGTGTGCTCGCCGGCGGAGGATACCTCGGGCGAGGACGAGGAGGGCGAGATCGCCGCGACGGGCGTGTTGCCGCCGTTGTAGACCGGCGCGGCGGCGAGCGTCCCGCCGGAGAAGAGATGGCCCAACGACGGCGGAGACGTCGGAGTCGTACAGATCGCCGGCGACGAAAACGGCGGAATCCGGGTCGGCGTAATCGTCGCGCACAACCAGCTCGAGCCGGCGGCCGTTGATCCCCCCGGTCGCGTTGATCTCTTCGGCCGCCAGCTCCGCCGCCAGCTGCATCGGGCGGCCGATGGGATCGGTGAATGGCCCGGCGACACCGATCCGGACGGGGCTTCCATCCGCGGCGGCACAGCCGGCCAGAACGCCGAGAAGCATCGGGAGGGCGAATCGAGGCGCAATTAGCCCGAAGCGGAGGGATGCTGCCAAGGGGGCTCCGATATCTAACGCATTGATTGTTATTTACTTAGTGCGTGCGAGCGGGCTTCAGGAAGGAGGGAAGTGCAAATTACGTACTACTGGGATGCGCGCCCCCAGGCGTCGAGGACCCGACCATCGACCAGGCTCACGGAAGCGACGCGGTCGCCTCGGTCGGTCTTCCAGGTGAGGCGCAGCATGCGGCCGCGGCGGACCCACTGCATCATCCGCTGGGTCCCCTGGACCTTGGTCGATACCCGGCCGTAGCGCGCTTCGATCGTCGCGCGCCAGCGTTCGAGCCGATCCGCCGCCACGTCGGCCGACAGGGTGATGATGCCCGCCACGCTGTCCATGGCGGAGACCCAGACGTTCACCGAACCCCCCATCGCCGAATCCTTGACGATGCCGCGGCACTCGGAGACGCGAGGATCCCGCTTGGAGCGATCGCAGCGAAGGCGGCCCTCGAGTCGGCGCATGACCCGGTCGAGCTCCGCGAGACGGGCGCCGGCTCGGAAGCCGTGGAACTGCAGGGCCGACGTGTCCTGAGCCGGCGAGGTGATGGAAGCACGCGCCTGGACCAGCGGCAGAAGCAGCAGCACCGACGATACCGAGGCCGCGCGAAAGGCTCGGATCATCACGCGATATGCTCGGGGCGAAGGGTGTATACACGGAGAGCCCCCACCTGAGCGGCGGGGGCCCCGTGTCGTTTGGCTCTGCGTCGAATCGGGAAAGGCGCGGAGCGCCGGGGTATCAGACCTTGCGGACGTTGGAAGCCTGGAGCCCCTTGGGCCCCTCGACGACCTCGAACTCCACGTTGTCGCCCTCGGAGAGCGAGCGGAAGCCTTCGGCGATGATCGCGGTGTGATGCACGAACACGTCCTTGCCACCATCCTGTGCGATGAAGCCGAACCCCTTCGCGTCGTTAAACCACTTGACCGTGCCCTTCGCCATTGTTGCAACCTCTTGACAGGGGAGCCCGCAGGCTCCGGGGAAACCCCCGGCCCTCGTGGCCGGGTGAAGAAGCCCCATAAAAAAAGCCGCTCGGACTCGCGTGCTGTCCGGACGGCCGAAGAAGAGTCAAGACCAGGAGGGTGAGACTGGGCTATGCATGGCCTAAGGTCATGTACGGATTCTGAATTGTCAATATGGGCTAGCGCAGGACGACCCCCGCCGCCCGCAGCTCGTGATCGAGCAGCCAGCGCTTCTTGGCCAGTCCGCCGCCGTAGCCCACCAAGCTGCCGTCTTTCCCCACCACCCGATGGCAGGGAACGAGGATGGCGAGGTGATTCGCCGCGACCAGCCAGCCGATCTGCCGAGGGTGGAGGCCGGTGGCTCGTGCGATGTCGTCGTAGGACCGGGTCTCGCCCATCGGAATCTTCCGAAGGGTCTTGAAGACGGTGACCTGGGCGGGGGAAAGGTCGAACCAGCGCTTGAGGTAATCGGGGTAAGGAAAGGGACGGGAGGAACCGGCGAAGTACTCGTCCAGCCAGGCGCTGGTGATCCGGCAGTCACCCTGCGCGATATGCAGCTCCGGCACGGCGGCGCGGAGGCGGACGGCCCATTTGATCGTCATCGCCCGGTGAGGGAATTCGACGGCAAGGGGGCCGGCTTCGCATTCCACCACCGTCAGCATACCGATGGGCGAGTTGTAGGAAGTCCATTCCACCTGCATGGGAATCCCAGGAGCGCCGGATACAGTGAATATACGCGCGCGGCGAATGCGCCGTATATTCATCGTATGACCACACCGCAAACGCTGGTGGTTCGCACCTTCACCGACCGGGCAGAAGGGCTCTCCCATTTCGTGCTTCGCGCGGGCGAGGCTCCCCGCCTGCTCGCGTTCGACGAGGCGCTTGGCTGTCCGGTCGAGACCGCGCTGGCGGCACTGGAATGGACCGGCGCCGTCGGGATCCTGCTGGATGACGACACCCTCCACGCGGCTCGGCTGACGAGCGAGACGGCCGCCGCGGTGGTCGAGCGGAAGAGTCCCGAGGGGCGGCGGTTCGTCTACCTCGGGCCCCGGCTCGACGCGCCCCCGATGGACGTCTTCGAGGGGGCGATCCTCTTCGACGAGCCGGGGGTCAAGGCGGTGGAATTCACCCAGCGCGCCCACGCCCTGGCGCACTTCCTCCGGGCCACCGCGGGGGCCGGCGCGCTGCTCGCCCTCCTCGGCCGGCGGGCGCCCGAACTGCGCCACCTGCGGCGCTGGCTCAAGCCGATCATCCAGGAGCTCGACGGACCCCGCCCGCTGATGGCCGGGTGGTTCGCGGCCAGCTCCGCGGGCTGCCTCTTCTCGTCGCTGGAAACCGAGACCACCTATCGCTACATCGAGGTCGGACTCGAGTCCTGAGACTTTCCACCTGAATGTGTTGATACACATGTCCACAAAGCTGTGGACGGAGACGGTAGGATGATGGGGACGCGGGGGTTAGAAATCCACAAAATCAGTCCACTCCAATGTTGTAACCCGAATAAAATCAGGCACTTGCGCCGTTGCGGCCGAATCATATCTTAGGCTCCACGCGCTTGTCAGAATACGTGCTGAGACCCCGAGTCACAGTGGCGGTCTGCAGGCGGGTTCAAGCGGGAAGTCAGGGGAGAGGGCCGACGCAACCAAGGGCTCAGGTTCTCGTTGATCCTGGTGATCACCCCGGCTTGAACTGGTGAAGCCAGTCGCGTGCTTCATCCACTCCGATCTTGCGCCTCGGAGTGCAGTGCGAAAGATCGGTCCGCGACCTGATCCGACTCGCAGCGCTCGAATGGATGAACCAGGGAGGATGGCCATCCGACCTGGGGATCAAAAGCCAAGGATCTAGAAACGGCAGCCGCAATGCTCCGCCTTGGTTAGTCCACTCGTGGGACGGCCGTCTAGCCACGACTAGGCGGCCGTTCTCATTTCCGGGTATCAGCCGTTCCCCAGTCGCTCACTCCCCGGTATGCCCGCCGCCGATCCAGCTGCCATAGTGCCCGCACGCTGACCAGGTCGTCGCCGACGAAGTTCTCCGTGTCGGCTAGGGCGTCGGCCATGCTGGCGCTCTTGGCGCTCGCGTCGTCGGCGAAGTGGAGGATCTCCGCCTCGAGCGTCATCGGGGTGACAGGGGCCCCCAGCTCCAGCCGACCGTGATGTGATGCGACGAGATGCTGGAGGATGAGCTGCTCGCGCTCGGTGAGCCCGGTAACGCGCTCCGCGCCGCGGGCGACCTTGAGCAGGCCGATCACCACATGCCCGATGAGCGAGCCGGCGTCGGTGACGGCAAAGCCGGTACGCCAGGTGTACGACTCGAGCTTGCCGATGTCGTGCAGCAGCGCGCCGGCCGTCACCAGATCGCGGTCGGCGCGGCTGACCTCCGCGATGGCGCGCGCGATCAGGGCCACCTCATAGGTATGCCGCAGCAGTCCGCCGAGCTGCGCATGATGGCCGGCGATGCTCGCGGGACACGCGGCGAAGCGCGCGCGGAATTCCGGGTTCTCGAAGAAGACGGCGAGCACCTGCCGGAGTCGCGGCGCGGCGATCGCGCCGCGCCAGCGATCGAGGTGCCTCCAGTACGGCTCGACGTCACCTACGGACGGAAGCAGCCGGGCCCACTCCACCTGCTCTCGGGGCAAGGCGCGGATGTTCCACACTTCGAGCTGACGCCGCGCGCGATACATCCTGATCTCGCCAACCACTTCGACGGGGTTGCCGCGCACCAGCCCGGCGACAGCGGAGCGGCGCTCACTCCAGAACGGAGCCGACGTGATACGGCCACCCGCATTGCCGAAGGTGAGGATGATGCAGTCCCGACCCTCGCCATAGGAGCGCTGCTCCACCTCCACCACGAGCAGCTGCTCGTTGACCCGGCAGCCCGGGCTCGAGACTCCGAAGATCGGCCACGGCGTTAGCTTTTCGGCATGCCGCCGCTGCACCTGCTCATCCTGTCGCAGGCACCGGAGCGCCGCGACGCCCTGCTACAGGCGTTGCGCGCGGCGGGCCACCAGGCTGTGCCCGTCATCGATGGTCCCGCGGCCGCCGAGGCGGTGGCCGCCGCGGGATTCGATGCGCTGGTGCTCGACCTCCGGCTGCCGGAGCTGGAGCTGAGCCAGCTGCGCGAAGCGCTCGCTCCGAGCGCGGACGCGGAGCCGGAATCGCTCGACGCGGCGGAGCGGCGGCACATCGCGCGCATGCTCCACTTCACCGGCGGCAATCGCCGCCGCGCTGCGCAACTGCTCGGCATCTCCCGCTCCACCCTGCTGCACAAGGTTCGCAAATACCGGCTCGACGAATGAGGGCCTTCAGGATGGAACGCCAACCCGGTGACCTGGCGCGGGATGTGCTAAGCGCGGTCCCGGTCACGGTGAGCGCACGATCCTCGCTCGACCCAGGCGGGAGATCACCACCGTTCGGACGGCGTTGCCCTGGCTGAGCTGTAGGCTGGCGTTGGCCAAGCCGATACTGATTCCGATGGGCGAGAAGGTGATGTCGTGGGGAGCGCCGGCGAGGCTGACACCCTGGTCCAGGGGGCCGGAAGAGGCCCAATGTGGCCGGTCCGCACCAACAAGGGTGATGCGGAGGGACCGTGCCGCTACGGAAAGAATTGCCGGTTTACCGTTGAGGATGGCGGTGGCCCGGGCTCGGCGGTGAGCCGCCACAATGTTCTGGGCAGCTTGTTCGACCGCAGCCCCTTGTTTTAAGGCAGTTAGCGACGGCAGTGCAATGGCCAGCAGCAGTCCGGCTACTGCTAGAGACAGCGCGGTTTCGGTCAGGGTGAAGCCGGATTTCATGGCCCGAGAGTAGCAGTACGACTGTTCAGGACTGGTATCACGGCGGTGCAGGCTGGTGCAGTTTTTCGGCGCCCTTGCCCTCCGACGCTTCGGCGGCGATGTTAGCGATGTTCCGAACCCATAACGGCGGAAGGATCCAAGCCCTGTTTACGCCTCAGCAGCTCTTCGACGAGTTTGGGTCGTCGGCGGATGTTCTGGCGCACGCTCCCTTCCTGGAGCGCGCGCGGATCGAGCGTGAGCACGATCGTGAACATCTGGCGCGTCTCGCGCTTGGCGCGTATGTGGTTGCGCGCCTCGTCGATCGTCTGCTGTCCGGTATCGAGGGTGTGGAAGCTCGTGAAGGTTTTGCATGGCAAGTTGCGGCAGTCCGTCGCCACCTCAGCGATCTGCCGAGCGACGCGCCAGAAGCTGCACACCTGCGCGGCATTGCCGACGCGGTGCCGGCCGATCACCTGCCGACGCCGGGTCTTCGTCTCTGTCTGACTGCGTACGCCTACTTCCTCGAGCACGAAGCGCGGCTCGATGAAGCGCTCGATGTTCTCGGACTGGCAGGCCGCTCGCACGGCACCATCGTTCCCCCGCAGGAGTTCGCGGCGATCGCGCTGTTCGCGGGGCGGCTCAACCGTCTGATGGCGCGCTGGCCGGCCGCGAATACCTGCTACGAGCGCGCGGAAGAAGCCGCGAGCACGGCGGAGGACTCGGTCACGGTGCTCCGTTCCCGCCTCGGCCGCTGCTCGGTGCTGCGCTCGCAGGGTAACCTGCCGCTGGCGCTGTCGAGCGTGAACGCCGTGGTGGACGAGGCCGGCCGCCTCGGGCTGCGCGAGGTCCAGGCGATGGCGTACGCCGACCTCGGCGCCGTTTGCGCGTTGCAGAATCTCAAGATGGAAGCCGTGCAGGCGAACTACCGGGCCTTCCAGCTCAGCGAAGATATCGTGCAGCGCATGCGGGACCTCGGCGACCTCGGGATCTCCTTGGTGGGCGTCGGGGCGCCGGAGACGGCGCGGCTCGCGTTCGAGATCGTGGTAGACTCGAACACCAGCTTCATGGTGCGGACCAATGCGGTGCTCGAGCTCATGGACCTCGAGTCCTCGGTGCAGAACCGCGTGGTCTTCGAGCGCCGGCGCGCGCAGGCCGAAGCGGTGCGCGACCGCATGCCGCCGAGCATGACCGCGGACTTCCACTTCAAGGCTGGCGTGGGGATGGCGCGGTTCGGTCGCTTCAAGCGCGCCAAGGAATATCTCAGCGAGGGCCTGCGGCAGGCGGAGGAACACCGCCTGAACGTCTGGTACTTCCGCTTCGAGAACGAACTGAAGTCGCTGGAGTCCCAGGCCGCTGCAGCCGCCCAGGACGCGCGCGAGCCCGAACTCGCCACGCCGGCGACATCTGCTTGGTCACCGGCTGTCGAAGAAGTGGCGGTCGGGCTCCGCGAGTACGCTAGCTCAACGAACTGAGCTTACGGCTTCGGCGAGTTGTTCGACCCCTGATTCTCGATGTTGTTCGACCCCTGGTTCTCGAGCATGACCGGATCGGACGGGCCCGTCGCAGAACGCCCGCAGGCGGTCGACAGAGCGGCGAAGGTCAGGCAGGCGGCCAGGATGAAGCTGGAAGAGCGCCGGGACATGAGAAATCCTCTCAGGTAGGACGGTTCCTTCAGGGGTTACCGTCAATCTGAGACCCGGGACCCCCCGGTTTAAGGGCCCTTTTGCGACAAATAGGGACCGTTTTGCGACATTTGCTCCTCGCTGCCGTCCCACCTGAACGTGTTTTCCGACTCCGGACCCTCGACGCAGACCGTTTTCAATGGGTCTCCGCCAGCAGTTGGGCCGAAGCCGTAGAGACCATTCGTGCCAAGCCCGTGGACATGGCGGTGGTGGATCCCCACCTGGGCGGAGGAGAGCCGCGCCCACACGGCATCGAGCGTCTGCGCCTCTTCTTTCCGTCGTTACCCCTACTGGTTTACACTGACCTCACGCCGGCCAACGCCGGTGTCCTCCTCCAGCTCGGCCGGGCGGGGATCCGCCGTGTCGTCGTCTATCGCTTCGAGGATGCTCCCGGCGCCCTCCGAAGCGCGCTGCTGAGCGAGCTGGAGCAGAGCGCGTCGCAGCAGGTCATGCAGGCGCTCTCCCCGACCCTGAGGGAATTACCCGATGAGCTGCGGATGGCG
Source organism: uncultured Gemmatimonadales bacterium (assembly GCA_963720365.1). GTDB lineage: Bacteria > Gemmatimonadota > Gemmatimonadetes > Gemmatimonadales > GWC2-71-9 > CAVVWJ01. The sequence continues at coordinate 17,241 of CAVRFK010000007.1, read as the reverse complement.
CTCGAGGCCATGCTCCACGCGCCGGGCGGTGACGGCCCCACGGTCACGGCCCTGGCCGATCGCGCGCAGCTGACCCGCCGCACCTGTGAGCGCTGGTTTACCAAAGTCGGATTGCCTTCCCCGCGTGTGGTCATGGTGCTGACCCGCCTGCTCTACGCCCACCGCCTGCTCCTCGATCCGGGGTACACGGTGGAGGACGTGGCGCTCAAGCTGGGCTACAGCAAGACCAAGACGCTGCAGATGCATCTGCGGGCCGTCTTCGGGCAGACCGCCGGCGAGCTCCGCGTGTCGCTGGGGACCGAGGAGGCGCTCGACATCGTGACGCACCGCTACTTCGCGGCGCACGCGCGGGCGGAAGCGTCGTGAAGGCGCGCATCCTGGTGGTAGACGACGAGCCGGCGTTGCGCCGGACGCTCGAGCGCGCGCTGCGCAACCTGGAGTACGACGTCGTGTCGGTCGGGGATCCCCACCTGGCGTATGAGCTCCTCGACTCGGCCGACTATGATCTGGTCATGCTCGACATCCACATGCCCCAGATGACGGGCGACACGCTGGCCATCGCGCTGCTGCGCCGGTGGCCGCAGCTGGTGGGCCGGGTGCTGCTCATGACCGGGGATCCCTGGGCCCGCCGGGCCGATTGGCCCGCCGAGCTTCACGAGTGCCTTCTCCTGCTGAAGCCGTTCACGCTCGATGCGTTGGGGTCGGCGGTCCGATCGGCGCTTCTCGCCCAGGCGCCCAAGCCGCAGCGCAAGAGCAACGGCGGATGACGGGCGCCCTCTCCGTCGCTCCTTCGACCGATCCGCTCGCCATCCTCAGGGAGTACCGCGGGCTGGCCCCCTGGGGCCTCCGCGACCTCGCGGCGCTCGCCGCCGGCCTGCTGGACGCCTCCGGCGTCGTGCCGGTCAACGCCGCCGCCCGGGCCCGGCCCAGCGAGCGCACGATCCGCTTCTACGTCACCCGCGGACTGGTGAGCCCGCCTGACGGCCGCGGAACCGCGGCGGTCTACTCCTACCGCCATCTGCTCCAGGTGCTGGCGATCAAGCTCCGCCAGATGGAGGGCGCCACCCTCGAGGTGATGAGCAAGGAGTTCGCGGGACTCACCGGCGACGTGATCGAGAAGCGCGTGGCGACCGCGCTCGGGCCGACGGTTCCCCGGCCCGACCGATTGGCCCTGCTCCAGGCTCCCGGCACCGGCCGTGGCCGGGTGGGTCGCGCGCTGCTCGGCTGGCTCACGCCGGTCGAAGGCGCGGCGCCCGAAGGCTCGATGTGCCGGCGCATCGCCGTGGCGCCTGGAGTCGAGGTCCTGATCGACGAGCAGCACCCGGTCCTGCGGCTCAACGGCGACGCCGATGTCATCGCGGCCGCGCTCCGTCAGACGCTCGCGGGCCTCGTCGGTTCCTGATTCACCATCCCCCACAAAGGCTCCGTCATGTCCGCGATCATCCTCCTGGTCGTCATCGTCGTTCTCGTTCTGTGGATCATCGGCGCGTACAACGGGCTGATCGCGCTCAAGAATCAGGTGCTCAATGCGTGGAAGCAGATCGATGTGCAGCTCAAGCGGCGGCACGATCTGATCCCGAACCTGGTGAATACGGTCAAGGGCGCGATGGACTTCGAGCGCGGCACGCTCGAAGCGGTGATCGCTGCACGGAACAAGGCGGTGGGTGCCACCGGCGTGAAGGACACCGCGCGCGCCGAGGGTGAGCTGACCCAGGCGCTGGGCCGGCTGTTCGCGCTGACCGAAGCGTACCCCGAGCTCAAGGCCAACCAGAACGTGCTGCAGCTCCAGGAAGAGCTGACCAGCACGGAGAACAAGGTCGGCTTCGCCCGGCAGCTCTACAACGACGTCGCCACGCAGTACAACACCAAGCAGGCAACTTTCCCGACGTTGCTCGTCGCCGGCCTGGCCAAAGCATCTCCCGCGGAGCTGTGGGAGATCGAGGACGTGGCGGAGCGGGCCGTGCCCAAGGTCGACCTCTCGTTCAACAAACCGGCGCAGTGAGCGACGACGCCAACCTCTTCGCGCAGCAGGAGGCTAACCGCCGCCGCTCGAACTGGCTGGTCGTCGGGTTCATCATCTTTTTCGCCTGGGTGGGGTTCGGCGGCGACCTGGCCCTGGGCCTGCTCACGGCCGACGCGCCGCCTGACGGGTACCACCACGTCATCCCCTTCATCGGGCTGGTCGGCACCCTGAGTGCCGCGGCCATCTGCTGGTACGCCTGGCGCCATGGGGCCGAGCGGGTGCTCTGGTCCACCGGTGCCTGGGAGATCATCGAGCCGATCACGCCGGAGCAGAAGCAGTTCGTCAACGTCGTCGAGGAGATGGCCATCGCGTCGGGGCTTCCCAAACCCCGCGTGTACGTCGTCCCCGACGACGACCCCAATGCGTTCGCCACCGGACGGGATGAGCGGAACGCCAGCATCGCCGTGACGCAGGGGCTCCTGACCGCGCTCAGCCGCGATGAGCTCCAGGGTGTGGTCGCCCACGAGATGGCCCACGTGCGCAATCTCGACGTGCGGCTCATGACGCTGCTGGCCGGGATGGTCGGCGCCATCGCGCTGATGTCGGACGGCATGGGCCGGATGATGCGCGTCGGCGGCCGTGGCGGCGTACGGCTGGGAGGGCGCGGCGCGAGCGGGGGCGGAGGCAGCAAAGGCGGCAATCCGCTGGGCATCATCGTGCTGGTGCTCTGGCTGCTCACCCTGGTCGTGGCGCCGGTCGTCTCGCGAATTCTGGCGATGTCGGTGAGCCGGAAGCGGGAATTCCTCGCCGACGCGACGGCGGCCCAGTTCACCCGGAATCCGATGGCGCTCGCCTCCGCGCTGGAGAAGCTGGCGTCAGCCACGGGGGCGACGCGTTCGATCACCAGTGGCGCGGCCCACCTCTGCATCGTAGATCCTTCGCCGAGCCTGCTGTCTTCGCGCGAGGGCTTCCTGGCCGACGTGCTCGCGTCCCATCCTCCCATCCGCCAGCGGATCATCAAGCTCGAGGGCATGGGCTACCAGCAGGCCAAGCGCACGGCGGCGGCGAGCTGATCGTGGAATACCGCGAGATGGCCCCGCCGCCGGAGCTGAGCGAGCTGGTGCACCGGATCTGGGTGCTCCGCGGTGACGCATCGGGGCCCGCCCCGTTCCAGCGAGCCATGCCCGACGGCCGCGCCGAGCTGATCTTCAATTTGGGTGACCCGTTCGAGTGCCGGGTCGAGGGCGCGGTCGTCACCCAGCCGCGCGCGCTGCTGGTCGGCCCCAGTCTCCGGGCGATGGAGATCCGGCCGACGGGCGTGGTGGACCTCATGGGTGTTCGGCTGCGGCCGGAGGCACTCTCGGCGTGGCTCCGCGTGAGCGGCGGCGAGCTGGTGGAGCAAGCGCAGGAGATCGAGGACGTGCCGCTGCGGTTGCACCGCACGCTGCTGGAGCAGCTCGCCGACCTGCGAGACGACGGCCGCCGCCTCGCCGTGCTGCGGCGGGACCTGGCGAAGGGCGCGCGCGACGTGACGCACGATGGGCGGCTCCGGGCGGCGGTGGATCTCGCTCTCGCGGACGGACGGGCGCGGCCGAGCGAGATCGCCCGGACGGTCGGGGTGAGCCACCGGCAGTTGCACCGCCTGTTCCGGGAGCGGCTCGGCTTCGGTCCCAAGCCGCTGGTGCGTCTGGGGCGGTTCCAACGCGCGTTGCGGGAGCTGGATGGCAATGGGCGCCGGCCAATCGCGTCGGTGGCGCTGCGGGCGGGGTACTACGACCAGGCGCACCTGGCGCGGGACTTCAGGCTGTTCGCCGGAGTGTCGGCGGCGAGGTATCTACGGGAGGCGAGGGAGCTGGCGCGGAACTTTATCGCGGATCGGGAGGAAGCGGGGGACGGTGATACCTCATCCCGAGCCGAGCAGGATCGAGCGTCGTCAATCCCTCGCTTCGCTCGGGATGAGGACCAGCGGCGGCGATTTTTTCCAAGACCGCATCCCTCCCGAGCGGTAGATTCGAGATCCCACTTCCTGGAGACATCGAGATGCGTGCGTTCCTCCCCGTTCTGGCGGCCGGCCTGTTGGCTGCCGCGGACCCCTCTCCGCCGGCCGTCGTGTCGCCGACATCGCTCAGGCAACTCGACTTCATGGCTGGGTGCTGGCGTGGCTCGTCGGGCCGAGGCGCCGTCATCGACGAGTACTACACGCCCCCGACCGACAACATGATGCTCGGCGTCTCCCGCTATACCAAGGGCGGCCGGGTCACGACGTTCGAGTTCACCACCATCACCGCGAAGGGTGACTCGGACCTGGTCCTCACGCCGCGCCCCGACGGCCAGACGCCCGCGGACTTCAATCTCACGAAGCTGGAGCCGGGAACGGTCGTCTGGAGCAATCCCAAGCACGACTTTCCGCAGGTGATCAGCTACCGACGGATCGGGAAGGACTCGCTCGCCGCCAAGATCGAAGGACCGGGCGAGGGCGGAACGAAATCGTCGGAGTGGAGGATGGGTCGGGTGGTGTGCGGCGGGTGATCCAGCGCCTTCAGCTCCCCCCGCCCGTGAGCTCGATGACCTCGGCGGTGAAGGCGCCGGGGTCGAACGGCAGCACGACAACATGATCGGCACCGGCGGTGAGCGCACCGGTGCCATCGCCCGACACCAGCGCCACGACCCGGTAGCTTCGAATGGCCGGCGGAAGGAATCCGCCCAAGGGATGCGCGCCGGCCGCGTCGGTCCCGCCCTGCGCCACGACCAGGTGAGCACCACTCGCCGCCCGCCGTTCCAATGCCGCCCCGTCTTCCACCCGCTCCACCTCGAACCCCGCGTGCTTGAGCAGGACGGCGACGATCCGAGCCAGGTCCTCGTCGGTCACGAGCACGAGCGCCATCCCGCGCCGCACCATGGATGCGGCGCCGACGTCGGCGAGATCCACCATCTGCACGCCCGTGGCGTAACTCTTGGAGCGGATGTCGCGGAGGTCGCCGACGCGGCGCATGATGTCGCGGATGCGGTGGAGCGCGTCGCGCACGCTGGTCAGCGTCTCCTTCCGGGACTCCGCGGTCATCGCGGGGTCGGCCAGCAGCAGCTCCACGTGGGCGAACGCGGCCATCAGCGGATTGTTGATCTCGTGATGGAGCGTGACCGTCATCTCACCGATCGCGGCGAGCCGCTCCGCCCGCATCAGGTCGCGCTCGGCGGCACCCAGCGCCTTCCGCAGCTCCCGGGTCCGGCGCACCCGCTCCAGCACCTGCGGCAGCAGTTCGGCGAGCGAGAGGTCCTTGGCCAGATAGTCGTCGGCCCCGCGGCGCAGCGCGGTCGCCGCGAGCGACTCGTTGCCGTGCGCGGTCACCAGGATGACGGCGGGCGGTTGCGGGCGGGTCCGGATCGCCTCGAGCACCTCGAGGCCGGTGGTATCGGGGAGCTGGTGGTCGAGGAGCACGACGTCCACGCCCTCGAGCTGATCGAGCGCCTCGCGCCCCGTGGCCGCGTGGACCACCGATCGGAATCCGTTGTCGGCGAGGATCTTTCGGACCAGGCGGACCATCACCGGGTCGTCGTCCACCAGCAGCACTTTCCGGGGGGTGCCCGGCTCGATGGGGGCGGCTGTCCCCTCGGTCATCCGGCCATGTCGTCGAGGAAGACCAATGCCTGGCGCTGGGTGACCACGCCCTGGAGGGCCCGGTACACGTCGGGATCGAGGACGGTGCCCACCAGGTCGGCCATCCGTTCGACGGCGAGGTCGGGCACCATCTTCTCCTGATAGGGCCGAGCGGTCGTCAGGGCGTCGTAGATCTCGACCGCGCCGATGATCCGTCCGCCCAGCGGAATGGCGTCGCCCGCGAGCCGGTCGGGATAGCCGAATCCGTCCCACCGCTCGTGATGGCTGCGGACGTAGGTGATCACTTCCTTGAGATGCACCAGCGGCGCGAGGATCTGGGAGCCGACCAGCACGTGCTGCTTGACGTGATCGAACTCCTCATCGCTGAGCGGGCCCTGCTTGTTGAGGATCTCCTCACGGATTCCGATCTTGCCGATGTCGTGCAGCCGGCCGCCGGTGCGGATCGCTTCGATCAGCTCGTCGTTGCAGCCCATCTGCGCCGCGACGCTGGCGGAGAGGTCGGCGACACGGGCGGAGTGTCCCCGCAGGTACGGGTCCTTCGCCTCCAGCGCGTTGACCAGCGCTTCCAGCGTGGCGACGGAGATCCGTTCCTGGTTGGACTGCTCCAGCCGTTTCTCCGCGACGCGCAGGGCCACCTCTTCCTTGAGCCACTGGCTGATCTGCTGGCCTTCGAGCTGGGTGTGCCGCTTCTGGAGGGCGTTCTGAATGGCGCGGCCGAGATGGCTGAGATCGATCGGCTTGATGAGGTAATCGAGCGCGCCGCGCTGCATGCAGAGCGCGGCGCTGGTGGCGTCGTTGACCGCCGTCAGCATGAGGATGGCCATGTTCGGCTCGAGCTCGAGAATTCTGGGGACGAGCTCCACGCCGTTGATGCCGGGCAGGTTGACGTCCAGCAGCATGCCCGTGACCTTCTGCCGCCCGATGACGGTCAGCGCCTCTTCGCCCGTGGCCGCGGTGACGACCTCGTAGCCCTGGAAGGCCAGATACTTCCGCATCGAGCTCCGGATCCCCTCCTCGTCATCCACCACCAGGAGGGTCACGGGTGCAGCGTTCACGGGCGCGCTCCTTCACCAGGCCGGACCGGGGCGATCTGCGCCAGGACCCGTACCGCTGGGCAAGTGAGGGATTACTCCAGGGGGGTCCTGAGAAGCTAGGAGCGGGGCGGAACCGGGTCAATCGCCAGTGGAATCGACGAAATCGACCTCCACCCGCTCCGGAATGACCCCCGCTTCGTGTCCGCGGTCTAGCAATTTCTGCACCGCCTGCCGCCCCCGGGCCCCGTAATCCACCGTCCACCGGTTCACGTACATCCCGACGAAGGTGTCGGTCCGTTCGTCCCCGATTCCACGGTTGAACTGCTTGGCGTGGGCCAGCGCCGGCTCCCGGTGCTCCAGCGCGTAGACGATGCTGGCCCGAAGGTCCCGGGCGATCTGCCGGATCACGGCATTTCCCAGATCGCGCCGGACGACATTGCCGCCCAGGGGGAGCGGGAGCCCGGTGTCCTCGAGCCACCAGGCACCGAGATCGGCCCACAACTGGAGGCCGGCATCGGCGTAGGTCAACTGGCCCTCGTGGATCAGCAGACCGACGTCCACCTCGCCGCGATGCACCGCGTCTTCGATCTGGTCGAAGGGCACCACGACCTGCTCGAAGTCGGGCTGGTACAGCTTGAGCGCGAGATAGGCGGTGGTGAGCAGTCCCGGCACGGCGATGCGCAGGCCGCGAAGCGCGGCGCGAGGATCGGCCGGCTTCGGGCGCGTGCTGACCAGGCGAGGCCCGTAGCCGTCGCCCATGGACGAGCCCGAGCCGAGCAGCGCGTACTTCCGCCAGATGTAGGAGTACGCGTGAATCGAGACGGCGGTCACCTCCAGCTCACCCTTCAGGGCGCGCTGGTTCAGCGACTCGATGTCGGACAGCTCGTGAACGTAGCGCAGGTCGCCGGTGTCGAGCTTGTCCGCGGCGAGCGCGTAGAACATGAACGCGTCGTCGGAGTCGGGGCTGTGGGCGACGTGGATGGTGCGGGGCATCGGGTCCTTTCGGGCGGTCGGGCGGTCAGGGCGATCGGGAAGTGTCATCCGAGCGAAGCGAGGAGCCTGAGCCGCGTTCCTCGCCTTCGCTCCGCTCAGGCTGACAAGTACGTTCCTTCTTGCCGTTTCCCGACCGCCTTCTCCGCCGCCTCCTTGAACTCCTGAATCACCGGCGCATGATCCCGGTACTCCGGCCGGCCCGCGGCCATCTCCCGGTCGAATCGCCGCAGAAACTCCCGCTCGGCCTGCGCCCGGGCGCCCGGGTCATCGGCGAAGCCGGCGGCGGTGCCCCGGACGAGATAGCCGAGCAGATGATCGGGCGACTGCTCGAGGATGGTGTCGGCCAGGGCGTGGGCGCCGGCGAGGTCGCCCGACTGGAGCCGGACGACCGCGGCGTGATAGCGGGCATCGGCGTCGAACGTGTCGAGCTGGGCGTAGGCGCCCAGGGCCATCGGCGTGAAGCGCTGCACCTGGGCCGAGTCGCCCTGCTGGGCGGCGACCATGATGCGATTGTACAGCCGGTCGAAGCGCTCGCGCGGACTCATGGTGCTGATGTCGGGCGCGGGGCCGGCCGCGACGGTATCGCCGCCGGCGGCGCCGACGTTGGCCATGTCGGGGATGCGAGGGGTCGGCGTCTGCGTCATCACGTTGTAGACGATGGCGCCGACCAGGAGCACGCACATCGCGGCCGCGAAGATCCAGGCGGCGCGCTCGGTGCTCGCGGCGCGTCCGCCGGCGCCGACCGGCTGGCCGCAGCGGTGACAGAAGCGGGCCTGCTCGCCCAGCGGCGCCCGGCAACGGAGACAGCTTCTCGCCGCGAGGCTGGCCCCGCAGGAGCTGCAGAACTTTCCGGAGGCCGCCGCGCCGCAGGCCGGACAGGTCCCGGTAGTGGGTGATGCAGTCATTAGGGGAACAAGCGTAATCCTGTTAGCATTCCGCCTCAACTCTCCATCGCGGGGCACGATCCCATGGCGCCAGCCAAGCCCCGGCCGTCGGGCAACGGCGACCGGCCCAGTCTGGAAGGATTTCCCACCGACCTCCGCGGGGCGGGGAAGGACGATGTTCTGGCCCTGACCCACCGGTTCGGCGTGGATTTCCTGCGGCTTCAGTTCACCGACATCCTGGGAATCAACAAGAACGTCGAGGTGCCGCGCAGCCAGTTCGACAAGGCGCTCGACGGTGAGGTCATGTTCGACGGATCTTCGATCGAGGGGTTCGTGCGGATCGAGGAGTCGGACATGCTGCTCAAGCCCGACCTCGACACCTTCCGGATTCTGCCCTACGACGACGAGGGCGGCCGCGTCGCCCGCCTGCTGTGCGACATCTACACACCCGACGAGGAGCCGTTCGCCGGCTGTCCCCGTACCACCCTCAAGAAGCAGGTGGAGCGCGCCCGCAAGCTCGGCTTCAGCATGATGGCCGGCTGCGAGGCGGAGTTCTTCCTCTTCGAGAAGTCCCCGGACGGGAGCCCGTCCACCACCACGCACGACGCCGGCTCCTATTTCGACCTGGGCCCGCTGGACAAGGGCGAGGAGATCCGCCGCGTCATCGTCGAGCTGCTGGTGGAGATGGGCTTCGAGGTCGAGGCCGCGCATCACGAGGTGGCCGACGGGCAGCACGAGATCGATCTCAGGTACGCCGACGCGCTCACCACCGCGGACAATCTCACGACCTTCAAGTTCGTGGTGCGGAACGTGGCGAACCGCTACGGGTTCGTCGCCTCCTTCATGCCCAAGCCGATCGAGGGCGTGAACGGCAACGGGATGCACACCCACCAGTCGCTGTTCCGCGGCAAGGAAAACGCCTTCCACGATCCCAAGGGGCCGCACGGGCTCTCGAAGATCGCGCTGAGCTATATCGAGGGGCTGCTGCAGCACGCGCGCGGCTTCTGCGCGGTCACCAACCCGCTGATCAACAGCTACAAGCGGCTGGTGCCGGGGTACGAGGCCCCGGTCAACGTCGCGTGGTCGATGCGGAACCGGTCACCGCTGGTGCGGATTCCGGAACGGCGCGGGCTGGGTACCCGCTGCGAGCTGCGGATGCCGGATCCGGCGTGCAATCCCTATCTGGCGCTCACGGTCCAGCTCGCGGCCGGGCTCGACGGCGTCGAGCGGAAGCTCCAGGCGCGCGAGCCGGTGAACCGGAACATCTTCACCATGAGCTTCCGCGACCGCCGCAAGTATCGCATCGACGAGCTGCCGCGGGACCTGCACGAGGCCCTCGAGATGTTCGAGAAGGACGCGGTGGTGAAGGCGGCGCTGGGCGAGCATCTGACCCAGCGATTTCTGGAAGCGAAGCGCAACGAGGTCATGGAGTACAACCGGCAGGTGAGCCGGTGGGAGATCGAGCAGTACCTCGGCCGGTACTAGCTGCCGGCCGCGCGCGCCGTCCCGCTGAGCACGAGGGTCACCGTCCCATACGGCAGCGGGAGGCTGAGCTGTGCGGGCAGCCGGCGTTCGTCATCGGTGAGCCACACGCCGACCGTGGCCCCGCGGGTGCTGAGCTCGACCGTGAGGCACGGCACCGTCCGGCCGTCGAACAGCGTCAGAGACTCCCGGCCGGTGACGCGCACCTGGACCGGGTTGTAGCCGGTCTTGAAGTAGCGCGACATCGGAAGAGTCTTCCCCACCTCGAGCGGCATGGTACGCAGGTAGTACAGATAGGCCAGCTCGTCGAGCGCGTCGAGCGGGGCCACCCAGTCGCGCGACACTCCCTCCTGGCGGTACCGACCCGAATCCGGCACGATCTCGATAACGCTCCTCGTTCACCTTGCTTCCCTGGATCAGCTTCCGGTGAAAGCGGAGCGAGGCGAGCCGGCTCGACCGGGTCCACGACGTCATCTCGTAGCGGGTCTTGAACCCCGGCGGCCCGCCTTCGCCCATCGCCGTGAACACCAATGCATCCACTCCACGCTCCCGGGCCGTACGGGCCACGGAGGCGGTCGCCGTGCCGATCGGGAAGTAGCCCAGGGTGGCTTCGTAGGTGAGCGTCTCGCCGACCGCAAAGGGGTAGGGCGAGGTGAGTTGGGCGAGCAGGGCCGCGTGGGCCAGTAAAGTCACTACGGGCATTGGTTTCGCTTGGTCGAGGTCCAGGTAAGAGGAGCAATATAAGTCCGATGCCCCAGCCTACCCCTCCGGTCGCGTTCCTGCTGGACCTCGATGGCACCCTCTATGCCAACGGCGCCGCCATTCCCGGGGCCCCCGAGGCACTCGATCGGCTGCGGAGCGGCGAGGTGCCCTTCCGGCTGGTGACCAACACCACGAGCCGCTCCCGGGCCATGCTGGTAGACCGGCTCCGGGACTACGGATTCGCCGCCGAGCCGGAGGACGTGTTCACCGCGGTGCTGGCGGGCGCCGAGCTGGTGAGGGCGAGGGGGATGCGGGTCATCGCGCCGTTCCTGCCGGCGCCGGCGCTCGCCGACCTGTCCCCTTTCGAGCTCGTCGGTGGCTCCTCCGGGCGAATGGCCGGGCCCGCGCCCCAGGCCGTGATTCTGGGGGACCTGGCTGAAGGCTGGTCGTACGAGCGGCTGCAGGAGGCGTTCGAGTACGTGATGAACGGAGCCGCGGTCATCGCCCTCTCCCGCGACCGTTACTGGCAGCGGGGCGACCGGCTGGCCCTCGATGCGGGGCCGTTCGTGGCCGCCCTGGAGTATGCCACGGGGGTCGCCGCCACGGTCGCGGGGAAGCCGAGCCCGGCATTCTTTGCCGCCGCCGTAGCCAGTCTCGGCCTCCCCGGCGATGCCCGGGTCGCGATGGTGGGGGACGACCTCTGGTCCGACGTGCAGGGCGCCCAGGGCGCGGGCCTGGAGGGGTGGCTGGTGCGCACCGGGAAATTCCGGGAACAGGCCCTGCGCGAGTCGGGGATCACCCCGGACCGGATCCTGCCGAGCCTCGCCTCGCTGGCGCAACCGTGAGCCGGGTGGCGGGTTATCTTTCGCCGCTCCGTTCCACGGGAGTGAAGTTGCGGGTTCTGCTGGTCCTGCCGTTGATCGCGTGCTGCCTACCCATCACCCTGTCCGCTCAGAGCGCCACCGATTCCGGTCCCGCGCCGACGCCGGATCGGGGGATCATTCGCGCCATCCAGCTCGAGCGGCGCGACATCTTCGATCCGCACGAGACCAGCTGGTTCGCGCGGGTGGCGAACACCCTCCACATCGAGACCCGGGCGCCCACGATCCGGCGCGAGCTGCTCTTCCGTGTCGGCGAGCCCTACGACTCCGCGAGGGTCGCCGAGTCGGAGCGGAACCTCCGGGCCCTCGGCGTCTTCCGGAAAGTGCAGATCGACTCGATCCACACCGATTCCGGCCTGGTCATGAAGGTGCTGACCAAGGACGGGTGGAGCACGCGGGCGGACTGGCGGTTCCGGAGCGCGGGCGGCGAGGTCGAGTTCACCATCGGCATGGTGGAGGACAACCTGCTGGGGACGGCCTCGTCCGCGTCGGTCCGCTACCGGAAGACCCCGGACCGATCCTCCGTGGCGCTCGGCTTCCGGCGGCCCCGACTCTTCGCTGGACAGGTGGGCCTGGCACTGGGCTACGAGAACCGCTCGGATGGCCGGCTCAGCCTCATCGCGCTGGAGCAGCCGTTCTATGCCCTCACGTCGCCCTACGGGTTCCGGGTCGAAGCGGAGGATCGCGACGAGCGGGTGCTGCGCTTCTTCGACGGCAGCGCGGACGCGCAGGACACGCTCAGCCGGCGGTACACGCTGGCGCGGGCCTCCGCCGCTTGGGCGCTGCGCCGTTCGTCGGAGGGGTTTCTCCGGCTCGGCCTGGCCGCCCAGGTGCGCCGCGATGACTTCCTGCCCGAGGGATCACAGGTCGCGTTTCCGAGCACTGTCACGGGCTCATTCGGTCCCTACCTGGTGTGGAACCGCGCCAGATTTCTGGTGACCGAGGGTGTGTCCGGGTTCTCCCGCGAGGAGGACGTGGACCTGGGCACCACGGTGCGGATCGGGGCCAACTTCGCGCCGCGGGCCTTCGGCTACGAACGGGACGGTATCGCCCCACTGGCCGCGGTCCGAACCGGGGCGGCCATCCCCGGCGGCTTCGCGTACGTGGAGGGCCTCGCCGGCGGCATGTACAACGCCGCGGGGCTCGACTCAGGCGTGGTCCAGATCGCCGCCACGGGCGTCACCAAGCCCACGCGCGGCCACGTCGCCATCCTCCATGTCGAGGCCGGCTGGATCGAGAATCCGCTTCCCGGCTCCGAGTTCGACCTCGGCCTGGGCAGCGGCCCCCGCGCGTTTCGAAGCCACGCCTTTACCGGTGACCGGACCGTCTTCGCCACGGCCGAATACCGGGTCACGGTCGCGGAAGACCTGTTCGGGCTCATGGGGCTCGGAATCGCGGGATTCGTGGACCACGGCGGGGCCTGGTACGACGGCACGCCGAGAAGACTGGGGTGGGATGCCGGCCTGGGATTACGGCTGGGAGCGAGCCGTGCTTCCGACACGGAGGCGCTCAGATTCGATCTGGCGCGGCGGTTCGCCAACGATGCGCAGGGGGCCGGCTGGGTGCTGACCGTGGGGAAGGGCTTCGTCTTCTCCCCGGTGGGCAAACGAGCGCTATAGCCGCAGGCTAGATCGTCACGTAGCGGACTCAACACCACGATGGCGGCAATGATGACCAGGATCAGCAGCGCGAGCGCGAGCACCGTGATGCCGCGCCGCCTCGAGGGCGAGCGAAAAAATCGACTCATGGCCACATTGTAATTCGTATGCCTGCCCCAGCCCATCCCCCCGAGTCACCCTCGATCGAGCCCGGCAGCAGCCCGCTGGTCGGCGCGGCCCTCGCCGTTGGAATGGTCGCCTCGGCGATCGCTCTCGCGCTCTTCGTCTGGCTGGGGTACCAGATTCGATCCGGCTCGCCCACCGCGTTCGATCTCGCGGGCCGAAACAGCCTCCGGTCGCTGCAAACCGACTGGCTCAGCACGGTCATGTGGTCCGCCAGCGTGTTTGCGGCCCCCAAGTACCTGCTGCCGCTCGGGATCGTCGCGGCGGTCGCCTTCCTCCTGCGCGAGTGGCGTCGGGGCGCCGTCCTGGTCGTGGTCACGCTCATGGGGGCCGGGCTGCTCGACGTGGGGCTCAAGGCCCTGTTTGCCCGGGCGCGGCCCGAAGCGTTCTTCGACTACTACCCCAGCCCGAGCTCCTACAGCTTCCCCAGCGGCCATTCCCTGGTCGCCACCTGCTTCTTCGGGGGCATCGCGGTCTCTGCTCACTCACCGGCTGGAAAGCCGGGTCACCGAGGTCCTCGTGTGGCTGGTGGCGGTCGGGTTGACCCTCCTGGTCGGTGTCTCACGGATCTATCTTGGCGTCCACTATCCCACGGACGTTCTGGGCGGATTCGCGGTGGGAATCATCTGGGTCACCGCCGTCGCCCTCGGAGACCGCCTGGCGGAGCATCGCCGCCGCGGCTGAGCGGTCACGGCTTGCCAAGGGGCCTCCGGACCGGCATTCTACAACACTCCTCCGATCACCCCGACCGGGTCCCCACCCCGGTCGATGCTCGCCGATTGCAGATCTTGGGAGCCGTTTCCCACTCGACAGCTTTCCCGGCGCGGTCAGGCCGAGTTGGTAGTCCCCCTCACGAGGACTTGGCATGCGCCGATTGCGCATTGGTGTGCTCGATCTGGTCACGAAGGCCCCCAACCGCTCCCTATATGCCCGTCTGATGCATGCCAACCTGGCGAGCATCATGCCCCAGGTGATCTCGGTCTGGTGCGAGCAGGAAGGGCATGATGTCCGCCTGGTGTGCTTTACCGGGCTGGAAGACCTGCTCGAGGAGCTGCCGTCCGATCTGGACGTGCTCTTCATCGGGGCTTTCACCCAGTCGGCCCAGCTCGCCTACGCGCTGAGCGCCCTGTTCCGGAGCCGGGGGGCGGTGACGGTGCTGGGGGGGCCCCATGCGCGCTGCTACCCCGAGGACGGCCGCAAGTACTTCGACTACGTGCTCGGCTTCACCGACCGCGAAGTGGTGGCCGACGTGCTCAGGGACCCGGGACCGCACCGGCCGCTGGGCGTTCACCTGATGGCCGCGCGTCAGCCGACCGACCTGCCGACCCTCGAGGAACGCTGGAAGTACGTCGCCCCCACGCTGGCGAAGGCGCCCACGATCAAGATCGTGCCGATGATCGGCAGCCTCGGGTGTCCCTACACCTGCAGCTTCTGCATCGACTCGACGGTGGATTACCAGCCGCTCAGCTTCTCGCAGCTCCGGGCCGATCTCAAGTTCCTGCTCACCAAGATGAAGAACCCGATCGTCGGCTGGCACGATCCCAACTTCGGCGTGCGGTTCGACGACTACATGGAGGCGGTGGAGCAGGCGGTGCCGCGGGGCAGCATGCGGCACATCGCGGAGAGCAGCCTGTCCCTCCTCTCGGAGCCGCACCTGAAGCGCCTCCGGGCGAACAACTTCCAGGCGATTCTGCCGGGGATCGAGTCGTGGTACGACCTGGGGAACAAGTCCAAGACCCGCCGGACGGGCATGGACAAGGTCAAGCAGGTCTCCGAGCACGTCAACATGATCCTGCGCTACATCCCCTACATCCAGACCAATTTCGTGATGGGACTCGATGGCGACATGGGTCCCGAGCCGTTCGAGCTGACCAAGAAGTTCATCGATCTCTCGCCGGGGGCGTTCCCGGCGTACTCGCTGCTTTCGGCCTTCGGACGGGCGGCTCCGCTCAACCTGGAATATCAGCGCGCGGGCCGGGTCCTGCCGTTCCCGTTCCATTTTCTGAATAACAACCATGCGATGAACGTCAAACCCAAGCACTACGACTGGCCGACGTTCTACGACCACCTGGTGGACGTGACCCGGTATTCGTTCTCGTGGAAGGCGATCGGCCGCCGGATCGGCGCGACCGAGGGGATGATTCCGAAGTGGATGAACGTGGTGCGGGCCGTGTCGACCGAAGGGTTTGGGCGTATCAAGTATCACACGGAAATGCGGCAGCGGCTGGATACCGATCGCCCGCTGCGCGCGTTCTTCGATCGGGAGACGGACGAGATCCCGATGTTCTACCGGGAGAAGATCCGCACCGATCTGGGACCACTGTACGAGTACCTGCCGGAGGGCGCGCTGGTGCACGATCCCAATGCGTACCTCAACTCGCAGGAGGGGGAGCTGTTGACGCTCGCGCGGTAGGCGGACATACGGCAAGAACGACGATGTCACCCTGAGCGCAGCGAAGGGGACCATGGCCGCCATGGTCCCCTTCGCTGCGCTCAGGGTGACAACTATTTCCTGGGGCGATCTCCCGAGCGGGTCCGCGCCATGTCGGCCGTCTCGCGACTCCCACCGCCGCGGAACTCGAAGTGCTCTTCGCTCATCAGACGCTCGCCATCAGGGAGGGCGGGCGCGGTCAGGTGCCACAGCAGGAGCTGGCGGCCGATCGCGGACGCCGGCTGCCAGGTGCCCGGCTCGAGGGCGGGGTAAAGGGACGCGTACTGGGGCCGGAGTCTGGCCTCCCGGATAGTGCTTTCCATGGGCTCCGCCTTCGGGTTGAGGATCCGCCGCGAAATTGTGCCGGATCAGGCGGATGGGCAAGGGGCTGCGCGCGACGGCGTTTCCGCTTGCTGGGCTTTGCCGCTGGGGGCTATTTTGAGGGCTCTTCGGCGCCGTAGCCAAGTGGTAAGGCAGAGGTCTGCAAAGGCGAACCCGCGGTTTCCCACGCCGTCCAGCCTAGTCGTCCCTCTTCCGTGTCCCTCTGCAGCACCCGGTCACGCACTTCCGCGTGGGTCCGCGTAGGTCGCCGTTAGATGGGTGGGTCTCCCCACAGAATTCCCCACCCTCGCAGGACCCTACTTGCGTGCACACGCCGACCCCGCCAAGAGGAGCGGCAGAGCGGCAAAACGGGCTAGCCATAAAACGCGCATCGGGGACCCCACGTAGTGGGTAACACAGTCGGGAGAACGGTCGTCGACCATCCTTCTTAAGTGCTTCAGGATGCGACCGGCTGTTCGTCGGCGTCCGTGAGTCCTATCACGGGTCCCCTCAGTGTTCCCTTGCGGAGTATCCTGCTAGCCGTACCCCTAGCGCGGCCCGTTAGCCCTCTTCTCGTGGGGTGACGCGTCCACCATGCCTAACCGCTTGGAGGCGCCATGCCCACGTCCCCCGGCGGCGGGTAGCGGTGCCGATCCGTCCGTCGGGATCGCATCTGGGTACGCCACCCCCAAGACGGCTGAACTGACCGGATCAACCCCGTCGCCCCCGTCTGCGGTAGGCGCCGTTCAACGATCTCGCCTCGTGCTCCGGATGCTGTCGAGCGCCGCAAAGGCGCAGATGACTACTCACACCTCCCGGTAGGTTGGGCTTCGCTGCTTGGGGTGCCACTGTGTTCGGCCTGATTCACTGGACGAACTGAAAATGATTGGCCGGATGCGCGCCTCCTACCAGTGAAGTTCAGAGAGACTGGCGCGGTGCTCCCGCAGCCTGGGCGTGGCTCGATCCCTGGCTACCAGGTACTCGCCTTCTATCGTGAGGTCGGTCGGTGGTCGGGACATCACCGCCAGCATGCGCGTCATGGCCTAATCCATGTGCTCGCCCCACCACCCGATTCCGTGCACTTCGACCGGCCCAAGGCAAAGGCGCTCGAGCGGTTCGCGGGTACTGGCCGCATCGCCGACGACGATGATAG
>CAVRFK010000006.1:0-61871 GCA_963720365.1 uncultured Gemmatimonadales bacterium | reverse complement strand
CGGCCTCCGGGAACGGCGGCGCGTGGCACACTGCGTGTCAGCCTCTGCCGCGACGGTGAGGGATTCTGCCGCACGGTCGCTCTGCCGCTCGAGCTTCCTAGCACCCCTTCCCGATGATCCACGAGCCCGCCAGGCCCACCACGGCTGCCGGCGGGCGCGGCGGGAATGTCTCCACCTTCCCGCAGTTGCCGGAAGTCGTCCCGGCCTGGACCGTCGCCGTCCCGCCGGCGTCGCCGAGCTGGATGAATCCGCCGCCGGTGTTCCCCTGCATGATGGATACGATCCCCACGTGGTTCTCGTTGCTCAGCTCCAGCGACGGCTTCCAATTGGTGAGCGTCAGTGACGCGCGTGCACGCTGTTCCGCATCGCGAATGGCGAATCCGCCGAAATTGCCGCTCGATCCCATGACCACCTCCGGGAACGACGTCGCGCTGCGGGTCTTGAAGACTCCGCCGGCGTCCAGTGCAGAGCCCCAGGCGACACTCACGCCCGACCCGGTTACCATCTCGAACCCCCGAGGATCCTGCCGCACGCGAAAGATCGTCTTGCCGGCATCGTCCACCACCTCGAAGGGAGCCTTGACCTTTTCTCCGGCGTTGATCGCGGCCGCCTCGGCCAGCTCTTTCTGGACCTCCGTCAGCTTGCTGGACAGGAAGTCGAGCTTCTTGCGGAGCTCCTCCACCTGCTGCGCCGAGGCTTGGTTGTCTTCGCCCGGTGGGAGCTCGATCTCGCTTCCCTCCAGCGACAGATCGTAGCTCGTGGTGCCGCTCGGGCAGGCGCCCTCGGCCTGATGGCGGAGGACTCGGTCGTCTCCGATGCACACGTGAAGAGACTCGGCTCGAGTGGAGGCGAAGGCGGTCGCGCTCACGAGCGCCAGAGCCAGCCCGCGAAAGGTCGTCATTGCAGTGCCTCCAAGGATGGGCTCACTTGGCAAGGCGCTTCAGCGCCGGCCCTGCGAGCCGGAGCACGCCGGCGGCGTCGGTCGAGGACGCCCGGTAGCGGATCCCGACCGCGTGGGCACCCTTGAGAAGCAGGAATTCGCCTTCGAGGTCGACGACGGCATCGTCCCACTGACCCTCGAGAGTGTCGGCCTCGATACCGCGGAGGTCCGCCACCTGCCCCACCAATGACCGCACCATGCCTCCGCCCATCCGCGCGGCCTCGAGCTCCATTCCTCCGTACTCCCACGTCGGCGTGAGCAGGAGGACCCGGTGACCGGCGGTCAGGTAGGCGCAGCTCTTGCCCGCCGGATCGGCGAGCGGCGTTCGCTCCCTGGTCCGGAACGGCGGCACCACCAGCTTGCCGAGCACCGGCTCCGCCTCCTCAGGGGCGAGTACGCTGCAAGGGTCCCGGCCCTGGGGTGGCTGCGCCGAGCCGATCCGCGGCAGGGTGCGCGATCGGCCCGTCGGGGATGCGGTCGCGGACCCGGTTCGCGATGGCGACGACGGTGTCGGCGGGAGCGCGGAGCTGCTGAAGCCTGAGGAAGACCTTCACGTGGCCGGCGCGGCCGCTGAAGACCGCTGCGGTGCGCGAGATGCGGGTCTCGTCCCATCCCTCGCGCGCCGTGTCGCTCCGCTCGCCGGCCGCCTCCAGGTCCACCTCGACGTAGAGCCCGGCGCGCGTGGGGTGGTAGAGCTCGATCGCCCGGTCATCCATGCCGCCTGCGCGAGCCCGTTCCGCCCGCTCGCGGAGCTGCTTCCACTCGGCGGACATCGTGTCCATCGCGACGTAGTACCAGCAGCCTTTTCCGTCGCGCCTGGGCTCACCCTGGAGCGGTCGTCCCGCGATCCGCTCCACCTCGGCGCGGGGAATGAGGTCGCAGCTCTCGGGGACAGCGGTAGCCCCGACGGCCGCGCTCGCGGACGCCGCGGACGCCTGCCCGCCGGATGAGGTCCCTGCGGCGCCCTCAGCAGACTGTTGCTCGGCGCCGGAGCCGCAGGCGTAGACAGCGGCCGCGGTCGCGAGGAGATATCGGGCTTTCATTGCGGCCCACCTTCTCTTGGTGGTTGAGCTTCGCAGTCGCGCACCAGCTCCACCCTGCGGTTGCGCGCCCGTCCCTCGATCGTGCCGTTGGGTTCCCGGGGCCGCGCGGCGCCATACCCCGCCACGCGAATGCGGACGGGATCCACTTTGTGTTGGCCGACGAGACGCACCCGCACCGCCTCCACCCGCCGCTCCGATAGCGCCTTGTTCGCCGCGGCGGAGCCGATGCTGTCGGTGTGGCCCTCGAGGGTCGCGCTCCAGGCGGGGTGGTGCGCAAGGATGTCCGCGATCGTGGCGATGGCATGATCCGACGCGGGGTCGAGGTGGGCGCTGTTGAAGGCGAAGTAGATCCCGGGAAGCTCCACCCGGCAGGACGCGGCGAGCTCGCGCTCGAGTGCCGCGGCGCTGCCTTTCCCGGAACCCTCACGCCCGACCAGGAGAACGCCCTCACCCGCGGCGAGGCCCTCGGCGGACAGCTCGGCCGGCAGGTCGATCCGCGTGGTCTGGAGCACGTTGCCGGGCTCGCGGAAGGCGCCGATCCACTTGAGGATCAACGGATACGTGCTGTCGGCGAGCACCCAGAACTGCGGCTGCCAGGTGCCTTGCCGCGCAGTGAGTTCGCCCTGGAGGTGGAGCGCGCGGAGCTCCACCCGGCGCCCATTGAGGAGCACGGGGAAGGGGACGGTGCCGGGTGCCACCAGTGCCAGCGTGCCGCGCCAGCGCACCGGCGTCACTCGCGCGCCGCCGAACCCGAGCAACCGGAGCGGGGACGAGCCGGGATCCTGATCCACCGCCATGACCTGAAAGCTGTCGGGCTGCCCCGCCTGCAACCGGCGGTACGTGGCGCGCGAGAGCGCGTGCATCGTGTACCCCGGGTGCGCCTCGGGCGCATGGCGATCGTGAAAGCCCCGCAGGCGCTTCGCGCCGTCGAGATCGGCCCAGGCCTCGAGGTACCGGAACTCCTGCCGTACGGTGTCCCCGCTGTCCATCACCTCTTCGAGGCGCCACTCGTAGTGCAGTCCCGAATCCGATACCAGGCGCACCCGGTGCACCGACTCGCGGTCCGACCCGACCGCGGAGAGCGTCTGCACGATCGCGGCGCCGGTGCCCAGCGGGATCCTGGCGGCGGGCGCCTGCGCCTGCGCCGCGCCGAGCGCTGCGACGGCCAGGAAGCATTGGCCTCCGAGCCTCGATCCGTGCGTCGGCATAGCGCGCAACGCCATCATTTCGTTGCGCCCTTGATGATGGTTCCCGGCGCACCTGAGGATTTGGCCTTGGGATACACCTGGACCATTCCCACGCCGTCGACACTGAGCCCCGCCTCCACCGCGGCCGATCCGTCCGGATTCCCGAGCTGAAGCTTGCCCTGGCCACCCTGGCCCACTTCAAGGTTCACGACAGTCGCTCCGCTACCGTTCACCAGGCCCAGATGGGTGCCCGAGGCCGTCATCACCAAAGCTCCCATCGGTTCCTTCCCCTGGTAGATGCCGAATCCTGCGACGGCGCCGTCCGCGCCCATGACCACCGACTTCTCGGAGCCGACCGTGATCTGAGTCCCATCGTCCACACCACCGATCCTCACCTCCGCGTCGTCCCCGCTGACGTCTTCGCCCACGGTCAGAATCCCCTTGTCCGAGGAATCCCAGAGCTGCAGTGTGCCATCGCCGGCGACGCTGGCCTGAACCTTTGGCCCGTTGCCGAGCGTCAGCAGGCCGAATCCCTCGGAGTCTTCGCCCAGTCTTGCCACGTCCTCACCAGGGCCGAGCAGAAGTGCGTACCCGTCCTCGTCCTTACCCAGACGAATGGCCGCTTCATGTTTTTTGACGTCCGGCGCCACGACGAGGATGGCTTTGCCGGTCTCGTCCCAGGTCTCGATGATTCCATCGAGACCGACTCCTGCACGCAGCTTCCCGCCGTCATCGTACAGCGCTATGCCCTGGTGCCCAGGGGGCAGGTTGACCATCTCCACAACCGGAGAGCCGCTCTTGTTGAGAAGGGAGAGTGCGGCGTGGCCGGAAGACGGAGCGCCCGCAATGAGGATCGATGCATTGGCGGTCCCACTCCCTACGCCTTCCACCACCTGCAGGATGGGCCGCCCTCCCGCATCGACCACCTGGAACGGGGCTCTGACGCGCATCGGTGTGGTCCCATTCGTCAAACCGGCGAGCTTCTGCTCCAGTGCGGTCACCCGTTGAATGAGACTGAGGACCTGATTGGGAAGGTCCGACGGTATTGGGGTAGGCACCTGGGCCCGGACCGCTGCCGCCAGTCCCACCACCATCGCGGCGGTCAGTGCCGCTACTCGGCCAGCTGGACCGATTGCTCGTTCCCCCATGCGTTCCTCCGGCTCCGGTCGGTACTTTCGGCTGAGGTGCCCTGCTATGACCAACGCACCATGTCGCCATAGAATCCCTCATCGAGCTGACCCGCCCTCACGCCGCCGTCGGAATCCGTACGCCCCCGCCATGCCGAGCAGCGGCAGCCCGACGGCGATCGGCAGGTAGTGGTACCGGTTGCGTTCCCCAAATGTTCTCGTTCCCGCAGTGAGCCGGGCCCCACGGGCATTCCCCGGTGGGTGCCGCACCGGAAGCACTGTCCCGACGGCTAAGCCGGCGACGCTTCCCGAATCCACCGCATCCACCGCGAGGATCGAATCGGGACGGCCCGGCAGAGGCAGCTTGAGCTCGACGACCTGATACGGCTGGTCCAGACGTCGGAACGTATCGGACCGCATCGCGCGCCGGCGGTAGCGGCCCGTCCTGCGTGCCGGAGATTTCGTCACCAGCGTGACATGCGAGACCCGAGCTGTCGCCTCCGTCCCGACGGGGACGGGCACCGCGGGCGAACGGAGAAGCCAGGCATATCCCGCCGCCAGCCAGAGAACTCCCGTCACGATGACCGGCAGCCTGCCGATCCACGCCGAGATGACCATCGCGATCAGGCCCAGGACGGCCCAGGCGATCAGGTCGCTGGTGAGAAGCTGTCGCACCATGTCTGTCGCGACGGTTGTGGTGGAGCGATCGGCCGTGCGGGCATAGAGCGGGAGAGCGGGGAGGTAGCGGATCGCTACCGAGTCTCCCAGGCGCAGCGAGTCGAAGCGGCCCCGGTCTACCGTGACGGTGGCGATGGTGGGCGCCCCGGCCTCGTCGAAGGCGGCGCCCACCCGATAGTGGCGGTACCAGCCGCCCTGCGGCTCGTGCCTGACCGCGATCTCCTCCGTCTTCCCGGTGACCGTGGCCATGGCGAGCTGTCCCCGGCGGTCCATCCAGAGCGAGCCGCCCACCAGGATGCTGGTGACCAGGATGGCATAGAACAGCGACAGCCGGCTGAAGCGGCGCCTGCGGACCATCAGCGCAGCCTCGGCAGCACCAGGCGGGCGAGCTTCTCGAGCCTCGGCCGGGTGGCCTCGATCGGTTCGTCGCCCTGCGCATCGAGTGTGAGCTGCAGGACCCGAGGACCGGCGTACACGGCCAGGAAGCCCAGGCGCTTGTACTTGTCGCCCGGGTAGGGAATCATGAAGAAGGCCTTGTCGCCGACTCCAGCCACGGGCACCTTTGCTGCCTGGTCGACCTTAAAGTTCTTCAACGTCGACTCCAAGGCCGCGGCAGGTGCCTTGCCCTGGTATACCCGGATCGAGCCGCCACCGTAGTCGCAGTGCGAGCCCCCGAACGACGCCATGGGAGGCTCCCAGAACTTGGCAATGTCGGGCCGCTCTTCGGCGAGCTCGGCGACTTCTGCGTTGGTGGCGAGCAGGCAGGCATCGAGCGGCGCGCTGCTGGTCCCTGCGGCGTTCGCCGAGGCGGTGCCGGGCGCGACCTGCATCGCGAGCTCGATCACCTTCGCCGCCGCGTCCTCTCCAACCTTCAGGCTCTCGAACACTGCATAGCTCATCTCGACGTGGTACAGCCGTCCCTTCGAGACCGCGGCGGCTTCCGTCTTGCCGCGGCTGCCGTAGCCCCAACCGCCCTCACCGAGCTTCAGGCTATCAGGCTTCGCGTTCACGCCTTTGAGGCCTTTGACGCGCTCTCTGATCTCGGCGAAAACGTCGTTGGCGCGGGTAGCCGGTTGGTACATCACGGTGACGAAGACACCCTTGTACCGGCCAGTGAGCTCGTACATGCAGCCGTCCACGGGGACGGAGCGAGACGTCACGGGATACCCTACCGCGGCCTCGATCTGCGCCGGCGTGGGGCAGGGAACGAGGCCGGCTCCGCCGGTCGCCATCAGTACCGGCGCAACCGCCAGGATGAGCCCTGCCGTGGTGCTGCGCGATATGCGGTGCATGGTGTCTACCTCCGTGCTAGGGCGTCAACGATGGCCTCGGAGGCACCTTCGACCAGCGGCGTGAGGAGGTCCTCGCCATCCTGGCCGGCCTTACGCTTGTCTTTCTTCTCGACCAGTACCTTCCCGTCAGGTGTCTCCAGCCTGTAGCCGAGCGTCATTTCGTCCTTGTTTCGGGTGGCCGACGCGTAGTTGGACGCCGCCTGCCCGGCGGCGCCGTAGGCCGCGTGACCGGCGATCCGGCCAGCCGCCGAGCCACTCGCCGCACCCGCTTCCCACGCTCCCTGCTGTGCGGCCCCGGCCGCCATCCGGCCGAGCAACCCTCCGCCGCCCCGCTTCTGCACGTGCTTGATCGTCGTGAGCAGCAGGTAGGGACAGCCGGACTGCTTCGCCTCCTCCTTCACCTGGGAAGCCAGTCGTGCCTTGAGGGGATCGGCCCGAAGGGAGGGGCCGGTCAAGTAGCTGCTGAAGGTCTCGCGAACGGCATCCATGGCCGATGCCGCGCTGCCGCTGGCGCCTTCGACGCTGGCCGGTGCCAGGCAGATACGGGTGACGGACTGGCCGTCCTGGGCGTGGAGAGGCTCACCCGAGAGCGCCGTCCCGAAGGCGGGCATCGCCAACAGATGAAACCAGATGGGCATTCTCATCGGAACTGCCTCCGGATGATGGGTCTACGACTTGGGCGGGCACCCGCCGCCATTGAGGAACGCCCGGACCGGGCGTACAATCCCTCATCCGTCCCGACTCCCCGGCCAAGCGACCCAAGACCACCCCATGCCCGACGACCCTCCCGCGCCCTCAGGGGCCATCACGCAGTGGCTGCTGGACTGGGGCCGCGGCGACAAGCGGGAGCTCGATCAGATGCTGCCGGTGGTTTACGAGGAGCTCCATCGCCTCGCCTCCGGTTACCTGAGCCGTGAGGCCGTCGGCCACACCCTCCAGCCCACGGCCCTGGTCCACGAGGCTTACCTTCGGCTGGTCGACCAGCGGCGGGTAGACTGGCGCAACCGGGCCCAGTTCCTCGGCGTGGCGGCCAGCATGATGCGCCGCATCCTGGTGAACCACGCCCGCGACCGGGCCGCTCGGAAACGGGGTGGTGATGCCGAACGGGTGTCGCTCAGCCTGGTGGAGTCGCCGTCGGGCCGCCCGGACGTCGAGCTGATCGCGCTGGAGGACGGCCTCCAGCGGCTGGCTGCGCTGGACGAGCGGAAGGGCAAGGTGGTGGAGCTCAAGTTCTTCGGTGGACTGACCATCGAGGAAATCGGCGAGGTGCTTCAGATCTCCGCTGCCACGGTCGAACGCGAATGGGCCTTTGCTCGGGCTTGGCTCTACGACGCGATCGAGGGCGGCGCCCGATGAGCCGGGAGCGGTTTCAGCGGTGCGAGGACCTGTTCCACGCCGCGCTGCCGCTCGGCGAGAAAGAGCGCGACGCCATGCTCCGCGAGCGTTGCGTCGGTGATTCGGAGCTTCGGGTCGAAGTTGAGCGTCTGCTGGCCGCCCATGGCCGTGCGGCTGACTTCATCTCGTCGCCTGTGCTGCTGTCGCGAGAGACGGGCACCGATGCGAGCTGGGTCGATCGCCTGGTGGGCCCTTACCGCGTAGTCCGTGAGATCGGCAGGGGTGGGATGGGGGCGGTGTACCTCGCGAAGCGCGCGGACGGGCAGTACGAGCACCAGGTTGCGCTCAAGGTCATCAAGCGCGGTATGGACACCGATCAGGTCCTTGCGCGGTTCCGGGCCGAACGGCAGATCCTGGCCTCACTCGATCACCCCAACATCGCTCGGCTGCTCGACGGCGGCAGTACGGACGAAGGGGTGCCGTACTTCGCCATGGAGTACATCGAGGGCGAGCCGATCGACGTCTGGACCGAGCGACGCGGCCTCTCCGTGGAGGACCGTCTCCAATTGTTCCTTCAGGTCTGCGGCGCGGTCTCTTACGCGCACCAGCACCTCGTCGTACACCGCGATATCAAGCCGCTCAACATCCTGGTCACCGCCGATGGCGTGCCGAAGCTGCTCGACTTCGGGATCGCGAAGGTGCTCCACGAAGATGGGGACGAGGCCACGTCGACCGTCACCGGCATGCGTCTGCTGACGCCGGAGTACGCCAGCCCGGAGCAGGTCGAGGGCCGCCACGCTACTACTGTCAGCGACGTGTACGCCCTCGGGGTGGTGCTGTACGAGCTGCTCACCGGCCGGTCCCCCTACCGGCCCCGCAGCCGGACCCCGATCGACGTGGTCGAGGCCGTCCGCACCACCGATCCCGAGCGTCCGAGCACCGTCGGCGGCACCGAGAAACTGCGCCGGCGCCTCCGGGGCGATCTCGATACGATCGTGCTGACGGCGCTGCGGAAGGAGCCGGTTCGCCGCTACCAATCAGTCGAGCAGCTCAGCGGCGACATCCGCCGGCATCTCGATGGCCTGCCGGTGCGCGCCCGCTCCGACACGTTCGGTTACCGCGCGGGCAAGTTCGTGCGGCGGAACCGGGTGCCGGTTGCCGCTGGGGCGCTGCTGGCCCTGGCCCTGATCGTGGGGACGGCGGCCACGGCCTATCAAGCGCAGCAGGCGCGCCTGGCCCAGGCTCGGGCCGAGCGCCGTTTTGCCGACGTGCGCAAGCTCGCCAACTCGCTGCTCTTCGACTATCACGATGCGATTCGGGACTTGCGTGGAGCGAGACCGGTCCGGGAGCGGATGGTTCGCGACGCGCTGGGCTACTTGGACGGCCTGGCCAAGGAAGCGAGGGAGGACCCCACCCTCCAGCGGGAGCTGGCCGGAGCTTACGACCGGATCGGCGATCTGCAGGGCGGGGAGCCTTCCAGCCTCGGTGATACCGATGGCGCCGCGGTGAGCTACGGCAAGGCGGTCGAGATACTGGAGACCCTGCTCCGCGCCGACAGTACCAATCGGACCCTCCGCCGCGACGCAGCAAATTCCTCGTTGTCGCTCGGCCGAGTCGTCTGGGGACGGGGTGATGTGGCCGGCGGCCTCCAGCACGTCCGCCGGGCTCGCCTGCTGCTCGACCCGCTCGTCGCTGCTTCGCCCAGCGACACCGGCCTCCGCTGGCAGCTCAGCGCCGCCAACAACCTGCTGGGCCAGATTACGCTCGAGGAGGGAAAGATCGACCAGTCCCTCCAGTTCCATCGTACTGATCTGGAGCAGCTCTTGGCGGCTCCCCCGTCCCAGCACCACCTGCCGGAGATGCGGTACGCTGTCTCGGTCACTTCGGGCTACCTGGCTGACGCACTGGTCGAAGCGGGTGATCTCACGGGTGCGCTGGAGAATCACCGGCGCAGCCGCGCCCTGCGCCGCGCCCTCAGCGCCGAGTTTCCCAACAACGTGAAGTACGCCGAGGCGGCCGGCACGGCCCGGTACTACGAAGCCGCCGTGCTCGCCAAGCTGGGGAGGTGGGAGGAATCGCTCGCGCTGCACCGGGAAAGTCTGGCCGAGGATTCCACCGGCAGCTTCACCCTGTGCCGCATCGGCGAAGCGCTCGCCGCACTGGATCGGGGAGAAGAGGCGCTGACGTTTCTCCGGCGCGCGCTTCGGAAGCACGCTCAGGAGCTTCGGGCGGATACGGCCAACCTGTTCACCCGGCTGGCGATCGTGGAGGACACCACACGGGTATGCAAAGTGCTGGCGACGCTCGGCTCGGCCCAAGCCCCGTCCGCGTGCATCGGCGCGGCCAGGTTTGCGGAGAAGATCGCCGTCGAGCCCGACCACGCCTTTGCGCGCGGCTTCGTGGCTCTGGCCTGGAGCGATCTGGGCGAAGCGTTCGAGCGCCTCACGGGACTGTCCGGAGCCTCCGAGGCAGATCTGGCCAATTACCGGCTTTCCACTCGCGAGCAGTTCCGCAGAAGCCGCGACATCTGGGCAGATCTGAAGAGTCGGGGCCTGGTGAGTCCGGTCGATACCGGCCGGCTCGCG
This sequence comes from uncultured Gemmatimonadales bacterium, assembly GCA_963720365.1. GTDB lineage: Bacteria > Gemmatimonadota > Gemmatimonadetes > Gemmatimonadales > GWC2-71-9 > CAVVWJ01. Next base: position 51,684 of record CAVRFK010000006.1, on the reverse strand, counting down.
GAAGCCGAACGAGCCTATGCCCGCGCCGAGGAGATGGTGACCGCCGAGAGATGAGTCAATCGGTGATCGCGCTCGCGGAACGGCCCGCGTGCCGGTTCCAGTCTGAGGGTAGGCGGATCTCTCCAATGACGAGCACCGAATGGAGGACACCATCATGCTGGACGCCAAAGACGCCGTCGCCTCCACGTGGGGCAGGGTATCGAAGTGGCCTGGTTCAAGGATTCGACGGCAACATCCTGTCGCTCGTGAGCGGAAAGGCCTGAGCGCGGACCACCAAGGCACCGGAATCGGGCTAGATTTCACTGGTGACCCACACCGATTCCACGCCTCCGCTCGACGCCTCCGGCCGCGAGGCGGCCCGCAAGGACTTTCTCCGGGAGAAGGTCGCCGCCGACGTCGCCAGCGGCCGCTTCGGGCGGCCGATCCACACCCGCTTCCCGCCCGAGCCCAATGGCTTCCTGCACATCGGGCACGCCAAGTCGATCTGCCTCAACTTCGGGATCGCCGCCGAGTACGCCGGACGCTGTAACCTGCGGTTCGACGATACCAATCCGACCACCGAAGACATCCGCTACGTAGACGCCATCCGAAACGACGTCCGGTGGCTGGGCTTCGAGTGGAACGAGGAACGCTTCGCCAGCGACTACTTCGAGCGGCTCTACGAGATCGCCGAAGCGTTGGTCCGGGCCGGCAAGGCGTACGTGGATTCACAGAATGAAGAGTCGATCCGCGAAGGACGCGGCACCGTCACCGCGGCCGGGACGCCGAGTCCCCACCGGGATCGCGCGGTGGAGGAGAACCTCGACCTGCTCCGCCGGATGCGCGCCGGAGAGTTCCCCGACGGCGCCCACGTGCTTCGCGCCCGCATCGACATGGCGCATCCCAACATGCTGATGCGCGACCCGTTGCTGCTGCGCATCCGGCACGCGGCTCACTATCGTCGCGGCACCGAGTGGTGCCTGTACCCGCTGTACGACTTCGCCCACGGGTTGTCCGACGCGTTCGAGGGCATCACCCATTCATTGTGCACCCTGGAATTCAAGGACAATCGGGAGCTCTACGATTGGCTGGTGCGCGAGGCGGGATTCGAGCGGCCGCCGGAGCAGACCGAATTCGCCCGGCTGGAGCTGGATTACACCATCCTGAGCAAGCGGAAGCTGCTGAAGCTGGTCACCGACGGGCACGTGAAGGGATGGGACGATCCACGGATGCCGACCCTGGCCGGGCTCCGGCGCCGGGGAGTGGCGCCCGAGGCGATCCGTGCCTTCGCCGACAAGATCGGCGTGGCGCGGTCGGATGCGCGGATCGAGCTCGCCACCTTCGAGTACGCGGTGCGGGACGACCTCAACATGCGAGTCCCCCGCGTGATGGCCGTAACCCGGCCCCTGAAGCTGGTGCTCACCAACTACCCCGCCGACCAGGTCGAGACCTTCGACGCGCCGCTCTACCCGCACGACGTTCCCAAGACCGGGTCGCGAAAGCTGCCGTTCAGCCGGGAGCTGTGGATCGAGCGGGACGACTTCATGGAGGACGCGCCAAAGAAGTACTACCGGCTGACACCCGGCCGCGAGGTTCGTCTTCGATATGGTTACCTGGTCACCTGTACCGGGTTCGGGAAAGACGCGTCAGGTGAGGTGGTGGAGGTCCACGCCACCTACGATCCCGCTACCCGAGGCGGCGACGCGCCGGACGGACGCCGGGTCCAGGGCACGATCCACTGGGTTTCGGCGCGACACGCGCTGGACTGCGAGCTCCGGTTGTACGACCGTCTGTTCGCGGTGCCCGATCCCGATGCCGTCCCCGAGGGCAGCGACTTCATCTCGGCGCTCAATCCCCGGTCCCTGGTGGCCGTTCCGGGGAAGGTCGAGCCCAGCGTCGCGGCGGATCCGCCCGGCTCGCGCTACCAGTTCGAGCGCGTCGGATACTTCATCAGCGATTCCGTGGATTCCCGCGAGGGCGCGCTGGTGTTCAACCGCACCGTCGGGTTGCGGGACTCCTGGGCCAAGGTCAAGGACAAGTAGTACCATTCCAGTGTCCAGCAACCGCAGGAACCCCATATGACCACGACCCACCCCGATCAACGCGCCTCCACCACATCGCTGGTGTCCGACGCGCGTGCCTTGGCTCCGTTGCTCCGCCACCATGCCCCTGAGGCCGAGCTGAACCGCCGCATCTCTCCGGCCGTGCTCGTGGCCCTGAAAGAGGCCGGATTGTTCCGCATGCTGCTACCGCAGTCCCTCGGCGGCCTGGAGGTCGACCCCGTCACCTGCTCACGCGTCGTCGAGGAGATCGCGGCGGCCGACAGTGCCGCCGCCTGGGCGCTGCAGGCGGGCAATACCAGTGCCTGGTGGTCATCGCGGTTCCCCCGGGAGGGCGTCGAGGAGCTCTACGGGGCAGACCCGGACACGCTCCAGGCCGCCGCGTTCCATCCTCCGCAGCGTGCGGTGGAGGTTCCCGGCGGGTTTCGCATCACCGGCCGCGGTCCGCTCGCCAGTACGATCCACGATGCCAAGTGGCTGTTCCTCTCGGCGGTCGTGATGGACGGTGACCGCCCGAGGATGATCGAGAACAGACCCGTCATGATCGCCCTCGTGATCCGGGCAGAGGAAGCGCGGATCGAGGATACCTGGCGGTCATTGGGTATGCGCGGCACCGACAGCAACGATGTCATCATGGACGACGTCTTCGTGCCCGCCTCCCGTACCTTCCCCCTCATGCCGGTGTTCGAGCCCAACCCGTACTTCACCGGGCCGCTGTACCGCTTTCCCGGGATGGCGACCGTGATTCTGGTGATTGCGCCGGTACCCCTCGCGGTCGCCCGCGGTGCCGTGGACGAGTTCAAGGAGCTGGCCTCGCGGAAGACGGCGTTCGGGTTTGCCGGCGCGCTACGCGAGCGCACGCCCGTCCAGGCGGCGCTGGCGAAGGCCGAGGGAATGCTGCGCGCGGCGCGCCTTCTCTATTACGACACGCTTGGAAGTGTATGGAACCGGGTGAAGCTGGGAGAGCCGGCCACATTGGAGGAGAAGGCGGACCTCGTGCTGGCGGGAACCCACGCGGCCAGCACCGCCGCGACGGTGGTCGGGATGGTGCACCAGCTCGCCGGCACGACCGGCGTCTACGAGCGCAGTCCCTTGGAGCGCTACTTCCGGGACGCCAATACCCTGCGGCATCATGGGTTCATGTCGGAGAACCGCTTCGAGGTGGTAGGACAGGTCTACCTGGGCGTGCCGCCGGAATTTCCCATGATCGCGTTCTAGCGCGATGGCGGGGTTGAAGGGCGCTGGGGTACCAGTAGATTCCCGAGCCCATGGTCATCACTCGCCGCCGCGCGCTCGTTCTCGGCACCGCCGCCGCCATTCTGATGCTCGGTACCGTCGTGGCCGTCGGCATCCTGCGGCGGGCCGCCGCCGAGCGTCTGGTCGAGCATACCTACGACGTGATGCGGGCGGCCGACCGCGCCTTCACCGGCCTGGTGAGCGCGGAGACCGGACAGCGGGGATACGTCATCACGGGGCTCGACGCCTACCTGGAGCCCTACCACGCCGGCCTCCGGACCTACGATTCGGTCGCCGCGGAGCTGCGCCGGCTCACCCTCGACAACCCCGAACAGCAGCATCGGCTCGACATCCTCGAGAACTGGGTGTCGAGGCGGCGTCACTTGCTCGACAGCACGCTGCAGGTTCGCCGCACCAAGGGCCTCGAGGCGGCCACCACCCTGCTCCAGACGAACCGGGGCAAGGCCATGATGGATTCGGTTCGCCGGGTGGCGGCGGATATCGGGCGCGCGGAGATGGCGCTGCTGGCGGAGCGGCAGGCCGTCGAGACCCGTCGAGCGTGGCTGGTCTACCTGTTGACCGGCTTGGCGACCGTCGGCAGTGTGGCGCTCGTCCTGGTGCAAGGCGGGCTGTTGTCGCGGGCCGTCGGCGCCCAGGAGACCTTGAGCGCCGAACTGTCCGATCGTGCAAAAACGCTGGAGGAGACCGCCGGCGAGCTGGAGATCAGCAACGAGGAGCTCCAATCCAGCAACGAACAGCTGCAGGCCACGCTCGAGGAGCTCCAGACCACGACGGAGGAGCTGGAGACCACCAACACGGACCTGTCGCTCGCCATCGTCAGGTTCCGCACGCTGGTCGAGTCGCTGCCCGCGCCGCTCTTCGTGTGCCGGCCGACGGGTGAGACCACCTACGTGAATCCCGCGTGGATGGCGTTGACCGGCGTCCCCGCCGACCAGGCGCTGAAAATCGGCTGGACCGCCACGGTACACGCGGACGATCGCGGCCGCCTCGCCGAGGCATGGCAATCCGCCCTCCACGGCCAGCGGGCCGAGCTGCACTACCGGCACACCCGGGCGGACGGCAGCGTGCGGCACGTGCGCACCGTTCTCGAGCCCGTGCGCGATGACCGCGGCGTCCTGAGCGATATCCTGGGGATGGGGATGGACCTGACCGAACGGCTGGAGCACGAGGAGCAGCTCCGTCATGCCCAGCGGATGCAGGCGGTGGGCCGGCTGGCAGGCGGCATGGCCCACGAGCTGAACAACATGCTGACCGCCAGCATCGGGTTTTCGTTCTATGCCTTGCGCCGCTTGCCCGCGGACCACCCCGCCGCGCCCGACATCTCCGAGAGCCTGAAGGCGCAGGAGCGGGCGGCGAAGATTACCTCCCAGGTCCTGAGCTTCAGCCGCCGGCAGATGCTGGCGCCGGTCCGGTTCGAGGTCAACGGAGCGCTGGAAGACCTCGTGCCCCTGCTGCGGCAGAGCCTGGAGCCCGGGCAGACCCTGCGGATGGAGCTGGGCCGGATGCCGGCGGTCGTGCACCTCGATCGCACCAGGCTGGATCAGGCCATCATCAACCTGACGCTGAATGCCCGGGACGCGATGTCGGCGACCGGTACGCTGCGCGTGCAGACGCGGTTGGTGAATGTCGCCGCCGGCGAGCTCGCCGGTCCCGAGGGTGAGCGGATCAATCCCGGCACCTATCTCCTCATCGCACTGACCGACGACGGATTGGGGATGGACCCCGAGACCCGCCGCCGGGCCCTGGAGCCGTTCTTCACCACGAAGCCGGTCGGTCAGGGCACCGGACTCGGCCTCAGCATGGCCTACGGCTTCGTCAGGCAGAGCGGCGGCACATTGTCCATCGAAAGCGAGCTGGGGCGGGGCACGGCGATCCGTCTGTACCTGCCGACGGTCGCCGCCATGGTGCTGGAGCAGTCGGCAATTCGGGACGGAGCGGGACCGGCCTCGCAACGGCGGGAGCACGTGCTGATCGTGGAAGACGAGCCCAGTGTCCGCGGCACCATGCGCCGCGCGCTCGAAGAGCAGGGCTACCGCGTGCTGGAGGCCTCGACCGGCGCGGAGGCGCTGGATCGGCTCGCCGCGGCCAATGGCAATGTGCGGCTCGTGGTCTGTGATCTGGTGATGCCGCAGATGAGCGGCGAGACACTGGGCAAGGCGATCGGGGTGCGCTGGCCGGCGCTGCGGGTGCTCTATGTCTCCGGATTCCCCGGCGCCGATGGGGAAGAGGGCATGATGCCCGCCGGTGCGCCCTTCCTCAAGAAGCCGTTCTCCCCCGAGGAGCTGGCGGTGCGGGTGCGGGAGGAGCTGGAGCGCACCTGAGCCTCGATCGCGGGCCTAGCCGGCCAGCTGCTGGACCGGTCCGGGGCGACCGGCTCCGGCGGCAGCATGACCCGGTGGTCCCACTTGCGGACCATCGCGGTGAAGGTCGAGGTCAGGGCGGGGTCGAACTCCAGGCCGGCCCGCTGCTCGATGTACTGCAGCGCGGTTTCCGACTCCCAGGCGTCGCGGTAGGGCCGGCGGGTGCGCAGCGCGTCGTAGACGTCGCAGAGGTGCACCATCCGGCTTCCGAAATGCGTCTCGCGCTGCGTGTGGCGGCAGGGATACCCGCTCCCGTCCATCATCAGGTGGTGCTCGTAGGCTACGACGGCCGCCATGTCGAGCGGCTGGTCGCCCGCGAGCAGGATGCGGGCCCCTTCCGCCGGGTGCCGCTGGATCTCCGTCCGCTCCGCTTCGTTGAGCTTGCCCGGCTTGAGCAGCACGTCCTTCGACACCCGCACCTTCCCCAGGTCGTGCAGCAGACCCGCGACGCCGACCGCCCGCACGTCCGCGGAGCCCAGCTCCAGCGTCTCCGCCAGCGCCATCGCGAGCACCGACACGTTCATCGAGTGGGTGGTCGTGTACTGGTCGAAATCCTTGAGCTGGAGCAGCGGCAGCACCGCCGCCCGCTCGGCATGCATCGCCACCGAGAGCGACTGCACGATCACCTCCGCTTCCAGCAGCGGAAGGCGGCCGGAGCGGCTCACCTCGTCGTGCACGTAGTGGATCGCGTGGCATTCCTCCTGGAGGCCGTAGTCGAGCGTGGCGAGGACCGACGCGGCCGCCGACGTCATCGCCTGGTCGCGCTGCACGGCCACGTGGCCGAACCGGAGATGCCCGCTGCCCTCGTGGCGCACCGAGGTGCTGTCGAACGGCTTGCCGGCGATCCGCGCCGCCAGCATGTCGAGGAACTCCTCGAATTCGTCGGGCGACGGATCGCCGGTCACCTCGATGCGTTGAATGCCCGCCTCCGCCAGCCGCGGCGTCCAGTCCCAGGCGCGCAGCTCGTGCAGCGCGCGGTCGCGGAACACCACCTCGCCGTCGAGGAAGGAGAAATGCAGCTTCAGGCCTTCCGTCCGCTGGAGATCCTGGAGCTGGCGGTAGGCGGCGTCCGCGGCGCGGCGATAGGCTGGATGGCCCTCGCCGTAGAGGACCGCGGCCGACAGCGCCTGGGTCAGGCCGGTGAGAAAGCGGATCGGGTCGCTCATCGCGCGGGTCCGCGTGCGGCGGCGCGGATCTCGGGGTCCCGGTGGCGCCGCGCCAGGGCGAGTAGGGCCGACCCGTCGGGGTGATCGCTGAAACTGTCCGCGAGCACCTTCAGCACGGCGAACAGGACGGGAGACCGGGACGCCAGCCGGTAGCCGCCCCACCAGCGACGGTGTCGGGCGATGCTCACCAGGCGCCCTACCCGGTCCGGGTCGGGGCAGCCGGCGAGGGCGCGCACCGCAAGCAGCCTCGTCTCGGTGTCGCGCGTCGTGTCGTGCGCGATCCGGTCGATGGGCGGGATCGCCGCCGGCGGACAGGTGGGCAGGGCGGCCGCGACCACCATGGTGACGATGCCGGGATCCGGATCGCTCAGACCCTCGACGATCGCGGCCTCCCGCCCGCCGGGCGCGTCGAGCAGCAGGCGATAGGCCTCGCGGCGGACGCGGGGATCGCCGTGAGCGATGTACGCGGTGGGACTGAAGCCCTCCGGCCAGGTGCCCAGGCGGCCCAGGAGCAGGAGCAGGTTGCGTTGCACGAACCATGGCTTGTCGGGAAGGCGGGCTACCACCGCCGCCGCCGCCGGTGCGCCGATCTCGCCAAGCAGCCGCAGCAGATTCCACCGCGCGGACCGGTCGTTCGATGCGGCGAGCGCATCCAGTAAGGGGTCGCTCGCCCCTCCCTTGAGCCTCGCCACAAGCGATTCGACGACCTGGAGGTCCATCGGCTGCCGTGCCAGCTCTCTCGCGAGCAGCTCGGGGGTGGCGACGCGGCCCCAGACACCATCCGTATCCGCGCCGGCTTTCGCCGCCGTCTTCAGCAGCTCCGTCAGCACCCGCGTCCGTCCCTCGGCCACGAGCCGGTCCACGGCCACGGTGACGCGCGTGCCCATTTCGCCCAGCTCGAGCCCGATCTGCAGAATCGCCTCGGGATCGAGCTCCAGATCCTGCCTGAGACTGTTTTCGGGCGCCGCACGCGTGTAGTGGACCATGTGCTGGAGCACCGAGGCGTAGGCGTCGGGATTGGGATCTTCCAGCTCCCAGTCGGACACCAGCCGGCCCACGTTCGCCCGCAGCGCACTGTCGGCGGCCGGCGCGACTTCCGGCGTGCCCGTCTCCGCGTGCTGCGCCAGCTTGCCGAGCAGCAGCATGAGGCTGTCGGACACGTTCCGGGTCGAGGACGTGCCCGCCGCCTGGATCACCTTGAGGACCGCGTCGGCCGCGAGCGTCTGCGAGGCCGCGAGCACCAGGCGCCGCCGGTGCAGCTCGCTGCCGCCGACCTGCAGCAGCCGCTCGAGGGCGGCTGGGTCGAGTGAGCCGATGAGGCGCGAGAGCCGCCGGCGAAGCCAGGCCTGGTCCACCGTCTCGCCGACGGCAACTTCTTCGGCGACGCGGACGAGATAGCTCGCCACCGTCTCGTCGTAGCTGGCATCGCGCATCCGGCGGTTGATCGCCGCGGCGAGCGACGCCGGGATGGCTGCTTCCCGCGAGATCGGTCTCGCTGCCGTCCGGGAGGGCGACGCGCGCGAGCTCGAGCCAGAGCTGAACCTCGCTGCCGCCCTCCTGGTCGGCGTCGCCGGCCGGCTCTTCGGACAGCTCCAGGCGCCCATACTGAGCGGCATGGATCTCGGCGTGGGGTGAGTTGCGCTCGATCTCCGGCCGGAGGCCGAACGGGCCTGGATCGCGTCGCGGGTCGGTGCCGATCCCCGCCAGCAAGGCCGTGATCTCCTGCGGGGTGATGCCCCGGTCGAGTCGCAGCACCGCGATGCGGTGGCGGTGGAAACGCTGGGCGAGGTTGCCGAGCAGACCGTTGCCGGGGTCCGTGGTGACCCCGTCGATGACGAACTGCCGCTTGGCGATGCCGAGGCTGAGGGTGCTCCGCTGGGCGAGGACGCCGCTGAGGGCGTGGGTCAGCCGCTCCGCGGCGGCGACCAGCACGGGATGGCCCTCAGGGTAGGCCGACTGGTGGCCCAGGGCCAGGGAGAACTCGACCAGCAATTCCGAGATGTCCCGGGGGAGCGAGACTCGCTCACCGGGGCCCAGGTTAGCGGCAGCAGGGTGTGATCCGGACCTGACGGACCCCGACGCGGACATTGCTGGAGACGAGCCTCTGGATAGGGACATCCCCCAGTGGGCAAGACGCGCGCCGATCTGCACTCGGTGGCCAAGTTATTGACTGTGAGCAACTTCTCACGCTGGAACGGGGCCGGGACGCCGGGGGCTCTGGCGATATGCGCGGAAGGCCCTAAACGCTAGGGAAAGAAGGTCCAGCTGTCTCGCCGGGAGCCGGGGGGAGGGGGAGGACCCTTCGGCGCCTCCGGCGGCGGAGCGGTGGCGGTTGGGTTCTCTGAGACGGGCCGGTAGACCGGCTTCTGCTGCTCTGGCCGGGGATCCGCCTCTTCCGGCTCGGGCGCCGTTTCGAGGCGCCGCTTCAGCCCGCTCCAGCGGTCGGCCAGGTGGTGGATGAACCCGCTCAGCCGGCCGCCGTTGCCGTTGGATTCGGCAGGAGCCTCTGCCCCGGGCTCGGGGGCCTCGGACGGGACCCAGGCTGGCGGGTGGGGTTCGGTCAGGAACCGCCGATACTCGGGGTGCTCCGTGATCGGGATCCACTGATCCGTGGCGCGGTGAAAGACCCGCGAATCCGGCGTGATTTCGCCGCTACGCATGGCTTCGCGCAACGCCCAAGTTGTGCGATAGAGGAGCTCTCGCCCCGGCCTGATTTCGACTAGAAACCCACTCATCTGCGCCTCGGAGTCGAGGCCGGCGGGGGCCGGCCACGTCCATGGCGGCAATCTAGGCTGTGGCGCGGAGTCCTCAAGGCCGGTGGAGGAAGGCCGAAGCCCTCCTCCACCGGTCTGGGGTCCTCAGTACCCCGGGTTCTGGGTGATCCCGGGTGCTACATCCAGCTCGGTCTGCGGGATCGGGTAGAGCGTCTGGAACTCCGGAATCCCCAGCAGGTCCACGGCGCGTCCGGTACGAACCAGGTCCGGCCAGCGGTCGCCCTCGAACGCCAGCTCGAGCTGCCGCTGCAGATCGATCTCGGCCAGGACGTCCGCCTGGGTGGTGACCTCCGTGCCGAGGGTGTGAGGGGCGAGGCCCGCCCGAACCCGGATGGGGTTGTAGGTGTCGACCGCGCCCACCAGATCGTTCTCCCGCGCCTGGGCTTCGGCCTTGATCAGCAGCACCTCGGCCAGCCGGATGACGTGGAAGTCCTCGGCGCCGATCGTGGTGGGGAACTTGAGCCCCGAGGCCTCGCCTTCGGTGTCGCCGAAGATGGACCAGGTGCCCCGAACGTCCGCCGGATCGAAGAGATCGATCAGCCGCTGCGAAGGACCGACCGATCCGTCGCCGCCCAGGTCCGCCGAGGTGTAGTAGTAGCCGTGCCACATGAACTGCTCGGCCGTGAAGATCAGCTTCAGGATATCCTCGGGCGTGTCGGTGCCCTCGGCGTCGAACAGCGAGGTGAAGTCGTCGGCCAGGGTGTAGCCCTGGGCCAGGACTTCATCGGCGTTGGCGACCGCCGCCCCGTAGTCTCCCTCGTACAGTGCTACCCGGGCCTGCAGCGCGTCCACGAAGCCGGTGGTCACCCGGGTGGCCGGTTCCGTTTCGGTGACGAGGGTCTCGGCCTGCGCCAGGTCCGCATTGATCTGGGTGTATACGTCGGCGGCCGGCGTCCGGGTGATCTGGGACGCCTCCTCCACGCTCTTGGGCGACACCAGCGGCATCGGCGACGTCGCCCCAGAACTTGGTGAGGTTGTGGAGATCGAGCGCCCGCATGGCGTATGCCTCACCCAGGATCTGATTCTTCTCGGTTTCCTCCAGATCCGCGAGGGGCGGCACCTTCTCGATGATGACGTTGACCCGGTTCAGCGATTCATAGATGTCCTCCCACACCCCGGCGATCGGGCCGTTGTTGGCGCGAAGCTGGTTGCGGTCGATCAGGTCGTACGAGCTCGAGATGCCGACGCTCGCCACGTTGTCGGCCGACAGGTCGCCGAAGGTGATGAACTCCGCGCCATAGTAGAACTCGCTCGGCCCCGCGCAATCCGTCGTAGGCGCCGGCCAGCGCGGCCCGCGCGCCCGCGGGCGTCGGTGATCGAGTTCTCCGTGGGAATCGAGTCCGGCGGACTCTGATCCAGGAGGGAATTGCAGGCCGTCAGCGACCCCATCAGCACGACGGCGAAAGCAAGACTGGTACGCATCGCGTAGAGCTCCGTTGGCTGGTCGGTGACGGTTACCATGAGGCCTGGACGCCGAAAGTGAAGGTGCGGGCCTGCGGATACGCGTAGAAGTCGGTTCCGAGGCCTACGTCGGAGTCGAACTGTCCGTTGCTGTTCACGTCCGGCGTGTAACCGCTGTAATCGGTGATCGTGAACAGGTTGCGCACCGACCCGTAGAAACGGGCGGAGGCGAAGCCCATCCCGCCGGCCCACTGCTCGGGAAGCCGATAGCCGAGCGTCAGATCCTGGAGCCGCCAGAACGAGCCGTCCTCCAGGAAGCGGCTGGAGATCTCCTGCGGCGCCCGAGATGCCGTCGAAGCTGGCCCGGGGCATGTCGGTGACGTCGCCCGGCTGCTGCCAGCGGTCGAGCACGTCCCGGAACTGATTGTCCAGGAACCACCCGCCGGCGTCGCTGAAGATGCGCATGGCGTTGAAGACCTCGTTGCCCTGGCTGAAGGTCAGGAAGCCGGTGAGGTCGAAGCCTTTCCACGTGAAGGTGCTGGTCAGCCCGCCGGTGTAATCGGGATGCGGGCTGCCGATGATGGTGAGATCGCTGGAGCCGATGATGCCGTCCCCATTCAGGTCCTTGTAGATCGCATCGCCGGTCGCGGGATTCACGCCGAGGAACTGGAGGGCGTAGAACGCGCCGATGGGCTGCCCGACCTGCACCCGGTTGAGGCTGCGAATGCCGTCGGAGAACGGCTGGTCGTTGAACAGCTCCGTCACCTTGTTGCGGTTGAAGCGCGAGATTGAGGGTCGTGGTCCACCGGAACCCGTCGGCCCGCCGGGAATCGACGTTCACCGTAGTGATCCCGAGCTCGAGCCCGCGGTTGATCACGTTCCCGACGTTGTCGAATACGCTGGTGAACCCGCTGGTGGCGGTGATCGGCCGCTCCAGCAGCAGGTCACGGGTCTTCTTCTGATACCAGTCCGCCGTCAGGCTCACGCGCCCTTTCAGGAACGCCATGTCCATGCCCGACGTTGAACTGCGAGGTGGATCTCCCATTTGAGGGCGGGATTGGCCAGGTTGAAGGGCGCGCTGCCCGGCGTGCTGCCGTAGTTCGCGCTGGTCACCAGGCCCTGAAAGGGATAGTTGCTGATGGCCTGATTGCCGGTGAGGCCCCAGCTGGTGCGGAGCTTGAGGAAATCGAAGAAGCCGCCGCGGATGCCCGACTCTTCGCTGAGCAGCCACGAGCCGGACACGGCGGGGAAGACGCCCCAGCGGTTGTCGGGGCCGAACTTGGAGGAGCCGTCGGTCCGGAGGCTCCCGCCGAAGGTATACTTCCCGTCGAGGGTGTACCCACCGCGGGCGAAGAACGAGATCAGGTTGCTTTCGGCCGAGGTGCCGTCGAACTCGGTGATGATGGTCGCGTTGGTGACTTCCCTCAGCTCGTCGTTGCTGAATCCCTCGCCCCGGATGAAGTTCCGCTCGCGAGCGGTCCATCTCCACGCTGCCGCCCGCCGTCAGCTCGATCTCGTGCCGGTCGCCGAGGTCGGGGACCAGCGTGGCGAAATTGTCGATCACGTAGCGGTCCGCCGAGGAGTAGCCCTTCTTGGCGACCCCGTCCGCGCTCGACGCATAGGATCCCGCCACCCGACGAGACTCGTACTGATCCTCCTTGAGGTTCACCAGGTCCACGCCGAACCGGCTGGTAAAGCTGAGCGCCGGCGTGACCCGGAGGCGCGCCTCGATATTGCCGAGGATGCTGGTCGATCTGCGCCCTCAAGATCGTTGAAATCCAGCGTGGCGGCTGGATTGGGGTACTCCAGGCCATCGTCCGGGGTGGAGATACTCACCGCTGGACGTGACGACCGGCACCAGCGGGCTCTCGCCGACGGCGTTGGTGATGATGCCGAGGCCGCTGCCGTCGCCCTCCACCCGGTTGTTCCGGTCGCCCGATGACGGTGAGTCCGGTGCGGAGCGACAGCGTGCCGGTCGGATTGAAGTCGAGGTTGATCCGGCCGCCGACGCGGCGGAATCCCGGACGACCGCACGATGCCTTCCTGATCGAACCAGTTGCCTGATACCCGGTAGGCCAGCTTCTCGTTGCCGCCGCTGACCGCCAGCTCCGAGCTGCTCACGGGCGCCGAGCGCAGTACCGCGTCCTGCCAGTCGGCGTTCGCGGTGTCGGCCACGCCGACTTCGCCGTAGTAGTTCTCGCCGTAGCCGTCGTTGACGGCGCTCTCGTTGAAGAACTCCAGGTACTCCGTGGCGTTCAACAGCTCCAGCCGCCGGGCGGCCGACTGGGTGCCGATGTAGGAGTTGAACGTGACGTTGGTCCGGCCGGCCGCGCCGCGCTTCGTCGTGATCATCACCACGCCGTTGGAGCCGCGCGAGCCGTAGATCGGCAGCCGCCGCGGCATCCTTCAGGATGTCGATGCTCTCGATCTCGTCGGCGTTGAGGCTCGTGAGCGCGGCGATGCTCTGGCCGCCGGCGTCGAGCTGGGAGATGTCACCGGACACCATCGGGATCCCGTCGATCGACGTACAGCGGGTCGTTGCTGGCGGTGACCGAGGCTGAGCCGCGCACCCGGACGCTGGGAGCATTGCCCGGGTTGCCGGCGTTCTGAATCACCTGGACGCCCGCCGCCTTGCCCTGCAGCGCCGCGTCCACGCTGGCGATCGGCTGGTTGGCGAGCTCCTCCGCCTTGACCGAGGAGACGGCGCTCAGCCAGCTCCCCGCGGGTCTGGGTGCCGTAGCCGACCGACACGATCTCCTCGAGCTGGGCCACGCCCGGCGCCAGCGTGAAGTCCACCACGTGCTTCCTCGCCGCGGGCGCACCGCGACCAGCGTCTGCGCCGGCGCGTAGCCGATGAGCTGGACCCGCACGGCAACGCTGCCGGGCGACACCCCCGCGATCCGGTACTGGCCGTCGGCGTTGGTCTCCGTGCGCGACGAGGTCCCCACGACGGAGACCTGCGCGCCCTGGATCGGACCCTGGTTGGCGGAGTCGGTCACCGTGCCGCGGATCGACCCCTGCTGGGCTTCCAGCGTGGCGGCCGTGGTCACGGCCAGGACGGCAGTGGCCAGTGCGATCAGGACGTACCGAGTTCGGTTCATGGCGCTCCCCCGATGAGATGGCCTTCGTGCTACCGCGGCGGGATGGTGGCCCGGCCGCTCTTCGGATCGTAGATGCTGCCCGGCGGCAGCAGATGAACCCGCAGGTCGGTGGCGCCGAGGCGCTCGCCTTCCAGCGCGGGAATGCGCGCGCGGCGCGCGTCGTACACCAGCACTTCGCTCTCGCCCAGCACCTTCCACTTGCCGTCGGGACCGACCTCGAGCGCCGTGCTCTCGTCGATCCCGACCCCCAGGAGCGTGGGCCGCTCCAGTACCGCGCTCATCAACCGGTTGTGGCGCTCGCGGCGGATGAAATGCTGGTCCACGATCGCGCCCGGGAGGAAACCGAGGCCGCGGGTCACCTGCACCCGGTGGCGTGAGATCGCGGGGTACTCGTCGCCGTAGTAGCCCAGGGTATCGCCCGGCGGCTGCTGGTTGCCGGTGATCATGCTGTCGGACATGATCGCGGCGCCGGCGGAGGTGCCGCCCACGACGGCGCCGTCGCGGTAGCGGTCGTGGATCGCGCGGAGCGACGCCGTTCCGCCGATCGCGGCGGTCAGCAGCTCCTGATCGCCTCCGGTGAACCAGATGCCGGTGGCGGAGTCGAGCCGCCGGACCGCCGTCCGGCGTCTCCGCCTCGGCGCTGTCCACCAGGAAGACGAAGGTGGTGGCGCCCAGGCTGTCGAGCTCCGCGGCGACCGCGTCGCCGGTCTCCTTCGGCTCCGAGCTGGCCATCGGGACCACCGCGATGCGGGAGGCGCCGTTCCGCGTGGCGAGCTGGACGAAGCGCCGCATCATCGCCTCGGAGCGCGACCCGCCGCCCACGATGACGAGCGTCCCTTTGGGACGCGCGTTCGGCGACGCCTGTGACAGGGACCCCGCCGTCAGCAGGGCGGGGAGCGCGAGCATCGGGATGGCGAGCGACCAGCGGGACATGATGCCCCCGCGAATGAGTGAGGCTAGGAGGCGGAACGCCTCGAGTGCGCGAATGCGGTCGACGGCGACCAGCCGAGCCGTTGGGACACGCGGGCCGCCGCGTCGCGGACGGCCTTGACCAGGATCGGGATTCTCGTCTCGGTGAACCGGGTGCTGGGCCCGCCGAGGGAGATGGCGGCGACCACGCCGCCATCGTGCCGGCGCACCGCCGCGCCCAGGGCGACATAGCCCGACTCCAGCTCGCCGAGCGCGATGGCGTACCCCTGCCGGGAGACCTGCGTCAGCTCGGCGGCGAGCCGGGACGGCGTCCGGATCGTGTCGGGGGTGAGCGCCCGCAACTTGCCGCCCGACCGCCGGACCATCGCGCGCACGAGATCGGGCTCGTGCTCCAGCGCGGCCGCCAGCAGCACCTTGCCGGTCGAGGTCGCGTGCGCCGGCCAGCGGGTGCCCACGCTCGGCGAGGTGCCGATGAGATGCCCGCCCTGGACCTCGTCCAGGATCAGCGTCTCGTCTCCCGCGAGCATTTCGACGCTGGAGGTTTCGCCGGTGGCGCGGGTGAGCGCCTCGAGCTCCGGGCGTGCCGCGCTGCTGATGCTGTGCGCCCGCTGGGCGCGGGCGCCGAGCTCGATCGCGGCCGGGCCCAGCTGGTACGGCCCGGCGATCTCCGGGCGCACCACCAGGCCCTCGTGTTCCAGCGCGAGCAGCAGCCGGAAGGCGGTCGGTTTGCTGAGCCCGAGCTCGCGCGAGAGATCCGCGAGGCTCCATTCGGGGCGTGCGTCGGTAAACGCGCGGAGGATGCGCAGCGCGCGAACTACGGCCTGCGTGCCGGCGATGTGCCGGACCGACGCAGTTTTGGAATGGCGTTTCACGATACCGTTCAATGTTCGAGACGGAACCGCGCCTGTCAAGGCGCGCGGTTCCGTCTCAGCGATGTCGCGAGTTCTTGCCGGTGACCGCGATCAGCGGTCGATGTGGTGGGCTAGGCGGTCGTCGGGCTGCGGAATACGCGGCGCAGAAGTCCGCGCCAGCCACGGGGACGCTCGGCGGCGGTGACCGGCGCGGCGTCCTGCCCGTCGGCCGGGTCGTGATCGTCGAACTCGCGGCCGCTCGGTTCCAGACCGAAGAAGGTCCATCGGGTCCGCGCCAGCGGCGGCAACGGCTCGCTCGCCAGGTCGGCCATGACCTTCTTGTACTCCGGATGCATCGTGATAGAGACCCAGTTGCCCGACGCACGGTGGAAGATGCGCGACTCGGGACCCACGACGCCGCGACGAATGGCGGACCCGAGGGCCTCCGGGGACTCGTAGAGCTGCTCCCGACCGACTTCGATCTCGATCAGATACATGGCGAATTTCTCTGACGTGTGAAATGGGTCCAACCGGCACGCGATCGGCGCCGATCACGGCCTTCACGCACGATCCACGCCAGTCGCCACCGGCCCAGGATTCGCCTGAGTCATGGCTGTAACGTTATGTCGGAGCGATGGTTAGCCTGGTGCAACGCGTTGCACCCTCGCCACAGGCGCCATCATTGTTTCACCGCCGCCGCGCCTGCCTGCCACATCCGAACCTCAGCGCCAGCGAAACAGCCGGACCGCCAGCACAAAACTCCCTACCAGCCAGGCCGCGATGATGCCCAGCTCCGGCGCCAACCGGACCCAGCCGGCCCCCTCCAGCAGACTCGCCCGGAGCGCGTCGTTCACGGCCGTGAGCGGCAGCGCCTGGATGAACGGCTGCAGGGCGTCAGGGAACCGCGCGGAGGAGAAGAAGACGCCGGAGAAGATCCACATCGGCAGCATGACGAGGTTCATCAGGCCGGACACGCCTTCCACCGTTCGCGCGCGCGAGGCGAGCAGCAGCCCCAGCGCGCCGAACGCGAGCGCCGAGAGCAGGCAGATGCCGAGCAGCGACACCAGCGACCCGCGGACCGGTACCCCGAAGGCCAACAGCGCGAAGCCGAGCAGGACGCCCACCTCGATGACCAGCAGCGTCAGCCGGGAGAGCACGAACGACGCGAGAAACTGGGTCCGCGACATCGGCGTCGCGATCAGCCGCTTCAGCAGCTTCTTGCGGCGCGCGTCCACGATCGCGAAGCCCAGGCCCCAGATGCCGCTGCCCATCAGGTTCATCCCGAGCAGCCCCGGAACGACGAAGTCCACGTAGCGCGAGCCGGGCTCGCGCACCTGGCGGTCGCTGACCCGTACCGGGTCGGGCCGGCCGGCGGCGCGCTGGAGGGCGTCGTCCGCCAGCAGCCGCGCCGTCCGGCTCTCCGGTCGTTCCTCATCGAAACGATACTCGACTTGGTTCGCCGCATCGCCGGGCACCACCACCAGCGCCACTCGCCCGGTGCGCAGCGCTTCGGCCGCCTCGGCTCTCGCTCTGGAGCGTAGGGAGCAGGTCGGGACTCCCGCTCAGGGCGCCCAACACGGCCTGCGATGCGGCGGCCTCTCGCTCGACCACCGCCACGGGCGCCCGCTCGGGCGCCTGATTCCGGAAGGCGATGCCGAGGCCCGCGGTGAGCAGCACCGGAAAGACGAACACCCAGAAGACGGCCTCGGGCTCGCGGAAGAACTCGCGGTACCGGACCAGGGTGAGCTGCACCAGCGGGTGCTCCCGCCAGCCTCTGGGCTCACTCATCGCGGAGATGCCTCCCGGTCAGCTCCACGAAGACGTCCTCGAGCGAAGCCGAGTGGGTGCGAAGCTCGGTGAGCTGAAGACCTTGCCGCCGCAGCTCCACCAGGAGCCCGGGTACCGTGCGGTGCAGCTCCGCCACCCGCACTCGATAGGTGCCGTCCCGCCGGATGGCGGAGGCCACGCCGTCCACCTGGCCCAGCGCCGCGTCGTCCACCACGGCGCCCGCGGCGACCGAGAACTCCACCACGTGCTCCGCGCTCAGCGACGCGACCAGCTCGCGAGGCGTGCCCAGCGCGATCACCCGGCCGTGGTCCACGATCGCCACCCGGTCGCAGAGCCGCTCCGCCTCTTCCATATAGTGGGTCGTGAGCAGGATGGCCCGGCCGGCGGCCTTGAATCCCTCGATCAGCTCCCAGAGCTGCCGGCGGGACTGCGGGTCGAGGCCGGTGGTCGGCTCGTCGAGGAAGAGCAGGGCGGGATCGCCGACCAGCGCGCACGCGAGCGCGAGCCGCTGGCGCTGGCCCCCGGAGAGCTGCCCGACCCGGCCGTGGCGCTTCTCCTGGAGCTGGACGACGGCGATCACCTCGTCCACCCTGGGGCCCTTGCGGTAGAAGCTCCGAAAGAGCCGCACCGTCTCCTCGACGGTGAGCTTCTCGGAGAACTGGGTCTCCTGGAGCGAGATCCCGAGAGCTTCGCGCAGCTCGCGGTCCTGCTCGCCCCAGTGGCGGCCGAGGACCTGGACCTCGCCCTCGTCGGGCTCGGTGAGGCCTTCGCAGATCTCGATGGTGGTGGTCTTGCCGGCGCCGTTGGGTCCCAGAAGGCCGAAGCATTCGCCGGTCCGGATCTCGAGATCGAGTCCGTCTACGGCTACCACGTCGGCGTATCGCTTGCGGAGTCCTCGGACGAGGAGCGGTGGGGCAGGGGACGGGCTTGCTGTCATGCGGGAAGGTTACCCGCCCCCGGCTGCGAGGCTACCCCCGCGAACGGCGGGTCCAGACCTCCCGCACGGTCTGCCAGGCGCGCTGCCATTCCTCGGGCGCGGTGAGCAGCGCGTACCCGCCGAGGATGCCGGCCAGATAGATCGCGGTCAGCAGAAACGGAGAAGGATCGCCGGAGGGAAGCGTCAGCATCGTTCGTTACCGGGTAGCCGTGGGAGACTGAATCATGGGCGCCTCGAGGGCGCGGGCGGTGCGCTCGCGCGAGTCCAGGAAGTGCGCCCGGGTGTAGGCATCGAGGCCGGCACGATCGTCATCGAGCGCATGGGCCAGCGCGCGCTCCAGATCCAACAGCGAAGCGCGTGCCAGGGCGCGGGCGTCCTCGGGTGTTCCCTGGATCGGATTCACGACCATCCGGACCATGGCGTTCAGATGCGTCCGCTGGATGTCGCGCCGCACCGAGCCGGTATTCCTGGCCGTTCCCTGTCTGTCGCCGGGGCGGATCCCCAGCTCGGCCCAGATCGCCCGCGACAGCGTCTCGAACAGCTCGGGGATGCCGACCGTCGCATCGCCGGGCGCCGCGCGCAGCTCCGCGTCGCGAATGCGGGAGAGCACGACCGGATCGAGCAGCTGGTTCAGCAGCGATCCCTGCTGGGCGAGAGCCCAGTCGTGGAGCGGGAAGTCGGCGCGTCCCTGTCCCGCGGGTGAGGCGCCCCAATGCATCCAGCGGTCGGGCGCCAGCCGGCTCAACAGCTCGGGTCGGAAGCTGAACGCCCGCTCCCCGAATCCGGCTTCCGCGATGAAGGCGAGCGCCTCGCGCTGCCTGGCCGCGGGGATGGTGCTGATGGCGGGCCGTGCGTCCGGATCGCCGCGGTGGTCCCGGGCGGTCGTGGCGCCGCCCAGGTACTTGGTGCTGACCAGCAGCGCGTACCAGCGGTCGGACAGCAGATCGGTGAACGCGGTGCGCAACCGGCCATAGCCCTGTCCCGGCGCGACGACGCGAGTCTCCAGCGAGTCGAACAACTGGTCGATCAGGGTCACCCGCTCGCGGGCCCAGCCCAGCGGGTCGTCGGTCATGTCGTAGCGGGAGACGGTGGGATCGAGGCCTGCGGCGCCGAACCCCGCGTCCTCGTCGCTCGCGTAGAGGTTCCCCGGCTCCGCGGCCCGCGAGGCGATCGCCCGGAGCGCGTTGATCTCCAGGTCGGGCGTCCACCGCGTGGTCTCCGCCGCCGAACCCTTCGCCGCCGGTCGTTCCGCCGCTCCGCCGTCCGCCTCGGCGTAGCCGTAGGTGACCGCCCACCGGTCGTAGCTCCCGATGGTCGGCGAATAGAAGTGACCCTGCCGCCGGGGATCGAGCGACAGCGCCGGCGGGACGTAGTCCATCACCGAGACGCCGAGACCGTGGCGCTCGGCATAGGTCCGGTCGCCCAGCTCATCGCGGCTCACGCCGGCGGAGCCGCGGAAGTTGTGGCGCAGGCCGAGCGTGTGCCCGACCTCGTGCATCACCAGCGCCTTCAGCGCCTGGCCGATGTACTCGCGCGGCGTGACGCCGCCGGCGGCCATCACGCCCCGCGCGGCCAGCATCGCGCGGGCGACGGTGCCTTGGCGGTCGAGCCCTTCGCCGAAGCGGCAGAAGAGCGACGGGTCGCCCCCGGCCAGCGCCAGCGAATCGAGCGAGAAGACCGACTGCACCGACGCGATCGGCGAGACGTAGTCGCGCGACTCGCCCCGCCAGGTCTGGATCCACGACGCCGACACGAGGATGTCGGCGTTGAGGATCTCGCCGGTTCGAGGATCCACGTTGGTGGGGCCGACGGCGTAGACCGACCGGTTGGTCGCGGTCCAGCGCACGGTCGAGAAGCGCGCGTCGGCCGCGCTGTAGATCGAATCGTCGGGCGCGTCGAGCACCTGGATCGCGTTGCGGAACCCGGCCTCCTCGAACGCGCGATTCCACTCCAGGATCCCGGCGCGAACGTAGGGCCGCCACTCGAGCGGGACGGTGTGATCGACGTAGTAGGTGATCGGATGGACCGGCTCGCTGATCGCGGCGCCCGAGTCGCGCTTCTCCAGCCGCCAGCGGTTCACGTAGCGGACGAAGAAGCTCTCCGCCGTGTCGCGGGAGAAATCCTTGAAGGCGGAAATGAAGTAGCCCACCCGCTCATCCGCGTAACGGGGCCGCATCGGCGTGGCGGGCAGCTCCAGCAGCGAGTAGTGGATGCCGACCGGGATCGAGCGATAGTCGGAGACCGTCTCCAGGCCGAGGCTGCGCGGGCTCTGGAAGGTGAGCCGGACCTCGGCCTCGAGGTTGGCGGGGAAGAGGCGCAGCTCCTGGAGGCTCGAGCGCTTGTCGTCGAGCGTGACGGCACCGACCACCTTCCGCTGGGTGGCGGCGTTCTGCAGCGTGCCTCCGACGTCGGCCCAGTCCGAGACCAGGAACGGCGAGAGATCGACCAGCACCTGGCGCTCGGTGGAGTCACGGACGGTGGCGATCGGGAACGACCACGCCACCGAATGCCCGAACGACTGGTCCACCGTGCGCGCCATCGGCGAACCGGCCGGCGCCGCGAAGCGGGGATTGACGACCCAGAGCTCGACCCGATCGCCCTGGCGGTGAAAGCGCACCAGGTCCGAGCGCAGCGAGGCGCCGCCGTCGAGGCCCAGCTCGCCGATGCCGTTGGAGAGCTGGGTAACGAGCAGGTAGTCGCGGTCGAAATTCGTCGCGTCCAGGGCGAGGAGCACCTGGTCGCGCTTGGAGTAGATGGTGAAGACGCCGCTGCCGGCGTCGGCGCCGCGGGTCACTTCGGCGAAAGGCTTCCAGGGAGCGTCCTGGGCGCTCGCGGTGCCGGCGACGGCGATGGCGAATGCGGCAAGAATGGCCAGGGCACGGGGCTGGGGCACGGCGGACTCCGCACGACGGGGTTACGGCCGGACGAGGGAGTCCGACGCCGGGCGGAAAAGGCAAAGACGGGGCCGCTGTCCTCGCGCGGCTAACCGGCGGATGGTGTGCGGGTTGGGAGGTGTTCGCCTGTCAAAACGCCAACCGCGGCGCAAAAGGCGGCAAGGCTAGTCCTGCTGGAGGTCCAGCTCTCTCCCGCAGTGATTGCAGTGCAGGCGGCGGGGGAGCCGGAACGACTTTCCGGCGAGGCCAAGTTTCTGCCGGGTTCCGCAGAAGGGGCAGGGGCCCTCCGCGGAGCGGAAGATCTCGCGCTGCGTCAGCCGCATCGCCCCGATGATCCCGCCGACCAGCAGGGACCCCGGGACCAGCATGAAGTGCACGACGGGAATGGGCAGTGCGATCAGCGCGGCGACGATGCCGAAGCCCACCATCGCCCCGGCGCGAGCCATCCGGCGTCCCGGCGTCAGCCGTTCGACCACGACGGCGGCCGCGGTCGGCGGGGCGCCGAATCCCTTGAGCGTGGCGGTGAGGGTATGCGTCTCCATCGCATTCGCATAATAGCTCGCCTCACCGGGCCCTGCGGGGACTCGGCTTGACCCAACCCCATTCGCCGCCTAAATTTGGCAGTCTGTCCCCGAACCGGGTCTTTTGGCCCGGGCTTCATGGAAGCTATCTCGGGAAACCGCGACTCCTGCTCCAGGGTTATGCCGACCATCAATCAGCTCATCCGGCACGGCCGGAAAGACGTCGAAGCGAAGGACAAGGCGCCAGCGCTCCGGTCCAATCCGCAGAAGCGCGGTGTCTGCACCCGCGTGTACACCACGACCCCGAAGAAGCCGAACTCGGCGCTTCGGAAAGTCGCGCGTGTGCGCCTGGTCAACGGCTTCGAAGTCACGGCCTACATTCCGGGTGAAGGACACAACCTGCAGGAGCACTCGATCGTGCTGATTCGCGGCGGCCGCGTGAAGGACCTGCCCGGCGTGCGCTATCACATCGTGCGTGGCACGCTCGACTCGGCCGGTGTGAACGACCGCCGCCAGAGCCGGTCCAAGTACGGCGCGAAGCGGCCCAAGGACGGGGCCAAGGGAGGGAAGAAGTGAGCCGGCGCAACAAGGCGGTCAAGCGGCCGGTACCGCCCGATCCGCGGTACGACAGCCAGACGGTTTCCAAGTTCGTGAACAACCTGATGTTCGAAGGCAAGAAGAGCGTGGCCGAAGGCATCTTCTACTCGGCCATGGACATGATCGAGGAGCGCACCAGCCAGCCCGGTGTCGCCGTCTTCAAGCAGGCGGTGAACAACTCCAAGCCCACCCTGGAAGTGAAGAGCCGCCGCGTCGGCGGTGCCTCGCTTCAGGTGCCGGTGGAGGTTCGCCCCGATCGCCGCACCGCCCTCGCGATGCGCTGGCTGATCTCCTTCGCCCGCGCCCGCACCGAGAAGACCATGGCCGAGCGGCTCGCCGCGGAGCTGATCCTCGCGTCCAAGGGCGAAGGCAACACGATCAAGAAGAAGGAAGACACCCACCGCATGGCGGAAGCGAACCGGGCGTTCGCGCATTATCGCTGGTAGTCAAGGCGGTCAGGCGGTCAGGTCGGTAGGTGAAGGGCCCGAGAGTATCCCGGGGCCCTTTTTCTTCTGGTTATACCGGCCGCTGACCGCCCTACCGCCTGACCGCCTTACCGCCCCCTCCAGCAACGCTTCGATCTCCTTCTCCGCCGCCGCCCTCGCCTCCGCCTCCGCCCGGATCTCCGCGAGCGTCTCGTTGAGCGCGGATCCTTCCGTAGCGAGATCGGCGGCCTGGCCCTGCAGCTTGCCCAGCACGGTCATCGCTTCGAGCAGCCGCTGTACCAGGCCGTCGCGGATCCGCTCGCAGCGGGCCAGCGCGTCGAGCGAGCCGGCGGCGCGCAGGGCCAGCCGCTCCCGCTGGCGCTCGAAGCGGCCGAGGTTCGCGTCCAGCAACGCGAGGTCGGCGGCGGCGGAGCAGCAGGCCAGAAGCAGCTCGCCGACCATGGAGCCGGACTCGCGTGAATCGCCGGTGAGCTGGAGCCGGGTGTAGACCGCCTCGCCGGTCCGGGTCAGGTCGGCCAGGAGGTCCCGCGCCGTGCCCGCCGGCAGCTCCGCGAGCGTATCGAGCAGCCGGCGCTCGACGTCGGGCGGGAGTCGAGTGGCGCGCACGCGGGGGGACACCAACGGCGTGGAGAGGTCGCGCCTGGCGCCGAGAATCAGCAGGCCGCCGAACGCCGGCGTGACCCAGCGAAGCAGCGGAGCGGCTTCCATGGCCGCCACGGACCCCGCGATCGCCACGGCCACCAGCATGAGCCAGAAGCCGGACGGCAGCATGCTGAGCGCCGACTGCACCGGCACGCTCCGGGCCTGCAGCTCGCGCTGGTCCAGCGCTTCGACGATGCGTTCCGCTCCCTGCCGGGATACCCGGAAGAGCGGACGCTCCCCGCCCACGGCCGCGCTCGTGTCGGCGGCGATTGCCGGAAGGGTCGCGGCGAGCCGGGTCTCCGCGGCAGCTCGCGCATCCCGCCCTGTTGGTCGCCGGAGAAACACCAGCGACTCGGCGGAGTCGCCGTCGCCGCCGCAGGAGGGGCAGAGCCCGAGGCCGAGCGGGTCGGGACCGTTGCAGAGCACGCAGCGGGGAGTGGGAGCGGGAACGCCGGCCCTGGCCGCGACGAGCGCCTGGTCGAACGCGTCCGCGGTCGGGTAGCGGTCCTCCGCGGCCGCCGCGGTCGCTCTCGCGACGGCGTCGTCGAGCCAGTCGGGAACGGCCGGAGCCACGGTGCTCGGGTGGTGGTGGCCGGAAGCGTCGCGGTCCGGCAGCTCACCGGTGAGTGCGAAGTAGAGCGTCAGGCCCAGCGCATACAGATCGGCCCGCGCATCGCCCCGCCGGCCCGCCAGGAGCTCCGGCGCGGCGTAGTCCGGCGTGCCGGTGAGCGCACCCGTCGTGGTGACTCCGAGCTGGCCGTCGAGCCGTGCGGAGCCGAAATCGGTCAGGCGGTATCGCCCGTCGGGATCGAGCAGGACGTTCTGCGGCTTGACGTCGCGGTGGAGGATGCCGTGCCGGTGGGCTCTTCCGAGCGCGGCCGCGATGTCGCGGCCGAGCCGGACCGCCTGCTCGGAGGAAAGCGGGCCTCGATCCCGGACCTGCACCTGGAGGTCGGGGCCGGCGACGTACTCCATGAGGATGAAGCTCCAGGGGCCTTCCTCGACGAAGTCGTACACCGCCACGATGTTCTCGTGCGACAGTCCCCGAACCGCCTGCACCTCCCGCCGCATCCGTTCCCGGGCGATCTCCGCCGCGGCGGGTGGCGGCACGAGCAGCTTGAGCGCCACGTCCCCGCCGAGCTCCCGGTCGCGGGCGAGATAGACCACCGAATAGCCGCCGCGTCCCAGCTCGCGGCCGATCTCCCACCGGTTGCGAAGAACGGTGCCCGGCGTGAGATAGGCGCCGCTCATCGGGCGGTGATGCGGCCGAGGACTTCTTCCGCGTTGGAGCGCCAGCCGTCCTTGGGCGAGTAGAGCTCGAGGAAGCGCTCGAGGTGGGTCCGGGCGAAATCCATGTGGCCCAGCATGTACTCGGAGATCCCGGCGTGATACAGGGCCATGTAGTTCTGCGGTTGGTACTCGACGACCAGCCGCATGATCGGCCCGGCGGAGGCGTCGTCGCCGGCATCCGCGACCGGGATGGCCGACCTCGAAGACGATGCCCGCGGCCTGGGAGCGGTCGTCGGAGGGAAGCGCGTCGATCACCTGGCGCGCCCGGTCGATCTTCCCGGCCAGGGCGTAACAGGCCGCCGCGTAACCGGCGCCGTCGGTGCCGGGCGGTGGCGGCGCGTACTGCTGCCGGACATCGACTTCGACGGCGTTACAGAACGGCTTGATCTGGGCTGAACCAGGCGCCGCCGTCGCCCGTGAAGGCTGCGGCAGGGCTGGGCGGCTCGCCAGAGCGCGCCGAGCCGGGCCGGGTGGCCAGGATGGCTCCGCAGAGGGCGACATACCCCCATCCTGCAATGGCAAGCGCGCGGTTCATGGGACCCTCGGATCGACCGGTCTGGACCAGGCACGCGGCAATGGCCGTGCCCGGCGGAGTTAGGAGATGCCGGGCGAGTCCTCGGAGCTGGCACGCCCGGCCGAGCGTGGACACGCGACGTGGTCAGGCTTGACAGGGGGTGCAACCCCGTTAGTTTTGCTGGGCTTAGGGATTTTTGGGCCGCTGTGAGACAGGCCCATCAGACATCGGATCACGTGATGTGCCGTCGGTACCGTCACCTCTGATCTTCCGAACGACAACGCGAGGAGACCTTGTGGGTCTCCCCATCCAGAGCCGCCGGACCTACACGTCCCGCCGACTCGGATGCGCGCGGAGCGAGACCACCACGATCACTCGTGGGTTCGGTCGCCCCGCTTTTTCGCTGGTAGAGGACACAGAATGGCCCGTCAGACCCCGCTCGAGCAGTATCGCAACATCGGCATCATGGCCCACATCGATGCCGGGAAGACGACTACGACCGAGCGCATCCTCTATTACACCGGCAAGAACTACAAGATCGGTGAGGTCCATGAGGGCGCGGCCACCATGGACTGGATGGAGCAGGAGCAGGAGCGGGGCATCACCATCACCTCCGCCGCCACGACCTGCTTCTGGACCCGCAACGGCATCCAGTACCGCATCAACATCATCGATACCCCGGGCCACGTGGACTTCACCGTCGAGGTGGAGCGCTCGCTCCGCGTGCTCGACGGCGCCGTGACCCTGCTCGACTCGGTGGCCGGCGTGGAGCCGCAGACCGAGAC
This sequence comes from uncultured Gemmatimonadales bacterium, assembly GCA_963720365.1. GTDB lineage: Bacteria > Gemmatimonadota > Gemmatimonadetes > Gemmatimonadales > GWC2-71-9 > CAVVWJ01. The sequence continues at coordinate 25,391 of CAVRFK010000006.1, read as the reverse complement.
GGTGTGGCGCCAGGCCGACCGCTACGGCGTGCCGCGGCTGATCTTCGCGAACAAGATGGACCGGGTCGGGCGCCGACTTCGATCGCTGCCTCGCCATGATCCGCGACCGGCTCACCAAGAAGGCCTACCCGATCCAGATCCCGGTCGGCTCGGGCGAGATGTTCACCGGGCCACATCGACGTGCTGCGCCGGGTCGAGATCATCTTCGACGACGAGACCCTGGGCAAGACGTTCACCGAGATGCCGGTGCCCGAGGCGTACCACGAGCGGGTCGAGGCGGCGCGGCACGAGGTGATCGAAGCCGCGGTGGAGCACGACGACGAGCTGTTGGCGAAGTACCTGGCCGGCGATGAGCTGTCCTTCGACGAGATCCAGCGGGCCATCCGCAAGGCCACCACCTCGGGCTCCATCGTGCCGGTGCTCTGCGGGGCCTCGTTCAAGAACAAGGGCGTGCAGGCGCTGCTCGACGCGGTGATCGACTACCTGCCGAGCCCGATCGACATCCCGCCCATCAAGGGCCACCTCCCGCTCCACGACGACACCCACATCGAGCGCTGCGCCTCGGACACCGAGCCGTTCTCCGCGCTCGCGTTCAAGGTGGCCACCGACCCCTACGTCGGCCGGCTCACCTTCTTCCGGGTGTACTCGGGGTCGCTCAAGAGCGGGCAGCTACGTCTACAACAGCACCAAGGACAAGCGGGAGCGGATCGGCCGGCTGCTCCAGATGCACGCCAACAAGCGGGACGAGATCGAGGAAGTGCTCGCCGGCGACATCGCCGCGGCCATCGGTCTCAAGGACACCCGCACCGGCGACACGCTGTCCGACGAGGACAAGGCGATCATCCTGGAGGCGATGAAGTTCCCCAACCCGGTGATCGACGTCGCCATCGAGCCCAAGACCAAGGCCGACCAGGACAAGCTCTCCACCGCCCTCCAGAAGCTCCAGGAGGAAGACCCGACGTTCCGGGTGCGCTCCGACGCCGAGACCGGGCAGACGATCATCGCCGGCATGGGCGAGCTGCACCTCGAGATCCTGGTCGACCGGATGAAGCGCGAGTTCAAGGTCGAGGCCAACGTCGGCAAGCCGCAGGTGGCGTTCCGGGAGACCATCCGGAAGAAGGTCACCGACGTCGAGGGCAAGTTCATCCGGCAGTCGGGCGGCAAGGGCCAGTACGGCCACGTGGTCATCACGCTGGAGCCGACCGGAGCCGGGTGGCGGCTTCATCTTCGAGGACAAGATCGTGGGCGGCGTCATCCCCCGCGAGTTCATCAAGCCGGTCGAGGCCGGGATCCGCGAGGCGCTGGAGAACGGCGTGCTCGCCGGGTATCCCATGGTGGACGTCAAGGCGACGCTCACCTACGGCAGCTACCACGACGTGGACAGCTCCGAAATGGCGTTCAAGATCGCCGGCTCCATGGCGGTGAAGGAGGCGGCCCGCCTGGCGAGCGCCGTGCTCCTCGAGCCGGTCATGGAGGTCGAAGTGGTCACGCCGTCCGACTTCCTGGGCGACGTGATCGGCGATCTCTCCGCCCGCCGCGGCAAGATCGGCGGCATGACCCAGCGCGGCGACGCGCAGGTGGTCGCGGCCGACGTGCCGCTGGCGGAGATGTTCGGCTACTCCACGACGCTGCGCAGCATGACCCAGGGCCGCGCGGTGTACACGATGCAGTTCGATCACTACGAGGAAGTGCCGAAGAACATCGCGGAGACGATTATCAGCGAAGGCGAAGGGATAGGCGGTTAGGCGGGGCGACGGGCGATGGGCGATCCGATGACCGACCGTGCCAGCCAACAGCCAGGACACTGCAGTACACCGGACACCGGGAACTCAGACGCTATGGCCAAAGCCAAATTCGAGCGGACGAAGCCGCATGTGAACGTGGGCACGATCGGGCACGTGGACCACGGGAAGACGACGTTGACGGCGGCGATCACGGCGATCCAGGCGAAGAAGGGGCTGGCGCAGTTCACGGCGTACGACCAGATCGACAAGGCGCCGGAGGAGCGGGAGCGGGGCATCACGATCGCGACGGCGCACGTGGAGTACGAGTCGGACAAGCGGCACTACGCGCACGTGGACTGCCCGGGGCACGCCGACTACGTGAAGAACATGATCACGGGGGCGGCGCAGATGGACGGGGCGATCCTGGTGGTGTCGGCGGCGGACGGGCCGATGCCGCAGACGCGGGAGCACATCCTGCTGGCGAAGCAGGTGAACGTGCCGTACATCGTGGTGTTCATGAACAAGGTGGACATGGTGGACGACCCGGAGCTGCTGGAGCTGGTGGAGCTGGAGGTGCGGGAGCTGCTGTCGACCTACGACTTCCCGGGCGACGACACGCCGATCATCAAGGGGTCGGCGCTGAAGGCGCTGGAGTCGCGGGGACCCGAACTAGCGAGCAGGGGAAGAAGATCCAGGAGCTGCTGGACGCGCTGGACAGCTACATCCCGCAGCCGAAGCGGGAGATCGACAAGCCGTTCCTGATGCCGGTGGAAGACGTGTTCTCGATCACGGGGCGGGGCACGGTGGCGACGGGGCGGATCGAGCGGGGGATGGTGAAGGTGCAGGAGGAGGTGGCGGTGGTGGGCTTCAACAGCGCGAAGAAGACGGTGGTGACCGGGGTGGAGATGTTCCGGAAGCTGCTGGACCAGGGGGAGGCGGGGGACAACGTGGGGCTGCTGCTGCGCGGGGTGGAGAAGGACGGAGATCGAGCGGGGGATGGTGCTGGCGAAGCCGGGGAGCATCACGCCGCACACGCACTTCGAGGCCGAGGTGTACGTGCTGACGAAGGAAGAGGGGGGGCGGCACACGCCGTTCTTCAAGGGGTACCGGCCGCAGTTCTACTTCCGGACGACGGACGTGACGGGGTCGGTGGAGCTGCCGGCGGGGGTGGAGATGGTGATGCCGGGGGACAACGTGCAGATGACGATCGAGCTGATCATCCCGATCGCGATGGACGAGGGGCTGCGCTTCGCGATCCGCGAAGGTGGCCGGACCGTCGGCGCCGGCGTCGTCACCAAGATCCTCAAGTAGCCGAGGAACCCAGCATGGCCGCAACGCATCCGCATCCGCCTCAAGGCCTTCGACCACGTCGTGCTCGACCAGGCCGCGGCGGACATCGTGCGCACCGCCGAGAAGACCGGCGCGCAGGTCTCGGGACCGATCCCCCTGCCGGTGAAGACCGAGCGGTGGACGGTGCTCCGGAGCCCGCACGTGGACAAGAAGAGCCGCGAGCAGTTCGAGCTGCGCACCCACAAGCGGCTGCTCGACATCAACGACTCCCGTCCCCAGACCATGGACGCGCTGACCAAGCTCGACCTGCCGGCGGGCGTGGACGTCGAGATCAAGGTCGAATAGCGATGACCAGCGGACTGATCGGACGCAAGCTCGGGATGACCCGGGTCTTCTCGGAGGACGGCACCGCCGTGCCCGTCACCGTGATCGAGGCGGGCCCCTGCCGCGTGGTGCAGGTCCGCGAGGGCGGCGTGCAGCTCGGCTTCGGCGCGCGGCGGAAGCAGCGGGCCACCAAGGCGGAGCTGGGTCACGCGAAGAAGGCGGGTCTCGAGGTGGCGCCGCAGGTGCTCCGGGTCTTCGCCGCCGTAAGCGGCGACGCGCCGGCGCCCGGCACCGAGGTCAAGGTGGACATCTTCGCGCCGGGCGAGCGGGTCAAGGTCACCGGCACCACCAAGGGCCGCGGGTTCCAGGGCGTGGTGCACCGCTATGGGTTCGGCGGCGGTCCCGCCACCCACGGCAACACCCGGCACCGGAAGCCCGGCTCGATCAGCCCGGGCACCGACCCGTCCCGGGTCATCAAGGGCAAGCGGATGCCGGGGCACATGGGCGACGCGCGTCACACCGAGCTCGGGCTCACGGTCGTGAAGGTGGATGCCGAGCGGAATCTGTTGTTCGTGCGGGGCGCCATCCCGGGTGCCAGGAACGGGATCGTGACCGTAGCGAAGCAGGGAGGACCCAGCCGTCATGATTGAGGCGCCGCACTACTCGTCCGCCGGCGACAAGCGCGACCGCGACGTTCGCGCTCCCGGCCGACTACTTCGACGGCACCGTGAACGAGCCGGTGCTGCACCAGGCGGTGAAGGTGTTCCTGAACAACCAGCGTCAGGGCACCGCGGCCACCAAGACCCGGAGCTTCGTCTCCGGCGGCAACCAGAAGCCCTGGAAGCAGAAGGGCACCGGCCGGGCGCGGCAGGGCTCCACCCGGGCGCCGCACTGGCGGGGCGGCGGCATCGGTCTTCGGACCGCACCCGCGCGACTACCGCACCGACATCCCGCGCAAGGTGAAGCAGCTCGCGCGGCGCTCGGCGCTCAACGCCCGGGCCCGTGAAGGCGCGCTCCACGTGGTCGAGCGCTTCGCGTTCCGCCGGCCCGCGAACCGCGGACCTCGCCGGCCTGCTCGGCAGTCTCGATCTCGACGGGCGCAAGGTCCTCGTGCTGACCGCCGGATCGAACGACAACGTCTACCTGAGCGGCCGGAATCTCCCGACGGTCGAGGTGATGCCGTACGTGCAGGCCGCCGCCTACCACGTGCTCTGGTCGGACGCGGTGGTGGTGGAAGAGGGCGCGCTCACCGGCGTGATGCCGGAGCCGCTGCCCGATGAGCCCGAGGGTGGGGAGCCGGCCCGTCCGCGCAAGCGGTCGGCCGCCAAGCCCGAGGCCGCGAAGGCGGCCAAGAAGGCGGCCAAAGCGGCGAAGGCCGCCAAGAAGGCCGCGAAGCCAGCCAAGGCCGCAAAGCCGGCGAAGAAGGCCAAGCCCGCCAAGGCCAAGGCGAAGAAGCCGGCCGGCAAGGCGGCCAAGAAGCCGGCGCCGAAGAAGAAAGGAAAGAAGTAATGCCCGCCCTTCATGAGATCGTCGTGCGCCCGGTGGTGACCGAGAAGAGCTCGGCCGCCTACCAGACGCGGCGGGAATACGCGTTCGAGGTGCACCCGGGAGCCAACAAGTACCAGATCCGGGACGCGCTCCAGAAGCTGTTCGGGGTCACCGTGACGGACGTCCGCACCATGCAGATGCGGCGCCACTCGGTCACCCGCGGTCGCACCCGCGGCACCACCGCGCGGTGGAAGAAGGCGATCGTCACGCTCAAGGACGGCGACTCGATCGCCGTGTTCGAGGGCTGAGATGAGCATCAGGCAATTCCGGCCGATGACGGCCGGCACCCGGTTCCGCAGCGTGTCCGGGTTCGACGAGATCACCCGGGACACCCCGGAGAAGTCGCTCCTCGAGCCGTTGAAGAAGTCGGGCGGCCGGAACAACCTCGGCCACCTGACCTCGCGCCACCGGGGCGGCGGGCACAAGCGCCAGTACCGGAAGATCGACTTCAAGCGCAACAAGGTCGGCATCCCGGGCCGCGTCGCGGAGATCGAGTACGATCCCAACCGCACCGCCCGCATCGCGCTGATCGTGTACGCCGACGGCGAGAAGCGGTACATCCTGCACCCCAAGGGGCTGAACCAGGGTGACACCGTGATCTCGGGGCCGGGCTCCGACAGCCGGACCGGCAACGCGCTGCCGCTGGGCGAGATCCCGCTCGGGCACCACGGTGCACAACATCGAGCTCAAGATCGGGAAGGGCGGGCAGCTCTGCCGCACCGCCGGCTCGAGCGCCCAGGTCGTCGCCAAGGAAGGCGAGTACGTCACCCTCCGGCTCCGCTCGACGGAAGTGCGGCTGGTGCACGGACGCTGCTTCGCGACGGTCGGCGAGGTGGGCAACGCGGAGCACGAGCTGCTGTCGGTCGGCAAGGCGGGCAAGAGCCGCTGGCTGGGCAAGCGGCCCAAGGTCCGCGGCGTGGCGATGAACCCGGTGGATCACCCGCTGGGCGGCGGTGAAGGCAAGAGCTCGGGCGGGCGTCCTCCGACGTCGCCCTGGGGCAAGCCCGAGGGCCGCAAGACCCGGCATCGGAAGAAGGCGTCCACCAAGATGATCGTCCGCGGCCGCAAGCGCGGAAAGGCGACGAGGTAAGGCATGGCGAGAAGCGTCAAGAAGGGCCCGTTCGTCCAGGACGCGCTGATGCTCAAGGTGCAGATCCTGAACAGCAAGAACGAGAAGCGGGTGGTGAAGACCTGGAGCCGGGCGAGCACGATCCTGCCCGAGTTCGTGGGCCACACCTTCGCGGTGCACAACGGGAACAAGTTCGTGCCCGTCTACGTCACCGAGAACATGGTGGGCCACAAGCTCGGCGAGTTCGCGCCGACGCGGCTGTTCCGCGGCCACAGCGGCAAGATCGTCGCCGACAAGAAGGCGAAGCCGGAGTAATGATGAACGGCCATGCCATTCAGCGGCTGGTGCGCCAGTCGCCCCGGAAAATGCGGCTCGTGATCGACCTCATTCGCGGCAAGGACGTGAACGAGGCGTACGCGATCCTCAAGTTCAACAAGAAGCTCGCGGCCAAGCAGATCGCCAAGACGCTGAAGTCGGCGGTCGCCAACGCGGAGCAGAAGGCGCTCAAGGACAACGAGCGCTTCGATCCCGACGCGCTCGTCGTCACCAAGGCGATCGTGAACGGGGGCCAGCCGCTCAAGCGGTTCACCGCGGCCGCCCAGGGGCGCGCCACGCCGATCCGCAAGCGCACGAGCCACGTGGAGATCCACGTGGACAGCAAGGAGAGCGAGTAAATGGGCCAGAAAGCGCACCCGATCGGGCTCCGGCTCGGCATCGTCAAGCAGTCGTCGTCCCGGTGGTTCGCCACCAAGGAGATGCCGGCGCTGCTCAAGGAAGACGAGCTGGTCCGGAAGTACCTCAAGCAGCGGCTGGGTCACGCGGCGATCGCGCAGATCGACATCGAGCGGCGGCCGGGCAAGGTCACCATCACGGTGCACACCGGCCGGCCGGGCGTGGTGATCGGCAAGCGCGGCGCCGAGGTGGACAAGCTGCGGGACGAGCTGGCCCAGCTCACCGGCAAGGAAGCCGCGATCAACGTCGAGGAGATCAAGCGGCCCGAGCTGTCGGCCCAGCTGGTCGGCGACAACATCGCGCACCAGCTCACCCAGCGGATCTCGTTCCGCCGGGCGATGAAGCGCGCGGTCCAGAGCGCCATGCGGATGGGCGCCCAGGGGATCAAGGTGCGCGCGGCCGGCCGGCTGGGCGGCGCCGAGATCGCCCGGACCGAGGGGTACCACGAGGGCCGGGTGCCGCTGCACACGCTGCGCGCCGACATCGATTACGCCACCAGCACCGCGAAGACGACCTACGGCACGATCGGGATCAAGGTCTGGATCTTCAAGGGTGAGGTGATCGAGGACGTCTCCGGCCGCACCTACAGCACGGGGGCCTGAGTCCGATGCTGGCACCGAAGCGGATCAAGTTCCGCAAGACCTTCAAGGGGCGGACCAAGGGCATCGCGGCCCGGGGCAACACGGTCTCGTTCGGCGAGTTCGGGCTCATGAGCCTGGATCCGGGCTGGGTCACCAACCGGCAGATCGAAGCCTCGCGTGTGGCGATGACCCGCGAGATGAAGCGCGGCGGCAAGGTGTGGATCCGGATCTTCCCGGACAAGCCGATCACCAAGAAGCCGGCCGAGACCCGCATGGGGAAGGGCAAGGGCAACCCCGAGGGCTGGGTGGCGGTGGTGAAGCCCGGGCGGGTCATGTTCGAGATCGAGGGCATTCCCGAGGATCTGGCCAAGAAGGCGCTGGCGCTCGCTGCCGCCAAGCTGCCCGTGAAGACGCGCTTCGTGAAGCGCGAGGAGACCTGACCGTGAAGCCGAACGAGATCAGGGAGATGGCGGTCGAGGACCTGAAGACCAAGATCGACGAGCTGACCCGGGAGCGGTTCAACCTCCGCTTCCGCTCGGCCACCGAGTCGATCGAGAACCCGATGCGCTTCCGGGACCTCCGGCGCGACATCGCCCGGATGCAGACGATCCTGCGGGAGAAAGAAGCCAATGGCTGAGAGCCCTGACACCCGCGCCCGGCGGAAGGTCCGCACCGGGATGGTGACCAGCGACAAGATGGACAAGACGGTCACCGTCTCCCTGGTGCGGCGCTACGCCCACCCGGTCTACGGCAAGCAGGTCACCCGGACCAAGAAGGTGAAAGCCCGTAATCTCGCCGCCGACGCCGCTGCGCATACGGGCGATACCGTGCGGATCATGGAGACCCGGCCGCTCGCGAAGACCGTGCGGTGGCGGGTGACCGAGGTGGTGGAGAGGGCCAAGTAGCCATGGTGCAACAGGAATCGATTCTCCGCATCGCCGACAACTCGGGCGCGCGCAAGGCGCTGGTCATCCGGGTGCTCGGCGGCTCCAAGCGCCGCTACGCGGGGCTGGGCGACACCGTCGTCGTGGCCATCAAGGACGCGATCCCGACGGGGCAGGTGAAGAAGGGCGACGTGGCCAAGGCCGTGATCGTCCGGACCGCGAAGGAGACCCGCCGCAAGGACGGCTCCTACATCCGGTTCGACGAGAACGCCGCGGTCCTGATCAACGACGCCGGCGAGCCGCGGGCCACCCGCATCTTCGGCCCGGTGGCGCGTGAGCTGCGCGAGAAGCGATACATGAAGATCGTCTCGCTCGCGCCGGAGGTTCTGTAGCATGAAGCCGCTCGTCTACAAGAAGGCCAAGCGGATCCGGCGGAAGCCGCCGGTGCGGATGCGGCTCCACATCACCAAGGGCGATACGGTCCAGGTGATCTCGGGCGACGACAAGGGGAAGCAGGGCAAGGTGCTTCAGGTCTTCCCCAAGACCGGCCGCATCAAGATCCAGGGCATCAACCTGGTCAAGCGGCACCTGCGCGCCGCGCCCAACGTCGAGGGCGGCATCGTGGAGCGCGAGGCGCCGATCCATCACTCGAAGGCGATGCTGCTCGATCCGTCGAGCGGTGAGCCCACCCGCGTGCGCCGCCGCGTCGACGCCGATGGCACGATGGAGCGGATCGCGGTGAAGTCGGACCAGCCGATTCCCAGGAGCCGGTGACGATGGCGGATACGAAAGAGAAGGCGCCCAAGCCGGCGAAGGCCCCCGAGGGTGCGCCCAAGAGCGGCAAGAAGGGCAAGGAGAAGGCGGCCGGCGGCAGCGGTGGACCACGAGCCCAAGGCGCGCGAAGGCGTGCCCCGGCTGCAGCAGTACTACCGGGACACCGTCCGGGCCAAGCTGGCCAAGGAGTTCGGGCTCACCAATCCGAACCAGGTGCCGAAGCTGGAGAAGATCGTCCTCAACATCGGCATGGGCGACGCGAGCAAGAATCCCAAGCAGCTCGACGCCGCGATCGACGAGCTGAGCGCGATCACCGGCCAGAAGGCCGTCGTGACCCGGGCCAAGAAGGCGATCGCGAATTTCGGGCTTCGGGCCGGCATGCCGGTCGGCGCCTTCGTGACGCTGCGCGGCGCCCGGATGTACGAGTTCCTCGACCGGTTCATCACGCTGGCGATTCCGCGCATCCGCGACTTCCGCGGACTGCCGAACCGCAGCTTCGACGGGCGGGGCAACTACACCTTCGGGATCAAGGAGCAGATGATCTTCCCGGAGATCGACTACGATAAGGTGGAGAAGATCCACGGGATGGACATCACCCTGGTGACCACCACCTCTCGCGACGATATGGCGATGGCCCTGCTTCGCGAGCTGGGATGGCCATTCCGCGGCGAGACGCCGCAGAGGGTAGCGTAAATGGCGAAAACCGCATGGATCGAGAGAGCCAAGCGTACTCCGAAGTTCAAGGTGCGAACGGTGCGGCGCTGTCAGCGCTGCGGCCGCTCCCGCGCGGTTCTGCGGAAGTTCGGCCTCTGCCGTATCTGTTTCCGTGAGCTCGCCCTGAGGGGAGAAATCCCGGGCGTGCGCAAGGCCAGCTGGTAAGGGGAACGAAGGAATGAGTCTGACTGATCCCGTCGCGGATATGCTGACCCGGATCCGCAACGCCTGCTCTGCGGGGCATCGGCGTGTGGACATTCCGGTGTCCAAGCTGAAAGTCGAAGTGGCCCGGCTGCTTCGGGACAACCACTACATCGCGGACTACAAGCTCCTCGATGACGGCGCGCATGGCGTGCTGCGGTTGTACCTGAAGTACCACAACGAGCTGCCCGTGATCCGGGAGCTCCGGCGGGTCTCCACCCCCGGCCTCCGGCGCTACGTGAAGTGCCGGGAGCTGCCGCGGGTGAAGAACGGCCTCGGCATGGCGATCGTCTCGACGCCCAAGGGTCTGATGACCGACCGTGAGGCGCGGACGGCCAACCTGGGCGGCGAGCTGCTCGCCGTCGTCTGGTAGGAGGCCGCCATGTCGCGAATCGGCAAGAGGCCGGTCATCCTCCCCAAGGGCGTAACCCTGGATCTCCAGGGGAGCACCGTGGCGGTGAAGGGGCCCAAGGGCGAGCTGCGCCGGAGTCTCCACCCGGAGATGAAGGTGGGCTTCGCCGAGGGCCAGTTCACCGTCGAGCGCCCCAGCGAGGACAAGCGCCACAAGGCGCTGCACGGCCTCACCCGCACGCTGGTCCAGAACATGGTGGACGGCGTGTCCAAGGGCTTCAGCAAGACGCTCGAGATCCAGGGCGTCGGCTACAAGGCGGAAGCCAAGCCGTACGGCGTGAACCTGATCGTCGGGTACTCGCACCCGGTGAAGTACGAGGCGCCCAAGGGGATCAAGATCTCGGTGGACAACAACACCGTGGTCAAGATCGAAGGCGCCGACAAGGAAGCGGTGGGCCAGGTCGCCGCCGAGCTGCGCTCGGTGCGTCCTCCGGAGCCGTACAAGGGCAAGGGCATTCGCTATCAGGGTGAGCAGGTCCGCCGCAAGGCGGGCAAGACAGGAGCCAAGTAACATGCGCCGAGTTCATGCGCCCAAGACGCGGACCCAGCTCCGCCGCCGCCGGCACCTGCGGGTCCGGGCCCGGCTCTCGGGCACCGCGGAGCGGCCCCGGCTGGTGGTGTTCCGCTCCCTCAAGCACATCTACGCCCAGCTGGTCGACGACGACCGCGGCGTGACGCTGCTGGGCGTGAGCGACGGCAGCGAAGGCATCGCCACCGAAGGCAGCGGCAAGGTGACTCGCGGCAAGGCCGTGGGCAAGCTGCTGGCGGAGAAGGCCAAGGCGGCGGGCGTCAGCCGGGTGGTGTTCGACCGTGCCGGTTACCGATATCACGGACGCGTCCAGGCGGTCGCCGAGGGCGCGCGCGAAGGCGGATTGGAGTTCTAATGGCGGACGAGGCAACAGGCACGCAAGCCGGCGCACCGGCCACCGAGGCGGGCGAGGCGCCCGCCGCCCCCCCTCCCGAGCAGCGCACCGAGCGGCCCCGCGGCCGCGGCGGCCGCGGCGGTGGCCAGGGAGGCGGCCGGGGCGGCCCCCGGCGCGATCGGGGTGACCGGGACCACGCCAGCGATCATGTCGAGAACGTCATCGCCATCAACCGCGTCGCCAAAGTGGTGAAGGGCGGCCGGCGCTTCTCGTTCAACGCGCTGGTCGCGGTCGGCGACGGCAAGGGCAAGGTGGGCATCGCTACCGGCAAGGCCAACGAGGTCTCCGAGGCGGTGCGCAAGGCCGTAGAGGCCGCCAAGCGCTCGATGGTGGAGCTGCCCAAGACCGGTTCGACCATCCCCCACGAGGTCGTGGGCGAGCATGGCGCCGGCCGGGTGCTGCTCAAGCCCGCCGCCACCGGAACCGGCGTGATCGCCGGCGGCCCCGTGCGCGCGGTGCTCGAGTGCGCCGGCATCACCGACATCCTGACCAAGAGCCTCGGCTCCACCAACCCGCACAACATGGTGCGGGCCACGATGAACGGGCTCAGCCGCCTGGTCTCGGCCCGGCAGGTGGCGCGGGAGCGGGGCGTCGAGCTCGACCAGATCGCGTACAAGCCGCGGCAGGGAGCCTGATCCATGGGGCGCAATCCAGCGGTTGGTCGGCAGGGCCCGCGGCATCACGCGGCGGTGATCCCCAGCGAAGACAAGGTCAAGTCGCTCGAGGTGAAGCAGATCCGCTCCACCATCGGGCACCCCGACACCATGCGGCGGACGCTCGAGGCGCTCGGCCTGCGGCACCATCAACAGACCGTCAAGGTGGCCAACACGGCCTCGGCGCGCGGCATGTTGTACAAGGTGCGGCACCTGATCGATATCAAGCCGGCAGGCAAGAGCAAATAGAGAACGGAGTATTTGATGGCTGACAAGATCACCCTCTCCTCGCTCGCTCCAGCGCCGGGCTCGACCCAGCCGCGCCGGCGGGTGGGGCGCGGTCCGGGCTCGGGGCTCGGCAAGACGTCGGGGAAGGGGCACAAGGGCCACAAGGCGCGCACCGGCGGATCGACCAACCCCGGGTTCGAGGGCGGTCAGATGCCGATGTACCGCCGGCTGCCCAAGCGCGGCTTCACCAATCCGTTCAGGGTCACCGTCCAGGCGGTGAACCTGTCGCGGCTCAAGAAGCTGACGGCGGCCGAGGTGAGCCCCGAGACGCTGTATTCGGCCGGACTCATCGGCAAGCTCGACCAGCCGGCGAAGCTCCTGGGTACCGGTGACGCCGACCGGGCCTATACGGTTCGTGGCGTGGCACTGTCCGCGTCGGCGCGCGCAAAGATCGAGGCGGCCGGCGGCAAGATCGAGGGGTAATGACGACACCCCGCGTTCCCAATCTCGCCATTGACGACGAGCTGAAGCGGAAGCTCCTCTTCACGCTCACGATCCTGGTGATCTACCGGATCGGCGCCCACATCGCCGCGCCGGGCGTCAACGTCACGGCGCTCGCCGACTTCATCCGGAACTCCGCCGCGGCGGGGTTCTTCGGGCTGTACGACGCGCTCGGCGGCGGCCTCTCCCGCGCCACCGTGTTCGCGCTCGGGATCATGCCCTACATCTCGGCCTCCATCATCTTCCAGCTGGCCGGCGGCATCGCCCCGTCCATCGGCAAGATGCAGAAGGACGAGGAAGGGAAGAAGCGGATCACGCAGTGGACCCGGTACCTCACCGTGGCCATCGCGCTCTCCCAGGCCTACACCTTCGCGCTGTTCACCGAATCCATTCCCGGCGCCATGCCCAACCCGGGCTTCGCGTCCCGGCTCATCATGGTGGTGACGCTCACCGCCGGCGCCATCTTCGTCATGTGGCTCGGCGAGCAGATCACCGAGCGCGGGATCGGCAACGGGATGAGCCTGCTCATCACCTTCTCGATCCTCGAGCGGCTGTGGCCCGGGTCGCTCCAGCTCCTGAACTTCGTGCAGACCGGCGTGGTCACCGCGATCGGCGCCATCACCTTCCTGGCCATCCTCGTCCTGGTGATCGCCGCCGTGGTCGCGATGACCATCGCCGCGCGACGGATCCCCATACAGATCCCGCGCAAGGTCATGGGCCGCGGACGGATCCGCGAAGGCCAGAAGACCTTCATCCCGATCCGGCTGATCACCGCCGGCGTGATGCCGATCATCTTCGCCCAGACCATCATCATCGTGCCGGGGACGCTCGCCAGCTTCACCCAGAACGCCGTGCTTCAGGACCTGGCCGGCTTCTTCAATCCGGGCGACTGGCCGTACAACCTGACGTTCGCGGTGATGATCCTGCTGTTCAGCTACTTCTACACCTCGATCATCTTCAACTCGGTGGACCTGGCCGAGAACCTGAAGAAGCAGGGCGGGTTCATCCCGGGCGTGAAGCCGGGCGCGAGCACCGCCGACTACATCGACGGCGTCCTGGGCCGGATCACCCTCCCGGGCGGCCTCTTCCTCGCGGCGATCGCCATCCTGCCGATCCTGGTCTCGAACTGGTTCAACATTCCCAACACGGGCTTCGGCGGGACCTCGGTGCTGATCGTTGTCGGCGTGCTGCTCGACACGATCGCCCAGATCGAGCAGCATCGCACGCTTCGGAAGTACGACGGTTTCATGAAGACGGGGCGGGTGAAGTTCCGGGGCCGGCAGCAGCGGTTCATGTAGACCTGCGTGAAGGGTCGAGAGAGGGGTGTCACCCGAACGTAGTGAAGGGGCCCATGCCGATATGGTCTCCTTCGCTTCGCTCAGGATGACACCCTTCTCACCTTTGACCACTCACGCCCTTCAAGGGAAGCAATGGACATTCTGCTGATGGGCCCCCCCGGCGCCGGCAAGGGCACGCAGGGCGCGATTCTGGGCAAGGCGCTCGGCCTGCCGAAGTTCGCCACCGGCGACCTGCTCCGTGACCACGTGAAGCGAGGCACGCCCCTCGGCCGCGCCGCCAAGGCCGTGATGGAGCGCGGAGACCTCGTGGGCGACGACATCATCCTCGGCGTGGTGCGCGAGGAAGTGGGGAAGCCGGAGGCCGCCAAGGGCGTCATCTTCGACGGCGTGGTCCGGACCATCCGCCAGGCCGAGGAGCTGGAGCTCATCCTCGCGGACAAGCGGCGGAAGATGGACTCGGTGCTGTTCTTCGACGTCAGCGACGAGGAGATCATGTCCCGGCTGGATAAGCGCCGGTCCGTCGAGGGCCGCGCCGACGACGATCCCGCGGCCGTCGCCACCCGGCTCCGGGCCTACCGGGAGCAGACCGCGCCGGTGCTCGACTGGTACGAGCAGCGCAACGGCGTCCGCCGCATCCCGGCGGTGGGGACGGTTGACGAGATCGCCGCCCGCGTACGGCAGGCCCTGGGAAAATGATCACCCTGAAGTCGTCCCGGGAGATCGAGATCATGGCGCGGGCCGGCCAGATCGTCGCCGGCACGCTCGCCCTGATGCGCGAGATCGTGCGCCCCGGAATGACCACCGAGGATCTCGACCGCGAGGCCGAGGCGTACATCCGGAGCCATCCGGGCGCGGTACCGTCGTTCAAGGGCCTCTACGGCTTTCCCAAGACCCTCTGCACCTCCATAGACTCCGAGATCGTCCACGGCATCCCATCCACCCGCCGCGTGCTGGCGGAGGGGAGCATCGTGAGTGTGGACGTCGGGGTGCAGCTCGAGGGGCTCCACGCCGACTCCGCCACCACCATCGCGGTCGGGCACGTGAGGCCCGAAGCCGAGCGGCTGATGGAGGTGACCCGGCAGTCGCTGGCGGCGGCCATCACCCAGGCGCGGGTCGGCAACCACGTGGGCGATATCGGCCATGCGGTCCAGCAGCTGGCGGAAGGGGCGGGATTCGGCGTGGTGCGCGAGCTGGTGGGGCACGGGATCGGCACGCGCTTCCACGAGGAGCCGCAGGTGCCGAACTATGGCTCGCCGAGGCGGGGTCCACGCCTGCTGGAGGGGATGACGCTGGCGATCGAGCCGATGATCACGGCAGGAAACCCGGCCACCCGCACCCTGAACGACAAGTGGACGGTCGTGACCGCCGACGGCAGTCTCTCCGCCCACTTCGAGCACACCGTGGCGATCACCGCCAACGGTCCGCAGGATCCTCACCGCGGCCTGAGCTGCCGTTCCGCCTCTTCCACGATCTTCAGCTTGGCCGGCGTCGCCTCGACGATCCGGGTGAACTCGGAGCCCTTCGGCTCCTTCGCGAGATTGACTCCGATGGCCATCGCCGCGCTCCGTGCCGCACCGGCTGCCAGGAACACCGCCGTCGCCGCGTCCGCCCGCGCGGTCTCGAGTCCGCGCTCCGCCATCGCCAGTCCCAGCACCGCCACCTCGCCGCACGCCGCCAGCACATCGCGCTGAATCTCCGCGCCTTCCTGTAGCGCCGATCGCTTCTCCCGTTCCCGAAGCTCCCGCTCGGCGTCGCTCCCACGGGGCAGAGCGAGGGCCTCCGCGAACCGCTGCAGCGCGCCCGCATCGGCCGCCGCCAGCGTGAGCAGCTCCTGCCGCAGGCCCTCGGCGCGGGCTCGCGCGGCTTTCGCTTCCTCGTGGACCAAGGCGTACGACTCGCGCGAGGCCGTGAGCGAGGCGGCCATTTCGACCAGAGCCGCGGCCGTGCAGGCGGCGATCGCAGCCGAGGAGCCGCCCGCGGGGGAGATCGTCGGGCTCGCGATCGCTCGTACCCAGGCGTCGAGGGTGGATGTCCGCGTTGGGACGTCAGGCATTCCGGTTCCTATTAAAGGAATGAGAACGGAGGCACGGAGGCCACGGAGAAGAACATTATTGGTTCGTCTCCGTGCCCTCTGTGTCCTCCGTGCCTCTGTTCTGAGTTCTCGACCGAGCCAATTACCTCGAGGAGCCACGCGTGCATCGCCGGGTTTCCCGGCGACGACTGCTGCATGCTCGATCCCCGATGTCCCGTCCTTCATAGTCGGTGACCCGGCCGCCCGCCTCACGAATCAACAGGGTCCCCGCCGCGATGTCCCACGCCGAGAGCCGCTGCTCCCAGAAGCCATCGAAGCGCCCTGCCGCGACGTCGGCCAGGTCGAGCGCGGCGGCGCCGGGCCGGCGTATTCCCGACGTCCGCTCGGCGATCCGCCGGAACTGCTCCAGGTAGGTCCCGATCTGCCCGATCTCCTTGAACGGGAAGCCGGTCCCGATCAGCGCGAACTCCGGATCGTCGATCGCCGAGACCGCCAGCCGGCGCTCGCCCTGCCACGCACCGCCGCCGCGGGCGGCGGTGTAGACCTGGGCCCGCGGGACGTCCACGATCGCGGCGGCCTCGAGCACGCCATCCACCGCCGCGGCGATGGATACCGCATAGCTCGGAAAATCGTGCAGGAAGTTGGTGGTCCCGTCGAGCGGGTCGACGATCCAGACCAGGCCTTCCGTCACCACGTTCGGCTGCAGCTCCTCGCCGACGATGCGGCTGCCCGGCTCCGCGGCGAGCAGCACCTCGGCGATGATCCGCTCCGCGGTCCGGTCCACTTCGGTGACGAAATCCCGGCTGCCCTTGAGGGTCCACCGGCTGGGGTCGGCCGGCCGCTCGACCCCGCGGAGGTAGCCGGCCGCCCGCTCCGCCGCGGCTCGGGCCAGATGGAGTAAGTCCAAGGAGGACACCATCTTGTCGGGTCTGGTCGTAACCGGGTAAGTTGCGCGACATGCCACGCATATTCTCGGGGATCCAGCCCTCGGGCGAGTTGCACATCGGCAACTGGCTCGGGGCGGTGCAGAACTGGGTGAACCTGCAGCACGGCTACGATTGCATGTTCTGCGTCGTGGACCTGCACGCCATCACCGGGAAATACGACCATGCAACCCTGTCGGCCCGCACCCGCGAAATGGCGATCGGCCTGCTGGCGTGCGGCATCGATCCTGCGCGGTCGGTGCTGTTTGTGCAGTCGCACGTGCCCCAGCACAGCGAGCTCCAGTGGCTGCTCAACACCGTCACCGCGATCGGCGAGCTGGAGCGGATGACGCAGTTCAAAGATAAGTCGCAGCGGTTCGAAAGTGTCCCGGCGGGGCTCCTGAATTACCCTGTGTTGATGGCGGCGGATATCCTGTTGTATCGGGCGGACGTCGTGCCGGTCGGCGAAGACCAGACCCAGCACCTGGAGCTGAGCCGCGAAGTCGCCCGCCGGTGGAACGCCGAGTTCGGTGCGGGCCAGGATTTCTTCCCCGAGCCGCAGGCGCTGTTGACCGAGGCCAAACGGATCATGGGACTCGACGGCCAGGCCAAGATGTCCAAGAGCCTGGGCAACACGATAGGTCTCCTCGACACGCCGGACGAGATCTGGCAGAAGCTCCGGCCGGCCAAGACCGATCCGGCGCGGGTCACCAAGAAGGATCCCGGCAACCCGGATGTGTGCAACATCTTCACGTTGCACAAGTACTTCTCCCCGCCGGCCACGATCGCCACGGTGGCGGAGAACTGCCGGGGCGCCAAGTGGGGCTGCCTCGATTGCAAGCGGGTGCTGGCGGACAACATGATCCAGGCGCTCGCGCCGATCCGGGAGCGGGCCCTGACGCTCCAGAGCCGGCCGGAGCTGGTGGACGAGATCCTCGGCGACGGTGCGGCCACCGCACAGCGCCGGGCGGAAGAGACGATGCGGGGGGTGAGGGATCGGATGGGGTTCATGCCGCGGGTGGAACGCCGAAGCCCGGTGTGAGCAGCGTGACTTCATCCCGAGCGTAGCGAGGGACCTTGCTCGGGCGTGGCTCGAGGCAGGCTAACCGACGGAACCCATGGAAAAAATCATCAAGGCGGCGGTCGAGCGCGGCGCGTCGGACCTGCACATCAAGGCCGGTGACGTCTTCCGGGCGCGGATCAACGGGAAGCTGGTGGCGCTGACCAAGCAGCGTCTCACCCCCGACCAGACCCGGGCGATCGCCATGAAGCTGATCAGCAGCGACGAGGACCGTGCCCGTATCGAGCGGCTGCGCGACTTCGACTGCTCCTGGGGCATGCCCGGCGTGGGCCGGTTCCGGGTCAACGTCCTTCGCCAGCGGTCCTCGTTCATGATCGTGATGCGGGTGATTCCGTTCACCGTACCCACCATCGAATCGCTCCGGCTGCCCGAGGTGCTGCAGCAGATCGCCGAGGCGGATCGCGGGTTGGTGCTGGTGACCGGGGTGAGCGGGAGCGGAAAGAGCTCCACCGTCGCGGCCATGGTGCATCACGTGAACCGCACCCAGCACAAGCACGTGGTCACCATCGAGAATCCGATCGAGTTCCTCCACCGCGATCTGAGCTGCTCCATCACCCAGCGCGAGGTCGGGGTGGACACCGAGAGCATCGCCGTGGGACTGCGTGCCGCGCTGCGCCAGGACCCCGACGTCGTGGTCCTGGGCGAGATGGCGGACGCCGAGACGATCGACACGGCCATCAAGGCCGCGGAAACCGGACACCTCGTGATCGCCACCATGCCGACGGCGGACGTGGTCGCGACGATCGAGCGGGTCATCGCCGCGCTCCCCGCGGACGAGCGCGAGGTGGGCCGCATGCGCTTCGCGGAGGCGCTCCACTCGATCGTCTCTCAGCAGCTGTTGCCCGAGAAGAGCCAGAAGGCTCGGATTCCGGCGGTGGAGGTCATGGTCGCGACGACCGCCATCCGCGACATCATTCGGGAGGCCGGGCGCACCGCCGACATCCTGAAGCAGATGACCGACGGCCGGAAGCAGCTCGGCAGCCAGACCTACCGCCAGCACCTCGAGGAGCTGGTGGACGGGGGCATGGTCTCCTCCGACACCGCCAAGGCGGCCCACGCGCTCGCCAAGCCCACGCCTTCGAGCAAGCGAGGCGCCAAGCAGGCGGCGGCGACCTGATCGCGTCGCGGTGACCGCGCTCGACCAACTCGCCGCCGAAATCCTGGCCCGCCACCGCGAGGCGGGCACCGCCGAGGCCGAGTCGGCCCGCCGCCTCGTGGCCGACCGTCTCACCGCGCTGGGCTATCGCGTCTCCCGCCAGCAGTTCCGCTTCCATCTCTCCTCGCTCCTTGGCTTCCCCGTGCTGGGCGCCGGCGTCGGCGCGGCCGCGCTGTTCGCGCTCCCGCTCCTCACGTTGCCGGGCGTCGCGAGCTGGGGTGCGCTCCTGGTCTGGAGCCTGATCCTCACCGCATCCGCCTGCCTGGGCGCGGGTCTCGCGGCCGGCTGGCTGACGCTGGGCGAGGCACGGGAGGACGCGAACCTCATCGCGGTCCGCGGCGATGCGCCCCCGCGCCGGTGGATCGTGGCCCACCTCGACACCAAGGCCCAGGCTCAGTCCATGGCCGGACGCCTCGTCGCCGTGTGGGTCCTCCTCGCGGCACTGGCAGGCAGCGTAGGGCTGGCCGGGGCGCGGTTGACCGCGCCGCTGCCTCTTGGCCTGGCGGCTGCCGGCGCCGTGCTCGCGGTGGTCGCCGGGGCGCTGGCCGGACGCGGCCGGCTGCGCGGCACCTCGCCCGGCGCGCGGGACAACGGGAGCGGCGTCGTGGCCGCGCTGGCCTTCGCCGAAGCGTCGTCCGACTCGACCACCGGGATCCTGATCACGGGAGCGGAGGAATTCGGGATGGTGGGGGCGCGGGTGTTCGCGCAAACCGGCGGGGTCGTGCGCGGCGTCGAGGTCGTCAACATCGATACGATCGATGGTGAGGGACCCCTCTTCGTGGTCCGTCACGACAGCGCGGGGAAGACGCTGGCCGAACAGGTGGCGCGGGACCTGGCGTCGGTGGGACCACCGGTCAGCAGGCGCCGGCTGCCGGTCGGCATCCTGGTGGATAGTCTTCCGCTGGCCAGGGCCGGGGCGAGGGCGGTCACGGTCGGCCGGCTCACCTGGCGGACCCTGCGGGTGATCCACACGCCCGCCGACGTGCCGGAAACCCTGTCGCTCGAGGTCGCGAAGGCGGTGGGCAGAGCGCTCGCCGCGAATTGACCTTTCGCGCGGGCTCGCATACGTTTGCCCGAGGATTCAGGAGCCCCGCGAGGGGCTCTTTTTCGTTGCTCTGGGGGGCACATGTTCGACGGCAGGATCACCTGTCTGGTCGTCGTCGGGGCGCAGTGGGGCGACGAGGGCAAAGGCAAGCTGGTTGACGTGCTGGCGGAGCGGGCCGACCTGGTGGTCCGCTACCAGGGCGGCGCCAATGCCGGCCACACCGTCGTGATCGGCGACTCCCAGTTCATCCTCCGGCAGATCCCTTCAGGCATCCTCCACAAGTCGGCCATCTGCGTCGTGGGCAACGGCGTCGTCCTCGAGCCGGAGACGTTCTTCGGCGAGCTGGACCAGCTCGCCGAGCGGGGCATCGATACCACCGGCCGGATCTTCGTCTCCGATCGGGCCCACCTCGTCCTGCCGTTTCACAAGCTGCTCGACGCCGCCAGTGAGAAGAGCCAGAAGCTCGGCACCACCGGCCGCGGGATCGGCCCGGCGTACGAGGACAAGTACGGCCGCCGGGGCATTCGGGTCACCGACCTCCGCCACCTGGAGTGCGCCAAGGCGCTGCTCTCCGAGCGGGTGCAGCGCGCCAACCAGCTGCTCGAGATGATGGGCTCGTCCGAACGGGCTTCCTACGAGCAGCACGCGGCGCTGCTCGAGCGGCTGGCGCCCCGCCTGCTCCCGCTCACGGCCGACGCCGGGCTGATCGTGCACCGCGCGATTCGGGACGGGAAGCGGGTGCTGCTGGAGGGCGCCCAGGGCTCGCTGCTGGACGTGGACCACGGCACCTACCCGTTCGTCACGTCGTCCAACACGACCGCCGGCGGCGCCGCCGTCGGCGCCGGCATCGGCCCGACGCAGATCCACGGGGTGCTCGGCGTGGTGAAGGCGTACACGACCCGCGTGGGGAACGGCCCGCTGCCGACCGAGGCGCCGAGCCCGTACGGCGAGCGGCTGCGCGAGGTCGGCGGGGAATTCGGCGCGGTGACGGGCCGCCCGCGGCGCTGCGGCTGGTTCGACGCCACGGTGGTCCGCTATGCCGCGCGCGTCAACGGCCTCACCGGCCTCGCCGTCACCAAGCTCGACGTGCTCGACGGGTTCGAGGAGATCCCGGTCTGCACCGACTACCAGCTCGACGGCAGCGCGTGCGAGGAGCTGCCGGCGGAGGTCGAGTCGCTGGGCCGGGTGGAGCCCCGGTACGAGAAGCTGCGCGGGATGGAACCGGCCCACGGGCGGCGCGCGGAAGCTCGCCGACCTGCCCAAAGAGGCCAGGAGTTACCTCGACCGGCTGGAGGCGCTGTCGGGGGTGCCGGTGCGGTATGTGAGCGTGGGGACGCGGCGGGATCAGATCATTGAAGTGACTTGAGGGCGAACAGCCCTCATGTCATCCTGAGCGAAGCGAAGGAGCCCATGCCGGCTTCAACCCCTTCGCTGCGCTCAGGGTGACAGGATGGAGGACGGTTGGAGCAGACCGACCTTCTAGTCATCGGCGCCGGCCCCTGCGGCCTGGCGGTCGGAGTGGCCGCGAAGCAGGCGGGCCTGCCCTGCGTGCTCCTCGACCGCCGGACCATCGTGTCCACCCTCGAGCGCTATCCCCTCGGCATGACCTTCTTCTCGACTCCGGAGCGGATCGAGATCGGCGGCGTACCCTTCATCGCCAGCCTCGAGAAGCCCACCCGCCGCGACGGTCTCATCTACTACCGGCGGGTGGCCGAGCACTTCGGGCTCGACGTGCGGCCGTCCGAGGACGTCGTCGAGGTCGCTCGGGAGGAGGACGGCAGCTTCCGGGTCGAGGTCCGGCGGACCCACGACGAGAAGACCTACCGGGCGCTCAGCGTCGTCTTCGCCACCGGCTACTATGACAACCCGAACTACCTCGGCGTCCCCGGCGAGGACCTGTCGCACGTCGTGCACTACTTCACCGAGGGACACCACTACTGGCACCGGCGTGTACTGGTGATCGGGGCGGGGAACAGCAGCGTGGACGCGGCGCTCGAGTGCTATCGGGCGGGCGCCATCGTGACGCTGGTCCACTTCGGCGAGGTCTTCGACCGGACGGTCAAGGCCTGGGTGCTGCCGGACATCGTCAATCGGGTGAAGGAGGGGAGCATCGGCGTCCGCTGGCGCTCCCGGATCCGGGCCATCACGCCGACCGAGGTCGAGATCGTCAACGAACAGACCGGCGCCGTCGAGTGCCTGCCGGCCGACGCCGTGCTCGCCATGACCGGCTACCATGCCGATACCGCCATGCTACAGCGGCTCGGTGTGCCGGTGGACCCGGCGAGCGGGATCCCCGCGCACGACGAGGCCACGATGGCCACGCCGCTGCCGGGGATCTACCTGGCCGGGGTGATCGCCAGCGGCAACGACGCCAACCGGCTGTTCATCGAGAACGCCCGGGGGCACGGCGAGCTGATCGTGCGGGACATCCTGCAAAAGAAACGGACCCGGATGCCGGTGGCATCCGGGCCCGCCTCGTAGGTCACCTGCCTTAGTTGTTCTGGTTCAGGTTGAACCAGGTCGCCACGTCGAAATTCCGCGGGTCGAGCTCGTAGATCCGGTTCTTCGCGAACCGCCCGGTGGTCGGGAAGTACGGCGGCGGATCGGTCGCGGCGCAGGCGTTATAGCTGTACCGCTTGATGTACCCCTCGCCGCTGGTCAAGCCGACCGCGCCACGGGTCCGCTGAATGATCCCGCCGAACAGGTTCAGGCAGCCGCGGCCGGAGTCGCTCACCTGGCAGTCCTCGTTGTCGTCCGGGCCATCGTTATAGCGCTCGGCGCCGAAGATGTCCAGCGCGAGCAAAACCGCGTGGATGTCTTCCTCCGAGGTCGCATCGTACGTTCTCCAGCCGCCCGGGCCGGTGACCGTCTGCGACGTGTTCAAGCGTGTTGTCCGCTACCATGATGCTGTCACCCGAGAACAGTCCCAGGATCGTGGCGCAGTCCGAAGCCTGCGGAGCGGCCGGGTCAACCGCCGACCGGATGTCGTCGGCGATGATGATGTTCTCCGGCGTCGCCAGTGTCACGCGTCCGCTGATCACGCCGCTCACCGCGACCCGGCCGTTCACGTAGATGACCCCCTCCCAGGAGGGGTTGTACGTGCGGTTGATCGGCCAGAGGAAGGCGGCATCCGGACGGTTCGTGAAGGCGGCGATGCCCAGCGGGGCGGTGATCCCCGCGGGGCGGCGGATCCAGCCCTCGTTACCACCAGCCGCGACCGTCGTGGTCGCGACGCCCGGTCCCACAACCGCGTTCCATGCGGCACGTTGCCGGCGGTGTTGGTATTGATGTTCGGCCAGCTCTCCTGCCGCAGCCGCGGATCGCCGCCCAGGTAGCAGCGCCACTGGGCGTTGGTCGTGGTGAGCATGTTGCCAGCCCGGGTGGGTCCGTTGGCCCCGTCCGGCAGGACGTGACTCTCAAGCCGTAGCGAAAACGCACCGGGGCACCGGCCGCGTTCCAGAGATGTTGCTCGGTCGACCGCCGTCCACTGGCCCCACCTGGTACCGCCGCGGCACGGACGGGACGCCGCAGTTCGGCGAACGCCGGATATCCTGTCCGTTCGGCCAGGCCCGTCAGCTGGCCCGGTGACGTACCACGGGCGAGCATTGCCTGGTAGATTCGGACGAACCCTTCGTTGACGTCGGTCGAATCCCGTCCGTTGTTCAGGTCGAGCGCGACGAACTCCATCCGGATCGACGCCTCGCCCGAGCCGTTGCCGAGCGTGTTCCCGGCGAACGACATGTTACCGGTGGCTGCGCGTACCTGGAGCGCGTTGAACGCCGCCGTCGTCGGCAGAGGGATAGCGGGCACGCTCTTCTTGGGCGGCCCGCCGTTGAACGTGCCGTTGCCCTCGCCCTGAATGGTGGCGGCCGCGGTGCTCACCGTATTGTGGAAGGTGGCGCCGGAGTTGTGGATCTCGATCTGGTCGTTGGAGTGGACCGGCCCCCAGATCTGGTCGTTGTTCGCGAAGACGATGTCGCCTTCGATCGTGGTGAAGTAGGCGTACTTGGCGAAGCTCTCCTGGTTGATCTGGAGCCGCCGGACCACCCGGTTACCGAAGGTGTCCCTCACCTCGGCAATGATGGTGCCGAATACGCCGTACTGACCCGAGGTCACACCGTCGGGACCGACGTAGATGGACCGCCGGACGTTGGGGATGGTGGCCCCATTGGCGTCGGTGACGGTCGTCCACAGGTCGAGCGTATCGTGGCCGAACGCCGGGTAGAGCGCGGGAGTGGCGGCGATCCGGCTCCGGCCTTCCTCCACGGCGGCGACGGCCACGTCGTTGAGGATGGCGGCGCGCTCACCGCTCTTCTGCACCAGCTGTGCGTTGAGGATCCACATGGTGCTCGCCAGGGCGATCGCGCTGAGCGCGAACCCTACCAGCAACACCGTCAGAAGCGCAATTCCGCGCTCGCTGCGTTCCCCGGACATCCGGTTCATGATGGCAGACTCCCTCATGGAGGAATAACGACCGGTAGCGAGATCACCGGCACCGACAACCTGGGACTGCAATCCTGGGCGGCGACCTGATACTCGTAAGTCGCGCCCGGCTCGAGATCCTGCTGGTCCACGTGGAGATAGTTAGCGAAACCGGCGGCGATGGAGGTCAGCGGATCGCCGTAGACCTCCGCCACGGGAGCGGTCTTGCGCCGCCAGATGGCGTAGCGGATCACGTCCCGTTCGCCCGAGTTCTCGTCGAAGGCCCGAGCCCACGTCAGGTTGACCTTGTCGGTCCCGCCGGCTGGATCGTACACGGCGTTAAGCGCCATTCCGAAGACCGGCTCGCTGCCGCAGATCTTGAGGATCCTGAGACCCATGTTCGGCAGCGGGATGTTCATGCTGATTCGCTCGGTGCGCTCCTTGGTCCCCACCTCACCGTTGGTGACCTTGAAGCTCACCAGGACCGCACGCACGCTGTCGAGGCGGGCTGACGCGTTGATGTCGGCGGTGTTGCCGTGCACACCGAGGGGATGCGACAGTGGGATCTGCGCGGCCGGCACCTGAATCAGCTGCGAGAGCTGGCCGATCGCCGGTGGCCGCAGCATGAAGTACCGGAAGAATGGCAGGTTGGTCGAGTCCCGGATCACGTTGCGGACCAGGACCTCAGGAGCATTGGCGTTCACCTGCCGCATGAGCAGGAAGTCGTCGCCCCGGGAAGTTTCGAGGTTGTCGGTGAAGTACAGGACGATCGTCTCGGCGGGGCTGTTGATACCTGCGCCGGCGTTGTAGTTCTGAACCGGCCAGACGAAGGCCGGTGCCGAGGTCGGGATGGTGATCGGCGTGTTGATCCGGATTG
>CAVRFK010000005.1:0-8588 GCA_963720365.1 uncultured Gemmatimonadales bacterium | reverse complement strand
AAGTAGCCCGTCCCCGGGCGGCAGCAGCCGTCCTTACGGGTGACCCCTCGCCTCCTCGACGAGTGACAGGTGGCGCTTCGACGGCAGATCATAGCGTTTCAAGAACCGCCGGTAGTGCGCCGCTGCCGGCTCGGTGCGCCCTCGCGCCGCCTCGATGCGGGCACGCTCGAGGTCCACCAGGGGCGCCAGCATCGAGCTGTAAATCCCGCTCGGATGAAGCGCGAAGGGCCCATCCACCCACCGCAGCAGCCGCAACGCTCCCTCGGCATTGCCGGTGGAAGCGAGCCAGCGAGCCGCGGCGAGCCGGTCCGTGGGCAGCGTGAGGGGATGATGCTCGAAGTCGGGCGCCAAGACGGCGGCCTGCTCCCACTCCAGGGACGCCATCGCTTCGCCGGCATGGCGGGTGTCACCCGCGAGCGCCGACTCGAACGCGCCGAGGGAACGCTCGAGCGAGGCCGAGGCCGGATCACCCGACCGCCGGACCGCGCCTCTCGCGGCCGCGAGCCCGCCGCGGTCGTTTCGACTGACCGCAAGGATACCATCGAGCCATCCCAGCTCGGCGGCGCCAGTGGCGCCCGCTCGCGAGGCCGCCGCGCTGGCGGCGTCCCGCCGCTGTAGCGCCTGGTCGGGATCGAGCGCGCCGAGCCACGCGCCCAGCACGGTGAGGCCATAGGCGCGGAGCGGCGCCAGCGAGTCGCCACCTTCGGCTGCCATCCGATCCGTGCCCGCCACGACTGAGTCCCACGCTCCCCTTCCACCCCAGGACAGCGTCAGCATCAGCCCCTGCTCGCCGTGACGCGCCGGGGGATGCTGCGCGATGGCCGCGCGGCTCACCGCGATCTGCTCCGGGAAGAACCCGTACGAATAGGGATCGTAGAAGCTGGCGTCCGCCACCGCCGGCGACGCCACGTCGCGCGCGATGCTGTCGGTCATCGCCGCGATCGCCGTGGTGTTTCCGCGCCGGATCGCTCGGAGGAACCGGAATTGGAGGATGCGGTTGCCGTAGCCGTCGGCCGTCAGGGTGGGCCCGGCATCCACGCGCTCCAGCGACTCCAGCGCACGGGTCGCCAGCGCCGTGTCGCCTTCCTGAAGCGCCAGGATCATCAGGTGTTCCCAGGCGGGGATCAGGTCGGGATTGAGCTCGAGCGTCCGCTCGAAGATGCGGCTCGACTCCTCGCGCGATCGCCCGACCAGCGGACCCCAATGCAGCAGCGCGTCGCCGTAGATCAGCCAGCCGAACCAGGAGCTGGGGTAGCGCTCGCCCGCCGTCTGGCCGACCTCGAAGACGCGCGCCACGCTGTCCCGGGACAGCAGCATGATCATGTCGGTGGTCAGGCGCTCGCGTTCCGGCAGCTCGGCGCGGTGGCGAGCGAGCGTGTCCACCAGGCTGTCGGCGACCGGCTTGATGGACCAGTAGCTCGAGTAGAGATACCGGGAGTACGCGATCCAGAACCTGGGATCGGCCGAGATCGCCCGTTCGTAGGAGTCGCGGGCTTCTTCCCACGCGCCGAAGACCAGCTCCCGTTCCCCCTGGAGGAAATCCCGGAGCGCGGGCACCGAGGTGGTGCGGAGCGCCGCGTCGAGGCTCGGCGTGGGTGGCGTGCCGCGCGACCAGATCTGGGCGACGAGCGCGCGCGCGGCCGAATCGGTCAACGCGGCCACCGAGTCGGGCGGCGCGCTCACCGTCGCGCGGGCCAGCGGCGCGGCGGCGCTGTCGGTGCCGACGAGCGCGAGGTCGAGGCGCACGCGCTGGCCGTCGCGGACCAGGCTTCCGTGGACCATGCTGCCCGCGCCGAACCGGCGCACGAGCGCGGCGCCTTCGCCGAGCGTGGTGGCGCCGCCGGGCTCGATCCGGGCGAGCACCGTGTGAGCGTCTACCACTTTGATTCCGCCGAGCCCATCCAGCGCGGCGCTCAGGGTGAAGACCAGATCCCGGCCGAGGCGGAGCAGGGCGGTGTCCGAGACGCTGGGGGTGAAGGGGAGTACCGCGATCGAGGACGCCGAGCCGACGACCTCGGGTGAGTCGCCCCTCGACCGGAGGAACAGTCCGGCAGCGCCCAGGAGGAGTACCGCGGCCGCGGCTGCAAGCCTCCAGGGAAAAGCTCGCCTGGTACGTGCCGCAGGAACGGCCGCCGGCGCTCGCGCTTGTGCCAGCGCGGTCTCGAGCTCGGCGGCGTTCGCATACCGATCGGCCGGCGTCTTGGCCAGCGCGCGGGCGATGATGTGCTCGACCGCCTCGGGCACCGTCGGGCGGATGGTGCGGATCGAGCCCACCGGGTCCACCATCGAGCGGGCGACGATCGCCTGGGCCGTCGGTCCGGTGAACGGCGGGTCGCCGGCGAGCATCTCGTAGAGAACGCAGCCGAGGGCGTAGACGTCGCTGCGGCCGTCGAGCGCGGTCGAGCCAGCCGCCTGCTCCGGGCTCATGTAGTGCACCGTGCCTAGGGCGAGACCGGTCGAGGTGAGCCGTTCCCCGCCGGCGATCGTCAGGGCGCGCGCGACCCCGAAGTCGGCGAGCACGGCCTGGCCGGCGGACACCAGGATGTTGTCGGGTTTGACGTCGCGGTGGATCACGCCGTGGTCGTGGGCGTAGGCCAGGGCCGAGGCCACATCGCCCGCGAACCGCAGCGCCTCGTCCACCGGGAGCTGGCGCTCGCGGCGCAGCCGGTCGCGCACCGACTCGCCTTCGACGTATGGCATGACGTAGAAGGGCGCGGTGGTGCCGGAGCCCAGGTCTACCAGTCCGGAGTCCAGCAGCGGCAGGATGTGCGGATGCTGGAGCCGCGCCGTCAGGCGGATCTCCTGGAGGAATCGATCCCCGCCGACGCTGGCGGCGAGTGCGGGGTCGAGGACCTTGAGGGCGACCGGCCGGTCGTGGCGGAGGTCCTGGGCGAGGTAGACGGTGGCCATGCCGCCGCGGCCGAGCTCGCGCTCGATGTGGTAGCGGTCGAGCAGCGCGGCGTTCAGCGCGAGGAGGGGATCGGTAGTCGTCAACGAGAAGGGGAGAGAGTACAGCTAATGTATCAGGCGGGGTCCGACGAGCCTAATGAACGCGGTGCCCGGTGGCACCGGTCCCTCCGCCCGCTGCTCCGCCCGCCCTATACCACTGCCCAGCTACTGCTGCCCGGTAACTTTCCCCGGCCCCGGCCCCGACGCGAACGGCGCGCCGAGCTGCCCCGTTCCCATTGTCGCCCCAGCAGTAGGCGATTGGGGTGCGGGGGGATGGGGTAGCGGTGGTGGCGAATAACATCTCAGAACGCCGCCCCCACCCGCACATTGAGCGTCGTCCGATCCGAGCCCCGCGCCACTGCCAGCGAGGCAACCTTGCCCCCGCCCAGCCAGGCGAACCAGAGACCGGCGCCGAAGCCGGCGTGCCAGACGTCAGACGATTCGTCCTAGAGATACACCCGCCCCACATCGGCGAGGCCGAACAGGCCGAGCGTTCCCGGCACGACCAGTGTCGCCCGGCTGAGCCGCGCTGGCGGCTTCCATGGTGCGATCGGTTCGACCGTCTGCTCGTTTCCCAGGCCGAGTGGTCGCCCGCGGTGGGCCATTGCGCCTGAGGAAATCCTCCCGTACCATCTGCGCGTTCCCTGGACAGCACTTGACGGCGATCAGGCGGTTCCCTCCCCCGGGACGGCGGCGTGCTCTTCAACTCGCTCACCTTCGCGCTCTTCTTCGCCGTCGTCCTCATCCTGCACGCCCTGCCGTTCCCCTGGCGGGTCAAGAAGCTCAACCTCCTCCTTGCCAGCTACGTCTTCTACGCCGCCTGGAACCCGCCGTTCATCGTCCTTCTCTGGATCTCGACCGTCCTCGACTGGTGGGTCGCCAAGTGGCTCGACCGGGAGGAGCGACCCGCCCGCCGCCGCGGGCTCCTCCTCCTCTCGATGGCCGGCAACCTCGGCATCCTCGGCTACTTCAAGTACGGCGAGTTCCTGCTGGAGAACTGGCAGGCTGCGATGGCGACCATCGGGATTGCGTGGGTCCCGCCCGCCTGGGACATCGTGCTGCCGGTCGGCATCTCGTTCTATACTTTCCAGACGATGGCCTACACGCTGGACGTGTACCTCCGCCGCGAGCGGCCGGCAGGCTCATTCCTCGACTTCGCCCTCTTCGTCACCTTCTTTCCCCAGCTCGTCGCCGGACCCATCGTCCGGCCCGCGGACCTCATTCCCCAGTTCGCCCGGCCGCGCCAGGCCACATCTTCCCAGCGCGTGTGGGGCCTGGGCCTGATGAGTCTGGGCCTGTTTCAGAAGGTGGTCGTCGCCGACACGCTGCTGGCCCCCACGGCCGACACCGTCTTCGGCGCCTCGCGGGCCCTGCACCCGCTCGACGCCTGGATGGGGGTGCTCGCGTTCTCCGGCCAGATCTTCTCCGACTTCGCCGGCTACTCCACCACCGCCATCGGGGCGAGCCTCTGCCTCGGCTTCTCCATCACCAACAACTTCCGCTACCCCTACGCCGCGATCGGGTTCTCCGATTTCTGGCGCCGTTGGCACATCTCGCTCTCGACCTGGTTGCGGGACTACCTGTACCTGCCGCTCGGCGGCAACCGGAAGGGCCGGCGGCGCACCTACGTCAACCTGATGGCCACGATGCTGCTGGGCGGCCTCTGGCACGGGGCGAGCTGGACCTTCGTGGCCTGGGGCGGACTGCACGGGGCCTATCTGGCAGTGGAGCGCTGGCTGCAGGAGCGCTTTGCCGGCCGCCCCGTCGCTACCGGCACCGGCGCCCGCATCGCGCTGGCGCTCCTCACCTACGTGCTGGTCAACTTCACCTGGGTCTTCTTCCGCGCGCGGGACTTCACCTCAGCCTGGCGCCTGTTGCGGTCGATGGTGGGGCTCGGCGAGACGGGTGCGCGCGTGCTCTACTGGAACGGGATCCTCACGGTCACCGCAATCACGGTCGCGATGCTCGCTGCGCACTGGCGCATGCGGGACACCACGCTCGAGGCGGTGGTCGAGCGCACGCCCGGGTGGATCATCGCCGCGCTGTGGTCCGCCATGCTGTTCGCCATCATCACCTCCCAGGGCTCGGGCAATGCATTCATCTATTTCCAGTTCTGAGCGGCCTGTCCCCGACCGCCCGTGGCGCGGCATCTTCACGGGTGTGGCCGTGGCGACGGCCTTGCTGACGGCGGGCTGGGAGCTGTACTGGCGCGGCATCGGGTTCACCACGCCCGATTATGTGGATTCCCCCGGCTTCTGGGGAATGCAGCGCCGCCTGGCGACTGGGAACCGCACCATCCTGATCGGCTCCTCCCGGATCTACTTCGACACCAACCTGGAGGCGTGGGCGGAGGTCGCCGGCGGTCCGCCGCCGGTCCAGCTCGCCCTGGTCGGCACCAGTCCCCGCGGTATCCTCACCGAGCTGGCGAACGACACCACCGTCACCGGGCTCGTCGTGGTCGGGGTGACGCCGCAGATCTTCTTCCGGACCCGGCGCGGCTACCTGGGCGACTTCCCGGAGCGGGCGCGCAAGGAGACCCCGTCGGAGTGGCTGGGCCAGCGGATCTTCATGCGGGTGGAGGACCTCTTCGCCTTCATCGATTGGGACACCCGGCTCCAGGCCATCATCGAGCGCCAGCCGCTCCCGCTCCGCGAGGGGATGCTCCTCGATCGCGCGGTGCGCAAGGTCAGTGTGACCCAGGACGATCGCCAGGGGTGGCTCGAGCCGAGGGTGCTGCGGGACTCGGTGTACCGGCAGCTGGTCCGGGACATCTGGCTGGATGGCATGGACGACCCCGGCCGCCGTCCGCCGCCCGGTCCCGACTCGGTGAGCGCCACGCTCGCGGAGCTTCGCCGCGACATCGCGAAGATCCGCGCGCGGGGCGGGGACGTGGCCTTCGTTCGGCACCCGTCGGGAGGCCGCGTGCTGGAGTACGAGGAGCGGGACGTCCCCCGCGCGAGGTTCTGGGACCGGCTGGCGAAGGAGGTGGACGCGGTGGCGATCTACTACGAGGACTACCCGGAGCTCGACGCCTGGGAGCCGCCGGAGTGGTCCCATCTCTCGCGGGCCGACGCCGAGGCCTTCACCCGGGCGCTGGTGCCGATCCTGCTCGACTCGCTGCGGCGCCGCCGATGATCACCGGGCAAAGGCACCGTGCATGTCTGGACCGGTCGTCCGGCCGAGTCCGGCCCGCCTCGTCGGGTCTGTCACGGGCGTCGAACTGATCCCAGCGGCTGCCGAGCCTGTCGCTATCGTATCAACGGCCTGGGCTGCCGACCGGCCTGCGCGAGCTCAATGAGCTCGCGGTGCTGCTGTCGCAGGAGGGACACGAGCTGCGCATCGGACCGCGGCTGCGGCCGCGGGGCTAAGGCGCCGTGCAGATAGCCGGTTAATCATCTCCTCGCAGCCAGACCGGCCACGCCGCGCCGCCATCCATCGGAATGATGAGCTGCCGGTTCGTGCCATCCGTATCGATCGTGATCCACCCCTCGGAGTCCCCGCACAGCAGTTTGGTACCGTCCGGCGACCATCCCTCGCAGCCATAGAAGTCGCCCGACCGGAAGAGCTCCACCGCCTCGCCCGTAGCGACGTTCACGAGCGCCCGCGTCTGTCCCCGGTTGTCGGTGCACATCACCTCCCGGCCGTCAGGCGACCACGGCGGCCGGGCGCCGTGGCAGTCGAAGGGGTAGATCGGCCGAAGCCGGTTCAGCCCCAGCTCCAGCACATAGAGCTCCAGCCCCTCGCCGATCACCTCCCGGCTGAACGCGATCGTCCCGCCGTCCGGCGACCAGCTCGGCGAGTACTTGATCGACTCGTCGTTGGTGATCCGCTGCAGCCCACCGCCATCCGGTCGGATGACGTACAGCTCGTTCCTCAGTCCCTCATCCTCCCTGCCGGTAAAGGCGATCAGCTCCCCATCCGGCGACCAGATCGCTTCACCGGGCAGCACGTCTCCTGTCGGGAGGTCCGTGGCTTCACCTGTCCTGAGGTCTCCGACGGCGAGAGTCCGATGCACTGTCTGATCCTTGATGCCGACGACTCGCGCTCCGTCGTCCGTGATGTCGTACACCGTGAACTCGAACTCGAACGGCCCGGTTGGATCCGAGCCGTCGCCGCGTATTGTGTAGATCCCGCTCGCCACGGATAGGTTGACCGTGTAGTACGCGACGCGCGTGCCGCCGGGCCGCGAGCGAAGGATCGTGTAGCCTTCGTTGAGCTCGTCGGTGAGCTGAACTCGTTCGCTGCCGTCGGGGTTCATGGCGAAGATCTGCTGCCGCTCACCGTTGGGATCGGCTTCGCGGCTCGAAAAGACGATCCTGCCGTTGGGGACTTCGTCACCGGGACCGGTGCCGTCGCCGCAGGCCACCAGGCCTAGCAGGAGGAGGATGACTCGGCGCATCAAGGGGGATTCCAGAGTGGTCGGGATCGCCAATTTTGACTGTAGTACGGGGGAAGTCCCGCCGACGGCGCGCACTCAGGCCGCCATGCCGGCCTGGATCGCCGCGAGGCTGAAACTCAGTCCTCCAGGCGCAGCCAGGTGAGAAACGCGACGCCCCCATCCGGCCCGAGTCTCACTCGATTCGTGCCGTCCGGATTCACGGTGAACACGTCGGTCTGGTCGGTGCACACGAGACGCGTGCCATCCGGTGACCACGACCGGCAATTGAAGGTGAAGTCGGTGTTGTGGGCTTCGCCGGTCTCCACGTCGATCAGGGCGGCGGTGACACCCACGCTGTTGGTGCACAGCACCTGCGAGCCGTCCGGGGACCACCCGATCGGCAGCTCGCAGGGATGAGGATAGATGTCCCGCAGACCGGAGCCGTCGGCGTTCACCACCGAGAGCCGGTGTCCCGGCCCTGCGGAACGAATGAAGGCGATCCGGTCTCCCGTCGGCGACCAGGTCGGGGAGCCCTCCGCGAACAGGTCATCCGTCAGCCTGATCAAGTCCGAGCCGTCGGCCCCCATGGTGTAGAGGTCCCAGGGCGAGTCCTCATCCGGCCGGCCGGTGAAGCCGATCCGCTCGCCATCGGGCGACCAGAACGCGCCGCCCGGCTCCAGCGATCCCGTGGACACCTCGCGCTCCTCCCCCGTCGCCAGGTCGCCGATGGCGATGACCCGCTCGGCAGCCTTGTACCCGATGACGGCCGAGGCGTCCGACGAGACGTCGGCGACGTCGAAGTCGAACAGGAAGGGACCGGTGCGGCCGCTGCCGTCGGCCGCCATCGTGGAGTAGAAGTAGGCGAAGTCCGCCTCGATATCGGTGCGGTAGAAGGTGATGCGGGGCGCCCAGTCGTTCTCCACGACCTGGTAGAGATCCACCTCGGCGGTGAGCTTCGCGGTCGCGCTGCCGTCGCCTTCGACCGCATAGATGTGGCTCAGCGACCCGTGCTCGTGGGCGCTGGCATAGGCGATCCGACCATTCGTGAGGGGTTCGGGCTCCGGCCCGGGATCGGGACCGCTGCCGTCGCTGCAGGCGAGGAGAAGCAGGCAACAGCCCGCGATCGCGTGGACTCGCGCATGCGGCACGGGAGGCTCCGGAAAGGGGTGGTGCTGACACGTTAGCGCGACGCCGTGGCGGGCGCCAGCGGGTGAAAGGTTTAGCAGTGGTAGGAAAATCTTGCCGGTGACTCTACCTGAGC
>CAVRFK010000004.1:0-636830 GCA_963720365.1 uncultured Gemmatimonadales bacterium | reverse complement strand
ACGATTCCGGAATCGGCAGCCGCGCGGAGATGTATTCCGGGAACCGGGTATGAAAGCTGGTCGTGAACGGCAACCCGTGTTTGCGGCAATAGCGTCGCACCGACAGTCCGATCGGTCCTTCGGTCGCGATATGAAGGCTGTCCGGCCGCGCCTCGGCGATCAATCGCGCGACCTTGGCCTGGTAGGGCAGCGCCAGTCGCAAGTCCGGATAGCTCGGCATCGCGAAGGTGCGGAACGACTGCGGCGTCAGAAAGCTGACCTCGACGCCAAACCGTTTCGCCGCCTCCGCCATCATCGCCAGCGATCGCACCACGCCATTGACCTGCGGATGCCACGCATCGGTCGCGACCAGGATACGCATCAGGCGGCCCGCGCCGCGACCGCGGCAACCGGCGCCGACCGGCGCAGCGGATCGGTCCAGGTGATGATTTCGAAGCGGCCGTCGAAATGCTCGACGAGCGCGGTGCAGCTTTCGACCCAGTCGCCGCAGTTGATGTAGCGGATGCCGTGCTCGTCGCGCATGGCGGCGTTGTGGATGTGGCCGCAGATCACGCCGTCGACGCCGTGACGCCGCGCCTCGGCGGCCAGCGTCTGCTCAAACTCGCCGATGATAGTTGACCGCGTTCTTGACCTTCAGCTTGGCCCATTGCGACAGCGACCAGTAGGGCAAGCCGAACCAGCGCCGGAACGACGTTGACGAAGCGATTCATCTGGATCGCGAAGTCGTAGGCCCTGTCGCCGAGATGGGCGAGCCAGCGCGCGTTGCTGCACCACGAGGTCGAACATGTCGCCGTGGATCACGAGATAGCGCCTGCCGTCGGCGCCGTCGTGGATCGCCGTTCTCGACCACCTCGATGCCGCCGAAATGCGTGCCGTAATAGTCGCGCAGGAACTCGTCGTGATTGCCGGGCACGTAGACGATGCTGGCGCCCTTGCGCGCCTTGCGCAGCAGCTTCTGCACGACGTCGTTGTGCGACTGCGGCCAGTACCAGCCCGACTGCAGCGCCCAGCCATCGACGATATCGCCAACGAGATAGATGGTATCGGCGTCGTGGCTGCGCAGAAAATCCAGCAATCGGTCGGCTTGCGATCCGCGGGCGCCGAGGTGGATGTCGGAGATAAACAAAGTGCGAAAGCGCCGATCCGGCAACTCGTCACTCATAGCGTCATTCCCATGCGCGAGCAGCTAGCAAATTCTCATGACAGCGCGATGACAGTTCACTGCCCGGGCCTCGGTCGACAAGTTCATTCGGCCTCAGTCCGATGCGAATCATGTGTTCGCTCGTTCATGCCACCCCGTTGCGACATGCGAGCGACAGGCGCGGTTCCGCTTTGTTAACCTAAATCATCATGTCAGCGTAACGGCTTCGCCGTCATTGCGCGTGAACGCGGCTTCGCGATCTCGCGGCGCGATGCGCCCGAAGGTTTGCCTTTGGTTTCGCCCTCACGAAATCAGAGGGCGCAGGGAAGACCGGGTGCGCGCTGCACCCGCGGTCTCATGTGCAATATTGTGCGTAGTGGCGCACATGAGCATACAGGTTCAGCGGAAACACTCCGGCCTTCCCCGCGCAATGGCTTTACGGCTTATGCCGTGATCTCCCCGGCGACGAATTCGTTCTTGTCACCGTCGCTGGCGAATGTGGTTTGTCTAAACCCGGTTGGGTCGACGCGCCTCCGCCAGCTTGACATCAGCAACGGATGCCGGAACCACACGGTTTTGCCGTACGCTATCAACGCCGTTCGTCTGCATGCCGCCGATCGCTCACGAGCCGAAGCCCGCCCTGCAATTACGTGTCACGCCCGACGCTGCCGCGTCCACCGCATCCCATCCCAACGTTCGTGACGTGGCCGACGCCCCTCTGAGTGGGACAGGATGGAATGGATATAGATTTGATTTGGGGCAAGTGTGAAGGAAAATATTTCGGAAAATCAGAAAAATAAGAGTTGACAGGATTTTGCTGATTTGCCTCGACGGGTGGATCGACCGCGAATGGCAGCGCGTTGCGAGGGAGCGGGGCATGCAACGAACGAACCGTCCAGCGCAGTTTCCAGCAAGCTACCGCCGGCCTGGGCAACGGCCGAACCAAGCACGCCACCACAAGCAGGAGAGAGCTAGCGCGATCAACAATCCGCCTCCGGCGCCAAGAAAGGCGAAGCGGTAGCCGGCCAGGAAGTCGGCGCCAGCTGCGCCATGGGCTTGCAATGTGGTCAAGATTGAAGCGCCGCTGACAATGCCCACGGTCCGGGTCAACAGCGCGAGACTACCCGCAACACCGCGGTCCTGTTCGGGCAGCGTGCCGGTCACCAGGTCTGTGTAAGCGACGTTGAGCAATCCTTGCCCCACTCCTTCGAGTACAAGCAGACATGCCACGATGGGAACGGCAGCTGCGGCGCTTGTGAGCCCAAGCGGCAGAAGACCCAGACCCACGAGCACGATACCGGCAAAGACTGTCGGCCGCGGGCCGAACCACGGGACCAGTCGCGCTGCCAGCGGCGCCCCTGCAAGCGTGCCCGTGTAGGCAAGCGCCAGCAGGAACCCCGTCATAATGGGAGATAGGTGCAGTACGTTCATGAGATAGTAAGGCGTTAGCAACAGGACGGCAAAGCCCGCCAGATTTGCTGACGCGTTCATCACGTTCGGAATCGTGAATACGGCGTCAGCGAACAACTCCGGGCGGATGATGGGCTCTGCAGAGTTCAGGCTACGCATCACGTAGCGATGCAAGAGCACCAACCCAACGACGAGCAGGCTTAGCGCCATCCACCCTGAAGCCGTGGGACGCTGCGACAATACCAGCGCCAACAGTAGCATACCGATGGAAGCCGCGAGCAGGATCGCACCCAACAAGTCGAAGTGCCGTGACTGAATGTGAGATGACGGCAGCGCGCCGGACAAGGTGAGCGCGAGCAGCGCGATCGGCACGCGCACCCAGAACACCGCCTGCCAACCCCACATGTCGACAAGTATGCCTCCCAGGAACGGCCCCACCGTGGCGGCGAGCGACATGGCCATGGCGTAGCCAGCGAGCGCCTTGACCCGCTGCTCGGGGGGGTAGACGGCTGTCGCCAGCGCTGGCGTGCAGGCCAGCGCTAACGCTGTTCCAACACCCTGAACGGTGCGAGCTAACAGGAACATTGGCCAGTCCGGCGCAATAGCGCAGGCGACGCAGCCCACGGCAGTGACCACGAGGCCGATGCGAAGATCAGACGATGGCCGACCAGGTCGCCCATCTTACCGCACACGAGCATCAGTGAGCCGTAGACCAGAACGTAGCAGACTACTAACCACTGGACGTCGCTGAGGGCGAGAGCGAAATGATCCGTGATTGCAGGCAACGCGACGTTGACGGCGATGTCGAGTGGAGCAGGCGACGCTCCCAGCCCGACGATGCCGAGCTTTGCGATCGGCGATGTCATTCCCAGCGCGGCGGAAGACTTTTCATTCTCCATGTTGCCTGACTCTAAAGGTCCTCGTCCGATCGGTGCGGGACATGTTGGCATTATTCCAAACGTGTAGGCAGTTCGGCGGAAGCTACCGGCTCAAAGATGCCTCGGCAATGGGAGCGGCAACGTCGCTATAAGCTGCGGGAAAGCAGGTTTGTCACAGAGTATCAGTCGCGCCGCGCCAGCGCCGCTGTTGGGGAGAAGCAGACATCAGGTGGCTGACTCGCAGCAACCGACTTTATGAGTACGCACCTGGTCGCTCACCCAGCGCTACGCGATAACCGAAGCGTCACTTCGGGATTCTTTTTAAGAACGGCCGCCGCGGGCTGCCTGGCTCTCTCCGCAAAGAGCGGGGCGAGGTCAAAAAGGGTGCCTCAATAATACCCATGAAAATGATGGACCGGGCCATGGCCCTGACCGACCTTAAGCCGATCGGCCGCGGCGATCGCGGCGCTGATCTAGGCTTTGGCTTGCGACCGCGGTTTCGAGTCCTGCCTTTCGCAAGGCCGGCGGCGATGGCGGAGGATAGCGAGCAGCCGGTGCCGTGGGTGTTTTTGGTGGCGATGCGCGGCGCCGCCAGCGCGATGCGCCGTCAGCGCGTGACGAGATAGTCGATGCTCTCCGCGCCCTGCCCGTGCCCGCCCTTGATCAGCACCGCGCGGCAACCCATCGCCAGCAGCCGCTTGCCCTGGCTCTCGATCGTCGGCCTCGTCCGGCGACCTCTTCGTCGAGCAGCGCGGCGGCCTCGGGCAGGTTCGGCGTGATCAGCGAGCGCCAGCGGAATGAGCTTGGTGCGCAGCGCGTCGACCGCCTCGGCCGCGAGCAAGCGATCGCCGGAGGTCGCAACCATCACGGATCGAGCACGACGTGCTTTGGCGACCACGCTGAGCCCCGCGGCGATCGCGTCGATCACAGCCGGTCCGCCACCATCCCGATCTTGACCGCCTTGACGTCGAGATCGCCGAACACCGCGTCGATCTGCGCGGTGACGAAGTCCGGCGGGCACCTCATGGATGCCGGTGACGCCCGGGTGTTCTGCGCGGTCAGCGCCGTGATCACGGAGGCGCCGTAGACGCCCAGCGCGGCGAAGCGTCTTGAGGTCGGCCTGGATGCCGGCGCCGCCGGAGGAATCCGAGCCGGCGATGGTGAGCGCGATCGGTATCGTCATCGCTGGCCCGCCGTAATCCTGGTGAGTCCTGATCTGCGTGTCATAGCGCGCTTCCCATAGCGCGGCATGTCGGCTTGCCATTGCCACGCAAGTTCTTGCCGACTATATTGACCCGCCAAAGCGCGCCCTTTCGGAGACGACAGCGATGGTTCCCTTTTTCGTCCAGTTCAAATGCAAGCTCGGCCAGTCCTATGCCGTCGCCAACGCGCTCGCCGAGGCCGAGATCGCCTCGGAGATCTATTCCACCGCTGGAGATTACGATCTGCTGGTGAAATTCTACGTCGACAACGCCACCGACATCGGCCATTTCGTCAACGAGAAGGTCCAGGTCATTCCCGGCATCCAGGACACCCACACCATCATTACCTTCAAGGCGTTCGGCACCGGCTAGAGCCTTCGCTGTGTCTAAATAATCGAGGGGCGGTTATTTATTCGTTTTTTGGGCTTTTTTTCGACGCGAACCGGCTCCACTTCGCTGGAAAACGCTATAGAGGCGCGTCGGCGCGCCCGCGGTAAAACACCGAGTGCCGATCTTGCCAACTGAAACCATCGTCACTTTTGGCCGCCTGAAGGCATTCATTCAGGAAGCGCTGACGAAGCTGGGCTTGCCGGATAGCGACGCCATGACCGTGGCCGACCTGATGGCGCAGGCCGACCTGCAGGGCTCCGACGGCCACGGCGTCTTCCGCCTGCCGCAGTACGTCCGCCGCATCAAGGGCGGCGGCGTCAACGTGAGGCCCGACATCCGCGTCGAGCGCGAGCGCGCCGCGCATGGCGCTGGTCGAACGGCGACAACGGCATGGGCCATCTCGTCATGCGCTCGCGGCCGAGATCGCGATCGAGAAGGCGAACACCGCGGGCGTCGCATGGGTCGGCGCGCAATGGAGCAACCACGCGGGCCCGGCGTCGCTCTATGCGACGCATGCCGCTCGAGCACGACATGATCGGCCTCTACTTCGCGGTCGGCAACGCGAACCACCTGCCGCCGTGGGGCGGCCTCGACATGCTGCTGTCGACCAATCCGATCGCGGTCGCGGTGCCCGCCGGCGAGGAGCCGCCGATCGTGCTCGACATGGCGACGACCGTCGCGGCCTACGGCAAGGTGAAGACCAAGGCGCAGCGCGGCGAGACGATGCCGGAGGGCTGGATGATCGACCGCGAAGGGCCAGCCGCTGACCGATCCGAAGCGCGCGGACGAAGGCTTTCTGCTGCCGATCGGCGGCTACAAGGGCTACGGCCTCGCGCTCATCATCGGCCTGCTGGCGGGCACGCTCAAACGGCGCGGCGATGGGCCGCGACGTCGTCGACTTCAACGCAGACGACGACAGCGCCACCAATACCGGGCAGGCGATCGTCGCGATCGACATCGAGGCGTTCGGCGACGTCGCGGAGTTCAAGCGAGCGTCGACGCGCTGGTGCGCGATCTGCGCGGCAGTCCGAGCGGCTGCCCGGCGTCGATCGCATCTGCCTTCCCGGCGAGCAGAGCCATGCCACGCGGGACGGCCCGGACGCGCGATGGCATTCCGATCGCAGCTGCGCTGATGCGCGGGCTGGACCAGCTTGCCGATGAACTCGGAATTACGAAACTGGGATAGACCGGGGCTTGTCGCCTGCCTCGCCGCGTTGTTTGGCCGCGCGCGTTCTAATACCCTTCCGGCCTTGCACGGGGCGGAAATCGCAACCATTCGCGCCAATACGCGAGCCTGTTCGCAGCATGGTATTTTGGCGCCCCGTACAGGGCCGAAACAGCGGCGGCCAGGCGTCAATCAGGCTGCAACGACAGCCCCAGGGGAGGAATGGAATGATCTTCCGATTCACGAGCTTGCGGCCGTGCGCTCGCCGGAACCACGGTCGCGGCATCGACGGCGGTCGCGCAGGTGAAATTGCCGCCGCCGTGACGATGACGGCCTATGACACCGGCACGTCCGGATTCAACATCACCGTCGCCGTCGGCAAGATGTTCAAGGACAAATACGCACCGACGTGCGTGCTGCTGCCGCAACGACGCCGCCGCCTGCAACCGCGCGCCTCACCCGCGCCAGCATCTCGGCGATG
Source organism: uncultured Gemmatimonadales bacterium (assembly GCA_963720365.1). Lineage (GTDB taxonomy): Bacteria > Gemmatimonadota > Gemmatimonadetes > Gemmatimonadales > GWC2-71-9 > CAVVWJ01. The sequence goes on along the minus strand of CAVRFK010000004.1, from coordinate 630,163 downwards.
GGCGTCGGGCCTATTTCGCGCAGGAAGGCGTGTTCGAATCGACAGCAGGGCCGCGACCTCGCCGCCAACCAGAACCAGGAGCTCAAGGCGTTGGTGGAGAAGGTCGCGCCGGCGTTCGAGGCGCACCGGAAGATGGCGGAGGAGCTGGGGAAGAAGGTCGCGTCGAAGTAGGGTCGGCTACCGCTTCATCCTACACCCGCAGTAAGCCACGGAAGGACCTCGCAGCATAATACGACTGCGCGCCGTTGTGGTATGTGAAGACGTGGCCGTAGCGGCGGTCGCAGAAGAGGGCGCCGCCGAGTTTTCTGATGGGGGCAGGAGTCTTCACCCAGCTCGATGTCTTCGTGTCGAACTCTCCGAGCTGCTGCAGCTCCCGATATTGTTCTTCCGTCAGCAGCTCGATGCCCATCTCCGCCGCCATGTCGAGGGCGCTGCCCTTCGGTTTGTTTTCTTTCCGCGCATCCAGGGCCTCGCGGTCGTAGCAGAGACTGATGCGGCCCTTGGGCGTTTCCGCCGAGCAATCATGGAAGACGTACTCGCCCGTCTCTCGATCGTGGCCGACGACGTCCGGTTCCCCTCCGGTTCGTTCCATTTCACCGAGTGACCACAGCTTCCCGGCGTTGGCCTTCAGCTTGGCTTCGACTTTGGCCCAATCGAGGCCGCGATGGCGGGCCATGTGTTTCTCGAAGCGGGCTTTCAACGCGCCGAGCAAATCCTGGCGTCGGTCGGCGGACAGGTCCTGCTTTTTCTTGACGGTTTTCATGTCGATTCTTTCCTATGCTGTGCCATGCCCCGAGGGATGCGAACGGGGGGAATCGAACCCCCAAGGGTTGCCCCACAGGATCCTAAGTCCTGCGCGTCTGCCAGTTCCGCCACGTTCGCGAGTGTTGGAATGTAGTGAATTCCGTGTCCCGAGCCCAAGCATCCGCACACCCGGCTTCCCGGGGCGGACCGCAGTGGGAAGGCGAAGGGCGCGTGCTTTCCGACGCACACTTCGATTGTCAGAGTGGGTTCAGCGAGCGAGGCAGCCGTACGGAAGATCGCCGCACGCTGCCTCCGAAACCGAGGGTGGCCCAGCCGGAGCCTCAGCGCCGCTCAGGCGGCGTGATGTCCGAACCTGCACAGGTCATTCCCCGAAAACACCGAGTGTCCGAACTCGCAGACCCGGGCCGACCCTTCCGGTTTGCTCCTCGCCAGCCGGCCGAACACGCCGTGCGACAACAGCCGCTGGAACTTCCGCTGGATAGACTTGAGCATTCCCATCTCCCTCTCCTGTTGGGGCCTGCGGGCCGCGTGGAACGCGCTTCCACGCGGGGCCGGCGTGACACCGAGCGCTAGGGACGACTGATCCAGCGAGACCATTCCTCCCGGTCGAGCTGCCATACTGCCCGCCGCTTGGCACGATAGGCGAGGACACCGACGTACACCGGAGCCGCGGCCGCGATGGCCAGCGAGACCGCGAGAATCGCCAGCAGGGTCGAGGTGTTCATCTAGTACATCCCGCCCATGCCGGCCGGCGAGCCGGCGAGCGCCGGCTTGTCGTCCCGCCGTTCGACCACCACGCATTCGGTCGTGAGCAGCAGGCCGGCGATCGAAGCGGCGTTCTGCAGCGCGGTGCGCGTGACCTTCGTCGGGTCGATGACGCCCGCCTTCACCAGGTCCTCGTAGGTGTCGGTCGCGGCGTTGTATCCGAAGTTCTTGTCCTTCGACGCCCGGATCCTGGCGACGACGATCGAGCCTTCCGCGCCCGCGTTCTGGGCGATCAGCCGGATCGGCTCCTCCAGCGCGCGGCGCACGATCTCGATGCCGGTCTTCTCGTCCTCGGTGCCCCGGATCCTGTCCAGCGCGGACTGCGCCCGGATCAGCGCGACGCCACCGCCGGGAACGATCCCTTCCTCGACCGCCGCCCGCGTGGCGTGCAGCGCATCCTCGACCCGGGCCTTCTTCTCCTTCATCTCGGTCTCGGTCGCCGCGCCGACGTTGATGATCGCCACGCCGCCGGCGAGCTTGGCCAGACGCTCCTGCAGCTTCTCCCGGTCGTAGTCGCTCGTGCTCTTCTCGATCGCGGCCTTGATCTCGAGGATCCGGCCGGCGATTTCGTCGGGCTTCCCCTTGCCGTCGACGATGGTGGTGTTGTCCTTGTCCACCACGATCCGCTTGGCGCGGCCGAGATCGGTGAGGGCGACGTTCTCCAGCTTGAAGCCGACCTCGTCCGAGACCACCTGCCCGCCGGTGAGCACCGCGATGTCGCGGAGCATCTCCTTGCGGCGGTCACCGAAGCCCGGGGCCTTGACGGCCGCGACCTTCAGCGTGCCCCGGAGCTTGTTCACCACCAGTGTGGCCAGCGCCTCGCCGTCCACGTCCTCGGCGACGATGAGCATCGGCTTCCCGCCCTGCGCCACCTTCTCGAGGATGGGAAGAATGTCCTTCATCGAGGAGACCTTCTTGTCGTGGATCAGGATGTACGCATCCTCCAGCACGACCTCCATCTGTTCCGGATCGGTCACGAAGTAGGGCGACAGGTACCCGCGGTCGAACTGGGTGCCGTCCACCGTCTCCAGCGTCGTCTCCAGACCCTTCGCCTCTTCGACGGTGATGACGCCGTCCTTGCCCACCTTCTCCATCGCCTCGGCGATCAGGTTGCCGATCTCCTTGTCGTTGTTCGCGGAGATGGTGCCGACCTGGGCGATCTCCTTCTTGCCGGCCGACGGGACCGACAGCGACTTGAGCTGCTCGGTGATCGCTTCCACGGCCTTGTCGATGCCCCGCTTCAGCTCCATCGGGTTGGCGCCGGCGGTGACGTTCTTGAGGCCTTCGCGGAAGATCGCCTGGGCCAGCACCGTGGCGGTGGTGGTGCCGTCGCCGGCGAGGTCGGAGGTCTTGGTGGCGACCTCCTTCACCATCTGCGCGCCCATGTTCTCGACCGGGTCCGACAACTCGATCTCCTTGGCGACGGTCACGCCGTCCTTGGTGATCGTCGGCGAGCCGAACTTCTTGTCGATGACGACGTTCCTGCCCTTGGGGCCGAGGGTGATCTTCACCGCGTCGGCCAGAGCGTCGACGCCCCGCTTGAGCCGGGCCCGGGCGTCGATGCTGAACTGCAGTTCTTTCGCGGACATGTGAGTCACTCCCCCTGAGTAGGCCGCCTCAACCGATCTTGGCCAGGATGTCGGACGCCTTGATGATGATCAGTTCGTCATTGTCCACCTGATATGGCGTCCCGCTGTACTTGCCGTAGATCACTCGATCGCCGGCCTTGACCTCCATCGGAATTCGCGCGCCCTTCTCGGTTCGGCCCGGCCCGACCGCCAGGACTTCACCCTGGGTGGGCTTCTCCTTGGCGGTGTCCGGGATGTACAACTGGCCCCGCATGGACTCCCCTTCGTCGGCCGGCAGGATCACCACGCGGTCCTCGAGGGGTTGGATCTTGATCTTGGATCTGACCTTGATGGCAGTAGGCATCGTTTCCTCGAGGCTGGGTCGGTGACGTGCTGTGTACGGCGAAGCTGCGGCAGGGCTCAGCCCTGCGAAGCGATCTGATGGAGAATCAGGACCATGGCGTCCCGACCGTCCTCGGCGACGAAGGTGATCTCATCGGTGAAGCCATCCTTTTTCCGCAGCAGCGGCAGAATGTCCCTCTCGAAGGTCTGCGCGAACTCGCTTACGCTATTGGGCTTCAAGTGGATCGTGACGTGGCGATCGTACAAGTGAACTCCTTGATTTTACTGGAACTTGAGGGGTCATTCACCGAAACTGTTCCAGGCCTGCATACTACCAGTATGTACTTCACTTGTCAAGTTAAGAGTCACAAGCGCTGGCGTGAGAAATGCTTAACTTATTAGGTTAACACCCTAACTGGCTTCGGGAGAGTTCCATGGACGTGTCGTTCGTGATCCGGCAGCGGCTGGAAGAGTTCGGCCTGGAGCAGCGCGAGCTGGCGCGCGCCGCCCAGGTGACCGAGTCCTACATCTCCCAGCTCCTGACGCGGAAGAAGGCGCCGCCGGCTCCGGGGCGCACGGACATCTACGACAAGATGGACCGGTTCCTGAAACTGCCGAACGGGGAGCTGGCGCGGGTGGCGGCGCTGCAGCGGAAAGCGGAATTGAAGCGGGAGCTGGGCGAAGACCCGGTCCCCCTGTTCGGGGAAGTCCGCGAGCTCATCCTCCGCAAGTGTCACCCCGACCGGGAACGCCACGTCCACGCGATCTTCGACGCGCAGCCGTTCGGCGAGCTGGAGCGCCTCGTCACCCAGCGGCTGCTGGACGTGCTCACGGGCGTGGCCAAGCAGGAGCTGGGCAACGAGTCGTGGCTCCGCATGGTCGCGGACCTCGGCGGCCGGAGCTTCGAGGAGATGCGAGTCATCGTCCTCGAGTTCCTGGACACGGACATCTTCCATCTGTCGCGGGAGCAGTGCGTCGCCTTCCTGGAGCCGCTGATCGAATCCTGGGACATCGACCTCGCGACGTTTGCGCTGGATATCGCCCTGAACCCCAGCGTCGTCTCCGCGCATGTCCGCCGATTCGAGTTCATCGAGCGGGAACCCGGCCAGTCATCCGGCGACGAGCCGGGACTTCTCGCATTTCTTCAGGATTCGACGCTGAGCGGCGGGGCGGCGGAGGATGAGGTGGCGTTTCTCAAGCGGCTGAGGTTCGACGGCCGGCGGCCGACGCCCCTCTACTACTACCGGGAACTGCAGAATCTCAGGGACCCGCTCCACTTTCGGGCGCCGTAAGTCGCGGCGTCCGGCGAATCAGCCCGGCGGCGGATCGGCCAAACCTTCCGGCTTCGTCGCTGCCCCGAACGGAACCCACTGGGTCCGGCACGCGGGGCAGGCCGCCATCCGAACATTGCCGACGGTGGAAACCTTGGGATGGCCGGTGTCCCCACATGCGGGGCACGCTTCAAGCACACGCGGATGCCAGGGATTGGTACACCCCCACGCATAGCGACCGCCCCCGATATCCCGGACCGGAACCATCGGATAACCGTCATCCCCGCAGTCAGGCACGGGTCGGCGGTTCCTCCGGCTGGTTGATCCAGAGCCGCCACTCGGCCCGCTCCATCTCGCCCGCCGCCCGACGTCGGGCGCGGAAGCGAGCGATGCGGCGAAGCAGGATGAACGCTGGGAGGGTCGCCAGCGTGACTGTAAAGAGTTCGGCGAGTGTGATGTCGGCCATGATACCGCTGCCTTCGGTGGAGGGAACCGCCTCCTGCCGAAGTGCGAGGTGGGTCAGCGCAACCTAGCGGTCACCGCACCGATTAGCGAGACGGACAGGCGACGGCGGTGACTTTTTGCATCGGGCTCAGCGGTAGGTCCGGATCCCCGTCGCCTTGAAGCTCGCGTGGACCACCATCCCCTCCCGCAGTCCGAGCCCCGCCGCCGCCTCGCGGGTGACCTCCGCGACGAGCGGCGGCCTGGTTCCCAACACCACGCGCACCCGCTCGCCCGAGGGCGGCTCGGGCGCGAGCTCCACGATCAACCCGGCGAACACGTTCTGGGCGCTGCCCTCCGGTCGGACGGTGTGCAGCGTGATCTCCCGCGGGTCCACGGTCAGGAACACTTCCCCCGGCTCGCCAGGATCGGAGACGGCGAGATCTCCCTCTCCGGTCCGGACCGTCACGGCGCCGCGGCGCGCGCTGCCGGCGAACAGGTTGGTTCCCATCAGCTCCGCCACGTAGCGCGAGCGCGGGTGCCGCAGGAGGTCGTCGCGGGTTCCGACCTGGGAGATCCGCCCCGCTTCCACCACCACGATCCGGTCCCCGAACAGCAGCGCTTCCAGCGGGCTGTGGGTGACGTACAGCGTCACGCAGCCCAACGCCCGGAGCAGGTGGCGCAGCTCCCCGCGGACCTGGCGCCGGGTCTGGAGATCGAGCGCGGCGAGCGGCTCATCCAGCAGCAGCAGCCGAGGATCGAGCACCAGCGCTCGCGCCAGCGCCGCGCGCTGCTGCTGTCCGCCGGAGAGCATCCCCGGGCGCCGCCGCGCCAGCTCCGCGATGCCGGTCCGGCGCAGGGCCTCCCCGACCCGCGATTCGATCTCGCCCCGCCGCGTCCCGGATGAGCGCAGGCCGAACGCCACGTTCTCCGCCACGGTCAGGTGGGGAAAGAGAGCGTAGTCCTGGGCGACGTATCCCACGTCGCGCCGCCAGGCCGGCACCGCCACACCGTCGGCGGTATCGGCGTAGACCTCCCCGTCCAGCCGGATGTGCCCGGCGTCGGGATGGTCCAGCCCCGCGGCCAGGCGAAGAATCGAGGTCTTGCCCGCGCCGCTCTCGCCTACGATGACGGTGGTCGCGGCGGCCGGCGCCTCGAAGGCCACGTCCAGCTCGAACTCGCCGCGGCGGCTACGAACGCGCAGGTCGAGCACGGCGACTCAGCGGCGAGACGCCCGGCGCCGCGATCCGGATCGCGAACAGCACGCCGAGCGAGAGGGCGAGGAGGAGGACCGACATCGCGACGGAGGCGTCCAGATCGCTCTGGAGCGCGATGTAGACGGCGAGCGGCATGGTCTGGGTGACGCCGGGCATGTTGCCGGCGAAGGTGATCGTCGCACCGAATTCCCCGAGAGCGCGCGCCCAGGTCATCGCCGCACCCGCGACGAGCGAGGGCAGCGCCAGCGGGAGCATCACCCGCAGCAACGTGCGCGTGGGCGAGGCCCGCAGCGTGGCGGCGGCGTCGAGGTATCGCGGATCCACCTCGCTCAGTCCCGCGCGCGTCGCGGAGATGAAGAACGGCGCGGCCACGAATACCTGGGCGACGACCACGGCGAGCGTGGTGAACGGAATCGAGAGCCCCATCGCCCCCAACGCGCCGCCCGCGAGGCCGTTCCGCCCGAACGCCATCAGCAACCCGACGCCCGCCACGGTCGGTGGGAGCACCATGGGCAGGTCGATCAGGACCTCGAGCAGGCGCTTGCCGGGGAAATCGCGGGTGGCGAGGAGCCATGCCACCGGAAGGCCGAGCACGGCCACGGCAGCCGTGGCCGCGACGCTGGTGAGGAGACTGAGCCTGAGGGCGTCGAGCAGGACCGGATCGGCCAGCCGGCGAAGCAAGTCTCCGGGCGGAACGCGGATGACGAGCGCGGCGATCGGCAGGCCGAGAAACGCGACCAGTGCGCCTGCGGCTACGGCGGCGGCAACCGGACCGATACCGTCGCGCCGCGCGGACTTCAAGGCGTGCTGCCGGCCGGTATCAGCCCGTGCTTGGCCAGCACCCGCTTCGCCTCGGCCCCGGTCACCAGGTCCACGAAGGCCCGTGCGGCGGCCGTATCGCCCCCCGCCACGACCACGATCGGGTAGCTGGCGAGGACATTCGCGTCCTTCGGAATCTCGAGCACGGTCAGATATCGCGACACTTCGCGCGTCACGTCCGACCGGTACACGAAGCCGACGTCAGCCTCGCCCAGCTGCACCTTGGCGACGACCGACTTCACGTTCTCCTCCTGGGAGACCACGTTGCCGAGCACCTTCGAGGAGTAGTCCGGCGGAAAGCCGGGCTGATTGGCGAGGTTCTCGATCGCCTCCCGGGTGTACTTGCCGACCGGTACCGCCTCGGCGCCCACGACCAGCTTCACGCCGCGCTTCGCCAGGTCCTCCAGCTTGCGGATGCGTCCGGGGTTGGTCTTCGGCACGATCACGACCAGCACGTTGTGGGCAAACACGCGCGGCTCACCCTCGGCCAGCTTCTTCTCCAGGACGTAATCCATCCAGCGCTGGTCGGCGGAGGCGAAGACGTCGGCCCGGGCGCCTTGCTCGAGCTGAAGCGCGAGCTGCTGGGACCCGGCGAAGTTGAAGCGTACCGGCTTCCCCTCCGCCAGCTCGCGGAACGCCTCGGTGAGCGATGCCGCCGCGAAGACGGTGATCCCGCCGCGCGGAGCCGCATCCTGTCCCGCCGCCGGAGACGCCAGCAGTGTGCAGAGCGCGAAGAGCAAGACCTTCCCGAGCTTGGTCATCGTAGTCCCGATTCCTTTCCGATCATGATTTCGGTGGACTTGATCACGGCGAGAACCGCGTCGCCCACCCGGATGCCCATCCGCTCGACCGAGCGGCGCGTAATGATCGAGACCAGCTCCTGGTCTCCGATGGCGACTCTCACCTCCGCCATCACTCCGTCCACCGCCACCGAGAGCACTCGCCCACGCAGCTGATTGCGGGCACTCAGGTCCATGCCGGCGGAGAGCGGCGCCTCTGCCGCACCCAGCGACCGCTCGAGGTCCTGGCGGTCGAAGAGCCACCGCCGGCCGACCCGCCGGCCCGGCAGACGCCCCGACCGCGCCAGGGCCTGGACCCGCTTGACGTTGAGGTGGAGGAAGCTGGCCGCCTCGTCTGCGCTCATGAGTTGCATAAGTGACCTTATAATACCTTATTGTACGTTAACCATCCACCATGTGCAATCTTAAGTGATCTCGATGACGAGGCGTCAATGCGCCGAACCCTCCTGCTCCCGGCTGTTTTCCTCTTCCTCGTTCCGGCGGTCGCGGCGGCGCAGAGCGCGCCCTCCGTTCGCTGGAGCGGCTACATCCAGGCCCGCGAAACCTACCGCGAAGACGTCGGCCTCACGGGCACGATCAACCGGGCGCGGCTCAGCGCCGCCGGGGGTGGGGCCAAGGACGTGACCTGGCGCGTGCAGGGAGAATTTCGCACCGGGAACGTCGGCACCGGGAGAGCCAGCGTGTCGCTGCAGGATGCCTACGTGCGATACAAGCCCGGCGCGCTCGGCCTCCAGGTCGGCCAGTTCAAGACGCCCTTCACGCGCGAGTTCATCGCCTCACTGGCCGACATCGAGACCGCCGACCGCGCGACCGCGGTCGACTCCCTGGCGCCCAAGCGCGACATCGGCATCATGGCCGACTACGCCTTCGGCGCCACGGCCACCGCGATGCTGGGCGTCTTCAACGGGGAAGGGCAGAACATCACCGCCAATGCCGACTCGAGCCTGCTGGTCGTGGCCCGGGTGACCGGACGCCCGGTCTCGTACGTCACGCTGGGGGCGAACATGGCCGACTACGGCGGCGACAGCACCCGTTTCGGCGTGGACGTGTCGCTCGACTACATGGGCGCGACGGTCAAGGCGGAGTATCTCGCGCAGCGGCGGGACGAAGTCGAGCTCGACGACAAGGGATGGTACGCGCTGGCGGCGTATCGCGTGGTGCCGTGGCTGCAGGTGGTGTTCAAGCAGGAGGACTTCCGCCGCTCGGCCATCTCGCCGGACAGCCGGAACCGCGCGTCTACCGCGGGGGCCAGTGTCGATTTTCCGGGCGGGAAGGTGCGGCTGATGGCGAACTACGTGTCGCGGAAGATCGGTGAGCCTGGTGTCCGGCGGGGCACGCTGGTCACCCAGGCGCAGGTCAAGTTCTGACGGAAATCAGGCGGTGCGCTCCGCCTGCCATTCCACGAAGAGCTCGTTGCAGTACCGCACCTTCTCGGAGCTGGCGGTCCGCACCCGCCGCCCGTCCGTGAGCACCGCGAAGGCGCAGAACTGAGCGACGGTCGGTTTGCCGTTGAGCCCGGTGCATTCGGGCACCGCCTCCTCGTTGACGGCCACCCACACCGACCGTCCCGGATGGCTGCGCTGCCACGCCGCGCATTTGCCCATGACGTCCAGATCTACCTGAATCCCCGCCGGCTGCACCTCGATCCTTCGGATCGCGGCGGCCGGCCGCGTCTTGTTGCGGTCGGTCGGTGCCGGGGCCGAGTCGGCCCCAGACTGACCGGCCGACGGCCGGACGAATTGCCACGGCGTGCAGCTTTCCCGGGCGAGTCGGCCCCTGGTCATCGGCGCCACGCAGGAATAGCCGCTCATGGTCTCGCCGGGCGCCGGCGTCGGCACCCGCAACGTGTCGGAGTGCTCGTTGGCCGGCACGGTGGAGACCTGCGAGAACTCGCCATCATTCACGCCCACCTCGACCCGGGCCGATTCCGCGACCTCCGGCCCCCGCGGCAGGACGAGTCGCCAGTCCACTACCACCTGCAACGAGTCGCCGTCCTGCAGCACGTTGGAGCGCACGTCAGCCGCCTCGACCGGTGGGCCGGGGCGACGCTGATCGCGGAACACGAAGTAATAGATCACCAATCCACCGGCGATGAGGAACAGCACCGGGCCGACCATCCGCCGCAGGCAACCCAGTCGCGTGACGGGCTTCACGTCCACGACCTTCGGTGGTTTCGCCACTAGCGACCCGCCGCGAGCAGGTGGGTCCCCTGCTCGAAGATGATGTCCACCGGGATGCCCTTGGTGCCGAGCCGGTCCAGGTCGCCCTGCACGTCGCCGGGGATGGCGCCGCGCTCGGTCATGAACGTGCGGACCCTCTCGTAGTCGCCATCGCCCTGGTAGCGCAGGATCGCGGCCGCCATGGAGTCGACGGCGGCACGCATCTTCGGGAAGTCCACCCGGTACTTGCCGCTCGCCGAATCCCGGGTGAACGCGCCGTGGTCCCGCAGGAAGGAGAGCTCCGCCGCGTTGGCCCGCCCGTGCGCGCTGGCCGCGCCGAAGCGGATGGAGCGGAAGATGCCGGCGAGGAAGGTGACGTAGTTGTCGTCCAGGTTGGCGTCGGGCAGCTCGCCGTCCTGTTGCAGCCGCGTGATCATGTAGAGGCCGAGGATGTCGGCCTTGCCTTCCTCCAGCGCGCCGGACTGTTCCTTGAGTGCATCGCGCACCGTGCCGCGGCCGGCGACGGTGTTCTTGATGCCCAGGCCGTGGGCCACTTCGTGGAACATCACGTTGGCGAAGAAGGCGTCGAACTCGATGTGCGAGCGCTGGTCGTCGGCGATCAGCTCGTCGGCGATCGGCACGAGGATCCGATCGAACTTGGCCTGCATGGCATTCTTGAGCTGGAGCCGGCGAGTGCCCTTCTTGAGCTGCACCTGCTCATCGTTGGGCAGGTTGATGGCGATCGCCTTGGAGCCGGCGTTGGCCTGCCCGGTGTAATAGAGCGCGTCGTAGGCGTTGAGGTCCGAATCGGTGCCCGGCTTCTCGCGCTTGTAGGCCTCGGGCACCGGCAATCCCTGCTGCAGCGCGGGCAGGAGCCTGGCGTAGCGGGCGAGCCGCTTGCTCCACTCCTTGTCCTTCACCAGCACGTACGCCTCGTGCGCGGTCTTGTAGCCGAACAGGGCGTCGTCGTACGTCTCGATCGGGCCGATGACGAGGTCGAGCGTGTTGTTCTTCATGTCGAGCCAGGCCATGTCGCTCGGCTGGTAGTCGTCGCTCTCGAGCGCGCTCGCCCTCAGCTCGAGATAGCGGCGCAGACCCGCGTCGTCGGCGAGGGCCGCGGCTTCGCGGATCTTCGCCGCCGCGCGCCGCGACGGCTCGGCGAACGCCTGGTGGTACGCGACCGCCGCCAGCTTGCCCGAGGCGTCCCGGCGCACCAGGGTGTACGGCCCGCGGAGTGCGGCGCCGCCGTCCGGCGCCGCCTTGGCGGCCTGCTCGAACTCTTCCTTGGTGATGTCGGCGGGATAGAAGGCGGCGCCGGGGGCTCGATCACCGACGCCGGGCACGAACGACTTGTTGTCGTCTAGCCGGTCCCAGGGGCCGTAGTTCAAGTCTACGAACTCCCGCGTGGCGGAGTCGGCCAACGCGCCGAGCAGGGAATCCCGGGGAGGGTAGACCTGCTGCCAGTAGATGGTGTCCATCTCGGCGGCTGCCGCCATCAGCAGCGGAATCATGCGGTGCTCGCGGTCGCTCAGGCCACTCAGGTCCGCCGTCAGCCGGACCGGCGTGTATTGCCCGAGCTTCCGCGCGATCGTCGGCGCCGCACCGGCATCCGATACGACCGCGTCCCCTGCCTCCGCCCCCCCACACGCGCTCACCGCCACTCCCAGAACCGCTGCCCAGGACCACATCCACCGCTGCATGCAAGAAACTCCGTCGTCAGGGACCCACAAATCCTACACGCCCGTACCCGGGGCTGCACCCTACCGGCCTTCCAGCTCCCGCTCGCCCGGGATGTGGCGGTCCGCGCGCCCCTCGCCCGGGTGGGTCTTCGCCTCGTGGTAGCGCTCGCCCTTGAGCCGGATGAAGGTGACGAACTGCTCGTACTCGTCCTCGGAGAGCGCGTCGGCGATGCCGGGGATCAGTCCTTTGACCAGCGTGATCCGCTCTTCCAGCGCCAGCGCCGCGGCCTGATCCACCAGGGCTCGGATCGCGGGGTGGTTCATCCAGGCGGTCTCAGGGGAGGTGGTCATACGAACTCCGGAGGGAGAGTTGGGCCCCGACACCACAAAGGGCCGCCGGGGCGGCCCCTTGCAGCTCGGGGTGCGGTTACTGTCCGTCGCCGAGCCTGATGCGCTCGACTCGACGGCTCTGGGCGCGGGGATTGAAGACTCGCAGCGTCACGATGCTGCCCGGCTTCTCTGCCTTGAGCGCGTTGCGGAGATCGGCCTCGGTGCGGACGACCTTGTCCTCCACCTGGGTGATGATGTCGGGGCCGCCCCGCTGCGGATCGTCGAACAGCACCTCCCAGGCCGGCCCGCCCGGGGTCACGTTGGTGACGATGAGTCCGCGGGTGTTGGTGGGGAGCTGAAGCTCCGCCGCCGCGTCGGGCCCGACCGGCTCGACCGAGATGCCGAGCCGGTTCATCGCGGTGCCGCCCACCGAGTCTTCGCCCGGCACGGCGGGGCCGTCGCCCGCGGCGATTGCCGGGGCGTCGTTGAGTGGCTGGAGCTTCACGTCGAAGGTCTTGCGCACGCCGCCCTTGCGGGCCACTTCGACCTTGACGACTTCGCCCGGCTCGCGGAACCCGATCACCTGCTGCAGCTGGCCCACGTACTCGACCGGCTTGCCGTCCACCGCGACGATGATGTCGCCCGGCTCGATGCCGGCCGCCTTGGCCGGCGAGTCGTCGCTCGGAATGTCTTTCACCACCACGCCGCGGATGCGCGGCAGCCCCACGTACTCCGCGTCCGCCAGCGAGACGTCGGCGATCGAGACGCCGAGCGCGGCGCGATGGACCTTGCCCGACTGGATGAGCTGGTTCATCACCGTGCGGGCGAGGTTGATCGGAATGGCGAACCCGTAGCCGGAGTAGAAGCCGGTCTCGCTCGCGATCGCCGAGTTGATCCCGATGACCTCACCCCGGACGCTCACCAATGGCCCGCCCGAGTTGCCCGGGTTGATGGCGGCATCGGTCTGGATGAAGTCCTGGATGCTTCCCTGGCCCCGGCCGGGCAGGCCGTTCAACGCGCGGCCCTTGGCGCTCACGATCCCGGACGTGACGGTGAAGGTGAGCCCCTCGCCCAGCGGGTTGCCGATGGCGAGGACCCATTCTCCCACCCGCGCGTCGTCGCTGTTGCCCAGCGCCATCGGGGGAAGGTTGGTGGCGTCGATCTTGAGGACCGCGACGTCGGTGTTGGGGTCGGTGCCGATGACCTTCGCCTTGAACTCCCGGCGGTCGAGCAGCCGGACGGTCACCTGCTCGGCGCCCTCGACCACGTGATTGTTGGTCAGGATGTAGCCGTCGGCGGAGATGACGAACCCCGATCCGCTGCCCTGCTCGATCTCGGGCTGGCTCCGGAACCGCGGAAAGAAGCGCTCCATGCCGGGAGGAATCCGCTGCGGCGTGGCCTGCTCGGTGCGCCGGGAGCGGATGTACACCACGCTCGGCTTCACGTGCTCGGCGACGGCGGCGAAGGATTCGCTCAGGTCCTGAAGGGGGCGGGCCGCTGGAATGGAGGGGGCAGGCACCTTGGCGATGGCTGCCGAGCCCTGCGCCTGTTCCTGGGCCGACGAGCGGCTCGGCAGATCGAGCAGCCCGGCGAAGAGCAACCCCAGGGCGAAGGCGAGCGCGACCAACCCCCCGAACTTGAGCCAGTTCAACGATCGAGCAGACATCAGCGGTCCTTCGGCTAACGTGGTAGTCGGGTCCTGCCAGCTACTTAATACTACAACGGGAACGGGCCGATTGTGTCGGACGGGCATGAGGCTCGGCCGTCTGTCGAATTGGCAGGAAGCTGGTATGTTCAACCCCATGGCCGACACGCCACAACGGGGCCTCGTCTCTCCGTCCGCCGCCGGGCCGCTCGAGGTCCCCGTCACGCCCAGGAATCCGGGCATGCCGCTCGAGCTCGACTGGGTCGAGGAGGTGCGGGTCAACCGGAGCGCGGTCGAACGCCGCACGGCGACCCTGCGGGCCCGGCGCACCGTGAAGAAGCAGTGGCAGGCCGCGTGGCTGCTCCGCGCGGTCACCCTGATGGATCTCACCACCCTCTCCAGCGACGATACTCCGGGCCGGGTGCGCCGGCTGTGCGCCAAGGCGCGCCGCCCGGTGCGGGCCGACCTGCTGGAGGCGATGGGCGCCGAGCAGCTCCCGATCCGGGTCGCGGCCGTCTGCGTCTATCATGCGTTCGTGGAGACGGCGATCGAGGCGCTGGAGGGTTCCGGCATTCCGGTCGCCGCGGTGTCCACCGGCTTCCCCGCGGGGCTCTCGCCGTTCGAGCAGCGGCTCGCCGAGATCCGCGCATCGGTCGCCGCCGGCGCCGAAGAGATCGACATCGTCATCACCCGCGCGCACGTGCTCACCGAGAACTGGCGCGCGCTGTACGACGAAGTGCGCGCGATGCGCGAGGCCTGCGGCGACGCGCACATCAAGACCATCCTCGGCACCGGCGAGCTGGGGACGCTGCGGAACGTCGGGCGCGCCAGCCTGGTGTGCATGATGGCCGGCGCCGACTTCATCAAGACGTCCACCGGGAAGGAGAGCGTGAACGCGACGCTCCCGGTCGGGTTGGTGATGGCGCGCGCGATCCGCGAATATCGCGAGCGCGCCGGCTACCTGGTCGGGCTTCAAGCCGGCGGGCGGCATCCGGAGCTCGCGGGACGCGCTCGACTGGATGGCGCTGATGAAGGAGGAGCTGGGCGACCGGTGGCTGCGGCCGAACCTCTTCCGCTTCGGCGCCAGCGCGCTGCTGACGGACATCGAGCGGCAGCTCGAGCACTTCGTGACGGGGCGGTACTCGGCGGCGTATCGGCATCCGACGACGTGATCCACATGACCTCGATCCCCGAAATCTTCGACACCCTGGCCTACGGCCCCGCTCCCGAAGCGGCCGCGCCGGCCCACGCGTGGCTGGAGCAGCACGGGCGGCGATTCGGGCTCTTCATCGGCGGCGCGTGGACCAAGCCGGGCTCGGAGACCTTCGAGACCCAGAACCCCGCGACCGGCAAGCCGCTCGCGCTGCTGACCCAGGCGAGCGAAGCCGACGTCGATCGCGCCGTGCGGGCGGCCCGAGCCGCGCAGCCCGGATGGGCGGCGCTCGGCGGCCACGGGCGCGCGCGGCACCTCTACGCTCTCGCGCGCCACGTCCAGAAGCAGAGCCGTTTCTTCGCCGTGCTCGAGTCGCTCGACAACGGCAAGCCGATCCGCGAATCGCGCGACATCGACGTGCCGCTGGTGGCGCGGCACTTCTATCACCACGCCGGCTGGGCGCAGCTCATGGAGCGGGAGCTGCCGGGCCGCGTGCCCGTCGGCGTGATCGGCCAGATCATCCCGTGGAACTTCCCGCTGCTGATGCTGGCGTGGAAGATCGCGCCCGCGCTCGCCATGGGGAACACGGTGGTGCTCAAGCCCGCCGAGTTCACCTCGCTGACGGCGCTGCGCTTCGCCGAGCTGTGCGAGGAAGCGGGAATCCCGCCCGGCGTGGTGAACATCATCACCGGTGACGGCCGCACCGGCGCGGCCATCGTCGCCCACCCCGACGTCGACAAGATCGCGTTCACCGGCTCGACCGATGTGGGTCGCATCATCCGCACGGCCACCGCGGGCAGCGGCAAGAAGCTGTCGCTCGAGCTGGGCGGGAAGTCGCCGTTCGTCGTCTTCCAGGACGCCGATCTCGACAGCGTGGTCGAGGGCGTGGTGGACGCCATCTGGTTCAACCAGGGGCAGGTCTGCTGCGCGGGGTCGCGCATCCTGGTGCAGGAGGGCGTGGCGGACCGGCTGGTCGCCAAGCTCAAGGCGAGAATGGAAGCGCTGCGCCTGGGCGATCCGCTGGACAAGGCGGTGGACATGGGGGCGATCGTGGCGCCGGTCCAGCTCGAGCGGATCGAGGGTCTCGTGCGCCAGGGCCAGGAGGAAGGGGCCTCCATGTGGCAGCCTTCGTGGAGCTGCCCGAAGGAGGGCTGGTTCTTCCCGCCGACGCTCTTCACCGAGGTCTCGCCCGCGGCGACCATCGCGCAGGTGGAGATCTTCGGGCCCGTCGTCGTGCTGATGACCTTCCGCACGCCGGCGGAAGCGGTCGAGCTGGCGAACAACACCCGCTACGGCCTCGCGGCGAGCCTCTGGACCGAGAACATCAACCTCGCGCTCGACATCGCGCCGCAGCTCAAGGCGGGGACGGTGTGGATCAACTGCACCAACGTCTTCGACGCGGCGAGCGGATTCGGCGGGTATCGGGAGAGCGGGTTCGGACGGGAGGGAGGGAAGGAGGGGCTGCGGGAGTATGTGAAGTGGGAGAAGGGCGGCGGCACAGGCGGTACGGCGGCACGGCGGCACGCGCCAGCGTGCCAGACGAAGGTGGCTGCTCCAGGGCCGGATGCCCGTGCCGCCGTGCCGCCGGACCGCCGCGCCGCCTTACCGCCCATCGACCGCACCCCCAAGCTCTACATCGGCGGCAAGCAGGCGCGTCCCGACTCGGGCTACAGCCTGCCGGTGCTCGACCAGGCCGGCCACTCGATCGGCGAAGTGGGCCACGGGAACCGGAAGGACATCCGGAACGCCGTCGAGGCCGCTCACAAGGCGTCGGGGTGGGCGAAGATGACCGCCCACCAGCGGGCCCAGGTGCTGTACTACATCGCGGAGAACCTCGCGGCGCGAGCCAATGAGTTCAGCCGCGGCGTGAGCCCGGGCGAGGTGGAACTCGCGGTGGAGCGGATCTACACCTGGGCGGCGTGGGCCGACAAGTACGACGGCCTGGTGCACCACACGCCCTATCGCAACGTCACCCTGGCGATGCCGGAGCCGATCGGCGTCCTCGGCATCGTCTGTCCCGACCAGCCGTCGCTGCTCGGCCTGGTGTCCACGGTCATGCCCGCGATCGCGATGGGGAATACGGCGGTCGTGATCCCGTCGCCGGTGGCGCCGCTCGCCGCGATCGACTTCTACCAGGTGCTCGACACGTCCGACCTGCCGGGCGGCGTGGTGAACATCGTCACCGGGCCGCGCGACGAGCTCAGCCCGGTGCTCGCGGCCCACGACGACGTGGACGGCATCTGGTACTTCGGCGGGGCCGAGGGCTCGGCGGAAGTGGAGCGGCTGTCGAGCGGCAACATGAAGCGGACCTGGGTGAGCCACGGCCATGACCGCGAGTGGAGCGACCCTCGGGAGGGCGCCGGCGAGGAGTTCCTCGAGCAGGCGACGCAGGTGAAGAACATCTGGATTCCGTACGGGGAATAGGGTCTGTTCACCCTGAGCAAAGCGAAGGGGCCCATGCGAGCATGGGCCCCTTCACTTCGTTCAGGGTGACAAGCGCTTACTTCTTGTTCTCGTCCACGATCTCGTAGTCCGCCTCGACCACGTCCTCCTGGCCTCCAGCCGGCTGCTCGGCGCCGGCCTGCTGCCCCGCGTCGGGGCCGGCCTCCTGCTGCTGCGCCTGGCCTTGCTGGTAGAGCGACGCGCCTGCGGCGGAGTAGGCGCCGTTGAGCTCGTCGAGCGCCTTCCGGATCAAGTCGGGATCACCGGTGCGGAGGGACTGCTTGCCCGCCTCGACCGCCGAATCCAGGCGGGTCTTCGCGTCGGCCGGGAGCCGGTCCACCCACTCCTTGCTGTCCTTCTCGACCCGGTAGACCAGGCTGTCGAGCTGGTTGCGCTGCTCGATCCCCTCGCGCCGCTGCTTGTCCTCGCTGGCGTGCAGCTCCGCGGCCTTCACCATCTTGTCGATATCGGTGTCGCTCAGGCCGCTGGACGCCTCGATCCGGATCTTCTGCTCCTTGTTGCTGGCCTTGTCCTTGGCGCTCACGTGCAGGATGCCGTTGGCGTCGATGTCGAACGCGACCTCGACCTGCGGCATGCCGCGCGGTGCCGGCGGAATTCCGGTGAGCTGGAACTTCCCGATGGTCCGGTTGTCCTGGGCCATCTGCCGCTCGCCCTGGAGCACGTGAATCTCCACCGTGGTCTGGTTGTCCTCGGCGGTGGAGAACGTCTCCTGCTTCTTGGTCGGAATCGTCGTATTCCGCGGGATCAGGACCGTGGTGACGCCGCCCAGCGTCTCGATGCCGAGCGAGAGCGGGGTCACGTCGAGCAGCAGCACGTCCTTCACCTCGCCGCCGAGCACGCCGCCCTGAATCGCGGCGCCGATGGCCACGACCTCATCCGGGTTCACCGAGCGGTTCGGCTCCTTGCCGAAGAAGTCCTTCACGATCTGCTGGATCTTGGGGATACGGGTCGAGCCGCCGACCAGGATCACCTCGTCCACCGCCTTGGGGTCGAGACCCGCGTCCTTCAGGGCCTGCTGCATCGGCGGAATGGTGCGCTGGATCAGGTCGTCCACCAGCTGCTCGAACTTGGCCCGGGTCAGGCTCAGGTTGAGGTGCTTGGGCCCGGACTGGTCCGCCGTGATGAACGGCAGGTTGATGTCCGTCTGGGTGGTGGTGGACAGCTCCATCTTGGCCTTTTCCGCGGCCTCCTTCAGGCGCTGAAGCGCCATCGCGTCCTTGGAGAGGTCGATGCCCTGGTCCTTCTTGAACTCGGCCACGAGCCAGTCGATGAGCCGCTGGTCGAAGTCGTCGCCACCCAGGTGGGTGTCGCCGTTGGTGCTCTTCACCTCGAACACGCCCTCGGCCAGCTCCAGCACCGAGATGTCGTAGGTGCCGCCGCCGAGGTCGAAGACCGCGACCTTCTCTTCCTTCTTCTTGTCGAGGCCGTAGGCCAGCGCGGCGGCCGTCGGCTCGTTGATGATCCGGAGCACCTCGAGGCCGGCGATCTTCCCGGCGTCCTTGGTGGCCTGCCGCTGGGCGTCGTTGAAGTACGCGGGCACGGTGATGACCGCCCGCTCGACCGTCGTGCCCAGGTAGTCCTCCGCCGTCTGCTTCATCTTCTGGAGGATCATCGCCGAGATCTCGGGCGGGGTGTACCGCTTGCTGGCGATCTCCACGGCGACGAGCCCGTTCTGGCCCTCGACCACCTTGTAGGGAACCTTCTTGATCTCCTCGGTCACCTCGTTCATCCGGCGGCCCATGAAGCGCTTGATCGAGAAGATGGTCTGCTTCGGATTGGTGACGGCCTGGCGCTTGGCCACCTGACCGACCAGGCGCTCGCCATCCTTGGTGAAGGCGACGACCGAGGGGGTGGTCCGGCCGCCTTCGGCGTTGGGGATGACGACCGGGTCGCCGCCTTCCATGACCGATACGACCGAGTTGGTGGTGCCCAGGTCGATGCCGATGATTTTGGACGCCATGTCTGCTCCAGTCCGTTCGTGTAAGTCCATGAATTCTGGTGCCCTTCTGACATGAAGGCACCGATCCGACACTGGGAAGGGCAATTCGTGTACCTAGATTTGCTGCCAAATTGACAGCGCGCCAGCCACCGGCAGGCGCTCCGGACCGCACACACCCGGTGACGCGTCTCACGACCGAATTCCCCGGCTTCGGCTACTGTGGTGGCCAGCCCCGTGGACCGGTATGGTACCGGCTCGCAACATCCTCCACGGGTGCCCGTCGGAATCGTCGGACACCGAATCAAGGAGGCGAATCATGTTGTGGACGATCTTCGTGATCCTCCTGGTCCTCTGGCTGCTGGGAGTGGTCTCGTCCTACACGCTGGGCGGGTTCATTCACGTGTTGCTGATCGTCGCGGTCATCCTGGCCGTGATGCAGCTGGTCCAGGGCAGAAGGGCATTGTAGGGAAGGCGAGGCGGTGGGGCAGACGCTCCGCCGCCTCGCTAGTATTCCCGCATGTTCCCCTACCGCGACGACAATCCGACCCTCGGCACATCCGTCGTCACCATGGTGCTCATCGGCCTCAACGTGGCCGCGTGGGTGCTGGTCCAGGGGATGGGCGCCGAACCGTATCTGTCCAAGTCGGTCTGCGAGCTGGGGCTGATCCCCGGCGAGTTTCTCGGGCGTCTCCCGCCGGGATACTCGATTCCCGTGAGTGAATCGGCCGCGTGCGTCATGGATGCGGATCAGGAGTGGCTCTCACCGCTGACCTCGATGTTCCTCCACGGGGGCTGGCTCCATCTCATCGGGAACATGTGGTTTCTCTGGCTCTTCGGAAACAACGTCGAAGACTCCATGGGCCATGTCCGCTATCTCGTCTTCTACCTTCTATCCGGCCTCGCCGCCGCCGCGGCGCAGACCTTCGTGAATCCGAACAGCGCCATTCCGATGGTGGGCGCGTCCGGCGCGATCAGCGGCGTGATGGGCGCGTACGTCGTGCTGTATCCGCGGGTGCGGGTCCACATGCTGATCGTGCTCGGCTTCTTCATCACGCGCATCGCGGTGCCGGCGTTCCTCATGCTGGGCTACTGGTTCCTGATCCAGATCCTGGGTGGGCTCCCGACCATCGGCGATGAGAAGGGCGGCGTCGCGTTCTGGGCCCACGCGGGCGGCTTCATCGCGGGCGCGGTCCTGATCCTGGTCTTCAAGGATCCCGGACCTGGTGGCCAGGCACCGGGCGCTGGCGAAGAACATGGATCACGGGCTGATGACCCGGGAACGGTGCTGATGCGGTCCCGCCATGGCTGAGTCGGGCTGGCGTCGGCGGCGGAGAGTGAAGCCCAAGGACGGCGGTGCGTTGCTGGAAGAGGCGCGCGCCATCGTCGAAGCCTGGACGGCCGCCCCGCACCAGTCCACCAAGGCCGTGCCTCCCTGGCTGGAAGAGGCCGCGGGCACCCCCGGCATCGCGCGGTTCCTGGAGCACACCCTGCTGCAACCGGAAGCGGGCAGGGACGCGATCCTCGCCCTGTGCGACGAGGCGGTGCGGTACGGGCTCCGCGCGGTCTGCGTGAACGGCGGGTGGGTGCCCGACTGCGTCCCGCGGATCGGGCGGTCCGGCGTTCTCGTGACGACCGTCGTCGGCTTTCCGCTCGGGGCCGCGCTCACCAAGGCAAAGGCCACCGAGGCGAAGCTCGCGGTGGGCGCCGGCGCGGGCGAGATCGACATGGTGATGGCCATCGGCCAGGCCAAGTCGGGCGAGTGGCGTTACGTCGAGGACGATGTCCGCCGGGTGGTGGACGCCGCCGGCAACACGCCGGTCAAGGTGATCCTGGAGACGGCGGCGCTCGAGCCGGTGGAGATCGCGGCGGGCTGTCTCGTGGCCAGAGCGGCGGGCGCTGCCTACGTGAAGACGTCGACCGGATTCCATCCCTCGGGCGGAGCCAAGGAAGGGGTGGTCGCGCTGATGCGGCGGGCGGTGGGTTCGGACCTGGGCGTGAAGGCGTCGGGTGGGATCCGCAACGGCGAAACCGCCATCCGGATGCTGGCGGCCGGGGCCGACCGCATCGGGACGCAGGCCGTGGCGGGCATGGCGGCGATGCTGGGACCGTCCGCGCCACCGCTCAAAGCGCTGGTGGAAGCCTCGGTGTCCGCGGGCTACTGAACGCGGTCGGTGATGATGACGTCGCGCTGGAGCAGCTTGGCCATGACGTCGGCCTTGCGCGACGCGCCCCAGCACTCGAGCCCCAGATCGGTGTGTGAGTTGGCCCCCTTCACCGTCAGCACCAGCGCATCCTCGCGCAGCTCCGCCGCGACGAAATCCACGGCCGCCGAGTGACCGCGGTCGAGACCGTCCGCCACCCGCAGGACGGCGCTCAGGCGCCGTACGACGTCCTGATCCTCCGGCGGGAGGATCGCGAACTCGGGGTGCTTGCGCCGAGGTCCGGTCTTCCGGTGATAGCGGCTGATGAGCGCCACCAGCGACCGCTCCCGCGGCGCGAGCCCCAGCCGCTCCGCGTGGGTGATGAGACTGTAGCTGTGCTTGTGGTGCTTGGGATAGCTCACCAGCTGCCCCACGTCGTGCAGCAGGCTCGCCGCCTCCAGCAGTAGCTGCTCCTCCGGTCCGCATCCGAGCGTCTCGCCGAGCTGCTCGAAGAGCTGCAGCGCCAGCCGGCGGACGTGCTCGACATGGCGCCGGTCCGACTGGCAGCGTCCCGCGAACTCGCGGAACAGCCGCAGCGGATCGCGCACCACCGGTTCCTCCGCGCCCGCCATCTCCAGCAGCAGCCCTTCCCGCAGCCCGAACGCGCTCACGGTGATGCTCCGGGTGCGGACCCAATCCAGCAGCTCGGCGGTGACGGCGAGGCCGGCGAGGATGATGTCGGCCCGCTCGGGGTTGAGCCCGGGCACCTGGCGGCGCTGCTCCGGCGTGCGGCTGGCCAGCCAGTCGAGCAGGCGCTCGACTTCCGCCGTTTCGACGGAGACGCCGTGCACGGTGTCGCCGGGAGGGAGTCCGCGGCGGGCCTGCGTCACGCGCGCCAGCGTGGTGAAGGTGCCGCCCGAGCCGATGACGCCGGCGGCCGCCCACTCGCGGCTCGAGAGCGCCTTCTTGAGCTGCTTTCGGATGTACTTCCGGAGGGCGGCCAGCTCCCGCTGGATCGAGCGGTCGCCGGGAAGGTAGAGCTCGGTCAGGCGAACGGCGCCGAGCGGCAGCGAGAGCGTCAGCTCGACCAGGCCGTCCACGGCGCCGATCAGCTCGAGGCTGCCGCCGCCGATGTCGGCGACGAGCGCGCGCTCGCCGGCGAGCGGGAAGTGATGGGCGACCGAGCGGTAGGAGAGCGCGGCCTCGGTTTCGGCGTCGATGATGCGGAGGGGGATGTCCAGCTCCTGGCGCACCCGGCGGACGAACCAGGGCCCGTTCTCCGCCTCCCGCACGGCGGCGGTGGCGACGGCGGCGATGCGGTGGACGTCGCGGCGCTGGCAGACCTCGCGCATCCGCCCCAGGGTCTGGATGGCGCGATCCATCGCCGCATCGCTGAGACAGCCGGTGTTGGCCAGCCCGGCTGCCAGGCGAGGCTGATCCTTCAGCTCGTCGATGATCGTGAGCCCGGAGGAAGGATCGTACTCGGCCACCAGCAGCCGGACGGAGTTCGAGCCGACATCGATCGCGGCGATCCGCTCCCGCTCGGCGCCGTTGCCGCCGTTCGTCACGCGGTGACTTTGGCCTCGCCCCGATCCTCGGCGTGGTGCTTGATCGATTTGCCCTCCACCAGGAAGACGACGTCCTCGCCGATGTTGGTGGCGAGATCGGCCACCCGCTCCAGGTTCCTGCTCACGAGGAAGAGCTCCATGCCCGCACCGATCATGTGGGGGTCTTCCATCATGTGCGTGAGCAGAATACGGAACACTGATCCGTGGAGTTGGTCAACCTTGTCGTCCCGGAGGCAGACCTCGCGGCCCCCGGCCGCGTCGCCCCGGATGAAGGCCTCCAGGGCGTCCGAGAGCATGTCGCGGGCGAGCCGGGCCATCTCGACGATCTCCGGCTCGGGCGCGATCGGGCGGCTCTGGTTCAGCCGTTCCGCCGACTGGGCGATGTTCACGGCGTGGTCGCCGACCCGCTCGAGATCGTTGGCGATCTTGAGCGCGGACGTGAGCATCCGGAGGTCGCGGGCCATCGGCTGCTGCAGGGCGAGGAGATTGATGCACTGCTCCTCGATCTCGACCTCCATGCTGTCGATCACCCGGTCGCCCCTGATCACGCGGCGCGCCTTGTCGCTGTCGCGCTCGAGCAGGGCTTCGACGGCCAGGCTGAGCGCCGCTTCCGCCTCACCCGACATCGTGAGCAGGCGGACCTTGACGTGGCTCAGCTCGTCGTGGAAATGGCGATGAGCATCTACGCTCATCCGAACCTCCCGGTGATGTATGCCTCGGTCCGCTCGTGCGCCGGGCTGGTGAAGATCCGCTCGGTCTCGTCGAACTCCACGAGCACGCCGCGGTCGAAGAAGCCGGTGTAGTCCGACACCCGGGCGGCCTGCTGCATGTTGTGGGTGACGATGACGATGGTGTAGTCGCGCTTCAGCTCGAAGATCAGCTCCTCGACCCGCTGGGTGGCGACCGGATCCAGCGCGGAGCACGGCTCGTCCATCAGCAGCACCTCGGGCTGGTTGCCGAGCGCCCGGGCGATGCAGAGCCGCTGCTGCTGGCCGCCCGAGAGCCCGGTGGCCGGCTCCTCCAGGCGGTCCTTGACCTCATCCCACAGCGCGGACTGGCGCAGACACCGCTCGACCAGATCGGGGAGGTCGCGCTTGGGCACCAGGCGGTTGAGGGCCGGGCCGTAGGCGACGTTGTCGAACACCGTCTTGGGAAACGGATTGGGGCGCTGGAACACCATGCCCACGCGCTGGCGCAGCGAGACGAGGTCGGTGCCGTGCCCGTAGACCGACCGGCCCTCGACCAGGATGTCGCCGGCGTGCCGGGTACCGGTGATCAGGTCGTTGAGCCGGTTGATGGAGCGGAGGAACGTGGACTTGCCGCACCCCGACGGGCCGATGATCGCGGTCACCGCCTTGCGCTCGATCGAGAACTCGAGGTCGCGCAGCACCTGGCGCGTGCCGTAGAAGAAGTTGAACCCGCGCACGTCCACCGCCGGCACGCCGCGCTCCGCGGGGTCCGCCGAGGGCGGGCGCGGTGCGAGCGTGGCCTTCGGCGTGGGGACGAAGGAGGGCCTCGGCTTCATGATCGCGCTCATCCGAATCTCCCCGTAATGTAGGCTTCGGTCTGCTCGTTGCGCGGCGCGGTGAAGATCTGCCGGGTCGGCGCCGGATTCCACCATCGTGCCGAGATAGAAGAACGTCGTCGTGTCGGACACCCGGGCCGCCTGTTGCATATTGTGGGTGACGATGATGATGGTGAAATCCTTCTTGAGCTCGAACAGCAGCTCCTCGATCCGCTGGGTGCCCTGCGGGTCGAGCGACGCGGTCGGCTCGTCCAGCAGGATGACGTCCGGCGTTGGCGCCACGGTCCGGGCGATGCAGAGCCGCTGCTGCTGGCCGCCCGAGAGCGCGGTGGCCGGCGCGCGAAGCCGGTCCTTCACCTCGTCCCACAGCGCCGCCTGGCGGAGCGAGCGCTCGACGATCGCGTCCAGCTCCTGCCGCGGGAGCCGGCCGTGCACCCGAAGCCCCGCCGCCACGTTGTCGTAGATGGACATCGTGGGGAACGGCGTGGGCCGCTGGAACACCATCCCGATCCGGCGGCGGAGCTGCATCGCGTTTACCCTGCGGCGCGTAGATGTCCTCGCCGTCCAGCAGCACCCGGCCGGTGATCCATCCCACCCTCGACCAGCTCGTGCATCCGGTTGATCGTGCGGAGGAAGGTGGATTTGCCGCAGCCCGACGGGCCGATGAGCGCGTGGACCCGGTGGGCCTGAAAGCCCAGCGACACGCTCTTCACGGCGGTGAACTTTCCGTACATCGCCGTCAGCTTGTCGGTCTCCACCCGGATCGCGACGGGCGCCGCGGTGGCGAGCCGGCGGGCGGGGCGGCGCCGTGCGCAGCGTAGCGTCAGCCATTGCTGATGACCCTCCGGCCGATGGCGAGCCGAGCGCCGAGGCTCAGCACGAAGACGACCAGGATGAGGACGAGTGCGGCGGCCCAGGCGTAGCTGATGCCACTCCTCGTACGGGCCGGTGGCGTAGGTGAACACCGTCAGCGGCAGCGCCGCCATCGGCTGGTTGAGGTTGAAGCTCATGTACTGGCTGCCGAGCGCGGTGAACAGCAGGGGCGCGGTCTCCCCGGCGATGCGGGCCACGGCCAGCAGGCTGCCGGTGACGATGCCCGGCAGGGTCGTCCGCATGACGATCGACAGGCTGGTGCTCCAGCGCGGATAGCCCAGCGCCAGCGCCGCCTCGCGAAGGCGAATTGGGCACCAGCTTGATCATCTCCTCGGTGGTCCGCAGCACCATCGGGATCATCAGCATCGCCAGCGCCGCGCTGCCCGCCAGGGCGGAGAAGTGCTTCTGGGTCGCCACGATCCAGGCCCAGGCGAAGACGCCGACGACGATGGACGGGGTCCCGTTCATGACGTCGGCCACGAATCGGGTGATCCAGGTGAGCCGGCTCCCCGGATACTCCGCGCAGTAGATGCCGGCCGCGATGCCGATCGGCAGGCCGATGAGGCTGGCCATGCCGACGATCATGAGCGTCCCGACGATGGCGTGCGCCACCCCGCCGCCGGTCTCGCCCGCCGGCGCGGGCATCCTGGTGAAGAAGTCCAGGCCGAGAGGCTGCCGGCGCCTTTGACGACCAGGTCGACCAGGATGAAGAAGAGCGGCAGCAACGCCACCACCACGGCGAGCGATCATGACGCCGACCATCGGCGTTGCTGACCAGCCGGCGCATCGACGCGGCGGTTCACAGCGCCTTGCTCCCGATGCCCGAGCCGCGGGCGACGCGCCAGATGAGCAGCCGGGCACCGGCGTTCACCAGCACCGTCACGATGAAGAGCAGGAAGGCGACGTAGGCCAGGGCGGAGAGGTGCATGTTCACCCACCGCCTCGGAGAACTCGTTGGCGATCGCCGCGGCCATGGTGTAGCCCGGCGCGAAGAGCGAGGCGGCGATCTCGTGCCGGTTGCCGATCAGCATCGTGACCGCCATCGTCTCGCCCAGCGCGCGGCCGAGGCCGAGGATGACCGCGCCGATGATGCCGGAGCGGGCGTAGGGAAGGATGGCAGTGATGACCGCTTCCCATCGTGTCGCGCCGAGCGCCGAGCGCGGCTTCGCGCTGGGTATCCGGCACCGCCAGCAGCACTTCCCGGGACACCGACATGACGTACGGCATCACCATGATCGCGAGGATGATGCCGGCGGAGAGCATGGACGGGCCGTAGATCGGCGCCCTGGAACAGCGGCAGGAAGCCGAAGACGTCGCGCAGGAACGGAAAGACGCTGGTCCGGAGGATCGGGATCAGGACGAAGATGCCCCAGAGACCGTAGACCACGCTGGGAATCGCCGCGAGCAGGCTGATCAGGAACGCCACCGGCTGCCGGATCGACTTGGGCGCGAACTCGCTGAGATAGATCGCCACGCCCGAGCGACAGAGGGCACCGCGATGACCAGGGCGACGACCGACGAGATCGAGCGTCCCGAAGATCAGCGGAAAGGCGCCGAACTGCTCGGCCACCGGATCCCAGGGCTGGTGGTGACGAACCTCGAGCCCGAACTTCGCCGATGGCCAGGCGCGAGCCGAGCCAGAGCTCGAAGACCAGGAAGCCGAGCAGCACCGGAATGGTCAGGGCCCCGAGCGTGAGGAGCCAGCGGAAGACCCGATCGCCGTAGCTCGTCAGCTCCAGCGACGGCGGCTCGTGGACGGGCGCGCGGCGGACGCGGCTCGGGCGCGACGGTGGTAGTCATGGCGGAGATGTTATCCGGGGCAGGCGGGGGGATGGTCACGGAATTGTAACGGACAGGTCACGGAGCAAGGGCGAGGACAGGGCAATGTCACCCTGAACGAAGTGAAGGGGACCATAACTGCCATGGCCCCCTTCACTTCGTTCAGGGTGACACTCTGCTGTCAGCTCTCCAGGCGCTTCTGCACCAACTCGATCACCGGCACCGGCAGCGGCGCGTAATGCAGGTCCGCCGCCATCCGCTGTGCCTCCGGCTTGAGCATCCACTCGATGAAGTTCTTGATCTCGGCACCCTTGGCGGTGTCCCTCGGCTCAGGCTGGACCAGCAGCCAGGTGAACGACGAGATCGGATACGCTCTCGGCGCCCTTCGGAGTTGGTGATGGACACCCGGAAATCGGTGTCCGGCGGCAGCGTCGGCTGACGCGGCGGCGGTCACGCTCTTGAGCGACGGCTCGACGAACTCGCCCTCGGCGTTCTTCACGTCGGCATAGGGCAGCTTGTTGGAGATCGCGTAGATCAGCTCGACGTAGCCGATCGCGCCGTCGGACTGCTTGACCTGCTGGGTCACGCCCTCGTTGCCCTTGCCGCCCAGGCCGATGGGCCACTCGACCGACGTGGCGCTTCCGACCTTCTCCTTCCAGGTCGGGCGACACCTTGCCAGATAGTCCGTGAAGATGAAGGTGGTGCCCGAGCCGTCCGACCGATGGACCACGATGATGTCCTTCTCCGGCAGCTTGGCCCCCGGATTGAGCGCGGCGATGCGCGCTGTCGTTCCACTTGGTGATGCGGCCGAGGAAGATGTCGGCCAGGTGGCGCCGTCGAAGCTTGAGCTGGCTTGTCGCCCAGCTCCGGCAGGTTGTAGGTGACCACGACCGCGCCGAGCACCGTCGGGACGTGGAGCACGTTTCCCCCCACGGCGTAGATCTGCTCGTCGTTCATCGGGCCGTCGGTGGCGCCGAAGTCCACGGTGCCCTCGGTGAACTGGCGGATGCCGCCGCCGGAGCCGATGGACTGGTAGTTGATGCGCGACGCCGGTCGCCTTGGCGTAGGCGTCGAACCACTTGGTGTAGATCGGATTGGGGAACGTGGCGCCGGCGCCGGTCAGCCCGGCGCCGCTGCGGCCGGCGGTCGCGCCCGCGCTGGTGCTGTCGGCACCTGCGCGCTACCAGTTGCGCTCGCCGCCGCCGCAGGCGAGCGAACAGAGCAGCAGCGAGGCCGCGGCGCGGATGCGAATGCGTCATCGGGTAACTCCTTAGTTGGAGGCGATCGCCTTGCCGCCCGGCCTTGAGGTCGGGCAGCCGCGCCTGGACCAGCGAGCACGACTTCCTCAGGCAGCGGAGCGTAATTGAGGTCGGCCGCCATCGCCTGGGCCTCGGGCGAGATCATCCAGGTGAGGAAATCCTTGATGATTTTCGCCTTGGCGGGGTCCTTGCCGTCCTTCTGCACCAGCAGCCAGGTGAAGGAGGCGATCGGATACGAAGCCGCGCCCGGCGCGTTGGTGATGGACACCCGGAAATCGGTATCCGTCCTCAGCTTGGTGCCCGCCGCGGCGGCGGTGACGATCTCCAGCGACGGCTCGACGAAGCTGCCCGCGGAGTTCTTGATCTCGCCGTAGGCCGAGACCGTTGGACAGCGCGTAGATCAGCTCGACGTAGCCGATGGCGCCTTCGGCCTGCTTCACCTGCTGGGCCACGCCCTCGTTGCCCTTACCGCCGAGCCCGACCGGCCAATTGACCGAGGTGGCAAACCCCACCTTGTCGCGCCACTCCCGGGAGAACTTGTTGAGGAAATCGGTAAAGACGTAGGTCGTGCCCGAACCGTCGGACCGATGCACCACGATCAGGTCGATGTCCGGGCAGCTTCACGCCGGGATTGAGGGCGGCGATCGCCTTGTCGTCCCACTTGGTGATCCGGCCCATGAAGATGTCGACCAGCACGTTGCCGTCGAACTTGAGCTTGGTTTCGCCCAGGCGTCGGGAGGTTGTAGGTCACCACCACCGCGCCCAGCACGGTGGGCACGTGGAGCACGTTGCCGTTGACCGCGGCGATCTGGGAGTCGTTCATCGGGCCGTCGGTCGCGCCGAAGTCCACGGTGCCCTCGGTGAACTGCCGGATGCCGCCGCCCGAGCCGATGGACTGGTAGTTGATCTGGACCGCGGTCTTCTTGTTGTAGGCGTCGAACCACTTGGTGTAGATCGGATTGGGGAACGTCGCACCGGCGCCGTGAGGGTCTGGGCGCTCACGCGGGGCAGCGAGCGCCGCGGCGGCGAGCAGTGCGAATGCGGTCCGCATGTATGTCGTCCTTATTTGGGTAGAGATGTCACCCTGAGCGGAGCGAAGGGCCCATGCACGCATCGGCGCCTTCGCCTTGCTCAGGCTGACATCGCTGTCAGAAGCTCACCGCCATCATGCTCCGGACGCCGCTCACGCCCTCCGACGCCCTCGGCCTGGAAGCTCTGGCGCTCGTACGCGATCCGGAACCACGCCTTGCTCGACATGTAGAACCCGACGCCGGCCGTGATGGTCGTGGCGCCGTTGTCGTCCGCGTCGGTGTCGGGGTCGGCCAGGTCCACCCGCGCGAAGGGCTCGATCGCGTACAGCCAGGCGGTCGGGCTCGTCATCCGGACGTTGTACGCGGCCACGCCCTGGATGCCCCGCATCTGGAGCTTGTCGGCGGAGGCGCTCTTGCCCTGGAGGTACTCGGCGAGGGCGTAGAGCCCCTCGTCGCCGGGCTTGCCGTACTGGGCGTCGATGTCCCAGGCCGTATTGGTGAAGCTCGAGTCGGGCACGTTGTTCGTGGTGACGATCGCGTCGTGCGAGAAGAACGACGCACCCACGTCGATCTTCGCCGTCACGGCGGCGGTGGCGCGGGCGCCGAAGCTCTTCCTGTTGTTGACGTCGTTCAGGCTCTCGCCCTGGCCGTTGTAGGCGCCGACCTTGACGGTCACCAGGCGGACGTCGTCCAGCTTGTGCTCCAGCCGCAGGCTGGCGCCGACGTCATGCGAGAGGAAGCCGGCGGAGCCGAAGAGGTCGTTGGAGGCGGCCGGGAGCAGTCCCTGGCCGGCGCCGCGCTCGATCGAGGGCAGGTTGTTCGACGAGGTCAGCTCGTAGCGGCTGTAGGGCCGCTTCTCCTGGCCGGCGCGGAGGTAGAACGCCGACTTGCCGGCGACCTTGCTGAATCGGACGTCGATGTAGGCGTCCCGGAGCCGCAGGCCGCTCCGGCCGGTGGTCCGGCAGGTGATCGTGGGCGTGCCGCCACCCGCGGGCACTTCGGTCGAGGTGCAGGTGGTCGAGACGCTGGAGAGGTTGCGGCCGCCCTCGAAGGAGGGCTGGATGTAGACCGAGACGTTCTCCGAGATGTCGCCGCGGGCCTCGATGCGGGCGCGCCGGGTGAAGATGTTGCTGTTGGGGCCGACCGTAGCCGGCAAACGGCGTCGTTGTCGAAGTAGTACACCTGCTCCTGGAGCCGACCGGTCAGCTTGATGTTGGGGTAGGTCGTCTGCGCTGAAAGCGTGGTGAACGCTCCGATCAGCAGAGTCCCCGCCATGATCCCGCGAACCATCGCACGCATGCGTGCCCTTTCATGCCGAAGTTGTCCCGAGGCAGTACCGACCGCGCCTAAGAAGCCCGGAACGCGTCACGAACGACCGGCTGGTTTGTAACAGACAGGTAAAGTGAGGGTCCCGGAAACCCCGCCCCTCGCTCGTGACGCATCCGTTGCATGGTCGTGCCCCGGCCGAAACGCGGTCCTTCGACTTTCGTCGCGGACCGGCCGACCGGCCGGCGATCGACGCGCGCCCACTCTCCTACTCCACTCCCATGATGACTCGAAGCGTGGTTCGACTCGGTTGGCTGGCGTTCCTCTGTCTGATTCCCGCGGTCTCGGCCTTCGCCCAAGGCACCGGTCGCATCGTGGGCCGGGTGGTGGAAGGGCAGCAGGGCGCGCCCGTGGCCGGCGCGACGGTGGAGGTCGTCGGCACCGACCGGCGCGCGGTCACGGCGCTCGACGGCCGCTACGTCCTGGAGCAAGTCGCGGCCGGCACGCTCTCCCTCCGGGCGAGGATGATCGGGTACGGGCCCAAGGTCGTCACCGGGATCGTGGTGCGCGGACGGCGGGTCCGTCGCGCAGGACATCGCGCTGTCGGCCGAGGTGGTGCAGCTCGCGGAGATCGCGGTCACGGCCGAAGCGGAGCGGGGCACGGTGAACCGCGCCCTCGACGAGCAGCGCAACGCGACCAACATCGTGAGCTCGGTGACGGCGGAGCAGATCCGGAGAAGTCCCGACAGCGACGCGGGGCAGGCGGTGCAGCGGGTGAGCGGGGTGACGGTCCAGGACGGGCGCTACGTCTTCGTGCGCGGACTGGGCGAGCGGTACACCACGACCTCGCTCAACGGCGCGCGGGTGCCGAGCCCGGAGCCGGAGCGGAAGGTCGTCCCGCTCGACCTGTTCCCGGCGAGCCTGCTGGAGGGCATCACCACCTCGAAGACCTTCACGCCGGACCAGCCCGGCGACTTCAGCGGCGCGGCCGTCAACCTCAAGACCCGGGAATTCCCGGCTCGGCGGATCATCACCTTCTCCGCGTCGGGCGGCCTCAACACCGCCGCCACGGGCAAGGAGCTGGCGCGGGCGCCCCGGGTCGGACGCGAGTGGCTCGGCTTCGCGGGCGCGGCGCGTGACCTTCCCGGTCCGCTCACCGGCGTGTCCAGCCTCGCCGGGCGCACCCGGGAAGAGATCAATGGGATGATCGGGTCGTTCCGCAACGCCTGGTCTCCCCGGTTCGGCGACGGCTCCGCGAACGGCGGGCTCGGGGTAACGGTGGGCGGAGAGGACCCTGTCTTCGGCCAGTCCATCGGGTATATCGGCGCCTTCACCTATTCCAACGGGCAGGAGGTGCGGTCGGAGGAGAGTCGCGCGCTGGTGCAGACGACCGCCAACGGTTTCCAGCCGATCAACCAGAGCTTCGGCGGAACGGTGCGGAACAGCGTGTTGTGGGGCGGCATCCTCAACCTGACGACCCGGCTGGGCCAGAGCACCAAGGTCTCCTTCAACAACACCTACAATCGAAGCGCCGACAACGAGGCGACCGAGCTGGCGGGGGAGAACGAGGAGTTCGACGTGGACCTGGACGTCACCCGGCTGACGTTCATCGAGCGCACCGTGCGCTCCCACCAGGTCACGGGCGAGCACTTGCTGGGCGACCAGCATCTGGTGGATTGGTCGCTGTCGGCCTCGAAGGTGGACCGCACCGAGCCGGATCGGTCCGACGTCGCGTACATCACCCAGATCGACCCCACGACCCGCGTCTCCAATCCGGTGGCCTGGTTCGGCGGTCCCCGTTCGGCCACCCGGACGTTCAGCGATCTCAACGAGAAGAGCTATGAGGGACAGGCCAACTACCGGCTGTTCCTCGGCTCGCCGGACCAGCCGATCACCATCAAGGTGGGCGGAGCGTTCCGGGCCGTGGACCGCGACGCGGACAGCCGGTCCTTCGACATCACCAACCGCAGCCTGTCGCTGGCGGACCGCGGCACTCTCGCCAGAGCAGATCTTCGCCGGGCCCTTCGCCCAGGACGGGCGCCTGTCGCTCTTCCTCAGCTCGTTCGGTGGACAGTACGACGCCAAGGACCGGCTGAGCGCCGGCTATGCCCAGGTCGAGATGCCCATCAGCCATCGGCTGCGGCTCATCGGCGGCGCGCGGGTGGAGCATTGGACGCTGGACCTGAACTCGCTGGATCCGCAGGGCCTGCCGTCCACCGTCTCGCGCGACAACACCGACATCCTGCCGGCGCTGTCGCTCAACTACGACCTGACCGACAACCAGATCCTCCGGCTGTCGGCCAGCCAGACGCTGTCGCGTCCCGAGTACCGGGAGATCGCCACCACCAGCTCGTTCGAGCCGATCGGTGGGGTGATCACCTTCGGCAATCCCGATCTCCAGCGCGCGCTGATCCAGAACTACGACCTGCGGTGGGAGTGGTATCCGCGGGCCGGACGAGACGTTCAGCGCCGGCGCTGTTCGCCAAGCGGTTCAACGATCCGATCGAGCGGGTATTCGTCGCCCAGACCGGCGCCCTGGCCAACAGCTTCCTCAACGCCGAGCGGGCGGACAACTACGGCATCGAGCTGGAGGTCCGGAAGAGCCTCGACTTCGTGTCACCGGGCCTGGCTGCCCTGACGCTCTTCGCCAACACCACGCTGATGCGAAGTGAGATCACCCCCGGAAGCAACGTCTTGACCAGCGGTGACCGTCCGATGGTGGGGCAAGCGGAATACGTCGTGAACAGCGGACTGACCTACGCCGGCCCCGGCGGGATCAACGCCACCGCCCTCTACAACGTGGTCGGCGCCCGGGTGCTCGAGGCCGGCGCCCGGCCGTTCCCGGATACGTACGAGCTGGCCCGTCACGTGGTGGACGTGTCGGTTCTGGTGCCGGTGCTGGCGAGTACCTCGATCCGTCTCGACGCCAAGAATCTCCTCGACTCGCCCTATCGGGTGGAGCAGGGCGGCGTGACCCGCCTTCGGTACAAGGCCGGGCGGGTCTTTGCCTTCGGAGCGAGCTGGAATCCGTGAGAGTGACGGAATCGTGACCACATCGTGCTGCGTGCGCTACGCGTCGGGTCGTTTATGAGCGCGCTTGGGTCGCAACCTTACTTCCTTCTATTCCGTGAGGCCCTGATGCCGTTCCCCGTGCGCTCGATTCGCGTCATCGCGAGTGCGCTCCTCGTGGCCGTGAGCCTGGCGGCCTGCGGTGACGACGACAACACCAACCCGCCGGCGACGCCGCCGGCCCCGACCGGCCTCACCGCCACGCCTTCGGGCGACGGTACCAGCATCGAGGTGGCCTGGACCGCGGTGACCGGCGCCACGAGCTACGTGCTCGAGCGGGCGGAGGGCCAGCCGGCCGGTGCCTTCGCCGAGGTCGGCGGCGATCTCACCGAGGCGAGCTACACCGACACCGACATCGAGACCGACGTGGTGTACAGCTACCGTGTGGCCGCCGTGAACGCCGAAGGCACCGGCAGCTTCAGCTCGACGGTGACCGCGGGCGTGGAAGGCGAGGCGGTGGACACCCTGACCGGCGACATCACGGCCGACCGGACGCTCTTCGCCGATACGCTGTACGTGCTGAGCGGGTACGTGAAGGTGGCGAGCGGCGCGACCCTGACGATCGAGGCCGGCACGACGATCGTGGGTGACGAAGCGGTGGCCGGCAGCTCGCTCTGGATCCTTCGCGGCGCGCAGATCGACGCGGAAGGCACCGCCGACGCGCCGATCGTCTTCACCTCGGCCAAGGCCGCGGGCTCCCGCGCGCCCGGCGACTGGGGTGGGCTGTTCATCATCGGCAACGGCATCATCAACCGCAGCGGCGACGTGCTGACCGAGGGTCCGGCGGGCGTCACCGAGACTCTACTCGGGCGGCAGCGACAACACCGACAACAGCGGCACCCTGCGGTACGTCCGGATCGAGTTCGCGGGCTATGACGTGTCGGGTGGCGCGGGCCAGGAGCTCAACAGCCTGTCGATGTACGCGGTCGGCTCCGGCACCACGCTGGAATACGTGCAGTCTCTGGCCGGACTGGACGACGGCTTCGAGTGGTGGGGCGGCGCGGTCGATGGCCGCTACCTCGTGTCCTACGAGGCGGGCGACGAGCATTTCGACTGGACCGAGGGCTACCGGGGCCGCAACCAGTTCCTGATCGGCTTCCAGTCCACCCGGATCGATCCGGCGGCGGGCGCGGGAGTCCTGGCGAGCGACCCCGAGGGCTTCGAGGCAGACGGCTGCAACGGCACCGGATGCGATCTCGGGTTCGCCAGCGAGCCGTTCTCGATTCCCGTGTTCGCCAACTTCACGCTGGTGGGTCCCGGCACGGCCATCACGCCGTCCAGCTCCGGCGACGTCGGCATGGTGCTGCGTCGCGGCACCGGTGGTTACCTCACCAACGGGATCGTGGCTCGCTGGCAGGTGCAGGGCGTGTCGGTCCGCGAGCAGGAGACGGCTGACCTGCATGGCCGCCGACTCGCTCAACGTGGTGAACATCCTGCTCGCCGAGAACGGCGCGAACTACGACGAGGATGGCGGCAGTAACTTCGGCACCGCGGACGCCTTCACGGCTGACAATCACGTGGAGGATGCCGGCACGGCGGCCTCCCTGTTCACCAGCCTCGATCCGGCGTCGCTCGACTGGACGCCGCCGGCGGCCTCTGCTCCGACGACGGGCGCCGGGACGGTCGTGATCCCGACCGAGTACACCGGCAGCTACTTCGGTGGCACGCTCGGCAACACCACGTACTTCGGGGCGGCCGATCCGGCCGGCGCCAAGTGGTGGGAGGGCTGGACCAACTACGCCACCGAGTAACGCAGGGATGAAGGGTGGACGGGCGGGGCCGAACGTCGGCTCCGCCTTTCCGTCACCCGGCACTTCAACGAAGGACGAGACATGCGGCTGCAGGCGATCGGTTTTCTTGCACTGGTAGCGATGAGCGCCGCGTGCGGCAGTCCCGAGGCGCGGGCTGACCTCCCGAACTCCGGCCGGGTGGTGGACAGCATCATCCCGCGCGAAGAAGCCGTACGCCGGTTCCGCGCGGGTCTCTCACCCGTCGACTCGCTGGCTGGGGGAGCGCGGAGCCGGGATGCGCTGGTGAAGGCGTTCATCCACGCGCTGGGTGAGGCCGACACCGCGGCGCTCGCCGGGCTCACCGTGAGCCGCACGGAGTTCGCCTACCTCTACTATCCGACCGCCGCGGAAGGGAAGCCGCCGTACGATCTGGAACCCGGCCTCATGTGGTTCATGCTCTCGCAGCGCAGCAACACCGGGATGGGCAAGGCACTGCAGCTCTACGGTGGAAGCGGCATGACACTGGTGGACTACGATTGCGGCAAGGGAGAGGTGCGCGAGGGCGAAAACACGATCGTCGGCCCGTGCTCAGTGCGGTGGACGAATCGGTCGGGGGACACGGTCGGTGCCCGGCTGTTCAGCAAGATCCTGGAGCGCGGCGGCCGGGCGAAATTCCTCAGCTACGTCGGTGACCTGGACTGAGCGTCGTCAGCCAAGAATCGCGACCCCTGCCGCGGTGAGCAGCGCGATGAGCTGCCCCACGACCACGTCACTGGGGTAGTGCACGCCGAGCCGCACGCGGGAGAACCCCACCAGGAGCGCCAGCAGGACGAGCGGTCCCGCCAGGAGCGGAAACACCATCGCGTAGGCCAGCGCCACGGCGAGTGCCGCCGTCGCGTGTCCGGAAGGGAACGAGAACCGGTCCGGCTCCCGGATGGCCGCGCACAGCGCCTCCTGAGCCGAAGGCCGTCGCCGGCCCACGGTGCGCTTCACGAGCTGAACCAGCAGGTGGGAAATCACCAGCGAGGCGGACGCCAGCTCCCCCGCATCCTGCAGGGCGCAACAGGCCAGGAGCGGCAGCCCCGCCGCGCCGATCGAGGCCGGCGTCCCACCGACGTGGGTGACGACGGACCAGCCGACACGCGCGGCCCGCGGCGCGGCCGGCGACATCGCGCAGCGCAGCATCAGCGCGCGATCCTGGGCGCCGAGCCGTACCAGCAATGGTGCGGTCATGTGATCCCAAGATCGCGCTCCTCCGCTACTCTGCCGCCGCACGGCCGCCACACGGACGTAACGATTCGGTCCCCGACTCCGCCCCGGACAATCGAGACACGGCTTTCACGCGGCCGTGACGCTGGCCCATGAGCTTGCCGAGTCTGCCGCCACCGGAACTTCCATGCGTGTACTCTTTTGCACCGATACCTATCCCCCGCAGATGAACGGGGTCTCCGTCGTCACCGCGGTGTCGGTGGAAGGGCTCAGCCAGAGCGGATGGGAGTGTGAAGTCGCCGCGCCCCGGTATCCCGCCGCCACCCACGCGGCGTGGAGCCGGGATCGCGCGGCGGCGCCCGACCCGGCGGAGGTTCACAGCTTCCCCAGCCTGGCGATGCCGCTTTACCCGGAGATCCGGCTCGCCCGGCCGCGAGCCGGCGAGCTCGCCAGGATCATCGATCGCTTCCGGCCCGACCTGGTGCACTGCGAGACGGAGTTCGGAATCGGACGGGCCGGGAAGGCCGCCGCCGCGCGCGCCGGGATCCCGGTCGTCTCCTCCTATCACACCGACTTCGCCCGCTACGCCGAGGCGTACGGCGCCCGCCTGCTCAAGGGGCTCGTGACCCGGTACATCGCGCGCTTCCACTCGACGAGCCGCCGCGTCTACACCCCGTCCAGCGTCGCCCGGGCCGACCTGCTCGAGATGGGCCTCACCGACGTGGAGGTGTGGGGACGCGGCGTGGATACCGAGATCTTCCACCCGGGCCGGCGCTCGGAGGCGATGCGCGCCGCGCTGGGGATGGGAAGCCGGTTCACCTTTCTCCACGTGGGCCGCCTGGCGTCGGAGAAGCGGACGGACCACGTCATCGACGCCTTCCGCCTCGCGAGCGAGATGCTGCCGCGCGGCGTCATTCACCTGGTCGTGGCGGGCACCGGCCCGCGCGAAGCCGAGCTGCGCGCCGCCGCGCCGGCCGGCGTCGATTTCCTCGGCCTGCTCGACCGCCGGAGCCGGCTGCCCGACCTCTACGCCAACTGCGACGCCTTCGTGTTCGCCTCGGTGACGGAAACGCTGGGCCTGGTCGTGCTCGAGGCGATGGCGAGCGGTCTGCCGGTCGTCGCGGTGCCCGAAGGCGGCGTGCGCGACCATCTCCGCGACGCCCGCAACGGGCTCGCCTGCCGGGAGGGCGACATCCAGGGAATGGCGCTGGCGATGGTGCGGCTGGCGACCGAGTGGGGTCTCGGCCGACGGCTGGCGCGGGGAGCGCGGAACTCGGTCGAGGGGTTGAGCTGGGATCGGGAGATCGAGCGGCTCGACCGGAGCTACCGGGAGGTGATCGAGCATGCGCGGGCTGGCGTGCTCACGCCGGCGGCGGCGGTCAACTACTGACGGTTGGGCCTAGGCGTCGGGGAACCAGCAGGTGACGGTGGTGCCGCGGCCCCGCTCGCTCTCCGCGGAGACGCGGCCGCCGTGCGCCTCCACCAGGTGCTTCACGATGGCGAGCCCGAGTCCGGTGCCGCCTTCCTCTCGCGAGCGCGAAGAGTCGGCCCGATAGAAGCGCTCGAAGATCCGCGGCAGGTGCTCGCTGGTGATCCCGGTGCCGTTGTCGCGCACCGCGACCGCGGTCCCGTTCCCGTCTCGTCGCGCGAGGCAGGCGATCGCCCCGCCCGCCGGCGTATGCCGCAGCGAGTTCTCCATCAGGTTCGTGAGCACCTGCCGCAGGGCGTCGAGATCGGCGCACAACCTCTCGGCGCCCGGCTGCACCTCGACCGAGAACGCGATCTTCTGGGACTCGGGCCGCGCCGCGACTTCGGTCCACGCCTCGCGCGCGGCGCCCGCGACCTCCACCTCCGCGCGGGTCGGCTGCCAGCGTCCCGACTCGATGCGCGACAGGTCCAGCAGGTCGTCCACCAGCCGCTGCATCCGCTTGGCGTTGCCCAGGATGGTGCCGAGGAACACGCGGCCCATCTCCGGGTCGGGCGGGAGCGAGAGCAGGGTCTCCGCGTAGCCCGAGATGGAGGTGAGCGGGGTCTTGAGCTCGTGGGAGACGTTGGCGACGAAGTCGCGGCGGATCGTCTCCAGCCGGCGGAGCTCGGTGAGATCGTGCATCACCAGCACCGCGCCGCCCGCGGGAAGCGGCCGCGCGTTGAGCAGCACCGAGCGGCCGTCCAGCTCGACCTCGCGGTCCTGCACCGGCGTCCCTTCGAGCACCGCGTTCACCACCTCGCGCGCGGCCTTGACCCGGAAGAGCTCCGCCAGGTCGGGAAGCGGATCGAGCTGGTCGTAGCCGAGCAGGCGGCGCGCGGCCGGGTTCGCGGTGACGATCCGGCCCCGCTCGTCCGCCGCGATGACGCCTTCCACCATGGACTCCACCAGCGCGGCGGTCTCCGCCTGCTCCCGCCGCAGCTCGTCGAAGCGGTCGGCGAGCTGCCGGTGCATCTGCCGCAGCGCCTGCACCAACGCGTCGATGTCGGGAACGCCGGAGCGGGGGAAGCGGGGTGGGGAGCCGGCCGCGATCGCGCGGGCCGCATTGGTGATCCCGGTCAGCGGCCGGGCGATCGAGCGCCCGGCGATGAGCGCGAGCACGCCGCCGACGAGCAGCGCCAGCAGCGCGGCGCCCGCGACCGCTCCCTGCGCCCGCCGCACGATCTCGTCCACCTGGCTCAGGTTGGCGGCCACCCGGATGGCGCCGGGCCCGCCGGGCACCGCGACGTAGAGCATCGTGCGGCCGACGGTCTCGCTCCGGCGCGAGGCCACGCCGGTGCCGCCGCCCAGCGCGGCGCGGATCTCAGGCCGGTCGAGATGGCTTTCGATCGCGGGAAGCGGACCCGGAGGGAAGTCGCTGTCGGCCAGGACGCGGCCGGATGGGTCCACCAGCGTGATGCGCCGGTTGTTCTGACTCGCCAGGCGGCGGACGCTCTCTTCCCAGGTGCTCGAGTCGGTCGAGATCGCCTCGCGGATCAGCCCGGCTTCCGCCTCGAGCGAGCGCTCGATGTCGCCGACCAGATCCCGCCGGAGCGACCGCTCGGCGGCGAGGAGGAGCACCGCCACCGCCAGGATGAGAACCAGGAGCGTGCCCGCGACGAGGCGGGTGGCGAATCTCACCGGGTGCGAACCCCCCGCTCGGTTCCCTTGAACCGATACCCGAAGCCCCGCACGGTCTCGATCAGCTTGCCGGCGTCACCCAGCTTGGTGCGCAGCCGCTGCACGTGCATATCCACCGTGCGGGTCTGGATGTCGGGCTGGGCTTCCCACACCGTCTCCAGCAGCTGCGGCCGGGTCTGCACCCGCCCCCGGCGCTCCACCAGCGTGAGCAGCAGCTTGTACTCCGTGGCGGTGAGGCTCAGCTCCTCGCCGGAGACCGTGGCGCGGTGGGCCGAGCGGTCGATCGAGACCGGACCGGCGGCGAGCGTGGACCCCGCGGTGACCGGCGGCGAGGCGAGCCGGCGCAGCAGCGCCCGCACCCGCAATGACAGCTCCTGGGGCGAGAACGGCTTGGTGAGGTAGTCGTCGGCGCCGAGCGTGAGCCCGCGGATCCGGTCGGTCTCCTCGCGCCGCGCGGTGAGCAGGATGACGCCGACATCCCGGGTCTCCTCCCGCTTGCGCAGCTCGGCGAGGATGTCGTAGCCGGAGATGCCGGGCAGCATCAGGTCGAGGATGACGATGTCGGGCTTCTCCTCGCGAGCCGCCTTCAGCGCGTCGGGCCCGTTGGCCGCTGTGGAGACGCGGAACCCGGCCTTGGCCAGATGGTACGCGACGAGCGCGGTGATATCCGGTTCGTCGTCCACCACGAGAATGCGGTGCGTCATGTCGGTCTCTTGGCGCGGGTCAATGCCCGGGCGCCCCCCTGCGGCTCCTGCACCCGGGCATGGGTGTGCGAGCGGCTGCGCTGCCCGGCATGATCGCGCTCGGCGCGCATGCCGGCGTCGTCCTGGATGATGGCGTCGAGGATCGCCGACAGGAGGCGGCCCGGGGCGCCGGCATCGCGGCGGAGGCGGTAGAGCACGAACTGGGCGATCGGCGTGTCCCGCACCAGGTCGGCCTTGCGGAGCACCTGGAGGTGGCGGGACACGGTGGGCTGCGGCAGGTCGAGGACGTCCTGGAGATCGGAGACGAACAGCGGCGCCGCGGCGAGGCAGTTGAGGATCCGGAGCCGGGTGGGCTCCGCGACCGTGAGGAGGATGTCAGTAGCCGACGGCGGACTCATATGCGCGAGAACATATATATGGCCGGGGGAATATACAAGCCCCGGCCACGGTGAAACTCGGCTAGTGCGGTGTCACCACGCGTTCCGCGGGTGGCTCGATGGCGGGTCGTGCGCGGGCCGGGTCGCGCACCAGCGCGCGCTCGGCGAAATCCTGGCGCTCCTGCAGCTCGGCGACTTCCCGGCGCAGAGTGAGGCATTCGTCCTCGACCGCCCGGAGCCGATCGTCGGTCTCCGGGGATGCGGCGGGCGGGCTGGCCCACCGCCGCTCGATGGCGCGGGCCAGGGCGAGGCCGACGCGGCCCATGATCAGGGCCGTGCTGCAGACCAGGATGAACTCCGTGAAATTGCCGGGATCCATGTGACGGGCTCCGTGGAGGACTGATCCAACCCTACACGGTGGCGCTCCCCGCGGCCAGCGGTCACCTATATTTCCCCCCTCGATGCTCTCGCTCCTCTTCGCAGCATCACTCGCCGTCGCCCAAGCCCCGGACAGTGCCCACGTCGTGCTCGTCGCGACGACGGACGTGCACGGGCGCGCCACCGCGTGGGACTATCTGGTGGACCGCGAGGCGCCGGGCGGGATCACCCGGGTGGCCACGGTGGTGGACTCGATCCGGCGCCGGCATCCGGGCCAGGTCATCGTGCTCGACGCGGGCGACCTGATCCAGGGCAATCCGTTCGCCGCCTACGCCGCGCGCCAGGGGCGCCGGGGTCCCAATCCCGTCATCGAGGCGATGAACCTGGCCGGCTACGACGTGGCCACGCCCGGCAACCACGACTTCGATTGGGGCGTGCCCGAGCTGGAGCGCGCCCTCACCGATGCCGCTTTCCCGTACGTCAGCGCCAATCTCCATACCCTGCCCGGCGATACCCTGCTGGTGAGCCCGTACCGGGTCCTGCGTCGCGGGCCTGTGCGAATCGCCATCACCGGCTTCACCACGCCCGGCGCGATGGTCTGGGATCGGGAGCAGCTCCGCGGGCGGGTCCGGGTCGGCGCGCATCGAGCCGGCGGCGCGGCGCGTGTTCGAGACGATGCGGGGCGAGTCCGACCTGGTCGTGGCCCTCTCACACAGCGGCCTCGGCGGCGTCTCGACCTACGACACCACCGGCGTGGGCGCGGAAGACGTCGCCGGCGCCTTCGCCTCGCTGCCGGTGAAGCCGGACATCGTGGTCGTCGGCCATTCCCACGCCGAGATCCGGGACACCGTCATCGCGGGCGTCCACTTCGTGCAGCCGCGGCCGTATGCCGCGGGCGTCGCCGTGGTCCACGTGGACCTGGTGCGGGGCCAGCGCGGGCAGTGGTCGCCGGTGCGCGTCCGCGCCGATCTGCTGTCCACCCGCGAGGCGACCCCGTCGGAGCTCATCGCGCAGCGGCTGGGCCCGGTCCACGATTCGGTGCGCGCGTGGTTGAACGCTGCCGTCGGCGTGGCCGTCGCGCCGCTGCCGGCGAGCGCCGCGCGCGCGGGACCGACGCCGATCCTCGACTGGACCCTCGAGGTGCAACGGAAGCGGGCGGGCGCCCAGCTCGCGGCCGGGCCGGCGTTCGATCTCGCGGCCGGCTTTCCCGCGGACACGATCCGCCGACGGCACGTGCGGCGGCTCTACCCATTCGAGAACACGCTGCGCGCCATCCGGGTCACCGGCGAGCAGCTGCGCCAGTATCTCGAGCGCAGCGTCCGGTACTTCGAGGTGGATCCCGCCGGCCGGGTGAGCATCAGCGACGCGATGCGCGGCTACGACTTCGACATCGTTCGGGGCGCCCGCTACGACGTGGACCTGCGGCAGCCGCCCGGCAGCCGGATCGTCAATCTCTCGGTCGGCGGGCGGGCGGTAGAGCCCGAACAGACGTTCACGATGGCGGTCAACAGCCACCGGCAGACCGGCGCGGGTGGCTACACGATGATCGCGAGCGCGCCCGTCGTCTACGACAAGGGCGAGCGGATCCAGGATCTGCTGGAGGAGGAGCTGGGCCGCGGGCCGCTCGATCCATCGGCCGTCGCGCCGTCGCAGTGGCGGATCGTGCCCGAGGTCTCCGCGGTGGCGGTGCGCGGGATCTACGACATCGCGCCCCCGCCGCTGCCGCGCTCCGCCAGCGACACCGTCGTGCTGCGGGTGCTCGGCACCGCCGGCCTGCGCGGCGCGCTCGGCACGGCCGCCGGCGCCATCGATCGGGCGATGGACAGCCTGCGCGCGCTGTGCGACTGCCCCACGCTGCGGCTCGACGCGGGTGGCGCGGCGACGACTCGCGTCGCGATGCCCGTGCTCAACCGGATGGGCTACGCCGCGAGCGCGCTGGCCGAACGCGACTTCGACCGGTCCGTGGATTCGCTGCGCGGCCGGCTGTCCGAGTCGGCCTTCCCCTGGCTGGCGGCCAACGTCTTCGACAGCGCGGGCGGCGGGCGGCCCGCGTGGGTCATCCCCTATCGCACCATCGACACCGCCGGGTTCCGCGTGGCCGTGCTCGGCTATGTGGCGCCGGAAACCAAGTCCCGCCAGGCGGCCGAGCGCACCCGCGGGCTCCGCTTCGGCGGCGGCGAGCTGGGACTGCACGAGGCGTTGGTCCAGGTTCGCGAGGCGAAGCCCTCGCTCACCATCCTGCTGGCGCAGGCCGGCGCCGCCTGCGAAGGCCTGCGCTGCGACGGCGAGCTGGTGCGCCTCGCCGAAGGTCTCGGCGGCAGCGGCGTGGGGCTCATCATCGGCGGCGACGGTGCCGCGGCGGTGGAGACCCGCATCGGCGGCATCGCCGTGGTGACCGGCGGTGGACCCCGCACGCTCGCGGTGGCCGACCTGGTGAAGACGCCGGCGGGAGGACTGGAGATCCGGACTCGCGTCGTCCCTGTGCCCGAGGCCGCGGTCAGACCCGGCACGCCGCTCGCCGCGGCGCTCGATACCTTCGCGCGGCGGAGCGACAGCCT
The DNA here is from genome assembly GCA_963720365.1 of uncultured Gemmatimonadales bacterium. Taxonomy (GTDB): domain Bacteria; phylum Gemmatimonadota; class Gemmatimonadetes; order Gemmatimonadales; family GWC2-71-9; genus CAVVWJ01. The sequence goes on along the minus strand of CAVRFK010000004.1, from coordinate 586,234 downwards.
GGCGCGGCGGCCCCAGGCGCAGCTCAAGCAGCCGCTCGCCCGCGAGGGCGCCCAGCACGTGCTGGGCGATGTGCTGGCCGAGGCGCGCCGGAACCTGGCGCGGGCGGACCTCGGACTGGTGCGCAACGCGTCCATCCGCGCCGATCTGCCCGCGGGTCCGGTCACCATGGCGAAGCTGCGAGAGGTCGAGCCGGCGGGGGCGGAGCTGGTGCGGGTCACCCTGACGGGCGCGCAGCTCCAGAGCCTGTTGGAGCGCGCGGTGGAGGGCGCGGACGGTCCGTCGGTGCACCTGGCCGGCGGGCGGGTCCGCTACGACCCTCGGTCGGCGGCCGGGCGCCGGATCAAGGAGGTCACGCTCGGCGGCCGCAAGCTTCGCCCGCGCGACTCCTACACCCTGGCCACCGACGACTCCACCGCCGCGGGCGCCGGCGGGTTCGGCATCCTCGCGGGCCAGCCGGCGGAGCGCGTCGGCCTGCTGGACGTGGAGGCGGCGGCCACCTACCTTCGGCGCCTCCCCCAGCCGGTCGAGGTCGAGCCCTCGTCCGCGTTCCAGTCCACCCGTCGTTGAGCCGTCCGATGCGCGTCTTCGTCAATGCCGAGCCGCTGGAAGTCGGGAAGGGCGCGGATGTGCGTGCCGCCGTGCTCGCGCACGATGCCGCGCTCGAGCCCAGGCTGGCCGCGGGGGCCGCCTACGTCACCGACGCACGCGGCATCGAGCTGCCGCTGGACGCAGGGCTTGGTGGAAGGATCGATCCTGAGGGTGGTGGTCAGCGCGCGCCGCGCCGCCGGGGACGCCGATGCTGACGCGTGATCTGCTCGCCCGCCTGCCCAAGGCGGAGCTGCATACCCATCTCGACGCGGCGCTCCGGCCCGAGACCATGATCGAGCTCGCGGGCGGCACCGGGTTCGCGCTGCCGACTCGCGATCCGGTCGCCCTTCGAAAGTTCATGCGGGTGGACAACGCCGCGAATCTCGAGGACTACCTCAAGCGGTTCGAGTACACCATCCCCCTGCTCCAGAGCAGGGAAGCGATCGAGCGGGTGTCGTATGAGATGGTGGAGGACGCGGCACGCGACGGGATCCGGTATCTGGAGGTGCGCTACTGCCCCTGGCTCAGCCGGCACCAGGGCCTCGCGATGGAGCACGCGCTCGAGGCCGAGCTGGCGGGACTGCAGAAGGGCGAGCGCGACTTCGGCGTGGTGGCGCGGGTCATCAACTGTTCCCTCCGCCACTACGACCCGGCGGTATCGGTGGAGATCGCCCGGCTCTCGGTGGCGTTCCGCGACCAGGGCGTCGTGGCGTTCGACCTGGCGGGTGGAGAAGCGGGGCGCCCCGCCGGCGCCCATCGCGCCGCGTTCGACGTCGCGGCGGAAGGCCGGCTCGGCGTCACGGTGCATGCCGGCGAGGCGGCGGGCGCGGCATCCATCGCCGACGCGGTGGACCACTGCCACGCCAGCCGGATCGGTCACGGCACCCGGTTATACGAGGACCCGGTACTGCTCCGCTATCTGCGCGACCGGCGGATCCTGATCGAGATCAACATCACCAGCAACGTCCAGACGCACGCCGTCGCCGGCGCCGCGGCCCATCCGGTCCGGCGCTACTACGACGAGGGCCTCGCCGTCACGCTCTGTACCGACGGCTGGCTCATGTGCGGCGTCACCTTGAGCGACGAATACTGGCTGGCGCACACGCAGCTCGGGTTCACCCGCGAGGAGATCGACCAGATGATCCTGACCGGATTCGAAGGTTCGTTCCTGCCGTGGCCCGAGCGCCGGGCGCTCACCGAGCGGGTCCGTACCGAGCTCGAGGCGATCCGGTGAGCGCCGCCCGCGCGGCGCTCACCCTCGGCCTCTTGGCGCTCGCGGTGGCCGGCGCGTGGATCGTGCCGGGACTCGCTGGTCGTGGATTTGGTGCGGTGCTGGCGCAGGCCGCGCCTGCTCCACAGGCCGACACGGTGCAGGCAGCTCCGGCCACGATGCCGGTTCCCCAGCCCTCCTCGACCAGCCTGGGCGACCGGCTCATGGGCCTCTTCGGGCTGGCGGCGATCATCGGCATCGGCGTCCTCTTCTCCCGCGACCGCCGGCGGATCCGCTGGCAGGTGGTGGGCTGGGGCCTCGCGCTCCAGGTCGGCTTCGCGATCTTCGTGCTTCGGGTACCGGCCGGGCAGGCGCTCTTCCGCCGGCTCGGCGACCTGGTGTCGACGATCCTGCACTACTCCTATGTCGGCTCGGAGTTCGTCTTCGGCGAGCTGGGCAAGCCCAACTCGAGCCTCGGCGTCGTCTTCGCCTTCCAGATCCTGCCCGCGATCATCTACGTCTCCGCGCTCTTCGCGATCATGTACTATCTCGGCGTCATGCAGATCATCGTGCGGGCGTGCGCGCTGGTGATGAGCCGGGTGATGGGGGCGAGCGGCGCCGAGAGCCTCAATGTCGCGGCCTCGATCTTCATGGGGCAGACGGAGGCGCCGCTCACCATCCGGCCGTTCCTGCCGCGGATGACCCGCTCGGAGCTGATGACGGTGATGACCTCCGGAATGGCCCACATCTCCGGCTCCATCATGGCGGCCTACATCGCCTTCGGGATCGAGGCCCGGCACCTGCTCACCGCCGTGATCATGACCGCGCCCGGCACCATCATGATGGCGAAGCTGTTCGAGCCGGAGACCGAGAAGCCGGAGACCTACGGCAACGTCAAGCTCGATATCCCCCGCACGGACGTGAACGTGCTGGACGCCGCGGCGCGCGGCACGAGCGAGGGGCTGCACCTCATGCTCAACGTCATCGCGATGCTGGTGTCGTTCATCGCGCTGGTGGCGCTCCTCAACGGTGGATTCGGGCTGGTGCACGGCTGGCTGCCGTGGTTCCCGCCCGACCTGCAGACGGTGCTGAGCTGGGTCTTCCGTCCCGTGGCGTTCCTGATGGGCGTGCCGTGGCACGACAGCGGCGTCATCGGGAGCCTTCTCGGCACCCGCATGGTGCTGAACGAGTTCATCGCGTACGCCCAGCTCGGTCCCATGAAGGAGTCGCTCGACCCGCGCTCCTTCACCATCGCCTCGTTCGCGCTGGCCGGCTTCGCCAACTTCAGCTCGGTCGGCATCCAGCTCGGCGGGATCGGCGCGCTGGCGCCCGAGCGGAAGGGCGACCTCGCCCGGCTCGGCTTCCGCGCCATGCTCGCGGGCACGCTCGCCAACTTCCTCTCCGCCACCATCGCGGGGATTCTGCTGTGAGCGAGACGGCCGCCGCGCAGGCGGCGCAGGTGGACGAAGCGGCACGGTTCATCGCTGGGCGCGTGGGCGAGGTGCCGAAGATCGGCATCGTGCTTGGGAGCGGCCTGGGGCGGCTGGCGACGAAGCTCGACCGGGCGCAGCGGATTCCGTACGACGAGATCCCCCACTTTCCGCGCACCACCGTGCAAGGCCATCAGGGCGAGCTGGTCGCCGGAACGCTCGGCTCTGTGCCGGTGCTGGTGCAGAGCGGTCGCTTCCACTTATACGAGGGCCACTCGGCCACAGTGGTCGGCCTGCCGGTCCGCGTCATGGCGAAGCTCGGCGTGCGGACGCTCATCCTCACCAACGCCGCGGGTGGCGTGCGCCGCACGTTCGCCCGTGGCGCGTTGATGATGATCGCGGACCACATCAACCTGACGCTGCGGAACCCGCTCATCGGTCCGCTGCTGCAAGGCGAGGAACGGTTCCCGGACATGTCGGAGCCGTACGACGGCGAGCTGCGCACGCTGGCGAGGCAGGTGGCCCGGGAGCGACAGATCGCGCTGGAGGAAGGCGTCTACCTGCAGCTGCTCGGGCCGACGTACGAGACGCCGTCGGAGGTGCGGATGGCGGAGCGGCTCGGCGCCGATGCGGTCGGCATGTCCACGGCGGTCGAGGTGATCGTGGCGCGGGCGCGGGGGATTCGGTGCCTCGCCTTCTCGACGATCACCAATCCGGCGGCGGGGATCACGGCGGAGCGGCTGTCGCACGCCGAGGTGATGGAAGTGGCGGCGCGGGTGTCGGGGGATCTGGAGAAGCTGGTGGAGGGGGTGGTGGCGGGCGTACACAGGTAAGGGGAGGATGGTCCCCTTCGCTTCGCTCAGGGTGACAAGATCGCTCGAATCATTGTCACCCTGAGCGGAGCGAAGGGGGTCATCCCCGCAGTCGGTACCGCCACCGTATGATCCAGCGGCCCGTGTCCCGCGCCGAGCCCCGGCGCCGCGGCGATCGCGCGGTGGACGTAGTCGAGCGCATCGGCCACCGCCGCTTCGAGCCCGCGGCCCAGCGCCAGCCCCGCGGTGATCGCGGCGGAGAGCGTGCAGCCGGTGCCGTGGGTCGAGGTCGTGACGATGCGCCGGCGCCGGAAGGGCCGCGTCCCCTCCGGCGTGATCAAGAGGTCGATGATCTCCTCGCCGGCGAGGTGTCCGCCCTTCACCAGTGCGGCGCCCGCGCCGAAGCTCAGCAGGGTCCGGCCGGCTTCCTCCATGGACGGCTCGTCGTGCACGGCACGGCCGGTGAGAATCGCGGCCTCGTCGAGGTTCGGCGTCACCAGCGCGGCGAGCGGCAGCAGGCTCTCGCGCACCACGTCCTCCGCCTCGGGCGAGAGCAGCCGGTGACCCGAGGTGGACACCATCACCGGGTCCACCACCAGCGGCCGCCAGCCGTGCTCGCGGATCGTCTTGGCGACGAGGCGCACGAGCGAGGCGTCGGCCAGCATGCCGGTCTTGAGCGCGGCGGGCGGCAGGTCGGCGGCCAGCGCGGCGAGCTGCGCCGCGACCATCGCCTCGGAGACCGTCTCCACCGCGTCGCACGCCGAGGGTATTCTGGGCCGTGAGGGCGACGATGACCGAGGTGCCGAACACGCCGAACTGGTGGAAGGTCTTCAGGTCGGCCTGGATGCCGGCGCCGCCGCCGGAGTCGGAGCCGGCCACCGTGAGCGCGATTTTCATCGGATGAGCGTGTCCATGACCAGCCCTCTCAGAACCATGATCCGCGACCTCCACCGGCGACGCGGCCGGGAGCGCCGGGGATTGGCGCTCGCGGAAGGCGTGCGGCTGGTGGAGGAGGCGCTCGACGCGGGCCTGCCCCTGCGTGGCGCCGCGATCTCGCCGGCGCTGGAAGCTACCACCCGGGGAAAGGCGCTCAAGAGCGCACTCGAGCGAAGCGGCGTGCGCGTGGAGACGGTGAGCGACGGGGAGCTGGACGAGCTGGCCGACACCGAGCAGCCGCAGGGCGTCGTGGCCGTGGTCGAGCCCCGGCGCTGGGCGCTCGACGACATCGCGGCGGCACCGGGCTCACCGGTCCTGATTCTCGACGGCGTGCAGGATCCCGGCAACGTCGGCACCATGCTCCGCTCCGCGCTCGGGCTCGGCGCCGCCGGCGTCGTCGCGCTCAAGGGAACGGCGGAGCTCACCAATCCGAAGGTGGTGCGCGGCAGCATGGGCGCGCTCTTCCGGCTTCCGGCCGTCGCCTCGGACACGGCGGCGTACCTCGAGTGGGCCGCCGCCCGCGGCATCGAGACCTGGGTGGCCGCCGCCGACGGCGACCCGATCGAGCCGGGCGAGGCAAGGCGCCTCGGTGCGACGCTCGGACTGGTGCTCGGCAACGAGGGCGCGGGCGTGAGCCCGGCGCTCGACGACCGCCGCCACCCGGCGGGTCGCCATCCGGCTCGCTCGCGGCGTCGAGTCGCTCAACGTGGCGATCGCCGCGGCCATCCTGCTTCGTGAGGTCGCGCGTGTGGAGTGATATCGGGCTGCCGCCGTGGGTGATCGTCGGATGGTTCGCGATTCTCGGCGCGGTGCTGGGCAGTTTCCTCAACGTCTGCATCCTCAGGTGGGGCGCGGAGCCGAAGCAATCGGTGATGCATCCCCCGTCGCGCTGCCCCAACTGCGGCCACGCGATCCGTTGGTACGAGAACATCCCGATCCTGTCGTGGCTGTTCCTGCGCGGCCGCTGCTCCGGATGCGGCACGCCGATCTCGCCGATGTATCCCATGATCGAGGCCGCGACCGGGCTGCTGTGGGGCGGAGTCGATCGCCCTGCTCGGCCCGGGGCGAGCGGCGATCGCGCTCGCCGTCGCGGCGACGCTGCTCCTGGGGATCGCCGTCAGCGATGCCCGGGCCTTCATCATTCCGCACGAGTTCTCCCTGGGCGGCACCGCGATCGCGCTCGCCTTCGCGGCGTGGCCGGAGCCGGTCGGACTGGTGGACGCGGTGCAGGGCGCGCTCTTCGGCGCCGGACTCGTGCTCCTCGTCGGCGAGCTGACGGAGCTGGTGCTCGGCCAGGAGGCGATGGGAGGCGGCGACTGCGCGCTCATGGGGATGGTCGGCGCCTTCTTCGGATGGGAGTCGGTCTGGCCGGTGATGGCGCTCGGCGCGTTCATCGGCATCGTGCTCCATTTCGCGGGCAGTCTGCGCCACGCCCCGGCGGCGCCGCCGGAGGGAGAGGCAGCGCCGCAGCCACCGTTGCGCTGGGGCAAGCTGGCGCAGCTTCTGGGCGGTGGGCTGCTGCTGGCCGGCGCGTTGGGCGTCGCCGCGCGCGTCGGCATGGTCGGCGGATTGCTGCGCGGCATCTTCTTCGCCACCCTCGGCGCGGGCGCGGCCTACTATGTGTCCTTCGTCCTGCCGAGAAACGCGTTGCCCATGCGGCTGGTGCAGGTGTGGGGGCTGATCGGCGCCGGCGCCGGGGTCGCGATCAGCGGCGGGCACTGGATCGCGGTCGTCGTGGGCCTCGCGATCAGCGGCGGCGCGGTCGCCCTGGCGTCACGGCGGACGGTCGCGGCCTCGCCGGACACGACCGAGGAGCTGAGCGCGCAGGGCTACCTGCCGTTCGGCGTCGGTCTCAGCATCGCGGCCGTGGTGCTCGCGTATACGGGAGGCTTCGATCGAGTGCGGGAAATCTTCGCGGAGATCGGCGCCGGGGCTGGGCCTGTGAGCACGCCCACCACTCGCAGGCGCACCGCTCGCATCCGCATCGCACAGTTGATCGCGAGCGCGACGCTGGTCATCGCCTGCCGGGGCGAGGCGCGGCAGGACAGCCAGACCCGGGGCAACGACGAGCTCGCGACGCTGGTGGACAGCCTGCGCGCGCCGGTCGAGCGGGCGACCGGACTCCGCTTCACCGCACCGCCCCGCTCCGCGATGCGGAGCCGGGAGCAGGTGCGCGCTTACCTGATCCAGAAGCTCGACGAGGAGCTGCCGCCCAAGCGGCTGCACGGCCTGGAGACCGCGTACCGTCTCTTCGGCCTCCTGCCGGATTCGGTCCAGCTTCGGCCGCTGCTGCTCGACCTCTACACCGAGCAGGTCGCGGGCTTCTACGACCCCGATTCCGCCATGTTGTTCGGCGTCGAGGGCGCGGACCGCACCCAGCTCAGGCTGGTGCTGGCGCACGAGCTGATCCACGCCTTGCAGGGGCAGCACCTGCCGCTCGATTCCATCCTCAACTCCCACGAGAACAACGACCGGCTCGCCGCGGCGCAGGCGATCCTCGAGGGGCAGGCGACGCTGGCCTCTCTCGACGTGCTCGCACCGGGGCAGGGCGTCGCGCAGAACCCGCAGTTCTGGGAGCTGTACCGCGAACAGGTGCGGCAGCAGCAGTCCTCGATGCCGGTCTTCCGCCGGGCGCCGCTGGTCCTGCGCGAGTCGCTGATCTTTCCCTATCTCCAGGGCGCGGAGTTCATGCACTGGTGGGCGGAGCAGGGACACACGACGCAGCCGTACGGCCCGCGCATGCCGATCTCCACGGAGCAGATCCTCCATCCCGACCGCTACGCCCGTGGCGACGCGCCGGTCGTGCTCGCGTTCGCCCCCGATTCGGGTGTCGTGTACGAGGACGTGCTGGGCGAGAGCGAGATCCGCGTGGTGCTGGCGACCCTCGCGGGGTCGGACGAGGTCCAGACGGTGGTGCCGATCGGATGGGGCGGCGACCGCTTCCGCCTCTACCAGGCCGGACCGGGCGAGGCACTGGTCTGGTACGTCGTGTGGGACGACGCGCGCTCGGCGGAGCGGTTCGAGCGGAGCGCGGCGGGGCTCAAGCGGACCGTGCGGCCGGGGTACAAGGCGATGCTCGAGTCGGTCAGGATCGGAGACCGCCGGGCGACGCGGTTCGTGCTGGCGCCGGAGGGGTGGGGGCGGTGGGGGAAGCTGCCGGAGGTTACGGTGGAAGGGGCGCCCTCAAAGTAGAGCGCGGTCAAGAAGCAAATGTCACATTGCTGTACGACTAGTGACCGCTGTAACCCGCCAACTTGGATGCGGTATAGAGAATCAATCCCACCAGCCCTCCCACCAGCGTTCCGTTGATCCGCACGAACTGAAGATCCCGTCCCACCGCCAGCTCCAGGCGCTTCGACGTCTCCTGTGGGTCCCAGTTGCTCACCGTGTGCTCGATCAACCGCCCCACCTCGTGCCGGTGCTGCTCGACGATCCGCAGCACCGCCTCCACGATCCATCCGTCGAGCTTGGCGAGCAGCGTGGCGTCCTCCATCGCGCCGTCCGCCAGCGCGATGAGCCCTCGCTCCAGCGCGCCGGGCGTCTCGTCGCCATCCGGCACCGACTGCCGGTCGAGCACCCGCTTCACCTCGTCCCAGAGCGACGCGCTGAGCCGCTTGCTGGTGGGATGGTCGAAGAGCTGCTGCTTGACCGCGTCCGCCCGGGCGATCACGTCGGGCGATTCCTGGAGTCGCACGATCCAGTCGGTGAGCAGCTCGTCGAACTGCCGCCGCATCGGGTGACTGGGATCGGTGGCCACTTCCAGCAGCGTGCGCTGGATGCCGCCGACGACCTTGGCGTGCACCTTCTCGTCCACGAATCCCGGGACCCACCACGGGCTCTCCGCCTCCACCCGGCGGCGGATGAACGTCCTCGTTGTCCACGATGAGGCCGGCCAGCCCGTTGATCACGCGATCCAGCAGCTGCTGGTGGCGATCGTTCGCGGTGAGGAGGAGGAGGCCCTTCGCGAGCACCGGCGCGATCGGACGCTGGCGCAGCGGCTCGATCACGCTGCGCTCGAGCAGGGCGTGCACGTCCTCGTCCCGCACCACGTCGCTCGCGCTGCGCACGGCGGAGGCGGCATGCCTGGCGAGTGAGGCCGCGTTCTCGGGCCGCCGGAGCCACTCCGCGACCTTCCGGCTCGGCTGCATGGCGAAGAGCTTCGGCCCCAGCACCTCGGGGGAGAGGAAGTTGTTCTGGACGAAGTTGCCGAGGGTGCGGCCGATCCGGTCCTTGCGACGCGGGATGATCGCGGTGTGGGGAATCGGGATGTTGAGCGGATGCCGGAAGAGGGCGGTGATGGCGAACCAGTCCGCCAGCCCGCCCACCATCGCCGCCTCCGCCGTGGCCCGGACGTAGCCGAGCCACGGGTACCGGGGCTCCAGGACCAGGGCCACGAGGAAGATGGCGCTCATGACGACGAGCAGCCCGGTCGCCCGCCGCTTCATTCGGTCCAGCTGACGCTGCTTGGCCTCGGCGTCGGCGACCTGGGGGATCGGCGGGGTGGGGATGGGGAGGGCGGTCATGGGGGAAGAGTAGCGGCACGGGCCGTCGGCACAGTTGCCTGAACCCCGTAAATCCATTATCCTTGAAGGCTTATGTTCGACGAGCTGTCCGGTAAACTCAACGCCACGCTCCGCAATCTCACGGGGCGGGGCGTTCTTACGGAAGACGCCGTCAAGGAAGGGCTCCGGGAGATCCGGCGCATCCTCCTCGAGGCCGACGTCAGCTTCGATCTCACCCGCGATTTCCTCGAGCGGGTCCAGTCGAAGGCCATCGGCGTGAGCGCGTTGACCGATGTGCGGCCGGGCCACCAGCTCGTCAAGATCGTGTACGACGAGCTGGTCGTCATGCTGGGCGAGAAGCAGGCGCCGATCGCGCATGCCACGGTCCCGCCGACGGTCATTCTGCTCGTCGGGCTCCAGGGCTCCGGCAAGACGACGACGGCCGGCAAGCTGGCGCGCCGGCTCAAGACGGAGCAGAAGGCGCCGTTCCTGGTGGCGGCCGACATCTATCGGCCCGCCGCCATCGACCAGCTCCAGACGCTGGGCCAGCAGATCGACGTCGGTGTGCACGCCGACCCCGGCTCGAAGGACGTCGTCCGGATCGTGCGCGAGGGCATCGCGGCCGCCGGCAAGGCGCGCGCCCGCACCGTGCTGGTGGACACCGCCGGCCGGCTGCAGATCGATGACGAGATGATGGGCGAGCTCAAGCGGCTCAAGGCCGCGGTGACCCCCCACGAGATTCTGCTCGTCGCCGACGGCATGACCGGCCAGGACGCGGTCCGGATCGCCCAGGGCTTTCACGACGCCCTCGGCATCACCGGCGTCATCCTGACCAAGATGGACGGCGACGCCCGCGGCGGCGCGGCGCTCTCGATCTACGGCGTCACCCACGCGCCGATCAAGTACATCGGCGTGGGCGAGAAGCTCGACGCGCTGGAGCCGTTCCATCCCGACCGCCTGGCCGGGCGCATCCTCCAGCAGGGCGACATCCTCTCGCTGGTCGAGAAGGCGCAGGGCGCGGTCGACGAGAAGGAAGCCGAGCGGCTGGCGAAGAAGGTCACCTCGAAGAAGGGGCTCGACCTCGAGGACTTCCTCGGCGCCATGCGGCAGATGCAGAAGATGGGTCCGCTCAAGAACGTGCTGGGGCTGCTGCCGGGCGTGAATCCCGCGATGCTCCAGGCGGCCAAGGTGGACGACAAGAAGATGAAGCAGGTCGAGGCCATCGTGCTCTCGATGACCCCGAAGGAGCGCGGCAACCCGGACATCATCAACGGGCAGCGGCGGCTTCGGATCGCCAAGGGCTCGGGGCGGACGGTGCAGGAAGTGAACACGCTGCTCGCGCAGTTCAAGCAGATGCAGAAGGTCATGAAGACGGTGGGGAAGACCGGGGGCATGGGCGGACTCAAGCTTCCGTTCGGCCGCGGCCCTTTCCCCGGGTAACCCCGCACTCACAGGGACGGACATGGCAACACGGATTCGCCTGCGGCGCGTCGGACGCAAGAACCTGCCGCTCTACCGCATCGTGGTGGCCGACCAGGAGTCGCCCCGCGACGGACGCTTCATCGAGGTGATCGGCACCTACAACCCCAAGGGCCAGACCGCGACCGACAAGGTCCAGGTCGACGCGGACAAGGCGCGCACCTGGATCGCGCGCGGGGCCACCACCTCGCAGACGGTGCAGTCGCTCCTCAAGCAGGCCGGAGTCTTCAAACCGACCACGGTCTGATGACCGACGCCCGCCACCTGGTGGTGGGCCGGCTGAGGAAGCCGCACGGTCTGAAGGGCGACTCCACCCTCTTCCCGCTCACCGACGAGCCGGGCACGGTGTTCGCGCCCGGACGGTCGGTCTGGCTGGTGGGGCTCGACGGCGAAACCGTCGCGGGGCCGCTCACCATCGAGCGGAGCCGGGAGTACCATCGGGAGTGGCTGGTGAAGTTCGCGGGCGCCGACGGGCGCGAGGCGCTGGAGCCGTGGCGGGGTCTGTTCCTCGCGGTGCCGGCCGACCAGCTCACGGCGCCGACCGACGACGAGGTGTACCTGCACGAGCTCGAGGGCTTCTCGGTCCGGCTGCCGGACGAGACCCCGCTCGGCCTGGTCACCGCCGTCTACGAGCTGCCGGCCGGACTGATGATCGAAGTGCAGGGGCCCAAGCGGGAGTTCCTGCTGCCGTACAAGAAGGAGTTCGTGAAGGACGTAGACCGGGAGGCACGGCGTCTGGTGGTGACGCCGCCGGAAGGTCTGATCGAGGGATAGGCCCGACACGATGCTGACAATCGACGTCGTGACGCTGTTTCCCGAGGTCATCGCCCCGTTCGTCCGGACGAGCATTCCGGGGCGGGCGGCGGCGGCGGGATTGGTCAGGTTCAATCTCGTGCAGCTCCGAAGCTTCACGCACGACCGGCACCAGACGGTGGACGACTACGCCTACGGCGGCGGCGCCGGGATGGTGCTCAAGCCCGAGCCGTTCTTCGAGGCGGTCGAGAGCCTCGGCGCCACCGGGCCGATCGTGCTGCTCTCGGCGCGAGGCAAGCGGTTCGGGCACGACGACGCGGTGCGGTACTCGCTGGGCGAGCGGCTCACGCTGCTCTGCGGCCACTACAAGGATGTGGACCAGCGGGTGGCCGAGGGGATCGCCACCGAGGAAGTCTCGGTCGGCGATTTCGTGCTCTCGGGCGGTGAGCCGGCGGCGCTCTGTGTGCTCGACGCGGTGGTCCGGCTGCTCCCGGGCGCGATGGGCGACCACGAGTCGGCCAGCTCCGACTCGCACTACGACGGCCTGCTCAGTCCGCCGAGCTACACCCGGCCACCGGAGTATCGCGGCCACGCGGTGCCGGAGGTTCTGCTCTCCGGCGATCACGCCCGGATCGCGGCGTGGCGGCAAGGCGGAGGCGGAGCGGCTCACCCGGGAGCGGCGTCCGGAGCTGTGGGAGCGGCACGAAGGGGAGTAGGCCGGCTGGCGATTGGCGGGCCGGTCGATCAAGTTCAAGGCGCATGATGCGCGGAGGCGGAACCATGGAACGCTTGGCAGAAGTGGCCCGTGAGGGCTTGCGCACGGACATTCCTGCATTCGACCCGGGTGACACGGTCCGCGTGATGGTTCGCGTGCGCGAGGGCGACAAGGAGCGGCTCCAGGCCTTCGAGGGCCTGGTGATCGCCCGCCGGGGCGGCGGCATCAGCGAGACGTTCACCGTGCGGAAGGTCTCCGCCGGCGTCGGCGTCGAGCGCCTGTTCCCGATGCACAGTCCGACCATCGCGTCGGTCGAGTTGGTGCGGCGCGGCCGCGTGCGGCGCGCCAAGCTCTACTATCTGCGGGCGCTGAGCGGCAAGGCCGCCAGGATCCGGGAGAAGCGCGAGGGGTGAGCCGATGGCAGTACGCCCCTCGCTGAAGCGGGAGCGGGCGGCATGGGCCGAAGAGCTTCTGCTCGTCGGCGTCGATGAAGCGGGCCGCGGCCCACTGGCTGGTCCAGTGGTGGCCGCGGCCGTCGTCTTTCCGGTCAGCTGCAGCGCGGTCCGCGGGCTGCGCGACAGCAAGATCCTGCCGGCGCGGGTCCGGCTCAAGCTGGCCGGGCGGATCCGCGAACGGGCGCTCGCCTTCGCCGTCGGGGCCGCGTCATCCCGGGAGATCGACCGGCTCAACATCCGGGTCGCGACCGCGCTGGCGATGCGCCGCGCGATCGCCCGGCTGGTGCAGCAGGCGCCGCTCGCCGCGGGCCACACCCCGCATCGCATCCTGATCGACGGCCTGCCGCTCCCCGAGATCGGCTACGCGCACGACGCGCTGGTGGACGGCGATGCCCGCTGCCAGTCCATCGCCGCCGCGGCCATCCTCGCCAAGACCGTCCGCGATCTCCTCATGCAGCGCCTCGCGCCTCGCCACCCAGGCTACGGCTGGGACACCAACGTCGGGTATGGCACCGAGGAGCACCAGATCGGCCTCCGGCTGCACGGGCCTACGCGGCATCACCGGTTCACCTTCGCGCCTCTCGCGCAGCTCAGTCTGTTCACGTAGCTCCCTGTCCTCCGTGGCCTCCGTGCCTCTGTTCTCTTACCGCCGGTCCATCTGAGAATGCTTGTGCGAACAGGTTTGATCTCCGTCCTCGCGATGCAGCTGTTCGCGGGCGCAGGAATGTCCCAGTCCAACCTCGAGCGCGTCGTGAACGGCAGCTACACGCCGTCCCACGACTTCGATCTCATCCACCAGAGGATCGAAGTCTCGAACTTCGACTGGGACTCGACCTCGTTCGACGGCCGGGTCACCACGACCGTGGTCTCCCGGCGGCCGGCACTCGAGACGGTCGTGCTCGACATGGAGCGGCGGCTGGCGGTGAAGACGGTGAAGGCCGGAAGCCGGGAGCTCGCCTACGAGCGCCCCGGCGATTCGCTGGTCGTCCGGCTCCCGCGTCCGGTGAGCTTCGGCGATACGGCGCACTTCACGGTGAGCTACCACGGCCGGATCGTGCAGGGGCGCGGGCTGTATTTCTTCAAGGAAGAGCCCGGGCGTCCCCACCGGCCGCAGCAGGTCTATAGCGGCGGCGGGACCGATGGAAATCCGCGGTGGATTCCCACCTACGCCGGTCCCCACGACAAGGCGACCTGGGAAGTGATCGCGACGGTTCCGGCGCGGCTCACCGTCGTCTCCAACGGCCGGCTGGTGGGCGACCGCAAGGTGGCCGGCGGGCTCAGGACCACGCACTGGCGGCAGGAAAAGCCCGCCTCGACCTACCTGATCTCGCTCGTCGCCGCGCCGCTGGTGCGGCTGCGCGACCGCTGGCGCGACGTCCCGCTCTCCTACTACGTCTACCCGGAGGACAGCGCCCTCGCGCGCCCGCTCTTCGGTCTGACGCCCGACGTGATGGAGACGTTCGTCCGCCTGACCGGCGTCTCCTATCCCTGGAACAAGTACGCCCAGGTCACCGCCGCGGACTTCATCGGTGGGATGGAGAACGTCGGCGCCACGACGCTGGTGGACTGGCTCCCCGATCCGCAGTCCTATCGCGACCGTCCCTGGTACCGGCACACGCTCATCGCTCACGAGCTGGCGCACCAATGGTTCGGCAATCTGGTGACCGCGGAGAACTGGGCGAATTACTGGCTGCACGAGGGCATGGCGCAGTTCATGCCCGGCCAGTACTGGGGCGCGAAGCAGGGACGGCACGCGGAGGAAGACTTCTACCTCGAGGAGTACCGGCAGTACCTGGCCCGCGATGCCCGCCGCCGCGCGCCCCTCGCGGCATACAACTCCAGCGTGGTGTACCCCAAGGGCGCGCTGGTGCTCGAGATGCTCAAGCAGCACCTGGGTCCCGAGCGGTTCTGGGCCGCGATCAAGCGGTATCTCACCACCCACGCCTACGGCAACGCGACGACCGACGACCTCCGCCAGGCGGTGGTCGCCGCGACGGGACAGAGCCTGCCCTGGTTCTGGTCCCAGTGGATGTACCAGGCCGGCCATCCCGAGTTCGTCGTCTCGGCGGAGCACGACTCCGCCGCCGGTGCGCTCACGCTCACGGTCCGGCAGGTCCAGCAGGACTCCGCCGGAGCCGACACTACCGGCGGATCGGTGACCCCGCTGGTCTTCCGCGCCCCGATGGCGATTCGGGTGGGAACCGCGAAGGGCGACATCGTCACCCGCGTCGTCATCGATCAGCGGGAGCAGAAGGTCCGCATCGAGGGCGTGCGCGAGATCCCCACCTTCGTCGCCTTCGACGACGAGAACGAAGTTCTCAAGACCCTCGCCTTCCATCAGCCGACGCCGTGGCTGGCCAATCTCCTCCACCGTCACCCCAGCCTGTGGCAGCGGAGCTGGGCTACCGGCCAGCTTGCCAGCCGGCGGGGCGATACGCTCGCGGCCGCCGCCCTCGCCCACGCGCTCGCGACCGCCGACTACGATCTCACCCGCGCCGAAGCCGCCACCGCGCTCGGCGGGTTTGCCGCGGCGCAGGCGCTGCCTGCGCTCGAGGCGGCGATGGCCGATACCTCCGCGCGGGTCCGCCGGGCGGCGATGGAGTCACTGGGGCGGATGCGGGATACCGGCGCCGCCGCCGCGGCCCGGCGCGCCTGGGCGGGCGACTCGAGCTATGAGGTGCGCGCCGCGGCGCTGACCGCACTGGCCCGGCTCGCCCCCGATTCGGCCCGCGACGTCATCGCGGAGGGCCTGCGAACCAAGTCGTATCGCGAGTCAATCCAGAATGCGGCGATCACCGCGGCGGTGCAGCGGCCCGACTCGGCGCTGGTGGCGGGGCTGGAGGCGATCGCCGGTGAGCAGCCGTTGCCGGCCGCCGCGCTCGCCGCGCTCGCGGCGCGCGGCGACGAGCGAGCGCGATCAGCGCTGGAGCGACTGCGGGGGGACAAGCGTGGCTGGGTGCGCGGGTGGGCCAGCGGCGCCGGCGGCCCCTAGAATCCGCGGCACCAACTTCGGGTGACTCCCCTCACGACGAAAAAGGTCGAGCCCGGCGTGGGCACAGTTATGACCGTGACCCACGCCGTTGAGCGATGTCCCTCCGCGGGCCCAACTTGCGTGCCGATTCTCCAGCGTGGAGGTGAGTTTGGGAGAGACGCACGAGTCACCGCAACGTCGCCTGGTCCTGCTCATCGACCACGACGTCATGTCGCGCCGCGGCACCCGGCACCTGTTGGAAACCCGAGGCCTGGAGGTGGTGCAGGCATCGAACGGGATGGCGGCACTGGAGCTGGTGCAGCGGCTCCCGGACAGCTTCCAGCTCGTCCTGGCCGACCTTCAGCTGCCCGGAATTCCGGGGCGCGTGATCATGGAGGCGCTCAGGATCTTTCGCCCAGGGCTCCCGGTCTACTGTATGGGCACCGACCTGGTGGGTGCCCAGACGGGAGGATTGACGCGCTGTCTATCGAAGCCGCTGCTGGAATCGGAGCTGGATGCGACGCTGCGGGAGATCGCGAACGGCTGGTCACCGCCGACTTCCCTCGAGTTGCCGGAGGAGTCGATCGCGCGCGCGCGCGCCCGCTTCGCGGTGAGTGGAGACCTCGTGGAGGCGGCACTGGAGTTATCGCGAGGGACGCCGGAGCTGAACGGTTGAGGCGTTAGCCGTCCATCCGCCTGGTGAAAGGCTTCTGCTCGATGGGCGCCGGGCCGAACTGCATGGCCCGATGCACCGCCCGCAGCAATTCATCCCTGGTGAACGGCTTGGCGAGGAACTGTACGCGGAGGTCCTTGAGCCCTTCGCGGGCGAGTACTTCGGCCGGGTATGCCGACATGAACAGCACGTTCGGCCCGCGCCATCGCTCCCGGATCATGCGCACCAGATCGATGCCGTTCACCTCGGGCATGACGACGTCGACCAGGACCACATCCACCCGGCCGTGCAGCATGGAAAGCACTTCCAGCGCCTCTACGGCGCCGGCGGCCTCGAAGACACGGAACCCCGACTCGGAGAGGACGCGAAACGTGAGCCGGCGAACCACGCCGGCGTCGTCCACGACGAGGACCGTATGGATGAGGGGAATCTCGTTTTCGGAAGAATCGCGCTGGTCCATGCCCGCCACATGCTCAAGAGCTCGCTGCCCATTGGTAGCGCCCGGAACCACTTCCCGGCAGTGACGGGCGTCACCAACGGATTTAACTTACCGTATCCTAGCTGTTTGCCGCACCCGGGGGGCGTAGCTCAGTTGGTAGAGCAAGGGACTTTTAATCCCTAGGTCGTGGGTTCGAGTCCCACCGCCCTCATTCCCGCCGCATCCGTCCGGCGAGTGGCCAGTCCGCGTGTCGTCACCTCGAGCGGTGAGCCGATGCCTCGGCGGCCTGGAGCGGCGCGTCCGGCACCCTCTCCCCCCTCAGCGCCGCCTGACCCAGCCGCGAAAAGTTGATCGAGTGGGCCAGGATACGGATCGCCTCCTGGTCGGCATGGAAGCCCATCGAGTTTTCGGCCTCGACGAAATCGGCATAGAACTGGGCGGCCCGCTGGTACCGCTGGGCCTTTCGCACCACCGGATTGGTGCTGTCGGCGGCGCGGGCACGCTCGATTCCGCCGATCAGGTCGAGCAGGGCGTCGATGGCCACGTTCCGAGTCTCGAAGGTTCGGTCCTGGATGGCGTAAACCCGCTCGCCCAGCTCTTTCTCAGAGATCTTGTGACAGGTCTGGCAGGCCCGGTCGAGGTTGAGCAGGGGACTGCGCACGTGATGGTCGCTGATCTTGAGGCGCTCCCCGACGCTGATAGGGCATGTGGCAGTCGGCACAGGCCACGCCGGAGCGGGCATGGATGCCCTGGTTGTACATCTCGAACTCGGGATGCTGCGCCTTGAGCACCGGCGCGCCCGAACGGGCATGGGTCCAATCCTTGTGGCCGTTCGCTTCGTAGTAGGCGAAAATGCTGTCCACTCGAAGGCCGCGAGCCCAGGGGTAGGTTAGCCTCTTCTGGTCGCCCTGGAAGTAGTACTCCACGTGGCACTGGCCGCACACGTAGGTCCGCATCTCCTGCCGCGAGGCGTCACGGTTCACGTCGTAGTCGGTTACCCCCCGCGATGCCTGGTACGCGCGAATGCCCTCCAAAAAGCCGGGCCGGGTCACACGGAGCGCCATGGTCTCGGCGTCATGGCAATCGATGCACGATACCGGGTGGTCGCCTGCGAGCTTCTTTGCCTCGAAGTACGGCATGGGGTTCAGCTTCTCGAACCCCTTGATGAGGTCGCCACCGCCGGCCCGCTTGTACGCGACGTACATGGAGGCATGGCAGTGGAGGCAGGTGCCGGGTTGTGTGGTCACCCGCTGGCGCTCGGTGAAGACCTGGTCGCTCAGCATGTACGCGTGGCCCCGCTCCTCCCGGAAGTCCTGAGCGAAGGCATAGCCGGCCCACATCTGCATCAGCCGCGGATCTTCCTCCAGGCGGCTCTGGGCGACGACCTGCCGTGGGTCGATGGCCGTAGGGGTGCGTGGCGTCGCCTCGCTGCCGCCGTAGCGGGTGTGGACCATGTCCACAGTCTTCCGGTAGTCGTCGTACTGTTGGGGGAAGTTCCGGCCCCACACCGAGGGGTCCACTGTCGTGTCCGTCAGCTCGACCACGCGGTAGAACGGGTTCCGCGCCTCCTGCTTTCGCTCGATGATTGTCGTCAAGAGCGCCGCGACTCCCAGCGTCACGACGGCTGCGGCGACCGCGGCCAGCACGATCCAGCGTGGTTGAGTCATCGCACCAGATGTCCCACATAGGTGTGACAGCGAATACAGGACTCACGTTCCCCGGCGTTCACGATGCCGTCATGGATCTGCGGCCGATCGGTCGCCGGCGCTCCGGCCAGCCCGGACCGGATCTCGATCGCCGGCCCGTGTCCCATCGGATCGATGGCGGCCACAATGTCCGCGTGACAGTCACGGCACGTCGCCTCCGTGATCGCTCGGTTGTGCGGCTTGATCTGCAGCGGATCGGGGAACCGGCCCGTGGTGAACGCGAGCGAATGCCAGAACCCGTTGGTGGCCTTCGCCAGGTACTTACCAACCAGACGGTGAGGCATGTGACAGTCCGCGCATCCCGCCACGGCTCTGTGGCTGGACCGCTGCCAGGCCGCGAAGTGCTCGCCCATGATATGGCAGTTGGCGCACACCGCGGGGTCGGTGCTGAGGTATGAGGCCCCTTTGGCATAGACAAACGTGAAGACGCCGAGTCCAAGGGCAGCTCCCAGCAAGGCCGCTACGGCGGCCGCCAGAGGAACCGCGCCGGTCCGGTCAGGGTGCGCCATCGTCCAACGCTAGGGTCCGGACTTGCTGATCGTCAAGAGGAGCTGCCGCTCTCCGAAGAGACCGAGTGGCTGACCTAGGCCGTCGCCGGCTTCACGATCAGCGCCGTCACCATCCCGAACATTCCGTGCTCCGACTCCGCATGCGGGAGAATGTGGCAGTGGAAGGCCCAGGTGCCGGGGTTGGTCGCCCTCACCAGCACATCCCATCGCTCGCCCGGCGCGATGTTCAGCGTGTCACACTTCCAGGGCGCCGGCTGGTCCCACCCGTCCTTCGCGATGACCGTCATGTGCATCCCATGGAGATGCATCGGATGGATCATCATCCCTTCGTTCATGAAGCGGAGCCGGACTGTCTGGCCCCTGGCGCAAACGATGGGCTCGGTCGCCGGGAAGCCTTTGCCGTTCAAGGTGTAGCCGTGGTAGCCGTCGTTCAGCACCATTACGTAGTCCACGTCGGCCCTGTGTGCCCGGGCGGGCCTCTTCGGTTCCACCACGAAGGCGCCCAGCAGGCCGAGTCCAACCTGGGCTGCGGCATTGTGGTGGGAGTGGTACATGTGAGAGCCCGAGTTGGGCACGGTGAACTCGTAGGTGTACTTCTCACCCGGCTTCACCGGCGGCTGGGTAATGAAAGGCACGCCGTCCTGATCGTTGGGCAGCTCCAGGCCATGGAAGTGGATCGCGGTGGACTCGGGAAGGTTGTTGGTGAGGTTGACCCGAACCCGATCGCCCTCGCGGACTCGAATCTGGGGGCCTGGCACCTGTCTGTTGTACGCCCACGCCTTCACCTTGCGGCCCGGTTCGACCTCCCACTGGATCTCCTCCGCCGTAAGGTCATAGACCTTCACGCTGCTCTCGATTCTTGGATGCAGCACCTGGTTCCCCAGGCCTTCGGTCTTGGCCGGGAATGCCTTCACACCCTTCTCGTGCATCGCGTCCATCTGATCGGCCTTCTGCCGCGAAGTCGGGGGAGGGAGTGCAGCGGGTTTGGTGGCGCTGACGGGCGCGGTCGACGCCTTGCTATCTCCGCAACTCAGGGTCGAGACAACGGCAGGCAAGGCCACCGCGGCCAGAGCGCCTTGGCGGATGAAAGAGCGGCGGCTGCCGAGCGGCGTTGAACGCGTGGATTCGGACACGGGCACCTCTGCGCAGGTTGGCGTCGGTCACAGGGACGCCCAGATTGTAGTACTCCCTCCCTGAAGCCCTGGTGGAAAAATTGATGAACCAATCTTTAGGGACGCCGTGGCACAGTTTGTCCCAAGACCAGGCTCTACGGGAGCTTGCGTCGTCGGCTCAAGGCTTGGAACAGGCGGAGGCGGAGCGGCGGCTGGCCCAGTACGGGCCCAACCGGTTCGAACGGACGCCACCCGCATCAGCCTGGCGTGTCCTGGCGGCACAGCTGCGCAACGTGGTGGTCGGACTTCTGCTCATCGCAACGGCAGTGGCGCTGTTGACGGGAGACGTCCTTGACGCCGCTGCGATCGGGGCTGTCCTTGTCCTCAACGTGGCGATCGGATTCACCACAGAACTGCGGGCGCGCCGGGCCATGGAGGCCCTGATCGACCTCGAGGTGGCGCGAGCTCGAGTGTTGCGCGATGGCCAGTGGCATGAAGCGGACGCGCGTGACCTGGTACCGGGTGACATCGTCCACCTTGAGGCTGGGCAAACGGTGCCGGCCGACGCTCGTCTGCTGGAAGCCTGGGAACTCCGCGTGCAGGAAGCCTCACTCACAGGCGAGCCGATTGCAGCGCAGAAGGCGGCTCATCTCTCGCTCCCCTCAGACGTGCCGCTTCCCGACCGCAGCACGATGGTCTACAAGGCGACGACCATAGCTGCAGGTCGAGGCCAAGGTGCCGTAGTCGCCACCGGGATGGCTACCGAGGTCGGCCGTATCGGCACCCTCGCCGGCTCGGTGGAGCACCGTGCGACACCGCTCGAACGGCGTCTCGATGATCTGGGTCGCCGACTTGCCCTGGTCGCGCTGGGGGTAGCCGGCCTGGTCGCGGCCCTCTACTACTGGCGCGGCGCGAGCATGGCCGAGTTGATCCCAATGGCAATCGCATTGGCAGTGGCGGCAGTGCCAGAGGGACTGCCCGTAGTCGGCACTATCGCGATGGCGGTCGGGGTGCGCCGCATGGCGCGTCGGCAGGTTCTGGTCCGTCGGCTGCCGGTCGTGGAAACGCTCGGGTCCGCGACTTTGATCTGCACCGACAAGACCGGCACCCTGACAGAAGGAAAGATGACCGCGACGGTCCTGCGGTTCTTCGATCGGGAGGTCGGACTCCTGGGCGAAGGGGTCGACGCCAGCGACCCGAGAGTTGGCCTTGCCTTCCGCATCGCTGCACTTGCCAACGAGGGCTCGATAGCCCGGGCGGGCCCCACGTGGAAAGTACATGGCGATCAGACCGACGCGGCACTCCTCCTTGGGGCAGCCAGGGCGGGGATGGATCGTGACCGTCTTCTGGCGGAGTTCCCTCGACAGCGCGAGCTCCCCTTCTCGAGTGAGCGTCTGTTAGCCGCAAGCTGGCATCGCACCACGCAAGGCTTGAGTCTGTTCGTGAAGGGGGCGCCGGGCCGGATTCTGGAGCTGAGCGAGCAGGTCATCACCGCAGATGGCGCGCAGCTCCTTACCCAAGAGAGCCGCCAATCCCTCGTCACGAAGAATATGGAGCTCGCGGGCAAGGGCTTCCGAGTCTTGGCGCTGGCGCTGAAGGACGGGGCGGCAGGAACAGAGGCAGACCTTAAAGGGCTCACATGGGTAGCCCTCGTGGGGTTGAGCGACCCGCCCGCGTCCGGCGTGCGGGAGACGATCGAAATCTTCGATCGGGCTGGAATTCGCACAGTGATGATTACGGGGGACCAGCAACGCACCGCCGAAGCGGTCGCGAGCGAGCTAGGGCTGGCCCGAGCGGGCGATCGCGTTCTTGACGGCCGGGAACTTGATCGGATGTCCGAGGAGGAGCTCCGGTCCAATGTAGACCGGGTCGCCGCATACAGTCGTGCCAGTCCTGAAGCCAAGCTGCGCATCATAGCAGCGCATCAAAGCCGTGGTGCGATCGTGGCGATGTTGGGGGACGGAGTGAACGATACCGCGGCTCTGCGTCAGGCAGACATTGGAGTGGCTATGGGCTTGCGTGGTACCGACATGGCCAAGGAAGCGGCTGACCTGATTCTGGAGGACGATCGCTTTCCGACGATCGGCGCGGCGGTAGAAGAGGGCCGAGTCATCTTCGACAACGTCCGAAAGTTCGTCTTCTATCTCTTCAGCTGCAATCTGGCAGAGGTTCTGGTGCTGCTGGGTGCCGGCATTGCTGGGGTCGGAGCGCCGTTATTGCCGATTCAGATACTCTGGCTCAATCTCGTCACCGATACGTTTCCCGCCTTGGCGCTGGCAGTAGAGCCCGGTGATCGTACTGTGATGAGCCAGCCGCCGCGTGACCCAGGCGAGGCCGTTCTGTCTGGTCGGATGCTTCGCTCTATCGGAGCGTATGGCGCCCTCATTGCGTTTGTCAGCATCGCGGCATTCGCCATCTGCGGCACGACCGGCGCCTTCATGACGCTCGCACTAGCACAAATTCTGCACCTTGGCAACGCCCGGAGCCGTGGTCCAGTCATCGCGCCCCGCTCGGCCCTCGCCAACAGCGCGGCGCTTGCGGCGGTGGCTCTGGCGGGGGGGCTGCAGCTTCTCGCCATCTTCTTTGAACCGCTCGCCAAAGTCCTGGGTGTTACCTCCCTCTCGGGCAACGAGTGGATGTTGGTGACTATTCTGGGCGCAACTCCCGCGATCGTAGGGCAATTGGTCAAAGTGATTCGTGAAAGATAGGCTAAGGTCTAATCCGGTCGTTGCGAGCGGGATAGTTGCGGCCAAAGCGGAGCCCTAGCGGTTGACCTCCGAGAGGCCGGTTCGGAGTGCCCGGGCGCTGTGCATGAATGTGGAGGTGCGGCTCCTGGCTGTTGCCGCTGTTGCCGACCTGTCCGAGGACCAGACCGGTGTTCGCATGCTGGCCTTCGACCACTCGGACACTGCCGCGAAGAAGGTGGCCCATGAGTACCCATGCGTGTCCACAGTCCAGTAGCACGTAATTACCGGCCATGTGACGGCGGTCCGGTTGAGGCGGGGGCATATCGGGGTGATCGGTCTCGGTGCGCACTACAGTCCCTGTGCACGGGGCATAGACGGTATCGCCGAAGATGGCGTAGAGTGTGGGTTCCGCGGGAACCATTCCTCTGGCCCGCAGTCCCAGTCGCGTGATTCTCACCAGGTCTACACCGTAGCTCTGACCACGATACGCCTTGAAGCGCTCTCCTTCCAACGTGGCCAAGTGTGCGTTGATCAGTGTACTGCCCCCACCATTTACCACCAGGTATGTCCCACCTCGCATGGGGAACTTGAGCGGCACCGCAGCTCCCGGGACCTGTCGGTTCCAGGTGACATTCAAGACAAGCGAGCCGACGGCGCCGCCTGCCACGATCAGACCTGCCATTGTGGCCCACTCCCAGCTCTTCTGGGGTCCAATAGGGAGGGCGGCCACCCGGGAGCTGGAGGCCAGGACAATCACGAGCAGGGCGGCATACACAAATGGCATGAACCAGGGGAGAATGAGCCAAAGTCCCGCGATGTTGATCGCTCCGAGATACAGCGCGAGAAGGGCGGCTCCTGCGGCCCACACAGCCCGGTTGCGGTGGCGGCCGCATAACAGCCACGCCAGCATCCCTAGAGGGATGACCAGCTGTGTCATCAAGGGGATCAGGACGGTAAAGAGCATCGGCGGTCTACTCTCAGGCGCGGGCTGCGACGGACACTGTTAGCGCGATTCCGAGCGCCAGCAATCCTGGGCCTGCGACGCGCCGAAAGCCAGCTGAGCCGACAACGAGGACCAGGCCCAGCTTCAGAATCGTATTCGTCAGCAAGCCTACGGCGATCGCCTGCGCGGCGAGTGGCGCCTCCCCTGTCATGCCCAGCCTGGCCATCGAATAGGTGAGAGCGTCCATGTCCGTGAGGCCAAGCAAGGCGGCCGATCCTAACACTCCAGCTGAGCCCCAGAGGCGCTCGGCGGCCGGCACCGCGAGAAGGACGACTTGGAAGGCGAGCACCATTTTGATGGCCGAACCCAACCGAAGCGGATTACGCTCCGGTGGCGCTGTACTGCTCAGTGTCGAGGAATGGCGCTTGGCCGCGAGAGCGATTGCAGCGCCTCCCGCCAGCCCCGCGGGCAGCAAGTACGGATACAGCTCCTGCGCCACCGCGGGGCTCAGAGCCAAGGTCACGGCGATAACTCGAAGTATCACTGCCGTGCATGCAGCCAGGACGATCGCCCACAGGGCTCGGGGGCGAATCGCGTCGTAGGGGCCGAGCGGACCGACTGGAGGAAGCGGCAAGACCACCAGAGCAAGGACCGCGAAGCGCAATGCCGCTCGGAGCCGGTCTCGCCAATCCGGGAGATCAGGCCGCGGATCCGGTTCTTCTCGGCAAGGGCTAGGACTGCCAGGGCCGCAACTCCACTCCCAATGCCGCCGAAGCCGAGCCCGCAGAGGACACCGATTGCCAAGACCAGCAAAGCGGCGGCTTCCGTGGTCCCATCCCGATCCGCCGTCTGGTAGGTGGCTAGGACGTAGGCGAGGCAGGAGAGCAGGGATGCACCCGCCACGAGCACCGCCCCCATGGCAAGCCAGCCTTCGCGCGTCAGAAGGCCGGCGATTCCTCCAGTGAGACCGAGCAGAAGGAAGGTTCTGACGCCGCCGAACCGCGCCCCCGGACCCGAGGCGTGCCCGGACCATTCGCGCTCGATGCCGATGGCCAAGCCGGCGAGGCCGGACAATCCAAGCTGTCCTGCGAACTCCAGGCCGAGCGACTCGGTGGCGAGCATGGAGTCACGATAGGAACTGTGTTGTGAAGAAACCGAAGAGCCACCATGAAGAATGCTTCATCTCCATCTCCGAAGATCTTCTGGCTGGAGAGGCTAGCATGTCACCGCGCGATAATCACATTGCGTGAGGTACCCTTTCACAGAGGTGGCCAATGCGAGCTGCTCGATCCCTGATCCTTCCCGGTTTCCTCAGCTTGACCGCGTGCTCCGCCATACTGACGCCGGCCGCGACGACATTCCCTGTCACTTCGGACCTCGACCTGAGCCGAATCGCTACGATGCGACGGGGGGAGTCGTGCGCCACCACTATCCTCTATCTCATCGGCCCGAACGGACGTGCGAGCGTCGCCGCAGCCGCTCAGGCCGGCGGCCTGACGCGGGTTCACTACGTCGACAACCGATACGACAACAACGTGCTGCGGCAGCGGTACTGCGTCGTAGCCTACGGGGAGTAAGGATGGCTCGCTTCTCGGGTAAGGTCGCGATCGTCACCGGGGGCAGTAGCGGGATCGGCGAAGCCGTCGCACGCCGGCTGGTGACCGAGGGGGCGGCAGTAGTGATTGGAGACGTCCGCCTCGACCAAGCTCGGGCGATCGCAGACCAGCTGCGCCAAACGCACGGTGCCCAGGTGAGCGCGATGGCCATGGACGTCCGTGATGAAGCCGCGGTTGCCGCGGCAGTCGACGCCGCGGTTGTCACTTTCGGCGGGCTCGACGTGATGGTGAACAATGCCGGTATTGGCGAGAGACCTACGCCGATCGAGCAGAAGGACAGCGCCGAATGGCACCGGATCATCGACACCAACCTTTCGGGCGCCTTTTACGGAACGAAGCACGCGGCCCGTGTCATGAAGGCCGGGGCCCGGGCCGGCGTCATCGTCAACATGGCATCCATCCTGGGAACTGTTGGCTTCAACGGCGCACCGGCATACTGCGCGGCTAAGCACGGTCTGGTCGGGCTCACCCAGGCGGCCGCATTGGAGCTGGCCGCGTTCCGGATCCGCGTCGTAGCAGTCTCGCCAGCCTTTATCCGCACTCCTCTCATCGCCGGTCTCGAAGAAGGCGTCCTTTCGTTGCACCCTGTGGGGCGCCTCGGGGAGCCTGAAGAGGTTGCGGCGCTTACGGCCTTTCTCGCTTCCGACGAAGCCGCGTTCATCACCGGATCGCATCACCTCGTCGATGGCGGATACACCGCCCAATGAGAGGGGCCATGCCAGGTTGGATGCTTGTGACTGCCGCCGCACTGGGGGTTGCAGTGGTCGCTGGTGTCGTCGCAATGGCGATCGCAGCCCGGCACTGGAAAGTTGCAACGGTGGACTTGAGTGAGCGGCTGATGGGGAGTGCAAGAGGCAGCCCCGAGCACCTGCGTGATGGTCTCGATGCGCTGCCCATTCCTGTACAACGATATTTCCGCACCGTGCTCAAGCCCGGCCAACGGCTTCCTGTAGCTGCTCGGCTAACACAGGCGGGGACCTTTAGGACCGACTTGATGGCAGCCCCGAGTGCGGGCTGGCGCCGGTTCGAGGCGAATCAGGTTATGACCTCGCAACCTCCCGGGTTCGTCTGGGACGCCAGCATCGAGATGGCGCCTCTTGTCCAGGTCTGGGTCCGCGACTCCTACGTGCACGGCCATGCCACAATGCTCGGCGCGCTGCGCGGAGCCATCCGGATCGTTAACGCTCGCGACGATGCTTCCCTGCGCGAGGGTGCCTTGCAGCGCTACTTGGCCGAAGCGGTGTGGCTCCCGCCCTCGCTTCTGCCGAGCGAACGGTTGCAGTGGACCGCCATGGACGAGAGCCACGCACGGGCCACGCTCCATGAC
Organism: uncultured Gemmatimonadales bacterium; assembly: GCA_963720365.1. GTDB lineage: Bacteria > Gemmatimonadota > Gemmatimonadetes > Gemmatimonadales > GWC2-71-9 > CAVVWJ01. Next base: position 559,370 of record CAVRFK010000004.1, on the reverse strand, counting down.
GGCGAAACGGTCGCGACACTCGAGTTCGAGTTCGCAGCCAGCGGGGAGCTCGTCGGGTGCTACACGCCCTCGCGGCAGCGCGCGGTGCCGGGTAACGCTGGCTCCTATGAGCCGGCCCCATGGGGCGCGCGATACGGAGACTACGGTGAAGCGGCCGGCATGAAGGTCCCCTTCTCGTCCGAGGTGTACTGGGTGATTGACGGGCGAGAACGGCCGTACTACCGAGGGACCAACGTTCGAATCACGTTCGATTCGAAGGAAGGCCAGCCATGAGGTGGGCACGACGCATTCTTGCCTTAGGCGCGGCCGGTGCTATGCTCGGCGGTGCCGTCTATGGACTGACGACCTGGTATCAGTATGGGCGGCCCAGCCGCGTCCTGGGCGAGGACAGCCTCCTGGACGATTACATGCCCGAGTTCGAGGTACTGGAGCGCCATGAGGTCCAGGTGGAGGCATCGGCGGCGACCACGTTCGCCGCAGCCAAGGCATTGGAGCTGCGGCGATCGCGTCTTATCACCGGCATTTTCCGCGCTCGGGAACTGATGATGGGTGCAAAGCGCCCTGACAACGCTGCAATGTCTCGGCCGTTCTTGGAGGAAATGCTCGGGCTCGGTTGGCGGGTTCTGGCCGAGGTGGCTGATCGTGAAATCGTGCTGGGCGCTGCGACACGACCCTGGCATGCGGAGGTAGTCTTTCGCGGTCTTAAGCCGGCTGAGTTCGCCGAATTCACGGAGCCGGAGTACGTCAAGATCGCAGTGAGCCTCAGCGTTGAGCCGCTGGAAGGGGGCCGTTCGATCTTTCGCACCGAAACGCGGGTGAAGGCGACGGATGGATCGTCGCGCAGAAGGTTTCGCCGCTACTGGGTATTCGTCTCCGCCGGCATCCGCCTGATACGGGTAGAGACATTGCGTCTAGTGAAACAGGAGGCAGAGAGCCGGGAAGCCAAGGGAGTCTAGTTGCGCCGGCGCATGGCGACCCAGGTTCCTTTCAGCCGAGGGGGGCTGGCCGTGTCGTGGCCGGACGTGAAGGTGCCTTCTATCCGATTGCCTGAGAGAAGGCCGTTGAATGTCGTCAGTGTCCGACAGTCGCAATCCGGGTCCAGGTAGGGCGGGAGGGTGCCGCGGACCCGACCCCCAGCGAGCTCCACAACACGAATGTCTATCAAGAACTTCGACATGCGTTGGCCCTCATCGCGAGCTGCTGGACCGTACAGCCGCATGGCGGACGAGAACGTAATTTCCACATCGCCGTAGGCCGTATCGGCTCCAGGTTGGAGCTCGAATCGGAGAACACCTCTGCGGGCACCTCCTGAGACACGGTACGTCCCTTCCCAACTGCCGATCAGAGCCTCCGTGTCGGCCCTGGTCCCTTGGACCGGCACTGGTCCTCCCCTTGGCTGCACTACGCAGGCTGCGATGCTCGAGGGTACCAGGACAACATTGCGGAGGTTGGGCATCAGGGTATGCTCCCTACTGCCTGTGAGGCCATCCTGCTCTCCGTTGATGACCCGGCCGAGTCGTTCATTTCCAGGGGGACAACCAGGACCATATCTTGTGCCCCACGGACCACCTTGGTGCTTACGCTTCCGAACAGCATCCGCTCGAGTCCGTGGCCGCGAGTGCCCACCACGATAAGATCGTACTCGGGCTGTTTAGCTAACCGTAGAATCTGCTCGCTTGCGTCTCGCTCGATGACCATGTGCCAATCCGTACAGATGCCGCGGTGACGCAGTCGTTGAGCGATGTGTTCAAGCTGACCGGCGCATTCATCTGCCATTCGCTGGACCCAGTCAGCAGTAGTCGCCGCAGGGACACCTAACAGTCTAAGTAGCGAGGATGGCTTGAGTTGAATCACTTGGAGCAGTGTGTACCGAGTGCCACTGGTCATCCCGCCGATTTCGAGGGCCGGTTGCAGCAAGTCGTCAGCGTCGCGCTCGCTTTCGAGCGCAACAAGAACCCGGCGGAGGCTAGTGGTCGCGCCGATAGTCTGAGGAAGCACCAGAGTCGGGCAGGGAGCCAGATGAATGAGCGCCTCCGTGACGCTACCTAGCCAGAATCGCTTAAAGCCGCCCCAGCCATGCGTCGTCATTACGATCAGGTCGACGCCCTCGCCTGCGGCGTGCTGAGCAAGTGCTGGAGCCGTTGGACCATCGAGCACAGTGCAGCTCAAGCGAATGGACGCGTCGATCCGACGACATGAGTCCGCCTGCTCGTCGAGGTAGTGTCTCAGACTGGCGCGGAGGGCCGCTTCGCCAGGCAAGATATCACTCAATGGGCCAGCGTCCCCCGAGAACGTGGAGACAGGGGGCGCTACGATCACGAGACGCACGTCGGCTCGCTCCCGCCGCGCGATGTGCATGGCCATTGGCAGGGCTTGCTGGGCCACGGCCGAGCCGTCGAGGGGAACCATGATTTCGCGGAGGGGCGATCTCACGCATCCTCCTCGGTTACCAATGCCGGCTCATGGTCGTCCTCCGGCTCCAGGTCGGCCTCACTGACAAGACCTTGACTGCCTGCATAGTCACGCAATTCCTGATCGCCCAAGCTGTCGAGCAGCTGTTGCAAGGAACGAGAGACTCCCGCAAACCCGCCGATGCCAAATGACCGTTCAAACTGCTCCAGCAGCAGCCGGTTCAGGTGCTGGCGCTCCGTGCTGAATGATTCCGTGATCATGCTCTGCCTCATGAGGATCTCCAAGAGAACGAGTTGACTCCACGATGTCCTGGGTGAGCTGACGCCTGGGTGAAGCTCGAGTGAAGCTTCGTTCATGACCCCGACGGGCGTCATGAAGACAACTTCATCAGCGCTTCAGGATTGTTTCGGTCCGTGTGAGCCATAGTGGCGGACCACTCAGGGGGATCCCATGCCAGTCGAGACGGAAAAGCCATTGAGGGACGAGTACCCATCCATCTATCCGGTCCAGGAACAGCTCAGGTTTCTGCTGCGGTATGCTGTTCTTGCCCCTTCCACCCGCAACACGCAACCGTGGCGGTTCACCGTGGAAGGCAATCGAGTACTCATCAACGCGGACCTTGGCCGGAACCACCGGGTCGCGGACGACGATCGGCGTGAGCTGTACCTGAGCGTTGGCTGCGCGATGGAGAATCTGATGGTCGCCGCAGAGTACTTCGGCTTTCAGCACAGAACGGTGTACGCTCCTCGTGCCATCAATAGGCGGCCCGCGGCCGTCATCACGTTCACTTCGGGAGGCAAGCTCGCCGGGGGGCGGGAGGGTCTCACGCTTGATGCAATCATCGAGCGACACACGACTCATGGCCGATTCGCGGACGGAGCGGTCAGTGACGAGGACACGCAGGCATTCAGACGATGCCTGACCGACCCCGACCTGGATCTCTGCTTCGTGAGCGATCCTGACCGATGCGACGAGATCGAGCGGTTGCATGAAGAGGCACATCGGTTGTCACTGGCAGATCCTGCTTTCCGCCACGAGCTGGCGGAGTGGGTGGGTGCTGGGGGGCTGGGTACCTCCTGGGTCGTTTCGCGGATGGGTCAGGCGGCGCTGGATAGCGACGTTCTGGCGCGTCTCATTGCGCAACTGGATGCCGAGGCGGTCCGCCATGCCCCCTTGCTCGCGCTGATCAGTTCCCGGGAAGACGATCCTGCTTCACAGATGAGAAGCGGTCAATTGCTCGAGCGCATCTGGCTCACCGCGGAGGTCAGGGGCTTGGGACTACAGCCCTTGAGCGCCGCCCTCGAGGTGCCTGAGCTGCGAGGCCGCTTGACGACCGCAATGAGTGCCGGCCTTCCATGGGCACAACAGCTGGTACGAATCGGGCGCAAGCGACCTGACACACGTCACCGGACTGTCCGCCGAGCGGTGGCTGAAGTGCTCAATCCTCCTGAAGGCTAGGCGTGACGGCGCATGCGCATTCTTGTCATCAACTGCGGCAGCTCCACGCTCAAGCTCAAGCTGTTCGATGCCGTGGGTGACGATTTACAGACCTTGGCGATGGAGCAGACCGATGTGGCGGGGCCGCATCGTGTCGTCGTGGAGGGGGCCATCGACCGACTGCCGGTCAGGCCTGACATCATTGTCCATCGGGTGGTGCATGGTGGTGGGCGTTTGCCGGCACTGACAAGAGTTGACGCCAAAGTGCTGGCTACCCTGCGAGAGCTGAGTCCTGTCGCACCACTTCATAACGGCCCGGCACTTCAGGGTATCGAGGCCACGCTAGGTGCGGGTGTACCGCTCGTTGCTGCGCTCGACAGCGCGTTTCATGACACGATGCCAGCACGGGCAACCCGCTACGCGCTTCCGGCGCTCGCAGGTGTGCGGCGATATGGATTTCACGGCTGGTCGCATCAATCGGTGATGGAGCAGTACGCTGCGGCTTCGGGGTCGGCAACGCCAACCATCATCACCCTTCATCTTGGGAGCGGCTGTTCGGCGGCGGCCATTCAAGCGGGACGCTCCGTCGACACCTCTATGGGCTATTCACCACTCGAGGGACTGGTCATGAGTACCAGGCCGGGTGACTTGGACTCAGGATTACTGCTTCATCTGCTGCGACAAGGTAGCACCCTGCGCGATCTGGAGCAGATGTTGAATCAGGAATCTGGGCTCAAGGGGCTCGCCGGTACCTCCGACATGCGTGTGCTCCTCGGCCGCTCGGATCCCGAGGCGGAGTTGGCGCTGGAGATCTTTTGCTACAGGGCTCGCAAGTGCATAGGGTCGTATCTGGCCGCCCTCGAAGGGGCTGAGGCGATCGTATTCACAGGAGGAATCGGCGAGCATGCCCCCGAGGTCCGCCGCCGCGTCTGCGAGCCGCTTGCCTGGGCAGGCCTGCGCCTCGACCCGGAGCTCAATGGGCGGAACGAGCTGCGGATATCGGCCGCTGGAAGCTTGTTGGAGGCTTATGTGATCCCCACCGATGAAGAGTCGGTCATTGCTCGGGCAACGCAAAGGCTAACTCACCTATAGAAATCTTCACACACGCTTCACGGAGAGTTTGTGGACGGGGAAGCAGATTGCGCGCTATGACAACGCCGCTTCCGCCTGTGCCGCAGCGGCCGCTATCCGCCACACACCTCTCGTACGCCACAAGCCATGTGTCCCTCTGTACGCCGCTCCTTGCTGCGCTAGTCCTGCTGGCGGCTTGCCACCCCCATCAACAGAAGGCCCTACCTCCTGTACCAGTGACCGCCGGTGCACGCGATCTTCGATTGCTGGTTGGGGAGTGGCAAGGGGGTTACGTAAGCCGAGATAGCACTCGGCGTGGCAAGATTGCCTTCAGGCTGAGGGCCGGCAAGGATACCGCTGAGGGTCTCGTAACTGTTGATGGGCCTAAGCCCCCCGCAGGCTGCGTCGACCCCTTGTCGCTAGCGACCTCCCCCAGAGTAGCCGGTAAACTGGCACTGACCTTAGGCATTGTGACTGTGGGCGAACCCAGTGTCGGCGGCTGGCTCCGTCGCTATCAGGATCCTGAGCTAGGATGCCTGGTGGATACCTGGTTCGAAGGCACCATCGACAGAGACACCATCCGGGGAATGTACTTCACGAATCCCACGGACACCGCGAAGGACTTGCGCCTGGGAAACTGGTGGGTATCACGCCAGCGCTGAGAGCACATCGTTGCGCGAAGGCAAACCACATTCACTTAACCGCGAGGGCCGTATGGCATACCGAGACCAGGAAATGCAGGAGGAGATCTCTGATGCGCTGAGATGGGAAGCGAGCCTGCGCAATGATGATGTAGCGGTGGGAGTGCGAGAGGGTGTAGTAACACTAGGTGGCTTTGTGGACAGCTACGGTGACAAGGCCAAGGCGGAGCGGGTCGCCGGCCGTGTCAGAGGTGTGACGGCAATCGCCAACGAGCTCCACGTCAAGTTGCCGGGTGGCGCCGAGTGGAGCGATCCAGACCTTGCGCGGGCGGCCGTTGATGCTCTTCAGTGGAACGTCGCGGTGCCTCATGAAAAGATCCAAGTGAAGGTCGAGCAAGGGTGGATAACCTTGGTGGGCGAAGTGGAGTGGCTTCACCAGAAGCAAGCGGCCGACCGGGCGGTGCAGTATCTGCGCGGCGTCAAGGGTGTGTTCAACCAGATTTCCGTCCGCCCCGCCACTACGCCTCATGACGTCAAGAAGCGGATCAAGGATGCGCTTCACCGTGGTGTCGAATTCGATGCCGACCGGATCAAGGTGGAGATAGAGGGGAACAAAGTCGTGCTGACCGGCGCGGTGCGATCCTATACGGAGGTGATGGACGCCCTCCGCGCCGCGAGCAATGCTCCCGGGATCACCGGCATCGACAACCACATTGTGGTCACCGGCGCGTTGGCTCACGCATAGACAGCGCTCGGGAAATGCCTGACAGCGCTTCGCTCAGCACCTGCCGCCGTGCATGCCGGCGGCAGGTGAGTTGTGTCCTGACATGTGTAGGTGAAGCCTCATGCCTAGGCATGAGGCTGGCCCACGAGCCTCTCGTGACGATGGTAAACGTGTACCGCGGCAACGCTCAGGAGGATGCCTGCCAGCCCCAGGAGCACTAGGGGACCGACGCGGCGCTCGACGAAACTGAGGCCGAGAAAGACCGCACCGACCGCGTATGGTAGCTCCGCGAGTCCTAGTGCCAGGATGAACGGCACGAAAGGACAGCGGATCACTCCAAAGATGTACGCCGCCAAATCCGTTGGCACTGCGAGCTGAAGCAAGACGATTGCCGCCAAGGATCGGCGAGAACGGGCCCAACGCTCCTGCCGTTCAACAGTCTCGGGCCTCATCAGACGACCGACCAGAGGCCGTCCAAGGAAACGCCCAATGGCATACGCCGTCAGGCCCCCAAGGAACCAACCAGTCCACAGGAGGCCCGCGCAGGTCCAGGGACCCCAGGCGTGCACTGCCATCGGGATGAGCACGGAACTGCTGACGAAGGCGATCATTGCAGAGAGCGCCGCAAGACCGACGAATAGTACCATGCTCCAAGTACCGTGCTGACGGATGATTGCGTCGGCTCCAGCGAACTGGCCGATCAGCCAGCTGTGCAATGGCTGGACCGCTAGAATCACGGCTGCGCCTGCGAGCACCGCGACCAGGATGACCGCGCGCCGCGGCGCCCATAGCTTAGGAGCAGGCTCCGGGTTCTGCGTGGGTTGCGGGTCGACCGATGGGCTGGTGGGCAGCACTGTTCAGCCTATGGTGGTGTCGGCCCTGACCGCAACGCCTCGTCGAGACGACGATCATGACCATAGATATCTTCGAAAAAGGCAATCTCGTTCGACCGAGCAACGGCTGTCGTGTAGAACAAGATCACCGGCATAGGGCGGGTAAGCAGAGACCGTCGGGTGCGCCCCGATACCATGGCTGCTACGATGCTGTCGCGGGACCAGGCGAGCTGATCTCGCAACACCCAGGTCGCAAGATCCGTCGGCCGCTCCAACCGGATGCAGCCGTGACTGAAGTCGCGGCGCTGCTGGGCGAACAGCGCCGTATCGGGTGTGCCGTGCAGGTAGACATCCGCCGCATTGGGAAACACAAACTTGACGGGACCCAGCGGATTCCGCGTCGAGGGGCGCTGTCGCAGGCGCAGTTCACCAGCCTGTAGTTGCAGTATTGCCCCGGGAGTCATGGCCTGCGTCACGACGCGGTCGCGCGGACCGACTAGCTCCATGTCGTTCTGTTGGAGATACCTGGGCCGACGGTGCAACAGAGGGAGGATCTCGCCTACCAGAATACTCCGGGGGATGTTCCAGTAGGGCTGGAACTCCAGATAACGAAGCTGCTCGATCAGCACGGGTGTCCGCGTGTCCAAGGCCTTGCCGACGATAACGCGCATCTCGAGTGCCGGCGCGCCAGAGCCTCCCGTCGAATCGAAAGCAAATAGCTGAAAAGCAGGAATGTTGACAACGACAAATCGCTGTTGACCGATGGTAGGCAGCCAGCGGAGCCGCTCAAGAGCGAGCTCGATTTGGCGGACTCGGCGGGACAGTGGGGTATTGAGCGCCTCGAAAGTCCGCCATCCTAACACTCCATCAGGCGTGAGGCCGTGGCGGCTCTGAAAACGACGAAGCGCCTCCACGAGATCCCCTGCGTAGCGCCCATTCTGGAGCGTGTTGGCCCTCGCAGGGAGATCACCCAAGGCACGCAGACGTCGAGCCAGGGCGGCTGATCCATCGTAGCGATCGCCGGGGCGGACTCGCCGAGCGATAGCCGCCAGCGGCAGGCCGGAGTCGGCGGCGAGCCCACGGTATCGCGCGAGCTCGCGCCGCAGATTCCGATACTGTGCCAGCCGGGGCGAGAGCGCGAGGGCTAACCGGCTGACTGAATCTCCCTTTACCGCCGCTGACAATGCGGATGCCAGGTCGAGAGGCTCCGAGGACATGGTCTTGCTGAGCGAGCCGGGATAGGTCCGTCCGTCGTACAGATCGTCCATGTATCGGAGAAAAGCGATGCTAAGCAGCACGTCGAAGCGCACATCGTCGTCCGAGTCCGGAAGCGAGACGTGCAAGCCACGAGCAAGACTCTCGAGTGTAGCGGCATCGTAGTCCGATGGATCGAGGCCGTGCCCCCCCGCGGTGGCGAGCAAACTCATGGCCTCGCTGGCCTGGTGTGTTGCGCCCGCCGAGTCCTGCCAGATCAGCGCGTTCGGATGCGTTTGGTAGAGCCGAGCGACGATGTCGACGTAACCGGAGAAGTCTGGCCAGCGGGACCACGGAAGCTTCGTGGTCGCGATGATGGCCTGTGGAGTGGTATCCCGCGGATCCTGGCCAACGGCGAGGGTTGCAGGTGGAATGACCGAGAGTCCCAATAGCCCGCAGACGAGTGACCAGCGACTGCATCGCCGCAACGTCAAGCCGAGTGGGAAGGACCGAGGTCCGGTGTTTTCACGGGGTGGCCGCCATCGGCCGAGACAGGATCAGCAGAGCAATCAAGGCAAAGTTCGTCACTACTCCGTATGCCGTGGATGGCCAGCCAATGACACTCAACACAAGGGACACGAAAATCACAGCGAGGGCGTAGGAGGGCCAACCCGGCGAGCGACGCCACGCGAAGATGGCGGCAGCCAAGCACCCAAGGCCGACAAGGAGCCAGAGCACGCCCATCACGCGGCTCCCGACCGAGCCGAGAACAATGGCTCCATTGAACAAAGCTGTGGGATATGAAGGCGTATCCTCGGAAGTCACCAATCCCCAAGGCAACAGGAAACCTGGAAGGTGGGCGATGCCGTGCAGCAACAGGAGAATGGTGAAGGCGTTGTGCATGGCACCAACGTTAGTGGTCCTTACCTGAAGACAACTCCTAAACCAGATGAAGAATCATTCATGCCTGAGCGTCGCCTCGGTCAGGGCCGCCAATCTGGCGTATGTCTTCTTCCGGAACTCCCCGAGTGCCTGGTCAATCTCCTCCCGGGTTGCGCCAACCTCTTTGAGCAGGGCAGCGGCGAGCTGAAGGCTACCCTCAACGACTTCAGGAACGACCATGCTGGCGCCGGCATAGGTCAGAGCTTCGCATTGAGGCAGGTCCCGCGCACGGGCCAACAGCGGCACGTCTGGAGCGAGCCGACGCACGGCTAGGACTGTCCGCCCTGCTGAGTCTGGCTGATCCAGGGTGACCACCACTGCGGCTGCCTCTGCGATGCCCGCGGCATTCAACACATCGGCTCGGCTCGCATCGCCGTAATACACCGGTAGATCCCGGCGACGCGCATCGGCCACTTGCTCGGCATCGAGGTCAAGGGCGACGTAGCGAGTGCCTCGGGATTCGAGGAGCAGGGCCAGCGTTTGGCCCACGCGCCCGAACCCCGCAATGAGCACGTGCTGGGGAGGGGATCCTGCGTCACGCTCCATAGCTGCGGTATCAGGTAATGAGCCCTCGAGGCGCTGTGCAACACGGCGCCCGGCCAGGAGCAGCAACGGAGTTACCGCCATGCTGAGCCCCACGACCAGGGCGGCCATCTGGGCGATCTCCAGGCTGAGAACGCCAGCCTCTTGGGCTAGCGCGAACAGCACGAAACAAAACTCACTACCCTGGGCCAGCGTGAAGCTGAGTGCCGTGGCGGTGCCGATGCTGAGGTGGAACCCCCGTGCCAGTCCGAACAGAATGCAGCCCTTGAGTACCAGCAGCCCCACCAGGAGTGCCAAGATCAGCGGGACCGACCTGTAAAGGAGCTCCAAGTCAATGCTCATGCCCACGGTCATGAAGAAGAGTGCCAGCAGCACACCCCGAAATGGCTGAATATCGCCCTCGACCTGAGGCCTGTATTCGGTCCCAGCGACAAGCAGGCCGGCCAGGAACGCCCCCAGAGCCATCGACAGCCCCGCCTGCTCGGTCAACCAACCAACACCGAGCACGAGTAGCAGCACGATCCCTGTGAAAAGCTCGGGATCACCTGCCCGGGTAACCGCCCGGAACAGAGGGCGAAGGAGCAAACGGCCAAAGGCGAGGATGACTGCCAGAGCGACGGTTGCCTTGATGACGGCGATGCCGAGAGATCCCAGTACCTCCGCGTCGGGGCCTTTGAGCAGTGGCACGAGGGTGAGGAGGGGCACGACCGCCAGGTCCTGGAGCAGTAACACGGCGAACACCGCGCGTCCCCGCGTAGTCGCAAGCTCTCGCCTTTCGGTCAGCACTTGGAGCACAACGGCCGTTGAGGAGAGTGCGAGACCACCCGCCAGCACGACGGCAGCGGCACTAGGAACACCAATGAGTTGGAGAGATCCCCAGAGAGCGATTGCGGTAACCGAGACCTGCGCAACGCCCAACCCAAAAACGTAGCCGCGAAGAGCCAGGAGACGCTCGACGGAGAGCGACAGGCCGATCGCAAAGAGCAAGAAGATCACACCGAACTGGCCAACGACGTGGATGGCGTCGAGTCGTTGAACGAGGGCGAATCCATGAGGTCCGATCAGCGCACCAGCCGCCAGGTAACCGAGCACGGCACTGGCCTGGAACCGTCGCACCAGCGGTACCACGGCCACGGCCGCAAGCAGAATGATCAGCGGTTCCTGGAGTGTGGTCGGTTCTGAAGTCATGCTGGGAAGGCTGTGGTCCGTCCGGGTGCCACGCTGGCGCGGAGGGCGTTGAGGATCACCGCCACATCGATCATTTCCTGGGCCACGGCGCCTGCCACCGGAGGGAGCCAACCCAAGCCGGCGGCCACCATCCCGAGAGCGCTCAGACCGAGGCCCACCATCACGCTTTGCCGCGCTAGCCGTAGGGTGCGCCGGCTTATTGCAATGGCGATCTCGACCCGAGAAGGATCATCGGCCAGGAGCACGACGTCGGCCGCCTCGGCGGTGATCCCACCACCTCCCGAGGCCAGAGCGACCCCGACCGTGGCGGAGCTGAGCGCGGGCGCGTCGTTGGTCCCATCCCCTACCATGAGCACCCGTTCGCCGGCCTTCAACAGACGGTGCACGTGGGCCACCTTGTCCTCCGGCAGGAGCTCACCATGCGCCTCCACGATTCCCATCTCTCGGGCTACCGATTCCGTATGAGCCCGGTCGTCGCCGGAGAGCAGAACCACCCGCTGTAACCCGAGCACGCGAAGTCGAGAGACTAAGCCGGCTAACTCGGGGCGGATGCGGTCGGCGAACTCGATGACTCCAGCGGGCTGGCCGTTCACCGCGACGAACGCGCGCAGCTCGGCGTCTGGATGTCGAACCCGCAGGTCGCTCAATGCAATCGCAGCCTCGGGGTACCGGTCGGCCAAGTACCGCCATCCTCCAATTGCAACTTCACGATCGCCGACCTTTCCCGAGACACCTTGACCCGGTGCTTCTATCACGCTGACACACGGTTGCGGCACGATCCCTCGCGAAGCCGCATCCTCCACCACGGTTCGAGCGAGAGGGTGCCCCGAGCTCTGCTCTACCGCGGCGGCGAGCCCGAGGAGCTCGTTCGCGGTAAAGGACGGCTCCGGATGCACGTGGGATACCCGCGGGCGTCCCACGGTGAGGGTCCCGGTCTTGTCGAAGAGGGCTACCGTGACCTCGCCGATTTGCTCGAGGGCGGTGCCATGTCGGAAGACGATTCCTTGGCGGGCGGCGCGATTGATGCCGCCGATGAGTGCGACAGGCACCGCCAGGATAAGAGGGCAGGGTGTGGCGACCACGAGCACCGCGAGGGCGCGCAACGGATCGCCTGAAAGCCCATAAGCCCCGGCGCAGGCGACCAGCGTAAGAGGAGTGAACCAGACCGCGTACCGGTCTGCCATGCGCTGAAGGGGCGCCTTGCTTGCTTGGGCTTCACGCACCAGCTCTACGATCTTGGCATACTGACTCTCTCCGGCTTTCGCGATGACCCGGATCCGGAGTGCTCCCTCCAGGTTGAGGCTCCCGCTGAGAAGCCGCAGCCCGGGACGGGAAGCTATGGGAATTGGTTCCCCGGTAAGCCGAGAGGTGTCCACGCTGGACTCGCCTTCGACAACCTCGGCATCACAAGGGATCATCTCCCCGGGGCGTACCAGCAGGATATCTCCCACCTCTACCGAATCGACGGAGATGTCCTCAAGGCGTTCGGCGCCGACCCGATGAGCAGTCCGGGGTGCCGCTGCCTCCAGGTCACGCACGGCGTCGGATGCGCGGCCTTCGGCGTACTGCTCCAAGGCCTCGCCTCCCGTCTGCATCACCACGACGATTAGCCCGGCGAGCGGCTCGCCCAACAGCAGCGAGGCGACAATCGCGAGCATCGCGATCAAGTCCGCCGCAAACCGGCCGGATGCGATGCCACGCATCGTCCGCCAGACGACCGGAGCGCCGGTTAGTACGAGGCCGGCATTCCAGAGGACGGCCGCCGGCGCCTCACCAACCAGATATCGAACGCTGAGTCCCGCGAGGATCGCCTGAAGGGCTGCTGAAGGAAGGAAGCCCGATCGCCAGACGCTCAGTCCGTCTCCGCGCCGACCTCCGATTCCCCCGTTCGGCGCAGGCTGAAGCCCACTCCTCTGACCGTCGCGAGCAGTTGTTCGCCCGCCGCTTCGCTCAGCTTCCTGCGCAGATTCCCAACGTGGACGTCCACTACGTTGCTCTCCGGATCGAAGTGCATGTCCCATACCTTCTCCAGGAGCGTGGTCCGGCGAACTACCTCCTCCGGATGGAGGAGGAAGTACTCGAGCAACTGAAATTCCTTGGGAGTGAGATCGAGCTTGCGATCGTTGATCGTCAGCCTGATGGCGAAGTCGGTCGAGTGTGATCGGCCCATATCGCAGAACCTCGAGCCGCTCAGCTCCCCCTCGGCGGTGGAGCGCCCGAACCGGGCCAGCAGCTCGTCGAATTTGAACGGCTTGGCCAGGTAGTCGTCTGCACCCGCATCGAGTCCGCGCACCACATCCTCCACCGCATCGCGCGACGTCAGCATGAGAATGGGGGTGTTCCGCCCCTCCCGTCTCAGCTCCGTTGCCACTTGGAATCCATTCTTCTTGGGCAGTACGACGTCCAGAAGGATGATGTCGTACTCGTAGACGTGAGCCAGCATCAAGGCTTCATCGCCGTCAGGGGCGACATCGACCACGTAGCCCTCTTCCTTCAGGCCCTGCTCGATGAACCCGGCGACCTTCCGGTCGTCTTCCACAACGAGAATCTTCATGGAGGGAATCTGACTCCGAGTCGGCTGAACTCTTTATCAAGACCGGGTGAAGAGATCTTCACGATTCCGCGGCCGGGAGCTCCAGAACGAACTCACCGCCCTTACCAGGGTGGGCGAACGCGCGAAGGTTACCCCCCAGGAGCCGAGCCAGGCGTCGGGACAGTGGCAGGCCCAACCCAACACCCCGCATGTCGCCTTCCTTCTTAGTCGCGTAAATGTCGAAGATCCGCTCCAAGTCGTCCTCAGGAATGCCTGGTCCCGAGTCCCTCGACTGTAAACACGATCAACGTCTCGCTGAAAGAGACCGTCAACCGGACCGGCGTTCCGGCGCGGTGTGCTGAATCGCATTGCCGAGCAGGTTGATGAGAATCTGCTCGACCCGACTAGCGTCCGTGTCGCAGGGCGGGAGCGCATCGCCAACTTCGAGGGCCACGGAGACCTCCCGCGCATCAGCGGCGGGCGTGACACGGCCGATGGCGCGTTTCGCGACGCTTCCGGGATCCACGGCTCGGATGACGGGTTTGAGCCGGTCTTCATCCAGACGGCTGAGGTCGAGCAGGTCGTTGATGAGCCCGACTGCCTGCTGGGCCGAGTCCAGGACCTCGAGCGCGGCTGGGGGAACTGTGGCCGGATCCTTCTTTCGGACCAGCATCTCCGACCATCCGTAGACCGCCGCAAGCGAGTTCCGCAATTCATGATTGACCATCGCGAAGAAGCGCTCGCGTGAACGGTGCAGCTGCTGCACCTCCTCGAGCAGGCGAGCGCTTTCCTCATGGAGTCTGGCGTTCTCCACCACTGCCGCGATGGTGCTCGCCAGGAGTACGGCGATGTATTCATCCTCCTCCGTGAACAGCGCTCCGTCCAGCTTCTCCGTGAGATAGAGATTCCCGAACGCTCCCCGTCGACTGGAGATCGGCACGCCGAGAAACGAGTGCATGGGTGGATGATGGGGTGGGAAACCGTAGGAATCCGGATGCTCGGCTGAGATCAGGCAGGCGGATCGGCCGGCCCTCGCGGATCACTAATCCGAGGATGCCGTGACCTCGAGGTGGAGGTCCTATGCGAGCGCGCTGTTCCTCGTCGATGCCGAAGGTAGTAAAGCTCTCGAGGAGCCGCCCATCTGGCGCGAGCACGCCGACGGCCGCGAACTGTGCTCCGATGAGCTGGGCAGCCGCCTCAACCGCATGGTTGAGGACGGCTTCGAGCGACACGTCCGCGATCAAGCCGGAGGTCGTGATGACCAGGCGCTCGAGGCGTTCTTGAGTGCTCGTGTAACGAGGGGCGGCAGCTGGATCCACCAAGGGAATGTGCATGCCCAACCGCTACCCGGAAACCCCCTGATTGCTTCGCGGCAGCTTCATCTAGTCTTCACATGGTTGACGCTACTCTGAGGAGTGACCTCCCGAGGACGTCGGGGTGCAACTGGACCATAGGTCGTCGCTACTGGTGCCTCGGATGCTTCGAGCCAAGACACCTGAATTGGAGGCAACGATGACAGGCAACGTCGGAAGGTCCGAGCGAGTGTTCAGACTGATGCTGGGTATTCTGATCCTGGGCTTGTACGGTGCCCTGCCGGCGCCTTGGCGCTATCTCACCTTGGTCGGTTTGCTGCCCTTCGGCACTGCGTTGACCGGCTCCTGCCCGTTCCGCGCGGCGATGTCTCGGAGGGGCGTATGAGGCAGCCTTCTACATTGGAACCTCTCCGGATCCGCACGGTGCTCGTACCGCTGGACGGGTCCTCGTTTGCCGAGCAGGCGCTGCCCTGGGCGATCGTCATCGCGCAGAAGTCACGGGCGCGACTGCGCCTTGCCATGGTCCATCAGTTGCCGTCCCCTCCACCTCTCGACGAGGCGACGGTACGCCTTTACACCAAGGTGGAGCTCGCACTCAGAAAGTCTCAGCGGGACTACCTCCACCGCACCGCAGCCCGCATCAAGGGCGATGACAAGGTTCAGACTGCCACGGCGATGCTCGAAGGCCCCCCAGCTCCCTCTCTGGCCAAGTACGTCACCGAGGTCGGCGTGGACCTTGTGGTGATGACGACACATGGCCGTGGCGGTCTGGAACGAGCATGGGTGGGGAGCGTTGCCGATCAGCTGGTCAGAACGCTGGAGATTCCCATGCTGCTGATTCGCCCAGCCGAAGGCGGGACCTCGATGACCGGGGCGAAGCGATTGCTTGTGCCGCTCGATGGATCCCGAAGGGCCGAAGCTATCCTGCCTGCAGCCATGGCGCTGGCCGCCGTCACTGGGACCGAGATCGCGCTGCTTCAGGCGGTGGCCCCAGTGAGCGTGATGACTGATCCTCCGACTTCCTATCCCATGGGGATCGACGAAGAGATCACCAAGTTGGAGCGGCAGCAAGCTCAGGATTACCTGGATTCCCTGGCTGAGCAATTGACGGCAGCTGGCACTCGATCATCGGGTGCGGCCGTGTTGGGCGGAACGGCATTCGACACTATCCGAGCCGTAGCTGATGAGCCGGGCACCGGCGTCATTGCCATTACTACGCATGGCAGGGGCGGAGTTCGTCGCATGGTCTTGGGCAGTATCGCCGACAAGTTGGTCCGCTCCGGAAACGTGCCCGTTCTGGTCACACGCCCGAGGGGCAGATGATGCGCTACCGCTCTTTCTCGTGGCTTTCATCCTCTCTTCATGAGTCGTCGACTATCGTGTGGCGACCAAGGGGGGACTGCGCATGGAGTTGGAACGGATTGTGATCGCGGCCGACGAATCGGAGGCGGGCCGTCAGGCTATCCGCGTGGGCGGTAAGCTGGCCGGGATGACGTCGGCGAGCATCTCCGTCCTGCGGGTCGTGTTCAGGAGGCCTGCCGCCTTTGCCGGAGCCGGACGTACCGGACCACATCCTGCGGCGCTGGAGCATTCGGAATACGAGCGGCTCCGGAACTGGCTGGAAATCGAGATGCCTGTCGAGGATCTCTCGCCTAAAGTCGAGTTGGGTATTGCGGCAGGCGTGCCAAGCGTCGAGATCACCCGCTACGCCGAGGATCATCGAGCCGACCTGCTAGTCCTGGGGCGGAAGGAGCGCGCTCAGGCAGCCCGGCTGTTGGTCGGTGATACGGCCGACGCGGTAGCCCGGCGGAGCCGTGTGCCCTGTCTGTTCGTGCATCCACGGGCGGTGCAAATACGGCATATCCTGGTAGCCTTGGACGGTTCCGAACGAGGCATGCGAGTGCTGCAACAGGCATGCGGCTTTGCCAGTGTCGCGGGGGTCGGCTTGCGGGCGGTGACGGTGGAGCCAGCGATTTCAGGCGAGAACGGCGTTGTAGCGCCACCTCTCGCGAGGAGCGAGCAGCTCGTCGCCCGAGCTCGCCAGGTCATAGGCCGGGAACTTGGCGAACAGGACTGCGTGAGGGTCGAGATACGACGAGGGGAAACCGTCGAACAGGTGCTGGCAGCCGTCGAAGACCCCAGTTCGGAGATCCTTGCGATCGGCTTTCATCGAGGCGGGCCTCCTGGAGTGCTGGAAGCCGGGAGCACGGCTCGCCGGCTCGCCCACCTGGCACCGTGTTCCGTCCTCACGATCCCGCTGTGAAGGCACTTTCATCTACGATTCATGACCCGCTCGCCGGCGATGCCTCACGTTAGACGCAACACCTCAATGGAGTATTCGATGACATCGCCGATGATGAGCGCGTTCGAGCCGCGGGCCGTCACCGAGGCGTCCCTTCTAGAGGCCGCGACCCGCTTGGCTGGCGCCGAGCGCTGGGGTAACGTGGCAGTGCTCGAGGAGTTGCTCGCCCCGGAATACCGAGGCTACGACGTGAGCGGCCAGATGCACAATCGAACCAGCTTCTTGTTGGCATACGCCAAAGGCAAGATGCGGCTTGCGGCTCTTCGGCTCAGCCAGCTTGAGACCAAGGTGATGGGTGAAGTTGGTCTAGTGGCCGGGGTCAGCGAGATGTGCACGGGTCTTGGAGTCGAGAAGCTCGATCTCCGGTTCCGATTCCTCGACGTGTACACCTGGAGCTCCGGTGGATGGCGGCTGATCGCGTCGCAGGATACGCCGTTGCCTCGCTGAGGACGATCTGGACGCCGGTCGACGTGCCCGGGTGTTGCGCGACAAGCGAGACGTGATCTAAAGGGTGAATATTTGTGTGCTGATCTGTGTGCCGACACAGCCCAACCTGCATGATAGGGGAACAACTCGCCATAACTGGAGTTGACCCTAACCTCCGATTCAGCAACACTTAGGACAACCTGACGCAACACGTCCCAAGAAGGAAGATGTGACTTTTAATCCCTAGGTCGTGGGTTCGAGTCCCACCGCCCTCATCCATGACCTCACTCCACGCCCTCGCCCACGCCCGCCCCTACCACTGGATCGCCATCTCGCTGGCCGTCCTGTTCCTCGACTACGCCACCGGGCCGTACATCCAGTTCCCCATCCTGTTCGTGTTTCCGGTCGCCCTGGCCACCGCGGGGCAGGGACTGGCCGTCGGCGCCAGCGTGGCGACCGCCCTGCCGATCCTCCGTCTCGGCTTCTTCCTTCAATGGCCCCTGCTGACCACCTGGCCGCTTCAGTCGCTCGACAGCGCGGTCGACGTCGTCATCCTGGTCAGCATCGCGTTGGTGATCGACCGAATCATGCGGCAGGAGCACCAGATTCGCGCGCTGGAGGGGCTGCTCCCGATCTGCAGCTTCTGCAAGAAGATTCGGGACGAGGCGGGAGTGTGGCGGCAGCTGGAGACCTACATCGGGAGCCGGTCGAGCGCTCGCTTCAGCCACACCTTCTGCCCGGACTGCGGGCGGCGGCATTATCCCGAGCTGGTGGACTAGCCGGCGAGGTGCACCGAATCCGGCTCCGTATCCGGAAATCCCTCCAGCGTCACCTGCAGCAGATCCCGAAGCTGATCGAGATCGAGCGGCTTCCGGACCACCGGCACGATCTGGCCGTTGACGTTCATCCGTTCCACCTGATCCGGAAGCACCCCGGTCATCAGGATCACCGCGGGCCCGGGGCACCGGGCCAGCACCAGGGCCGCCAGCGCGACGCCGTCCATCCCCGGCATGATCACATCGCTGAGCACGAGGTTGATCCGCGGCTGCTGCCGCCGGACGGCCTCGAGGGCGTCCTCACCGGACAGGGCTTCCAGAACCTGGTACCCGAGGTGACGGAGGTAGCGGCCGACGACCTGATTGACGGCGGACTCGTCGTCAACGACGAGAATGACAGCGGGGCGCACGTCCTCGCGGGACACTGGGAACTCCTGAAGCATCGGCTGGTGGGCTGGTCGGAGCGATGTCTCCGCCCAAATGCCGTAACTGCAAGAGTCAGACCCACGAAAACATCAAAATGTCACGCTGAAATCGCCCGGAAACGAAAAACCGCCGCGTGAAAACCGCAGCGGTCTCGCCACATTTGCACGCGGTGTCTGCTACTGCGAGGGAGCCTGCTGGCGCTGGCGCCGTGCGATGGCGGGAAACCCGTGATGCCTCCGCACCATCATCCATAGCACCGGCGCGATCAGCAGGACGAGCAGCAGGATGATGCCGGTGTTGGGGGTGGAGACGTTCAGCAGCTTGAGCGCGGATGCCAGCAGAACGAACGCGAGTGCCCGCCGCACCAGACCGCCCGGGGCTCGAGCGGAGAGATGGGCGCCGACCCAGACCCCGGGGATGCAGCCGAGCAGCAGCGACGTGGTGAGGTCGAGGTGGAAGTCCCCGAACAGCAGATGCCCGACGGCCGCGGAGGCGACCAGCGGCACGGCCTGGACCAGGTCCGTCCCCACCAGCTCGCTGGCCTTGAGCGTGGGGTAGAGCCCCATCAGGGCGATGATGATCAGCGATCCCGAGCCGACCGACGTCATCCCCACCACGATCCCGCCGATCACACCCAGCAGGATGGTCGGTCCCACCTTGAGGTCCACCGTAGGCTTCCCCTGCGGCAGCGGCGCCGCCCGCCCGTCGCGCCGGCGCGCGTGCTCCACCAGCCGGAGATAGGCGCGGAACGTCAACCCGGCCGCCGCCAGCAGCAGGGCCACGCCGAGCGCGATCCGGATGACGTCCTGGACCTCTTGCCCTCGGCCCAACGCCCTGGCGATGAGCACCCCGCTGAACGCCCCCGGGATGGAGCCGATGCAGAGCCACTTCACCAGGCCGAGGTGGACCGTCCCCCGCCGCAGGTGGACGTACGACCCCACCGGCTTCATGATCGCGCTCGCCACCAGGTCCGAGGACACGGCCGTCAGCGGCGGAACCTGGAAGAAGAGCACCAGGACCGGCGTCATCAGCGCTCCGCCGCCCATGCCGGTCAGGCCCACCACGATGCCGATGCCGAACGAGGCCACGGTCAGCAGCCAGTCGATGCTCAAGAGCGCTCCCTGTAAGGAGTAGCCGAAGGACGAAAGCCGCCTACCTGATCAGGTGCGACAGACCTCGCACGAACGCGATGATCACCACGATACCGGCGATGTCGAGCGCGAACCCCCACCGGATCATCCGGCCCAGCGGGATGAACCCCGAGCCGTAGACGATCGCGTTGCAGGGTGTGGAGACCGGCAGCATGAACCCCAGGCTCGACCCCATGGTGGCACCGAGCGCCGGCTCCAGCGGATCCATCCCGGCCGCCCGGGCGATGGAGATGACGACCGGCACCACCATGTTGGCGGACGCGGTGTTCGAAGTGGTCTCCGAGAGCACCGTGGCCAGGACGACCGACGCCACCAGCAGCCCGAAGCTGCCCTCGATCGGCAGAAGCTGGGTCAGGCTGCGTCCCAGCGCTTCCGCCAGCCCCGTCTGAAACGACAGCACGCCGAGCGCGAAGCCGCCGCCGTAGAGCAGCACCACACCCCAGTCGATCTCGACGGCCTCGCGCCACGTGATCGCGGGGCCGTCCTTTCCGGGGAGCAGGAACAGCGCGGTGGCGCCGATCAGCGCCGTGACGCCCTCCGGCAGGTGCCGGCTCAGCGTCTGGTACGCGGCGCTCGATTCCCCTGCCACCACGGCCACGATGCCGGGGAAGATCCAGAGCGCCACGGTCCCGCCGAAGGCGAGGGCGACCGACCGCTGCCCCCGGGTCCACGGGCCGAGTCGTTCCCGCTCGCGGCGGATCAGCTCCACCCCTGAGGGCAGCTCCTTCACCCCCGCCGGACCGACCGCCGCAAGGTACACGTAGAGGAAAGCAAACAGCACCAGCACTACGGGCACGCCGATCAGCATCCACCGGAAAAACGCAATCTCCACGCCCGCCTGGGCCCGGATGAACCCGATCCCGATCAGGTTGGGCGGCGTCCCCACCGGCGTCGCGAGGCCGCCGATCGAGGCGGCGAACGACGTCATGAGCATCAGCGCCGGTCGCGTAGCGGGGATCGATCGAGACCGGGGCACCGGGCGACCGGAGGGCGGCGAGGATGGACATCCCGATTCCGAACATCATCGCCGTGGTCGCGGTGTTGGAGATCCACGCCGAGATCATCGCGGTCGCGGCGCCGAAGGCGAGGAGGATCCGGGTTGGCCGCGCCCCGACCCACGGCAGCGACAGCACGAAGTAGGCGAGCCGCCGGTCGAGTCCGTGGAGGAAGATGGCCCGCGCCAGGATGAACGCGCCGATGAAGAGGAACATCAGCGGGTCGGCGAACGGCGCGAAGACCGTCTTGGCCGGCGCCACGCCCAGCAGCACGCACGCCGAGGCGCCGGCGAGGGCGGTGACCGGCAGCGGCAACGTCTCGGTCACCCACAGCACGATGACGGCCGCCATGACCGCCGCGAGGCGGTGCGCCTCCGGAGAGAGGGCGGGGAATGGCAGCAGGAGAATCGCGAGGAATGCCGCCGGCGCGAGGAGTCCACCGAGGCGCCGGCGCAGTGAGGGCTCGGTCATCGGGCCGTACAATAAGCCGTTCGCCCTCGTACGTCACGCCGCCATTGCAGATCCCTCCAAACCGTGGACAAGGCCGGGAGAGGCGCATGCGGACAGTGTTGCCGTGTCGACTCAACCCATTCACCGGTGAAGAGTTGCTGCGCTCCGGTGAGTGGGTCTACCTCTTGCACTAGGAGCAGCGTTCGCGGTCCAGGCTCGATCGTACTCAGCGCGGAGGCGAGCCGATGCGGCTCCTGGTAGTCGAGGATTCACCGCTTCTGCGCAAGATGTTCGGCCTGGCCTTCCCTCATCAGACCAACGTGCTCCAGCCGGCCGAAAGCGGCCGGGCCGCCATGGCTCTGCTGGAAGGTTCGGCCGAGCGGTTCGACGCGGTACTGCTCGATCTGCGGATGCCCGACATGGACGGTGTCGAGTTCCTCCGCGAGCTGCGCCGCCAGCCGGTCCACGGCCGGACGCCGGTCGTCCTCACGACGGCCGAAGCCGACGATTCCGAGCTGATGACGCAGGCCCGTGCGCTCGGGGTCGCCGCGGTCGTGAAGAAACCCTGGTCGCCGCAGGGGCTCCGCGGCGTGGTTCAGCGGGTCATTGACTCACCTCCGGGATAAGCCATGGCCGAATCCTTTCTCGTCATCGACGACTCCAAGCTGCTCCACCAGATGTACCGGCTGATCTTCTCGCAGGGCGATCTGGCGGGGAGCACGGTGCACTACGCCATCAACGGGCGGGAGGGATACGCCCTCCTGGCGGCACACCCCGAGCTCACCCTGGTCCTGCTCGACCTCAACATGCCAGAGATGAACGGACTCGAGGTGCTCGCCCGCCGGCAACAGGAGCGGCTCCATCTCCACGTCCCAATCGCCCTGGTGACGACCGAGAGCACCGAGGACGACGAGGCCCGCGGCCGCGAGGTGGGCGCCTGGGACTATCTCCGGAAGCCGTTTCAGCCGTCCGACATCCAGAGGCTGGTTCGGCGGGCGCGGGAACAGCGGCGCGAGCGGGGAGCCGCATGACACTGGAGGAGAATCCCTTCGGGGACCTGCTCCAGGATTACATCGTCGAGTGCCTGCCGCTCGCCGAAGAGGTGGGTCACGCCTTCGTCGAGCTGGAGCGCCGCTGGCGCGACGGTGAGCCGGGCGACGAGCTGCTCGCCTCGGTCAAGGGCCGCCTCCACACGATCAAGGGCAACTCCGCCATGATGGGCCTCGCGCCGATGCGCGACGTCGCGCACGCGCTGGAGGATGCCTGCGGGTTCCTCGGCCGCGCGGCCGCGCGCCGGGGCGATGAGGCCGCCGCGCTGCTGGTGTCGGGCGGGGGACTGCTCGTGGATCTGATCGGCGACGCGTCGCCCGAGACCGACGGCGCCGCCGCCAAGGCGTTCGTGGAGGAGGTGCGCCGCTTCCTCGCCGCCGCGCCGGAGTCTTCCTCGGCCGAGCGCGACCGGCGCCAGACCGACCGGCGCGGCCAGCCGCGCATCGGCGAAGGCGACGGCGCGGGCAACGTCGTCCGGGTGGACTTCCGGCGGCTCGACGCCATGCTCGAGCTGCTGGGCGAAGGGTTGATCCAGCACTCCGGGCTCACCGAGCTCTATCGGCGGCTCCAGCGTCGCGTCGGCGCCTGCCCCGAGATGGAGGAGCTCGACCAGACCGTCCTCTCCCTCCAGAAGACGCTCACCCGGCTCGAGTCCACCCTGATGGAGACCCGGCTGCTGCCGGTCTCCACCGTGTTCGGCCGCTTTCCGAGGCTGGTGCGCGACGTCGCCCACGCCGAAGGCAAGAAGGTGCGCCTCGAGGTGACGGGCGGCGAGACCACGCTCGACAAGGCGGTGCTCGACCGATTGGGCGAGCCGCTGCTCCACCTGCTGAGCAACGCCGTCGCCCATGGACTGGAACGGCCCGAGGACCGAACGCAGGCGGGGAAGCTGCCCGAGGGCGTGCTGCGGCTGCAGGCCGGCGCGGTGTCGGGCCGGGTCGCCATCCGGGTCAGCGATGACGGCCGTGGCCTCGACGCCGACGCGATCCGCGCCCGCGCCGAGTCGCTCGGCATGGACGTCCGGACCGCCGACACCGCGCAGCTTCACAACCTCGTGTTCGTGCCCGGCCTGTCCACGGCGGAGCGGGTGACGACGCTCTCGGGGCGGGGAATGGGACTCGATGTCGCGGCCAGCGTCATCCACGGGCTCGGCGGGACGATCGACGTGGAGAGCCTGCCGGGACGGGGGACCGCGTTCACGCTGAGCCTGCCGGTCACGCTGGCGATCGTGCGATCGCTCATCGTCGAGGTGGACCGGGAGCGCTACGCCGTCCCGCTCTCCCACGTGGCGGAGACGGTTCGGGCCGAGCCGGAGGCGATCCGGCAGATCAACAACCAGGGAGTCACGCAATGGCGGGGCGATCTCATCCACGTGGCCGACGGCGGCGTCGTGCTGGGCACCCGAGAGCTCGTCCGGGGCGCCGCGTTCCTACTACGTGGTGATGACCGCCGGCGCCCGGCGTCGCGGCCTGCTGGTGGACCGGCTCATCGGGCACCAGGACATCGTGGTGAAGGGACTCGATCCCGCGCTGGGTCGGCCGCCGGTGGTGTCGGGCACGACCATTCTGGGGGACGGGAGGGTGGCCTGCATACTCGACGTAGTACGGATTCTCGAGGGAGCCGGACATGCCAACTGAAGGGCGCGCGGCGGCGGTCGAGCCTCTGCTGGGCTTTGCGGACACGCTGCCGGCGGCGGCGGCGAACGCGAGCGCACCCGCCCCTACCCTTCACCTTCTGACCTTCACGCTCGACCGGGAGGAGTACGGAATTCCGGTGACGCAGGTGCGCGAGGTCATTCGAGTAAACAGCATCACCCGAGTTCCGCAGGTCCCGGCCCACGTGCGGGGCGTCACCAACCTGCGGGGCCGGATTCTCGCGGTGGTGGAGATCCGCACCCGGCTCGGGCTCACCGAGGGCGTGGTCACCCCGTCCTCCCGCATCGTGGTGGTCGAGGTGCGCGGCCGGGTGCTCGGCCTGCTGGTCGATCGGGTCTCGCAGGTGACGAAGGTGCCGGTGGACAGCGTCGTCCCGCCGCCGGAAGAAGTGGTGACGGCCGAGACCGATTTTCTCACCGGAGTCGCCCGCTGGGACTCCCGGCTGATCATGCTGCTGGATCTCGACAAGGTGCTGCTGCTGAACGGATGACCGCCAACGACCAAGGATGAGCACGATGGGTAAAGCCTGGCAACAGACGATCAGGGACTGGACGATCCGCCGGAAGATCCTCACCGGCTTCACCGGCGTCCTGGCGCTTACCACCCTGCTGGGGTGGCAGGCTCTGAGCGCGCTCGACCGGCTCAACTCCGCCGGCAACGACGCGGCCGCGGCCGCGCAGATCTTCCAGGACTCCCGGACCACGATCCTGGTCATGATGGTCTTCACGATCGGTGCGGGCATTCTCCTGGGCCTCGGTCTGGCCCGGCTCATCGCCGATCCGCTCACCAGTCTCGGCATCCTGGCGGAGCAGGTGTCCAAGGGCGACCTGACGACCGACATCCGCAGCCAGTCGCGCGACGAGATCGGGTGGCTGGAGCACTCGATGCGGCAGATGGTGAAGAGTCTGCGCGAGATCGCCTCCCAGATCGCGGTGTCGTCCCGTGCGGTGGCGATGTCGGCCGAAGAGATCTCCGCCTCCTCCACCCAGATGGCGAAAGGGGCGGAGATGCAGTCCAGCTCGACCGAGGAGACCTCGTCCACGATGGTGGAGATCGCCTCCCAGATGCAGCACCTGGCCCGGAGCGCGGAGGCCCTCGCGGCCAACGTGGACCAGACCTCCGCCTCGATCCAGGAGATGAGCGCGACCCTGACGCAGACGGCGGAGAACGGCGAGGTACTGATCGGCGCGGTGGAAGAGGCGACCGGCACCCTCGGCACGATGATCGATCAGGTCGGCGCCATCGCCGCCCGGATCCACCAGGTGGACCAGGTGAGCCAGCAGTCGGTGCGGGATACCCGGGACAACGGCGAGCGGCTGCAGGAGTCCATCTCCTCCATCGGCCACCGGTCCGACGAAATCGGGAAGATCGTGAAGGTGATCGAGGGCATCGCGGACCAGACCAACCTGCTGGCACTCAACGCGGCGATCGAAGCCGCCCGCGCGGGCGACGCCGGCAAGGGCTTCGCCGTCGTGGCCGACGAGGTCCGCCGGCTGGCGGAGCGCTCCGTCGCCGCGACCCAGGAGATCGGCACCGTGATCGAGACCGTGCAGAAGGACACCAAGCGCGCGGTGACGCTGATCGAGCACGTGCTCGCGGGCATCGTGGAGTCCATCAGCAAGACGTCGGGCCTGGTGGCGGAGGCGGCGACCGCGGCCGACGAGCAGGCCGCCGACGCGCGGGAAGTGCTCGCGACGGTGGGCAAGATGTCCGCGCTCGCGCGGCAGATCGCCGGCGCCATCAGCGAGAACGCGACGGGGGCGCAGGAGATCAGCGCTGCCGCCCAGAAGATGAACCAGCTCACCCACCAGATGTCCGAGGCGGTGCTGGAGCAGAAGCACGGCGGCGAGATGGTGGTGAAGGCGGTCGAGGCGATCGCGGTGGTCTCGCGCCAGAACCTGGTGGCCGTCGAGCAGATGAACGGCGCCGCGAAGAGCCTCGCCGGCGAATCGGATGCCCTCCGGCAGCGCGTCGCGCTGCTCCAGGTATGAGCACCCTCGTCACCGCGCCCGCTCGCCGGCTGGCCGCCCTCGAGGAGGCCGCCCGGGGGCCCGATGGTGCGCAGCACATCCTCTCGGCGCTGGAGGACTCGGCGCCGAGCGTGCGTGACCGCGCCATCCGCCTCGCGGCGCGGTACGTCGAGCCCGCGGTGCTGGGCCAGCTCGTCGCCGACGGCGCCAACGCGGTCCGGCGCAACGCGGGCCTCTCGCGCGCTCGAGCGGCAGGGCCCCTACGCCGTTCCCCACCTGCTCGAGATGCTCCGCCAGGACGACGCCGAGCTGGTGCTGTTCGCGCTCCAGAGCCTCTCGCGGATCGGCTACGCCGCCGCCGGACCGGCGATCCTGCCGCTGCTCGAGCATCCCGACGCGAACGTCGCGCAGGCGGCGATCGAGGCTGCCGGCAAGCTGCGGGTCCGCGAGGCGGTGCCCGCGCTCTGCGGCCTGCTCCAGCGCGACCTGTGGCTGCAGCTCGCGGCCATCGCGGCGCTGGGCGAGATCGGTGATCCGGACGCGGTCGGTCCGCTGATGACGTTCGTTCCCGATTCCGTGCTGGCCGAGCCCGCGGTGCAGGCGCTGCGCCGGATCGCGGCGCCGGAGTCGCTGGTGCCGCTGCTCCCCCTGCTGCTTGCCGTGCGGGAGCGGTCGCTTCGCGATCCGCTGCTGCTGGCGGTCGCGGTGGTGATCGACCTGCACCCCGATCCCGCGCCGCTCCTGAGCCGGATAGAGCGCGACGTCGTGGTGGACGGCGGCAACCTGGTGGCCTATCTCGGCCAGCTCCTCGATGCCCAGCCTGCCCAG
Source organism: uncultured Gemmatimonadales bacterium (assembly GCA_963720365.1). Lineage (GTDB taxonomy): Bacteria > Gemmatimonadota > Gemmatimonadetes > Gemmatimonadales > GWC2-71-9 > CAVVWJ01. The sequence continues at coordinate 532,510 of CAVRFK010000004.1, read as the reverse complement.
GACGACGAGGGCGAGCGCGACAGCTTGATGCGCGCGGCGGCGACGCTGGTGGCCGCCGGGGGCATCGCCCCGCTGCAGCCGGTGCTCCTCGGCCGCCTCGCGAGCGACACCTCCGCACAATGGATCGAGGTCCTGCTGGCGCGGTTCCCCGAGCGGATCGCGGCCCACCTCCACGCGCTGCTCGAGCATCCGGATCCGGCGGTGCGCTGCGGTGCCCTCCGCGTCGGCTCCTTCGGCCCGAGCGATCTCTCGGCCATCGTCGGCCACCTGGACGATCCGCAGTCTCCCCGTGCGGACCTCGGCCTGCCTCGCGGTGGGGCGATTGGGTCTCGACGCGGTCGCGCCGCTGCTGCTCGAGCGGCTCCGCCGGGGCGAGCCCCCCGAGCAGGCCGCCGCGGCCCAGGGGCTCGCGCGGCTCTCACCGGAGGCCCTCGGCCGAGCTCGGCAGCTGTCTCGAGCCCGGCACCGCCGAGCCGGTGATGGTCGAGGCGCTCGCGGTGGTGGCGCGGACGCCGGTGGCCGCGCTGGAGCCACGCATCCTCCACCTCGCCGAGGCGCCCGCGGCCGCGGTGCGGCTCGCCGCGCTCCGCGCGATCGCCCGCATGGGCGGATCCAGGGCCGAGGTGGCACTGCTGCGCGGGCTGGCGGACCGCCACCCGCCGATCCAGGCGGAGGCACTGGAGCTGCTGGTGCGCCGGGATGCGGATCGGTCGGTGGCCACCCTCATCGCCCTGCTCGGCACCGCCGACTCGCTTCGCTTCCACGTGATCCGGGCGCTGGGGCACTGCCGGGCGCTGTCCGCGGCGACGCGGCTCCGGGAGCTCTATCCGGCGTGCGGCCCCCACGAGCGGCTCCAGATCGTCTGGTCGCTGATCCGGATCGCGCCGTCCTGGCTCTCCGAGTTCCTCATGCAGCGCCTCGCCGACCCCGATCTGGACATGCGGCGGGCCGCGGCGCAGGGACTCTCCGAGGTCGCCGGGTTCGAGCACCTGAGCGCGCTCGCGAGGATGGCCGACGACGCGGACTGGGACATCCGCAACTCGGCGGCGCGCGGCCTCGGCCGGCTGGGCACGCCGGAGGCGCGGCACACGCTCCTCACCCTCGCGCGCGACGTCGAGTCGGTCGTCGCCACGACGGCTCGCGCCGCGCTGGACCAGCCCGCCCGCTGATCGTGTTTCAGTCGGCTGACCTCAAGCTCCTGGGCGACCTGATCCAGGAGCGCTTCGGGCTCACCTTCGACGGCATCCGCCAGGACATCCTCGCGTCCCGGCTGCAGCCCCGGCTCCGCGAGCTGCGCCTCGACTCGCCGCGGGCCTACTACGAGTACCTCCGCTTCCATCCCCAGCGCGACGCCGAGCTCGACCGCTTGCCGACGCTCGTGACCAACAACGAGACCTACTTCTTTCGCGAGACCCGCCAGTTCGAGATCCTGGTGGACCATCTCGTGCCGGCGCATCGCGCGGCGGCGCCGCTTCAGCCGCTGCGGCTGCTCTCGGCCGGATGCTCCTCGGGGGAGGAGCCGTATTCGCTCGCGATCGCGCTCCACAACGCCGGGCTGGTGCCGGGACGGAACTGGGAGATCGACGCCTGCGATCTCAACCCCGAACGCATCGCCCGGGCCCGCGAAGCGGTGTACGACGAGACCTCGCTCCGCGTCTGCGACCCCGAGACCCGGCGCCGCTACTTCACGGCCGAGGGCGGCCGGTACCGGCTCAAGGATCGGTACCGCGCCGGCCTCCGCTTCTTCCAGTCGAACCTGCTCGCGCCGGGCTTCGCGCTCGAGCGCGGTGGGTACCACGCGATCCTCTGCCGCAACCTGCTGATCTACTTCTGCGACTCGGCGTTCGAGCAGCTCATCGCGCTCTTCGCGCGGTCGCTGGTGAACGGCGGGTATCTCTTCCTCGGCCACTCCGAATCGCTGTTCGACCGCACGACGGAGTTCGTGCCGGTGGTCGTGGGAGGTTCGGTGATCTACCGGAAGCCGCTCGAGCCATGAACCGCGTCTTCATCGTGGATGACTCGGCGTTCGTCCGCCGGGCGCTCACCCGGATCCTCGCCGCCGAGCGGGGCTTTCGGGTCGTGGGCGAAGCCGGATCGGGCCAGGAGGCGCTGGCTCGGATTCCCGCGGCCGATCCGGACTTCGTGACGCTCGACATCGAGATGCCGGGGATGGACGGGCTCCAGGTGCTTCCGGCGCTGCTCCGCTGGAAGCCGACCCTTCGCGTGCTGATGCTCTCCGCGCACACCCGCGAGGGCGCGACCGCGACCGTGGCGGCGCTCGCCGCGGGCGCGGTGGACTTCATCGACAAGTCCGCCCTCAACGTGATGGATCTCGAGGTCCTGAAGCGCGAGGTGGTGGACCGCCTGGAGGCCCTGCGACCGATTCCCGGCAGGCGGAACGGCGCCGCGGCGTCGGCGCCTCCGCTGACCGGGTCCACCTTGTCCCGCATGGCGGTCACCGCCATGCCCGGGCTGCGCGACTGCGAGCTGTGCGTCATCGGCGCTTCCACCGGCGGACCGGCGGCGATTCAGCAGATCGTCGAGGCGCTGCCTGCCCGCTTTCCGCTGCCGATGGTGGTGGTGCAGCACATGCCGCCGGGGTTCACCGACGCCTTCGCCCGCCGACTCGACCCGCTATGCCGGCTTCGGGTGATGGAAGCGGTGGAGGGGCAGCGGCTGGCGCCGGGCACCGTCGTGATCGCGCCCGGCGGACGGCATCTCCGGGTGAGTCCCGGGCTCGCGGTGGTGCTGTCGCCGGAGCCGGCCGACGCGCGGCACATCCCGAGCATCGACGTCACCATGCGATCGGCCGCGCGCTCGCGCGCCGGACGGGTCCTCGGGATCCTGCTCACGGGCATGGGCGAGGACGGCGCCGAAGGGATGGCGACGATCCGCGCGGGTGGCGGAATCACCATCGCGGAGAGCGAGGCGAGCTGCGTGGTGTACGGGATGCCGCGCGCGGCGGTCCGGCGCGGCGGCGCGACGTGGGTGATGCCGCTGGGGGAGATCGCGGGGGTGCTGGGAACGCTGGGTGCGATGAGAGAAGCGATGTCATCCTGAGCGAAGCGAAGGAGCCGGGCCGGCATCGGTAGGGTTCACCACGAAGGCACGAAGGGGTACGAGGAACTCCTTGGACGGGTAACATCACTTCATTCCGCGCCGGGCAAGTAGCTCCTTCGCTTCGCTCAGGATGACAACCCGTCAGGATGACAAAGACTCCCCTTCCGGGAAGTACCGCCGCCGCAGCAACGCCAGCACCTCCGGCGTCAGCCCCGGCGGATCGAGCGCCACCGCGATCTCCCGGCCGACGTGCCGGATCACCTGGCCCTTCACGGGGATCACGGTCTCGGCATCGAGGCGAAGCTCGCCCTCCACGTGGCTGCCCGTCGCGGGTGCCCGCTCCATCGGGGCAAGGGCATAGCGCAGGCCCGTCGCGCTGACGTCGCGGAGGGGTGTCCTCGCGGCCGCGCCCGGCAGCGCCGGCAACGGGAGCCGGGGCGCGGCCCGACGCTCGTGATGCCACCGCACCAGTGCCGAGCGCTCGCCCTCGATCATGTCGAAATCGGGCCACTCGTCCGATTCGGGCACCAGGGCCAGTCCGGCGCGATCGATGCGGCCGATGGTCGCGTCGATCGGGACCTGGCCTCCGGCGCGCAGGTGCAGCAGGCCCGTCACGCGCTCGCCGAACTCCCAGACCCGTCCCGCAGGCGCGGGCTCGATCCTGAGGCCGCCCGGTGCCAGATCTCGCACGGCACAGCGATAGCCTTCAAGCTCGAGCAGCGCGGGGGCCGTCCGGCGGTACTCGGCCCGGGGATAGCCACGGCGGTCGAGCTGCGGTTCACTCCAGCGATTTGGTCGCATGCCCGTATAGTCGCCACACAGCCTCGCCTTGGCCATCCCCGGACCGGGGGATAGATTTGAGCCCATGTCAACGACGCTGAAGCCATCCAAGCCCTCGACGACCACCGGAGCGGGCGTGCCGACTGTCTGGCTCGACGGCAAGTGGCAGGACCGGGAGACCGCCACGGTCTCGGTCTACGATCATGGCCTGCTGTACGGCGATGGAGTCTTCGAGGGAATCCGGGTCTACGGCGGCAAGATCTTCAAGCTCGCCGAGCACCTGGACCGGCTCTACGACTCCGCCAAGGCGATCTGGCTCACCATCCCGATGTCGAAGGAGGAGATGGCCCAGGTCACCGAAGAAGCGGTACGCCGCTCCGGGATCGCCGAGGCGTACATCCGGCACATCGTCACCCGCGGCGTCGGCGATCTCGGCCTCGATCCGCGCAAGTGCCCCAAGCCCACGATCATCATCATCGTGGACACCATCAGGCTTTTCCCCGAGGAAGTGTACGAGACGGGACTTCGGGTGGTCACCGCGGGCACCCCGATTCCGCACCGCGAGGCGCTCTCGCCCCGGGTAAAGTCGCTCAACTATCTGGCGCACATCCTGGCGAAGATCGAGGGCATCCATTCCGGGGCCGACGAAGTCCTGATGCTCGACAGCGAAGGCCACGTGGCCGAGGGGTCGGGCCAGAACCTCTTCGTGGTGAAGAACGGTGTCGTCCGGACGCCGGCCGCCTACGCCGGCATCCTCAAGGGCGTAACCCGCGACGTGGTCATCGATCTGGGCCGCCAGGCCGGGTACGAGGTGCACGAGACCACGCTCAACCGCTACGACGTCTACACCGCCGATGAGGCCTTCTTCACCGGCACGGCCAGCGAAGTGATCAGCATCCGCCAGGTGGACGGACGGGTCGTCGGCAACGGCAAGCCGGGTCCGGTCACCCGCGACATCAGGTCCCGCTTTCAGGCACTGGTCCGGAGCTGAATCGATGCGGTCGGCCGTCACCGCGACGCTCGACCGCAGCCCCTCCCGGTGACGCCCGCTGTCGCCGTCTTTCTCCACGCTCCCCGCATCGGCACCGTCAAGTCACGGCTCGCCGCCGACATCGGCGAGCGCCACGCGTTGCGGCTCTATCGCCTCATGGCGGCCCGCACCCTCACGGCCATTCGCGAGGCCGGTCTCGACATCATCGTGTGGTTCGCGCCGAGTGATGCCGGCCCCGAGATGAAATACTGGCTGGGCGAGGATACCGAGGTGCGCGCCGCAGGCCTCGGGCGATCGCGGCTCCCGGCTCGCCGCCGCCGCGCGCGCCGCCGATCCCCGGCGTCCCTGGCTCGCGATCGTCGGTGACTGCCCCAGCCTCGATGCCGCGATGCTGCGCGAGGCCGGCGCGATCGCCGGGCGCGGCGAGTTCGTGATCGGACCGACCACGGAAGGCGAGTACTATCTCATCGGCGGCATGCCGCCGGTGCCCGATATCTTCACCGCGATGCCGTGGGGCACCAACCGCCTGCTGGAAGAGACGCGCGCCCGCCTCTCCCACGTCGGCGCGAGCTGGCGCGAGCTCGCGGCGCTGCGCGTGGTGGACACCATGGAGGACGCGAGAGCCGAGCGGCTCTTGACCTGATTCCCGAAGGCGGCTCATATTGGCCGACCTTTCGTTCGACTTCGTGGAGTCGTCGATGGCCTGGAGAGTGGTCGAGCACGGCAACCTTCGCTGGAACGTGACGGTCGCCGCGGAACGCCGAGCGAACTCGGCGCAATGGAACCTGGTCTTCTCGTTTCGCTGCGCGAGCCCCGATCGCCAGCCGTTCTGGGCGACCTATCCGCTGTCCTCTTCCTCGAAGGCCGCGCTCTTCGCCCAGGCCGAAAAGCTCTCCGACGACACGCTGGTCGCCTTCCTCGCCGAACGCCAGGATTGAGGAGGCGGGAGGGGGGGTGGCATAGGGCTTGCCCCTCTGCCTCCTCACCCTAATTCCCTCATCCTTCAAGGAAGGTCATGTCCGCACCCAACCCTCTCAGCGAGCGTCTGCGCTTCGCCGAGTTCGTGCTGGATCGCCTGCCCAACGGCCGGTGCCGCGCGAAGGTGGGACTCACCTGGAGGGACTCGGAAGCATTCACCGGTGAGACCGAGGGGCTGGCCTCCCAGGCGGGCGAGCTGCGTTGCGCCTCCCAGGCCTGCGTGAATGCCCTGAACCAGGCGGTGCAGGGCGGGATGGTGTTCGAGCTGCTCGGCGTGAAGGCGGTCCGCGCCTTCGACGCCACCGTGGTGATCGTCTCCCTCTCGACCAGCGCGGAAGGTGACCAGCGGGTCGTAGGCTCGGTGCTCACCGAGGACGATCCCGCCCGCGCCGCGGCATTGGCCGTGCTCAATGCCACCAACCGGATCCTAGGGAACCGCCTTTTCATGCGTTAGACGGCGCGTCGCGCCGGCCTACTGCCTCAGAACGCCTTCCGCTCGGCGGAATGCACCCCGAACGCACCCCGAAGCGGAGCGCCGATGCTTCGTCCGCTCGCACTACTTCCGCTCGTGTTCCTGGCCGCCTGCGGCGGGGCCAAGCAGGGTGACCCGGAGACCGCTCCGACACCGGTCGTCGAGACGCGGGACTATAGCCAGGTTACACCCGGCGGTGGATCGTCGTCCGCCCTTCCCGATGAGCTGATCCTCCCCGCCGCACCCGAAGTCGACTCCGTCATCCCCGCCGTCGAGCTGGCGGCGGAGACCCGCCAGGCCGCGGACTCCGCGGCCGACGAAGCCGTCCTCGAAGCGCTGGCCGAAGCCGAGCCGACCGACGGCGAGGCGGTGGATGCCGAGACCCCGATCGTGGGGAACGACACCAAGGCGCTGGCGACCGCGGTCACCTGGGACATCGACGTCGAGACCTACAACAGCCACCACCGGGTGAAGTGGTATCTCGACTTCTTCCTCGGCAAGGGCCGCGAGCGGATGGGGATCTGGCTCAACCGCATGCAGCGGTACGAGCCGATGATCCGCGAGCGGCTGGCCGAGCAGGGCATGCCGGGCGACCTGGTCTACCTCGCGCTGATCGAGAGCGGCTTCTCCAACACCGCCACCAGCCGGGCCAAGGCCGTCGGCATGTGGCAGTTCATGAAGGGCACCGCGAAGTACTACGACCTCCGGGTGGATTCCTGGGTGGATGACCGGCGCGATCCGTTCCTCGCGACCGACGCCGCCGCCCGTCATCTCCGCGATCTCAACACCCGCTTCGGCTCGGTCTACCTCGCCGCGGCGGCGTACAACGCGGGCTCCGGCCGCGTGTCCCGAGGGCTCAAGAAGCTGCGACCCACCGATGTCGAAGCGTCGCCGGACGCGGACTTCTTCCGGCTGTTCGACACCCGGTTGCTGCGGCGGGAAACCAAGGACTACGTCCCGAAGCTGATCGCGGCCGCGCTGATCGCGAAGGAGCCGGCGCGGTACGGCTTCACCGTGACGCCGGCGGACCCGCTGGTGTACGACTCGATCGTCGTGCCGACCATGACCGGCCTCGACGTCATCGCGCGGCTGGCGGACACCACCGTCGCGGCCATCCGGGAGATGAACCCGCAGTTCCTCCGCCTGGCGACGCCGCCGGCGAAGGCCTCGGTGGTCCGCATCCCGGCCGGGCGCGGCCCTCAGACCATCGCCGCCTACGCGGAGCTGCCGCCGGAGAAGCGGGTGACTTTCGTCGAGCACTTCGTGGCTCGTGGCGAGACGATGGGTGGCATCGCCAAGAAGTATCGGGTGAGCAGCCGGCTGCTCGCCGATGCCAACCCCAAGGCCAACCCGCGCCGGCTCCGGATCGGCCAGCGGCTCGTCGTCCCGACCGGCGGGGCGATCTCGAGCTCCATGGCCCGGCGCATGGCGGATCCGGTGCCGGCCGCGGGAACCAACTCCTCGGGCTACCACCGCGTGAAGCGGGGCGAGACGCTCTCCGGCATCGCCGACGAGTACGGCGTCAGCCAGCGCGATCTCCGCCGGCTGGAACAAGCTCAACGAGAAGGGGATGATCCGCGCGGGGCAGCGGCTGCGGGTGGCGGCGCCGGGAGCGAAGCGACCCGGGCTAGAAGGATTGTCACCCTGAGCAAAGCGAAGGGGACCATGCGAGCATGGTCCCCTTCACTGCGTTCAGGGTGACAGTCTTTTTTCGTTCAGCGTGACGATGTCTACTGCGCCGCCCCCGACCCGCCGAGCGGCGTATACCCTTCCATCACCGCCTCCGCATACCCGTTCGCCGGATCGCCACCCTTGGCGAGAATGCCGGCGACCTTGCCCGGGCCGCGGTTGTAGGCCACCAGCGCAAGCTCCATATCGTGGTCGAACTGCTCCAGCAGGTCTCGCAGGAAGCGGAACCCGATCCGGAGGTTGGTCTCCCGCTCGTACAATCCCTTCACCGTCACGTCCGGATCGTAGAACCGGGCGGTCGGAAGCTGCAACTGGGTGTAGCCGTACGCGTCCATCGAGGAGCGCGCGCTGCCTTTGAAGCCGCTCTCGATCTTCACCAGCTGGAACCCGAGCGCAGGGTCGATGCCCTCGCTCAAGGCGATATCGTAAATGTCCTCGGCCAGGTCGGCCGGGATCTGGTACTTCACCGAGTTGGCCATGATGGCGTTGGTCCGCTCGAGCTGAAGCCTGACCAGCACCATCTCTCCCCGAGTCGACTGCAGCTGCTGCTCGAGGTTGCCCAGCCGGCGCGCGACGAGACGCGTGTCGGGTGTCTTCACCTGATCTGCCGCACCCACCCGTTTAGTCCAGCCGGCCAGGGCGCCGATGACGACGGCAGTCACCAGGAGCAGGGCGCCTCGGGTGAGGATCCGCTCCAGGGGGCTGACGCGCCGATCGCCGTACTCGTCGGTCGGTCTTACCACGGGCTAACCTCCAGTCTCTGAGTCGTGAGAAGGCCGTTTGGTCTTGCTCACCAACCGGACATCCTGAATGACCATCTCCTTATCGACTGCTTTGACCATGTCATACACTGTCAGACAGGCTACCGCTACCGCTGTGAGCGCCTCCATCTCTACACCTGTGCGCCCCGTCACTCGGGCGGCTGCCGTGACCTGCACCCCCGGCAGCTCGGGGTCCAGCCGGGCCTCGACCTCCACATGGTCGAGACCCAAGGGATGGCAGAGCGGGATCAGCTCGCCCGTCCGCTTGGCTCCCATGACGCCGGCGACCTCCGCGACCGCCAGGACATCCCCCTTGGGGACGCCTTCGCCGGCGACCAGCTCGTACGCTTCCCGGGACATCCGGACGGCTCCCGTCGCGACGGCCCGGCGATCGCTCACCGGCTTGTCGCCCACGTCCACCATCCGGGCGCGTCCCTCCGCGTCGAGGTGGCTCAGCTTCACAGCACCTCCGCCAGGTCCTCGCCCAGTACGGCGAGGAGCACCTGGGGGTTCACGTTCCCCGCGGCCGCCTCGCGCGCCTCGGCCACCTTCTCCATGGCCTGGAGCAGCGGGGCCGGATTCCGGTGCCTGAGCAGGGGCTCGGGCACCGGCCGGCGGACCGCCTGGCCCATGGTGCCCCGTGCCGCCTCGCCCAGCGTATCCGCGAGCGCGTCGAGCATCGCCGAGAACTCGCCTCGCGCGGCGAAGGCCGCCTGACTCAGCGCGCGCTCCAGTGCCGGGCCGCGGCCCTCGATCACCGCCGCCAGCAGCTGCTCCGCCGAGCGGTAGGCTCGGCCGACCTCTTCGCCCTGGCCCAGTGCCTGGCCGATCGATCCGTCGGCCAAGGCGACCCGCTCCTCGATTTTCGCCGAGCTCCACTTCGGCTCGGTGTGCGCCGCCAGGAACCCGCGGACTTCGTCGTCGCTCAGCCGGTTGAGCCGGATCGGGGCCGCCCGCGACCGGATGGTCGGGAGCATGCGCCGCTGATCCACCGTCGTCAGCATGAACAGCGCGCCCGGCGGCGGCTCTTCCAGCAGCTTCAGCATCGCGTTCGCCGCCTCGGGACTCGATTCCTGAGGCACCAGGCGGTCGGCCTCGCCGATGATGAACACTCGCGGGCCACCTTCGACCGAGGTCAGCGCGGCGCGCCGCTGGAGCAGGCGCACCGTCGCGATCGGGTGACTCGCCATCCCATCCGGCGGCGTGTACAGCGGCTGCTTCCGCCGGCTCTCCATGACCTCCGCCAGAGCTTCCGCCGCCTCTTCCACCTGTTTGTCCGGATCGCCGGCCTTGGGCCGGGGGATCGGAACGAACCAGTGGAGGTCCGCGTGTGACAGGCCATCCACCAGGTGGCAGGCGCGGCAGGAGCCACAGGGCTCATCACCCCGGCGCTCGCAGAAGACCAGTTGTGCCAGCCATAACGCCAACCGCTGCTTGCCGATGCCTACGGGCCCGCTGAACAGCAGCACCTGGGGCAGGGCGTCCGCACGGACCGCCCGGGCCAGACGACGCCTGGCCTCGACCTGCCCAGTCAGGGGGGGCAAAAGCATGGCCACAAGGTAAGGCACGGGGATCGAAAAGCCAGCGAATTGGCGTAACAGTCAATTCAGCAATGTGTTACGCGATTGTGGCCTGCGGCATTTTTGACCTGATTTTGCACTGTTTTTGCCTCTCGATCTGACAAGTGGGCAAATACTCGCATGTGGTCGGTGCAAAGGCTGGCGAAGGCGTGTCTGCAGAACGCAATCGAAGAGGGCAGCTTGACCCTTGTTGGCCCCAAGGCGAGATTGCATCCGCTTTTGGTGGAACGCCTTCCCGAGTAGCTCAGTTGGTAGAGCAGGTGACTGTTAATCACCGGGTCGGGGGTTCGAGTCCCTCCTCGGGAGCTCCGCGGATCAATTCAGATTTTTCCAACCAGACCCCGGCTTCGGCCGGGGTTTTTCCGTCTTCAATCTTCCTCTTGACGGCACTAGCTGCGAGTAATATATAACTAATACGTTATAGAACTAGTAAGTTATGAGTCCACCAAGAGGAGCACCCCATGCTGAGCACCGCAAATCCCCCCTCCCACACCGACAAAATTGCTGTCCGCAGCGTGGTTCCGTGCCTGACCTTCCGAGACCAGGCCGAGGCGGCTGTGAATCTCTACGTCTCCGTCTTCAAGAACGCGAAGATCATCAGCATCACCCGCATGGAGGCGGAGGGCCAGGCGATTCCCAAGGGGAAAGTCCTGCATGCCACGTTCGAGCTGAACGGCCAGCAGTACACCGCGTTCGACGGCGGACCGCACTTCAAGTTCACCGAAGCGTTCTCCATGGTCGCCACGGTCGAGACCCAGGCCGAGCTGGATGAAGTGTGGCGCCGCTTGAGCGAAGGCGGGAAGGAAGGGCCCTGCGGCTGGCTCACCGACCGCTTCGGCGTGTCTTGGCAGGTGCTTCCCGAGAGCCTGGGCCGCATGATGACCGACTCGAAGTCCGGCAACCCCGCCAAGGCGATGGAGGCGTTGCTCCAGATGGGCAAGCTCGATATCGCGGCACTGGAGAAGGCCTACAAGTCCTGAGCGGAGTTTCCTTGCAGCTCTCCTCCGAGCGTCTCGACGCGACCTTCGCGGCACTGGCCGATCCCACTCGCCGGGCGATTCTCGCCCGGCTCGCGACCGGCGAGGCATCCGTCAGCGAGCTCGCCGAGCCGTTCGCCATGAGCCAGCCCGCCATCTCGAAGCACCTGAAGGTGCTGGAGCGGGCCGGCCTGATCAGTCGGGGGCGGGACGCGCAGCGCCGCCCGCGTCGGATGGAAGTGAAGTCGCTGGCCGAAGCGACCGAGTGGCTGGAACGCTACCGCCAGATGTGGGAGGCGAATTTCCAGCGGCTCGACGCACTGCTCGACGAGATGAAGGGCAGATCCCCGAAGCGCGGGCCCGGCAGGCGGTGAGCTTGAATTGTTATTAGAGGTTCACCACGAAGGCACGGAGGCCACGAAGGACTCCTTGGACGGAAGTCATCGCGTCATTCCGCATCTAGCGGAGCTTGGAGCTGTTTTTTTAGTGGTCTCCTGTGCCGGCCTCGCGCACCCCCAAAAAACCCCTTCTCGATGCCCGGCCCTAAGCGGAATGAGACGTCACTTGGGATGCCCACGGAGTCCTTCGTGGCCTCTGTGCCTTCGTGGTGAATCTTCTTGTGATGCTTGGGCTCGGCTCCTTCGCTTCGCTCAGGATGACCATTTACTTCGACAGCGTTGGCGGCGTGCCCGCCCTCGCCGCGCGCTCCAGCGGCGCGAGCACCAGCTCCGCCTGCGATTGCGGCTCGCGGACGTACGGCAACCCTTCCCGCTCCCACTCCGCGAATCCGCCGGGAGCGTCGAGGATCATCGCGGATCCCCGCCGCGTCGAGCAGACTGGCGGCGATGGCCGAACGGGTGCCGCCCTGGCAATGCACCACCAAGCGGGCGGCCCTGCGGCAGCTCGCCGAGACGGTCCATGAGCTCGCCGGCGAAGATGTTGGGCACGCCTTCGATGTGCCCGGCTTCCCATTCCGTCCGGCTCCGCACGTCCAACGCCGCCACCTCGCCCGCCTCCAGGCGCTGGGCCAGCTCCTGAGTGGAGATCCGCCCGAAGCTCCTGAGTGAACGCCCGGCCCGGGTCCACGCGCCGAGGGCATCCAGGCCGAAGGATCCGGCGATCCGGTCGAGTCCGATCATCGCCAGGTCGCGAAGCGCCAGCTCCGACTGCCGGCCGTCCGGCTTCGCCGAGACGAGATAGACGTCGCGGTCGTACGGGAGGATCCAGCCGGCCCAGGTCGTGAAGGCGTTGTTGAACGGAATGTTCACGCTGCCCGGCAGGTGTCCGGTCGCGTACTCCGCGCCGGTCCTGGTATCGATCACCACCTCGCCCTGATCGAGCAGGTCGATGACTTGCTCCGGCGCCAGCACCGTGGGCTTCGGCAGCCCGCCGAGCGAGCGGGGCCCGGTCTTGTTGATCCGCTTCATCGTGCCGAAGTACTTCGGCGGCTCGGGCTGCCCCTCCAGAACCAGCCGCACGAACTCGTCCTCGTCGCTCACGCCGAAGGCCCAGTTGAACCGGCGCTCGTACCCGACCGTGCTGTGGGGGATGGGGCTCATCCCCTTGCCGCAGGCGGAGCCGGCGCCGTGTCCCGGCCAGATCTGGAGATAGTCGGGCTGGGCCTTGAAGCGCTGGAGGCTCCGGAACAGCGTGCGCGCGGCCGCGTCCATGGAGCCTTCCACGCGCGCCGCCCGCTCCAGCAGGTCGGGCCGGCCCACATCGCCCACGAACACGAAGTCGCCGGTGACCGCGGCGATCGGCTCGGTGGCCGAGGCGCCGTCGGTCACCAGGAATGTGACGTGCTCGGGCGTGTGTCCCGGCGTATGCAGGCTCTGGATCCGGACGTTCCCCATCTGGAAGTGATCGCCGTCGTGCAGCCGCACCGCCCCGTCCGGTCCCGCGAAGTCGTACCGCCAGTCGGCGCCGCCCTCGTCGGAGAGGTAGAGCCGTGCGCCCGCCTTCGCCGCCAGCTCGCGGCTGCCGGAGACGAAGTCGGCGTGGATGTGGGTTTCGGTGACGTGGGCGACGCGGAGGTTCAGCGAAGCGGCGAGGGCCAGGTACTGCTCGATGTCGCGGGTGGGATCGATGACCAGCGCCTCCCGCGCCTCGCTACAGCCGATGAGATACCCGGCTTGTGCGAGCTTCGGATCCCAGACGCGGTGCAGGAGCACTAACGGCGCCCGGGGCGGCGGAAGACCGGGCGCCGCTCATCGTCATCCAGCTCGATCCGCGGGCGCCGCGGCCCCGACTGCCTCGGCTCGGCGCGCTTGGGCTCCGGCGGCGGTGGCGTCTTGCCCGGCGGCGCGTGACGGGACACGTGGAGTTGCTCCGGCTGGGCCGGCTCGCGCTTGCGGCCGGGCTCGGAGCCGGTCGTCGCGAGCAGTCCCATGGCGGACTGCGCGGCAATCCGAATCGTCTGGAGCGAGGTGTCGAGCGCATCGCGCAGCCGCGCGTCCATGCGCGGGGCTTCGGCGTCGAAGATCTCGCGCAGCAGAGTCCGCGCCGTATCGGGCCCCACCGCGAGGCCCATCTCGGCCAGGCGATCGCAGAGCATCTCTACCGTCTGGAGGCTGGGCTCGTGCCCGACCGTCCGCTGTGTCGGTTCGCTCATCACAGGTTCCTCCGCGTCACGAATCCAGCGCGCGCCACAGATACCAGCACGCGACCGAACGATAGGGGCGCCAGCGCTCGGCGCGCCGCGTGATGGTGATCGCCGCCGGAAGCCGACGGCTGCCAAAAGTGAGCGCAAAGCCTTTCCGGATGCCGAGATCGCCGACAGGGAGCACGTCACCCCGGCCGAGCCGGAACATGAGCAGCATCTCCGCCGTCCAGCGACCCACGCCACGCACCTGGATCAGGCGCTCGATGACTTCTTCGTCCTGCATCAATCGCACCCGGGACATCGAGGGCACGGTGCGGTCCAGGCTCCGCTCGGCCAGATCGCGCAGCGCGGCGGTCTTGGCGGTGGAGAGCCCCGCCGCGCGGAGCCGCTCCGGCGGCGTCGCGAGGATGTCGCGCGGGGTGGGGAAGCGCTTGGGAGCGTAGATCGCCTGGACGCGCCCCAGAATGGTGGCGGCGGCGGCACCGGACAGCTGCTGATAGACGATGGCCCGCGCGATGGCCGCGAAGAGAGTCTGGGTCGGACGGGGACGGAGATCGCAGGGGCCGACGCGGGCGATCAGCTGGCCGAGCGTAGGATCGGCGTCCGTGAGATGCCGGCAGGCGACGACCGGATCGTAGTCCAGCCCCGACGCGATGGTCGGTGTGGCGGTCATGGGTGAAACATAACGGGGGTCCTGCCCGGAGAACTCACCCGCGGCGCGCGGCCCTCGCGCTGGTGGCGCCGACCACCGCGGTCGCTGCCAGCACCAGCAGGGCGCCCCCGATCTGCCACGCGACCGGGCGTTCCCCGAACAGCGGCAGGGCCAGCAGATAGGTGAACACGGCACCGAGATAGCTCAGCGCGGTGACCGGCATGGCGCGCTGGAGGGAGTAGGCCCGGGTCATCGCGAGCTGCGCGCCTCCGCCACCGAGGCCCGCGCCGAGCAGGTAGGCTCCGCTCCTCGCATCGGGCCAGGTCCATGAGGGAATCGCGAGCACCATCATGGTGCCGAATGCGACCAGCGAGAAGTGCAGGACGACGGCCTCGTGGCTCTCTCCGGGACCGATCTTCCGAAGCCAGATCATGGCGAGGGCGTAGAAGAACGCGCCTCCCGTCGCCACCGCCGCGACCGGCGCCGCGGCGGTGAACGACGGACGCAGCAGCAGGACGATGCCGGCGAACGCCATCGCCACCGCGAGCCAGAGCCGGCGGCCGACCCGCTCTCCCAGCAACGGCCCCGACAGCAGGGCGACGAAGATG
Source organism: uncultured Gemmatimonadales bacterium (assembly GCA_963720365.1). Taxonomy (GTDB): domain Bacteria; phylum Gemmatimonadota; class Gemmatimonadetes; order Gemmatimonadales; family GWC2-71-9; genus CAVVWJ01. Next base: position 517,360 of record CAVRFK010000004.1, on the reverse strand, counting down.
GGCGCGGTGGCGCCGAGGGTGGCCGCATCGCCCACGGCCACCTTCGGCGAGGAGAGCGAGTAGAAGGCGCCGAGCGCCGAGATGGTGCCGTAGACGCTGCGACGCCAGGTGCCGCGCCGGTCGGTCACCTCGAGCGAGGTGCCCCGGACGTGCGCCAGGGCAACGGCGATGGCGGCGCCGACCAGAAAGCGCGCCGCCGCGATCTCGGGCCACGGAACGTGGCGCGAGCCGAGACGGGTGCAGACGTTCATCGCGGCGAAGCAGAGCTGGGCGACGATCATCCAGCCCAGGCCGCCGAGGGCGGGAATGGTGCGCACGGTGACCCCTGGAATGGCCGCGGAAGGTAGCCGATTCCAGAGGCTGTGCGAATGGCTGCGCTAGTGCGACGGGGGCAGCGCCCGGCTCACCTCGGCGCCGACCGTCCTGCCCAGCTCGTACCCGTCGTTGACCGCGTCGAGGAAGTGGATTCCTCCGTAGACCCGGGACATGCTCGCCTCCCGGGCGGCCTCCGTGAAGCTCTCGAAGCGGCGGACCACGTTCGGAGTGGAGCTGCTGGTGGCTTCGAAGGCCACGGTGTCCCCGAGGTGATGGATCAGCGCCGCCGCCGCGGCGCCGGAGATGGTTGCGGCCGCCGAGGGATAGTCGGGGATGGGCGGAATGAGGAAGACGGGTGGTGTGGTGTCCTGGCCCGGCCAGAACAACGGCAACCAGCCCGGATCAGCCTGGGTGGCAGGGTTCCTATCCTCGTTCGCGCGTCGGATTGCCGTGAAGGGTCGCCAGAACCGGTAACGGTACTTGGCCTCGAAGCATGCGATGCCTGCGTCCGCCATGGCGAAATGCACCACGGCCAGGATCCGCGCCGCGCGCCAGGCGCCGAGCGCCTTCCGCTCGATCACTCCGGTGGCGATGGAGCTCCAGACGGGAAAATCCTCGAACCAGAAGTGCGCGATCTGCGTCTGGTCCGGCGTGCGGCTCGAGCCGGTTCGCCGGCCGAGGCTCTTGACCTGGTTCACGTCCTCGGCGTAGCGACGGCTGCGGAGTGGATGCGGTCCATCGAGGGTGACCTGTTCCAGGCTACTGACGAACGGGGTGAGACGGCCCCAGCCGGGAAACAAGGCCACGGGCCCGAGCGGCGGCGCATCGAACGGCGGCGTGAACGCGTAATCGCCGGGCCGGCCGTTGGGGATATAGCGGGGACGGGTGATCGGACCTTCGGCCGGTGGCCATGGCCCGACCGAAACTCCATCTCCCTCACGCCGAGCGAGATTCAGTCTGGCGGCCCGATGGCCGAGCTTGATGCCGTCGGTCTTGGCGGCGCCGTCGGGTACGCCGGCCAGCGCCGAGGCATATTCCGCCTCCGTATCGGAGCGCGTGCTCGGAGAGAGGGCGATCAGGACGTCACTGGCCGCCGTGGCAACCGCGGCATCCAACGACGCACCGGGAAACGACAGGTCGGCCGCATAGGGAGCGTAGCGGCGCTCGATGCCGTTCACGGCATCGTGGATCGCGGCGTACAGAATGGCGAACGCCCGCGAATCGATGACGGGGCCGGGATCGATCATGAGCCTGCCGGCGATCCTGCTCCAGCGGATCACCGGATTGGGCTGGTTCCGGCGGGCGACGTCCTGAGATGCCGCCGGCGCGGCCGATGGATCGGCGGGCTCAGGGTCACAGGCCGTCAGCACTAGGAGGATGGGCAGAGCGAAGCGGAATGGCATGGCACCTCTCGCGGTTGCTTGGGCCACCACGATAGGACCGACTTCCTCGCCGCCGCGTCGGGCGAACGACCCACCACAAGCCATGCGGGGCGATGGGTAATTCTGTGTAGGCGGCACCCTCCTTGACGGCGCCTGCGCACCTCGTTCGCTTTGGCCGATGGACCCTGAAGAATTCCGCCGCCATGGCCATCAACTCGTGGACTGGATGGCCGACTACCTGAACGGCGTCTCGGCGCTGCCGGTGATGCCGGACATCCGGCCCGGCGAGATCCGCCGCAGTCTCCCGACATCCGCTCCGAGTCAGGGCGAGCCGTTCGCCGCGCTGTTCGATGATTTTCGCGAGCTGATCGTGCCCGGGATGACGCATTGGAACCATCCCGGGTGGCACGCCTACTTCCCGGGCAACAACAGTCCGCCTTCGATCCTGGGGGAGATGCTCACGGCCACCATGGGCGCCCAGTGCATGTCCTGGGTGACCTCGCCCGCCGCGACCGAGCTGGAACAGGTCGTGATGGACTGGCTGCGGCAGATGATCGGGCTGCCGGGCGACTACGTCGGGGTCATCCAGGACACCGCGTCCACCGCCACGCTGGTGGCGCTGCTGTCCGCGCGGGAGCATGCGACGAAGGGCGTGAGCGGCCGTGCCGGCATGGACGCCGGGCCGAAGCTCGCGGTCTACGCTTCACTCGAGGCCCACTCGTCGGTGGACAAGGGCGTGAAGCTGGCCGGCTACGGGCTCGACCAGCTGCGCCGGATCCCGGGCGACGCCGCATTCGCACTCGACCCGGTGGCGCTCGAGCGGGCGATCGAGGCGGACCTCGCCGCAGGCATCACGCCGGCGTGCGTCGTCGCGTCCATCGGCACGACCAGCTCGACCGCCGTGGATCCGGTGCCCGCCATCGCCGCGATCTGCCGCCGGCACCACGTCTGGCTCCACGTGGACGCGGCGTACGCCGGCGCCGCGGCCATCGTGCCGGAGCTGCGCGGGTACTTCGCGGGAATGGACGCGGCCGACAGCATCGTGCTCAATCCGCACAAGTGGCTGCTGACGAACTTCGACTGCACCGCGTACTACGTGCGCGACCGCGACGCGCTGCTGGCGGCGTTCAGCTTGACGCCGGAGTACCTGCGTACCGCCCACGACGCGGAGGTGGTGAACTACCGGGACTGGGGCATTCAGCTCGGCCGGCGGTTCCGCGCCCTCAAGCTCTGGTTCGTGATCCGGAGCTACGGGGTCGAAGGGCTCCAAGCCGTCATTCGGCGCCACGTGGCGCTCGCGGCGGATCTCGCCCGCTGGGTGGACGACGCGGACGACTTCGAGCGGATGGCGCCGGTGCCGTTCGGGCTGGTGTGCTTCCGCTACAAGCCGGCAGGGAAGCCGGAGGACGAGCTGGACGCGCTGAACGAGCGGCTCCTGCGCGCGATCAACGCGTCGGGGCGCGTGTTCCTCACCCACACCAGACTCGCGGGGCGGTACACGATCCGGCTGGTGATCGGACAGCGTGACACGGAGCGGCGGCATGTGGAGGATGCCTGGCGGATCATCCGGGAGGCGGCTGCTGAGCTGTGATGTGATGATGTCACCCTGAGCGCAGCGAAGGGGACCATGCCCGCCATTGGTCCCCTTCGCTCCGCCGCTCAGGGTGACACGCTCAGAGCGTTCCATCCTCCCACGGGCCCCAGATCGCCAGCGTCAGGCCCTTGATGCCACCCGGGTTGGCCAGCGGGCTCGTCTCCCCCTGGATGTTGACGAACAGGGTGCGCCCCTGCGGGCTGAAGCATGCGCCCGCCCACTCTGAGCCGTTGGCCTCGTTCCGGGCGAGGTCGAAGATCTCTCCTGACCGCGTCAGCCCGCGCAGGTGCTGGGTGCCGCTGCCGTCCTCACAGATCACGAGCCCGCCCCGCGGGCTCACGCAGATGTTGTCCGGGCTGTTCAGCACGTCTACCGACGGCGACTCGAAGATGAGCTGCAGCTCGCGGCGGCCGATGTGGTACTGCCAGACCTGGCCGGCGCCGGCGTCGCCGCCGCTGGTGGCGTTGAAGAAGATGCTCCGGTCGCCGTACCAGCAACCCTCCAACCGCGCGAACTGCGCCGCACCTCGCTCCAGCCCCTGGTTGAAGACGAAGCCGCTCTCCAGCTCGCCCTTGTCCGAGTCGGGCTCGGGAATCCGGACCCACTTCACCTTCATCGGCGCGAAGCGCTGCTGGCCCGTCATGGTGTCGTAGCCGGGTTTCCGCTCGACGGTGAGAATCTGAAGCTCCCCACCCTGCGCCAGCCTGCCGTAGGTGTCGGGCTTGTAGCGGTAGAACCCCGACGGTGTGCGGTCCTCGGTCTGGTAGACGTAGCCCGAGTCGGGGTCCACTGCGACGGCCTCGTGATCGAACCGGCCCATCGCCTTGAGGGGGATCGCGCGGCTGATCCCGTCGCGGTCCACCTGGACCTCGAAGTTGTAGCCGTGGTTGCGGGACCACCCCGCGCGCTTGCCCGCCGTGGTCTCCTCGGAGGAGATCCAGGTGCGCCACGGCGTGCCGCCGCCGGCGCAGTTGACCGAGGTCCCGGTCAGGCTCGCGAACTGTTTCACCAGCTCCGCCCGGCCATTTCCGAAGACGCGCACCTCGAGCGTGGTGTTCCCGCCGGGTCCCTTGTCATCGTACGGGTCCGCCGCGAACGGGCGCGAGCCGTTCGCGGGCGTGTCCCGGAGCTCGTGATTGCGGATCAGCCGGACGAGACCCTGACCGGCCGCGAAGGCGGCCATGCCGTCGAAGGCGTACGGCACGGCGCCGCCGATCATCTCCTCGCCCGCGGTGCTGAGAATCGCGGCGTGAAATCCGCGCGGCAGCGCGATGATCTCTCCCACGTCCTTGCTGGGGAGCAGCTCGCCGTAGCCGCCCTCGCCTTTGCGGGCCTGCTTGAGGGCGGGCGCGGTGCCCGTGGGTTCAGTCGGGTCATCGGTACACGCGATGAGGCCGGAGAGTGAGGGCGCGAGGAGAATGCCGCTCGCGGCGGCGGATTTGCGCAGGAAATTCCGGCGATCGATCCCGGTCATGGCGGTCGGTTCCTTTCGGGCGGCAAGCGTGCTGGCGGTGGAGCGGAACGAAGCGGACCGATCATAGGAACGGGGTCGCAGGGGAGCCATACGGTGGGGCGTCGCGTTACGAACTTGCTACGGGAGTGTCGAACGGGAGCGCGGAGATGTGACAGAAGTGACGGTTTGAAGAGAAGAGAACAAATGTCACCCTGAGCGCAGCGAAGGGGACCATGGCCGCCATGGTCCCCTTCGCTGCGCTCAGGGTGACATTCTGTCTGCCCACACTTCCCTCCCTCCCACCCTCCCCTTTGCTTCTCTCTCTCTCTCTCTCTCTCTCTCTCTCTCTCCTACCCCGCCAGCGCGTGCGCCGGCGCGGCGAGCAGCGCCCGGAGATATCTGCCGGTATGCGACCGCTCGCATTCGGCGATGCTCTCCGGCACACCCTGGATCACTACCTGTCCGCCTCCGTCGCCCGCTTCGGGGCCGAGGTCCACGATCCAATCGGCGCGCTTGATCACGTCGAGATGATGCTCGATGACGATGACGGTGTGCCCCGCATCCACCAGGCGGTCGAGCACCTGAATGAGCACCCGCACATCGTCGAGATGCAGGCCGGTGGTGGGCTCGTCGAGGATGTAGAGCTTCCGGCCATCGCGCTTGCCCGCCTGGATCAGCTCGCGGGCGATCTTGAGCCGCTGCGCCTCGCCGCCCGACAGCGTCGTGGCCGGCTGTCCCAGCCGCAGGTAGCCCAGGCCGACCTGCTGCAGGTGCCAGAGCGAGGTGCCGAGCTTCGGCTGATGACGGAAGCGACCGATCGCCTCGTCCACCGTCCACTGGAGCACGTCGTGGATGGAATGGCCGTGGATCCGCACGTCGAGCACCTCGCGACGGTAGCGGCTGCCGCCGCACGCCTCGCACGGCACGTAGACGTCGGCCAGGAATACCATCTCCACCTGCACGTGGCCCGCGCCCTCGCACTCGTCGCAGCGGCCGCCCGGCATGTTGAACGAGAAGGTGCTGGCGTTGTACTTCCGCTGCCGTGCGAGCGGCTGCGCGGCGAACAGCTCGCGGATCTCGTCGAACGCCTTGATGTACGTGATCGGGTTGGAACGGGGCGACCGGCCGATCGGCGATTGATCGATCAGCAGGACATCCTGGAGGAACTCCCACCCGGTGATGGACGCGACCCGTCCGACTGCTTCGCCGAGATGCGATTTCGCGGAGTGCCCTCCGCGCAGCTTGCTCTCCAGGTTCCGATAGATCACGTCGTACAGCAGCGTGCTCTTTCCGGAGCCGGATACGCCCGTGACGGCCGTGAGCGTGCCGAGCGGTACGTCCACGTCCACGCCGCGGAGGTTGTGCAGCTCGGCACCGCGCACCTTGAGCCACACCGGTCCGGCGGGCCGGCGCGCGCTCGGCACCGCGATCCGCTTCTGCCCTGTCAGATACTGCCCCGTGAGCGTGTGCGACGCTGCGGCGACCGGTCCGGCGTGCACCACGCGACCGCCTCGATCACCGGCGCCCGGCCCCAGCTCCAGCATGAAGTCGGCCTGCTGTATCGCCGAGAGGTCGTGCTCGACGACGATGACCGTGTTGCCGCCGTCGCGCAGGCGGCGGAGCAGCGCGAGCAGGCGGTCGGTATCTCTGGGATGCAGCCCGACGGACGGCTCGTCCAGGACGTACAAGGTGTCCACCAGCTTGGCGCCGAGCGCATTGGAGAGGGAGATCCGCTGCGCCTCGCCCCCGGAGAGCGTTCGCGTCTGCCGGTCGAGCGAGAGGTAGCCCAGACCGACGTCGCGCAGAAAGCTGAGCCTGGCGTCGAGCTGGTCCACGATGAGATGGCCCACCTCACGCTCGAACGGAGTCAGCTCCAGCGCGCGGAGCCACTCGTGAATGAGGTCCACGGGACGCCCGGCCACAGCCGCGATGGTCTCGCCGCCGATCCGTACCGCCAATGCATCGGGGTTGAGGCGGCTGCCGCCGCAGTCGGTGCAGGTCTTGGCGAGCTGGTACTGCCGCAGGAACACGCGGATGTACTGCTTGTATCGCTTCTCCTCGAGGTCCTTGAGGAAGGGGAAGATCCCGACGTACTTCCCCTTGCGGCCATAGAGCAGGTCCCGTCGCTGGCCCGCCTTGAGCTTGTGCCACGGCTTCGTCGGGTCGGCGCCGATGCCCCGCGCGAACTCCTGCAGCAGCCGGCGCCGGGTCTCGTAGCGCGGCTTGGTCCAGGGATCGATGGCGCCTTCCACCAGGCTGCGATTGGGATCCGGCACCACGAGCGACTCGTCGTATTCCAGTACGGCGCCGAATCCGTTGCACGCCGAGCAGGCGCCCCGAGGATTGTTGAAGGAGAAGAGCGCCGGGGTAATGGTCGCCGCGGGCGTGTCGCAGGCGCTGCAGGAGGGAGACCGGGTGAAGCGAAGCCGTCCGCCATCGTGCAGGGCGAGGGCGACCCCTTCACCCTCCTGGAAGGCGGTGGCGATCGCTTCCGCGATCCGGCCGAGCGAATCCGGCGATCCGGCCAGCCGATCCACCACGACGAGCAGCTCGCGCGCCCGGGTGAGATCGAGGCGGGCGGGCAGTTCTTCGAGGTGATGGGCGACGCCATCAGCCACCACGCGCACGAAGCCGAGGGCGCGGAGGTTCTCGACCACCGCCGCGTGCGCCAGCCGGGCGATGGGCGGCAGCGGAAACGCGATCTGCAGCCGGCCGAGCCCGGCGGCCACGATATCGTCGGCGGCGGACTGGGGCGTGTCCACACGGACGGCGGCCCCGCACGCGCGGCAGAAGCTGCGTCCGATGCGAGCCCAGAGGAGGCGCAGGTGGTCGTAGACCTCGGTTGCCGTCCCGACGGTGGACCGGCTCGACACCACCGGATTGCGTTGCTCGATCGCCACCGACGGCGCGATGCCTTCGAGCCGGTCCACCAGCGGCTTGGGCATGCGGTCGAGGAACTGCTTGGCGTAGGTCGAGAGCGACTCGATGTACCGCCGCTGCCCCTCGGCGTAGAGCGTATCGAAGGCGAGCGTGCTCTTCCCCGAGCCCGAGGGACCGGTAATCACCGTGAGCGCGCGATGCGGAAGATCGACGGTGACGCCCTGCAGGTTGTTCTGGCGAGCGTTGACGATGCGGATGACGGAATCGGCCACGAACGGAATGTAAGGGAGGGGGAGGTTTCGGGATAGTTTCGGGCGGCGGGACCGTAAGGCACCTTCCCAGCTCCCCGGCTATCTTCTTCTCTCCCATGCCCCGATTGCTCACCCCGAAATTCCTCCTCCGCGGCTTCGAGATCTCGGTTCTGGCCTCGCTCGCCGGCTTTGGGGCCACGCTGGTCTACGGCAACGACCTTCCCGCCTTCCTCCGCGGGCTCGGCCGGGTGCACTTCTTGTGGGTCTTGGTGGGCGCCGCGCTGGCGTCGCTCGACTGGATCGGGGGCGGGCTGCGACTGTGGATCTGCGCCCGCCACGTCTTTCCCCGTCCCTCCTTGAAAGGCTGCATCATCGCGGGCGGGATGGGCGCCTGGGCCGGCTTCCTCACACCGGTCAACTCCGCGGCCGGGCCCATGACGATGTACACGCTCCGGCGCTATGGCATTCCGCTGCCGGTGGCCGTCACGTCCACGTTCATCAGCTTCGTCTCCACCGTCCTCTTCTTCACCATCGCCGGTCCGACCGCCCTCGCCTTCGGCGCAGGGAAGGGACTGGGCACGCGCGGCAACGTCCTCGGGCTCTCGCTGTACGACCTGTTCCGCGGGAGCCTCACCATCATCGTCGGGATCGGCGTGCTCATGGCGCTGGTGATCTTCGCGCCGCGGCTGGTGGCCGGCCTGCTCCATCGGGCCGCGGAGTGGGTCGGCCGGCGGAGCGAGCGGGTCGCCGGCCGGCTGGAGCGGCTGCGGGTGGGGATCGACGAGGCGCAGGCCAGCGTGGTCGCCTTCAACAGCCCGAGCGGCTGGCTGGTGATCTTCTGGTCCACCGTCCTCTCCGCGGTGTCTCACGCGAACAAGCTGCTCGCGGGATACGTCGCGCTGCGGGCGCTGGGGCTCACGGCGAACTTCGTGGACATCCTGCTGGTGCAGACGCTCGTGATGTTCCTGCTCTACTTCGCCCCGACGCCCGGCGCGTCCGGCATCGGGGAGTTGCTCTCGGCGGCGGTGATGTCCTCGTTCGTGCCCCGCGAGCTGACGCCGCTCTACATCCTGATCTGGCGGCTCACGCTGACGTACTTCACCCTCGTCACGGGCTTCTTCGTCTTCTCCGGCTGGCTCCGGAAGGGACTCAAGTCCATCGACGAGAGTCCGCTGGCCGAGCCCGCCGGAACGTAGTTCCCCATGGTGGACGACCAGGACACCCCCGCACCCAAGTATGACGCCGCCCTCATGCGGCGGCTGCTTCGCTATCTGCGGCCCTATAAGTTGCTCGCCGGGGGGGCGGTCCTGCTGCTGCTGGTGCAGTCCGCCCTGGCGCTGGTCGGCCCGCGGCTCACGGAACACGCGCTCGACGTCGCCATCCCGCGGCGTGATCTCGGCCTGCTGGGTCTGCTGGCGGGACTCTACCTGACGACGCTGCTGTTCGAGCTGGTCGTGGAGTACGCCGGGGCGTTGCTCACCAGCTTCGTGGGCCAGCGGGTGATGTACGACCTCCGCATGGAGATCTTCGGCCACCTGCAGCGCCTGAGCGTCACCTACTTCGACCGGAATCCGGTCGGCCGGCTGATGACCCGGGTGACGTCCGACGTCGAGACGCTCAACGAGCTGTTCTCCTCCGGCGTGGTGACGATCTTCGGCGACGTGTTCACCCTCGTCGCCATCATGGGGATGATGCTGGTGATCGACGTCAAGCTGGCCCTGGTCACCTTCGCGGTGATTCCCCTGGTCTGGTTCACCGCCGCGATCTTCCGCCGCAGGGTTCGAGACGCCTTCCGCGACATCCGCTACCGGCTCGCCCGGCTCAACGCGTTCCTGCAGGAGCGCCTCTCCGGCATGCGGGTCGTCCAGCTCTTCGGGCGGGAGGCGGATTCGGCCCGCCGCTTCGGCGACCTGAACCGCGAGCACCTGAGCGCCCATCTCAAGTCCATCACCGTCTACGCGATCTTCTTTCCGGCCGTCGAGGTCCTCACGGCCGTGGCGATGGCCCTGCTGCTCTGGTACGGCGGTCTGCGCGTGCTGTCCGATACGCTCACCGTCGGCGTGCTGGCCGCCTTCATCCAGTACACCCGGCGCTTCTTCCAGCCGCTCCAGGACCTCTCCGAGAAGTTCAACCTGCTCCAGAGCGCGATGGCGTCATCCGAGCGGGTGTTCGCGCTGCTGGACGAACCGGTGACCGTGCCCGAGCCGGCCAGGCCGGCCACGCTGTCTCGCCCGGTGCGGGGCGAGGTGCGGTTCGAGAACGTGTGGTTCCGCTACTCGCCGGACGGCCCCTGGGTGCTGAAGGACATCTCCTTCACCGCGCAGCCGGGTCGAACCCTGGCGCTCGTGGGGCACACGGGGGCAGGGAAGACGACGATCGTCAACCTGCTGCTCCGGTTCTACGACCCGGACCAGGGACGGATCACGGTGGACGGGGTGGACATCCGGACTCTCTCGACCGCCGACCTGCGCTCGGCGATCGGGTTCGTGCAGCAGGACCTCTTCCTCTTTACCGGCGACATCTACCACAATCTCACGCTGGGAGCTCCGATCGCACGGGAGCAGGCCCGGCTGGCGGCGGAGCGGGTCGGGGCCGACCGGTTCATCGAGCGCCTTCCCGCCGGCTACGAGCATCGCCTGGGCGAGCGGGGCCGAAGCCTGAGCGTGGGGGAGCGGCAACTCCTGAGCTTCGCCCGGGCGCTCGCGCTGGACCCGCGCATCCTGGTGCTCGACGAGGCCACCAGCTCGGTGGACGCCGAGGCAGAGGCCCAGATCCAGCGGGCGATCGCGGAGCTGATGGCGGGCCGGACCAGCCTGGTCGTGGCCCACCGGCTGAGCACCATTCTCCATGCCGACGAGATCCTGGTGATGCACCACGGCGAGATTCGGGAACGGGGGACCCACCGGGAGCTCCTCGCGGCGGGAGGGCTGTACGAACGGCTCTACCAACTGCAGTTACGGGGACAGGAGGTCCGGCGGATTGCCTAGGATCATTTTGCTTGCCTGCCCCCGGAGCCCGGGATACGTTTGGCAACCGGTTCAGCCTTTGGGATCCGAATAATGATGCAGCTCGAAGTCGGTGGACGACGCATCCCTGTCGCCACCGGAGATACCGTCATAGGCTCCGCGCCGTGGTGTGCCATCGTCCTCGAGGGTGAGGGTGTCCGGCCGCAGCACGCCGTTGTGCATGGCACCCTCGAAGGCGCCGCGGCCATCCGGACGGCCGGCGACGCCGAGGTGTCCATCAACGGTGTGCGGCTGGGCAATGATCCCACCCCCGTGCTCCACGGCGACAAAATCCAGATTTTCGGGCACGAGATCCTCGCCGTGGACCCCCAGCGGGCCGGGAATACCCAATTGTTCGATTCAGGCGCCTTTGCCGATCTGCCGACCACGCCTCCCAAGCCCATCGGCCCCACAGGGGGCCGTATCGTTTGCCTGACCGACGGTCGGGAGTACGCCGTCGGCTCGGAGCCGCTGGTCTTCGGCCGGGATGCGGCATCGGACGTGGTGTGCGTGGGCGGCGACGTGTCCCGCCGGCACGCGGAGATTCAGGTCGGGACGGACGGCTATGTCCTGATGGACCTGAGCGTGAACGGGACCTTCGTGAACGGCAAGCGAATGGGGCGCAGCCACCTGCTGGCGCGGGCGGACGTCATCCGGATCGGCACCGACGAATTCCGGTTCTACGCCGACGCGGCTCCCGAGGCGCCACCGATGGCCCCCCGGCCGATCCCCTCGGAGGGACCGCTGCATACCCCGACCGGTGCCAGCGCCCGGCTGTCCGACACCATGCACGGCGTTCCCATCCACCGCGATCCTACACCGACTCCCCCATCCGCCCCCGCCACGCTGCCGATCGCCTCGCTTCTGGTGCGTAACGGGGACCTGCGGGGCCGCCGGCTGCCGATCACCCTCGCGGTGGTCAACGTCGGGCGGGCGGACTACAACGACCTCGTGATCGCGGACCCCAGCGTCAGCACCACCCACGCGAAGCTCCAGCGGAAGGACGACGTCTGGGTGCTGACCGACCTGGGGTCCACCAACGGGACATACGTAGAAGGAGAGCCGGTCACCGGCGAGACCGCGCTGACCCCCGGCACCACGCTCCGCTTCGGCGACGTGTCGGCGTTGTTCGAGCCGCACGACGAGCCGGCCTCGGGCTCGGCCAGGCCGGCCGTGCCCGGCTGGGAGCCGGCGAGTCCGCCGGCGGCCCTGGCCGAACCGCAGCCGGAGCCGCGACCCGGCGCGCGCCGGCCGCTGCGAGCCTCCACACCCAAGCCGAGCGGTCCGCCGCTCTGGCTCATCGCCTTGATCGTGCTCGCCGCGGTGGCGATCGCCTATGTCCTGCTGACCTCGAGCTGACGGAGACTCGTGCACTTCTCTTGTGCCGCCCGAACCGACGTCGGCATTGTCCGCTCGGGCAACGAAGACAACTATCTCATGCTGGCCGACCGCGGCGTCTTCATCGTGGCGGACGGCATGGGCGGGCACGCGGCCGGTGAAGTGGCGAGCGAGATGGCCGTCCGGATCACGTCGCACGAGATCGGCTCGCTCCGGGGGCTCTCCGACGCGGAGGCGAGCGACCGGATGCGCACCGCGATCCGCACCGCGAATGACGCGATCTTCGAGCGCACCCTCTCGGAGCACGACAAGCGGGGCATGGGGACGACGGCGACGGTGCTCGTCCTCATGCCCCGCCGGTATCTGATCGGCCAGGTCGGTGACAGCCGCGCCTACCTGCTCCGGAACGGCCAGCTCCTCCAGGTCACCAAGGACCATTCCTACGTGCAGGAACAGGTGGACGCCGGTCTGCTCACGCCCGACCAGGCCCGGGTCCATCCCTACAGCAACGTGATCACCCGCTGCGTCGGCGCCAGCGGCGACGTGGTTCCGGACATCTACTTCGGCGCGCTCGAACAGGGCGACATCCTGCTCATCGCGTCCGACGGACTGACCGGGATGCTCGAGGACGAGCACCTGATCCGGATCCTCAACTCGGAGGGCGGACCCCAGCATTGGGTGGACCGGATGATCACCGAGGCGAACCGGCGGGGCGGACTCGACAACATCACGGCGATCGTGATCCGGATCGAGTCGGTAGACAGCAACACGGGAGAGCAGCAGGTGGCGCCGGCCGCGGCGGGCAAGGCCAGCTAGCGCTCGAGCGCGATCTCCATCTGGATGTCGGCGCGGGAATAGCCGTTGGCGGGGTCGAGCGGAACGTCGCGGAAACCGTGCTTGCGGTAGAGGGCGAGGGCGGGGCTCAGGCGGGTATTCGACACCAGGATCAACCGGCGGGCATGGCTGCGGCGCGCAAACGCGATCACCGCTTCCACCAGCAGGTCACCGTAGCCCCGGCCGCGCGCGTCCGGGGCTACGGCCATCTTGGCCAACTCGAGCGACTCGGCGTCGTGCCGGATGACGGCGCAAGTGCCCTGCACGCCCTCGGCATCCACCAGGAAGAAGATCTCCCCTCCCGGCCGGACGATCTGGCCCTCGGGATCCTCGAAGACCTTCCGATCTTCCGCTTCCACCTCGAAGTGCCGCTCGATCCACTCGCGGTTCAGCCGCTCGAAATCGGCACGATACTCCGGCCGCCAGGTGACCAGCGCGGCACTTCCGGTGTCAGGGCCGCTCGCCATGGGTGCGTCCGCAGTGCTATGGCCAGCGGGCCAGGATCTGCCGGATCTCGTCGCGGTGGTTGGTTTCGTCGGCGATGATGTCGTCGAACCGGACCGCGAGCCCGTGCTCGCCGGCCTCCGTGGCCTGCTCCCGCCGCTTCACGTACCGGTCGATGGTCTCGACCTCCGCCGCGAGCGCGGTTTCCAGCATCGCCTTGGCATCCTTCACCACCTTCACCGGGCGAGGGCTCCGCCGCGGGCGTCCCGCCGAGCGCGGAAATCTTGTCGGCCAGGATCTGGGCGTGGCCCAGCTCCTCGGGGATCTCGTTGGCGAAGAAGGCGCGCAGCTCCTGCCGCCAGGGACCCTGCACGAGGCTGGCATAGAGCCGGTACATGATGATCGCCTGGAACTCCCCGCGGAGATCCTCGTTCAATCCGTCGATCAGCTCGCGGGTCTTATCCTTGGCCCTCGGCTGTTGCTCTGTTCGCGTTGCCATTACGCCTCCCGATTGGTGATTCCGTTTCGTCCGCACCACTCTCTGTCAGAGCATACGACGAGAGGGGCCGCGTACGACAGGGCGCGGAACACAAATCGGTGTGAGCCACGACACAATTACCGCTTCGCGAAGACCTTCGAGCTTCCGTCGCGCTGGAAGACAAGCACGTCGTACGCTTCGTGCGGCTCGCCGGGCACCGCCATGCCCGGCGAGCTGGCGGGCATGCCGGGTGCGGCCAGGCCGGCGGCCGAGGGCTTCTGGTCCAGCAGCTTCTTGATGTCCTCGGCCGGGACGTGGCCCTCGATGAGATACTTGTCCACCTGCGCGGTGTGACACGACCGCATGTCGGCCGGCACGCCGAGGCTCTGCTTCACGACGTCCATATCCTGTTCCTCGTGGACCTCGGTGGTGAAGCCGGCGGCCTTCACGTGGTCCACCCACTTGGCGCAGCAGCCGCACGTCGGGCTCATGTAGATCGTCATCGTGGGACTGACCGCCGGCCTCCGGACCGCGGCCCAGAGCGAGCGCCCCCCGGCGAGCGCGAGCCCGGCACCGGCGGCATGGCCCACGAACGAACGACGTGACATCATCGGCATATCCCCCTCAAACCAGTGAAACCTCGTCCGCCAGGCGGCGGGCCACTTCCGCCGCCGGCCAGGTCAACAGATCCAGCAATCCCTCCAGCGGGCGATCCGGCGTCCGGGCCACGAAGACTCGCAGGCGCCGGGCACTCCGGTACAGCTCGTCGGCCACTCTGGGGAGGCCGAGCTGCCCCGCTCGGCCGGCGTCGGTCAGCCGCTCGACGGTTCCACTCCGGGTCCGGAGCGGAAGGTCTACGCCGAGCATGGACGACCGCGCCGGAAAGTCGAGCAGCAGCTCCCCTTCGCGCAAGCCGACCCGCGCCGCGACCGCGTCCTCCACCCGCTGGAGCAGCGCGGGATCATCCGCCACCCAGGGCTGGACCCCCGCGGGCACGTCGCTGGCCGGCAGGTCGAGCGCCCGCTTGTACAGGCGGCGGGCCCGGATGGCGGCCGCGAGTCCACCGGGCTCCCGGCCGATCAGCAGCTCCATGAGCCCGTCGTCGGTGGCGTCGGCGATGGCTTCGACCGTGACCTGGCCCTTGGCCACCGCGACGCGTACCGCGCGCTTGAACATACAGGTGGCGGAGCGTACCGCGTGGTGCCAGTACACGTTCCGGTACATCTGATACTTGGAGAAGAGCAGCGACTCGAGTGCGCTCACGCCCTTCTCCTGCACTCCGACCTCGAACCGGCCCGGGCCCGACTCCACCAGCGTGAGCGACGAGAGCAGCCGGTCCACATCCACGGTGCCGTAGGGTACTCCGCACATGCGGGCATCGCGGCTCAGATAGTCGATCTTGTCGAGGTCGAGTGAGCCGGAGATCAGACCCTGGAGCGGGCTGTCACTGGTCCCGCCGATGAGCCGCCCGATCAGGTCGGCGAAGCCCGCGCCGCCGATCTCCACCAGCCGCTCGCCCAGCTCGCCACGGGACAGCTTGGCGATGCCGAGCCGCTCGTGGTGCGGGAAGCCCGCCTCCTCCAGCGCATGGGAGAACGGATAGTGGCCGATGTCATGGAGCAGAGCGGCGAGGCGGACCGCGAGGCGGTGCTCGTCGCTGGCCCGGCCGAGCTCACCGCGCTCTTCCAGCGCGGCGAGGGCACGGCGGGTCAGGTGGTACGCGCCGAGCGCGTGCTCGAACCGGGTATGGGTGGCGCCGGGATAGACCAGGAAGGCGTGCCCGACCTGACGGACATAACGGAGGCGCTGGACGGTCGGGGTATCCAGCGCCAGGAGGGCCGGCCGGTCGAGCCGGATGTTGTCCCACAGGGGATCGCGGATGATCTCGAATTCTGCGGGGCCGCGACCCCCCGGATCGTTCACACGGCCGGTCCGGCCGCCGCGACTGCCTCCGGTACCTGCGACCGGAAGTGCTCGAAGTTCTCCCGGAACATCGTGGCGAGCTTGCGCGCCTGGGCATCGTAGGCGGCCGGATCGGACCAGGTGTTCCGGGGCGTCAGCAGCTCCGAGGGGACATCGGGCACGGCGGCCGGAACCTCGAACCCGAAGACCGGATCGCGCACGAAGCGTCCCTTGTCGAGCGCACCGGACAGCGCCGCGCGCACCATCGCGCGGGTGTACGACAGCTTCATCCGCGATCCGGTTCCGTAGGGGCCGCCGGTCCAGCCCGTGTTGACCATCCAGACCTTCACCCCGTGCCGCGCGATCTTCTCGCCCAGCATCTTGGCGTAGACGCCCGGATGCAGCGGCAGGAACGGCGCGCCGAAACAGGAGGAGAAGGTGGCGGACGGCTCGGTGACGCCGCGCTCGGTACCCGCCACCTTGGCGGTGTATCCCGACAGGAAGTGATACATCCCCTGCTCGGCCGTCAGCCGCGCGATCGGCGGCATCACGCCGAAGGCATCCGCGGTGAGGAACACGATGTTCCGCGGGTGGGTGCCGGCGCCGCTGGGCAGGTGATTGGGGATGTATTGAATGGGATAACAGGCGCGGGTGTTCTCGGTGAGACGGTCGGCGTCGAAGTCCGGATTTCGGTTGGTGGGATCGAGCACCACGTTCTCCAGCACCGTGCCGAACATCTGGGTGGCCGCGTAGATCTCCGGCTCGGTATCGGGACGCAGCCGGATGACCTTGGCGTAACACCCACCCTCGAAGTTGAACACGCCCCGGTCGCTCCAGCCGTGCTCGTCGTCGCCGATGAGTTTACGGGTGGGATCGGCCGACAGCGTAGTCTTGCCGGTGCCGGACAGCCCGAAAAACACGGCGGTGTCACCCGCGTCGCCGACGTTGGCCGAGCAGTGCATCGGCATGACGCCCTGGCGCCGGCAGCATGTAGTTGAGCGCCGTGAAGATGCTCTTCTTCATCTCGCCCGCGTACCGGGTTCCGCCGATCAGTACCAGCTTCTTGCCGAAGTGGATGACGACGAAGGTGCCGCTGCGGGTGCCATGCCGGGTGGGATCCGCCTGAAAATCGGGCGCGTGGAGCACGGTGAAGCCGGGCCGGAACTGCGCCAGCTCCGCCGGCACGGCCCGGATGAACATGTTGCGCACGAAGAGGGCGTGCCACGCGTTCGGCGTCACGAACCGGACCGAAATCCGGTAGGCGGGATCCGCGCCGGCGAAGAGGTCCTGGACGAAGACCTCGTGGGCATCGAGGTGGCCCCGCACGTCCTCGTGCAGCCGCTCGAAGGCCGCCGGCTCCAGCCGCGGATTCTTCTCCCACCAGATCCGGTCGGCGCCGCCCGACTCCTCGACGACGAACTTGTCCTTGGGCGAGCGTCCGGTGTGAGGGGCGGTGAGGGCGCAGAAGG
Organism: uncultured Gemmatimonadales bacterium; assembly: GCA_963720365.1. GTDB lineage: Bacteria > Gemmatimonadota > Gemmatimonadetes > Gemmatimonadales > GWC2-71-9 > CAVVWJ01. Next base: position 500,015 of record CAVRFK010000004.1, on the reverse strand, counting down.
CGCCGCGATCGGTCAGGGTCCCCTCGCCACGGGCAACAGCGCGCTCGATCAAGGCGGCGGGGGTGAGATTGGCGTGGATCCGGATGGGGAACAGCCCGTGTTCTACCAGGGTCAGACTCTCACGCGGGGCCGCGGTCGTCTCGGTCATAACTCCCATGCGCCCAGTAGCGCGGAAGAGGGGCTGGAAAGATCGGCATGGGTGGCCTCTGTGGCAACGGGGTGAGCATCTGCTCACCCCGGCCTGTCAGGGTCGCACCACCGTAAGGGACCGGGGGGTATGGTACGCCGCCTCGGCCGTTCGCCGGTCCCGTGGACTGGGCAGGTCCACCTCGGGGTCCGTGAACATGATGTCCTCGGGATCCGGCGAGTGGGCGAATATGCCAAGAGCGTGCCCGATCTCGTGGATGCTGGTCAGGGCCAGGCAGGGCTCGATCCCGGGGTCATCCGGAAGGGACCGCGGATCGATGAAAACCCGGATCGGCAGCCGTAGCTCCGTGGTGGGCACGTCGATGTCCAGATCGGTGGCCCCGGCGCATTCCGGCGCCATGGCGCTGTGGAGCCGCAGGGACCGGAGCTTGTCGTCCGGAGTGCCCCCGCGCACGATCACGTCGGCCATGGCCGAGTCGCTGACGATCGTGCCCTGAAATTCGCGGTACAGGAAGGCGTCCTGCCACACGTCGAGCGCCCGCGCGATGTGGCCCGGCAGACCGTCGGTGTCCTCGACCCACACCCGCACCGGCAGCTCGGTGCGATCCCAGTGGAAGCTCAGCGTGTCCAGGCCCGGCCCCGGGACGGAGGGAGCCTCGAGACGCCACTCGTAGAGGTCGCCGCGGACCGGGGCGGCGATGTCGCCGCAGGCGATGGCGGTCAATGCCGCGAGCAGGCCCGCGGTGCGTCCGGAGAACGTCATCATCGATTGCCTCGGGCAAGCCCCACCGACAGCGAGATCCGGCTGACGCTCTGCGCCTGGGAGAATCCGCGGCGCTCCAGCTCGTCGGTGGTGAAGCGGTGGAAGTCATACCGGGCCGACACCATCAGGTCCCATTTCGTCATCACCTGACGGCGCCAGTCGGCGCCGCCGCCGGCGATGAAGCGGATCGGGCCTCCCTGGAGGAAGATCCCGCTGTCGTCCGACGGCCAGTAGATCAGCCCGCCGAGTCCCACCCGCCACCGCACGGCCTTCCAGATCGGGCCGTCGAGACCGAGCAGCACCGACGCCGTGCGGAGCGTGCCGAGGTCGGTCGAAACGCCGTCCTGCTCGGCGTCGTACCCGCCGGAGGAGAGGATCGCCTCGACACCGGCCCGATAGGCGGGCGAGATCGGCATGGCGGCGCCGAGGGCGACCATCGGCGCGATGGACTGCTGGACGGTGACCTCGGTCCCGAGAACGTCGCGGAGCAGCGTGCTCGCCCCGATGACGCCGACCCGGGCGTAGTAGTCCGTCTGGGCGTCGACCGCCCTCGTGCCGGCCGTGAGCAGCAGGGCCGGGATCAGGAGTGTTCTGAGCATCGGTGGAAAATGAGCCGCTCCGGAGAGAGAATCAACGCGGCGGGCGCGCGTAGGCCCGCAGCCGTCGCAACATGCGACGATCAAAAGTGACTTCGTCGTCACCCTTCGGGGTCTCGATCACCTTCATGACCCGACGGAAGCGCCGGTCGCGCATGATCCGGCGGAACGGCTCCGGGCCGAGGGATCCTTCGCCCACCAGCTCGTGCCGGTCGCGGCGCGATCCGAACGGCGTCTTGGAGTCGTTGAGGTGCAGGCAGTGCAGGTGGGCCAGGCCGATCGTCTTTTCCCACCGGCGCCAGACGCCGTGGTAGTCCCGGACCAGATCATACCCGGCGGAGTAGAGGTGGCAGGTATCGGCGCAGAACCCGATGCGATGGCGGACACTCTCGCCGATTTCCTCGCGCAGCGCGGCCAGCTCCTCGAAGGTCGCCCCGAGCGAGGTGCCCGTGCCGGCGGTGGTCTCCAGCAGCACCATGACGTCGCCGGGGGCGTCCTGGAGGCAACGGGTGATCACGGCGGCGTTGCGCTTCAGGCCCGCCTCGCGGTCGTCGATAAAGTTGCCCGGATGGGAGACCACGGCCCGGATGCCGAGCTGGGTGCACCGCTGCAGCTCGGCGCAGAACGAGTCGGCCGACCGGCGGGCCAGGACCGGATCGGGGGAGGCGAGGTTGATTAGGTAAGAGTCATGCGCCACTATACTTGTCATCTCGAACCGGTCACATTCCTGCCGGAACGCAGTCCGGGACTCTTCCGTGAACGCAGGCTCGCGCCACTGGCTGGGGGTCTTCGTGAACACCTGGATCGCCGTGGCACCGATCGCCTTCCCACGTGCCAGCGCCTTCTGCACGCCTCCTTGCGTTGACACGTGGGCCCCGAGCATATCGGGGGCTTTCAAGCGATGCATTTGACTCTCTCCGTCGCGTGACGAGCGGCAGCCGCGTGCTGCTCGCGGGTGACGCGTCCGCCCGCCCGGTGGGACTCGAGCGGGCGCTGACTCGTGCCGGTTTCATGGTAACCGAGACGCCGCCGGTCAACGGCGATCTCGAGCCCGATGCGATTCTGGTGACGCTCGCCGACACGACCGAGCTGGAGCTGCGGTCGCTGGTGCTGGGGCGGCCCGAGTCGCCACCGGTCGTCGTGATCGGTGCCTCGACCGATCCCGACCTTCCCGCCGCCGCGCTCGCGCTCGGCGCCGACGATGCTATGGCCGCCCCGATTCATCTTCCCGAGCTGTGCGCCCGACTCCACGCCCGAATCCGCGACCGACAATGCCCGCGCGGCACCCTCCGCGAAGGTGCCGTGCGGCGGTCGCTGTCCGGCCTGGTAGCCGATGGCCGCCTCACCTTGCGGCCCGACGAGGTGGTCCTCGCCCTGGTGCGGCGCCTCGCCCGGGCGTTCGACCTGGTGTCGTGCGCCTTCGTTGCTCTGGGGCCCGACGGCGACCCGCGCGCCGTCGCCGAGGTCGGGCAGGGGCCGGTCGCCATCGATGGCGGAGCCGAGGTGGATGCCGCCGATCACCCGTTGATCACCGAGGCGATCCGCTCGCGCCGCGCCGCCGCTACACCCGACGGCGGTACCACGGCGGTTCCCGCGGTCGCCGACGGTCGCCTGCTCGGCGTGTTGATGATACAACGGCGCGAGGCGCATCCCGGCTTGAGCCCGGCCCAGATGCAGTTCGCCGAGAGTCTCGCCGAAGCGGCTGCCCGGGCGCTGGAGACCGCCCACGCCGAGACCAACGGGAAGGGTGGATCGAACGGGCACCGGCCCGCCACTCCGCCGGCCGACCAGCAGCTCGATCACCGGCTCCAGGAGGAGTTCGAGCGGGCGCGGCGCTACTCCTTGAGCTTCAGCTTGATTCTGCTGGATGTCGGCCCCCGCGAGGAGGCGGACGTGCATGGCAGGACGGCGGCGGCCGAACGTTTGCGCCAGGAGCTCCGGTTGCCCGACTTCATTTCCCAGTATGGCGGCGGCGAGCTCGCCCTCGTGCTGCCCGAGACCGGGGCCGATGGCGCCCGGCGCTCGGTTGCGCGCATTCGCGAGCAGCTTCGCGGCGGGAGCGCCAACGGCTCCGGCGACGACCCCTCGTTCAGCGCGGGGATCGTCACCTATCCCCATCCCGCCGTCACCCAGGCCGACGACATGTTCGCGCTGGTGGAGGCCGCGCTCGCCAGAGGCAAGGCCCAGACCGGCGAGCGCGTCGGCGTCGCCGACTAGCCTCCCGCCGCTACCGCTTCCGCAGCCACTCCGTCGGATCCAGGGCCACCTGGTTCTCGCCCCGGATCTCGAAGTGGAGATGGGGTCCGTAGTCCGAGTTCTCCCCGCCCACCGCGCCGATCGCCTGCCCCCGCGTCACCGTCGAGCCCAGCTCCACCGCCGCCGACTGCAGGTGCGAGTAGACGGAGTAGTAGCCGTTGCCGTGCTCCAGCACGACCGTGAGCCCGTAGGTCCCGAACTGTCCCACGAGTCGTACCTTGCCCGCCTCGACCGACCGCACCTGCGTACCGACGCCCGCCGCGATGCCGATCCCGTTCCACCGGATGATCCCGCCGCTCGGCAGGGTGTCTCGCCCGAAGGTGTAGACGATGGCGCCCTCGACCGGCCAATCCAGGCGGCCGAGGTCGGCGGTGGTGATGGAACCGGGAAGCGGGGCCGCGCCCGTCAGGCCGCGTGAGGCCTCGTCCCGGCGGGCCCGTTCCAGCGCCGCGAGAACGCCGTTGAGCCGCGACTCGTCGCGCCGGAGCGAGTCGAGCCGCTGTTCGGTGCTCCGGGCGGAGCGCTTGAGCTGGCTCAGCCTGCGGGCGCGGGCGTGCACCAGGTCGGTGAACTTGCCGTACTCCGCTGCGCGCTCCTCACGGGTGCGGTCGAGCTGCTTGCGCACGTTGAGCAGATCGTCGCGCTGGTCCACGACCCGGTTGCGGAGCTTCTCCACGTCGCCCACGAGAGCGCGGTCCTGCCGGCTGGTGAGATAGAGATACTTGTAGCGGCTCAGCAGGTCGCCGAACGATTCCGCGGCGAGCAGGGCCTGGAAGGTGTAGAGCGGCCCCCGCTTGTAGATGTCCACCAGCCGCCGCTCCAGCACGGCGCGCCGCTCCGCCAGATTGTCTTCGGCGAGTATCAGCTCGGCGCTGGTGCGGTCGAGCTGGCCGCTGAGGCCGCCGATCTGCCGCTCGATCTCGTCCACGATCTTCTGGGTGGACTCCCGCTGGCGCTCCAGGTTGCTCAGCTCGTCGTTGACGTCGTGCACCTGGCCCTGGAGCCGCTGCTGCTGCTCCTGGAGCCGGTCGCGCTCGCGGCGGATCTCTTCGAGGCGGCGGCGGCTTTGGTCGAGCTCGGGGCTTTCCTGGGCGGAGACTGCGGATGCCGAAAGGGAGATCAGGACGAGGGTGAGCGACAATGTGATGGCGGCCCTCGCTTCGCTCGGGATGACAACGCCACGCTTGGGCCGTCCGCCCGCCCGCCCGTCCGAATATCCGCCCTACACATTCCTGAGATGCCTCCCCACGCTCACCAGGCTCCCCGCCAGTCCGAGCAGCACCCCGAACACGATGATCAGCACCATGTGCTCGGGCCGGAAGAAGATGAGCCCGGCGAACGGGCCGCCGGTGGTGTCCCGGAACAGCAGGTAGCCGGCGTAGCACAGCACCAGCGACAGGAAACCGCCCAGCAGTCCCTTGAGCGCGCCCTCCAGCAGGAACGGCCCGCGGATGAACCAGTTGGTCGCCCCCACCAGCCGCATGATGGAGATCTCCCGGGCGCGCTGGAGGATGGTGAGCCGGATGGTCACGCCGATGATCACGATGGCGACGCAGGCGAACGCGAGGCCGATCACCAGCCCGACCAGGCCGGTCACGTTGCGCAGCTGGTCGAGTCGCTGGATCCAGTCCCGGCCGTAGCGGACGTCGTCCACGAAGCCGAAGCTGCGGATCCGCTCCGCCACCAGCTCCGACCGTGGCCGACTCGCGGAACCCTTCCTTCAGCCGGACCTCGATCGAGGCGGGCAGGGGATTCGCCTTGATGTCGCGGTAGGCGTCGCGGAACTCGACCAGCTCGGTGCGGGCCCGCGCGAGAGCCTGCTCTTCGCTGATGAAGCTGACGTCCTGCACCTCGGGGAACGCCGCGATGTCCTCGGTGGCGAGCGTGATGGACTCGGCGGGCGTGCCCCGGAGCACGAAGGCGACGATCTCCACTCGCTCCTCGATGCCGCGCAGGGCCTCCCGCAGGTTGATCGCCACCAGGCCGAAGAGGCCGACGGTGAAGAGCGAGAAGGCGATGGTGGTGATGGAGAGCGCCGAGAGAAGCGGCGCGCGGCGGAAGGAGAGCAGCGCCTCGCGCGTCAGCAGCCTCACGAGACCTCCGTCTCTTCGGTCTCGTCCACCGCCGTATCGTAGACGACCGAGCCGTCGCGCAGCTCGATGGTGCGGTAGGGCGCCTGGCGCACGATGTCGAGGTCGTGCGTCGCCATGACCACGACGGTGCCCATGGCGTTGATGTCGCGAAGCAGCTGGAAGACGCCGCGGGTGGCGCGCTCGTCGAGGTTGCCGGTGGGCTCGTCGGCGATGATGATCGCCGGGTCGTTCACCAGCGCGCGGGCGATGGCGATGCGCTGTTGCTCGCCGCCCGAGAGCTCACGGGGATACGCCCGGGCCTTCGCCGGGAGGCCGACCTGGGTCAGCACCCGGGTCACCCGCGCGGCGATGGTGTCCCGCCTGGCGCCGATCACCTCCAGGGCGAAGGCGACGTTCTCCGCGGCGGTCCGATCCTCCAGCAGGCGGAAGTCCTGGAACACGATGCCCAGCCGGCGGCGCAGCTTGGGCACGTCGTCCTTCCCCAGCTCGCTCACGTTGTGGCCCGACACCCGCACTTCGCCCGAGGTGGGCTGCTGCTCCGCGAAGAGCAGCTTCATGATCGTGGACTTTCCCGCGCCCGAGTGTCCGGTCAGGAAGACGAACTCGCCCTTCCCGACCTTGAAGGAGATGTCCTTGAGGGCGAGTGCTCCGTTGGGATACGACTTGTAGACGTGGGAGAAGCGGATCACGAACGTCAAACTAAGGGGGAGGCTCCTGCCGGAAAAGCGCTGTCACCCTAGCGTAGCGAAGGGGACCATGCCCGCCATGGTCCCCTTCGCTGCGCTCAGGGTGACATTCACGTTGTCACGAGCTCTCCTTCCCCAGCGCCTGCCTCAAGTCTTCGATGATGTCCTCACCGTCCTCCAGCCCGCAGCTCAGGCGAAGGAACCCGTCGGGGAACCCGATGGCCGCCCGACCCTCGGGGCCAAGATCCTTGTGGGAGGTCAGGCGAGGCTCGGAGACGAGGCTCTCGACCCCCGCCAGACTCGGCGCGTGGGTGACCAGCTTGAGGCGCTTGAGCATCCGCTCGGCGGCGCGGACGCCGCCCTTGAGCTCCAACCCCACCATGCCGCCGAACCCCGCCAGCACCGCGCGCGCATGGGCATGGTCGGGATGCGAGGGGAGCCCCGGGTAGTGCACCTTCACGATGGACGGGTGTTTCTCCGCCCACCGCGCCACGGCGAGCCCGTTGGCGTTGTGCCGCTCCATCCGCACCGCGAGCGTGCGCATGCCCCGGTCCACCAGCCAGGCGGTGTGCGGATCGATCGCCTGGCCCCAGATCCGAAGCAGGCGGTTCACCTCGTCGATCAGCGAGGAGGATCCCGCCACCGCCCCGGCCACGAGATCGCTGTGCCCGTTGAGGTACTTGGTCGCGCTGGTGATCACCACGTCGGCGCCGTGCTCCAGCGGACGGAAGTTGATCGGGCTGGCGAAGGTCGCGTCCACCAGCAGCGCGAGTCCGAACTCCTTCGCCACCTGCGCCAGCGGCGCCAGGTCCAGGATGCGCATCACCGGATTGGTGGGCGTCTCGATGAAGATGGCGCGGGTGGTCTTGCGCACCGACTTGCGCCAGAGGCGCGGCTGTCCCGGATCCACGAAGGTCACGTCGATCCCGAGTCGCACCAGCTCCTCGCCGAAGAGCCGCCGGGTGCCGCCGTAGATCCAGCTGCTGCTGATGAGATGGTCGCCGGGGCGGAGCACGGCGAGGTGGGCCAAGGCCGTGGCGCCCATGCCGCTGGCGAGGAAGATCGCTTCCTCGGCTCCCTCCAGCAGCGCGTACTTCTTCGCCAGCGCCGTTTGGGTCGGGGTATTGCCGTAGCGGGCGTAGAGAACGTCGTCCTGGGATCCGACCGGGTTGGCGAAGGTGCTGCTCTGGATCAGGGGAGGTGCCACGGGCGACCAATCGGGACGGCGGTGCGGAATCCCGTGGATCGCCAGCGTCGAAGGCCCCGGACGGCGCTGGCTCATGCGACCAGAAGTCGGTACCGCAGATCGCCGTCCGGACGCACCAGACGGTTCAGGGTGAGCGCGTCGAGCGCCTCGCCCGCGCGCGACTCGGGCCAGCCCAGCGCGTCCGCCACGTCACCGGCGCAGGCCCGGCCCAGCCGGCAGACGCAGCCGAAGACGGTCCGGGCATCGGCGGACACCCAGCCCAGCACGACGGGCTCCTCGTCCGGCGCCAGCGCGGCGACGGCGAGGTGGTGATGGTTGAGGACCTGGGTGATCGCGTCGTACTGGTCTTCCCGGAGTCCCCGCAGCACCAGGTACCGCGGCCGCTCCGAGGCCTGCGCCAGCAGCAGCTTTGCGACGATCTCCTCGGCGCAGCTGAAGTCGAGCAGCTCGATGTCGGTGAAGTCGAGCAGGGCGGTCAGGCAGTCGGAGCGCGAGAGCGCGTCCTCGATCCGGGTGCGGACCGCCGCGCCGGTGGGCCGGGTGACGAGATTGCGGTAGGGCGACGGGGCCGTCTCACGCAGCAGATGACCGACCCAGATCGTTTCGATCATCGGCTCTCGGCCTCCTGGGCGGGAATGGTGATCTGCACCTGGGCTCCGGGAAAGAACGGCAGATGATCGGCCAACGGGAGGTCGTCGTCCCAGGCGGGCATGATCGCCAGCCGGGCGGTGCCGCTGCGAATGGAGATCTTGCCCTTCCACCGGTCCAGGAATCCCTTGATGCCCGCGAGCCCCTGCCCGCGGCCGGGATCCCGGAACCGGCTCACGCCCTGGATCAGCGCCGCTTCCAGCGCCGCGCCGTCGCCCCAGCGCTCGCCGAACCGCTTCGCGTGGGTGCTTTCCAGCGAGCGGCGGAAACCGATGCCGGCGTCACTGACGGCGATGACCGCCACCCGCCGGCCGAGCCGGCGCCGGAAAGTATACACCTGAACCGCGACCCATCCACTGGTGCCGGCGTGTTCCACAATATTCTGGCACGACTCCGAAAGCGCCATACTGAATCGCCCTACCGCCCCGCGCTCGAGACCCAGCTCGCCATGGAGAATGCGCGATGCCGTCTCGCTGATCTTCTCGACCACCTGGTGGACGTCCTCCATCGCGCGCACCGGCGTCACATCGAGCAACACGTCGCTCGGTCCCGTGGTCGACGCCTTGGGCACCTTGCCGTGCAGCTCGAACAGCTCGGCCGCGTACTGGAAGAACCCGACCCGCGCCCAGTAGCGCTTGACCTCGTCGCTGAGCGGAACGGTCAGGAGCGGGCGCTCGCCTTTCGCCTCGGCGATCGCCTGGCCGGCCGTGAGCAGGCCGGTCAGCCCGTAGGGCGACGCCCACTGCGCGCCCCGCGCGTCCACCAGCAGCTTCTCCTCGGGCGGCCACTGGCCGAAGCCGGCCGCGAACTGGTCGAAGCTGCGGTCGTCGAAGTGCGCCGGGACCTCGACGATCCGGGTCACGGCGTCACCAGCTCGCCGCGCAGGTGCCGGGAGAGTCCGCCGGCGCCACGGAACGCGGCGTTGCGCGCCGCCATCGCGTTGGCGTGCCGGATCGCGTCCTCGATCGAGTCGCCCGCAAACAAGCGGGCCGCGGCGGCCGCGCCGAAGACGTCGCCGCAGCCGGTGGGGTCGAGGGCGTCGATGGTTGGGGCGGGGATCAGGGCGGTCCGGAGCAGGGGCTGAGCCCACGACTCCCGTCCGCCTGTCCCCCCGGCCGCCTGTCCGTCCACCCATCGAACCCCGGCGCCGCCACATACGCCGCGCCCTTCGCCGCGAGCGTCACGATCAGCAGTGACGTACCCGCGCCGATCGCGTCGGCGGCGAGACTGAGCGGGTCGGGAGAGAGCTGGCGCATCTCGTCCTCATTGAGCTGAACCACGTCGAAGCAGCCCAGCCACGCGGCCGCGTCCTGGAGCGGGCGAAGCACCCGGACCCCATCGTGCTGCATGCCGAGCAACAGGCTGTGCAGGTCCACGTAGATCGGGCCTCGGAAGCCTTGACGGAGCGCCTGGGCGGTGCCGAGCGCGAGCTCGAAGCCCGAGATGAAGTTGAGGTAGAGGGCGTCGAGATCCCGGACCATCGGCCCCAGCTCGCTCCAGGTCCAGCCCGGGACGCCGCCGGACATCCGCTCCGTGCGCCGCTCGGTCGAGTAATAGTGGAGCACGACGCGGTTGTTCGGCGCCGGCACCTCGACGCAGCGCCCGCCCGGCGTGATCCGCTCCAACCGGCCGAGAAACTCGCGCGCCTTCGGCGCCAGATCCTGTCCCACCTTGATCAGCGGGACGATCTCCCATTCCGGCGCGACGCTCGCGTCGAGACTGGCGAGCGCGTAGGCGATCCCGCCCCACTCCTCGACCGGCGCCGCGCTCGGATCGCGGCCGTAGATCTGGTCCCAGACGAGGGAGCCGAGGATGCCGACCTTAGGCATCCAGGAACGTCTTGGCCGCCCCGTACACGCCCGCGGTGCCCACCAGCTCACCGGGGACGATGCGGCACGCCGCGACCGCGGGCTTGAAGGCGCGGCGCGCCGTCTCCCGGCGCAGAGGAACGAACAGGTGGTCGCCCGCGAGCGTCACGCCGCCACAGACCACCACGACCTCGGGATTGAAGACGTTCAGCAGGTTGGCGACCCCGACGCCGAGGAACTTGGCGGTGTCGTTCACCACTTCGAGCGCCAGCTCGTCACCGTCGTGGGCGGCCTCGTAGACGGTCTGGGCCGTGATCCGGGCGATGTCGCCGCCCACGTAGCTCGGCAGGCGGGTCTCGGCGCCGGCCTCGATCGCCTCCATGGCGCGGAGGGCGATGTTGGGTCCCGAGGCGTAGGCCTCGAGGCAGCCGTAGTTGCCGCACTTGCAGCGCCGGCCCTCGGTGTCGATCGTCGCGTGCCCGATCTCGCCGGCGACGTCGGACGCGCCGTGATAGAGCTTTCCGTCGAGGATGAGGCCGCCGCCGATGCCGGTGCCGATCGTGATGCCGATGGCGTGCTTGGTGCCCCGCGCGGCCCCGACCCACCATTCGCCGAGCACGGCGCAGTTGGCGTCGTTGTCCAGCTCCGCGGGGAGGCCCAGCCGGTCGCGGATGATCTGGCGGAGCGGCAGGTTGACCCAGCCGAGATTGGGCGTGAGCAGCACGATGCCGCTCTTGGTGTCGAGCGGTCCGGGGGCGCCGACGCCGACACCGGCGATCTTCGCGTCCGGCTTCTCCTGCCGCAGCTGGGCGATGGCGCGCTGGGCGAGCGCCACCATCCGGTCCACCACGTCGCTGGCGCCGGCTTCGGCGTGGGTCGGCTCGGTCCCCAGGGCGTGGAGCGCGCTGCCGTCTTCGGCCACGCAGCCCACCACCAGGTTGGTCCCCCCGATATCAATGCCGAGGACGAATCGCACGGCGCTCCTCCGCTCCCGCAACCATGGCCGTCGCCTCCGCGACGGTTTCGACCGGGAGCTCTCGCATACAGCGGTGATGGCCCAGCGGACAGACCTCCGGACCGTGGGCAGAGCATGGACGGCACGCGAGGCCGGCGTGCCCGAGGGCGAGGCTGCGTGAGCCGCGGGGACCGAATCCCTGCTCGGGGACCGTCGGTCCGAACAGCGCCACCACCGGCGTGCCCACGGCGGTGGCGAGGTGGAGCGGCGCCGAGTCGTTCGTCACCAGCACCCGCGCTCTCGCGATCACGGCGGCGGCGACCCGCAGACTCAGACTCCCGGCCCCGCTCCACGCGCGCGCCGGCGCCGCGGCGACGACCTCGTCGGCCAGCATTCCATCGTCATTCCCGCCGAGAACGACCAGCGGCCCGTCGAGCGCCGCCGCCAGCTCGCGGTAGTAGGGCCAGCGCTTGGTGCCCCAGATGGATCCCGGCGCCACCGCGGTGAAGCCGTGCTCCACTCCGCGCTCGGCGAGCCAGCGGTCGGCTGCCGCCTCGTCTTCGGCCGTGAGCCCGAGCGATACCGGCGGCGCCGGCCGAGTCCGTCGGCCCGCCAGAGCGAGCAGCCGATCCACTTCATGGCCGGTGGGAGCACGCGGGACGCGCGTGGTATAAGTAATCGCGGCGGGACTGTCCGCGAAGCCCACGCGCTCCGGCACGCGGGCCAGCCGGGCGAGCACCGCCGAGCGCCACGAGCGATGCGGCAGATACACGCGCGCGTAGCCGGCGGCGCGAAGCTCGGCGCCGAGCCGCCGGAGGCCGCCGAGCCCCGCGTCGCGGCCCTTCTTGTCGTACCGGATCACCCGCCGAACCGCCGGATGGGATTCGAGCAGCGACGCCGCGGCGGGCGTCACGACGACGTCCACCTGCCCGTACTTGTCGGCGAGCGCGGCCAGCAGCGGTGTCGTGAGGACGACGTCGCCCAGGAACGCGGTCTGGATGACGAGCGTCCCGTCCGCCTGACCGCCTGTCCGCCCGTCCGCCGGCACTACTCCACCTGCAGCACGGCCAGGAACGCCTCCTGCGGAATCTCCACCGCCCCGATCTGCTTCATGCGCTTCTTCCCCTCCTTCTGCTTCTCGAGGAGCTTGCGCTTCCGGGTGATGTCGCCGCCGTAGCACTTGGCCAGCACGTCCTTGCGGAAGGCGGAGATGGTCTCGCGGGCGATGATCTTGTTGCCGATCGCCGCCTGAATCGCGACCTGGTAGAGCTGCCGCGGGATCAGCTCCTTGAGCTTCTCGGCGACCTTGCGGCCGTACTCCTGCGCCTTGTCCTTGTGGATGATGACGCTGAAGGCGTCGATGGGGTCGCCGTTGATCAGCATGTCGAGCTTGACCAGCTCCGACTCGCGGTAGCCCGCCATCTCGTAGTCGAGCGACGCGTAGCCCCGGCTCATCGACTTCAACTTGTCGTAGAAGTCGAGCACGATCTCGCCCAGCGGGAAGTCGAAGTGGAACTCGACCCGCGTGGTGTCGATGTAGTGCATCCCGTTGTACACGCCGCGGCGATCCTGTCCCAGCTTCATGATGCCGCCGATGTAGTCGGCCGGAGCCATGATGCGGGCCTTCACGTACGGCTCCTCGATGCGGGCGATCGAGGCGGGGTCGGGGAGATGGCTCGGATTCTCCAGCAGCGTCATCACGCCGTCCGTGGTGTACACGTGGTACTCCACCGTCGGCACCGTGCTGATGAGATCGAGGTCGAACTCCCGCTCCAGCCGCTCCTGCACGATCTCCATGTGGAGCAGGCCGAGGAAGCCGCAGCGGAAGCCGAAGCCGAGCGCGGTGGACGACTCCGGCTCGTACTGGAGGCTCGCGTCGTTCAGGCGCAGCTTCTCCAGCGCGTCGCGCAGGCCCTCGTACTGGTCGGATTCGGTCGGGTAGAGCCCGGCGAACACCATGGACTTCACTTCCCGGTATCCCGGCAGCAGCTCGGTCGCCCGGTTGTGGGCGTCGAGGATGGTGTCGCCCACCCGGGCGTCCCGAACGTCGCGGAGGCTCGCCACCAGGTAGCCGACCTCGCCCGCCTCGAGCTGATCCGAAGGGTGCTGGCCGAGCTGGAGGTACCCCACCTCGTCCACCTGGTACATCTCGTCCTGGTGGGCGCCGAAGGCGATCTCCATCCCCTGGCGGACCACGCCGTCCACCACCCGGATGCTGGGAATCGCGCCCCGGTAGCGGTCGTAGTACGAGTCGAAGATCAGCGCCCGCAGCGGGGCGTCTTCGCGGCCGCGGGGCGGCGGCACCCGCGCCACGATGGTCTCCAGCAGCTCGGGGACACCGGTCCCTTCCTTGGCGGAGACGGCAAGGATCTCTGCCCGATTGGCGCCGATGAGATCCATGATCTCCTGCGCCCGCCGCTCCGGCTCCGCTCCCGGGAGGTCGATCTTGTTGAGGACGGGGATGATCTCGAGCCCGGCGTCCATCGCGAGGAACAGGTTGCTCAGCGTCTGCGCCTGGATGCCCTGCGAGGCGTCCACGACGAGGATGGCGCCCTCGCAGGCGGCGAGCGACCGGGAGACCTCGTACGTGAAGTCCACGTGGCCCGGCGTGTCGATCAGATTGAGCTCGTACTCGGTGCCGTCCCGGGCCGTATAGCTCATGCGGACGGCGTTCAACTTGATGGTGATCCCGCGCTCGCGCTCGAGATCCATGGTGTCGAGCAGCTGCTCCCGCATCTGGCGCTTCTCGACCGCGCCGGTCGCCTCGATGAGGCGGTCGGCCAGGGTGGACTTGCCGTGGTCGATGTGCGCGACGATGCAGAAGTTGCGGATGCGGGCCTGGGACATGGCGGTAAGATAGCGGGGCAATGAACCTTCCGGGCGGTGTTAAGCTTCGCCCGTGCCGACCCCTACGCCCGCGCCCGCCCGCACCTCGCCGAGCCGCCTCGCCGACTTCGGCATGCTGCTCGTGGCCGTGATCTGGGGCCTCAATTTCAGCGTCACCAAGGGGGCCTTCCCCCGCTTTCCTCCCCTCGCCTTCACCGGCGTCCGCTTCATCCTGGCCACCGCGCTTCTGATTCCCCTGGTGCACTGGATGGAAGGACCGACCCAGCTGCCGCCCGGAGTGCTCCGTCGGCTGATCGTGCTGGGCTTCGTGGGTAATACCCTCTACCAGCTCGCCTTCATCTCGGGCCTCGACCGCACCACGGCGTCCAACAGCGCGCTCATCCTCTCGGCGATGCCGTCGCTCACGGCGATCCTCGCGGTGGCCCTCGGCTTCGAGCCGCTGCGGCCCAGGGTGCTCGGCGGGGTGCTGGTGGCGACGCTCGGCGTGGTGCTGGTCGTCGCGGCGCGCGGCGCGGGCTTCAACAGCGACACGTTGAGCGGTGACCTGCTGAGCCTGGCCGCGGTGAGTCGGCTGGGCCAGTTACACGCTCGGCCTCCGGGTGGTGCCGCCGGAGATCTCACCGCTCCGCGTCACCCTGATCACGACCATCGCGGGCATGCCGGGCCTGGTGCTTGCCGGACTGCCGGAGATGCTGCGGATGGACTGGAGCGCGGTGGGCTGGCAGGGGTGGACTGCGCTGGGCTACGCGACCGTGTTCTCGCTGCTGTTGGCGTACGTGATCTGGAATCGGAGCGTGAAGGTGGTGGGGCCGAGCCGAACGGTGATCTACATGTGCCTGACGCCGCTGGTGGCGGTCGCGAGCGCGGCGGTGTTCCTGGGCGAGCGGCCCATGCCGCTGCAGGCGGTCGGCGCGATCCTCATCATCGCGGGGGTGCTGCTGACCCGCCGCTAGCCAGCTCCTCCAGCCTCGCCATCGCGCGCCGCAGGTGCGGGATCACGATGCTGCCGCCCACCACCAGTCCCACCGAAAAAATCTCCAGGAATTCCTCGCGGGTCACCCCTTCCTCATGACAGCGGGCGACGTGATAGGTGATGCAGTCGTCGCAGCGCAGCACCAGCGAGGACACCAAGCCGAGCATCTCTTTCGTCTTGGTGCCGAGCGCGCCCGGCTCGTAGGCGCGCTGATCGAGAGCGAAGAACCGGTTGATGGTGAGATTGCCGGAGCCCAGGATGAGCTCGTTCATCCGGGAGCGGAAGGCGTTGAAGTCCTGGAGGGAGTCGGGGGTCACGGTATCGCCGGCTCCTCCACGATCAAGCGGTAGCTCTCCGGATCCCACTGCGGTCGCCGCGGCGCGTTGCCGATCTCCTGGCCGAGATAGAAGAGCAGCTTGAGAATCCTCGACTCCTTCTCCGCGTTGATCTTCTCCGGCGAGTCGGTGACCCGGTGATAGTCCGGATGCACCCCGTTGAAGAAGAAGAGCACCGGCACGCCCTTCCGCGCGAAGTTGTAGTGGTCCGACCGGAAGTAGAACCGCTCATCGGGCCAGCGGTCGTCGATCGCCGCCATCCGGAGCTCGGGGTGGGCGGCGTTGACCCGCTCGAGGGTGGTGCCGAGGTCGGAGTGCTCCTTGCCGATCGCGACGATGGTGTCGGCCCAGTTGCGGCCCAGCATGTCGAGATTGATGTCCGCCACGAGCTGGCTCACCGGCACGGTGGGATGCTCGCTGAAGTAACGGCTCCCCCAGAGTCCCTTCTCCTCACCGCTCACCGTGATGAACAGGATCGACCGCTTGGGTCGCGCGCCCGACCGGCTGAACGCCTCGGCCAGCTCGATGACGCCGGTCGTGCCCGACGCGTTGTCATCGGCGCCGTTGTTGATGCTGTCACCCATCTCGGGCGTAATCCCGACGTGATCCATGTGGGCGGAGAAGACGAGGTACTCGCCTTTCAGCTTCGGATCGCTGCCTTCCAGGATGCCGATCGTGTTCGGGGCGCTGAGCGAATCGAGCACCGTCTCCTTCATCGTGACGGTGGCGCCGAGCCCCGGCACCGGCCGCGCGACCGGGCTGCTCGAGCGGCGGATCTCCGCGAGGCTCACCTTCGCCGCCCGCAGGACCGGCGCGATGCACCGCCTCGCTCACCTCGACTGAGGGCGGGGAATTGAGCCGAAGCTCCATCCCGAACCGCTCCGGCGCCGAGCGGGGAACCCGCGCCGCGAACTCGGCGGAGTCCAGGTTGGAGATCGCCACGATCGCCCGCGGACGGCTGAGGCGGATCGCGCGGGCGACCTGCGCGGCGTTGAGGGGAACCCGCTTGCTGTAGTCGTGCACGTAGAGCACGACCTTGTCCTGCAGGTTCATTCCCGACACCGCCTCCGGCGTCATCTTGCCACCGACCAGCACCGCCGGCCCGCTCACGCTCTTGCCCGGGATGTCACCGGACACGTAGCGGGCGGCGCGGTCGAACGGCGCGGTGACCGAGACGCCTCCCACCTCGAGCATCACATTCGACTTGGCCAGCTCGAGGCGCCGCCGCGTGATGGGATAGCGCTGGAACCAGGTCCCGTCCTCGCCGCCGGGCTTGAGCCCGAACTGGCGGAACTGGTCGGCCACATACTGGGCGGTCAGCTCCAATCCCCGGCTCGGCGTGTCGCGTCCGAGCATCGAGTCGTGCGCGATGATGCCGACCCGGTGGGCGACATCCCCCGCCGTAATCGACTCGGCCGCGTGGGCCGACCGACCCGCCGGCTCCGGCGCCTGCGCCGCGAGCCGAGTGGTGACGACCAGCAAGGCCGCGATGGCCGCCGTCAGCTTCGAGTTCATCGTCCCTCCACCAGTGGCCGGTGAGTCCCTGGGTGCCACCGCGGACGCTCGGGCGCGTCCGCGACCGCGGCGCCGACGTGGAAGACCAGCCGGGCCAGGCGCGACGCTTTTTCGACATCGATCGTTTCGAGCGCGTCGCTGGGGCGGTGATAATCGGTATGCGTGCCGCTGGTGAAGAAGAGCACCGGAACGCCTTTCATCGCGAAGTTGTAGTGATCGGACCGATAGAATATTCGCTCCTCCGGCCAGCGATCCGCCAGCGGCGCCATGCGCAGGTCGCGGTGGGTGTCCGCTACCCGGTGGAGGGTCACGCCGAGCGTGGACATCTCGGTGCCGCTGACGATCACCGAATCGGGCCAGTTGCGGCCGATCAGGTCCATGTTCAGATCGGCGATGGTCGAGCGCAGCGAGACCGTGGGGTGCTCGACGTAGTACGCGCTTCCCCAGAGCCCCTTCTCCTCCGCGCTCGGCACCAGGAACAGGAGCGAGCGTGCCGGCCGCGCGTCCCGCCGGCTGAATGCCTCGGCGATCTCGAGCAGCGCCGCCACGCCTGACGCGTTGTCGTCCGCGCCATTGAAAATGCTGTCCGCACCACCGGGTCGGACACCGATGTGGTCCAGGTGCGCCGAGATCGCGACGTATTCGTGCCGCAGTCGCTCGTCCCGTCCTTCGAGCACGCCGATGAGGTTGGGCGCGGTTCCACGCTCGAGATAGCGCCGGACGACGCGGAGCTCCACCCGCAGCCCCGGGAGCTCGCGGACCGCCGCGCTGTCCGCCGCGCGCACCGCGCGAAGGTCGAGGTCACTCCCCAGCGCCGCGCCAATCGCGTCCTCCCGCAGCTCGACCACGGGCGCACCGCCCGAGCTCGCCCTGAAGTCGGGTGACTGCCGCGGCGCGAGGGAGGCATCGACCCGGCGAGCGAACGTTTCCGGTTCGCGGTTCGAGAGCAGGATGACGGCCTGCGCCGATGCCGCCAGCTCCTCCACCCGGTCATCGAGCCCGAACGGGAGCTGCTCGAAGTCCGGCGCGATCAGCACGATCCTGCCGCGCAGCCTGCGGTCGCGGGTGACGGACGGGGTGAGTGGTCCCGCGAGCAGGACCGGCGTCCCCGCTATCGGCTTGCCCGTGACGGCGCCGCCGACCACACGCACCGAGGCGCCGAACGGCACCCGAATTCGGGTCCCTCCACTGGCCAGCTCCAGCGAGGACGTGGCCGTATCCACGGTCCACCGGGAGAGGCCGAAGCGCTGGATGTACGAGCCGTGTTCGCCCGCGGGCCGAAGGCCGAGCCGTTGGAACTCCTTGATGACGTATCCCGCGGCGCGCTCCAGCCCCGGGCTGGGCGAGTCGCGTCCCATCATCGAGTCGTGCGCGAGGATGCCGATGCGCTGTTGCAGGTCGGCGCCCGTGATCGTCTCCGCCGCCGCGTGACGCGGACCTGGAGCCTGAGCGTGGAGCGGGTGGGCGACCAGAAAAACTACGAGGAGGGTTCCGCGGGGGATCATCCGCGATCAGGGCTTCCGGCGCCGGAGCTCGGGCTCACCGGTGCTCTTGGGTTCCTGACGCCGCTTCACCGCGGGCTCGGCGGGGCGAGAACCCTGGGCAGGCGCGAGACCCTTGGGCGCTCCTTCGGCGGGCGGGGTCTCGGTGCGCCGGCGCCCCTCGGGCCGTCCGTCGCCGAGCGTCGGACGCGAGGGGACCGCGCGCAGCGTCGGCGCGGTGCGGGGAGCCATCCGCGCGGACGAGACGGCCGGCGCCGGAACCGATCCACGTCCGCCTACGTCCTGGCTGGTCCGGCTCGCGGCCTCGCCCGTCCGTCGCTCGGCCGGCGCGAAGCCCGTCTCGCGGGTCACGTAGTGCGCGTTGGGATCGGCGTCGCGGAAAACGAAGCGGGGACCCGGTCGCACCGGACGGGCCACGACGATGTTGCGGCCGCGACCGGTGCGATAGGGGTAGTACCGGGGATCGTCGTAGATCACCATCCGGAATCGCGCGCACGCCCGGCGGTAGGGATCCCACTCGTCGTACTTCGCGTAGGCGTGACAGTCGTAGCAGACGGAGCGAGGATAGTCGTAGCGCCGCCCGACGTAGTACGGGCTCACGTCGTAGTCGTAATCCCCGCCCGGGGCGAGACGGGCCGCGAGGTCGGCGAGGGCGACGTATGGGTCGCCGCGGATCCGGCCGCCCTCGATCAGGCGGTAGTCCCAGTGGTCGCCGCGGGAGATGTCGCGGAAGTCGAACGGTTGTTCGGAGGAGATGGCGAGCAGGTAGCCGATGCCGGGGTCGTCATCCACGATGAACGAGCGCCCCCCTCGGCCCACGACCTCGAACTCCCGGGCCTGGCGGATGTGGGTGTCGCCCCACGGCTCCCGCGGGAAGAGCGTCCGGACCCGCCCGTCGGTGTCCACCCGGAAGACGGCGACGTGACCCGGCCGGCGGGCGCTGAGGTAGACCCGGGCCGCATCGCCCCGCTGGTAGGGGTCCTCCCGGTCGGACCACACGGCGACTCGCGCCGGCGCCGCGGGGTCGCGTGGCGCCGACGAGTGTGCAGTGCGGCCGATGCTGATGGAGCTGAGAAACGGGAGGCCGGCGAGCAGCACCCAACCCAGCGTGTCGTACATGTTCCCTCCGGCTCTCCGAGCGTATCCACCGCGCTGGTGCAGAGGACGTGCCAGGAGGGGGCAGCGGGTTAAGATACGTGCAGATAAGGCGTTGAGGAAATCGGACAAGGTCTCGACGCGTGCTGTTCGTCTCCGTGGCCGGACAGCGTGCCCGCCGGGAGAATCGACGTTGCCCCGAACTCGGAACCCCAATACGTTGCGCCCCTCATGACCAGGTCCGCCCGACTCGACCTCCTCGATCCGCTCGATGTCTCCCGGCTGGGCGGGATCGAGGTGATCACGGAGGGTGTGGTCGAGGGCTTTCTCTCCGGCGTGCACCGGTCTCCCCGGCGCGGCTTCTCGGTCGAGTTCGCCGAGCACCGCATGTACCAGCCGGGCGACGAGCTGCGGTACGTGGATTGGAAGATCCTGGGCCGCAACGACCGACTGTACGTGAAGCAGTACGAGGAGGAGACCAACCTCCGCGCGATGGTGGTGTGCGACATCAGCCGGTCGATGGCCTGGACCGGCGACCCCGAGACGGTGCTGCCGAAGCTCGCCTACGCCCAGCGGCTCATCGCCGCCCTCACGCTCATCCTGCTGCGCCAGCGCGACGCGACCGGTCTCATCGCCTTCGATGACGAGGTGCGCACCGTGCTGCCGCCGCGCGCCCGGCTCAGCCACTGGCGTCAGCTGGTCCGCACGCTCGCGGAGCTGCAAGCGGGGCAGGGCACCGCCGCCGAGCCGGCGCTCCGCCGCGTGGTGGGCCAGCTGCGGCGGCGCGGCCTGGTCGTGTTCGTCTCCGACCTCCTGCTCGACCGCGACCTCGCGCTCAAGGCGCTCCGCTTCCTTCGCCACCGCGGCCACCAGGTGCTGGTGCTCCACATCATGGACCCGGCGGAGCTGACCCTCGGCGGGCCGGCGGAGGCGCGGTTCGAGGATCCGGAGACGCATCGCGCGGTGGTCCTCAGGCCGCGCGACTGGGCCAACGCCTATCATGACACGGTGAACCACGTCGTCGCCGAATGGCGGCTGGCATGCCGCCGCCACGGGATCCGCTACCACCGCGTCGTCACCGACATGCCCTACGGGACCGTGCTGCGCGAGGCGCTGGCCCCTGACCGCCGGGCAGGATGATCGGCTTCCTCCATCCCTGGGTGCTGCTGGGTCTGGCCGCCGCGGGAATACCGGTTCTCCTTCACCTGCTCGCGCGCCGCGAGCCCCCGACGGTCGTCTTTCCGGCGGTCCGCTACCTCATCACCACCACGCAGGAGCACCAGCGCCGGCTCAAGCTGCAGAACCTGCTGCTGCTGCTGGTGCGCACGCTGCTGATCGTCGCGCTGGTGCTCGCGGCGGCGGGGCCGACGCTGCCGCTCCGCGGCGTGCCGGGGCACGCGCCGAGCGCGCTGGCGCTGGTGGTGGACAACTCGCCCAGCAGCGGCGCGGTCGCGGGCGGCTCGCCGAGGATGGCGCTGCTGCGGGACGCCGCCCGCAGCGTGCTCGCCCGCGCGACCCAGAACGATGCGCTCTGGCTCATCACCGCCGACGGAGTGCCCCAGCGCGGCGACGCGGCGACGCTCTCCTCGCAGCTCGAGGCGCTCGACGTCTCGCCTCACCGGCTCGACCTCGGCGCCGCACTCACGCTCGCGCGCGACGTCGTCGCCTCCGACAGCCGGCCGGGCGAAGTCGTGCTGCTCAGCGATCTCCAGGCCACCGCGATCTCGCCCGCGCGCGCCGGCGCGCCGGTCCTGGTGGGCCGGCCGGACGCGCCACCGCCGCCCAACGTCGGCATCGCGGACGTGATGACCGGCGCGCAGCCCTGGTCGAGCGACGGCGGCCGGATCAGCGTCGTGCTGGCGGGCGACTCCGGACTCGCGGTGCCGCTCACCGCGCGGCTCGCGGAGCGGCCGCCGCGCCAGGCGCTGGGGCATGCGGGCGCCGCCGCGACGCTCGCGCTCGCGGGCGTCCCCAGCGGCTGGTGGCAGCTCACGGCGGAGCTGGCGCCCGACGAGCTGCGGGCCGACGACCGCCGGATCGGCGTGGTGCGCGTCGCGCCGGTGGCGCGGGTCGCGTGGGATTCGGGCGGGCGGCACGTCGCGGCCGCCTGTGAGGTGCTCGCCGCCAACCGGCGCATCGCCCGGGGCGACGAGGTGACCGTGGGCTGGCTCGGCCGCGGCAGCTCGGTGGTGCAGCCGCCCGAGGACGCCGCCGAGCTGGGCGCGTTGAACCGGGCGCTGGCCGCCCGCGGGGTAGCGTGGAGCTACGCGCGGATGTCGCTCGCGGCCGCGGTCACCGACAGCGGCGCGGTGATCGGACGGGTGCGCGTCGCCAAGCGCTACACCCTGCAGCCCACCGGCAGCGGGCGCACCGGCGTCCTGGTCACCGTCGCCGGAGAGCCGTGGCTGGTGCGCAGCGGGAACGTGGTCCTGCTGGGGAGCCGGCTCGATCCGGCGTGGACGGACCTGCCGCTCTCGGCCGCTGTTCATGCCGTTCATGGACCTGCTGCTCAACCGCCTCGCACGGGGCGAGGTGATCCTCGCGGCGGGCGCGCCGGGCGACGCGCTGCCGCTTCCGGACCTCACCACCAGCGTGCGCCAGGGCGAGCGGGAGTGGCAGGTCGAAGGCGGCGGCATGTTCAGCCCGGCCGAGGTCGGCGCGTACTACCTCGTGGCCGGCCGCGACACCCTCGGCGCCATCAGCGCGAACCTCGATGCCCGGGAGTCGCGGCTCGAGCCCGCCGGCGACGATCAGATCCGCCGGCTGTGGAGCGGTGCGCGGGTCGTGTCGCTCGAGGAGGCCGCGGAGCTGGCGTTCTCCACCGGCGCGCTCGGCGACCTGCGGGGCTCGCTCCTGCTCGCCGCGCTGCTGCTCGGCTTCGCGGAGCTGGGGCTCGCGAGCATGTGGAGACGGCAGCGGTGAAGCTCAAGCCGGTGCTCGACGCGTTCGCCAGGACGCCGGCGACGACGGACCTGACGGAGCGGCTGCCCGCCCGCGGTGAGACGCTTCGGCTCGGCGGACTCGCGGGCTCGAGCGGGAGCGTGCTGGCGGCGTGGCTCGCGAACACGCATCCGCAGCGGCAGATCGTCGTCGTCGCCACCACGCCCGGCGAGGCCGAGCGCTGGCTGACCGATCTCACCCTGCTCACCGACGGCGCGGTGGCGCTCTATCCCCAGCGCGAGGCGCTGGGCGAGGAGGAGCCCCACTACGAGATCGCCGGCGAGCGGGTGGAGACGATCGAGGCGCTGCTCCGCGGGCAGGTGCGCATCGTCATCACCACGGCCCGCGGCACCGCGGAGCGGACCTTGGTGCCGGCCGCCCTCGAGCGGCTGCGGCTGCGCCTCGTTCCGGGCGATCGCCGCTCGCCCACCAGCGCCGCCGAGACGCTGGAGACGATGGGCTACCGGCGGGTCGCGACGGTCACCGAGGTGGCGGAGTTCAGCGTCCGCGGCGGGATCCTCGACGTGTACGGCTTCGGCATGGCGGTGCCGGCGCGGCTCGAGTGGTGGGGCGACGACATCACGTCGATCCGCGGCTTCGACCTCACGACCCAGCGCTCGCTCCAGGAGCTGGAGGAGGTGTCGGTTCTGCCGGTGAGCACCCGGTCGCTCACCGACGGCGCGCGGCCGGGCGAGCCGGCGTCGCGAAAGACGCTGCTGGAGCTGCTCCCCTCGGACACGTTCATCCTGCAGGAGTCGGCCGGCGCCGACCAGGACGAGGTGGACCGGGCGTGGAGCGAGGCGGAGCATCACCTCGACATCGCACGCCGGCTGGGTGAGGACGTGCCGAAGCGGGACGCGATCCTGGAGAACCCCGAGGCATGGCGCAACCGGATCGTCGGCTTTCCCCGGCTGACGCTCCGGGACGATCGCCCCGACCTCCAGTTCGGCTTCTTCCCGCCCGAGAAGGTGGACCGCGACCTCAACCGGCTCCGCGGTCTCATCAACGGGTCTCCCCCGACGCTCATCCTCTGCGACAACGAAGGGCAGCTCGAGCGGCTGGAGGAGCTGCTGGAGGATGGCGGACGCTTCGGCACCCGGGCGACCCTCGCGATCGGCGCGCTCGACGGTGGCTTCGTCATGCCGTCGCTCCGGGTGCTCACCGACCACGAGATCTTCCGCCGGGCGCGCCGGCTGCGCCGGGCCCGGCGCTACCGGCAGGCGGCGCCTTCGCTCGCCACCGGCGCGCTGACGGTCGGCGACTACGTGGTCCACCTCGACCACGGCATCGGGATCTATCGCGGCATCCAGACGATCATGGTCGGCGAGGCGACGATCGAGGTGGCGATCGTCGAGTACGAGGGCGGTGACCGGCTCAACGTGCCGCTGTACCGGCTCGACCAGCTCGAGCGCTACCGGGCCGCCGGCGAGGACGGCGACCGCCCGCCGCCGCGCATCCACCGCCTCGGCGGAGCGTCCTGGCAGCGGGTGCGGGAGCGGACCCGAGTGGCGATCAAGCAGATGGCCGCCGAGCTGCTGGACCTGTACGCCCGCCGCACCGTCTCCGCCGGATACGCCTTCCCGCCCGATGCCAAGTGGCAACGCGAGCTCGAGAGCAGCTTCCTCTACGAGGACACGCCGGATCAGCGGAAGGCGACCGAAGAGGTCAAGACCGACATGGAGAAGCCGTTGCCGATGGACCGGCTTCTCGTGGGGGACGTGGGCTACGGGAAGACGGAGATCGCGGTGCGGGCGGCGTTCAAGGCGGTGCAGGGCGGCAAGCAGGTGGCGGTGCTGGTGCCGACGACGATTCTCGCCGAACAGCACGGCCGCACCTTCACCGAGCGGCTGGCCGATTTCCCGGTCAGGATCGAGGTGCTCTCGCGCTTCCGGACCGCGAAGGAGCAGAAGGCGGCGCTCGCGCGACTCGCCGACGGGTCGACCGACATCGTCATCGGCACCCACCGGCTGCTGTCGAAGGACGTCGCGTTCAAGGACATCGGCCTGCTGGTGGTGGACGAGGAGCACCGCTTCGGCGTCAAGCACAAGGAGCGGCTCAAGGCGCTCCGGCTCGCCGTGGACGTGCTGACGCTGACCGCGACGCCGATCCCGCGCACGCTGCACCTCTCCCTGGCGGGGCTCCGGGACCTCACCCTGATCGAGACAGCCCCGCGCGACCGCTCGCCGATCCTGACCTTCGTCGAGCCGTGGGACGACGCGCTGCTCGAGGAGGCGTTCGCCCGGGAGATCGACCGCGGTGGGCAGGTGTTCGTGGTGCACAACCGGATCGAGACCATCGAGACGATAGCCGCCCGGGTGCGGTCGCTCGCGCCGAGGGCCCGGATCGGTGTCGCCCACGGCCAGATGCCGGCGGACGACCTTGAAACCGTCATGCGCGGATTCGTGTCCGGAGAGGTGGACATCCTCGTCTCCACCATGATCGTGGAATCGGGACTGGACGTTCCCAATGCGAACACGATGGTGGTGCACGACGCGCACCGCTTCGGGCTGGCCCAGCTGTACCAGCTCCGCGGCCGGGTGGGCCGGAGTCACCGGCGCGCCTACTGCTATCTCCTGGTGCCGGACTCGATCGACGCGGACGCGGAGGAGCGGCTGCGCGTGCTGGAGCACCACACCGATCTCGGCGCCGGCTACCGGATCGCGCTCAAGGACCTGGAGCTGCGCGGCGCGGGCAACCTGCTGGGCGCGGAGCAGTCGGGACACGCCCATGCCGTCGGGTTCGATCTCTACATGCGGTGGATGGAGGAGACCGTCCGGAGCCTGCGGGGCCAGGGGGTCACGGAACAGCCCGCGCCGCCCGACGTGGTACTCGACCAGCCGGCCCATCTTCCCGACGGTTATGTCCCCGACGACGACGTCAAGCTCGACGTGTACCGGCGACTGGCGCGGGCGGTCGCGCCCGGCGACATTGATGGGCTGCGGGATGAATTGCGGGAGCGCTTCGGGCCCCTGCCGGCCGAGGCCGAGACGTTACTCCACATGGCGCGCCTTCGGGTGATGGGCGCCGCGCTCGGCCTGCAGCACGTGCTGGTGCGGGGAGACGAGGCGCGGCTCACCTTCCGCCCGGGCACCCAGCCCAGGCTCACCGGGCTCACATCGGCGCTGGATGACGTGCAGCTCGCGGCCGAGGTGCGCCGGACCGTGCCGCTCTCGCTGCGTCTGGTTCGCCTGGGCGGCGAGCCGATCGTGCCCGCACTGGTGCGGGCGCTGCAGAAAGCGATCTGAATCCGTGCTTCAGTCTCCAACCGGAGTGTTCATGCGTCGTTCCGTTTTCACCCTGATCCTGCTCAGCGGAGTCGCGCTCGCCGGCTGCTCCAACTTCCGTGATCTGTTCTCGGCCCACGCGGACGTGGCGGCCGAGGCCGGCTCGCTCGAGCTGCCCGCGCAGCGCCTGGCCGACATGGTCCTGTCGGTCACCAAGGGCCAGACCCAGCGGGTCACCCGGGAAACGGCGGACTTCATCACGGACACGTGGGTGGACTACGCGCTGTTCTCGCAGGCGGTCGCGCTCAACAAGCTGCCGGTGGATTCGGCCAGCGTGGCCGAAGCCGTGTGGCCCGAGCTGGCGGAGCTCAAGGGCACCCACTTCCACGACACGCTGATGTCCAAGCGCTCCGGCGTGTCCGCCAACGCGGCGGACAGCGCCTACGGCAAGGCGGATGTTCGGCTGCTGCAGCACATCCTCTTCGGTGCGCGGAACGCGCCGCCGCCGGTGAAGGAGGCCACGCGGAAGAAGGCGGAGGCGACGTTGGGCCGCATCAAGAAGGGCGCCAGCTTCGCCACGCTCGCCTCCGAGCTGTCGGAGGATCCGGGCAGCAAGGCCGATAGCGGCTTCCTGCCGGCCGGTCCCCGCGGCCGGTTCGTGCCCGCGTTCGACAGCGCAGGCTGGGCGCTCGAGCCGGGGCAGACCTCGGCCGTTGTCGAAACGCCGTTCGGCTTTCACATCATCCGCCGGCCGCCCCTGCCCGAAGTGCGCGAGCGGTTCAACGACTTCCTGCTCGAGCAGGCCGGCGTCGCGCTCGATTCGACGTTCATGGACAGCCTTGCCCAGGCGAGCAACATCGAGATCGAAACGAGCGCGCCCGCTCACGATGCGCGGGGCGCTCGCCTCGACGGATGAGTCACGCCGCTCCACGACGAAGATCACCACCTTCAAGGGTGGAGAGATGACGGTGCAGGAGTTCCTCCGCTGGGTGCGCGCGCTGCCGCCGCAATATCTGCAGCAGCTCAAGGCGGCGGACGACAGCACGCTGGTGCGCTTCGCGCGCGTGCTGACGCAGAACACGCTGCTGCTCCGCGAGGCCGACGCGGCGGGCATCGTGCCCACGCCGCTGGAATGGAAGGGACTGGAGCAGCGCTACCTGGCGCAGCTGGACACCCTCAAGAACGAGATGAATCTCGCCGGCGGCGACGTCACCGATTCCAGCCTCGCGGCGAACGAGCGGGAGAAGGTGGCGGGCATTCGGATGGAGCAGTACTTCGACCAGCTGATCGGCGGGAAGGCGCGGCTCCGCCCGCTGCCGTCGGCGCTGGCGTCGCTGCTCCGCGAGCGGCTGCCGTTCCGGATCAACGCCGCCGGTGTCGGCCGCGCGGTGGACATCGCGAAGGAAACCAAGGCGAAGGCCGACTCGGCCGAGGGCCCGGGGCCGGTGCGTCGCGCGCCGGGTGGGCCGCCGATTCCGGGCATGACGCCCATCACGCCGGGACAGGGCGCGCCGGGTGGCGGTCAGGCGGCGCCGGCGCGTCCGGACACCGTGAAGAACTGAGAAGAACTACTGGCATGAGATTGCTCGCCTGGTTCATCATCGTGGCGACTCCCGTCGCCGCCGCGGCGCAGGACACCACCGCGGTGCGGGACACCACCGCGGTCGCCGACACCACGGCCGCCGCCGCCGCTGACACCATCGCCGCGCCGGACAGCGCGCCGCCGGCCCTTCCGGCGCCCGTCCCCGACAGCGTCCGTCGAGCCACCGCGTCCCCCTCGGACACGGTCGTCGTGGTGGATCGCGTGCTGGCCGTCGTGGGCAACCGTCCCGTGCTCGCCTCGCAGGTGGACGAGGAGATGTTCAGCCGCCAGGCCCAGGGGATGACGCTGCCGGAGGATCCCAAGCAGCTCGACGCCCTCCGCCGCGAGGTCGTCTCGACCATCGTGGACGAAGAGCTGCTGGTCCAGCAGGCGGTGCGAGACACGTCCATCGAGGTCACCGATCAGGAAGTCGCCGACGGCGTGGAGCAGCAGGTCCGCAAGGTCCGCGAGAACTTCACGTCCGAGGTGGACTACAAGGCCGAGCTCCGGAAGGCGGGCTTCCAGACACCGGAGGAGTATCGCCGCTGGCTCACCGACCAGCAGCGGCGCGCGGCGCTGCAGAACCGGCTGATCGACGGGCTTCGGAGCGCGGGCAAGCTCAAGACGGTTTCGCCGACCGAACAGGAGATGAAGAAGTACTTCGAGCAGCACAAGGCGAGCCTGGGCTCCCGGCCGGCGACCATCTCCTTCCGGCAGATCGTGATCTCGCCCAAGCCCAGCGCCGCGGCCAAGGTGCGCGCGAAGGCCCAGGCCGACTCGATCGTGCTGGAGCTGCGGCAGGGCGCCGACTTCGCCACCGCGGCGCGCCGGTTCTCGCAGGATCCCGGCTCCAAGGATCAAGGCGGCTCGCTCAACTGGTTCCGCCGCGGCGTGATGGTGCCGGAGTTCGAGCGGGTGGCATTCTCGCTCAAGCCGGGCGTCGTATCCGATCCGGTGGAGTCGCCGTTCGGCTATCACATCATCCAGGTGGAGCGCACCCAGCCCGCGGAGGTGCAGGCGCGCCACATCCTGCTGGTGCCGGCGCTCGATTCCGCCAACATGGACAGCGCGCGCACGCTCGCCGCCAGGGTGCACGGCCTCATCTTGAAGGGCGCGCCCTTCGATTCCCTCCAGCGGATCCATCACGATCCTTCCGGCGGCGAGCGCGAGGCCGACAACGTGCCGGCCGACAAACTGCCGGAGGCCTACTCCAAGGGGATCGCGGAGGCGGACTCGGGAGCCGTCGTGCCGGTGTTCACGCTCAAGGGGGCGGGCGAGCGCGATCAGTTCGTCGTCCTGCAGGTCATCGGGCGCCGGTCGCAGGGCGAGATCCGCTACGAGGATGTCAAAGACCGGATCCGGCAGCAGCTCGGCCAGGAGCTGGCCATTCGCCGCTATCTCGATCAGCTGCGAAAGACGACTTACGTGGAGATCAGAATTTGACGGAGCTGTCGGCAGGGCAGCGGGACAGCGGGGCGGCGGAGGCGACGCCGCCCCGCATTGCTGTGACCCTCGGCGATCCGCGCGGGATCGGGCCGGAGATCACCGCCCGCGCGCTGGCGCAACCGTGCGGTGCCGAGGTCACGGTCATCGGCGCGGAGGACCAGATCGCCGAGATCCCCGCCGCGCGCCGCACCGCCATCGGCACCTGGGGTCAGGGAAGCGGCGAGCGGCCGGAAGACCGGGCCCGCGCGATCCGCGCCGGCCGCTTGGCGGGCCACGCGGTGGAGGCCGCGGTGAAGCTGGCGCTCGCGGGCGAGGTGGACGCGATCGTGACGGCGCCGGCGCAGAAGCACGCGCTTCACCTGGCCGGGTTCCCCTATCCGGGGCACACGGAGTGGCTCGCGGAGCTCGCGGGCGGCATGGACGTCGCGATGATGCTCGCCGCCGAGGAGCTGCGGGTGGTCCTGGTGACGACGCACGTGCCGTTCCGGGATGTTCCGGCGCTGCTCACGCTGGACAAGATCGTGCGGACCGGACGTATCACCGAGCAGGGGCTTCGGGAGTGGTGGGGCATCGAGCGGCCGCGCCTCGCGTTGTGCGCGGTCAATCCGCACGCCGGCGAATCGGGCCTCTTCGGCGACGAGGAAAGCCGGGTGCTCCGGCCGGCCGCCGAAAAGCTCGGCGCCGCCGGCCCATTGCCGGCCGATACGGTATTCGTGCGCGCGATGCGCGGGGAGTTCGATGCGGTGCTCGCGCCCTATCATGACGTCGGGATGACCGCGATCAAGGTGGCGGCGTTCGGGCGGGCGGTGAACGTCACGCTCGGACTGCCGTTTCCGCGAACCTCCCCGGATCACGGCACGGCGTTCGACATCGCCGGGAGCGGGACGGCGGACGCGTCGAGCATGCGGGAGGCGGTGGAGATGGCGGTTAGGCTGGCGGGGCGGAAGCGTGAAAAGGTGAGGAAAACCGTAAAGCGTGAAGAGTGAAGCGTGAAGCGGTGAGTTCAGAGAGCGGACGGAGAATGTCATCCTGAGCGAAGCGAAGGAGCCGAAGCGACGCTATCGGCTCCTTCGCTTCGCTCAGGATGACATTCGGCTCATTTCTCCTTCTCCGTTCCATTCTCTGAATTCACCGCTTCACGCTTTACGCCTTTCACCCCGCTCCAGCCTCTCCATTAAACCGAGATACTGATCCAGCTTCAGCTTCTGACTCGCCCGATTCGCCACCAGCACCGCCCCGCATTCCAGGATCGTCTCCCGCTCGACCAGCCCGTTCGCCCGGAGCGTATTCCCCGTATCGACCAGGTCCACGATCCAGTGCGACAGCCGGAGCAGCGGCGCGACCTCGACCGAGCCGTTCACCTGGATGATGTCCACCGGTCGCCCCGCCGCGGCGAAGTGCGCCTGTGCCAGCCGCGGATACTTGGTGGCGACGCGCGCGGTGATGCCGCCCTCGAGCTGCGGGTAGGACGCCGATCCCGGCGACGCGACCACCAGGCGGCAGAAACCGAAGCCGAGCTCCAACGGCTCCAGCACATCCGCGCCGGTCTCGCGCAGCACGTCGGTGCCGGTGACGCCGAGGTCCGCCGCACCCGACTCGACGTACACCGGCACGTCGCCCGGCTTGACCACGAGGAACTCGATCGTGGGGTCGCTCGACGGGATGAGCAGCCGGCGGCCCGCGTCGTTCGCGGGCTCGGCGCCCGCTGCGCGGAACCGCTCGACCGACGGCTCGTACAGGCGACCCTTGGCCAGCGCGATGCGAAGCCCGCTCACTGCGGCACCTCGGCGATCGCGTCGAGATCCAGCGAGAGCCCCACCGCCGGCATCGGCCGGCCGAACCGGCCCATCAGCTCGTCGTAGCGCCCGCCCGCGCCCGCGGCCCGGCCCGTGCCGGCGACGTACACCTCGAAATGCACCCCGGTGTAGTAGTCGAGCCCGCGCACCTCGCCGAGATCGTACACC
Source organism: uncultured Gemmatimonadales bacterium (assembly GCA_963720365.1). GTDB lineage: Bacteria > Gemmatimonadota > Gemmatimonadetes > Gemmatimonadales > GWC2-71-9 > CAVVWJ01. The sequence goes on along the minus strand of CAVRFK010000004.1, from coordinate 469,433 downwards.
ACGTGGCGGCGTTCGTCGGTCGAGAGGGCGTCGTCCAGCGCGAGCAGGCGCTGGAGGCTGGCGAGCGCGGCCGGCGGCGCCTCGCGGAGCGCGGATTCCAGCGCGTCCCGCCGGCCGATCACGAACGGCAGGCGCGCCAGCGTGGCGGCGTCGCCGCTCCGGCCGGCGAGGGCACGCGTGAGCCCCGCGCGGTCCTTGCGATCGATCCAGCGGCGCACCTGCGCCCGCAGCGGCTCCTCCAGCGCGGCGAGTCCGGGGGCGAGCACGCCCACGTGCCCCAGGTTGACCTGGAAGTCCTCCAGGCCGGCGGAACGGATCAACGCCAGGGTGAGCCGCACGATCTCCACGTCCGCGGTGAGAGCGCCGTCACCCAGCAGCTCCGCGCCGACCTGCAGCGTCTCGCGCGGGCGCCCGCCGCGCTCGGGTTCCTGCCGGTAGACCTTACCTGAGTAGCTGAGCCGGAGTGGCAGAGGCGCGCTCGCGAAGGTGGTGGACGCGATGCGCGCAATGCTGGAGGTGAAGTCGTAGCGGAGCGCCAGAATGCGCCCGTCCCGGTCGGGAAAGCGAAGCAGCCGTTCCGCCACGCCGCTGCCGCCGGCTCGGAGGAAGACGTCCTCGTACTCGAAGGTGGGCGGCAGCAGCTCTTCGTAGCCGGCGCGCTCGAGCAGCTGGACGGCGCCGCGCTCCAGGCCGCGCCGGCGGCGGGCCGCGTCACCGGTGAGGTCGAGGGCTCCCGGTGGCGTTGCGGCCGGAAGATTCAGCATCAGGTCTCCGCGCCGGCCAACGCCTGGCGCACGTGGTGGGCGAGCTGCTGCGCGGTGAAGGGCTTCTCCAGGAGCGCGCCGCCCGCGGGCAACATGCCCTGGCGCTCGATCGCTTCCTCCGCATACCCGGTGATGTAGAGGACCTTGAGGTCGCCCCACGCCGCCAGCAGCCGCTCGGCGAGCGCGGGGCCGCTCATCCCCGGCATCACGATGTCGGTCACCAGCAAGTCGACCGGCCGGCGTTCCTCTCGTGCCATCCGCAGCGCGGCCGCGGGATCCGGCGCTTCCAGCACGCGATAGCCGTGCTCGCGGAGAACACGGGACGCGAGGCGACGCACCGTGTCTTCGTCTTCGACCACGAGCACCGTGCCGCTGCCTTTCGGCAGCTCGACCGCGATGCCGGAGTCATGGCTGGTCTCGGGCACTCCCTCGGCGCGCGGCAGGTAGACCGTGAAGGTGCTTCCGTGCAGCAGGCGCGTGCTCACCCGAATGTGTCCGCCGCTCTGCCGTACGATGCCGTAGACCGTCGCGAGGCCGAGTCCCGTCCCGCGGCCCAGCTCCTTCGTGGTGAAGAACGGCTCGAACAGCCGGGCCTGTGTCCGCTCGTCCATGCCGACGCCGTCGTCGTTTACGCTCAGCGCCACCTGCGGGCCCAGGAGCGGGCTCGACTCGGGGCTGGGCAGCGGGACGTCGTCCGGGTCCACGTTGGCGGTGCGGATGGTCAGCGTGCCGCCGGTCGGCATCGCATCGCGCGCGTTCACCGCGAGATTGGTGATCACCTGCTCCATCTGCCCGGGGTCGGCCAGCACCCGGCCGAGTCCGGGCTCGAGGTCGAGCCGAAGCTCCACGTGCTCGCCGATGATTCGCCGCAGCATCGCCGTCAGCTCGGCGACGACCGCGTTCAGGTCCACGATCCGCGGCTGCAGCACCTGCTTACGGCTGAACGCGAGGAGCTGCCGCGTGAGGGTGGCGGCGCGATGGGCGGCGCGGTTGATCTCCTGCACGTCGAGCCGCCGGCTGTCCTCCGGCTCGATGGTTCTGAGCAGCAGCTCGGTGTTTCCGATGATCGCCGTGAGCAGGTTGTTGAAGTCGTGGGCCACGCCACCGGCGAGCTGGCCGACCGCCTCCATCTTCTGCGCCTGCCTGAGCTGCTCCTCGAGCGCTTTCCGCTCGCTCACGTCGCGCAGGTACACCAGGAAATAGAGCGGTGTGCCGGCGGCGTCCTGTACGACCGAGGTATTGGCGTAGACCCACAGCACCTTGCCGTCGCGCCGGAGCAGCCGCTTCACCACGTCGTACGAGCGCGCTTCTCCCGCCACCAGCCGGCGCCGCTCCGCGCGATCGCCAGCGAGATCCTCGCCGTACGTGAGGTCGGACGAGTTGAGCGCCAGCAGCTCGCTCTCCGCGTACCCGAGCAGCTCGCAGAGCGTCGATGGCACCTTGCGCCAGCGGCCGTCGAGGTCGAGGTGCGCCGTCATCACCAGCGCCGCGCTCTCCGCCACCTGGAGCTGGGCCTGGCTCTCCCGCAACGCGTCTTCGATCCGCAGCCGCTCGAGCGCGCTGCCGCAGTGATCGGCCAGCGTCTGGAGCATCGCGAGCTGGTCCGGCCCGTACGCCTTCGGTGTGTAGCTCTGGATCGAGAGAATGCCGGTCACCCGCTCGCCGTGCCGCACCGGCACGAACATGAGCGACGCACTGGGCCGGCTCAGCGCGCCGAACGGGGTCAATCCCTCGCCGTTGGGCACGGGGGTGTCACGAAGAATGAGCTGGGCCCCCTCCGCGAGGACCTTGCGGGTCATCGGACCGGGGGGACCCGAGGGATACGCGTGCGGCACGTCCACGGGCTCGCCGTTGCCCAGCTTGTCCATGCTCACCACGGCCTGCACCGTCCCGCCCTCGGCGGAGTACAGGTCGAGGCTATACGCGTCCCAGCCCAGGAGGTCCTGGGCTACGACAGCGATGGTGCGCGCCGCCTCCTCGGGCGTGCGGATCCCGGCCAGCCGATAGCCGAGGTCGAGGAGGGCAACACGCAGTTCCGCCCGCGGGGCGTCCGGGGCCACCTGACGAAACTCCGTCAGGACGCGCGACTCGCCCGGTCGGCGACCGGCGACTCGGCGTCGCGTTCCTCGGCCTGAGGTTCCGGGTTGTGGAGACGAAGGGTCTTCACCCGGCGCCCTTCCATCTCGACGACCTCGAGGACGTGCTGTCCGGCGGGCACGCGGTCGCCGACTCTCGGGAGTCGGCCGAGCTGACCGAAGACGTAGCCACCGATCGTGGTGTAGTCGGTATCGTCCAGGTTTTCACTGTACTCGGAGTTGAAGTCCGTGATCGGCATCGCCCCATCGAGTTGCGGGGCGCCGGTCGGGGGCGCCTTCACCAGCGGATCGTACTCGTCGAAGATCGGCCCCACGATCTCCTCGAGCAGGTCTTCCATCGTCACCAGGCCGGCCGTCCCGCCATACTCGTCGAGCACGACCGCCAGGTGAGTCTTGAGCCGCTTCATGTCGGCCAGCACGTCTTCGACCTCCCGGGTACCGGGGACGAAGAGCGGCGGCCGCATGATGTCGCGGACCTTGATGCCCGGGCGGGACCGCAGCCCCGCCAGGATGTCCTTGGCGTGGACCACGCCCCCGATCTCGTCGAGCGAATCCACGTAAACGGGATAGCGCGAGCGTCCCGCCGCAGCCACGACGTCGGCCGCCTCTTCGACCGGGAGATCCGCTTCCAGCGCGACGATCTGGGTGCGCGGCGTCATCACTTCCTGGGCGGTCTTCTCGCTGAACTCGAAGACGCCCTCGATCAGCCGCGCGTCCTGCTTGAGCAGGCTCCCGCCCTCCGTGCTCTGCTCCACGAGCATCCGGATCTCCTCCGGCGAATGAAGCCGCTCGTGCTCGCCCGGGGGATCGATCCGCATCAGCCCAAGCAGGAAATTGGCCGTCCCGTTGAGGATCGCGATCGGGAGCGCCATGACCCAGGCGAAACCCATGAGCGGGGCGGCAACCCACCCGCTCACCCATTCCGGATAGAGCAACGCGAGCGCCTTCGGCACCAGCTCGCCCAGGATGATGTGGAGCACAGTGATGATGATGAAGGCGATGATCGAGGCGACCGTGTGCGTGGCGACGGCGGCGGCGGCCGCCGGCAGCCAGGCGAAGATCCCATCGATCAGGCTCGCCAGTGCCGGCTCGCCGATCCAGCCCAGACCCAGGGAGGCGAGGGTGATGCCGAGCTGGGTGGCGGAGATGTAGCGGTCGAGTGATTGTACCGCACGGCGGGCCAACCTAGCTTTGCCGTCGCCGGCATTGGCCAGTTCATCGAGACGGGTCTTCCGCGCACCTACCAGCGCGAATTCGGCCGCCACGAAGAAGGCGTTGGCCAGCACCAGAATCACCACGGCGCCGAGGCCGAGGAGGATGGATGGTGACTCCGTGGGTTCCATACGATTCAACTGTAACGTCGATGCGGTCTTACCGCGAGGCAGCGGCATGATCCGCCGGATCGCCGTCCCGCCCTGGGAGCGCCTCGACCCCCTCCTTCCCCAGCGGGGGGGCAGCGACGCCGCGACCCGGGATGTGGTGGCCCGGATCCTGGAAGACGTTCTCACGCGCGGAGATGAGGCGGTCCGGGAGCACACGCTCCGGCTCGACGGGGTGGACCTGGCCCCCGGCACCTGGGAGCTGGATCCCGCCGGGTGGCAGGGGGCGATGGAGCGGGTGGAGCCGGCCCTCCGCGCCGCCCTCGCCCTGGCCGTCGACCGGGTGCGCGAATACCACCAGCACCAGCGCGAAGAGGGTTTTCGCCTTACCGGCGACGATGGCACCTTGGTGGGGATGAAGGTGACCCCGCTGGATCGGGTCGGCCTCTACATCCCCGGCGGCAAGGCGTCGTACCCGTCCTCGGTGGTGATGAACGCGGTGCCCGCCGTGGTCGCTGGTGTAAAGGAGATCGTGGCGGTGGTGCCGCCGAAGGGCGTCACCGATGTGGTGCTGGCGGCGTGCGCCCTCTCCGGGGTCACCCGCATCTTCCGCATCGGCGGCGCCCAGGCGGTCGGCGCGCTCGCCTTCGGCACCGCCACGGTGCCGCGGGTGGACAAGATCGTCGGACCGGGCAACCGCTGGGTAGCGGAAGCCAAGCGGCAGGTGGTCGGCCGGGTGGGCATCGACATGATCGCGGGCCCCACAGAAGTGCTCATCGTTGCCGACGGGAGCGCGTCACCCGCGCGGATTGCCGCCGATCTGATCGCGCAGGCGGAGCACGACGAAGACGCGGTGAGCTGGTGCGTCACCACCGATCCCGATCTCGCCGACGCCATACCGGCCGCGTTGGAGCATGCGCTCGCCACCGCTCCGCGGGCCGCCATCGCCAGGGCTGCCCTGGAAAAGAACGGCCTGCTGATCGTGGTGCCGACGATGCGAGATGCAATCGAAGTGGTCAACCTGCGCGCGCCGGAGCACCTGGAGATCCTGGCGGAGGGCGCCGAGCGGATCGCGAGCGCCGTCCGTCATGCGGGCGCCATCTTCCTCGGCGACTACACGCCCGAGCCGGTGGGCGACTACCTGGCCGGCCCGAGCCACGTCCTCCCCACCGGGGGCACCGCGCGGTACGCCTCGCCCCTCGGCGTGTACGATTTCATCAAGCGGACCAGCATCATCCGCTACTCCCCGCAACGGCTCGCCGCCGATGCGGACGCGATCGTGGCGCTGGCAGAGGCGGAGGGCCTGTACGGCCACGCCGAGGCGGTGAGGATCCGCAGCGCCGCGGGCCGCCAGCCCGACTAGGATTCGAGCATGGCATCGAGCCACCACGTCCCCCGCCTGAAATGGGTCCTCGTCCTCACCACCGTCTTCCTGGTGATCGAGGCCGTCGGAGGCTGGATCGCGGGCTCGCTGGCACTGCTGGCGGATGCGGGGCACATGCTCACCGATGTCGGAGCGCTCAGCCTGTCACTGGTCACCGCGTGGATCGCCCAGCGGCCTCGCGACGACAGCAAGACCTACGGCTATCTCCGATGGGAGATCCTCGCGGCGCTGGTGAATGGCGTCGCCCTGTTCGCGATCGCGATCTGGGTCGTGGTCGAGGCGATCGAGCGGATCCAGGACCCGCAGCCGGTCAGGACCGGGTTGTTCCTGGCGATCGCCGCGGCGGGTCTGGTGGTCAACCTGATCAGCCTGGCGGTCCTGCACGGGGCGCGGGAGGGCAGCCTCAACATGCGGGGCGCCTACCTCCACGTGATGGGCGACGCCCTGGGGTCGGTCAGCGCGGTCGCCGCCGCCGGGATCATCGCCCTGACGGGCTGGACCCTGGCCGACCCGATCGTCTCCATCCTCCTGTCCCTCCTCATCCTCGTCGGCGGCTGGCGGCTCCTCCGCGACAGCACCGACATCCTCCTCGAATCGGTGCCCCGGAACGTCTCCATGGTGGAGGTCCAGCGCCGGATGCTGGGCGTGCCCGGCGTCGCGGCCGTGCACGATCTCCACGTCTGGACCGTGACCAGCGGGATGGTGGCCATGAGCGGCCACGCCGTGGTGCCCGATCTCGAGGCCCATCCCGGGGTGCTCGACGGCATCCGCGCCGAGATGTCGCGGCTGGGGATCGGCCACGTCACGATCCAGCTCGAGGTGGAGCACGGCTGCGAGGGGTGCGACGACGCCCGGGAATCGGCGATCGCGCCCACCTGGGGCCACCTGGGGCACGTCCACCATCCGGGGCACCAACACTAGCGGCCCTCGAGTCTCTTGCGGCATCAGACGGCGTTGTCTATATATGCGCCCCGGAGGCCCGGGGTCAGGGCCTCGTGCATTCTCCAACTCGGTAGCTCACAGGGATTTCCGTTGATTCGTAACCTCGCCATCATCGCGCACGTGGACCACGGCAAGACCACCTTGGTGGATCAGATGCTGCGGCAGGCGGGGGCATTTCGCGCCAACCAGCAGGTCGAGGAGCGGGTGATGGACTCGAACCCGCTGGAGCGGGAGCGCGGAATCACCATCCTGGCCAAGAACACGGCGGTGAGCTGGGAGGGCACCAAGATCAACATCGTGGACACCCCGGGGCACGCCGATTTCGGCGGCGAGGTGGAGCGGATCCTTCGGATGGTGGACGGGGTGCTGATCCTGGTGGACGCGGCGGAGGGGCCGATGCCCCAGACCCGCTTCGTCACCCGAAAGGCGCTGGCGCTGGGGCTCCGTCCCATCGTCGCGATCAACAAGATCGACCGGTCCGACGCCGAGCCGATGCGGGTGCACGACGAAGTGCTGGGGCTGTTCATCGATCTGGAAGCCACGCACGAGCAGCTCGACGCGCCTTTCCTCTATACATCGAGCCGCGCCGGCACCGCCACGACCGAGCTGGAGCATCCCGGCACCGACCTGCGCCCGCTGTTCCAGGCGATCCTCGATTACGTGCCCGAGCCGACGGGCAACCCCGAGGAGCCGTTCCAGATGCTGGTCTCCACGCTCGATTTCTCCAGCTTCCTCGGCCGGATCGCGATCGGCAAGATCGAGCGGGGCCGGGTCAAGGTGGGCGACCAGGTGGCGCTGCTGCCGCTGGGCGAGCCGGGGATGGTCGAGGGGGAGGAGTTCGAAACGAACCGGGTCACCCGGCTCTACACCTTCGATGGCTTGAGCCGGATCGAGGTGGACCAGGCGCAGGCGGGCGATATCGTGGCGCTGTCAGGGTTCGAGACCATCGAGATCGGCCGGACGTTCACCTCGGTGGAGCGGACCGAGCGGCTTGCCGGCATCGCGGTCGAGGAACCCACGATCTCGGTGGACGTAATCGTCAGCAACGGCCCGTTTGCCGGCCGGGAAGGCAAGTACGTCACCAGCCGGCAGCTCAAGGACCGGTTGTACCGGGAGCTGGAGCGGAACGTGGCGCTCCGGGTGGAGGAGACCGACAGTCCCGACACCCACACCGTCTCCGGGCGCGGGGAGCTCCATCTCGGCATCCTGATGGAGACGATGCGGCGTGAGGGCTACGAGTTCCAGGTTTCCCGTCCCCGGGTCATCACCAAGCTCGGTGAAGACGGCGAGCGGCTGGAGCCGTACGAGGAGCTGACGGTGGATGTGCCCGAGGAGTACATGGGCGTCGTCATGGAGAAGCTGGGGCCGCGCCGGAGCGAGATGTCGGAGATGCGGAACCCGGGGCAGGGCATGGTGCGCCTCACCTTCCGGATCCCGGCGCGTGGCCTCTTCGGGTACCGGTCGGAATTTCTCACCGACACCCGGGGCACCGGCATCATGCATCACCGGTACCTCGACTACGGTCCGTGGGCCGGCCCGCTTGCGGGACGCAAGCGCGGCGTGCTCGTGGCCGACCGCGAGGGCAGCGTCGTGGCGTTCGCCCTGGGCAACCTGCAGGAGCGGGCCCAGATGTTCGTGACGCCGGGTGACCTGGTATACGAGGGGATGATCGCCGGCGAGAATTCGCGGCCTGGCGACCTCGACGTCAACGTCACCAAGGAAAAGAAGCTGACCAACATGCGGACCACCGCGTCCGACGATAACGTGATCCTGGAGCCGCCGCGGCAGATCACGCTGGAGTACGCGCTGGAGTACATCGAAGAGGACGAGCTGATCGAGATTACCCCGAAGACGATCCGTCTGCGCAAGCGGGTCCTCACGGCGAACGACCGTAAGAAGGCCGCCCGGGCCGCCCGGGTGGCGGACGCGTCCTAGCGATGTCAGGAACACCATTACCGATGGCGGAGGACATCATCATGTCGGCCTGGGAGACGTCGGTGGAGGCACTCGACTTGGAGCTGCGTCGCAAGTTCGACGACGATGAAGACTTCGAGGACGACGGATTCGCCTTCGATGACGACGATGACGAGGACGAGGACCTGGACGACGAGGACGATCTGGATGAGGACGACGACTTCGACGACGAGGATCTCGAGGAGTTCGAGGAGGTCGAAGAGGAAGAGGAGAAGGAGTAAGCCGCTTCCTCCCGCGAGTGCGGGCGATGTATATTGCGCCCCCCGACGGCAGCAGCGCCGGGGGGAGTGGATCAGTGGAAGGGCCTGTAGCTCAGGTGGTTAGAGCGCACGCCTGATAAGCGTGAGGTCGGTAGTTCAACTCTACCCAGGCCCATGAATCGGAAGCTTCGGCCCCGCCGTCGGTCACGCGGGGCTTTTATTTGGGAGTGGCCCCGAACCCAACCCCTAAGGTCGATCACCAGCGGCGCGGTTTGAAGCGAGAGCGCGCCTCACGAGCCTCGCGGGAACTTGCTCCACACCTTCCAAGGAAGAAGACGCACCCCAAACCCCCAGCCTGATCGCGCTGGGGGTCGGTTTTTAGTTGCCGTCCAATTCAAGCCGAAGTCGTGCTTCTATACGAGTCTTACAAGCAAGGCATAACGGCCTGGCGCCCTTGCCGATCTGTCGAAGCGCCGCGGGAATCTGGCGGCCTAGAGGACAGTCATTCAGGACATGGTGCACCGACTCGTATTCGGTGTAGTAGGGTTCATCTGCCGTTCCCACTAAAGGTTGCCTCCGATCTCCCCGGCCCGGAATCGGGCGAAGGGCAGAGCCAAAGCAACCTCTATGCCGCGCTAGGTGCTGTTCGACCAGGACTCCGACAACAAACCAGAATCAGGGGCCGGACAGCTCGCTCCCGGCGCCTCCGATGGGCTTGCGACACCGCTGCGACGCAGCGACGACGAACCTGCGAGGGCTCAGTCGCACCTTCTCACACGTGAATCCAGAAAGCAACGCGCAAAGTTCCCGTTCGAGGAGGCGTCTCATGCGCATGACACCAATGATGGCAATGGTCTTGATGGCAGCGGTAGCCGGAGGTTGCTCCGACTCGGCTCCCACGGCTGCCCCGGCAGACGAAAACCCTGGGCGGATCGCTTCCGCGAACACCCCCAACCCGCCCCTTCCTATCGCCGTGGATACGCTGGCAGCCCCTCACCGGTTCACCGACAACATCGCGACGCACATCCGGGTGCGCCCCGAAGGGCGCCCGGCGGAAGTCGTCCATCTCAAGGACGCGTCGAACACCGCAGTGTTCCGGTTCACCGTCCAGCCCGGCGTCAGGTTTCCATGGCATTCGCACCCCGGCCTCGTCATGGTCGCCGTTACGAAGGGCAGGCTGGTGTTCGTCTACGCGGACGACTGCATCAGGCGTCCATACCCGAAGGGGACTGCGTTCGTCGATCCGGGCTTCGGCAACGTACACTATGCCTTCAATCCGACCGGCAGAGAAACGGTCCTCGTCGCCACCTTCCTTGGTGTGCCGGCGACGGGACCCCTGACCCTTCCGGTTGACCCCGTGACGTCAGCTAAACTCGACGCGAAGTGCCGTGTGGCCGCGGCGATGTCGCACGGCCACTGAGGGCGCACACGTCGACCGGACATGTGACTATGGACCGCGCACTGCGGCGATAGGTGGGTAAGCCGGTAGGTCGGTGAGGCCGCAAGCCCGTGCCTACCGGCCTACCGACTTGCCGATCGCCTCGGATCCATTGGCCCCTACGAACTGCACGCTCGTGCTTGCGTTGGCGTACTTGCCCACCAGCGCCTGGTAGCGCGAGTTGTGACGGAGGGTATCGAACTCCGGATTGAGCCGGAGCTCGTGCACGCTGAACAATGACGGGCCGGCCAGCAGGCGCTCAATTACCTCGAGGGCCGCGTCGGTCTCGCCGAGCCGCGCCAGGATCCGCGCACGCGCGAATGCCGGCCCGGAGTCGTAGCGATCCTGACGGTCGGCCTCGAACCGCTCGAGCCACCGGACCTCACGGAGGGCATCGGCACGGCGTCCGAGCGCCGCCAGGGCTACCCCGCGGCCGGCGCGCACGCGCGCCTCGTTGGGGTTGGCTCGTTCCTCAACCTCCAGGAGCAATTCAACCGAATCGAGCACAATCCGAGCGGCGGCGGTATCGCCGCGGAGTCGGTGCGCCTCCGCGGCCAGAAACGCACGAGATGGCGCCTCCGCTCGTGGGGGAATGCCGCCGGCCGGACGCATGATGCGGAGCAGCGCAAGCATGGAGTCCGGGCGTCGCTCCCACAACAGCACGATGAGTCGCTGATCCCCGTAAGGATCGCCTCCGGTGCCGGGATCGCCGTCGGCGGGCAGGCTCCGAAGAACGGTGCGGAGCGTGTCCAGCTCCCCTTGCCACAGGAAGTAGCTCCACGCAAGTGAAAGGCGCGGCTGGACCAGGTCGGGTGCGAGGGCCCCGGCCGTGCGATACGCCTCGATCGCATCCTGATAACGACGAAGGTAGTGGTAGGTGTCCCCGAGCTGGTGGGACAGATTGGCATCGCGCGGGTCGAGCTTCCGCGCGTGCTCGAACGCCGCGATGGCGCGATCCCACTGGCCGAGACTTCGTTGCACAAACCCGATACAGGTCCACAACTCGAGGTCATTGGGTGCGCCGCGCAAGCCGCGCTCGAGCTCGCCCAACGCATCGCGATAGCTGCCGGCGACGTAGAGTCGCTGCCCCGTAGCGAGATGCGCTTGCGGCAGACCCGGTGCCAGCCCGAGCGCCACCCCGGCTTCGCGCCGTGCCAGCTCGAGCCTGGTGGGCGATCGATCGTACCTCAGGCCGTACGCCGTCACGTGGACACTGGCCAGTGTGGCGTGCGCCAGCGCAAAGCCGGAGTCGAGCGCGATCGCCTGTTCGTACAGCTGTTGAGCGACCAGGATGTTCTCGCGCAGAAATCCCGGGCGCCGGTGGTACGCGAGCCCTTGGAGGTAGAAGTCATAGGCACCGGGGTTCCGCGTCGGCGCGGCCGCGATGGAGCTCGCTTCGATATTCGACACTGTCGCTCCGACAGCGGTGACGATCCGCTGGGCGATGTCCCTCTGCACCGCGAAGGCATCATCCAAGGTCCGATCGTAGCTCTCCGCCCAGAGATGCGCCTCGGTCACCGGGTCGAGCAGCTGCACGGTGACGCGGAGCCGGTTTCCGATCACCTGTACGCTGGCATCGACGATACTTCCCACCCCCAGCTCCTCCCCGATCCGGCGCAGAGGGGTCTCGGACGCGTTGTATCCACGTACCGATGTTCTGCCGACCACCCGGAGCGATGCCACCTTGGCGAGTTGGGTGAGCAGTTCGTCATGCAGGCCGGCCGCAAAGTAGGCGTACGACGAGTCGTCGCTGAGGTTCCGGAACGGCAGCACGGCGACCGCGGTCCGGCCGCCGCCGACTTCCGCCGCCGTGGGCTCGGGTAAGCGTCCCCCCCAAAGGGCTCCGGCGAGACCAAGCGCGGCCACTCCCGCTCCCCACGGCAGCCAGCGTGGCACCCGTTTTGGGCCGGTCTCCATCCGACTCCGTACGGGCGACCCGACCAAGGTCGGCGTCGCGGCCGCGGCGGACGGCGCCGATGGCGCCTCCGGCTTCGGCAGTGGCTCGGCCGGCGGCGCGAGCGCAGGGAGTAACACACCGCCCCGGGTTTCGGGCATCTCTCCCCGGCGGATCCGCTCGACCGTGGCGATGATCTCTTGGTCGGGTTCGAGGTCGAATTCATCCCGGAGCCGCCGCGCATGACCTTCCGCGACCCTGATGGCATTGCCCCGATCTCCGATCGCCGCGAGCACGCGTACCTGCTGCAGTACCAGGCGCGAATTGACTGGATCGTGCTCGACCGCGCGGGCCCACCATCCCACCGCCTCGTCCCAGACCCCGTTACGCTCGGCGTCGGTGGCTAGTTGCTTGAGTGCCTCCCCGTACTCGCGCGCCAGGCGAGCGCGCTCCCCATCCACCCAGCGCTCGAATTCCGCAGCGTCGTCTACATGAAAGCCATCGAGTAGCGGACCGGCATAGAGATGCACCGCATCGGCCGGCCGACCTGAGCTCAAAGCTTGCGTGAACGTAAGGACATCGGAGAGGACGACGACGGAGTCAAAGCGCAGGAGGCGGCTGGATGGCACCGCCCCGGGTCCGAGGGCACGGCGGATGGCGTAGACGGCGTCACGCAGGCCCACTCGAGCGCTGGCTTCGTCGTTTTCCGGCCAGAGCAGCGCGAGGAGTCGCTCCCGAGTGCAGCCGAGATCCCCGCTTACGGCCAGCACCGCCATGACCGCCTCGGCTCGGCGCCTGAGCAGTACAGGCGCGGCGGCGACGGGGAGTTCGTCGAGTGCGAAACCTCCGAGCACACGGACTCGGAACATGCATCAATCCTGCCGAGTTGTACCGCCCTGAGCAAGCCTGGTGCCCTCAGCGCCGGATCACCCGGCCGGCATGTTTCCCGGTCGCCACGCCGTCTCGATATACCACCTCCCCATTCACCCACACCATCCGGATCCCGACCGACCGCGCCCCCGGATCCTCCAGGTTCGCCCGATCCATCACCGTCTCCGGATCGAACAGCACCAGGTCGGCGAAGGTGCCCGGTGCGATCGTCCCGCGCTCACGGATGCCGACGTTCGCCGCCGCCAATCCCGACAGCTTGCGCACCGCCTCCGGCAGCGTCACCACGCCACGCTCCCGCACGTAGCGGCCGAGAATCCTCGGGAACGAGCCGCCGCCCCGCGGATGGCGGTCCACCAGCGATCCGTCGGTGCAGAAGTTGGTGAACGGCCACGCCATGATCCGCTCGATGTCGGCCTCGACCATGCTCGTGCCGATCACGCGATCCACCGTGCCGGATCCTCCCGACGAGTCACCCCGCGCCCGCGCCTCTCGCATCGCCTCGGCGTCGCGCAGCAGGGCCATGTACGCGGTGGTCGGGTCGGTGCCCCGGAGCTTGGCGATATCCGCCACGGTCTTGCCTACATAGCTGGGCTCCGGCGCGTAGGCCGATAGCAGCAAGCCCTCAGGCGGCGCGACCTCGTCAAGCGCGAACTGCGCCGCGGCCCGATCCTCGAAGTTCCGCTCCGGAAGCAGTACGCCGAGGTTCGACTGCCAGTAGGTGTAGGGATAGAGATCGGCCGTGATCTTCACGCCCGAGGCGCGCGCGCGGTCGAGCATGCGAATCAGCGAATCGCCCTGATTCCACAGGCTCCGCATGGCGAGCTTGGCATGAGAGATCTGCACCGGCATGCCGGTCGTGCGGCCGATGGTGATGATCTCCTCGACCGCCTTCCAGAAGTACCGGTCCTCGCTCCGGATGTGGCTGATGTAGCGGCCCCCCATCTCGCCGGCCGTCCGCGCGAGCGCCAGCACCTCGGACGGGCCGGAGTAGATGCCGGGGTCGTACTCCAGGCCGGTCGAGAGGCCGAGCGCGCCGGCGCGCATCCCCTCGCGGACCAGCTCCTGCATCCTCCGGATCTCCTCAGGCGTCGCGTGCCGGCGGAAGTCGTCGCCCATGACGAGGTCGCGGATGGTGCCGTGGCCGACGTAGCTGGCCACGTTGATCGCCGCCGGTGTCTGTTCCAGGCGCGCAAAGAACGCCGGCAGCGTATCGGCGGATCCGCCGTCCTGGCCCACCACGATGGTCGTGATACCCTGGCTCACGGCGGCGAGCGCGTCCCGGTGGTCAAAGATCTGCCGGTCGGCATGGCTGTGGGTGTCGATGAATCCTGGCGCGAGCACCAGGCCGGCCGCGTCCACGACGCTGTCGGCGCTTTCGGGCTGGAGGTCGCCCACGGCGAGGATGCGGTCGCCAGCGATCCGGACACTCGCTTGGCGGGGGCCGGCGCCCGTGCCGTCGAGGACCTTCGCGTGGACGATCAGCGTGCGCCGGCTGCTCTCCGGGGCGGGTGAACCAGCGCCGGTTTTGGCGCATGAGGTCGCGGTTGCGGCGAAGGCAAGGAGCATCGCCGCCGTCGGCGAGAGCCGGCGCTGAGATTTCATCTGGATGGTAATCCGTGGTTGATGTTACAGCTCGACGCACAGGAGGCAGTCGTTCCATGCCTCGGCGGTCCCCGCAAATTGGCGCGATCGCTACCAGAGCACCACCGTACCGAAGAAGATCCGGCCGGATGCACCGCGCAGGATGTAGGACTGACCCTCCGCGGGCTTCGACATTCCGGATTCACCCATACTCACCCGCCTCCCAGCCCACGTACTGCTCCTCCCAGTCGGCTTCCGCCCACTTGCCCGCCGCCATCCTCAGCAATTACTCTCTTGGCATATTTGTGCAAAGCGTAGTTACCCCGCCGAGGTAGAGGACCCATGCGCCCGCCCGCCGACACCGGTGTAAGCACCCTGGAGTACCACGTGCTGCTCGCGATGGCGAGCGGCCCGCTCTACGGGTACGCCATCAAGCAACGCATCGAGACGGAATCGGGCGGCAGCGTGATGCCGCGGGCCGGCTCGCTCTACCGGGTGCTTGCGCGCCTCATGACCTCCGGACTCGTGACCGACGCGGACCCGGAAGAGGCCGTCGCGCCGCATCCGGGACTTGCGAGGAAGTATTACGGGCTCACCGCCGAGGGCAGGAAGCTGCTGGCGGCCGAAGCCCGGCGGCTCAAGGGCGTGGCCGCGCTCGCAGAGAAGCGACTCGGAACCGCGGGAGGCCGCCCATGACCGCCGCCCTCACCTGGCTGCTGGGAGTCTTTCCGCCCGCGTTTCGCCGGAGGTTCGAAGCCGATATGGCCGAGCAGATCCGGGAGGACTACGCCCGCGCGAGGGAGCGCGGCATGTTCGCGGCGATCGCCTTTGTTCTCGGGACCGCCCTCGACCTGGCGCGAGTCGGCATCGCGGAGCGGTTGAACCCCACGCTTGCGGACGAGCCTGACCCGCGGCGCGGCCGGGAGCCGTTCCTCCAGGGCGCCATGAACGACCTCCGCCTCGCCGTCCGAGCCCTGAAGCGCTCGCCGGGCTTCACCACGGTCGCGGTGATCACGCTCGGCCTCGCGATCGGCGCGAACGCGGCGATCTTCAGCGTCGTGAACGGCGTACTGCTCCAGCCGCTGCCGTTCCCGCAGCCCGACCGTCTGGTGTACATCGGCGCCGTCGCGCCCGGCTCGGATATGCCCGACGAGTTCGATACCTCCGCCGAGTTCTACCTCCAGTATCGCGAGTCGCGCCTGCTGCAGGGCGTCGCCCAGTACGACGACTTCACCGCCAGCTTCAGGGTGGGCGACCGGACCGAACGCCTCCGCATGGCGGCCTCGACGCCCGATCTCTTCGCCACGCTCGGTGCCGCGCCGATCACTCGGGCGTCTGCCGACCGACGAGGACGAGGACCGCGTGACACTCCTGAGCCACGGACTCTGGACTTCGTGGCTCGGGGCGGACTCGGCGGTCCTCGGACGCACCTACTACATCGCGGGCGAGATGCGTACGGTGATCGGGGTCATGGGACCCGAGTTCCGCTTCGCCAACGATCAGGTCCTGCTCTGGATTCCGTACGTGGTTCGGGCGGAGGGATTGGTGCCGGGACAGTTCGGAACGGCGCTCATCGCCCGGATGGCGCCCGGCGTCACCCACGAGACGCTCGCCGAGGGTCTCGATGATCTCGCGCGGCGGCTGCCCGAGCGATTCGGTGGCTCGGCGACCTACGCCCGGCTTGATCGAGAAGCACCACGCCATCGTCACGCCCGCTCACCGAGTATCTGTTCGGCCGCGTCTCGGCACCGCTCTGGATGCTGTTCGGCTCGGTGGGGATCGTATTGCTGATCGCCTGCGGCAACGTCGCCAACCTCTTCATGGTCCGCGCAGAGCGGCGCCAGCGCGACCTGGCGGTGCGGCGCGCCATCGGTGCGGGGCGGGGCCAGCTCTTCCGCTCGCAGATGGCGGAGGTGTTCGTCGTCGCGGTACTGGCCGGCCTTTTCGCGATGGTCATGGCGTGGCTCGGCGTACCGGCGTTCGTCCGCGCGGCCCCGCCGGAGACCCCGCGTCTGGGTGACGTCCACGTCGGCGTCGCCACGCTCGCGTTCACCTTCGCGCTGGCGCTGGTTTCCGCGCTGCTCTGCGGCCTCGGACCGGCGCTGCGATCCTCGGAACCGAGTCTCGACCGGCTGCGCGACGGCAGCCGAGGGTCCACCCAGCGTCGGCATTGGGCTCGCGACGGGCTCGTCATCGCCCAGACCGCGCTGGCGCTGGTGCTGATGATCGGATCGGCGCTGCTGGTGCGGAGCCTCCAGAAGCTGAGGCACGTGGACCCGGGCTACGATCTCGAGAACATCTTCACCTTCCAGATCGCGCCCGAGGGCGAGCACCTGAAGGATGCCTCCTCCTTCGCCCGGTTCCATCTGGATTTCATGACCAGACTCGCGGCGCTCCCCGGTGTGCAGTCGGTCGGCATCGTGGACAACGTCCCGCTGAACGAGGATCTCGGCGACGCCAGGTTCCGCACCGAGGCGCAGTCCGGCGACCCCGACGCGGGCACGCTACTGGGATTCACCTCGGCGGCGGGGAACTACTTCGGGACGATGGGGATCGAGCTGCTCGCCGGACGCGCCTTCACCGAAGCCGACCATTCCACCGAGCTGGGCAACGTCATCGTGAGCCGGACGACCGCGAACCTGCTGTGGCCCGGCCAGGATCCGATCGGCCAACGCCTGCAGCGGGAGGATCTCAAGACCTGGGATCGGGTGGTTGGCGTGGTGAACGATGTGCTGCAGGACGACTTGCGCGATGAGCCGGCCGCGGCCGTCTACTATCCGCTGGTGGGGGCGCCTCCCGCGGAGTGGGTCGTCTCATCGCCGGCGTACGTGGTGAAGTCGCCGCGCGCGGAACACATCGCCCCGGAGATCCGCGCGCTGGTGCGGGAAGTGGCGCCGGGCGCGCCGATGTACCGCGTCTTCACGATGGCCCGCCTCGCTTCCGACTCGATGATCAACCTGTCGTTCACGACGCTCACGCTCGGCATCATCTCCGCGCTGGCGCTCATCCTCGGCACGGTCGGGCAGTACGGCGTGCTGTCCTACGTCGTCGCGGAGCGGACCCGGGAGATCGGCGTGCGCATGGCGCTCGGCGCGGAAGCCAAACGAGTGCTCGGCATGGTCGTGGCGCAGGGAGGCCGGGTGGTGCTGGCGGGCATCGCCATCGGCATCCTCGCTGCGGTGGCCGCCACCAGAGCGATCCGGGGACTGCTGTTCGGCGTCGAAGCTTTGGACCTCGCGACTTTCGCCATCATGGCGGGGACCATGGGACTGGTGGGACTTCTGGCGAGCTATGTCCCCGCCAGGCGCGCATCCAGGGTGGATCCGATCGAGTCACTCAGGGGAGAGTGAATACTCATGGCACCTGGCTGATTTCTACGGGTTGACAGGGGGTGGCCCGTCACAAATATTGCGCCCCGCGAGCTTCCGATCATGAGATGGCGTCACCGGGGCGTCCATTCCGTCGCAACCGTGGCCTCGAGCGGCACGGCCTTCATCCCAGTACACCATTCGCTGACGACGCCCCCACCGGGGCGCTGACCACGGTTGCCGGTCCTCCGACCGGCCCACCGCGATCGTCCCGGTTGCACACCTCACCAGAGGAAGCTTGCGTATGCCCCGTACTTCGCCGTGGTCTGACCGCGCATGGCGCCTTCGCGCGCTGGCGGCCGGATTGCTGATCGTCACCGCGGCCTGTGCCGACGAGCCCGCCGGCCCGTCCTCGGCCACGACCCCAGAGTCACCGGCCGCGCCCACCGGTGCCGCCGATCTCCCCGATGCCACGCTGGACAACCGCTCGAGCCATCCCGGCATCGTGTTCGGCACGTTCAACATGCGGAACAACTACCTGAACAGCGTTCACAATGGATGGATGAACGGCGGCCCGCTGGAGCCGTCGAGCATCATCTCCTGGCTCTCGGGCGCGCGGGCCAAGAACGCGCGCGTCGTGGTAAAGCTGAGCAAGGGCAAGGACTCGTACATCAAGAACAGCAACGGGACCTTCAGCCTCACGAAGTGGAAGGATCTCGTCGGCCGCTATCGCAGCGTGAACCTGGGATCGTACATCAACGACGGCACCATCATCGGCCACTACCTGATCGACGAACCGCACCGCGCCTCGCGCTGGGGCGGCAAGGCGATCTCCCAGGCGACGCTGGAGGAGATGGCCGCGTTCAGCAAGCAGCTCTGGCCCGATATGACGACGCTGGTGCGCGTGGCGCCGAGCTATCTGGCGAGCTCGTCGGTGAGCTACAAGCACCTCGATGCCGGTTGGACCCAGTACACCGCCGGCAAGGGCGACGCGGCACGCTGGGTCGCCTCCGAGGCCGCGGCGGCCAGGAAGAAGGGGCTGGGCCTGGTCGTGGGACTCAACGTCATCAATGGTGGCGACGGGTCGAGCAGGATCCGCGGCGACCGCAGCGGCGAGTGGTCCATGAGCGGGAGCGAGATCCGGAAGTATGGCCAGGCGATGCTGGGGGAGAGCCTGGCCTGCGCCTTCTTCAACTGGCAGCACGATACCGGCTACTACGACCGCTCGGATGTGAAGAGCGCCATGGCCGACGTCTCGGCCAAGGCGAGGGCGCACGCCAGGACGAGCTGCCGGCAGTAGCAATGGATTGGCCCAAAGCAAAGACCGCCGCCCGTGAGGGCGGCGGTCTTTGTGTTTCGCTGCTATCGAGCAGTCTGATCTATTACCGCACCCGACAGGACGTCGCCGCGCGGTCGCGCGCCTTCGCCGCCACCGAGGATACCGCGTCCTTCACATCCGAACGGGCGAAGTACGTGGCATCGTACCGCGACAGCACCAGGCCGCAGACCTTCGAGCTTGCCGCGAGAACCAGTCCCGAGGCGCGGAGCTGGCTGGCGCTCATCGCGTACTTGCCTCTGCCGTTCGACACCTCTAGCCCGACCAACAGGCCGAGGCGCGCATTGCCGGCCGCGCTCGCCTGGGCGTTGACCCAGCCGGTAACATCGCCCGACGACGTCGAGTAGGTCGCCCAGGCGGCGTCGAGGTACTGCCACGAGCGGGTGCCCAGCCATGAAGGCGGCGCATCCGCGATCGTGGGGAGAGTGGGCCAGCGGTCGCGGCTGTACTTGGCCATCTCTTCCAGCGTGGCGAGCGAGATCGCCTGCCCGCCCCATGCACCCGCGTCCTGCGGATTCATCACCAGCATGTGCCCCGCGACGGTCCCATCGTTCACGTACGAGGCGAAGTTGAGGGACGCGTAGCGGTCGATCGCGGCCTTCCACTTGGTCAGGCTGAAGGTTCCGTTCGTGTTCGTCACCTCGTTGCCGCTGAGGCGGAGGATGATGCGGGAACGCGCCTGCCGGGCGGCGGACACCGTCGCCATCGCGTCATCGGGGCTGACGCCGCGAAGCGCGCCGCTGAATGACGCCAGCTGTTCGTCCGGCAGACCGTGTGGCCCGAACGGCAACCCTGGCTTACCCGGCGGCGGCGGCGGAGGCGGAGGCGGCGGCGGCG
This sequence comes from uncultured Gemmatimonadales bacterium, assembly GCA_963720365.1. Classification (GTDB taxonomy): domain Bacteria; phylum Gemmatimonadota; class Gemmatimonadetes; order Gemmatimonadales; family GWC2-71-9; genus CAVVWJ01. The sequence continues at coordinate 449,469 of CAVRFK010000004.1, read as the reverse complement.
GTGGCGGCGGTGGCGGAGGCGGAGGCGTGCCTCCACCGGATGAGCCCGCGCGGCAGCTCCTGGTCGGCCGGTTCTGGGCCTGGCGGCGCAGCGCGTCCATCGCGCTCCCGATCCCGCTCGAGGAGACGTAGCTCTTGTCCCAGTTCCAGCTGATGAAGGCGCAGGGATAGCCGCTGCTCAGAAGAGCCGAGCCCCAGGACTCCAACTCGGCCGCGGTCATCGGCGTGAGATTGGGGACGCCGCCCTTGAGCACGTTCATGCCGACGATGAGGGACACGTGGCGCGCCTGCGCGTCGGCGACGTTGCGCTTGATGTAGTCCTGCACCGAGCCGCGCCGGTTGAGGTACTGCGCCCAGGCGGCGTCGAGGTACTTGTGATTCGAGGCCAGGTAGGCCTGGCTCGGTCCGCACGACGGTCGGCATGTCGGGCCAGATCGACTTGCTGTACTTCGCCATCTCTTCGAGCGTCGCCGGCGACACCGGCTGACCGTTCCAGTTAGCGGGGTCGTTGGGCTCGTCGATCATGTAGTGCCCGAGGACCGTGCCGTCGTTGATGTAGGGCGTAAAGTTGATGCCCTTGTACGCGTCGATGCGGGCCTTCCACTTCGACATGCTGAAGCGGCCGCCCTCGACGTAGTACTTGGGGCTGCCCGACAGCGCGAGGACGACTTTGCCACCCCGGGCCTTGATCTGCGCCAGCTCCGCGATCAGCCGGTTGGGGGAAATGTTCTGATGCCCACCGTTGTAGCGGGCGCCGAACTCGGTCGTCGGTTGCGCGAAGAAGCCGAACGGAATGCCGCCGGCAAAGGCGGCGGAAGCTACGGGAGCGGACTCGGACAGTTCCGGGCTGAAGGATTTGTCGCTGTCGCAGGCGGCGACGGCAACGAGGAGGCCGGCGAGCATCGGAGCTCGAAGACCGGCAATCCGGCGGGCAAGCTTGAACGTGTAGGTCATGGGCGAACTCTCAAGCGAGGGCTACGAGTGTGAACCGCGAGCGAGTGTGTTGGAGGGGGCCCGGCGCCTGGGGGCGTCGGTTTCTGCCTGCGCCGCTTTGCAAGCCACGGGCCCAAGTGGTGGATGTCGGCCAGGTTCCGGGGCCTCGGCCCGTAAACCCCGCGTAGAGTCGCTTCCGAGTCCGAGGACCGTCTTTTTCAGGGGATTTTGTGCATTTCGTTGCAGTGGCCCGGCCCTCGTGCGGCATCGGATCGAGCGGCGCCGTGCAAGGGTTCTGGCACTTTTCCCGGGCATTCCCCGCCGGCCGGATGGCGGTTACACTGAGAGCACCCCACACGGGACAGAGCGCCGGCGACGACCGCCGCCGGGCCAGGCAACCGCTCTCGTGAGGACCCCGATGAAAGCCCGCCAGATCTCGATCGCGCCGCACAGCGTCTACGCGATCGGACCGAACGACCAGATCCACGTCATCGAGCGTACGGCGGATGGCCTCTGGGGCGCATGGCGAGACGCCGGTGCCGCCGCGAAGCGGATCGCGCATGCGCGCCCCGCGGTCGGCCGGATCGGACCCGACGGCCGGGTCTCGGCGTTTCAGCGCGGCTCCGATCTCCCCTGGTTTCCCTGGTCCCTGCTGGCGGCCGAGCTGGCCGCCACCCATCTGCGCGACGGGACGCCGGTGCTCTTCGCGCTCGGCGCGGACGGCGTGCTCTACCATCGCTGGCAGGACCAGCCGTTCGCACCGTGGCACGAGCGGGAGCCCCTCGGCGAGGGGATCCGGAGCTTTGCGGTCAGCCGGTTTCCGGTTGGCGGACTCTCGGTCTTCGCAGTGGGTACCGACGATTTCGTGCGCCATCGCTATCAATCGAAGGCGTTCGGCGAGTGGAGCGGGTGGGCCGGGATGCGGAGCCGCGCGCAGCACGTGGCCGCGCAGCCGGGCTACGCGGATGGGCTGGAGGTGTTCGCGATCGGAATGGACGACGAGGTGCGCCACGCCTGGTGCGACCGGCTCGGGGACGCGTGGAGCAACTGGTGGGTGCTCGACTACGAGTCGTCGTCGCTTCGGCTCGACTCCGTCTGATCGCGCCGCGCTCGCAGGAGCAGCGAGCCGGTCCAGTAGTTGACGGAGAGCGAATCGCGCGACCACGTGCCCGACATGTTCGTGACCTCGAGGGCGCTCCGACGCTGGTCGTCGGATCCAAGCCGAAGCCGAGCGCTCGGCTCGGGCACGCGCGGGTAGACCGAGTCGAGGTACCAGCGCGCCAACGGCCGCAAATCGAAACGCCAGCGTATCGCTCCCAACCCGGATCCGGGCTGTGCCGGTTCCCATCGGTTGTGACAAGGCGATCACCGTGTCGTTCTCGATCACGCGGATCGAGTTGTCCATGGAGGCAACGGGCACGGCCCAGTCGAATCCGGACAGTGCGACGGGCTGGTGGGCGCTCAAAGTGAAGTGCGTCTCTCCCGCGAAGCGGCCGTACTGCGGCACGTACGTCCCGCCCGCCACGTCCATGATCTGCCGTCCCAACGAATCCTGCGTCCTCCCGTGCGGGTCCAGGCGATCCCAGTCTATCGCCGGCAGAGGACGGCCGACCCGGGCTGCGATCTCACGGGCGGCCTTGTGGTCCACCAGAAAGCGCAGCGCCGCGCTCGCTTCGCGGGCGCCCTCGCTGGTGGCGACCGTCGCGCCCTGGGCGAGCATCTTCTCGAGGCGCTTTCCCTGGCTGGAGATCGAGACGCGCGACAGGCTGATGGGCCCGTAGAGCGTGACGAGCAGAAGCGTTGCGAGAGTGATGGGGATGATCCGGATGCCCGCATTGGCGCGCAGCGTGTAGAACAACGCAAGTCCCAGCAGCCAGACACCGAGCACCAGCCCCAGCGTGCGCGGCTCGGTGAGGCCGTAGGGCACGATCCGTTTCCAGAAGGCCACCAGCAGCATCAGCGCCGCGGGGATGAGCCCGATGAAGAGCCAGCGCGTGTACGTCCGGATCCACCCCTCCGCCGGGTCGGCCCGCAGCGGGTGCACCAGGAGGAATCCCAGCAGGCCGGTGACGGACACGCTCGCGACCAGCCAGCCGATCCACCCGCTGGGCCATTCCGCGCCCGCCACGATCTTGACGAGGTACGCCAGCAGGATGATCAGGTAGGTGAACGCGAGCGGCGTCAGGATGTATTGGGCGAAAATCTTGAGCGCGCGAGGGTACTCGGTGTCTCGCGCCAGTCCTGGGACGTCCACTGGGACCGCGGCCAGGAAGATCCAGGTGTTGACCACGAAGGCGATGATGAACCAGATGCGCGCGTACGACTCGCCTTTGATGTCCATCCCGAATAGCTGATTCAGCGCCGTGAGCGCGACCGCGATCCCGCCGAAGAGCACGGCGGAGAACACGTACGCTCGGAGAAATCCCAGGAACAGCCGGCGGTTGTATTGCCAGAACGCGCCGCTCTCGGCGGTGCCAAGGAAGGGGAGGAACGCGACGGCCAGGTGCAGTGCGGCACTGAGCTGAGCGTAGCGGATGGCTTCATGCCGCCACTCGATTCCGGGCCATACGGCGAAGAAGAGCCCGAGCGCCGCCGTGCCAGCGAGCTGCGTGGCTGCCCGCCGGCCCAGCGACCAGCCTCGCGCCTCGCCCAGCAGGGTTAGGGCGATCGTGACCGGCAGGCCGAGCAGGGCGACGAACGTCGCCCGGGCCCACACGTCGCTGGCCTCGCCATCGATGCCGGCGTTGGCGGTGATGGCCGCAAGCCCGCCCGCGGCGAGCGTCCAGGGGAAGCGCCGCAGCACGACCATGGCGTGCTGTGCGAGCAGGGCCACCGACGGAAAGCGCATTGGGGATCTGGGTAGAGGTACCCCAAGATACACTACCTGAATGTCCCTGGACTCACCTGATACACCATGTGATGCGCACCGACTTCCTCTTCAGGCGCCCAGAAGCCGAGCTGCTGGGTCCAGCGCGAGGTCTGCAGGCGGCGACCGCCCAGCGTAAGGAAGCCGGCGGCCCGATTGGTGACGACGCCGAGCTTGCGCAGGTCGGTGAGCGAGCGGAAGCTGTTCTGCCGGCGCTCCGCCACGATCCGGCGAGCGGAAATGGCACCGACGCCGGGCACCCGCATCAACTCCTCGGGTGACGCGGTTCGAACTTCGACGGGGAACCGCTCGGGGTTGGCGAGCGCCCACGCACTCTTGGGATCCACGGCAAGGGGAAGGTTGCCGGTCGGCTCGAAGACCACCTCGTCGGCGCTGAAACCGTAGTCGCGGAGCAGGTAGTCCGCCTGATAGAGGCGGTGCTCGCGGAGCGCGGGTGCGGCGGGGGCGCCTTCCAGTGGCGTGTCTTCGATGGGTCGGAAGGCGCTGAAGTGGGCGTGGTGGATGCCGCCGCCGGCGCTCAACCGGCTCACGGTGCCGAGAATGTCCTGGTCGGTATCCGAGGTCGCGCCGACCACGAACTGCATCGTCATCCCGGACACGCCGCCCGGGTGGAGGGCGTCGCGCGGTTTCCCGTCGGCTCGTTGAGCGCGCTCATGGAGCAGCTGCGCCCGCACGCGCTCGAGGTCCGACACCGTGGTCCCAAAGTTCTTGTCCGGCGCGATCTGCGCGAGGCTGGCGCCGCATGGTGCCTCGAGGTTGATCGACACTCGGCTCGCCAGCTCGGTGAGCCGCGCGATCTGCGCCGGCTGGCCGCCCGGCACCAGCTTCACGTGGATGTACCCGCCGAAGCGGTGGCGCTCTCGCAGCAGCTCCAGCGCCGTGATGAGATCGTCCATGACCTTCACGGGCCGGCCCGGAATGCCGGTGGTGACGAAGAGACCCTCGCACCAGCCCCGTTCTCGCGCACCCAGGAAAATCCTGACGAGCTCCTCCGGCTTGAGGAGCGTGCGCGGCATGTTCCGGTCGCGCCGCATGGGGCAGTAGCTGCAGTTGTAGCTGCAGGCGTTCGTCATCAGGATGCGGAGCAGGGACATCCGCATCCCCGGCATGGGCCGCAGATGCCGGATGTTGATGGGCGAGAGCGCGCCGCTGTCTCGCGCATGGCGAAGCCGCGGCGGCAGACCCTCGCGATCGTCAGCCGCCAGGGACATCAACGTTTCCAGCTTGCGCTCCAGCTCCGGGCTCCGTGACATTGGCTCCTCCTTTCTCAACTTCCATAGTACCCGAACAAATACCGAAACACAATACCGCGCGATCAGAGGCCGCAGATGAACGCAGAAGAACGCAGAAGGGAATGGTGGGAGGAGGGGTCTGGTTTCTACCAATATCCCCGAGTTGTTGTCTCTGCGTTCATCTGCGTTCATCTGCGGCTCAAACCGCTGTCTTGGTGACCATGCTTCCCCTGGCCGGGATCAAGGTCCTCGACCTCACGCGCGTGCTGGCAGGACCGCTCTGCACCATGACGCTGGGCGATCTGGGCGCGAGCGTGCTCAAGGTCGAGCGCCCCGCCGGTGGAGACGAGACCCGTGGGTGGGGGCCGCCGTTCGACTACGAAGGCCAGAGCGCGTACTTCCTCTCGGTCAACCGGAACAAGCTGAGCGTCGCGCTGGACCTCGACGGCGAGCCCGACCGCGCGCTGCTGCTCGCGCTGGCGCGCGAGGCTGATGTCGTAGTGGAGAACTTCCGCCCCGGCACGTTGGAGCGGCGCGGCATCGATCCGACGGCGTTGCTGGAGGGCTCGCCGGCGTTGATCTGGTGCCGGCTCACTGGCTTCGGGACTGGATCTGAGCGGCCCGGCTACGACGCCGTCATTCAGGCGGAGTCCGGGTGGATGGCGATCACCGGCGAGCCCGGCGGCGCGCCGATGAAGGTGGGCGTAGCGCTCGCCGACGTGTGCGCCGGCAAGGACGCGGCGGTCGCGGTGCTCGCGGCACTCGCCTCACGCGCGCGCCGGCCGAGCGCGGCGGAGCGGCTGCTGACCGTCTCACTCGCGCACAGCGCGACCGCCGCGTTGGTGAACGTCGCCCAGAACGCGCTCGTGACCGGACAGGAGCCGGCGCGATGGGGCAACGCGCATGCGAACCTGGCGCCGTACCAGCTCTTCGAGACCGCCGACCGTCCTATCGTGCTCGCGGTGGGAAACGATGGGCAATGGCTCGCGTGCTGTGGCGCGCTGGAGCGGCCGGACCTCGCCGAGGATGCGCGCTACCGCACCAACGCCGGACGGGTGGAGAACCGCGCGGCCGTCGTGGCCGAAGTGGGAAGAACGCTGCGCACGCGGCCGGCCGCGGAGTGGCTCGACCGATTGGCGGGGCAGGGAGTGCCGGCGGGTGTAGTGCGGAGCGTATCCGAGGCGCTCGGCGATGTGGTCGCGGATCCACGGACGGGAATCGCGCCGCTCGCGCCGGGGACGGTGCGGTTACGGCCGCCGCGGCTGGACGAACATGGCGCGTTGGTGAGGCAGAGCGGGTGGGGGGTGTTCGAGCTAGCGGGACAGGGAACGCGCCGCAGTGATCGGAGTGAGTGCTGATGCGCGGCTTCACGCGCGTCACTCAATGGACCCGCGAGTAGCAATCGCTCACTTCCCTTTCAACGTGCTATCCGCCGGCGTCAGCCGGTCCACCGCCCACCCGTCCATCCGGTATACCGTGCTGTCCCCCTCCGCCCGCACCCAGAACCCGCTCGCCGTCGAGTCGAACGCGAGCGCGAGCAGCGGTGTGCCGTCGGTACGAAGCAGCGTGGCGCGGCGATCAGGTCGCGCGAAGCTGGCGGAATCAGCCTGCGCCGCGGTGGCGAAGCCCGCGGCTTCCACCCCCGCATAGCCTTCGAGCATCGTGCCGACCGCGGCGCTGTCCGCCCGCCCACCCGATCCCCAGATCCAGCCCTTCCCATCGCGGCGGAGCGAGTACGACCGCTTGCCTCGACTCACGTCGATCCGACCCACGCTGTCCGGCACCGCGCCCGCGATGCGTTTGTCGCGCCACTCGTCCGATGACAGCTCGAGCGCCTGCGCCAGGTTCCCGCCGACCAGATACACGGCGGAATCCGAGGCCGATCTGAAGTAGCCGCCGTCGAACGTGGGTGCGCGTTTGCCCTGCACCAGGTCGACGAGGGTGGAAGTTACCGCGCATGACCTGGACACGGGCGCCTTTCGCGCTGTCTACCCCGTACCCGGCGTGCGACGCCGTGCGCCCGGCCACCAGCTCGCTGGTCCGGGTCGTGTCGGCGAGCGCGGTGAACAGGTCCGCCACCGCGCGCTGGGCGGCCGGATGGCCGTTCACGGTCCACCGCGTCGAGTCGCGGCGGACGAGACGGGTCGTGTCGGCGGGCCGAACGATGATGATCGAATCGGCCGAATCGGCCGACACCGTCGGCAAGGCGAATCGATCCGCCGCCGATGGCCCCCGCGAGCCCTTGCGGGCCAGGGACGCCGCGCCCCAGAGCAGCAGGAGCGCCCCCAGCACCATCGCGAGTCGGGCAAGCTGTTTCGGGCTCATCCGGCGCTCCCCGTCACCGGCACCAGCGGCCGGTACGGCTCCCGCGTGCGGCGGCGCCGCCGGATGAGTCGGATCACGCCGGCGATGCCCACCAGCAGCGGAAGCCCGACCAGATTGGCGTACTTCACCGTCTCACGCATCGCGTTGCTCTCGAAGAGGAGTGGCGGCGGCCGCCGGTCCTTCGAGCGGATCGCGATCAGCGCTTCGTCCTGCGCGAGCCAGTCGATCGCGTTCAGCGTGAATGCCAGGTTCTCCGGCGCCGTGCGCACGAAGCGATCGGTGGCGAAGTCGAGGCTGCCCACCACCACCACCCGTCCGCGCGGCTTGCCGCCCGCGCCGGCCGGCGGGGGCGAGACCATCACGGCGAGCAGGCGGTGGCTCAGGTTCGTCTGCGGGAAGTCCTGGGTCGGCGCGATCGTGGTGACGTTGGTGAAGGTGCCGGTCGCCTGGCTGCTGCCGAGCAGCGGCGTGAGCGTACCCTTCACGGCGCCCGTCGTGTCGATGGTGCTGGCCCAGGTGAGCACCACCGCGCTGAGATCCTGGTTCACCGGCGACAGCCGGGTGCTCTGCGCCCGGATGAAGAACGGATAGACCTGCAGCACGCGGCCGAAATCGGTCGGGCAGCGGGATCACCTCGTTGGCGAGGAGATCGTAGGCCATGTCGCTCCGGATCGTCACGCCGAGCGGGCGGAGGAACGCGTTCCAGGCGACGGGCCGCGGCTGCGCGGTCGGCGCGCGCTGGGACACTTCCATGCCGCCCGACAGCACCAGCGCGCTGCCACCCCGATTGATGAAAGCTTCCAGCCGTCGGAGCTGGTCCGGCGTGAGGCTGTCCGGCGTGCCGGCGAGCACCAGCGCCACGACGTCGGGGCCCGGCTGGGTGGAGTCGGCGAGGTCGATGTCGCGCACGTCGTAGGAGCGGCGCAGCTGCTCCTGCATCTCCGTGAACGCGACCCCGGGACCCTGCGCGTCGGCCACGAAGCCGATCGCCGGCTTCTTGTCGCGGCTGAGCTGCCGGATGGTCGAGGCCAGCCGGTACTCCAGGTCGTCAGTGCGCTGCACGAAGGGAATGCTCTCGGTCTGGCCGCCGTGCTGCACGGCGAGGCCCAGATAGCCCTGCTTGACCTGCAGCTCCGCCTGGCCGATGACGTTGAACTGGACCGGCTGGATGCCGAGCGACTCCGCCTCTCGGCGCGCGGCCTCGTCGTCGGACGGATCGCGCTCGAGGATGCGGACCTGGCCATGCCCGGCGGACCGCAGGTCCCGGAGCAGGTCGTCTACGTCCCGCTTCATCAGCGCCACCTCGGCCGGCAGCTCCTTCGACGCGAACACCTTTACGGTGACGATGTCGTTCAGGTCGCGGACGATGCGGCCGGTGGCGGGAGAGAGCGTATAGGCGTTGCCCGGCGTCAGATCGAGCCGCCCGCCGATGTAGCTGCCCAGCAGATTGACCACGATGAGCGACGCCGCCAGCATCCCGACGCCGAGCTTGAGCCGCCGGGCCCCCGCGCCCGGCGCGAGCTTGCGTCCCAGCAGCGCCCCGTACGCCAGCGCGAGAAAGACACCGGCGAGCGAGACGAAGTAGATCACGTCACGCAGGTCGATCACCCCGCGCCCGAGGCTCTCGAAGTGCGAGAGCACGCCGATCCGCGCCGCGATCGCGCCGAGGCTAGGCGGCAGGCCGACCAGCAGCGGGTCGAGCCCGACGAGCACCAGGACGAACATGAGCCCGGCCGCGACGATGAACGCCGTGATCTGGCTCTTGGTGAGACTCGAGGCCCACACACCGATGCCCGCCAGCCCCGCCGCCAGCAGCGCCGCGCCGACGTACTGGCCGATCACCGTGCCCCACGGAATATCCGCTCCGGCCGACAGCCCGAGCGGGATCGCGAACGTCAGCAGCAGCGCGGTCCAGAGAAAGAGCACCGAGCCCAGAAATTTGCCGAGCAGGACCTCGAGCTCGCTCACCGGCTGCGCGAGCACGACCTCGATCTGCCCGCCCCGCAGGTCTTCCGCCAGCGACCGCATCGTCACCGCCGGCACGAAGAAGAGGAACTCCCAGGGAAGCAGGTCCAACATCGGCCGCAGGCTGGCGGTGTTCGACAGGTACGCCTGGCGGAAGAAGAGGAAGGCGTTGATCGCCAGGAAGACCACCAGCAGCACGTAGCCGGTCGGCAGGTCGAAGAGCGCGCGAATCTCGCGGCTCGCGACGGTCCAGATGCGCCTCATGCCGGCTCCTGGTCGGTGGTGAGCTGGCGGAAGAGATCTTCCAGGCTGCCCGCTTCCTGGTGCAGCTCGTAGAGCGTCCACCCTGCCGACTTGGCCAGCTCGAACACGCGGGGACGCAGGTCCTCGACACCCGACACGATCACCGTCAGCCGCACGCGGTCACCCTCGACCGGACGAGGCTCCACGTTGCGTACGCCAGGCAGCCCGGCCAGCCGCTCGGCGATCCCCGCGCCGCTCGCCTCGACGCTGATCCGGGCGCCGTCCTTCGCGCGCGAGACCAGCTCGTCCACCGGGCCGTCCGCGACGATGCGGCCGCGGTTGATGATGAGGAGCCGTGAGCAGGTGAACTGGACTTCCGGCAGGATGTGGGTCGAGAGGATGACGGTGCGCTCGCGGCCCAGCGCGCCGATGAGCCGGCGGATCTCCACCCGCTGGTTGGGGTCGAGCCCTTCGGTCGGCTCGTCCAGCACCAGGAGGTCGGGGCGGTGAAGGATCGCGGCCGCCAGTCCCACCCTCTGACGGAAGCCCTTGGACAACTCGCCGATCGGGCGGTGATAGACGTCCTCGATGCCGGTCGCCGCGATCGCCTCGTCGAGCGAGCTGCGGCGCTCGGCTCCGCGGATGTCTCGAAGGCCGGCCACGTACTCCAGCCACTCGGAGACCAGCATCTCGGCGTAGAGGGGATTGTTCTCGGGGAGGTAGCCGATCCGGCGCTTGGCCTCACGGCCGCCGTCGGACAGCGGGACCCCATCGAGACGGATAGTCCCGGTGTCCGGCTCGAAGTACTGGGTGATCATCCGCATCGTGGTGGACTTGCCGGCCCCGTTCGGGCCCAGGAACCCCACGACCTGTCCCCGGTCCACCCCGAAGGAAACCTGATCTACCGCAGGTACGCCGTCGAAGCGTTTGGAGACTCGATCGAGAGAGAGCAACGACATAGAGTGCTTTGGGTTGGGTTTATGGCCGGGCGGATTCTAATGCGCGTCCCGACGGCCATCAAGCTCCAGCCAGACAGAAATGCGCGACGCGGTCCCAGCGTCGCGCCGGGGGAGGCGGGACCGATTACATTCGCACCCGTGACCGCCTTCCATCCGCGGCGACCCCTCGGCCGCGCGGCGACCCTCGTTTCCCCTCGCCCTCCTGCCCCTGGCGCAGCCCGCGGCGGCGCAGCAGGGTGCCGCGGTCGGGGCGCAGGTCGGGATACTCCCGCGCCGACCTGACGGGGATCAACTCCAACCTGGTGGAAAGCCGCCAGGGCGCGATCACCGGCGTCTACCTTCACCTTCCGGTGAACGGGGTGGTCAGCGTCAGGCCGGAAGTGCTGTTCTCGGTCAAGGGCGGACAGATCCTCACCGGCATCACCGACAGCGACGACCTCGCCCTGGTGAACCTCGAGCTCGCCTACCTCGAGCTGCCCGTCCTCGGCCGGCTTACGCTCCCGCGAGGGCGTTACCGTCCCGCCATCTTCGGCGGTCCCACCGTCGGCGTCCAGATCGGCTGCGATCTCCTGATCACCCCCGTGAGCGGCGGCGACGAGGTCAACGGGACCTGCGGTGAGAACGTGACCGGCATCAGCGAGTGGGACTTCGGCTGGATCGCCGGCGCGGCGATCGAGATGCATCTCACCCGGGTGACGCTCGTCGTTGCAGGGGCGCTATACGAAGGGGCTGCGGTCGGTGGTGGATGGGCCCGGTGGAGCTCAAGAACCGGGGGCTGGCGGTGTTGTTTGGGTTGACGTTCTAGAGCGACCGGGTGTCACCCTGGGCACAGCGAAGGGGACCATGCGTGCATGGTCCCCTTCACTGCGTTCGGGGTGACACACTGGCTCTTCAACTATTCGAAGAAGTACCTCACCCCCAGCTGCGCCCGCCACCGGCTGAACACGCTCGGATCGTCGATGAACGTCTCCGCCGGGCCGGTGAAGTTGAACTGCGGCGCGCCGGCGCCGTCGAAGCCGACCAGCCTGAGCGGGCTCGTCGCGGCCGAGCTGGCCACCTTGCGCACGCCCCAGTTGGAGCTGATCAGGTTGCCCAGGTTCAGGATGTCGAGGCTGAACTGGAAGTTGTGCCGGGTCACCCCGCCGAATCCGACGTCCTGCAGGATCCGCAGGTCCACGTTGTTGTACCAGGGGTTCACGGCGCCCGACCGCTCCGAGATCTCGCCGCGGTGGCTGCTCAGGTACTTGTCCTGCTCGATGAACGCGTTGAGCGCGTCCCACTGCTGGTCGGCCGTGACGTTGGCGCCGCAGCCGGAGGGGCAATCCACCAGCACGATGTCGCCCTGGTTCGCCGGGATGTAGATCAGGTCGTTGCCGCCGGCGCCGTCACCGTTCACGTCGCCCGAGTACAGGAACGAGTAGCGGTTCCCGCCCGCGCCCGAGAAGCGATTGCCTTCCGCCACCTCGACGAAGAGACCGATCGAGGTACGGAGATTCTCCGACCATGACTTCACGTAGGTCGCGCCGCCGACGATCCGGTGCCGCTGGCCGAACTCGGAGTAGCTGAGCTCGGGGCGGTTGGGATCGCCCTGGATCGGCTGGCTCTGCCAGAGCACGCTCGCGATCTCGGTGGACTTCAGGTTGTTCTTCGCCTTGGTGAAGCTGTAGCCGAGGGTGGCGTCGAGCCCGAACGCGAAGTTCTTCCGGAGCTGGGCCGTGACGTTGAAGTTGTGCCCCTCGCTGGTGTTGTCGAGCACGTAGATGCCCGCGCCGCCGTCGGCGTTGAGCTCGTTGGCGCCGGCGCCGCCGTAGTACGGCCGCCCGTCGGGCAGGGTCCGCACCGGAGTCACCAGGTCGGCGTTCCGCACGATCACGTTGTTGATGTCGTTCCCGTAGATCACTTCCAGCGTGCCGAGGAAGCCCTGCCCGAGCTGCTGGTCGACTGCGATGTCGCTGATCCAGGTCTGCGGCCACTTGAAGTCGGTCACCATGGAGTTCAGGTCGAACGACTGAGCCAGCGTGGCGTCGTCCTTCGTGGGCCGGACCGGCCCCGTCGGGAAGAGGTTCGGGTTGGCGCCCGGATTGGAGATCACGTTGCCGATCCAGACGAACGGCACCCGGCCGGTGAAGATGCCGGTGCCGCCGCGGACCTGGGTCCGCCGGTCGCCGCTCGCGTTCCAGTTGAACCCGACGCGAGGCGAGAAGAGCGGCTTGGCGCCCGGGAGGTCGCTCTGGTCCACCGTCTCCGGATTGTCGTCCTCGTCCAGCGCCGTCAGCCCGCGGGCGAAGGGATTGTCGATCGGGTCCGTGAAGTACATCGGGAAGTCCACCCGGACGCCGAACGTCAGGTTGAGCCGCTCATTGGCGAGCAGCTCGTCCTGGGCGTAGAGGCCGAGCTGGCCGACGTCGATGTTCTCGCCCTTGAACGGTCCGGTGCCGATCATCGCCCGGAAGTCCTTCTGGGCCGGGTTGGACGGATCGGTCGCGTCAAAGAACTCGTCCAGCGAGCTGAACGTGCTGCCGATCGGGATGGACCCCGGCAGGAAGAAGACGCCGTTCCGGAAGATGTTGAATGCGTTGAAGAAGCTGAATTTCTCGAAGTTGGCGCCGAAGGTCAGCGAGTGCCGGCCCGCGAAGAACGTGAAGTTGTTGGTGAACTGGAGGACGTCCTGATCCAGGATGTTGTGGATCGAGAACGGCTCGTGTCCCAGCGTCGTGTAGGTGACTCCGCCCTCGCCGATCTCGATGGTGGGGAAGGGCTCGCTGAACGGCTGGCGGAAGTCACGGAACCGGTTGTAGCTGGCGAAGAACCGGTTGGCGAAGGCGCCGCCCCGGGTGTTCAGCTCCAGCGCGAACGAATGCAGGTCGTTGTTGATCGCGTACCCGGAGTTCTGGAACGGCAGGCTGCTCTCGTTCGGTCCCCGGCCCGTGTTGGCAAAGCTGAGCACGAACGGGTGCGGCGGCAGGTCGCGCTTGGCGTCCAGGAAGTTGTACCGGAACGAAAGATTGTTGTTGTTGTTGATGTTCCAGTCGAGCTTGGCGATCACCTTGTTGTTGTTGGTCTCGTTGATGTACCCCTCGTATGCGCCGGGATCGTAGTTGTACTCGGAGATCATCCGCTGGCGGATGGCGTCCATGACCGACGCTTCCACCCGCGACACCCCGAACCCCGGCGTTCCGCTGCTGGCGACGAAGTTGGTGCCCGGATCGTCGGTCCGCTCCAGCTCGGCGTTCACGAAGAAGAACAGCTTGTCCCGCACCAGCGGCCCGCTCAGCGAGAAGCCCGACTGGATGAAGCTCAGGTCAGGATCGGCCACGACCTCGTTGCCGCTGACCTTGTTGCCCAGCAGCACTTCGTTGCGGGCGAAGGTGTAGAGCGACCCGCGCAGCTGGTTGGTGCCGCTCTTGGTCACGGTGTTGATGTTGGCGCCGGTGAAGCCGCCCTCACGCACGTCGAACGGCGCCAGCGACACCTGCACCTGCTCCACCGCGTCGTACGGCACCGGCTCGGCGTTGGTCTGGCCTCCCGGGGCCGGATCGTCGAGGCCGAACGGATTGTTGAAGTAGGAGCCGTCGAGCGAGACGTTGTTGTAGAGCCAGTTCCGCCCGGCGAAGCTGAAGTTGCCGTCGCTCCGGGGATCGAGGCGCGTCAGGTCGCGGGTGGACCGCTTGATGGAGGGAAGTACCGCTACCTGCTGCGGCGTGATGTAGGTGGCCGCGCCGGTGCGTCCGGCGTCCAGCACCACGTCACGCTCCGCGGTCACGGCAATCTCCTCCAGCTCCACGGCCTGGGCGCTGAGCGCCAGGTCCAGCCGCTGGGTCTGACCCAGACTCAGCTGGACGTCTTCCTGGCTCTTCGGCTGGAAGCCGATCATCGTCGCCGTCACCCGGTAGGGGCCGCCGACCCGCATGTTGAGCAGGCTGTACGCGCCGCCGGTCCGCACCGACGTCCGATACGTCGTGCCGCTCGGCAAGTGCACCGCGGCGACGACGGCGTCTTCCAGCGGCTTGCCGTCGTCACCGGTGACGAAGCCGTGGATCGCCGACGTCGTCACGCCCTGGGCGGCGAGCCCGGACGGCGTGACCATCGCGACGGCGAAGAGCAGGAGCGGAAGGAGGGAGAAGCGGCGAAAGGCTGATGCAGCGGCGGAGGTCGAACTCGACAGTGGCATACCCGTATCTCCTGTGGGGCGGGAATTCCCCGTACTCGAAAATCGGCTGGCGAATGCCTGAGAAGTACGTTGCGGGATGGGACTGGGTTGGCGATAGCATACCGTCCAACCCGTCCGTCGGCAAGGCGGGGGGAAGTCCGTCAGCGGTCTCGGAGCTGCGGGTAGAACTGGACGAATACGTTGTCGCGGATCGCGTGCTGCGCGTGACAGCGCGCGCAGCGCTCAGGCTCGATCGCCCTGGCCGTCTGCCGCGCGCGTCCGAAGTCGAAGTAGGCCCACGCGCCGTCGAACCGCGCCGAATCCTTGACCGCCATCTCCACGGCGGCGAGCTCCCCCTCCGTCCATCCCGCGCGGCTGGGCGGCACGCGGCGTGAGGGCTGGCGAATCGTGAGCGCCAGCATGGTGCCGTCGCGGAATCGCCCGGTCTCGCGGTAGTGGTCGTAGGCCGTCGGCTCCAGATACACCCGGTGGAACATCCCCGGGCCGTCCTCCGTAGCGTCTGAATAGCCCAGTCCCAACGATGCCCCGACCAGGATCCAGCGATCCACGTCCGCCGGACGCCGGAGCGCGCCGTCGGCGGTGTACCGCGGCCGCACCGCGGGCTCGCCGGACGGCGAAGTCGAAGTCGAAGGCAACGGCGACGGCGATGACGCCGGCGCCGCGAACGCGGCGAGCAGGGCGGGCAGAATCAGGCGCTTGACCATGCGGGCTCCATACCCCTTGCTGAACTAGGGGTCAGGGCCTATGATACATCAGTGATCTAGGTATCGCAACGTCTCCGCCCGGAGCCGCGCATGGCTGGCAGCGATCTCTACGTCGGCACCCTCGACGTCCTCATTCTTAAAGCCCTGAGCTGGGGCCCCATGCACGGCTACGCCATCGGCCGCTGGATCCGCCAGACCACGGACGACGCGCTGACCGTGCAGGAGGGCGCCCTCTACCCCGCGCTTCACCGACTCCAGCGTCGTGGCTGGCTGGAGGAGGAGTGGGGCGTCAGCGAGACCGGGCGCGAGGCCAAGTACTACCGCATGAGCCCCGCCGGCCGGCGCCACCTGCGCGCCGAAGTCGAGCGCTGGCGGACCTACGCGCGGGCCGTCATGGCCGCGCTCGACGCCGCGCCCGCCTGAGCGTGTCGGCCTTCCGCCGTCTCTTCCGTCTGCCCGGCTCCTCGGCCAACGTCGCGCGCGACGTCGGCAGCGAGCTGGGCTTCCATCTCGACATGCGCACCCAGGAGTTGATCGACGCCGGCATGGGCCCCCAGGCGGCCCGGCTGGCGGCGCTCCAGGCGTTCGGCGATCTCGAGGCCATCGAAGGTGAATGCCGCGACATCGCGGCGCGTGGCGCGCGCGAGCGCGCCAGGAGGGACACCATGCTGGGACTCGCCCACGATCTCCGTTTCGCGCTCCGCTCGCTCCGGAAGACGCCCGGCTTCACCCTGGTCGCCATCCTGACCCTGGGGCTGGGGATCGGCGCCAACACCGCGGTCTTCAGCATGATCCGGGGCGTCCTGCTGCGCCCGCTTCCCTATGAGGACGGCGAGCGCTTGGTCTACCTCAAGCAACCCGCGCCACTGTCAGGCGTGGCCAACGCCCAGTTCTCGGTGCCCGAGCTGGTGGACTACCGCGAGCGCAGCCGAGGACTGCAGTCCATCGTCGAGTATCACTCGATGCCCTTCATCCTCCTGGGTCAGGGCGAGCCGCGCCGGGTCCAGACCGGCGTGGTGTCCGCCAACTACTTCGACGTCCTCGGCGTGAAGCCGATGATGGGACGGGCGTTCCGCACCGGCGAAGACCAGTCCGGTGCCGAGCCGGTGCTGGTGCTGAGCTACGCTTTCTGGCAGAACCGGCTGGGCGGCGATCCCGGGATCGTCGGCCGCACCTTCGAGATGAACGACCGGATCCACACCGTGATCGGCATCCTGCCGCCGGTGCCGCAGTACCCGGCGGAGAACGACGTCTACATGCCGAGCTCCTCCTGTCCCTTCCGGTCCTCCTCCTTCACGACCTCCACCCGCACCGCGCGGCTGCTGCACCTGTTCGGCCGTCTGGGGCCGGGCGTTACCCTGGCGCAGGCGCAGTCCGAGCTGGCAGGCCTCGCGACCACGATGCGCGCGGAATACCCCGCCGCGTATCCCAGCGGCCGCGGCTTCTCGATCGAGGCGGCCTCGCTCCACGACGAGCTGACCAAGCAGGCCAAGCCCACGTTGCTCCTGCTCCTGGGCACCACCGGCTTCGTGCTGCTCATCGCCTGCGCCAACATCGCGAACCTGACGCTCGCGAGGCTGGTGCGCCGCTCGCGGGAGATGGCGCTGCGCGCGGCACTCGGCGCCGATCGGGCCCGGCTCTTCCGGCAGATGCTGGTCGAAGGCAGTCTGCTCGCGCTGGCGGGCGGCGTGCTCGGCCTCGCCTTGGCGGCGGGGACCATGCGGCTCCTCACCAGCTTCGCGGCGCGGTTCACGCCGCGCGCCGCCGAGATTTCGCTGGACGGCCAGGTGCTCGCCTTCACGCTCGTCGTCTGCATGCTCACGGGCCTGGTGTTCGCGGTGCTACCCGCACTGCCGTCGCGGGCGAACCTGGTGAGCGCGCTCAAGGAGGGCGGGGCCGCCACCAGCGGCGGCGGCTCGCACCGGGTGCGCGCGGCGTTGGTCGTGGCGCAGGTGGCCGTCTCGATGGTGTTGATGGTGGGCGCGGGGTTGATGCTGCGGAGCCTGCTGGCACTCCAGGCACTGGATCCCGGCTTCGACACCCAGCGCGTGCTGACCATGACGCTCGATCTCAACTGGTCGCGGTACACCACCAACGAGCTGGTGCTCGGCTTCCACGACCAGCTGCACGCGCGGCTCGCCGGCCAGCCGGGGGTGATGGCCACGGCCTCGTCGCTCACCTTTCCGCTGGACGGGCATCGGCGCATCAACGTGAACTTCGTCATCGAGGGGCAGCCGCCCGCGGAAGCGGGCGCCGAGCCGCTCGGCGATCTCCGGAGCGCGACGCCGGAATACTTCCAGACGCTCGGGATTCCACTGGTGACGGGACGGTTCTTCACGGCCTCCGACGGTCCCAAGTCGCCGGGCGTGGCCGTTGTCAACCAGACACTGGCGCAACGGTACTGGGGCAAGGAAACCGCGGTGGGCCACCGGATCTCGGCTGACACCGGCAAGACCTGGATCACGATCGTCGGCGTCGTGGGCGACGTACACCACTACAGCCTCGAGAGCGAGCCGTCCGAAGAGGTCTACCTGCCGTTCTCCCAGGTGCCCTTCCGCGAGAGCAGCTTCCTCGTGCGCACCTCCGCCGATCCGGGCGCCATGGCCCGGCGCATCGGCGAAGAAGTGCTGTCGATCGATCCGGGCCAACCTCTGGCGAACATCCAGACGCTGGAGGAAGTCCGTGGCGAGGCTCTCGCCTCGCCCAGGCTGACCACCAGCCTGCTGCTGATGTTCGCGTTGCTCGCGCTCTGCATCACGGCCGCGGGGCTCGGCGCGGTGGTCGCGTTCTCCGTCAGCCAGCGGACCCAGGAAATCGGCGTCAGGATGGCTCTGGGGGCCGGTCGGGCCGAGGTGCTCGGCATGGTGCTGAGGGAGGGGCTGCAGCTCGTGATCATCGGCCTGGCCCTGGGCATTGCCTCGGCCATTCTCCTGACCCGGCTCATGAGTGGTCTCCTCTATCAGGTGGAGGCCACGGATCCGATTACCTTCGCCGGCATGGCACTCGTGCTGGTCCTCATCGCCGCCGCAGCCTGCCTCGCACCGGCCCGCCGGGCCTCTGCCGTGGATCCCATGGTCGCGCTTCGGGCTACCTAGGGCCCCACGGGGGAAGGGGTGTAAGCAGTCTCACAGACACTCTT
This sequence comes from uncultured Gemmatimonadales bacterium, assembly GCA_963720365.1. GTDB lineage: Bacteria > Gemmatimonadota > Gemmatimonadetes > Gemmatimonadales > GWC2-71-9 > CAVVWJ01. Next base: position 430,912 of record CAVRFK010000004.1, on the reverse strand, counting down.
CCCCTCCCGCAGGCATCTTCGACTCGTCCCCAAGGGCTAGATCCGCACTGGACGAGGAGCAGATGACCTCTAGCGGTGTCACTCAGGTGGTCGAGACTATCAGGCGGCGGGTTCAGTACAGTCGCCCGAGCTCGTGGGCCGGGTGGAAAGTGGCTGCGGAGACGGTCTGGGGACCGCTGCTGACCCTTGGCGCGCTCATCCTCATGGACCAGCTCGCTCGCCACGGGATGCCCGTCCTGTATCCCTTCCCGATCCTGCTCCTCACCGTCGTCATCTCTGCCTATCTCGGCGGGATGCGGACCGCGCTGATCAGCGCGGTCCTGACCGTGCTCTATGGCGTGCATTTCTTCGCCGAGCCGGGCCTCCCGCTCCGCTACCAGCCGAGCGGTGGCTACAGTCTGCTCGCGGTCGGGCTGATCGCGCCGGGCATTGCGGTGATGGTCTCCCACCTCCGTCAGGAGGCGCTGCGTGGGCGGGCGGCTGAATTGAGCCGAACCGAGGCGGAAGCGATCGACCGGCGAGTGTCCTTCATGTCCCAGGTCAGCTCCACTCTTGCCTCATCGCTCGACTACGAGCTGACGCTGCAGGAGCTTGCGCGCGTGCTGGTGCCGGCCATGGGCGACTGGTGCGCGATCCACGTGATCGACGAGCGCGGCGCGCCGCGCCTGCTCGGCGCGGCGCACCGCGATCCCGCCCGGGACCTCGTGGTTCGCGTCCTCTGCGAGCATGGCGCCGGGCGGATTCCCTTCGGCCTCCCCCCGACCGTGCACCCTACGCCGGTGGAAGTGACCGAGGAGCTGCTCCGCGCCGTGGCGGAGGACGAGGATCACCGGAAGCTCTACCGCTCGCTCAAGCCCACCTGGGTACTCCAGCTTGCGCTGCCGTCGAATGGGCGCCTCGCGGGCACGATCACGCTGGCGATGAGCCGCGAGTATGGCCGGGTGTTCGGCGAACAGGATCTCCGCTTCGCGCGGGATCTGGCGGACCGCACGGCGCTCGCGGTCGGCGCCGGCCACGCCTTGCACCGGGCGCGCGAAGCCGATCGGCGCTACGGGCTCCTGTTCGAGGCCAATCCGCAGCCGATGTGGGTTTTCGACGTCGCCACACTGGAATTTCTCGCGGTCAACGATGCGGCGATCCGTCACTACGGCTACTCCCGGGAAGAATTTCTCTCCATGAACATCATGGAGGTCCGCCCCGACGAGGACGCCGATGAGCTGCCGATGTCGGCCCCATCCGCGCACCGCGAGGCGGCGGCCTTCACCCGTCATCAGCGGAAAGACGGAACCCTCATCGACGTGGAGATCGTCTCGCACGAGCTGGAGATGAACGGGCGCCGTGCCCGCCTGGTAATGGTGAGCGACATCAGCGACCGGGCCCGCACCCGCGCGGCCTTGCACCAGAGCCAGGAGCAGCTGCGCCAGGCGCAGCGCCTCGACGCGGTCGGCCGCCTCGCCGGCGGGGTCGCCCACGACTTCAACAACATCCTGACGACGATCCGCGGCTTCGGCGACCTGCTGCAGCGCCAGCTCCCGGAAGACGATCCCCGGCGTACGGACGTGGACCAGATCCGGAAGGCGGCCGACCGAGGCGTGCAGCTCACCGGCCAGCTGCTGGGCTTCGGCCAGCGTCCGGCCATCGCGGCGCGTTCGCTCGACCTGCACGAGACCATTCATGCCATGGAAGGCTTGATCCAGAGGCTGCTCGGCGCCGACATCGCGCTGCGGCTCCACCTGCTGCCCGGGGCAGCGACCGTCCGCATGGATCCCGGGCATCTCGATCAGATGCTGATGAACCTCGTGCTCAATGCCCGCGACGCGATGCCCCATGGCGGCTCGCTCACCATCGAGACGACCGAGCGCCATATCGGCGCGGGGCCGCGAGCGAGGCAGGTCCGGCCCGGCAGCTACATCCTGCTGGCGATTCGTGACACCGGTGGCGAGACCGAAGACCGGCTCTCGGATTCGCGCGAGCAGCGGGCGGCGCTCGGTCTGTCCATCGTGCACGGCATCGTGCGCCAGAACGGTGGAATGGTACGCGTGTCCACCGAGTCCGGCGAAGGAACCGCCGTGAAGGTGTACCTGCCGAGGGAGGACGAAGCCGCACGGCTCGAGACCGAGCCGCGCGCGCAGGAGCGCGGTCACGAGACAGTGCTGGTGGTGGAAGACGAGGACGGCGTGCGCGAGCTGGTGCGGCAGATTCTCGAGGAGCGCGGCTATGCGGTGCTGACCGCCCGCCATGGCCGCGATGCGCTCCAGCTGGCCGAACGATACGAGCGGCCGATCCACCTGCTGGTCACTGACGTGGTTATGCCGGAGATGGGCGGGCGCGAGCTGGCGGAGCGGCTCTCGACCCAACGGCCGGCGCTCAAGGTGCTCTACATCTCAGGCTATACCAACGACGAGATCCTGCGGCGCGGCGTGCCGCCGGGCGCGCGCTACCTGCAGAAACCCTTCCTGTCGGACGGGCTGATGGCGAGAGTGCGAGAGGCGCTGGAGGGAGCGGAGCCCGCCGCTATCTGACGCGGGCCCGCCAATTCCGAAGAACGTCGGGGCCGACTTCGCCACTCAAGTGCAGCGCGATCTCCCCCGCGGTCCAGTGAGGCTCGTTACCCGGCGACGACGTGGATTGTCCTGGCCGAAGCCGCTGCTGGTCCAGCAGAATCAACCTGCCCTGTGAATCCTGATAGACCACCCGAACCACCGGACGCGTCGCATCCGCGCCGGGCGAGTTCCGTCCGAACGCGAGACCCATGAACAGCGGGCTCATGCCCTCGATGACGTGCACCGGCCGGCCGAGCTGCTTGGCGGCCTCGTCGAGTCCGATCCGCAGGTAGATCTGGGCCCGCTGCTCCGGCGTCCTGGGTGCCGGCGCCGCAGGCCGCACCGCGCGCTCTTCCGCACGACGCCGGGCATCGAGCGCGGCGGTCGCCGCGTCGGCGCGCTCGATCCGCCGCTCCCGGTCGAGATCCTCCAGCGCGTCCGCCGCCTCCTGGCGCACGTCGGCCGGCTGAACCAGGCCTTCATCCTCACTCGCATCGGGCGCGGGCGGCTGGAGGGCAATCTGGTTCTCGACGGCGGAATCCGTGTCCGCCGGTGCCTCTTCCGACTCGGCGGCCGTCGAGCGCTCGCCGCCCGCGGCGGCGACTCCCACGGTGGACCGCGATGCGCTCTGCGGGGTCGCCTGGTCGCGAGCCGGTGCCGGCTTGGCGCGTGGCGCCTCGCGCTTGGGAACTTCCGCGACCTTCGCCTCCGGCGCGGGAGCCGCGTTCGTGGTGAGCGTCTCCGCCGGCGCCGAGGCTTCCTGGCTGCTCAGCACCGCGCCGGGAGCGGAATCGGCGCCATCGGCGGAGTCGGTGGGAGCGGTGCCGAGGTAGAACGGCACGGTGCCTGTCTGTCGAGCTTGATTGCCGAGGTACCCGGCGCCGACCGTCACCAGGATCAGCGCGGCCCACCGCATCTTGCGCATGAACGGGAACTGGCCGTACTGGGTGTTCTCGGGGAGCAGGAGCGGCGGCGGCTCGGCCGCGGGGCCGGAGGTCCGCGGCGCCGGCCGGCTCGGCTGGCGCGCGACCGCGCGATCGTCCAGCGGCTCGATCGCGTGATCGAGCGCGGGATCGGGATCGGCGCCCATCGGCGGGCCGGTGCGGCGCGACGGCGCGGTGGGAACCTCGAGCAGGCCGACCAGGCGGTCGGTCTCCCCGTGGAACTCCTTCACCTCGCGCAGCCGGGTGCCACAGGCGTTGCAGCTGCCGATATGGGCCTGTATTTCCTTCACCTCATGCAGGTCCAGCTCACCATCGAGCAGGGCGTGCAGAGTGCCTTCATCAAGATGCGACATTGTTCCCTCGTTCCTGCGCGCGATACGCTTCGACCAGACGGCGCCGAGCCCGAGCCAGTGTGGTGCCGACGGCACCCTTGGCGAGCCCCAGCGTGGAAGCGATCTCGTCGTACCCGAAGCCTTCGGCCTTCAGCAGGAGCGCCTCACGATCGCGTTCGTTCAGGCGCGCCAGCGCGGCGCGCACGCGCGCCACGTCCTCATTTCGTTCCAGGTCCGTGTCCGGACCTTCCGTCGGCCGGTCCTGCTCGGTGCGCAGCAGCTCCAACCGCCGTCCCCGCGTCACCGATCGTCGTCCATCTTCCCGCACCAGGTTGAGCGCGACCGCGAACAACCAGGGCCGCGGATTGTCCGGCGGAGCCGAGACGGCGCGCGCGAACGTCTCCTGCGCGAGGTCTTCGGCCCGATCCCGGTCGCCCGTCCGCCGATAGAGCATGCGGACGAGTGAGGGGTAGTACTCCTCGAACAGTCGGGCGAGATCGGCCGTCATGTGCCCCTGAATTGTCGGACCAGAGCCGCCAGCTCACCCGAGCCCCAAGCCTCAGTTCCCGCCCGGGCGATTCTGATGCTGCCCCGCCGGCCAGCCACCACAACGTTTTCGCCGGCAGAGAGATACGGGGCCAGTTCCGGCAACAATCGCACCAAGTCGAAATATGCACGGCTGTACGCCGCCACGACGGTGACAGGGATCCTATCGGCGTGCCCGATATCAGTCCAGACCGAATCCCGGAGGACGAAAGCCCGGCCCCCAACCGACTTGGCCCCTCCCGCTCCCGCCGCCCGCGACTGCTCCTCCACGGATCGAAGCGCCATTGCGTTGGCTCGGTCTAACGTCTTCACTTCAGACAATTTAGCACTCTGCTCCGCCCGCGCGACCACCCGCTCCCCGGTCTGGCGCCTTGCATCCTCGGCCGCGGGGAAGACCCGTGGGCTGAGGGCCAGCTGCTCGGGCTCCTGGACCAGGTACGAGGTGTACTCCGTGAGGATGCCGAACCGGAGACCCAGGTCGCGGATTTCCTGGATGAGGACATCGGACGGCCCTTCGACACGCATCGTCCGGGTCAGCTCGCCGATCCGCCGGGAGGCCCACAGCCTGGGAATGAACCCGTTGCCGGCCTCGGACTGGCCGAACGTCGCCTGCGTTTCCACCCGCTCCCGGGTCCCGTGCCGGCCCCCGGTCACCACCACCCGCCCGCTCCCGCGCTGCCGGTAGCGGCCGACGACCACCAGCTCCTCGCCGTAGAACAGATCGGGTATCCGGCCGGGCTGGAGCGAGAGCAGCTCCACCGGAGACTCGGCGATCCGCAGGTCCACCAGCGCCGGATGCCTCAGCTTGTTCATCAGGGTGCCGACCGCGGACTCGACGCTCGTGCCCGGCGGGACGTACTCGACCGCACCGCGCCCCTCGGACGCGAGCCGGTCGAGCAGATACGTGTTCACGTCGCTGCCGACGCCGAACGGAAAGATTCTCGCCCGTCCGATGCGGGCCGCGGCGTCGCCGGCGATCCGGTCCGGCGCCTGCTCTCCGACCGAAGGCACGCCGTCGCTGATGAGAACGATCTGCGCCAGGCGCTCGGCGGCGTCGTTGCCGCGGAGGGCGGCCTCGATCGCACCGGCGAGGTTGGTCCCGCCTTCGGCCCCGAGACCGTCTACGAACTCACGCGCATCGGTCAGGTTCGCGGTGGTCGCCGGAACCGGCTGCTCCCGGAAGCTCCGCACCGCGCTGGAGAATGCGATGATCCGGAACCGGTCGTTCGGGCTCAGCGTGCCGAGCGCCTGCTGCAGCGCGGCCTTCGCCTGCTCCAGCTTGGTGCCGGACATGGAGCCGGAGATGTCCACTACCAGCGTGAGATCGCGGGGCACCGACTGCGCTCGGCCCGCCGGCGCGGGCGCGAGCAGCAGCATGAAGTAGCCGTCTTCGGTGCCCGACGCATGGGTCAGCACGGTGGCGCCCGCGACCGGACGCCGAAGGGGCAGGAACAGCTCCACGTCGCCGGCGGCGCCGGGAGCCACGGTGATCTCGAGTCGGCCGCCGGTGGTGCGACTGTCGATGGTGTGAGTCGGGGAATACGGAGTGCCATACTGGTCCGCCCGCGCCACCTCGATGCGAAGCTCCGTGCTGCGGTCCGATCCACGCACGCCGAGCGCGTACCGGAGGCGCACGGCATCGCCCTGGCGCACGAGCAGCTGGGTGTAGCGGAGCGCCACCTTCCGCGTCTCGCCGGGCTGGATCGGGAACACCTGGGCCCTCACGAGACCGTGCCCCGCGAGCGTCAGCAGCGCGGGATCCTTCTGGCGGCGAACGATGCCCTCGTAGATCTCGCGCGCCTTGGCGGCGTCCATCGTCTCACCGCGCAGCTCCTGGTCGTTGAGCCAGAGGGAGAAATCGGTGAAGGACGCTTCCCCGGCCAGCGGATAGAGGTAGCTGCCCTCCGCGAGCGTGCCTCCGTCGTTCCGGAATCGCTCCTCGACCTGGACCCGGGCCATCCGATCGTCCACCGCGATGGTGACGCGCGAATCCACCCGGGAAACCGGACCATCGGTTCGCCGAATCTGCCTGCCTTCGATCTCGATCCAGCCTTGGGCCGCGGCGGCGTGCAAGGGGATGCACAGACCGGCTGCGAGAAGAACGAAGAAGGCTCGGTGCATCGCGACGCTCCGGATTCGGGGTCGCAGGAGATGCACGAGGGGGGACAGTTTGCACGTCTAGGTGCCGGCGCCCTCCTCGGAGCGACCATTCAGCTCCTCCATCAGAAGGATGGCGCCGCCCACCGGCGTGTCGGGGCCGGCCAGGGGCGTGCAGGTCACCTGGCAGTGGATCTTCTTCCCTCGCCGATTCACGGCCTCGAGCGCCATCTGCTCCTGCGCGCTCTCGCCGGCGAGGCAGGCCTTCAGCATGGGACGCAGCCGCTGCAGCGGAAGGCCGATGTCCAGGTTCAACAGATGCTGGCCCGCCACCTCCTGGGCGCGGAGGCCCCACAGCTCCTCCGCATGGCGGCTCCAGGCGAGAATCCTGAGCTCGCGGTCCACCACCGCCACGCCGCTCCGCAGGCTGGTGAGGATGGACTGCAGGAAGAGATTGGCCTGATTGAGGTCGTCGCTGCGCTGGCGGGCCTCGTCGTTGATCGTCTCCAGTTCTTCGTTGGTGGACTGGAGCTCCTCGTTCATCGTCTCCAGCTCTTCGTTGGTGGACTGGAGCTCTTCGTTGGTCGTCTCCAGCTCTTCCACCGTCGACTGGAGCTCTTCGTTGGTCGTCTCCAGCTCCTCGTTGGTGGACTGCAGCTCCTCGTAGGCCGTTTCCAGCTCCATGTGGGACTGCTCCAGCTCGCGCTGCAGGCGCCGGTATCCGGTCATGTCGGCGAAGGCCACCAGCATGCCGATCCGGCGGCCGGCCTCATCCTCCAGCGGCGAGACCATCAGATCGAGCCACCGCACCTCGCCGGTGCCGGAGCGCCACTCGACCTCCTTCACGGCGATGGGTCGGCGCTCGGTCTCGACCCGCTCGATGACCGAGCGCAGCTCGACGGGGCGATAGGAGACCTGGAGATCGCGGAGGGGGCGGCCCACGTCCGAGTCGTGCAGACCGAACAGCGACCGGGTGCGCTCGTTGAGCGTGACGACGCGTCCCTCGGCGTCGAGCACGATCTGCGCGACCGGACTGGCCTCCAGGGCCGCCGCGCGCAGCTGCGCTTGGGCTTCCGGTGACTCCGCCAGAACGCCCGTCGAGCGCATCGCATCCCTGGGGGAGCTGCGCGCCCGCTTGCGGGAGATCCGCCGCTTCATGTCCACCGGCACGAAGATCTGACCTTGCGCCATCATCGTCTCCGCCCGCCCGAGGAACAGCGAGCCGCCCTCGGTCAGAGCAAAGTGGAAACGGCTGAGGATCCGGGCCTGGGTTTCGGAGTTGAAGTACATGAGGGTGTTGCGGCAGGCCAGAAGATCCACGCGTGAGATCGGCGCGTCGGTGATCAGGTCATGGCGTCCGAAGATCACCTGCCGGCGGAGGTCTTTCCGGAAGGCGTAGACTCCGTCCACGTGCTCGAAGTAGCGGCTGCGCAGATCCTCGGGCACGTTCTCCAGTTGTTTCTGCCCGTACGTCGCGTGGCGTGCCGTGTTGAGCGCATCCTCGTCCACGTCCGTGCCGTAGATCTTGACCCGGGCGCGGAACTGCTCGAGACCCATCGCTTCGGCCAGCACCATCGCGATCGTGTAGGCCTCTTCGCCGGAAGCGCAGCCCGCGCTCCAGGCCCGGATGGGATCGCCGGTGCCCTTGGTGGCCAGCATCGGCTCGACCGCGCTGGTGCGGAGGGCGTCCCAGGCTTCGAGATCGCGGAAGAACGCCGTGACATTGATCAGGATGGTGTTGAACAGCTCGCGGAACTCATCCTGGTGCAGCTCGATGTGCTCCTGGTACGCCTCGTAACTGTCTATGCCGAGCGACTGCATGCGTTTGCGAATGCGGCGGGCGAGCGACGTGGGCTTGTAGCCGTGGAAATCGAAGCCGCGGGAGATCTGCAGGTACTGCAGCAGGGATGCCCACTGTGGATCGGAGGTCGGAGGCGCCAGCGCGTCGCGGTCTGAAGCCTCTTCCTCTTCCAGCAGTCTCTCTTCGCGGGTGGGGTCGGTCATGATGCCGTATCGCGCTCGAGAGTGCGGGCGCCCACCATGCCGTTGCGCCCGCCGCCGGTGAGAACGGTGCGGATGGTAGAGGCGTGATGCTCCGCGTCCATCGCCTGCTCGGTGAACGACGAGGCGCTATGGGTGTGACCACGGTTGGAGGCCCGGAGGGCCAGCCGGCGGGACAGGGCCGAGTGCTCCTCCAGCGCCCGCAGCGCGGTCCAGAGCGCGGCCTCGAGCTGCTCGGCCTGGACCGCGAGCAGCGCCTCCTCGGTAAACGCGTGGCCCACCCGGCATCGGAAGCCGATCAGCTGCCCCTCGCGATGCTCCCAGAGCGTCCCGTGACATTCGGGGCACGTCATAGTGGAAGGGATGCCCGCCTGGGTCTTCCGGTCCTGCAGCGCGACTTCGTCGAAACTGACGCTCGAATTGTCGTGGGGTTCCATGGGCAAGACCCTGGTCGTCGGGGCGGGCTGCGCGGTCAGCCGGCTCAACAGCTCCGGCATCGCCTCGACCGGTACGATGTGATCCACCTTGACGTGATCGATGGCGCTCTGCGGCATGCCCCGGTGCAGGGCCGTATCGGGATGCTGCACCACCGCGATACCACCGCACTGCTTCACCGTCAACAGCCCCGCAGTCCCGTCATCCAGATTGCCGGAGAGGAGCACGGCCACTACGTCACGGCCGAAATGATGCGCGGCGCTCCGAAACAGGGGATCGATGGCGGGGCGGTGGCCGTTCTCCTTGGGCCCTCGTGTCAGCCGCACGCGACCGTTCTCCAGAAGGAGATGGCAGTCCGGCGGGGCGACGTAAATTCGGCCGGTCTGGATCGGTTCTTCGTTCTGGGCGTGGTGCGCCTGCAGGACGCCGGCACGGCTCAGAATGCGCGGAAGTGCGCTCGACACCGAGCCAGGGAAGTGAACGACGACGAAGATCGCGGCGCCGAAGTCGGCCGGAAGTTGGCGCACGATCTCGGATACCGATTCGATCGCCCCGGCCGACCCTCCGATGACAACGACTTCTCGCCGTGACATGGCATCCTCGTCTCGTAATCTCAACCTATGATGTGATACACCCAAGAGCAATGACCGCAATGTGATGGCGCTCACAACCGGAGCGCCGCCCTGCGGCTTGCTCTCGCGTGGGGATCAGACGAGGTTGCGATGTGAGAATGAAATCGCCGCCGGAACACGAGCGGGTGCTGCTCGTCGAAGAAGTCAGTCATGCACTCCAGGCCTCCGTCGACTACGAAGCCGTGATCGGCGTGGCGCTCGATGCCATCGTGCCACGCCTCGCCGACCTGGCCGTCCTGGTACTTCAGAACGACTCCGACCCGACCAGGATCGAGGTCAGTCATAGCCGGCCCAGCATGGCGCAACGGCTTCGGCGGGACGTGGTCGCCAACTTGGATCACATCCGCGAGGCCGCGTGCGCGCACGCCCGCGAAGGGCGTTACGCCCGTTGGGTACCCACGGTCAACGACACCGCGATCCGGCTTCTGTCCCGCCGGGATCCCGCCCTGGTTCAGCTCCTCGACGCCTTCGACCTCCGCTCCTTCATCGTCGTCGCCTTGCGGGCCGGTGGCCGCACCATCGGCGGCCTGGCGCTGGGCCGGTGCGAGGAAAGCGAGGCGTTTCTCAGCGGGGACTTCGCCATGGTCCAGGTGCTGTCGCGCCGGATCGCGCTGGCGATGGAGTCCGCGATGGTGCAGGAACAGCTCGAGCGCGAGATCGCCCGGCGGTCCGGACTCGGCGAGGCGATGCACCGGTGGATCCAGGTCTTCGATCTCGCCTGGTGGGGCGCGGCGGTCGTGGACGGCTACGACCATCGGATCGACATGGTGAACCCCGCCTTCGCGCGTCTGCATGGCTATCGCCTGCCGTCCGACCTGAGCGGCCATCTGTTCGCCGAGGTTCTGCCGCCCGACCGGACGGCCGAGCCCGATCAGTGGTCGGCGGAATCCAAGGGACGAACCTATGAGACGATTCACCAGCGGACCGACGGGACCACCTTTCCGGTCCTGGTGAGCGCCACGCCGCTGAACGACGGCGACAAGCCGAAGTCCTACGTCGTCACGGTGCAGGATCTGACCGATCTCAAGCGCACCGAGGAGCGGCTGCAGCGCGCCCAGCGGATGGAGGCGGTCGGACGGCTCGCGGGCGGAGTGGCCCACGAGGTCAACAACATGATGACGATCATCCTCGGCTTCAGCGACCTGCTCACCCGGGATCTCGAGCAGGGCCACGTCGCGCGCCGGGAAGTGGACGAGATCCGGAAGGCGGCGATGCGGGCGGCCAAGATCACGACCCAGCTGCTGGCCTTCAGCCGGCAGCAGGTGCTTCAGCCGGTGGATCTGCCGCTGAACGAGGTGGTGGAGGAGATGGTGCCGGTCCTGCGGCTGATGTTGCCGGCCAACGTCCGGGTGGAGACTGGCGCTGTCGCCGATCCCCGGTCGTGGTGAGGGCCGACCGCTCGCAGCTGGAGCAGGTGCTGATCAACCTGGCCTTCAACGCCCGCGACGCGATGGGGTCGGGCGGGGTGATCCGTCTCGTGACGGAATCCCGTCACCTCGACGAATCGGACGGCCGCCGGCTGATCGGCATTCCGATTCCACCCGGTCGTTACGGGCTCGTCTCCGTGGTGGACACGGGCCACGGGATGGACGAGGCCACGCTGGCACAGGTCTTCGACCCATTCTTCACGACCAAGCCGGTAGGCTCGGGTACCGGGCTCGGACTCTCCACCGTATATGGCATCATGAAGCAGAGCGGCGGCTACGTGTGGGTAGAGAGTGAGCCGGAGGAGGGCACCACCTTCACGGTCTGTCTTCCCGAGGTGGCTGGGTTCGCCGAAATCGGGACGGCGCCGCGTCGTTCGCAGCCCAGGATGAAGGCGGCCGGCAATACCGTGCTGATCCTGGAGGATGAGGACGGCGTGCGGGAGCTGGCCGCCCGCATCCTGGAGGACCGCGGGTACACGGTACTCCAGGCCCGGAACGGCGGCGAGGCGGTCGCGGTCCTTCGCGACGACGCGACCGATCTACAGCTGCTGCTGACCGACGTCGTCGTCCCCGACATGGCGACCGAAGAGCTCGAGGAACAGGCCCGCAAGCTCAGGAACGGGCTCCCCATCCTTTATATGTCCGGGTACCCCAGGGACGAGATCCTGTTCCGGGGCCTGCTCCGGAAGGACCACCCGTTTCTTCAGAAACCCTTTACCACCGATGACTTAGTCGCCGAGGTGGGACGGATGGTGCAGCGGGGGTGAGGCCGTGGTGGGCCGCCCGGATGGGCGTTATTTTTCCACCGAGTACCACGCCACTGCTCAGGGGGTCCGATGCAGACCGAGACCATGCCGGTCGAGAAGGAAGCGACCGATACCTTCCCCATCAACGGCACCGACTTCGTCGAGTTCTTCGTGGGGAACGCCAAGCAGGCGGCCCACTATTACCAGTCGGCCTTCGGCTACGAGCCGGTCGCCTACCGGGGTCCTGAAACCGGCACCCGCGACCGGGCCAGCTACCTCCTCCGCCAGAACAAGGTCCGGCTGGTCTTCACCTCCGCGATGTCCCCCGACCATCCGATCACCGACCACGTCAACCGGCACGGCGACGGCGTGCGCGACATCGCCCTGTGGGTGGATGACGCGCGCCGGGCCTTCGAGCTGGCCGTGGAGCGCGGCGCCAAGCCGGCCGCCGAGCCGACCGTGCTGCGCGACAACGACGGGGAAGTGGTGATCGCCGGGATCCACACCTACGGCGACACGATCCACAGCCTGGTGGAGCGGCGGAACTATCAGGGGACGTTCATGCCCGGGTTCCAGCCGATGCAGAGCCGCTTCAAGACGGCGCCGGTCGGGCTGCAGCACGTGGATCACTGCGTCGGGAACGTCGAGCTGGGCCGGATGAACACCTGGGTCAAGTTCTACGAGGACGTGATGGGATTCCGCAATCTCATCTCGTTCGACGACAAGGACATCTCCACCGAGTACAGCTCGCTGATGTCGAAAGTGGTCGCCAGCGGCAACGAGCGGATCAAGTTTCCCATCAACGAGCCGGCCCAAGGGAAGAAGAAGTCGCAGATCGACGAGTACCTGGAGTTCTACCGCGGACCCGGCGTGCAGCACCTCGCCATCGCCACCGACGACATCATCGAGACCGTGACCGCCCTGCGCGACCGCGGGATCGAGTTCCTGCGGGTGCCGACCACCTACTACGCCGATCTCCAGGCCCGCGTGGGCACGATCGACGAGCCGGTGGACACGCTCGCCGAGCTGGGCATTCTGGTGGACCGGGACCCTGACGGATACCTGCTCCAGATCTTTACCAAGCCCGTGCAGGATCGGCCGACGCTGTTCTACGAGATCATCCAGCGCAAGGGCGCCCGCAGCTTCGGCAAGGGGAACTTCAAGGCGCTGTTCGAGGCCATCGAAAGAGAGCAGGCGCTGCGAGGGAATCTCTAATGTCATCCTGAGCGAAGCGAAGGAGCCATAGCGCACATGGTCTCCTTCGCTGCGCTCAGGATGACACGTCTCGTTGGAGGAAGCACATGCCTATCTACCATACCGTCGGCCAGATCCCGCGAAAGCGCCACATCGCCTTTCGCAAGCCCGACGGCGGCATCTACGCCGAAGAGCTGATGGGTCACGAGGGCTTCACCGGGACCGCGTCGCTCCTCTACCACGTCTATCCGCCGACCACCGTGAAGTCCGCGCGGCGGGTGCGGGAGACGAAGCTCGAGGCCGATCCCGACCAGACGCTCAAGCACCGCCACTTCCGCACCTCCCAGGTGAAGAAGGGCGGCAGCCCGACCCTCGACCGCGTGCCGCTCCTGTTCAACAACGAAGTGGCGATGAGCTACGTCGAGCCGGACGAGAACGACGCCCACTTCTACCGCAACGCCCAGTGCGACGAGCTGGTGTACGTCAGCAAGGGCACCGGCACGGTCGAGAGCGTCTTCGGCGACCTCCCGTTCCACGAGGGCGACTACCTCATCATCCATCGCGGCATCCTCCATCGCTGGCGGCTGGACCTGGGCGGCGAGCAGACCAAGCTCCTGGTCATGGAGAGCAAGGGGCACGTGCGCTGGCCCAAGCGCTACCGCAACGAGTTCGGCCAGCTCATCGAGGGCGCGCCCTACAGCGAGCGGGACATCCGCCGGCCCGAACGCGCTGCGCACCCACGACGAGAAGGGCGACTTCCCGATCCTGGTGAAGCAGTACGACGGGCTCAACGAGATCATCCTCGACCACCACCCGTTCGACGTGGTGGGATGGGACGGATACTTCTATCCCTGGGCGTTCAACATCCACGACTTCGAGCCGATCGTCGGGCGGGTGCACCAGCCGCCGCCGGTCCACCAGACGTTCCAGGGCGACGGGTTCGTGGTGTGCAGCTTCTGCCCTCGTCCCTACGACTTCCATCCCGAAGCGGTGCCGGCGCCGTACAACCACAGCAACGTGGACTCCGACGAGGTGCTCTACTACGCGTCGAGCGAGTTCATGAGCCGCAAGGGGATCGAGTTCGGGAGCATCACCCACCATCCTGACGGCATCCCGCATGGTCCCCATCCCGGCCGCGCGGAGGCGAGCATCGGCGCCAAGTACACCGAGGAGCTGGCGGTGATGATGGATACCTTCCGCCCGCTCAAGGTGGCCAAGGCCGCGATCGCGATCGAGGAACCCAACTACCACAAGTCGTGGCTGGACGCCCAGCACGCGCAGTTCAACCCGCCGACGAGTTGACGCCCGGCGGTGAGCCCGTCTGGGCTCCGGACTCCGAGCGGGTCAACCGCGCCAACCTGACGGCATTTCTGCGACACATCCGCGAGCGCCGGCCCTCCGGGGCCGATGCGGTCGCGGATTTTTCATCGCTGTACCGCTGGTCCGTCGAGCGGCCCGACGCGTTCTGGCCGGAGGTCTGGCGCTTCGGCGGCGTGGTGAGCGACGAGCGGCCCGGGCGGGAGCCGTGGGACGAAGCGGTGGTCGGGCTCGACCGCATGGCGCCGCCGGACGCCGAGCGGGGGCCGCGCTGGTTCACCGGCGCGCGGCTCAACTTCGCGGAGAACCTGCTGCGGTTCGCCGACGACCGTCCGGCGCTGGTCTTCCGGAACGAGCGCGGGCGCCAGCGCGCGCTCAGCTATCGCGAGCTGCGGGCGGAGGTCGCCGCGGTGGCGGATGCGCTGCGGCGGCACGGCATTCGTGCCGGGGATCGGGTGGCGGGGTTCCTGCCCAACCTCCCCGAGGCGGTGGTCGCGATGCTCGGCGCGGCCAGCCTCGGCGCGATCTGGTCGTCCTGCTCGCCCGACTTCGGGGCCAACGGCGTGCTCGACCGATTCGGACAGATCCGCCCCAGGATCCTGATCGCCGCCGACGGCTATCTCTACGCGGGCAAGCGCATCGATTCGATGGCGCGGGTACGTGAGGTGCGGCAGCGGATTCCGGAGATCGAGCGCGTCGTCGTCGTTCCGTACCTCGACCCTCGGCCCGACGTGAGCGGCATCGAGGGCGCCGTGTCGTGGCAGGAGTGGCTGGAGGACTGCCGCGGTGCGGCGGAGCGCTTCGATCGGCTGCCCTTCGATCACCCGCTCTACATCATGTACAGCTCCGGGACCACCGGCCTGCCCAAGTGCATGGTCCACGGCGCCGGCGGCACACTCCTGCAGCACCTGAAGGAGCTGGTGCTGCACACCGATCTCACCCGCGACGACCGGATCTTCTACTTCACGACCTGCGGCTGGATGATGTGGAACTGGCTCGTCTCCAGCCTCGCGGTCGGGGCGACGGTGGTGCTGTACGACGGCGCGCCGATGTCGCCGCCGACCGTGCTGTGGGACATGGTGGAGCAGGAGGGGGTGACGGTCTTCGGCACCAGCGCCAAGTACATCGCCCTTGCCGAGAAGGAGGGGCTGCGGCCGGGTGCGACGCACGATGTCTCCTCGCTCCGCGCGATCCTCTCGACCGGCAGCCCGCTCGCGCCCGCGGGCTTCGACTACGTCTACCGCGACATCAAGCGCGATCTCCACCTCGCGAGCATCAGCGGCGGCACCGACATCATCTCCTGCTTCGCCCTGGGGAATCCCGATCGCGCCGGTGTATCGCGGCGAGCTGCAGACCCGCGGGCTCGGCATGGCGGTCGAAGTGTTCGACGGTACCGGCCGGCCGGTTCGCGGCGGCGACGGCGAGCTGGTGTGCACCCGGCCGTTCCCCAGCATGCCGGTGGCGTTCTGGGACGACCCCGACGGTGCGAAGTACCGGTCGGCGTACTTCGATCACTATCCCAACGTCTGGCGCCACGGCGACTGGGCGCGACTGACCGAGCACGACGGCCTGGTGATCACCGGGCGCAGCGACGCCACGCTGAATCCCGGCGGGGTGCGGATCGGCACGGCGGAGATCTACCGCCAGGTGGAGCAGCTTCCCGAAGTGCTGGAGAGCCTCGTGGTGGGGCAGGAGTGGGATGGGGACGTGCGGATCGTGCTGTTCGTGCGGCTCCGGCCGGACACCGCGCTGGACGAAGGGCTGCGGGACCGCATCCGGCGGCGGATCCGGGAGCACGCGAGCCCTCACCACGTCCCGAAGCGGATCATCCAGGTCGCCGACATCCCTCGGACCATCAGCGGCAAGATCACCGAGCTGGCGGTCCGGGAGATCATCCACGGCCGACCTGTTACAAATCAGCGAGGCCCTCGCTAACCCATTGTCCCTGAACCTCTTCCGAGATCTGCCCGAGCTGCGGGACTGAAGTCGCCCTCCGTTGGTCGAGCCGCCCACGAAAAGTGTGATCTATGACCTAGTACGCCCAACCGCCGACCGTTAGGTTGTCCCCGCGAACACAAGCTGAGAACCGTGGCCTGCGTCCGGGATTTGGACGAAATCAGCCCGGCCCGGGCAAGACCCGATGTGACAAGGGGAGCGACCATATGAGTAGACTCTGGATGCTTGGCGTCGCCGTCACCTTCGCGGCATGCGCGGGACGGGGCGAGGACGATGTTGGTGCGGCGCCGGATCGCGGCGACGACACGACGGCAGTGACGACCGAAGTGGATACCGCCACCGGTCAGTGGGATACCACCAGCGCCGCCGGCGAAGTGAATGCCGATACCGCCATGGCGCCGACTGATACCGGCGTTCCCAGCGATACCGCGATGACGCCGACCACGCCGAGCGACACCACCTCGGGCCAGTATCCGACGCCGAGCGAGACGGTGCCGTCCGATACCTCCGCGATGCCGGCCGATACCGGCGCGTATGCGCCTGATCCGAGCGCGGCCGATCCATCGATTCCGGCTGATACGTCGGGTGCGGACAGCGGCATGGGGACGGATTCCACCATGACCCCGACCGACCCGAAGCGTTCCGGCCGATCCGGGCGCCACCGCCGATCCGACTGTTCCGGCCGATCCGAACGCTCCGGTTGATCCGAGCGTCCCGGATCCGACCGCGGCCCCGACGCCTCAGTAACTAGGACCGCAGTACCGCAGTACCGCAGTAACCTCAGGATGGAGGCCCCGGCGATTGCCGGGGCCTTTGTCTTGGCGGTAGAATGCCGCCATGGCCACGATCGAAGTCACCCGTACCTACCTCGAGATGCGGGCGCCCGGGGAGCACCAGGCCGCCCCTGAGCCTCGGCATCCTCCCCGATTGGAGCGGGTCGGCAACTGTCCCGGCTCCTTCTTTCGCTACCTCTACGCCGAGGTGGGGAAGGCGTACCACTGGCGCGACCGGCTGTCGTGGACCGACGAGCAGGTGCGCGCGCATCTGGCCAACCCCGATGTCTCGCTCTGGCTGCTGACGTCGGAGGCCGCGCCTGCGGGCTACTTCGAGCTCAAGCGCGGGGACGACGATTCGGTAGAGATCGCCTACTTCGGCCTGCTCCCCGAGTACGTGGGCCGCGGGTGGGGTGGGTATCTCCTGAGCCGAGCAGTGGAGACGGCCTGGGCGATGGGGCCCAGCCGCGTCTGGCTGCACACCTGCACGCTCGATCATCCGGCCGCGCTTCCCAATTACGTCAAGCGGGGGTTCCGGTCCGTGCGGCATGAGGTGTATACCACCGACGTGACCTAAGTCGCAGTACTCCCCCTCAAACGGGGCAGACTCGATCAGTGATCGCGGAACTCGTCGTCCTTGGCGGACTCGCAATCGCGGCCGTGCTGTACGGCCTCGGCATGGCGCGGCTGCAGCGGAGGACCGTCGCCCACCGCCGGGATCGCCGGGCCCAGGCGCTCGCATTCTGGACCGGATGGGCGGTCCTCGCCCTGGCCCTCCTCTCGCCGCTCCACCACCTGGGCGAGGCGCTTCTCGCCGCCCACATGCTGCAGCACGAGCTGCTGATGATCGTCGCGGCCCCGCTCCTCGTGCTCGGCCGGCCGTGGATCGTTTCGGTGTGGGGCTTGCCGCGCGGCTGGCGACCGGTAGTTGGGCGCGGGCTCCGGCGGGCCCGGCCGTTCTGGCGATTCCTCTCCCGGCTGGAGATCGCCTGGCTGCTGCACGCGGTCGCCATCCTCGCCTGGCACGCACCCGGGTTGTACCAGCGCACCGTGACCTCCGATCTCATGCACGCGCTGCAGCACACGAGCTTCCTCGTCACCGGACTCCTCTTCTGGTGGTCCGTCCTGGTCGCGGCTCCGCGCCGGCGGCTGCACGGCCCCGCCATCGCCTCGCTCTTCTCGACCATGGTCTATACCGGCGGATTGGGCGCGCTGCTGACGCTGGCCCGGCTGCCATGGTATCCGGCGTATGGTGAGGCCGCTCCGGCGTGGGGTCTGACCCAGCTGGAGGACCAGCAGCTTGCCGGGCTCATCATGTGGGCGCCCGGCGGCATCACTTACCTGCTCGCCACCCTCTGGCTCGTCCTCGACTGGCTCCGCATTTCCGAGGGCAGGGTGACCGGCATCACTGTGCCGCGCGCCGGTCCGATCCAAGATCGCTCATGAGTCCTGCGGCCAAGAACGGCACACCCGGTTGGCGGACGCGGGACATCCTGCGTGCGGCCGCCATCGTGGCCGCGGTTTACGTCGCCCTCCAGCTTCTCTGGGTCGGTCGGTCGGTCATCCTCATCGGATTCTTCGGCGTGCTCCTCGGCATCGTGCTCGCGGCCGGGGTGGATCGCCTCGAGCGGTTCCGGATCCCCCGTGGACTCGGCGCCGCGCTCATCGTGCTCGTCTTCCTCGGGGGACTGACGGGTATCGGCTTCCTCATCGCCCCTCAAGTCGGCTCACAAGTGGGGGAGCTGCGCGAGCAGATCCCCAAAGCGATCGACGGTCTCGAGCGCTGGATGCAGCAGCGCGCGGGCGGCGTCTCCGAGATCATCGCGGCCGGCCAGGACATGGGCCAGCCGGACTCCGCGTCGGGCGGCGAGCAGTCCGACTCGGGAGGGAAGCAGGGCGCCGGTCAGAAACAGAGTGGAGAGCAGGGCGGGGGGAAGGTCGATCTTCGGAAGGGGCTGAGCCAGCAGCTCGCCGGCGCGGGACAGACGTTCTTCGCGGTGTTCTCGTCCACCGTCACGGTGCTCGGTGGGCTCGTCATCCTGCTGTTCGTCGCCATCTTCGTCGCCTCGGACCCGGGCCTGTACCATCGCGGCCTGATGCACCTGTTCCCTCATCGCTCGCGGCGGAAGGCGGGCGAGGTGCTGAGCGCGACCGCGACCACGCTGCGGCGCTGGCTCGTCATGCAGATGATCGCGATGCTGGCCATCGGAACGGTCACGACCGTCGCTCTCCTGCTGCTGGACGTGAAGGCCGCGATCGCTCTCGGCATTCTGGCGGGTATCCTCGAGTTCATTCCCTATGTCGGCCCGATCCTCTCCGCCGTGCCTGCGATCGCCATGGCGATGGTGGACGAGCCCCGAGAAGGCGCATCTGGGTCGCCGTGGCCTACACGGCGATCCAGCAGCTCGAGGGCGTGGTGCTTCAGCCGCTGCTCATGAAGGAAGGCCTGGAGCTTCCGCCGGTCATGACCATCCTGGGACAGGCGCTGTTCTCGCTCGTGTTCGGCTTCCTGGGCCTGCTGCTGGCGGTGCCGCTGCATGGCGAGCGTCATGGTGCCCGGTCAAGCTGCTGTACGTGCGGGATGTGGTCGGCGACGAGGTGAGCGTTCCCGGAGACGACACGAGCTAGGGTGTGACGGGCCTCACCGCTCCGAGGGGACCAGCACCTCTACCATCGAGGGACATCTTGCCTCGCGGTGCCATGGACGTCCGTTCCGGTACCAACTCGTTAGTCGACTCTCCTGGCCATCCTCACGGCTTGCGACCGCGGCGGTGCGCCCGCCCGGAACAGCGATGCACCCGCGAGGGGCACCGGTCCGGCCGGCGAGACCATGTCCTCGCGCCCGATGCTGCCGCCGGGCGCCGACACGACCGAGTGGACCATCCCCGCCCGCGATT
The DNA here is from genome assembly GCA_963720365.1 of uncultured Gemmatimonadales bacterium. Lineage (GTDB taxonomy): Bacteria > Gemmatimonadota > Gemmatimonadetes > Gemmatimonadales > GWC2-71-9 > CAVVWJ01. The sequence goes on along the minus strand of CAVRFK010000004.1, from coordinate 411,072 downwards.
TCGCCAGCACGCGGTTCAGCGAGCTGAGCCAGATCAACGCCCAGAACGTGGCAGGGCTCCGACTCGCGTGGACCTTCTCCACCGGCGTCCTCCGGGGCCACGAGGCCGCGCCGATCGTAGCCGACGGGACGATGTACGTGGTCACGCCCTACCCGAACTACCTGTACGCGCTCGACCTCCAGACCGGCGATCAGAAGTGGAAGTACGACCCGCATGCCGACCGGGCGTCGCAAGGCGTGGCGTGCTGCGACGTGGTGAACCGGGGCGCCGCCTACGCCGACGGACGGGTCTTCTTCAACACGCTCGACGTGCACACCATCGCCGTCGACGCTGAAACCGGGAAGGAGATCTGGAAGGTCAAGCTGGGCGAGATCAACCGCGGCGAGTCCATGACGATGGCGCCGCTGGTGGTGGGGAACCGGGTCTACGTCGGCAACAGCGGCGGTGAGTTCGGCGTCCGCGGCTGGATCACTGCGCTCGACGCCGCGACGGGAAAGATCGTCTGGCGGGCCTACCACACCGGTCCGGACGCCGACGTGCTGATCGGGCCGCGCTTCAAGCCGTTCTATCCCTCACACCGCGGGAAGGACCTCGGCGTCAGCTCATGGCCCCCGGACCAGTGGAAGGTGGGCGGCGGCGCCGTGTGGGGCTGGATCTCCTACGATCCGGAGGTGAAGGCGATCTACTACGGCACCTCCAATCCCGGCGTGTGGAACCCGGCCATGCGCCCTGGAGACAACCTCTGGTCCACCACGATCTTCGCGCGGGACGCGGAGACGGGCGAAGCGCTCTGGGCCTACCAGACGACGCCGCACGACGAGCACGACTACGACGGCGTCAACGAGCTGCTGCTGCTCGATCTCGACATCGGCGGCCGCACGCGCCAGGTCGCTGGTCCGGCCGGGACGCAACGGCTTCATGTACGTCATCGACCGCCGCACCGGCGAGGTGCTGTCGGCGGAGCCGTACGGATTCGTGAACTGGGCGTCGCGGATCGATCTCAAGACCGGGCGCCCGGTCCTCAATCCGGAGAAGGCGACGGGCAATCGTGCCGCGACCAACATCTGCCCCGCGGCGCCCGGCATGAAGGACTGGCAGCCGTCGGCGTTCTCCCCTCGCACCGGCTTGCTCTACGTCCCGCACAACAACCTCTGCATGGACTACGAGGGCGGCCAGGCGGGCTACATCGCCGGCACGCCGTACGTCGGCGCCACCGTGAAGATGTACGCCGGCCCCGGCGGCCACCGCGGCGTGTTCAGCGCGTGGGATCCCGCGACGCAGCGCGAGGCGTGGGCGATCAAGGAGCGCTTCCCGGTGTGGTCCGGCGCGGTGGTCACGGCGGGCGACGTCGCCTTCTACGGGACGATGGACCGCTGGTTCAAGGCGGTGGACGCGCGGAACGGCAAGCCGCTCTGGCAGTACCGGGTCGGGTCCGGCATCATCGGACAGCCGATCACCTATCTCGGGCCCGACGGCCGCCAGTACGTCGCCATCCTCTCCGGTGTCGGCGGTTGGGCCGGCGCCGCGGCGCTCGGCATCCTGCCGGCGATCGATCCCCACATCGCGCTCGGCTTCGCCAACGCGATGATGGATCTCCCCGAGCACACGGCGCAGGGCGGCACGCTGTACGTCTTCGCCCTCGACCAGGATGGTTCGGGCGGCGGACAGTGAAGACGCGGCTGCTCGCCCTGGCGCTCTGGCCGGTTCTGGCCGCCGCCGCGGTCGCATCCGACGCGCCACCCCGCGTGCTGCGCGTCTGCGCCGATCCGAACAATCTTCCGTTCTCGAACCGCGCGGAGCAGGGGTTCGAGAACCGGCTCGCCGACCTGATCGCGGAAGATCTGGGCTGGACCGTGCGCTACACCTGGTGGGCCCAGCGTCGCGGCTTCCTGCGGAACACGCTGGGCGCCGGGCGAGTGCGATCTGGTGACCGGCATGCCCGCGGGCAGCGATCGCGTCGCCACCACGCCGCCCTACTATCGCTCCAGCTACGTCTTCGTCACCCGAGCGAGACCTGGCTCCGCCGATCGAGTCGATGGACGATCCGAGGCTGCACCGTCTCAAGGTCGGCGTGCACCTGATCGGTGACGACTACACCAATCCGCCGCCGGTCGCCGCGCTCGCGCGCCGCGGGATCGTCCGCAATGTCGCCGGCTACAGCATCTACGGCGACTATCGCGATCCGAATCCGCCCGCGAGGCTGGTCTCCGCGGTGGCGCGGGGTGAAGTGGATGTCGCCATCGTGTGGGGACCTCTCGCCGGCTACTTCTCGCCCCGCGAGAGCCGGTGCCGTTGCGGGTCACCCGGTTGCGCGAGGCCGACGACGGCCCGGCGGTGCCCTTCGTGTTCGCGATCGCCATGGGCGTTCGGCCGGATGACTCGATCCTTGGCCGGAAGGTGCAGCGCGTTCTCGATCGGCGCCGGGGCGAGGTGCGCCGGATCCTCGAGCGATACGGTGTCCCTCTGCTGCCCGACAGCACGGCGGAGGCGTCATGACCGACGCGCCGCTGCCTCGTGCTGCTGGGGATGGCCGTCGCGGCCGTCTCGTGCCGGAACCAGGAATCGTCGCCGAAGCCGACGGCCACCTGGGTCACCGAGCCACTCGCCGCGATCCGGACCAGCGGGCTGGCGGCCGGACCGGCGAATCCGCCACCCGAGATCGAGAATCCGTACGCCGGCCAGTCGGACGCCCTGGTCCAGGGCCGGCAGCTCTTCACCTCGTTCAACTGCGCCGGCTGTCATGGATCGGCGGGCGGCGGCGGCATCGGGCCGCCGCTCGCGGACGACGACTGGATCTACGGTGGATCGGACGCGCAGATCTACGCGACCATCGTCCAGGGCAGGCCCAACGGCATGCCGGCGTTCGGCCCCATGCTCGCCGGTGAGGCCGTGTGGAAGGTGGCCGCCTACGTGCGCTCGCTGCGGCAGGCCGCGGAGTCGGGCATGAGCCGCCGTGAGTGACGGCTACGCGGGGCCGGCCGCGGAGCGGATCGGCGACCTGCTCTGGGCGATGACACTGCTGGGTGCGGCCGTCTTCCTCGTCTTCTGCGCGGCGCTCGCGTACGGGCTGTACCACCGGCGCCGCCCCGATCTTCGGCCATCGCCCGAGTCCGACCGCCGCGCCGCACGGGCGATCGTTCTGTTCGGCGCCGTCATTCCCACGCTCATCCTGATCCCGCTGTTTCTCTGGAGTGTCGGCGCGCTCGACGCGCTCGATCCCCGGTCGCGCCGCCCCGACCTGGTGGTGGATCTGGTCGGCAAACAGTGGTGGTGGGAGGTCCGCTACCGCGACTCGGTGCCCGGCCGCGTCTTCACCACCGCCAACGAGCTGCATATCCCGGTGGGGCGCCGGGTGGAGCTGCGTCTCACCTCGACCGACGTGATCCACAGCTTCTGGGTGCGGGAGCTCCAGGGGAAGACCGACCTCATCCCTGGGCGGGAGAACGTCACCTGGATCCAGGCCGACCGGCCCGGCGTGTACGGGGGCCAGTGCGCCGAATACTGCGGCCTTCAGCACGCGACCATGGGGCTGCTGGTCATCGCGCAGCCCCTGGATGAGTACGAGGCATGGGCTGCGCTGCAGCGGCGCCCCGCCGCCGAGCCGCGCGACTCTGTCACCCTGGGTGGTCGAACCGCGTTCCTCGAGTCGGCGTGCGCGGGCTGCCACGCCGTGCGCGGCACGCCGGCGGGCGGGAACGCCGGCCCCGACCTGACCCATGTGGCCGGGCGCCGCACGCTGGCGGCCGGCCTGCTGCCGAACACGCCCGGCCATCTCGGCGGGTGGATCGGCAATCCGCAGGCGCTCAAGCCGGGCTCGCGAATGCCGCAGGTGCCGATGAGTCCGGAGAAGTTCCGTCTCATCCACCGCTACCTGCAGCAGCTGGAGTAGCATCCCCATGCCCGTCAGCGCCGAACAGAAGGCGGCCTTCGAGCGGATCTGGTCGCAGCCGCGCGGGTTCATCGGGCTGCTCCGGACGGTGGACAACATCCCGATCGCCCACCGGTACATGGTCACGTCGTTCGCGTTCTTCCTGATCGGCGGGCTGCTCGCCGCCTTGATGCGCATCCAGCTCGGCCGGCCCGACAACACCTTCCTCGACGCGGAGACGTACAACCAGGTCTTCACCATGCACGGGACGACGATGATGTTCCTCTTCGTCATCCCGTTCATCGAAGCGCTCGCCACGTACCTGCTGCCGCTCATGCTCGGCACGCGGGACCTGCCGTTTCCCCGGCTGACCGCGCTCAGCTACTGGACCTATCTGTTCGGCGGCCTGCTGATCTACTCCAGCTTCCTGTTCGGACTCGCGCCGGACGGCGGGTGGTTCGCCTACGTGCCGCTCACCAACCGGCAGTGGTCTCCTGGTCTCAATCTCGATTTCTGGGATATCGCGCTCAGCGTGGCGGAGATCGCCGCGATGGGCGCGGCGGCGGAGCTGATCGTGTCGGTGCTGCGGATGCGGGCGCCGGGCATGTCGCTCAACCGCATCCCGGTGTTCGGCTGGGCGATGCTGGTGACGGCGTTCATGATCATCTTCAGTTTCACGCCGCTGATCGTCGGCACCTTCATGCTGGAGCTGGACCGGAAGGGGCTCACCAGCTTCTTCGTGCCCGAGGCGGGCGGCGATCCGCTGCTCTGGCAGCATCTCTTCTGGGTCTTCGGGCACCCCGAGGTGTACATCATGTTCCTCCCGGCGGTGGGGATCATGACCCACGTGGTGCAGGTCTTCGCCCGGCGGCCGGTGGTGAGCTACCCGCTGGTGGTGCTCGCGATCATCGCGACCGGGTTCCTCAGCTTCGGACTCTGGGCCCACCACATGTACGCCACCGGCATCGCCCCGCTGGCGATGGGGTACTTCGCGGCGGCCAGCACGGTGATCGCGATTCCGACCGGCGTGCAGGTGGTGGGCTGGGTCGCGACGCTCTGGCAGGGGACGGCCTCACTGGCGCACGCCGCTGGTGTTCGCGCTGTCGGGACTGGTGATCTTCGTGCTCGGCGGCATCACCGGGCGTCATGGTGGCGTCGCCGTCGTTCGATCTCCAGGCGCACGACACCTACTTCGTGGTGGCGCACCTGCACTACGTGCTCATCGGCGGAACCGTCCTGCCGCTCTTCGCCGGGCTCTACTACTGGCTTCCCAAGATGACCGGCCGGATGCTGAGCGAGCGGCTCGGTCTCGTGGAGCGCGGGGCTGATGTTCGTGGGCTTCAACCTCGCGTTCTTTCCGATGCACCTGTCGGGTCTGCTCGGCATGCCGCGCCGGGTCTACACCTACCCGGCCGAGCTGGGGCTCGGGACGTACAACTTCCTCTCCACCATCGGCGCATTCACGTTTGCCACGGGTGTGCTCCTCAGCCTGGTGAACTTCGTGCGCAGCCTTCGCCAGGGTGCGCAGGCGGGAAACAATCCGTGGCAGGCGGACTCGCTCGAGTGGTCGGTGACCTCGCCGCCTCCCGATGCGCAGTTCGCCCGGATTCCGGTGGTGCGCGACCGCCATCCGCTCTGGGACGAGCGCTGGCAGCAGGAACGGATGCGGCCGGAGGACACACCGGCGAGCGACGCGGAGGCGCGGCTGGATGTGGCCCAGATGGACCACTGGCCGACGCGGTGGCGAGGCGCCCTGGTGGTCACCGTCAGCGAGGGGCGGCCATTTGCCGTGGTGCACATGCCGGCCCGCTCCCTGGCGCCGTTCACCATGTCGGTCGGGTTCCTCGTGCTCTTCGCGGCGCTCATCGTGGACCACGTGGTCAGCATGGCGGTCGGCGCGGCCATCATCGCCGTCGCGCTGGTGTTGTGGTACTGGCCCCAGGCGACGGAAACCGCGGCGATGGAGGAGCTCGCCGGGCCCGATCACGAGCTTCCGCTGGCGCAGGCGGGTCCGTCGTCGAGCGGATTCTGGGGCACCTGCGTCTTCGTGCTGATCCTCGCGACCGCGCTCGTCACGGTGGTGGCGAGCTACTTCTATCTCGGCGGCAACGTCGCGCCGCGGCTCGCCGGCAGTCCGGCGGAGCCGATCGAGCGGCCGGCGCTCGCGGCCGGGCTGCTCGCGCTGGGGCTGCTGCCCGTGCTCGCCGCTATCCGTGGCGTCGGGCGGCGCCGCTGGACGGCGACGCGGCTCGGCATCACCGCGGCGCTCGCGGCCACCGGCGTTCATCTCTGCCTGCTCCTCTCCACGTGGCGAGACAGCGGACTGGCACCCGCCAGCGACGCCCGGCATGCGGCCTTCGCCGGACTGGCCGGGTTCCACGCGGTGGTGAGCATCATCCTGCTGGTGATGCTGCTGGTTTCGGCGATCTGGTGCTGGGCGCGCCCGGGCGACGGCCGCGGTCACGCGACGGTCTGGAACGCCGGGCTGGTCTACGGGTTCACGGTCGCGAGCGCGCTGGTGGTGCTCGGCGCCCTGTACCTGGTCCCTCGGCTGGGATGAGCGTGCCATGAGCCAGGGAGAAACCGAAGTTCGGCTCGGCCCCGGAGGGGCTCCGACCGGCCGGTTGCTGTTCGGCCTCGTCGGCGGCTGGGTGGCCTGGACGCTCCATTTCCTCGGCGGCTACGCGGTCGGCTCCATCGGCTGCGTCGTGGGGTGGAGCGCTACCCGGATGGTGCTGGCGGCCGGCACCGTGCTGCTGGCCGGTGTCGCGCTCTGGTCCTCCGCTCTCGCGTGGCAGGACTGGCGGCGGGTCAGCGCGGGACAGCCGTGGGACGAGGCGCTGAGCGAGCCGCGCGGCTGGTTCGGGTTTCTCATGCTCGCCGGCGCGCTGCTCGGCGCGCTGGCGACCGCGACGATCCTCCTCGAAGGCTTCGCCACGCTGGCGCTGCCGGCGTGCGGATGGGACGTGCGATGACCATGCGGACCGCTCGGACTCGTGCTGCTCGCCGGCCTCACGGCCTGCCGCGCAGGACCCGACGAATCGGTCGAACAGTCGGTGGCGATGACCGGCGGCGATCCGGCTCGCGGCGAGGCGGCGATCGAGAAATTCGGCTGCGGATCGTGTCACGTGATCCCGGGCGCGCGACGGGCCCGTCGGCAAGGTGGGACCGCCCCTCTCCGACTTCGCGCAGCGAGCCTTCATCGCCGGCCATTCGCTCGAACACGCCGTCCAACCTCGCGGCCTGGATCCGCCGCCCCGACTCGGTCGAGCCCGGCACGGCGATGCCGGCGCTCGGCGTGAGCGAGCGGGAAGCTCGCGACATCGCGGCCTATCTCTATCTCGAGACCGGAACCGACGCGCTCGGTCCGCCGAGTCTGTTCCCCGGGTCGGTGCTGAAGCGAGAGTAGGAGGAGGGCGGATGACTCCCGAGGCGGAGGAAGGAACCCGACTCACCGCGGCGGAAATTCACCACAACATCCTGGCACCGGCGGAGCGCGAAATGCGGCGGTCCGCCTGGGCCTTGTTGTGGTCGTCGCTGGCTTCGGGCATGGTGATCGGATTCAGTTGCCTCGCCTCGGCCTTCGCGGCCTCGGTGGTGTCCGAATCGCAGGCGCACCTGGCCGCCGCGGCCGCCTATCCGCTGGGATTCATCTTCGTGATCATGGCGCGAAGCGAGCTGTTTACCGAGAACACACTGGCCCCGGTAATCCCCCTGCTGGAACGCCGGGACCGGGAGACCCTCATCAGCCTGCTGCGGATCTGGGGGCTGCTCCTGGCGGGCAACCTGCTGGGTGCGGCGATCTTCGGTGTCGCGCTCGCCCGAACGCCCATCGTAACCGGCATGGTGAGTACCGAGCTGCACCAGCTCGCGCGGGAGGCGACGGCGGGGAGTTTCGGCCAGGTGCTCTACTCCGCCGTATTCGGCGGCTGGCTCATCGCGCTGCTCGCGTGGCTGCTGGCCTCCACCCGTTCCACCATGGCGCAGATCGTCCTGATCTGGCTCTGCACCGCTCCGATCTCCGCGCTGCAGTTCCGGCATTCGATCGCCGGCTCGGTCGAGGCGTTCTATCTCGCCGCTCTGGGCGATGCGTCGTGGGGGGCGATGCTGGGCGGCTTCACCGCGCCCGCCGTCCTGGGCAATGCCATCGGCGGCGTGCTCCTGGTGGCGCTGCTCAATTACGGACAGGTGGCGGCCGACCGCCCCTGATCCGTCTTCCTCACCACCGCCCGTAGAACCGGCTGGGCCATGTGATGTCAGAGTTTCGTGCCCTGTGGGGCAGCCTTCGAGAAAGCCTGTGGTTCGTGCCCACGGTCATCGTGCTGGGGTCCATCGCCCTCGCCGCCGTCATGGTGGAGCTCTCCGCGATGGTCGGCACCGAGGCGCTGGCCCGCTGGCCCCGCGTGTTCGGGGTAGGGGCGGACGGCTCGCGCAGCCTGCTCTCCGCGATCGCCGGCTCCATGATCACGGTGGCCGGGGTCACGTTCTCCATCACCATGGTGGCGGTGACGCAGGCGTCGGCCCAGTACTCCCCCCGGGTGCTGCGCAACTTCATGCGGGACCGCGCCAACCAGACGATTCTGGGGACCTTCGTCGGCATCTTCGCCTATTGCCTGGTGGTGCTGCGGACCATCCGGGGCGGCGACGAGGGCTCCTTCGTGCCGTCGCTGGCCGTAGTGATGGGCCTCCTCCTCGCCATGGTCGGGATCGGCGTCCTGATCTTCTTCGTCCATCACATCGCGACCATCCTCCAGGCCTCCGAGATCATCGCCCGCATCGCCGCCGATACCGGCCGTGCGATCGACAACCTGTATCCCGAGGAGCGGGATACCGACCCGGCGGAGGAGACCTGGCATCCGGGCGGGACCGGGAGCGCTCATCCGATCGCCTCCCCGCGGACGGGCTATCTCCAGCGGGTGGACCTGGCGGGCCTGGTCGGGCTGGCCGAGGAGCAGGCCTGGCCATACGGCTGCGCTACCAGCCGGGTGATTTCGTGACCGAGGGGCTGCCCGTGGCCGCCTTCGTCCGTCTGGCGGGAGACGGCAGGGGAGAGTTCGCGGCCGCCGGCGGAGCAGGCGGCCGCCCTTTCCCGCCGGTTCTTCGTCAACACCTACCGGACCTTCGAGCAGGATGCCGGCTTCGGGCTGCGCCAACTGGTCGATGTCGCCATGAAAGCGCTGTCGCCGGGGATCAACGACACGACCACCGCGGTCACCTGTGTGGATTACCTCGGCGCGCTGCTGGTGCAGCTCTGCAACCGGCACATCGGGCTGGCCCACCGCGACGAGGCCGGGACCCTGCGGGTCCTCGCGCCCGGTCCCACCTTCGAGCGCCTGCTCGGGCTCGCGATGGACGAGATCCGCCAGCACGCCACGGGCAACGTCAGCGTGCTCGGCCGGCAGCTCGACGCGCTTGGACTGGTGGCCGGCGTGACCCGGCCGCCCGGCCGGCGGCGGGCGATCCTCGGGCAGATCGAGCTGATTCACGGCGCCGCTGCCGCCAGCGTAGGCCCCGGCCCCGATCTCGAGTGGCTCGATCGGCGGGCTCGGCACGCGATCGAGGCCGCTCGGGCGCTCGGCTGAGCAACTGTGCCGCCGCTGCCGGCGGAGAGTATCTTCCCCGCCCATGCGCGCCTCCCAGACCGCACGGCTCCAGCTCGCGGCCGCCGCGCTGCTGTTCTCGACCGGCGGCGCGGCGATCAAGGCCGCCGATTTCACCGCGTGGCAGATCACCTGCCTCAGGTCGGGCATCGCCGCGGTCGCCATCTGGCTGATGACGCGGGAGGCGCGGCGCCGGTGGACCGGCCGGACGCTGGTGATCGGCGTGACATACGCCATCTGCCTCACGCTCTTCGTCCTCGCCAACCGGCTCACCACCGCGGCGAACACGATCTATCTCCAGTCCACCGCGCCGCTCTATCTCGCCCTGCTCGCGCCGTGGCTGCTGCGGGAGCCGACTCGGCGGCAGGATCTGGTCTTCATGGGCGCGGTGGCGGCCGGGCTGGCGCTCTTCTTCGTCGGCGTGGACGCGCCGATGGAGACGGCGCCGGATCCCCTGAAGGGCAACATCCTGGCACTCGGCAGCGGCGTCTTCTGGGCGCTGACGGTCATGGGCCTCCGGTGGATGAACTCGACCGGCGGCGGGCCGGGTTCCGCCGCGGTGGCGGTGGTGGCCGGCAACGCGATCGCGTTCGGCGCGGCGCTACCGCTGGCGCTGCCGTTCGGATCGCATCCTGTGGGAGACTGGGCGGTGGTCGGATACCTGGGCGTCTTTCAGATCGCCCTGGCGTACGTGCTGGTGACCCGGGCGCTCAACGAGATCCCCGCGCTGGAGGCGTCGCTGATCCTGCTGATCGAGCCCGCGCTCAATCCGGTGTGGGCCTGGCTGTTCCAGGGCGAGCGGCCCAACGGCTGGGCGCTGGTCGGCGGCGGCGTCATCCTCGGCGCGACGACGATCCGGGCCGTGATCGACGCCCGCCGGCCGAGCGACGGCGCGGTCGAGCTCGACGCCGAGAAGAGCCGGGTCCCGGCGGGTTAGGGCGATGACCTATCGCATGCCGACCCTGATCGAGACCGTGCGGGTGCGCGATGGCGTGGCACCGCTCTGGTACCTCCATCTCCGGCGGCTCGCCTCCAGCTGCAAGGCCCTCGGCGTCCCGCTGCCGGGCGAGCTGCCGACGCCCGAGGGTGGGGCGGACCGGGTCCATCGGCTGGAGGTCGGGCCCAAGGGGGCAGCGACGACCTCGCGGCCGGTCGGGAGCTCGGCGCCGGTCTCGCTCGTGGTGGCGAGCGGCACGCATCGCCCATACCCCCACAAGACGACCGACCGGGACCAGTTCGACCGCGCCCTCAGGGAGGCCAAGGCCGCCGGGGCGGACGACGCGGTGCTGTTGACGGAGGGCGGGCACGTCGCGGAGTGTGCCGTGTTCGGGCTCTTCTGGTGGGAGGGCGACCGGCTCTGCTGTCCGCCGCTGGCCCTAGGAATCCTGCCGGGGGTGGCCCGGGCCAGGCTGGAGGAATTGGCCGGCCGGATCGACGAGCGGCGGGTCGGTCCGGAGGCGCTGGGGGGCCTGAGTCTCTTCGTGGCGAACGCGGCGCGGGGGGTGGTTCCGGTGAGCAGTTTTCAGGGGGAAGAGGTGGCGCAAAATCCCGGAACCATGCGCATTTCCGCTCTGTTCTGGTCTTGACCGGGGCCCCCCGGACCCGGTAATTTTTGCGGCCTCGTTTCGGGGTGCTGGCTCCGCCGCGGTGGTTGTAGCTCAATCGGTTAGAGCGCCGGACTGTGGCTCCGGAGGTTGCGGGTTCGATCCCCGTCAGCCACCCTGTAACTAGCGGAGGTCCGTAGCTCAAGTGGTAGAGCACCGGTCTCCAAAACCGGGGGTTGCAGGTTCGAGTCCTGCCGGGCCTGTTCGGTCCAAGTATGACGCGGCGCTATCGTCTAGGGGACTAGGACGGGGCCCTCTCAAGGCCCAAACACGGGTTCGAATCCCGTTAGCGCTATACAAGCCGAAGGTGGTGTCGGCCCCATCGTCTATCGGTTAGGACGCGACCCTTTCAAGGTCGAGAGAGGGGTTCGATTCCCCTTGGGGCTATGGAATGACCGGCGCCGCTAGCTCAATTGGCAGAGCAAGTGACTCTTAATCACTAGGTTGTAGGTTCGATTCCTACGCGGCGCACTACCAAGCACTAGACAACAAGCAAGCACCACAATGGGCTGCCCTCTCGTTCGGCGGCCCATTTGCTTTGGGTGGTTTCGGCTCTCACTCCTCCTCGGCGCTGAGCCATCGGACCGAGGACGCTTCGACATCCCACGGAAAGATCGCCATCTGTTCCGTCCCGTCGACGTTCGCGATGTAAGTCCCCTGGTCGCCGCAAATCACCTTCGTCCCGTCGGGTGACCACCCGGCGCACCCGTCGTTGGGCGGAAACTCTCCGGTCTCCATGTCGACGGTCCAGTTCTGGCCCAGGAAGTCGTTGCACAATAGCTGCGTCCCATCCGGGGACCAGGCGGGAAGGTTGCGGCAGTCGATCGGCGCGACTTCCCTCAGGTCGGTGCCGAGCGGAGTTATGGTGTGGAGTGTGATCGGTCCCCCGAACGGCGCAGTCCGGCTGAACGCGATGCGTTCACCGTCCGGCGACCACCTCGGCGAATCCACAGAGCCGCGACCTGTGGGGAGGCGGCGGTAAGCGGTCCCGTCGCTTCGAATGGTATAGAGGCCATCTCCGCTCTCCAACGAATCTTGCCGTCCGGTAAAGACGATCGACTCGCCGTCCGGCGCCCAGAACGGCTCGATGGGCCGGCCCTCCGGGGTGGGAACGAACGTCGTGTCTCCGGTGAGCAGGTTGCCGATTGCGATGCTGCCCGGGCCGGTGGACAGCACCATCTGCGTCCCGTCCAGTGAAATGTCGCCGTAGAAACTGAAGTCGAAGGGGCCGACCAGTTGAGAGCCGTCGACCTGCATCGTGTACACGCTGGACACGTTGCCGTTGACCCGCACGAACGAGATGCGGGTCCCGCCGGTGCGCGGGCCCAGGACGTAGTATGCATCGGCGAACTCACTGACGAGGACGACCTTGTTGCCGCCGTCGGCATCGATCGCGAAGATCTGTTGCCGCCGGAGCTCCGGGTCGTTCTCGCGGCTGGAAAAGACGAGGCGGCCATTCCGCTCGGGAGACTGGCCGGGTCCGGTCCCGTCGCCGCAGGCCGGCAGGATGACCAGAGCGCAGATGGCCGCGACGGAAAGGCGACCGCGCGAGTAACCGCTGACTCGAGTGGACAGGACTGCCTCCGATCCGATGGGATTATTCTCGGGCGGTCGCGGAGAATGTAGCGATTCCGGTCAAGCGGATGTCAAGCCGCCTACTCTTGGGTACTGTCTAGAGATGACGAGTGCCAGCGGTGCAGTAACACGTCGGAACGATGGCCGTCCCCGGCAACTCATGCCGCGTTCAGTGGCAGATCCTAGCCCCTCCCTGAAGACCCTTGCCTCGTCCGTAATGGCAAGCTGAGGAGACCCAGCATGGCACTCGTTCTCCACAACGTCCGCGTCGGCCTTCGCTCCCTCCGTCGCACGCCGGGTTTTGCCCTCACCGCCATGCTCACGCTGGCGGTCGGGATCGGCCTGGCCACGGCGGTGTTCGCCGTGGCTGAAGCGCTGCTCCTCCGCCCGCTGCCGGTCCGCGACCAGAACCGCGTAGTCGTGCTCTGGGGCGCCGCGCGCGATGGAAGCGTGGACAACTTCCCGCTGCTGCTCCCCGAAGCTCGCGAGTTCGCGACTCAAGCGCGTTCGTTGGAACGGGTGGAGTTCTTCTCGTCCGGTGGTGCGTACCTGGTGCCGATCCGCGACGGCAGCACGGTCTTCCGCCTCCGCCGGGCGCTCGTATCGGGCGGCTATTTCCAGCTCCTCGGCACTCGTCCGGTGCTCGGCCGGGTCTTGGGTCCCGAGGACGACGCTGTGGGAGCCGCGCCCGTCGTCGTCCTGAGCCATGGCGCATGGCAGCGCTACTTCGGCGGCGACCCGCGGGTGATCGGCCGGCCGCTCGTCATGCACGAGACCGGCGTAGCGCACACGATCGTCGGCGTGATGCCGCTCGGGATGGATTATCCAAGGGGTACCGATCTCTGGGCACCGGTCGTCCCGAACTCGGGGCCGCTGGGCGACCAGCCGGTGTACGCGGAGCTCAACGTGCTCGGCCGTCTTCACCCCGGCGCATCGGCGGCCGACGCCCGCGCGGAGTTGACGGCCTGGTTCCAACGTCCCGACGCCTCCGAGTGGCAGCGGGGCGTGCACGGCGTCGTGCGTCCGTTGACGGACGCCATCCTCGGTGACGTGAGGCCGGCGGTGATCGCCTTCGCCGCCTCCGCCGGGCTGCTGCTCCTGATCACCTGCATCAACGTGGCCAGCCTGCTCGTGGTCCGGGGCCTCGCCCGCGTGAGGGAGATCGCCGTGCGATCGGCCCTCGGCGCGGGACGCGCACGCATCGTCGGGCAGCTCGTCACGGAGAGCGCCATCCTGGCCGCGGGCGGTGGGATTCTCGGGACGGTCCTGGCCGCGGTGGCCATCCGCGGCTTCGTCGCGTTGGCGCCCGCCGGGACGCCGCGGCTCGATGAGATCCAACTGAACGGCACCGCGATCGGAGGCGCGGTCGCGATCACCGGACTCGTGACGCTGCTGTTCGCCCTCGCGCCCGCGCTGGCCACGTCGCGCGTCCGAGCTCCATGACGCGCTGCGCTCCGGATCGCGCCAGACCGGGGCCGGCCGGCGGTTTCGCCTCGGCACGGAGGCGCTGGTCGTGGGACAGATCGCGCTGGCGCTGCTGGTTCTGTCCGCCGCAGGTCTCATCACCCGCAGCTTCATGAAGCTCGAGCGCGTCGAGCTCGCGTTCGACCCCTCGCGCCTGCTTATCGCGGAGCTGGGCCTGCCCTACCAGGGGTTCGGTGACACCCGGAAGCAGCTCGCGCTCCTGGACCGCCTCGTGCCGCGCCTCGAGGCGATCCCGGGCGTGCGCGCGGTCTCCCCTGTGCTCACGGCCCCATTCGTCAGCTCGGGGGGAATCTTCGGCCAGCTCGGGGCAGAGGGGCAAACCGCCGAGGAGGCCGCCAGGAACCCGTCGCTGACGTTCGAAGTGGTGACGCCGAAGTACTTCACGACCTTCGGCATTCCCGTTCTCAAGGGACGCGGGTTTGCGGACCAGGACCGCGCAGGCTCACCGCACGTCGCGATCATCAGCGCATCGGCCGCGCGGCATTACTGGCCGGGGGCCGACCCGATCGGCAAGCGTCTGATAGGCCCGGACGAGAGCCCGGTCACGATCGTGGGCGTGGTGCCGGAGACCCGCTACCGTGACCTTCGGGACGCGCGGCCCAGCATCTACTTTCCGCTGAGCCAGTCGTCGTTCCCGGTTGCGCCGATGACGTTGGCCATCCGCGCCGAGGGTCGCCCAACCGATCTCGTCCCCGCGATTCGGCGAGCCATCGGAGAGCTGGAGCCGGGCGTCGCGCTCGCGAGCGCGGAGCCGTTCGAGACCCTGCTGCAGGAGCCTCTGGCGCAGCCCAGGCTCAACGCGCTCCTCCTCGTCGTGTTCGCGGGTGCCGCGGTCACGCTGGCCGCCGTCGGCCTGTTCGGTGTCATGGCGACGATCGTACGCCAGAGGACGCGCGAGATTGGCGTCCGCATGGCGCTCGGGGCGTCGGCCGCGGATGTCGGGCGGCTGGTGCTGGGTCGGGGGATGGCGCTTGCCATCGCCGGAACGTCGGTCGGGATGGTCGGCGCGCTGGTGGGCAATCGCCTGCTCGCGTCCATGCTCTTCGAGGTCAGCCCGACCGACGCGCCGACGCTCGGCGTGGTCGCTCTCGATCCTGCTCTTCGTAGCCGCGCTGGCGAGCCTCATCCCGACGCGGGCGAGCACCCGGATCGATCCGGTGGTCGCGCTGCGGGCCGATTAGGCGAGGTGTTCGAACGCCTCAGCGCTCGCTGAGCCGTTCCGTCTGCGGTCGCGATTCACCTTGAAGAGTTGAGCGACCTCGATCGAACCTCCAGCGCCAAGCTGTGGGCAGGTTTTGGCCATTTGAACAGCGGCGTCGAGGTTGTCGGCCGTGATGAAGCTCAGTCCGACGACTGGATTGGCCCCGCCATCGTCGCTGACCGCACCGCCGGGGTGGATGGTTCTAGCCTCGGTAACGGGATTGTTGTTGGCTTCAAGTGCATCTCCGAGCGAATCCATCCAATCCAACCAGGCAGTCATCAGCTCAGCATTGTCCGCCTCGGTCTTCGGGATGGCTGCTACCATGATAGGCGAGCAGGTAAACCGGCATGGCTTTGTGCTCCTTTGAAGCGTTGTGCTAGAGCGTGTCTACCAGCCCATCACAGAGCGCCTGGACAAAGCGTCGCGCGATCGCGCCGTCCTCGTCCAGCTTCGGGTTGAAGATGGTGACGTCGATCCCGAGTGACTTGCCCGACGCGACCGCCGTCCGGAGGATCGCCACGAGCTCATCCCAGCCCAGGCCGTCGGGCATGCGATAGTCGACCGCAGGCATGACGGCATCGTCGAGGGCGTCTGCGTCGAGATGAATCCAGAAGCCGTCGAGATCGGGCGACGCCAGCCGGCGGAGCACGCGTTCCATGCGTTGCTTCGACGCCGGCCTGCCGCAGCGCGGCCAGGTCAATCACCTCGATCGCGGTATCCTCGATCCGCTGGCTGCCACGTTCCTCTGTCTCCTCGGCGTCGCGCCGCGCGAGCGCCGCGACATCTTCGTCACGCACCAGAGGCCTGCGGCCCTCGAGGTCGGTCACGACGGCGGGGCCGCGTCCGGTCACCAGCGCGAGGTCCATCGACGCCGCCTCGCCGAAAGGCTCGGCTTCGGGTTGGTAGAAATCCGCGTGACCATCAATGAACAGCAGACCGACGCGCCCGCGGCGACGGGTGGCGAGCGTGCAACCGAGCAGGATCGAGCAATCGCCGCCCAGCACCACCGGAAACTCGCCCCGGTCGAGCACCGGCCCGATGGCGTCGGCGAGCGCCACCGAATAGTGCGCCAGGCCCTGGGGGTTGAGGAGCTTGGTGTCTGCGTCGCGTCGGTCGTCGTAGGGCGGTGCTTCCACCCGTCCGGCAAGTCGCGCGTTGAGCCGATCGCCGAGTCCGGCGGCCAGCAGCGCATCAGGCAGCGTTTCGACGCCTCTGGGGAACAGGCCGAGGATCGAAGGCGCCTCGACAATGGCAAAGCGGGTCTGGGTGAGAGCAGACGACATCGCAACCGTTCCTGATAGGTTCTTGTTGCATCGCTGCACTATGGTGCTCCCGTCGAGGTTACGCCGCAGCTCTTGACCTCTCGCTCGTCATGTGAGTAGACGTTCGCCCTGGGCGCACGTTTGCCCGGTCTCATCTGTAACCGCAAAGGGGAAATAATGCCGGATCACAAAATCGGAACCCGCGCAGAGTGGCAGGCCGCGCGCGACAAACTTGCGAAGCTCGAAGCGGAGAACGCGAAACAGAACGAGGAAATCAAACAGAAGCGCCTGGAGCTGCCCTGGGTTCCGGTCGAGAAGAAATACGAGTTCGAGACCGATACCGGCCACAAGACGCTGGCGGATCTCTTCGAGGGGCGCTCGCAGCTCCTCGCCTACAACATCATGTTCGGGCCCGACTACAAGCTTGGCGCCTGCCCCGGATGCACGAGCCTGGTGGACCATCTCGACCCCGCCGCGCTGCACCTCGGACACCGCGACGTGACGCTGATCCTGTTCTCGCGCGCGCCGATCGATCGGCTGGTGGCCTACAAGAAGCGGATGGGTTGGCAGCTCCCCTACGTCTCGACCTACAAGTCCGACTTCGCGTTCGATTTCGGGCTCGCGATCACCAAGGAGCAGGCGAAGGAGACCCCGGATGTCGCCGGGATGCTGGCAGACCCTCCCGACTGGTTGCAGGAATGGGAGAAGCAGGTCGGCGCGAAGCTCGAGGACGGCCTCCGCGAGACCCCGGCCTGGATTGCGTTCGCTCGCGAGAATGGGACCGTCTATCACACCTACACGGTGGCGGCGCCCGACCCGTTCGTCGCTCCCTACTTCGCGTTCCTGCAGGAGCGGACGCCGCAGGGTCCCGATGCCGTGCCGCGGTCGTGGCGCAAGGACGAATACCCGAGCTGATCTGTCCACACTTGCGGACGGATGTGCCCGCTGTCGCGGTCGGCACGCACGGGAACCGCGATCTCATCCAGTGCGTGCGTCGCTCCATCCCGGCCGAACGCCCCGCCATCCGGGGCGTTCGGCGCTTCCTCCAGTCGTATCGTGGGGTCGTCAGAGAATGTCGCTCGCCCATCCATCGCTCAGCTGCGAGATCAAGGACTCTCGAGGGTCGAGCCAACATCATACCTCGATCCGCCGGCGACCACGACGTCGGCGCGCACGAATCGCGCGGTGCGCAAGTCGAGTAACGACGCAAGCTAACCGGTGTTCCCGCCGGTCCGGCACGTGCGCTTCTCCATCGCGAGCCGACGACACAGCCTCCAGCTCTTAACCCTCTCCGCTCCCGGAAATTTCTTCCGGTCACGTCGAAATCCCTAGCAGTACCAGGCTCTCACGTCCGCGACGAGTCATCCGCCTCACCCTCCCGATCAATCACAACTGCCTCTCGTGCTGTGCTCACCTCGTCATCGGCACACGACACCTCCGATGCACCGCAATCTCTGGCATACCCGATGCGCATCGCATCCTCCAGCCGGCGCGCAACCGGGTACGGCCGGCCTCCTATGACATCAGCAGGATCACCAGCGCCGGTTGATGCCCGGTCATCCTCCGGCCAATCGCAGGAGGCAGAGATGAACGCGCAGTCACGCAGGAGAATCGAGATGGGAGCCCGGGTGCTGAAGTTCAACGGCGCCCACCCCGACACCGACGCCGGGTATGCCGTCACCACGGCGCGGCTGGAGGAGCTGTTGCGGCAGGCGGACGTCGCGGCGGCGGCGCAGCGCGACGGGCTGACGGAGGTTCGCGCCGCGTCCGCCAGGAAGGAGTCGCTGCGGCGCACGATCCTGGCGGTGCCGGTCGCGCACCTGGCCGAGGTGGGCCGGGCGGCGGCGCGGGAGGATCACGAGCTGGGCACGGCGTTCCGGTTCAAGCCCGGCAACAAGTCCTTCCAGGCCTTCCGGGTGGCCGCCCGAGGGATGCAACTCGAGGCGGAGACCCGCAAGGAGGTACTCGCGAAGCACGGCCTGTCGGAGTCGGTGCTGGTGCAGTTCGGCCGGATGCTGGACGAGTTCGACGCCGCGGTGGCGCTCGGCATCGAAGGGCGCACCAAGCACATGGGCGCCACGGCGCAGCTCAGGCTCCTCGCGATCGAAGTCGGGAGGGCGGTGCGGGTGATGGATGCCCGCAACCGGCAGCGCTTCGAGGAGGACGGGCAGGCGCTGGGCTCGTGGCTCTCGGCGAGTGCCGTGCTGGGCGCGCCGCGCGGGACGATTCCGGTCCCGGCACCCGAAGGCGGGGCGCCGCCGGACGGTGAAGTGAGGCCCGCCGCGTGAGGGCGGCCCGGCCGGTTCGGGTCGCGGAAGAATGAAGCGCCGCCGATAGTCGCGACTGTCGGCGGCGCTTCTTTCCTCTGACCTCGCCTTCCGGCTATGGCGTGTACACCGCCGCCTTGCCCTCGCCTGTCGTGAAGAGCCTCGCCTTCCCATCGATCTCGACCTTCACGACCGGACCGAAGAACTCCGGCGCGGCCTTGGCGGTCCACCGGTTGGTGCCGGGATCGTAGCTGTACGCCCGCTCCGGGGACCCGCTCACGACCACGAAGAACGTCGGGCCCAGCGCCGCACCGAACATGTGGCCGCCCACCGGAATCGGAGCGCGGTTGCGCCAGGTGCGGGTTGCGGGATCGTAGACCTCGAGGGACGTCACCGGCTCGGTCCCGTGGGCGCCCTGCATACCGCCGACCACGTAGAACTTGCCGCCGATGACCGCCGCCGCGCCTCGGCGATGGAAGTGGAGCGACGATGGAAGCGTCTCCCAGCTGTCGCTGCCGGGGTCGTAGCGGTAGAAGCGGCGGGTCGGCTCCTCGAAGCAGGCGTTTGGCTGCGGCCAGTTGAAGCCCGAGCATGCGCCGGGCAGCACGTACAGCCTGCCTCCGATGGCGCCGCTGACACCCTCGGCCCCGTCGATCGGGAGCCGGGCGCGCCGGGTGATCCGGTCCTGGAGATAGTCATAGGCGATGGTGGAAGGGATCGGAACATCGAATCCGCCATCGTGGTCGTAGCCACCGGTGTAGTAGAGCTTCGAGCCGAGCTTGACGGCGCCGTTGCTGTGGAAGACCTGGACCTGGGACATCCGGCCTGACCAGACGTCGTTCTGCGGGTTGTAGGCCTGGAGCCGGAACATCGTGGCTCCGTCCTCGTCGCTGCCGCCGAGGGCGTACACGACCGTGCGGCCGTTCCGGTTCGGTGCGGCGCCGAGGAAGTGGCCATACAGCGTGGGAACCGTTGTGGGCGTCGCGGCGGGCGTCCAGGTGTTGCGGGCCGCGGCGAGCGCGGGTGAGGGCTGAGACAGAGTCGCATCACTGCTCGGCTGGGTTGGGTCCCCCTCCCCTCCACATCCCAAAGCGACTGCGGTCAGGCTGGCGGTGAACAACGTGGGGCGTCGCATATGAGGCTCCGTGGAAAGGTGGGTGCCACGAGGAGACATCGCTGCGCCGCGTCAAGCGGTTATCAAGTCCACCCGAACGGATCCCCCTTGAGATCGGCTTGATTCCACTGGGCTTCAGTACAGCCGTCTCCGACCTCCTCGAGGGCTCCATGGCTCCGATCCGTCTCTTGCCGCTCCTCCTGATTGGCGCCCTCGCTTGCAGCGACGATCTCGAGCCGACCAATCCACTCGAACCGGCCGGTACGGCTGCCGCGTTGGCCGGTAACACCTGGACGGTCAGGCGTCCGCTCCCACTGGCGCGTTCGTGGACGGTGGCCGGATCGATTGGCGGTTCGGTCTACGTGGTCGGAGGCGGGCGGAACAGCGATGGCGTCGCGGTGACGAGGGTGGATGCGTATGACCAGGCCACGAATCGGTGGCGGCAGGTGGCTTCGCTGCCCGGCCCTCGGGTGGCGTCGAACGGCGCCACGGCTATCGGTGGCAAGCTCTACGTAACCGGTGGACGAGGCCGCGACGAGCGCCCGACCAAGACGTTGTTCGTCTACGATCCGCAGTCGAACACCTGGTCCCGGAAGGCCGACATGCCCCGCGTCGGGCATCACGGCGCGCAGGGGATGATCGGAGGCAGGCTCTACGTGTACATGCCGGCCGCCGGCAATGACCCGTGCCCCATTCTCCTTCGGTACGATCCGGCCACCAACGTCTGGGTGCAGCGTGCCGCCCCACCGGCCGAGCACTCGCGAGGAGCGGGCGGCGTGGTGAACGGGATCTTCTACCTGGCCGGCGGGTATACACGGAATTGCGCCGCCGGCGAAGAGCATTGGGCGGTCCATCGCCGGCTCGACGTCTACGATCCGGCGAGCGACACCTGGACCGCCCGGGCTCCGATGACCGCGCTGCGGTCGGAGATGTCGGGCGCGGTGCTCGGGAACAGGCTCCATGTCGTTGGCGGATACGAGGGCCTGGTCGAGTTCCCGACTGAGCTGCCCACGCTCGAGGTCTACGACCCGGGAATGAACCGATGGATGAAACGCGCGTCGCTGCCCGATGGGCATGCCGGTGGTGCGGCCGCGATGGTCAATGGAAAGCTGGTGTACACAACCGGGTTCGGGGGCGGTGGGGCATCGGAGGTGTACGCGTACACGCCCTAGAAGCTGGAGCCAGCGTGACTGGCTGCCCCCAGCAGGGCCAGGCTGGTGACCGAGCTGCCGTGCTTCGTAGGCCACGGCAGCTCGCCGAGCGGCACCGCCTCGATCGGCCAGCCGGCCCCCCGCAACACGTCCACCGCCCGCTGCGGGCCGTCGATCACTTTGCCGTCCGACCAGAGCGGCTTCAATCCCGGGAAGAAGTCGTGCAGCAGCACCAGCCCGCCGGGCTTGAGCCGCGCGAGCGCCGCGGGGATTTCCGCCAGGACCGTCTTGAAGCGGTGGTCGCCGTCGAGAAAGATGAGATCGTAGGCCTCGCCGCCCGTCCGCAGGAGCTCGAGCGATCGCCCCACCCGGAACTCCACCAGCTCGTCGTAGCCCAGCTTCCGCATCGCGTCGCCCGGCGACTGCGGCAGCTTGAAGTCGCGCCACGCCGCTCGCTCCGAGTGGTTCACGTCCTTGATGTCCACCGTGAGCAGCCGCCGGACCGTGGGCCCGGAATGCGCGTCGGCCAATCCCGCCGCGAGATGGATGGCGGAGGCGCCGGCCTGGGTGCCGATCTCCAGCACGCGCTGCGGGCGGAGGTAGCGCATCAGGTAGTAGAGCGCGCGGCGGTCGCCGGGGTTCATGCCGGACGCGGCGGTCAGGCCAACGGTGGCGATGCGAGCCTCGGCGGCGCGCCAGCCGGGTTCGATCTCCGGGGCGCCGAGGACGACTTTGAGGGGGAGGCCGCGGATCGCGGCGGCGCGCTCGGCGGCGGAGCGGAGGCCGGGTTGCAGAAGCAGTCGAATGCGCTCGGCGAGGGCGGTCCAGCTCATGGGCGCTACACATATCATGACGTAGCGAGGGACCTTGCTCGCGGTGGTCGAGCGTCGGCCGGCAAGGTCCCTCGCTGCGCTCGGGATGAAGTTCCGCTTGCTGCTCTCTCTGTGCTCCTCTTCTGCTCTTCCTCTTGCCCCCGCGAATTTGGCCATGGAACCCAAAATGGGCTATCTCTGTTGCTAGCCCAATGCGCGGCACCCCGCCGCCGAGCGACACGACCCCAGCAGGCAGAGTGCACATGTCCGCCACCAACAAACCCGCCGTCACCGGTCTCCATCATGTGACCTGCATCGCGGGCGACCCCCAGCGCAACTTCGACTTCTACACCGGCACCCTCGGCATGCGCCTGGTCAAGCGGTCGGTCAACCAGGATTCTCCCGGGACGTACCACCTCTTCTACGCCGACAACGAAGGGCACGCCGGCACCGACCTCACCTTCTTCCCGTGGCCGGAGCTGCCGCCCGGTCGTCGAGGCGTCGGCCTCACCAACGAAGTCGGCCTCGCCATTCCGGCCGGCACGCTCTCGTGGTGGTCGGAGCGCCTGCGCGCGGCCGGCGTCGAGACGGCGGCGCCGACGACGTGGTTCGGCGAGCCGGCGCTGCCGTTCACCGATCCCGACGGACTCAACCTCGCGCTGGTGGAGACGAGCGACCCGCGCGAGTTCTCGCCCTGGGCCGAGAGCCCGGTGGATGCCTCGAAGCAGATCCGCGGACTCCACGCCGTGCGCCTGGCCGAGCGCGACCTGACGCAGACGGCTCGCTTCCTGGTGGAAGGGATGGGGTTCACCGCGGCCGGAGAGGATCAGGGCTGGCATCGCTTCGCGCTCGGCGAGGGCGGGTCGGGCCGAACGGTGGACGTGCAGGTGCTTCCCGACACCGCTCGCGGCGAGTGGGGGGTCGGCAGCGTGCATCACATCGCGTGGCGGGTGCCGGATGGCGAGCAGCAGATCGCGGTGCGTGGGCGGGTGGTCTCTGCGGGCGTGCGGCCGACCGAGGTGATCGACCGGTTCTGGTTCCAGTCCGTCTACTTCCGCGAGCCGGGCGGTGCGCTCTTCGAGGTCGCGACCGACGGTCCCGGCTTCTCGGTGGACGAGTCCACCGACTCACTCGGCGAGCGGCTCATCCTGCCGCCCTGGCTCGAGCCGCGGCGGAGGGACATCGAGGACGTCCTGCCGCGACTCACGACGCCGGTGAGGACCTAGGCGAGAGCCTAGTTATCCATCTCCTGCATGCCGCAGAAGTTCAGGAACGCGGCCAGGTCCTCCGCCTCCTGCTGCGTGGATACCATCACCGTCGTGGTACCCCGGCTGACGACCGGGATGAACTTGAGGCCACCGCGACCCGGCTTCTTGAGCGGCCGGGTATCGGTGTGCCAGGGGCCCTTCCACCCGTCCGCCGGCGCTGCCGAGGACCTGATCGATGCACTGGCGGAGCAACGCCGAATCGCGCCGGGTCCCGCGGCGCGGCTTGGCCTGGTGCCGGATCAGGGCGGCCAGCTCCAGCGCCGCCCGCTGACAGAAGGTCTGGGGGGCAATTTCTTCCACAGGGCGGTCCGGGGGTGTGCGGCGCTGACGAATCTCGCTCATGGGTATGACCTCGGGTTGGGCATACAGACTCTGCACTAAGGTACTCCTCTGAGCGCATCTCCGGAATGGTGTGTCCCCGGCGCGCCACTTGCCTTTCGGCCGCTGATCCGGCCCCTAGGCCGCCGAGCCGATCCGGCACGGCAGCCATAACCGACGACATCGCACAGCCTTAGCGGCGGGCCCCCGAGGCCGGCTGGTGTCCCGGTCCGGGTGCAGAACGCGAGTGGTTCGTCCGTTCCGCAGGGCGCCGGTCTTTCCCGACACTGCCAGGTGCTGCATGACGAGCCGTTCGGCGGGACTGCGACTCCCGCTCGCCCTGACTCTCCTCCTCGCCGCGTGCGGCGGCGGAACGTCCACCGGTCCGACCACCGGCACCATCATCCTCGCCGTCAGCGGTCTGCCGGCGGGCATCGATGCGGACATCGCCGTCACCGGCCCCAACGGGTTCAACCGGCAATTCAGCGCCTCGGAAACGCTGTCCGCGCTCGCACCGGGGAGCTACACGGTGGCCGCGGCGGGCGTCACGTCCGGCCCGCTGCTGTTCGCACCGTCACCCCCGTCCCAGAACGTCACCGTCGGCACGGAGGAGCCCGCCAGCGCCGAGGTGGTGTACGGAACGGCGGAGGGCTCGCTGGCGGTCACGGTGGCGGGACTGCCGTCGGGAACGGACGCCGCCGTGACCGTCTCCGGTCCGAGCGGCTACACCCACTCGCTGACCGCGAGCGAGACCCTCAACAGCCTCGCATCCGGCCAGTACACGGTGACGGCCCTCGCGGTCAGCGACGGGACCGACCAGTACTCGCCGGCCCCGACCAGCCAGACGGTGACGGTGGGCGACGGCACCACGAGCGCGACGGTCACCTACTCCACCGGCGGTCAGGCCGGCTTCAACCTTCGGGTGGATGGCCTGTACCTGGTGCAGAGCGTCCAGACCTACGCCCGCGGCGTGCCGGTCGTGGCCGACCGCGACGCGCTGCTCCGGGTGTTCGTGACGGCGAACCAGGTCAACGCGGTGACGCCCACCGTGCGCGTCCGCTTCTACAACGGCGCCTCGCTCGTGGCCACGGAGACGATCACCGCGCCCGGCATCACGACGCCGCTCGCCCCGAACGAGGGCGACCTCGGCAACAGCTGGAACCTCGACGTGGACCGCAGCCTGGTTGTACCTGGGCTCGCCATGGTGGTCGATGTGGATCCCGACAACACCATCGCCGAAGGCAACGAGGGCGACAACGCCTTCCCGGCCTCCGGCACCCCGCTGGCGATGGACGTGCGGACCACCGCACCCTTTGCCGTGCGGTTCGTCCCGGTCAAGACGAAAGTGGACAACCGTCAAGGCAACGTCACGGCCGCGAACCACGAAGATTTCTTCGACGCGGCGATGCGGATGCATCCGCTGGCGAGCTTCGAGGCCGACGTGCGGGCCGTCTATACCACCAGCACGAACCTCCCGCTCCAGTCGGACAACGGCAACGCGGCGTGGGGCACGATCCTGAGCGAGATCGCGACCCTTCCCGCGGTCGGCAGCTCGCGGTACTACTACGGGGTGGTGAACCCCAACTACGGCAGCGGCGTCGCCGGAATCGGCTATATCGGCAACAACGTGGCGCTCGGCTGGGACAAGTCCGGCAGCCGCGCCAGCGTGGCGGCCCACGAGTGGGGTCACAACTGGGGCCGGAGCCACGCGCCCTGCGGCGGGGTGGGGAACCCGGATCCGAACTATCCTTATGCCGGCGGTGAGATCGGCGTGGTGGGGTACGACATCGTCGCCGGCGAGCTCAAGCCGACCGACTCGCACGATCTCATGGGCTACTGCAACGACGAGTGGATCAGCGACTACACCTACAAGGCCGTGATGGACTTCCGCGGGAGCGAATCGGTCGTGACTGGGCTGAGCGAGGCAGTGCAGCCCGGTCTCCTCGTCTGGGGCCGGATCGAGAACGGCCGCGCCGTGCTCGAGCCGGCGTTCCGGGTCACCGCGCGGCCGCGCCTGCCGAACCGCCCGGGGCCGTACCGCATCGAGGGCCGCGCGGGCGACGGCTCGCGGATCTTCGGGCTCGACTTCGCGCCGCTCGAAGTGGCCGATGACCCGCTGGGGTCCAAGCATTTCGTCTTCGTCGTCCCGCTGCGCGCCGAGCGTGCGGAGCGGCTGGCGTCGCTGGCGCTCGATGGCGCGGGGGTGCACGCATCGCTGGCGCAGGTGTCGTCCGAGCCGGTGACGGTGCAGGCGACCAGGGCCGGCGGACGGGTCGCGCTTCGGTGGGACGTGCGCAAGGCGCCGATGATCATGGTCCGCGACCCGGTGAGCGGCGAGGTCCTGTCGTACGCCCGCGGTGGCAGCGCGGAGATCGAGACCGAGCGCAACGACCTCTCGCTCACGGTATCGAACCAGGTGCGGAGCCGCGATCTCCGGGTCTCGGCGACGTCGCGATGACCGGACGCGCGTGGCTCGTGGCGATCCTGGCGCTGGCGGCGTGCTCGCCGAAGGCGGCGGGGTCGGGCGCGCAACCGACGCCGTACGATCAGCAGGGCGCCGCTCCGGCGGACACGACGCCGGTCGTCAGGCTCGAGCGCGCGCCCTGTTTCGGGACGTGCCCGGTCTATGAAGTGTCCATCGCCCGATCGGGGAAGGTGCGCTACCTCGGCAAGAATCACGTGAGGACCGCTGGTGTTGCGAGCGCGATGATCGAGCCGGAACGGGTGGAAAGCCTGCTGAAGGCGCTGGAGGACGGCGGGTACTTCGGGTTCGCGGATGGCTACGTGATGGATTCGCCGGCGTGCGGGATGTACGCGACCGATTCGCCGACGGTGACCACGTCGGTGACGGCGGGTGGGCGGAGCAAGACGATCCGGCATGATTACGGATGTCATGGGGCGCCGCGGGCGCTCGCGGGGTTGGAGAGGATGATTGATGATGTGGCGGGGACGGATCGGTGGACGGGGAGGGAAGCGACCGGGAACTGAGCGCCACCCCCACCTCATCCCGAGCGCAGCGAGGGACCTTCTCAGCCGTGGTTCGAACAACGGCGGACAAGGTCCCTCGCTGCGCTCGGGATGAGGTGGTTTCTCCTGCTTCTCATTCTCCTTCTTTCCCTCTCCTCTTCCTTCTCCCTCTCCTTTTCCCCTCGCTCTTTCTCTCTTCCTCTTCCTCTCCCTCTCCACTCTCCTTTTTCTCTCGCTCTTCCTCTCCTCTCTCTACCCCCCGCTCCTCCCCCGCATCGCCGGGTCCAGCCGATCCCGCACCGCATCCCCCAGCAGCGTCGCCCCGACGACCACCACCACCAGCGCGATCCCCGGCGCCGCCGCCACCCACGGCGCGTTGACCAGCGTATCCCGCCCCGAGGCGATCAGGTTGCCCCACGACGGCGTCGGCGGCTGTACGCCGAGGCCGAGGAACGAGAGCCCCGCCTCCAGCATGATCGCGTTGCCGAGGCCCAGCGCCGCGGCGACGATGACCGGCGTCATCGCGTTGGGCAGCACGTGTCTGACCAGCACCCGCAGATCCGAAGCCCCGAGCCCGAAGGCCCCTTCCACGAACGGCCGTACGGCCAGCGCCCGCACCTCGCCGTTGACCAGCCGCGCGATCGGCATCCAGCCCGTGAGCCCCAGCACCAGGATCACCAGCCCCGCGCTCGGCTGCCACAGCGACGCGAGCAGGAGCAGCAGCACGACGCGCGGCAGCGCCAGGGCGAAATCGGTCAGGCCGAGGAGCAGCGTGGCGGGCCAGCCGCGCCAGAAGCCGGCGGCGCCGCCGACCGCCACGCCGACCACCACCGACACCAGCACCGCCAGGCTCCCGACGCCGAGCGACACGCGTGCGCCGTGCGCCAGCCTGGCCCAGACATCCCGGCCGAACCGGTCGGTGCCGAGCGGATGGAACGCGCCGTGGAGATCGGAGCTGAAGGGCGGGAGGAATCGCGTCGCGACGATGTCGCGCTGGCCGATGGGATCGCCCGACAGGAGCGGGGCGAAGAGTGCCACGACCACCGCGAGCGCGAGGATCGCGAGCCCGAACGCGGCGCGCCGATCGGCCCAGAGCCCCTTCACGCGGACCGCCCCGACCGCACCCGCGGATCGGCCCACCCCACCAGCGCCTCCGCGAGCAGGTTGCCGGCGACCACCAGCGCGGCGCTCACCGCCGTCGCCGCCATGATCACGGGATAGTCCCGCGCCACGACGCCCTCGACCAGCACCCGGCCCACGCCGGGCCACGCGAAGATCGCCTCGATGAACACGGCGCCGGAGAAGAGCGTAGGCAGCGAGAGGCCGAGCAGCGTGACTACGGGGATCATCGCGTTGCGGAGGACGTGGCGCACCGCGACCGCCGTCGGGGAGAGGCCCTTGGCCCGCGCGATGGCGACGAACGGCAAGCCGGCGACGTCGAGCATGGCGCCGCGCACGTACCGCGCGGTGCCGCCGATCCCGATGAGCGTGAGCGTGATGAGCGGAAGAGCGAGGTGCCGGAGCCGGTCGGCGAAACGCTCGGATCCGGTGAGGAAATCCGAGTCGAAGCCGGCGGAGCCGAACGCGGGCAGCACGCGGAGCTGATAGGTGAAGAGCATCACCAGCATCAGCCCGAGCCAATACCCGGGCAGGGCGAACAGCGTCACCGTGGCGACCGAGAGCGCCGTGTCGAGCCGGCCGCCCTTCATCGCCTGGAGCACGCCGATGGCGATGCCGATCAGGTAGCTGAGCACGAGCGAGATGCCGACCAGCCGCACCGTCGCGGGCCACGCCTCCGCCAGCGTGCGAGCCACCGGCCGGCCCGTAGCGATGCTGGTGCCCCAATCTCCCCGGACGAAGCGGCCGAGCCAGGTGGCGTACTGCTGGGGCAGCGGGCGGTCGAGGCCGAGGGCGGTTCGCTGCGCGGCCACCTGCTCCTCGGTGGCCGCGGGGCCGACCAGCAGGCGCGCCGGATCGCCCGGCGCCAGCCGGAGCAGGAAGAACATCAGCGTGAGCACGCCGAAGACCACCGCGGCGCCGGCCAGCGCCCGTCGGAGAAGCAGGAGGGCCATCGCCGGAATTTCCCGCCTCCCGAACCGCGCCGCCAGTGAGCTAGCTTCCGGCGTGCCTCGACGCCTGCTTCCGGCGCTGCTCGCGGTGCTCCTGCTTCCGGCCTGCCAGCCGGAGGCGAGTCGCCGCGGCGCCACGGTGCTCTTCGCCTCTGGCGCGGACCTCCAGAGCATCAACCCGCTGCTCACCCAGCACCCGCTGGCCCGCCAGGTCCAGCGCTACGTGCTGCTCATGACGCTCGCGCGCTACGACAGCGCGCTCGCGCCCCAGCCGTATCTCGCGCGCGACTGGAGCTGGAGCGACGACCGCCGCCGGCTCACCTTCCGGCTGCGCGGCGGCATCCGCTGGCACGACGGCGTGCCCACCACCGCCCGCGACGTCGCCTGGACCCTGGAGCGGGCCCGGGATCCCGCCACCGGATATCCCCGTCTCACCGATCTCGCCGCGCTGGAGCAGGCGGCCGCGACGGACGACTCCACCGTCGTGCTGCGCTTCGCGCGGCCGCAGGAGCGACTCCCCGACGTGCTGACCGATCTCGCGATCGTGCCGGCCCACCTGCTCGACTCCGTTCCGGCCGCGCGGCTCCGGCAGGCGTCGTGGAACGACCGGCCGGTGGGGAACGGCCCCTTCCGGTTCGTGGCCCACGAGCCCAACCGGCGCTGGGTCTTCGCCGCGGACAGCGCGTTCCCCGCGGAGCTCGGCGGGCCGCCGAAGATCGACCGCCTGATCGTGGTGGTGGTGGACGAGCCGACCACGAAGCTCGCCGCGCTCACGTCGGGCGAGCTGGACTTCGCCGGGATCCAGCCGGCGCACGCCTCGTTCGTGCGCCGCGACCCGAGGCTCGAGGTGCGGAGCTTCCCGCTCTTCTTCACCTACGGCATCGTGTTCAACACCCGGCGGCCGCCGTTCGACGATATTGCCGCCCGCCGCCTGGTGGACGAGACGGTTGATCGCGACGAGATCGTGGAGGGTTATCTGTACGGATTCGGCACGCCGGCGACGGGACCGGTGCCTCCCGGCGTGCCCGGATATCTTCCCGTGCAGGTGCCGGAGCGCGCGGCGAGCGGCGCCGGCGCGCGGACTCGGCTCGGAGCCAGGGCAAACTCGCCCCCCCCTGCCCCCTGTCCTCCCGCCGCCCGTCCACCACCACCATGGGTGCCGCCGCGGCCCGCGCGCCGACGCGCTTCGAGCTGCTGACCGTCGGGAGCGGCGAGGCGGCGCTGGAGCAGATGGTGCAGGCGAGGCTCGCGCGCGCCGGGTTCCAGGTCGTGATCCGGCAGCTCGAGCTCTCCACTTTTCTCGCGCGGGTCTACGGACCCGAGCGGGACTTCGATGCCGCGGTCCTCGGCATCAGCGGGGACATCGGACTGGGCCATCTCGCGCCGCTGGCGGACGCCGCGGGCATGACCGCGCCGACGGATCCGGCCGCGGCGCAGCAGTTCTTCGCGGACTCGGTACCGGTGGCATTTCTCTACCACGCGGGCGGACTTCAGGGGGCGAATCGGCGGGTGAGAGGCGTGGACATGGATCTCCGGGGCGAGCTCCCCAGCGTGCAGCAGTGGTCGGTGTCGCCGTGATGCAGTTCCGCGCGGCGGCGCCGGTGCGCCTCGACTTCGCCGGCGGGTGGACCGACGTGCCTCCCTACTCGGCGCGCGAAGGCGGCATGGTCGTGTCCGCCGCCGTGCAGCTCCACGCGTATGCCGAGGTGGTGTTGCGGGACGCGGGCTATGTCCTGATCTCCAAGGATCTGGAGGCGGCCTCCGAGTTCCCCGATGCCGCGGCGCTCCAGGGCGACGGCCCGCTGGCGCTGCTGCGCGCGGGCCTCCGGCTGCTGAAGGCGGCGCCGTGCTCGCTCGCCACCAGGTCGGACGCGCCGCCGGGGAGCGGCCTGGGCAGCTCGGGAGCGATCGACGTCGCCCTGGTGGCGGCGCTCGCCGCGGCCTCGGGGCGCCGGACCACGGTGCGCGAGGTCGCCGACCTCGCCTGCCGGCTCGAGGCGGAGGAGGCGGGGATTCCCGGCGGCCGGCAGGATCAGTTCACGGCCGCGTTCGGCGGATTCCTTCAGCTCACCTTCCGCGACCCGGACGCGACGGTCGAGCCGCTCGTGCTCGACCCCGAGTTCGCCGCGGAGCTGGAGCGGCGGATGCTGCTCTGCTACACCGGCGCGTCGCGATTCTCGGGTGACACGATCGGCCGGGTGATGCGCGGCTACGAGCAGGGCGATGCGGCGATCGCGGGTGCGCTCCACGGCCTGCGGCGCGTCGCCGACGACATGGCCGGCGCCCTGCGCGCCGGAAACCTGGCCCGCGTCGGCGCGCTCTTCAGCGAGAACTGGCGGCTGCAGCAGGTGCTGGATCCGGGGATGTCCACGCCCGAGATGGCGAAGCTGGAACGCGCGATGGTGGACGCGGGATCGCTCGGCGGAAAGGCGGCCGGCTCCGGCGCGGGCGGGTCGATGTTCTTCCTCGCGCCCGACGATCCCCGTCCGGCGCGCGAGGCCGTCGGCAGGCTCGGCATGCGGCTGCTGCCGGTGCGGTGGGCCCTGATGGGTGTGCGCCCTTGCTGAGCGCGGCGGAGCTGGACGACTCGGCGGAGTGCGCTAGCCGCGTCGGCCGACCTTGCCGCGCTGGCGGATCGTCTCGCCTCGCGCGTGGCGCCCCTGATTCGCCGGCCGCCGGAGCCATCGGCGCTCAAGGCACAGCTCACGTCCGACGGCGGCATCTGCCCGAAAGACGGCACGCCGCTCGAGTTCGATCCCGCGACGCCCGGGGTCGCACCGCTGCCCCGCGTGCAAGCAGGAGTACACCGGTGAGAGGCACGATCGCGCCGCGGCACGCTGGCAGCACCTCTGGACGGCGGAGCGGGCCGCGGAGCTCGCGGCGGTCGCGGCCGTGGGCAACCGGCAGGATGCGGCCGACGCCTCCGCGGCGATCCTCTCGGCGTACGCCTCCCGCTATACGGACTATCCCAACAGCGACAACGTGCTCGGGCCCAGCCGGCTGTTCTTCTCGACGTACCTGGAATCCATCTGGCTGAACAACTACCTGGCCGCGGCCACCATGCTCCGCGAGGCCGGGATGCTCGACTCCGCGGTCGAGGAAGGCGTCAACTCCGTCGCGGACGACGCGGCCAACCTGATCGGCGAGTTCGACGAGGGGTTCTCCAACCGGCAGACCTGGCACAACGCCGCGCTCGCCGCGATCGCCGTGTGGTTCCAGGACGAGGAGCTGGCCGGCCGCGCGGTGGAGGGCCCGACCGGGACGATCGCGCACCTGGTGCGCGGCTTCGGCGACGACGGCATGTGGTACGAGGGCGAGAACTACCATCTCTTCGCGCTTCGCGGGCAGCTCCTCGCGATGGGATGGGCGAAGCAGGCCGGCGTGGACATCCTGGGCGATCCGCGGCTGGCCGCTCGGCTCGAGGGCGCGCTGCGAGCGCCGGCGCTGACCGCGCTGCCCGACTTCACGTTTCCCGCGCGGAAGGACTCGCGGTTCGGCGTGTCGCTGGCGCACCCGATGTATCTCGAGCTGTGGGAGGTCGGGCTGGCGCGGCTGGGAGCCGGCGACTCCGACCTGTGGGCGTGGCTTCGCGCGCTCTACACCGCGCCGGCGCCGGCGGCGGACCGCTTCGATTCCTACCTGCACGAGGCCGGCGCCGAGCCGCCGTCGCGTCCGAGGACTCGGGCTGATCTCTCCTGGTGGTCCCTGATCGAGATGGCGCCGGCGCTGGGCGGCGGTGGTGTGGCGTGGCGTCCGGGTAATACGCTGCTGGAGAGTCAGGGGCTCGCCATTCTGCGGCGCGAGGATCGCTACGCCAGCCTCGAGTGCGGCGCGTACGGCGGCGGCCACGGTCACCCCGACCGGCTGCATCTCACGCTGCACGCGCACGGCCACCACTGGCTGCCCGATCCCGGCACCGGCTCCTACGTCGCCCGCGATCTCTTCTGGTACCGCTCCACCCTCGCGCACAACGCGCCGCGACTCGACGGCGTCTCGCAGCCCGCGGTTGACGCCGAGTGCCGCGCATTCGGCGAATCGGGCGACTGGGCCTGGGCCCGGGGCGGCTACGATGATTTCACCCGGACGCTCGTCGCGGGTCCCCGCTATCTGCTCGACATCCTGGAGTTCTCCGCGCCCGAGGAGCACGTGGTGGAGCTGCCGTGGCACCCGCACGGGGACGCCCAGGTCGTGAGCCCCGGCCGTTGGGAGCCGGAGGGCGGTGCCGGGGAGTTCGTCAACACGATCGAGCGATTCGTTCCCGCGGGCGATGGAGTCGTGAAGCTGCGCGCCGCTGCGGCGGACGGCACCAGCTTTACGCTGCACCTCGATCCCGGCGCCGAGCTGCGCCGCGCCACTGCGCCCGGCCTGCCCGGCTCGACCGGCGATGCGACGTTCTTCCTCCAGCGCGCCACTGGGGCGGGTGTCCGACTGATCAGCGTGATCGAGGCCGGGCAGAGCGCCGACTTCGTTCGCGGTTGGAGCGCGAGCGGCGACCTGGTGGAGGTGGAGACCGCGACCGGGACCGATCGTCACGTGAACACCAGCGACGGGTGGGAAGTGACGGTCGAGGGCGCCAAGGTGTCGCTCCGCGGCATGCGTCGCTCCGCGGCCGAGGCGGTCAAACGGCCGCTGATCGACCGCGACCGGCCGACACCGATGAGCGGCCTGGCTCTGAGCCTTCACGAGCCGCCGCCGCTCGACGGCAGTCTCGACGCGTTCGACTTCTCTGCGCCGCTCGAGCTGGACCACGAAGACCAGTACCGGCGCAGCGAGGAGCCGTATGCCGGTCCGGAAGAGTTCTCGGCCACCGCGGCCGTGGGGTGGGATCACGGGGTCGTCTACGTGGCGGTGGACGTACGCAAGCCGGAGCTCGTCGTCCGCGGGGCCGACGCGGCGCCGCTGCTGCTCGACAACGAGCCCGACGACATCCACGCCGACGGCATCCAGGTCTATCTCCGGCCGGCCGACGATCAGCCGATGCTCGGCTTCCTGGTCCTCCCTTCGGGTGACGATGGCACCATCCGCGTCAGCCGCGCGAGCGGCGCCGCGGGCGATCCCAAGGCGGTGCAAGGCGCGTGGCAGGAGACCGAGACGGGCTACAGCATCGCCGTCGCGATCGCGCTGCCCGAATGGGAGCCTTTGCCAGGTGCGGTGATCGGCTTCGACCTGCTGGTGAACCGGATCGAGCCGGGGCGCGAGCGGCGCTCGGGTCAGCTGGTCTGGAGCGGAGGCGGTGGCTGGGTCTATCTCCGCGGCGACCGGCAGGACCCGTCACGGCTCGGCGTGTTGGAGCTGCGCTGATGGATCGCGTCGCCGGGATCACCTCGACGGGCAGCAAGCGCGGCTCCGCGCTCTTCGGCGCGGAGGACCTGCAGCTTCGCATGACCCGCTCCCTCGGCTGCTCGGTGTGGGACGCGGAAGGCCGGGAATACCTCGACTACATCATGGGCCTCGGCTCCGTGGCCCTGGGCTACGGGCATCCCGAGGTCGTCCGCGCCGCGACGGAGGCGGCGCAGCAGGGCGTGGTCGGGCCGCTGCCGCCGATTCACGAGGAGGCGTTCGCGGCGGAGTTGTGCGCGCTGATCCCGTGGCTAGAGCGCGTGCGGTTTCTCAAGACCGGCGCCGAGGCGATGGCGGCGGCCGTACGGCTGGCTCGCGTGGTCACGGGGCGGGACTTCGTGCTTGGATGCGGCTACCACGGCTGGCTCGACTGGTGCCAGACGGGCGAAGGGAAGGGCGTGCCCGGCGCCACGCGCGCGCTCTACCGCGAGCTGCCGTTCAACGATGTGGAAGGTACGCGGGAGCTGATCCGCGCCGCGGGCGATGGACTCGCCGCCGTCGTCTTCGAGCCGGTGATCCTGGAGGCTCCGCACCCGCAGTGGCTCGCGGTGTTGCGGGAGGAGACCATCAAGGCCGGCGCGGTCCTGATCGCGGACGAGATCAAGACGGTGGGCCGGCTCGCGGTCGGTGGCGGGTGCGAGCGGTACGGGATCCGTCCCGATCTGGTGGTGATGGGGAAGGCGATCGCGAACGGGTTCCCCCTTGCGGCGGTCGGCGGGCGCGCGGACTTGATGGATGCGGTGTCGCGCACCTGGATCTCGTCCACGCTCGCGACCGAGTTCGTCTCGCTGGCGGTGGCGCGCGCGACGATGGCGGCGATCGTGGCCAACGGCGTCCCGGAGCACATCACGCGGATCGGCGTTCGGCTGCTGATCGGTCTGCAGCGTCTGGCGGAGGCGCATCCGGAGGTCGTGGCGCGCGCGGCCGGGCTGCCGGAGATGTGCTTTCTCGAGTATCGCGATGAGGAGACGTCGGGGCGGGTGGCGCGGGCCTGTGCGGGGAAGGGGCTGCTGTTCAAGCGGAGCGCGTACAACTTTCCGTCGCTGGCGCATGATGAGGCGGCGGTGGATCGAACGATCAGTATTCTGGACGAAGTGCTGACGATCATCAAGAGGGAGCGCGGTGTATTGTCATCCTGAGCGAAGCGAAGGAGGCCATGCCGGCCTTCCCTCCTTCGCTTCGCTCAGGATGACAACCCCTCCCTCATGACCCCACACGTCCTCTTGTTAGATTCCCTCCCGTGCTGATCGACGTCCACGCGCACTTCCTCCACGACCGCACGCCCCGCGCCGACTGGCGCGAGCGCAACGCCAGCCGGCTGCGAGCCGGCGAGCGGGTGGGCATCACGATCCACGTCGCCTCGATTCTCGGCAGCTGGGGCCACACCTCCCCGATCTACTTCCCCTCGCGCGACGATCTCGTCTACGGCAACGACCGCATGCTGGCGCTGCAGCGCGAGCATCCGGCGCGAATCCGAGGCTACGTCACCGTCAACCCGAACTACACCGAGCACGCGTTGGCCGAGATCCGGCGCTGCCTCGATGGCGGCATGATCGGGATCAAGCTGGCGGCGAGCCGCCGCGCCGACGATCCGCTGCTCGATCCGATCTGCGCGCTCGCGCGGGAGCGGGGGGTGCCGATCCTGCATCACATCTGGCAGCACCGCCGGCGCGACTATCCGGGCCAGGAGGCGTCCGACGCCGTCGAGCTGGGGCGGCTCGCGCGGCGGCACAAGAGCGTGAACTTCATCCTCGCGCACATCGGCGGCGGCGGGGACTGGACCCACACCCTGCCGGTCCTCGGTGACATGCCCAACGTGCTGGTGGATCTTTCCGGCAGCGGCGTAGACGGCGGCATGCTCGAGGCGTGCGTCGGGGCCGTGGGCGTCGAGCGCCTGCTGTGGGGCTGCGATCTCACCATCGAGACCGGCTGGGCCAAGCTGCGGTACCTGGAGCATCTGCTGTCGCCGGCCGATCTCGATCTCGTACGCTGGCGCAACGCCGCGCGGATTTTCCCGCCGGGCGCATTCCCCTCCGACTGATGCGCATCGACGTCAACGCCTTCCTCGGCTCGTATCCCTATCGACGCGTTCCCGGCACGTCGCCCGACGCGCTGCTCGCGGCGATGGATCGCACCGGCATCGACCGCGCCTGGGTGAGCCATCTGCCCGGGATCTTCTGGCGCGATCCGGCCGCCGGCAACGCCTGGCTGTACGAGGCGGCGCGCGGGCAGGCGCGGCTCCGGCCGGTGCCCGCGGTGCACCCGGAGATGGCCGGCTGGGAGAGTGTCGTTCGCGAAGCCGCGGATGCCGGAGCGCCGGCGGTGCGCTGCGATCCGACGTTCTACGGCATCGCGCCGGTGAGTCCGGCGATGCGCGCGCTCGTCGCCGCGTGCGGCCGAGCGGGTGTCCCGCTGATGCTCGCCGTGCGTCTGGAGGATGGCCGGCAGCGCCATCCCAACGATCATGCGGGCGATCTGCCGGCGGCGGCCGTGCGCGCGCTGGTGCGGGCCGATGCGGCCGCGCGGCTGATCGTCACTCACGCCGACCGCCCGTTCGTCGAGGAGGTCCACTTCGGCTCGACGCCCGACGAAGCGTCGAGAATCCTGTGGGACATCTGCTGGATCTGGGGACCGCCGGAGGATCACCTGGAGACGCTGCTGCGCACGGTGGGGCCGAAGCGGTTCGTGTTCGGCACCGGGCAGCCGCTCAGGATTCCGGAGAACAGCGTCGCCAAGCTCGACCTGCTCGATCTTTCGCCCGCCGATCGCGCGGCGATCGAAGGCGGCAACCTCGAGGGAGCCGCGCGGTGAATCCGGTCGCGCGGCGGATCGAGTGGGGCCTGCTCCCCGCGGTCCCGGTTCCGTTCCGGGGCGCCGAGCTCGACGCGGCGGCGCAGCGGGGCTACGCGCGCTGGATGGCGGACCAGCCGGTGGCCGGCGTGGCGGTCTGGGCCCACACCGGTCGGGGACCCCACCTGAGCGCGGAGCACCGCCGCGAGGTGCTGGAGACCTGGCGCGAGACGTTGCCCGACCGGGTGATCGTGGCCGGCGCCCGCGACATCACCATGGCCATCGAGGCCCGCCGCGGCCACGCCGACGCGCTGCTCGCGTTCCCCGAGCGGAACGACCCGGTGGGCTATCACCGCCGGATCGGACGCGAGCTGCCGGTGATCGCGTTCTACCTGTACGAGGCGGCGGGCGGCGTCGCCTACGACGACGCTACGCTGCACGCGATCCTCGATCTGCCCGAGGTGATCGGCATCAAGGTCGCGACGCTCGACTCGGTGATGACGTTCCAGCGGATCGCCGCGGTGCTCCGCAGTCATCCCGACAAGCTGTTGATCACGGGAGAGGATCGCTTTCTGGGATACTCGGTCATGGCCGGAGCCACCGCCGCGCTGGTCGGCATGGGCGCGGCGCTGCCCGACCTCCAGGCCGACCTGCTGCACGCCTGGCGCGACCGCCAGTGGGAGCGCTTCGTGTCCCTCTCCGCGCTCTGCGACCGGTTCGCCCAGGCGACCTTCATCGAGCCGATGGAGGGCTACATCCGCCGCATGCTCTGGGCGGCGGCCGCCGACGGCGCGATCCCGCGCGAGGCGTGCGACGATCCCTGGGGCCCGGCATTGGACCCGCGCGAGCGCGAGGCGGTGGAACAGGTGGTAGCGGATGCGCGCGCTGCTCGAGCGTGACTTCGAGCGCTTCCGCGGCGGTCTTCCGCAGGACTTCGCCTCGTACGTTCGCGAGGCGTATCGCATCGACCTGACCGCCCGCTATCTCGGCTTCACCCTTCCGCATCCCATCGGCAAAGGCTCCGGCCAGCTCTCGCTCAATCAGGAACAACTGGAGACCGACCGCGCCGCGGGTCTCGCGTTCGTCGTCCTCAAGACGGTCATCGCCGAGGATGCGGCCGGGTCGCGCGCCATGAGCGCCTGGGCGATCCACGAGACGCGCATGAAGGTCGAGCGGGTGCGGTCGGGCTCGATGCTGGAAGGGTGGACGGTGACGTGGAAGGGCAGAGGATGGGACCGCTCGTTCGACGACTACCTCGCGCTCGTCCGCTCGGCGGGCGACCTGACACGCTCGGGCGCGATGCTCGCTGTTCCGTCCGCCAAGTATCACCTGCCGAAGCTGGACGAGGCGTTCCGCGAGGACGAGTATCGCCATACCACGTCGCGGATCGCCGAAGCGTGGGGCGGGGACGCCCTGGCGCTGGAGAAGGACTTCTCGCCCACCCTCGCCGGCGATGCGCTGGCGGACGAGCGCGAGCGCATCCTTCGCTGGCTGCGTGAAGTGCCGGGGCTGATCCGCCGGGGCGCGGGCGGGACGCCGGTGCGGCTCGCCCTCAAGCTGATGAACGCCCGCCACGGGGAGCGCTTCCAGGTCGAGATGGTCGAGGCCGCGAGCGCGGCGGACGCGCTCGTCTGCTTCAACCGGCTCTGGTCGGAGCAGAAGCACGCCGCCTACGGCGGCTACGACCTGAGCGACCGCAACCTCCGAGCGCTCGACGGAGTGAAGACGGCGGGACTGCGCCATCCGCCGTTCTCCGGCACGGGAAACGTCTCCTCCGGGCGCATGATCCTCGAGTACGCGAAGCTGGGCTGCCAGAGCGTGCAGCTCCACACCTATTTCCAGCTCCCGCTCTCCGAGTACCCCGCCACCGACGGCTCGCGCACCGGGCGCGCGCTGCACGCGCTCGTCTTCCATCCGGAGACCGGCCTCATCGCCGGACTGCTCGACCTGGAGCAGGCGGGCCGCTGCACCGGAAGGACGGCGAGCTGCGCTTCCTCGACGTGACCGACTCATGACCCGCATCACCCGGGTGGAGCTGCTGGAGCTGACGCTCCCGCTGGTCGAGCCGTTCGTCATCTCCGGCGGCACCATGACCGAGCGCCGCTCGCTGGTCGTGGTCCTGCACGACGATGCCGGCTTCCGGGGCTACGGCGAATCGCCGCCGTTCGAGCTGCCGTTCTACTCCGACGAGACCACCGCCAGCGCGCGCTATCTCCTGGAGCACGTGCTGATCCCGCGGCTCTTCGCGCTGGAGTCCGCGTCGCCCGAGGCGGTGGATGCCGCGGTGCGGCCGGGCGTGCGGGGCAATCCGTTCGCCCGCGCGGCTGTCGAGACCGCCGCGTGGGACCTGGAGGCGCATCGCCGGAAGACCGGTCTCGCCGCGCTCCTCGCCGAGCGGCTCGGCGTCGAGCCGGCGGCGTCGATTCCCTGCGGCGTGGCGCTCGGCATTCCGGTGGATCGCTCGACCGACACCCTCAAGCGCTGGATCGCCGACGCGATCCGGGCCGGCTACCGCCGGGTGAAGATCAAGGTCGCGCCCGGCTGGGACGAGGTTCCCGTGCGCGCGGCGCGGGAAGCGATGGCGGGCACCGACCTGCCGCTCACGGTGGACGCCAACGGCGGCTACGAGTGGCCGGAGCACGAGCGGGCGCTGCGCGCGCTGGACGACGCCGGCCTGCTCTACATCGAGCAGCCGCTCCATCCCGACGAGCTGGTGGGCCACGCGCGTCTCGCCGAGCGGCTGAAGACCCAGATCTGCGTGGACGAGACCCTGCGCGACGCGCGGGCCGCGCGCCAGATCGTGGAGCTCGGCGGTCCCTTCGTCTGGAACGTGAAGGTGCATCGGGTGGGCGGGCTCTCGGAGGTCGCTCGCATCGTCCGCATCGCGAGCGAGTGCGGCGCCAAGCTCTGGGCCGGGACGATGCCGGAGTCCGGCCTCGGCTCCCAGGCCGCGCTGGCCGCCGCGGCGCATGCCGGGCTTCGTCTACCCCTCGGACCTGGAGGCCAGCGCCCGCTGGTTCGGCCGGAACGTGGACGTCATCAAGCTCGCCATGACTCCGGACGGGCGGATGCGGGTTCCCGGCGTGCCGATTGCAGCACAGCTCGACGCCGGGCGCTTCGACTCGGCCGCTCGCCTCGTCCTAACTGCACTTGCCAAGCCATCTTAGCCTTCCGGAGGGGGGATGGTCGAGTACGGGATCCTGGTCGCCCAGATGTCCATGGCGTCCATCTCGGCGTTGAGCGCCGACGCACATGTGTGGATCTCCCGCATCAATTGGGAGATCGTGAGCTATGGTGCACTCTGCCTAGTGGCGCTCCGGATCGCATCCTGGGCCTTCAAGACCCGGTAACCCCGCACAGTCACCCCTGGCGCGTGACCTGCACTACAGCCTGACGGAGCTGGAACGGGCATTCTGAACCCGCACTCACGTCAGGGGTCACCCAATGTTGTTCAGCGAGGAATTGCAGCGTCTGGCCGGCAGGCTTTGCCTGCTGATCGTCGGCGCCCTCGGCATGATGGGATATCACTTCGCGAACGTGCGCTTCCTTCCGGTCATGGCGGGCTTCGCCATCCTGGCCGGTGTCTGCTTCAGCGCCCGCGGGACCGCGGCGGCTCGTCCACTCCGGCCTTCGGGTCAGCATTCGGGACTTTAAGTGCCGCTGACGCGGGAAGACGTTCGCGCCGCGATCGAGCGCGCCGGCGATGATCATTGGCAGGCACTGCGGCGCTTCCACGAAGATGCCTACCCCGCCAGCCGTCCCACTCCAGGCGACATAGCCAAAGCCGAGGCCGAGCGATTGAACGCGCTCGGCCTCAATAACGACGGGGAGCTGAGACTGCTCGAATCCCGCGTCGAGCCGCTCGACTCGACCGTGCGCCTGGTGCACGTGTTCGAGAACACCAAGACCAAGGCCCGCCAGGAAACCGAGCCCTTCGAGAACTACGGGTGACTGCCTAGCTTCTGGGCATGCCCGGGCTCACCTACCACCTCATCCCTCACACGCACTGGGATCGGGAGTGGTATCTCACGCGAGCCGCCTTCCTCTGCCGTCTTGTCCCCGCCGTCGATGATCTGATCGCCCGCCTCGAGGCCGACTCAGGCTTCACCTCGTTCGTGCTCGACGGCCAGACCGTCCTGGTCGAGGACTATCTGCAGGTACGGCCCGAGATGGCCGCGCGCGTGCGCACGCTCGTGGCGGCCGGCCGGCTCCAGGTCGGGCCGTGGTACGTGCTGGCCGACGAGCTGATCCCCTCCGGCGAATCACACGTTCGCAACCTGCTCGTCGGACGCGCTGACGCGCAGCGGCTCGGCGGGCAGGATGGACGTGCTCTATTCGCCGGACGCGTTCGGGCACCCGGCCGTCGTGGCCCGCGCTCGGCGCGGAGTTCGGGATTCGCTACGGTGTGCTCTGGCGCGGCGTCGGCGGTGAGCCGGGTCAGGATGGCGACCTCTACCGCTGGCGCGCGCCGGACGGGCGCGAGGTGCTGCTGCATCATCTCTCGCCCGACGGGTACGAGGCCGGCTCCGCGCTGCCGGCGGACGCCGGACGGCTCGAAGGCGCGTGGGCGAGGCTCAAGGAGCAGTTGGAGCCGCGCGCGCGGTCGCCGCACGTGGCCGTCTTCGTCGGCGCCGACCATCACGCGGCCCATCCGGCGGTCGGGCCTCTTCGCGAGCTCCTCGCCGCCGTCGAGCCGGGCGCGGAGTTCCGCGTCTCGCGGCTGGAGGAGTACTTCGAGGCCGCCGGCGCTTCCGCCGCCGAGCTTCCGGTGCTCGAGGGCGAGCTGCGCTGGTCCTATGGGTACACCTGGACGCTCCAGGGAGTGCACGCCACCCGCGCGCCGCTCAAGCGGCGGCACGCCGAGGCGGAGCTCGGTCTCGAGCGGATGGCGGAGCCTCTCGTGGCGCTGGCGCTGGCGCATCGCGGGCGGGACGCGAGGCCGCTGCTCGACCGCGCCTGGCGGACGCTGCTGCGCTCGCAGTTCCACGACTCGATCGGCGGCTGCAGCTCGGACGCGGTGGCGGACCGGGTGACCGCGCGCATCGGCGACGCCGCGAGCATGGCCGGCGAGCTCGCCCGCGCGTCGCTCGACGTGCTCATCGAGAACGATCCCGATGTCGCGCGCGAGTATCCCGGGCGAGCCCGGCCGCGGCTCGTGCTCTTCAACCCGGCCGCGCGCAGGCGGGGCGGGGTCGTCGTGGCGGAGCTGAGCTGGTTCCGCCGCGACGTGCTGGTCGGGCCGCCGGGTGGAAGACAGCCGCGGCGCGCCGACCCGCCGTCCGAGGCGGACATCTCAGCGGCGCTCGAGGGCGTGCCGCACCAGGTGCTCAGCCGTCGGCCCGGGAGCGAGCGGCTCGACGCGCCCCGCCACTATCCCGACCAGGACGAGGTCGAGCTGGTCCGTGTGGCGCTGGCGCTGCCGGAGCTTCCCGGATTCGCGCTGTCCGAGGCCGACCCGGACTCGATCCTCTCGGGCGACGCCGTGACCGTCGGTCCGCGCGGGATCGCCAATGAATGGCTGCGCGTCTCGTTCGACGGCGACGGGCTGCTGCAGGTGACGGACCGGCGAGGCGGGCGGCAGATACGACCGCCTGCTCGCGCTGGAATCCGAGACCGACGCCGGGGATACGTACAGCTTCGCGCCGCTGCCGAGCATGCGACCATCGTTCGCGGGATGGACTTCCGTCAGGACGATCGCCTCGGGGCCGCTGGTGGGCGCGCTCGAGGCGCGGGCGGCGCTCCGCTCCGGCGGCGTGAGCGCGACGCTGGTGGTCGCGCTGTACGCCGGCAGTCCGATTCTCCGGTGCACGATCACCCTCGACAACCGCGCGACCGATCACCGGCTGCGTCTTCGCATTCCGGCAGGGCGCGCCGGGACGGAGTCGGTAGCCGGCGGCCCCTTCGGCCCGGTGCGGCGCTCGCTGCCTTCGTTCGACGCCGGCCGGTATCCCGAGGGAGACGCCGGTGACCACCGCGCCGGCCCAGCGCTACGTCGCCCCGGCCGACGGCGGTCTAGCGCTGCTCGCGCCCGGGTTCTTCGAGTACGAGCGGGAGGCCGGCGGCGATCTGCTGGTGACGCTGCTGCGGTGCGTGGGCGAGCTCTCGCGCGAGGATCTCGCGACCCGGCCCGGCAACGCCGGGTGGCCGACGCCCACGCCAGGCGCCCAGTGTCTCGGCAGCGAGCGCCTGCAGCTCGCGCTCGCGCCGGTGAGCGCGGCCGAGGTGGCGCTCGGCGCGCCGCTCGCCGAGCTGTGGGAGGACGCGTTCGTGCCGCCGCGCGCCATGTGGCTGCGGCAGGCGACGGAGCTGGCGGTGCCGGAGACGGGAATCCAGCTCGAGGGCGAGGGGCTGGTCTTTTCGTCGCTCAAGCCCGCGGTGGAGGGCGACGGGATCGTGCTCCGGTGCTACAACGCGACCGCGCGGGAGACCGTGGGCCGGGTGGATCTCGCCGTGCCGATCCGCGGGGCCGCGCGGGTGCGCGCCGACGAGCGCGAGGCTCGGCCGCTGGCGTTGGGTGCGAATCGGTCGTCGGTGGAGTTTGTGGCGGGGGCGCACGAGATCGTGACGATACGGCTCACGCTCGCGGACGTGTCACCCTGAGCGAAGTCGAAGGGGACCATGGCCGCCATGGTCCCTCATCGTCGGCGACATTTGCCGCACCCACCGAGACACCACTATGTTGCCCGCATGCGCGATTTTCCGGCGCTCCCTTGCTACCCCTGTCCCCACCATTCCGCCTGCTGCGCCTACGGTGTCACCCTGAGTGACGACGAGGCCGCCGCGATCACGCGCGCGCACGGGCCAGAGGTGGTGTATCGCACGCGTTGGGGTGAGTGGCGCACCAGAGTGCGCGGCGGGCGCTGCGTGTTTCTCCGCGAGAACGTCTGCACCATCCATGCGCAATCGTATTATCCGGCGGTGTGCCGCGGCTTCCCGTGGACCGACGCCGAGACCGGGGGCCCGTACGAGTACGACCGCACGATCTGTCCCGAGTTCGTTCTCCGCCCCGAGCTGGTGAGCA
The DNA here is from genome assembly GCA_963720365.1 of uncultured Gemmatimonadales bacterium. Taxonomy (GTDB): domain Bacteria; phylum Gemmatimonadota; class Gemmatimonadetes; order Gemmatimonadales; family GWC2-71-9; genus CAVVWJ01. The sequence continues at coordinate 367,360 of CAVRFK010000004.1, read as the reverse complement.
TCCATCGGTCCGCCTGAGCCTGCCGCCTTCTCCGACACCTTCATGAGACTTCCCATGCATCCGGTCCACCGCTCCGGTCTTCTCCTTCTCGCGCTGCTGGTGACCTCGACCGCGACCGCCGCCGCGCAGGGCGACGCCGCCGCGATCGAGCGGGCCCGCAGGATCCTTCGGTCGGTTCCGCTCATCGACGGTCACAATGACCTGCCCTGGGAGATCCGGAACTCCAAGACCGCGCCGCGCGACGTGGCGGCCTACGACCTCCGCGCCAAGACGGCGGGGCACACCGACTTCGAGCGGCTCAAGGCGGGGCAGGTGGGGGCGCAGTTCTGGTCGATCTACGTGCCGGGCGAGGTGAAGGACAGCGGGTACGCGCGGATCCAGCTCGAGGAGTTCGACATCGCGCGGCGGATGATCGCGCGGTATCCCGAGCGGCTCGCGCTGGCGCTCACCGCCGCGGATCTCGAGCGGGAGGTCAAGCGGGGACGGATCGCTTCGCTGCTCGGGATGGAGGGCGGCCACGTGATCGAGAACTCGCTCGGCGCCCTGCGGGTGTACTACGATCTCGGCGCCCGCTACCTCACGCTCACCCACAACGTGACCCTCGACTGGGCCGATGCTGCGCTCGACTCGACCCGGCACGGGGGACTCACCGAGTTCGGGAAAGAGGTCGTGCGGGAGATGAACCGGATGGGGATGCTGGTGGACCTCTCCCACGTCTCCCCGGCGACGATGAGCGATGCGCTCGACGTGGCGCAGGCGCCCGTGATCTTCTCCCACAGCTCCGCCCGCGCCCTGACCAACCATCCGCGCAACGTTCCCGACTCCATCCTCCAGCGGCTGCCGAAGAACGGCGGCGTGGTGATGGTGACGTTCGTTCCCGCGTTCGTGTCGCAGGAGGTCGCGGACTACGAGGACATGCAAGGGAAAGAGGCCGAGCGGATCACGGCGCAGACGACCGACACCGTGGAGCAGCAGCGTCAGATGGAGGCGTGGGAGGCGGCGCATCCGCGTCCGCAGGCGACGCTGGCGCAGGTGGCGGACCATATCGACCACGTGCGGAAAGTCGCCGGCGTGGACCACGTCGGCATCGGCAGCGACTTCGACGGCATCACCAACACGCCGGTGGGCCTGGAGGATGTGTCCACGTTTCCGGCGCTGTTCGCGGAGCTGATCCGGCGGGGCTGGAGCGACGAGGACCTGCGGAAGCTGGCGGGGCGAAACGCGCTGCGGATGCTGCGCGGGGCCGAGGCGACGGCGGCGAGGTTGCAGAAGGAGCGGCAGCCGTCGACCAAGACCATCGAGGGGCTCGATCGGCCGGTGGTGAGCGTGCCGTGATGCTTGTGGCAGAATAGGCGGCCCATGTCATCCTGAGCGAAGCGAAGGAGCAGGGTCCGGAATCGGAGAGAATTCACCACAGAGACACGGAGGACACGAAGGACTCCGATGGCGGCCGGAGTGACACTCATTCCGCTTCAGGGGAGATACAGACGAATTGTTTGGTTGTTGTTTGGTTGTTTAGTTGTTGTGTCGAGAACGGTGGCTACCGCACCACAAAAAACCTGAACCGAAGCCAGCCTGACGCGGAATGAGATGAGGTTTCCCGTCCAGTGAGTCCTTCGTGTCCTCTGTGCCTTCGTGGTGAATCCTCTACGATGACAGCTTCGGCTCCTTCGCTTCGCTCAGGATGACATGCCACCGTCGCGACCCGATCGACCAACGATCAGCACCGCGAACGCCACCGTCATCGCCGCGAACAGGAACCACTGGATCGCGTAGTTGAGATGCGGCCCGTCGTTCAGATCCGGCGGCGCCAGCCGAAGCGGGGATCGCGGCAGCGCCGAATCGGGGCTCTGCCGGACAACGATCGCGAGCAGCGGATAGGGAATTCGCCCGCGCAGTGCCGGCAGGTCGATCCGCGCCCACGAGGTGCGGCCCGCGTGCTCGACCGGTTGGCCCGGACCGGCGCCCGCCAGCGTCGCGAGGCCCCGCACTTCGACGGTCCCCGGTTCGTTCAGGCGCTTCGAGGTCTGCGCGCACGGCGTCCGCCGACGGCACGAAGCCCCGCAGCACCAGCACCGCCGAGTCGCTTCCCTCCAGCCGCAGCGGCGTCACGACCTGCACGCCGGGCGATCCCTGGTACGCCTGGCCGCGAAGCACCACCTCGTGGGTGCGGTCATAGGTGCCCCTCGCCACGACCCATCGGTCCCCGAGACCACCGGCCGCCGCGGGCGTCCCGAGCGTGGCGGCCGGCCGCTCCCGGGCGGCCAGCGCGGCTCGATTCGCGGCCCGCCGCTCCGAGAGCCGATCCACCTGCCAGAAGCCGAGCCGGACGAACACCGCGGCCACGATCATGAGGCCGACGATGGCGATCCGGCGGGTCGTGGGGGACATGGCGTGTCTGTGGTCGAGGACGAGCGGCGTGACGATCGGCCACGGGGTCGATCATAAATCCGCCGAGGGCAAGCGCTTCCGCCGAAGCAGCGCGCGGTCCGAGGTTTGCCGTGACCCCCAGTGCGGGCTTCGGTGATCTTCGACCCAACATAATGACGGCGAGGCTGCAAACATGCGTATCGAGTGGCGTGGCATCACGGCCGCGATCACCCTGCTCCTCCTCGCACTCGGGAACGCCTCCGCGCAGGACGCGCCCCGCGGGCTGTCGCTGGTTCGCGAGGGCGGACGGGCGGGGTTCTGGGGCGGGTTCTCGCTGGGCGCCGGCGGCGAGGCGTTCGATCTCCGGGACGGCGCGGGCTACAGCGAGGAGCTGTACCGGCCGACGGTCTCGCTCCGGGTCGGCGGCACGGTGAATCCAAACCTCCGGCTCGGCGGTGAGGTGCTCGCCTGGATCAACGAACGGGGCAACAACACGGAGTCGCTCAGCAGCCTGCTCTTCGTGGGCCAGCTCTACCCGGTAGCGACGACCGGTTTCTACCTGAAAGGCGGCCTCGGATTGGGCCGCAACGCGGTGGACTTCCACGAAGGCGGCGGCATAGGCGATACCGGTTTTGCCGGCCTCCTGGGGGCCGGCTGGGAGATCCGCATGGGCCGCCGCTGGTACCTGAACCCGGTGGTAGACCTCGTGGAGCATCGCTATACCGGGCGTGGGACCGAGCGCTATCGCGAACGACTGATCAACTTCGGACTTGGCGTGCTCTTCCAGAGCGGGCGCTGACGCGCGCGTCTGGATCGGCGGGCTGGGGGTGGTGTCTATGAACAAGAGTTTTCTCGCGACCTTCCTCCTCGCGACCGTGGCGTGCGGCGGTGATCTCGCCCTGCCGAGCGATTCGGGCGAGCGGGGTCGACGTTTCGATCGTCGGCGGCAACGGGCAGACCGGCGTCGTCGGCCAGGAGCTGGCGGAGCCGCTGGTTGTCAGTGTTCAGGCGGGCGCCGCCCCGATCCTGGGCCACCAAGTCGCCTTCATCGTGACGGGCGATGGCGCGGGCCGGCTCGAGCCCGACACCGCGGTTTCGGACTCGAAAGGCAGGGCGGTCGCGCACTGGGTGCTCGGGTCCGCAGCGGGCTCGTACGCGGTCGAGGCTCGGCTGGTGGTAACCGAGCCGCAGCCGCCGCCGACGGCGATCTTCGAGGCGGATGCGGTGGCGGGCCGGCCGGACACCCTCCGCCCGGTCAGCCCCACCAGCCAGCCGGGGCGGCTGGCCACCCCGGTGGCGGACGATCCCACCGTGCTCGTCGTGGACCGCTTCGGCAATCCCGTTGGTGGCGCCGCGGTGGCGTGGGACGTGACCGCGGGCGGCGGGGAGGTCAGCAGCGCCTCGACCCCCACCGGCGCCGATGGCCGAGCCTCGGTGACCTGGACCCTTGGCCTGGGGATCGGGATCCAGAAACTGGCGGCCCGGGTGGACGGCGTACACGGCTCTCCGGCAACCTTTTCCGCCACCGTGCTGTTCTGACCACCACCCCGACGTAGCGGGCCCGCCACAGGGGTGCGAGCGCCCGCATGAAGTCGTAGTCTGATAAGGCCTTATGGCGATGGTGGGGACTCGCCTTCCGGCATGCAACGTGCTTTCTTCCTCTCCATCCGGGCCCACCGGATAGCCACGCCCAACCAGAGTATCCGTGACCCAGACGCGCCGGCTTCGCCTTCCCGATTGCGCTGTTCCTAGCTGCCCTCACTTCCGGGTGCGGCGGCGACGTCGTCCTGCCTCCCGAGGGCGACGCGGCCAACCTCGAAATCCTCAACGGCGACGATCAGACGGCCCAGGCCGGTGCCGCCCTGACCAACCAGGTCGTGGTCCGGGTGACCGACAGCCGCGACCGGCCGGTGCAGGACTACGACGTCAGCTTCAGCATCGGCAGCGGCGGCGGCGCGGTCTCTCCGACTACCACGAAGACGAACTCCGCCGGCAACGCGGCGGCCGCCTGGACCCTCGGCCCCAACGTGGGCGACCAGCTCCTGCGGGTGCAGGCGCGGCGCGGCGGCGCCACGACCAACCTCGAAGTGTCCTTCCACGCGACGGCCATCGCGGGCAGCGGCAGCGTGCTCGCCGGCGTGTCCGGTGACGACCAGACTGGCCCGGTCAACTCCGCGCTCTCCGATTCGCTCGTGGTGAAGACCACCGACCAGCTCGGCAATCCGGTGGAGGGCGTCGAAGTGAGCTGGAGCGTCACCGGTGGGGGATCGATCTCGCCTGAGACCGTGCTGACCGACGCGGACGGACTCGCCGCGGCGGAGCGGGTGCTCGGCGCCACCGCGGGGGCCCAGGCCGCCCAGGCGACGGTGGCGGGCTTCAACGGCTCGCCCGTCACGTTCAGCCACACGGCCGTGCCCGCGAATCCGACCGCCCTTGTCCTGGTGGGGGGTGACGATCAGACCGGGCCCAGCGGGTTCGCGCTGACCGACAGCCTCGTGGTCCGGCTCGAGGACGACAACGGCAACGGCATCGGCAACCGCTCCATCAGCTGGATCGTGTCGAGCGGCTCGGGCACGGTGAGCCCCGCGACGGTCACGACCGACCCCAACGGCCTGGCGGCCACGAGTTGGACGCTGCCGGGGAGCGTCGGCAGCTTCACCGTCAGCGGCGTGTTCTCCGGTCTGCCGCCGGTCCAGTTCTCGGCGACCTCGACCGCGGACGCGCCCACGACGCTCGAGCTCGTGAGCGGTAACAACCAGAGCGCGCCGGTCGGAACCGAGCTGGCCAATCCGCTCGTCGTCCGGGTGACCGACGCGAACGGCAATCCGGTCGAGAACGTGGGCGTGACGTGGACCGCGCAGGTCGGCGGGTCCGTCTCCGAGAGCAACACCTCCACCAACGCCTCCGGCCTCGCGCAGGTGACGCGGACCCTGGGCGTACTCCCCGGACCGCATACGACGACGGCGACGGTAGCCGGCCTCGACGGCTCGCCGGTGACGTTCACGTCCACCGCGGTACAGTGGGCGCTCCCACCCGGCTGGCGATCGTGACCCAGCCCGGCAGCCCGATCCAGAGCGGCGAATTCATCGATGCCGTGCCGTCCATTCAGCTCCAGGACGACCAGCAGAACTCCGTGCCCTTGGGCGGCGTCGCGATCAGGATGGAGATCACGTCGGGGCAGGTCGGCGCTGCACTGACGGGTGTGAACCCGCGGCAGACCAACACGAACGGCCGGGCCAACTTCACGCAGATGCGCATCAGCGGGCCGCCCGACGACGACTACGTGCTGACGTTCACGGCGACGGTGAACGGCGTGGATCTGCCGCCGGTGAGTGCCGATCCGATCACCGTGACCACCGGCGCCGCCACCAGGATCGTGATCGTGCAGCAGCCGTCCACGAACCTGCAGAGCGGCGACGAGTTCGCCCAGCAGCCCGTGATCGAGGTACAGGATGCCAGCGGCAACCCGATCGCCGGCGCGCGTACGATCGCGGTCGAGCTCGGTCAGGGCGATGGCGACGGCACTCTGACGGGCGATGTCACGGTCTCGACCGGTGGCGGCTCGACGGCCACGTTCACCGATCTCGGCATTCAAGGCGAGGCGGGGAACTACACGCTGATCTTCCGCTCGGGCACGCTCACGCCGGACGAATCGGACGTCGTCGCGGTGACGAACAGCGCACCGACGGCCGACAACGACGCGTACTCGGTGGATGAAGACGGCACGCTGAACGTGGCGGCCGGCAGCGGCGTGCTCGTGGGGGACACCGATCCCGATGGCGACGGCCTGACCGCGGTCAACGGGACGCAGCCGGCGAACGGAACGCTGTCGCTGCAGACCAACGGCTCGTTCACCTACACGCCGGATGACGACTTCAACGGCAGCGACTCGTTCACCTACCAGGCGAACGATGGCCGGGGGAACCTGAGCGCGGCGGCGACGGTGACGATCACGGTGAACGCGGTGAACGACGCGCCGACGTTTACCGCCGGTCCCAACGTGACGACGTCGTCCGGACTGTCATCCCTCGCCGGTGAGACGCATGCCGCCTGGCTCAACGTGGGTGCGGCCAGTCCCGGGCCGGCTGATGAGAGCGGACAGCAAGTGACGTTCGAGGTCTCGGTGGCCGGCAACGAGGCGTTGTTCGCGGACTTGCCCGCCGTGGATCCGGTCACCGGCGATCTGACCTATCGCCCACAGATCACGCCGACGCCAATCGACGTGCCGGCCACGATCGTGGCGCGGGACAACGGGCAGGGCACGCCGGCCAGCGCGCCCCAGAACTTTACGATCACGATCAATCCGTAGTTCTCCATAATAATCTAAAGGCAGGCACTTACGACCGCGTGTGACCTAGGTCCTAGTAGTTCAACCGGGCGTCGCGCTATCGTCACCACGATGCGAACCACCCTTCTCGGCCTAGCCGCGGTCGTCGTCGCCGCCCAGATCTCCTGTGGCGGCGATAATCTGTTGCTCCCCCCACAGGGCGCGCCGGCCGTCATCACCGTCGTCGAGGGTGGCGGCCAGAGCGGCCGCGTCGGCGAGGCGCTCACCGAGCCTATCGTGTTCGAGGTGCTCGACGGCGCGGATCGCCCCGTGCCCGAGGCGACCGTGGTCATCGAGCTGGCCGGGGCGACGGTAGAACCCGACACCGTGACCACGGACGAGGTGGGACGCGCCAGCATCCAGATCACGCTTGGCAGCACGGTCGGCGAATCGAATGGCGCCGCGCGGGTGATCGAGCCGGAACCTCCGGCCGAAGTTCAGACGGCTTTCACCGTCACCGCGGTGGCCTCTTCCGCGAACGGACTCGCAGCCGTGTCCGGCGACAATCAGAGCGCTCCGGTCAGCAGCGAACTGGCCGAGCCGCTCGTGGTCGAGGTGACCGACGCGTTCGGCAATCCGATCGATGGCGTGACGATCAGCTGGGCCGCCGTCGGTGGCGGCAGCGTGAGTCAGCCGAGCACGACGACCGACGCGCTTGGACTCACCTCCGTGACCCGCACGCTCGGCCCCACCTCGGGCGTCCAGACGACGCTCGCGTCCTCGGAAGGGCTCGCGGGCTCGCCGCTCACCTTCACCCACACCGCCACCGCCGGCACCGCGTCCGGCGTGCAGATCGTCTCCGGCAACGAGCAGCTCGGTGCCCCGGGCGAAGCGCTGCCCGAGCCGCTCGTCGTCTCGGTGGTGGATGCCGGCGGCAATCCGGTCGTCGGAGCCGCGGTGACCTGGGTCGTGACCGGCGGCGGCGGGACGCTCGATCCGAGCACCGGGTCCCACCGACGCGAGCGGCCAGGCCTCGACCACCTGGACCCTGGGACCGACGCCGGGCGCCAACACCGCCCAGGCGATCGTGTCGGGCGTCGGCGAGGCCGCGTTCACCGCCACCGGGACGGCGGGCACGCCGAGCCGGGTTCGGATCGTGTCGGGCAACAACCAGAGCGGAAACGCCGGCGCCGCGCTGGCGTCGCCGCTGGTGGTGCAGGTGCTCGACGACGCCGACAAGCCGGTCAGCGAGGCCACCGTCGCGTGGAGCGTCCAGGCCGGGGCCGGCTCGGTTGCGCCTACGTCGTCGCAGACGGACGCCAACGGCAATGCCTCTACCTCGTGGACCCTGGGGCCGGGCACCGGCGCGCAGCGGGTCCAGGCCGCCGTCTCCGGAGCGGGATCGGTCCAGTTCGCGGCGACCGCTACCGCCGGCGCGCCGGCGATCCTGGCGCAGCGGACGCCGCCTTCGCCGACGGCGCAGGTGGGCGTGCCGTTCAACCGGCAGCCCGTCATCCAGGTGCGCGACGCGTCGAACAACCCGGTACAGGTCGCCGGCATCACGATTACGGCGGCGATCGCCACCGGCTCGGGAACCATCGGCGGCACCACGACGGCGACGACCGGCCCCAACGGCCGCGCGACGTTCTCCAACCTGGAGATCAACGGCGCCACCGGGGCGCACACGCTGCTCTTCGCGGCGTCCGGTCTCCAGTCGGTGAACTCGTCCACCGTCACGGTGGCTCCGGCGGGCACCTCGACCAACATCACGTCGGACGCGCCTGATCCGTCGGCGCCCGGCCAGGCCGTCACGGTGATGTGGGACGTCACGTCGCCGGGCGGAACTCCCGACCGGGACGGTCCAGGTAACCGTGTCCGGCGGATCGGAGACGTGCTCGGCCGACGTATCCGCGGGACAGTGCGCCATCACCCTCACGGGCGAAGGCAGCCGGACGCTGACCGCGACCTACCAGGGCAGCGCGACGTTCCAGTCCAGCACCGGCACGGAGGCCCATAGCGTGGTCACTCCGGACACGCCTCCGACGGGTACCGACGACAGCTTTTCCGCCTCAGGCGGAGTCACCCTGAGCGTGCCGGCACCGGGGGTCCTCGACAACGACTCCGATGTCGACGGGGACCAGCTGTCTGCCCAGCTGGTCCCCGGCACCGGTCCCGCGAGAGGCACCCTTACTCTTCGCACCGATGGGTCGTTCGACTACACGCCGAGCGCCTCTTTTTTTGGCCAGGATTCGTTCACCTATGAAGTGACCGCCGGGGGCGCATCCGACCGCGCTACGGTGACGATCATCGTGAACTGAGCGGTCTCTCAAGTCTATGCAGTGCCAAAACTTGCACTCCTGTAGAGTGTGATCTGGGCCCTATCGCCCGGGTCGCCGAAGTGCTAAGGTTGATCTTCCAGATATCATCGACCGACCGATCCTTCGGAGGGGTGCTTCGTGCGCTTCGTCCGTACGCTCGCCGCGTGCGTCCTGCTCGGCTCAGGGCTCGCCTGCGGTGGCGGAGACCTGGGTCTCCCCGCTGACCTGTCCCCGGCCGATATCACGGTCGTGACGGGCAATGGGCAGGTGGGTGAAGTGGGGGCGGAGCTGTCGAGCCCGTTGGTCGTCCAGGTGGTGGACGGGGAGGGGCAGCCGGTCCCCGATGTGAGGGTGGCGTTCAATCTGGGGACCGGAGCGGCCGGCGGGAGTACGGCCCCGGACACCGCCCTTACCGATGCGGATGGCGAGGCATCGAGTACGTGGGTCCTGGGAGGGACCGAAGGGCGCCAGACCGTCAACGCCGAGGTCGTCGGTGAGGACCTCGTCACCAGCTTCTCGGCCCAGGCGGAGCGGACCTCCGCGTTGAGCATGGAGCTGGTGAGCGGGGACGAGCAGAGCGCCGAGTCGGGGAGTGAGCTGCCGGATCCCCTCGTCGTACGACTGGTGGACGATGCCGGGGATCCCGTAGCTGGACGGGCTGTCGCGTGGGTGGTGGCGACGGGTGAAGGCACCGCCGCGCCCGAGACCAGCAACACGGATGCGGACGGCCTCGCCTCGACCCGATGGACGCTCGGCGCCGAGCCCGGGACCAATCGGCTCAACGCTGTGGTCTCCGGTGTCGGGGTAGTAAGCTTCACGGCAACGGCGGTCGGAGGCGGGACCGGTCCGAGCCCCGATCTCTCGGGCGTGACCGCGTCACCGGAGGAGATCGAAGCCGGGACCGAGGAGGCCACGATCACCGTGACCGTCCGTGACGGACGGGGCGATCCGATCCAGGGCGCGACGGTCACGCTCTCGGCGAGCGGAGGTGGCAACTCCCTCAGCCAGCCGTCGCAGCCGACGGGTCCGGACGGCGTGACCACCGGCAGGCTCAGCTCCATCGTGCCGGGCACGAAGGACGTGACCGCCGTGGTGAACGGCTCGGTTACCATCACCCAGGCAGCCGAAGTACGGGTGACGGCGGCACCGGCTGAGCCGGATCACCTGGTCTTCCTGGTGCAGCCGAGAGATACGGAGGACGACGAAATTCTGTCGCCGCCGATCGAGGTCGGAATCGTGGACGAAGACGGTGACCTGGTCCCGCTCTCCGGGGTCGAGATCGAGATCGAGTTCATCCGGGACAACGGTGACGACCACCGCTTCGATGGTGATCCCACCCGAACGACGGTCGCCGGTGTCGCGGTTTTCCCCGATCTGAGCATGGATCACAATCACGACGACTTCCGGCTTCGCGCCTTCGCCCCTGACCGCCCCGAATTGGGCTGCGGTCCTGAGCGACTTCTTCGACGTCGAGGACTGATGGCCACCAGCGCGACCACCCTGCGCCGACTGCTGATTCTTGCCGCGCTGGCCTCCGCCTGCGGCGGCGGGGATCTGACGCTGCCGAATGAAGGCGAGCCCGCGGTCGTGGAGCGAGCCCATGGCGACCTCCAGAACGGCACCGTGGGAGAGGCGCTGGGGGATTCGCTCGTGGTGGAGGTGCAGGATCGCTTCGAAAACCCCGTCGCGGGTGTGACCGTGACCTGGGTGGCCGAAGGTGGCGGAAGCGTGGATCCGGCAGAGAGCGTCACCGGGGCGGACGGCCGCGCCTTCACCCGACGCGTGCTCGGGGCCCTGCCCAGTACGTATTTCACGATCGCGTCGGTCGAAGGACTCGAGAGCCCCGCCACCTTCAGAAGCACGGCGCTATCGGCGCGGCTCGTGTTCACCTCGACGCTGCCCGCCATCGCGGTGTCGGGCGAGCCGCTCTCGCCGCAGCCCGAGTTGAGGCTGGAGGATGCCGACGGCACCCCGATCGCGCGTGAGGGTGTGGTGGTGACCGTGCAGATCGCGTCGGGCGGCGGCTCGCTCGAAGGCGCCACATCCGCCACCAGCGATGCCGAGGGCCGGGTGGCGTTCACCGATCTGGCCATTCGTGGCTCGCCGGGCACGCGGCGCCTGATCTTCGCGGCCGAGGCCTTCGCGCCGGCGACGTCGCCGCCGATCGCGCTGGGCGTGGGGGCGCCGACGTCCATCGAGCCGGTGGCCGGCAACGAACAGACCGCCGTCGTCGGCGAGCCGGTGCCGATCGATCCGTCGGTCCGGGTGCTCGACGGGGACGGCAATCCGCTGAGCGGCATCCCGGTCACGTTCACCGTGACCGGCGGCGACGGCAGCGTGGCCGACAACACGCCGGTGACCGACGCGAACGGCGTGGCCACGGTGGGCGAGTGGCGGCTCGGTCCGGCCGCGGGCGACAACGAGCTGTCTGCCGCCGTGTCGGAGCTGGACCTGGAGGGCAGTCCGGTGGTCTTCACGGCGACCGGGACGCCCGGCGCCATCAGCGCGGAGCAGAGCACCGTCAGCGCGGCGCCCGCGACCATTTCGGCGTCGAGCGGGTCGAGCGCCTCGACGATCACCGTGACCGTGCGCGACCAGTTCGGCAATCCGCTGGCGGACGTGGACGTCAGCCTCGAGGTGAGCGGCGGCTCCGGGAACGCGCTCACCCAGCCGAGCGGACCGACCAACGCCAACGGCATCACGACCGGCAGGCTCAGCTCGACGACGGTGGGTAACCGGACCGTTCGAGCCACGGCGGGCGGTGTGGAGATCACGCAGACGGCCAGCGTCACGGTGTCGGCGGGCATCCCGTCCGCCGCGACCAGTACGGCGACGGTGCCGAACGGCCAGGCGGGTCAGCAGACCACGATCGAAATTCAGCTCAAGGACGCCCAGGGGAACCCAGTGGCGGGCCGGGCCAATGCGATCGCGGTGTCGATCTCCGGGGGCAACAACATTCCCGGCGTCGGGGCCGACGATCAGGGCGGCGGGCGGTACACCGTGGCGTATACGCCGGAGGTGGCCGGCACCGACCTGGTGGCGGTGCAGGTGTCGGGCGGCCCGATCTCGGGCTCGCCGTTCACCAGCATCGTGTCGCCGGGACCGGCATCGGCCGCGCGGAGCTTCGCGGTGGTGCCGTCGCCGGTATCCGCCTTCTCGGGCTTCACCATCCAGGTGAACGCGGTGGACCAGTTCGGGAACGCGGTGGGCCATGGCGGCGATCCGTTCGAGCTGCGGATCGACGGCTCGCCGGTGGGACTGACCGATAACGGCAACGGCACGTACACCGTTTCCTTCGGTGCATTCTCGCTCGCCGTGGGGACGCATTCGGTGGATGTGACGCTGTCCGGATCGGCCATCAGCGGGAGTCCGTACTCGCTGGTAATCACCTTCCCCTAGGGGGGCGAGACCACTTATCTTGCGCCCCGCGCGCCCTGGTGGTGAAACTGGTAGACACGCTATCTTGAGGGGGTAGTGCCGAAAGGCGTCGCGGTTCGAATCCGCGCCAGGGCATCCGAGATCGGGGGCGCGTGTGCCACGCGCCCCCGCATTGCTGGCCAGCCACTGTAGCTCAGGGGTAGAGCTCTCGATTCGTAATCGAGCGGTCGTCGGTTCAAATCCGACCAGTGGCTCTCATCGCACCATCACGCTCCCCCCATTCCGGCGCCGCACACGTCCTCCTCCCTCCCCGCCTCGGCCGAAACGAGTGAAGAGCGCTATCGGGCGTTCATCGAGCAGACGTCCGAAGGCGTCTGGCGCTGTGAGATCCGCGATCCCATCGACATCCGACTTCCCGCCGACGAGCAGATCGACCTGATCTACGCCGGCTCGTACCTGGCCGAGTGCAACGACGCCATGGCGAGAATGTACGGGCTCGAGAGCGCCGACCAGATCGTCGGCGTCCCGCTGGGGCAGCTGCTGCCCCGAAGCGATCCCGCGAACATCGAGTACCTGCGCGGCTTCATTCAGAGCGGCTACCGGGTCACCGACGCGGAGTCGCACGAAGTCGGGGTGGACGGCCGGAGCCGGTATTTCCTGAACAACATGATCGGGATCGTACGCGACGGGCGGATGATCCGGGCCTGGGGCTCGCAGCGCGACATCACCGAGCGGAAGCGCGCGGAGGCCGCGCTGCTCGCGAGCGAGCAGCGCTACCGGGCCCTGGTGACCGCGAGCAGCTCCCTGGTCTGGACCAGCGACGCCGGCGGGCACTTCGTCCTGCCGCAGGATTCGTGGGAGCAGTACACCGGCCAGGCCTGGTCCGAGCATCGGGAGGTCGGCTGGATGGAGGCGCTGCATCCCGATGACCGGGAGATGGTCCGCCGCGCCTGGCAGCGCCGTCTCGGCTCCCCGGGATCGGTGCACGAGGATCACGCGCGGCTCTGGTGCATGGCGAAGAACGACTACCGCCACGTGGTCGGTCGCGCGGTGCCGGTGCTGCGGGAGGACGGCTCGATCCTCGAGTGGATCGGCACCGTCACCGACGTCGAGGACCGCTGGCTCGCCGAGGACCGGCTGCGGCGGGCGGAGCGGATGGAGACCGTCGGGCGGCTGGCGGGCGGCATCGCGCACGAGGCCAACAACCAGATGTCGGTGATCCTCGGCTCCGCGCAGTTCGTGCTCGGGCGGACGGACATCCCCGAGCTGGTGCGGGAGGACGTCGAGCAGATCCAGCGCGCCGCCGAGCGCACGGCCGGCATCACCCAGCAGCTGCTCGCGTTCAGCCGGCGGCAGGTGCTGCAGCCGCAGGTGATCGACCTCAACGTGCTGGTGCAGCGCTCGGAGCCGATCCTGCGCCGGACGCTGGGCGAGCGGTCCCGGCTGGTCGTGCGGGCGGCGCGGGAGCTGGGCCGGGTGAAGGCGGACCCGGGGCAGCTGGAGCAGGTGCTCCTGAACCTGGTGCTCAACACGCGGGACGCGATGCCCACCGGCGGCACGGTGACGATCGAGACCGCGAACGTCATGCTCGATGCCGCGTATGCGCAGGGGAAGCCGATCGCGACCATCGCGCCCGGACCTCATGCGCTGCTCACGATCAGCGACACCGGCGTCGGCATGGACCGGGAGACGATCGGCCGGGCCTTCGAGCCCTTCTTCACCACCAAGCCGATCGGGGAGGGCACCGGACTCGGCCTCGCGACGGTGTACGGCATCGTGAAGCAGAGCGGGGGATACGTCTGGGCCTACAGCGAGCCGGGGATGGGGACCACGATCAAGATCTACCTGCCGATCGTCGGCGGGTCACCCGCGGGGAGCCGCAAGGAAGACTCCGCGCCTGCGGCGCTGCCGGGTGAAGTGGTCCTGGTGATCGAGGACGAGGCCAGCGTCCGGCGGATCATCGCGCGGCTGCTGTCGGACCTGGGCTATCGCGTGCTGGAGGCTTCGCACGGGCGGGATGGGCTCGCGATCGCGGCCGATCCGGCGATGCGGATCGATCTGATCATCGCCGACGTCGTGATGCCGGAGCTGGGCGGGCGGGAGCTGGCGGCGCGGCTGGGGCAGAAGCGGCCGGGGATCCCTATCCTCTTCACGTCCGGGTACACCGGGCACGACGTCGTCGAGCGGGGGCTGATCGAGCGTGACTGGCCGTTCCTGCCGAAGCCGCTGGTGCCGGATGTGCTCGCGCGGAAGGTCAGGGAGCTGCTGGACGGGTAGGGGAGGCTGGTCGGCTCAAGCGCGGCCAACGGAGCTGGCATCGGAAGATCACGAAGGCACAGGCCACGATCCTGGACGTGATGCTTCTCGGTGGGCACGCTTCGATCTGGTGGTCTCCGAAGCTCACCTCCTTTCACCCACAAAAAAAATCTCACGGGATCTCCCTCGACCCGGAATGAGACGTCACTCAAACGCTCACGGAGTCCTTCGTGGCCTCTGCGCCTTCGTGGTGATCTCTCCGATGCCCGGCTCCTTCCTTCGCTTCGCTCAGGATGACATCGGCGGCTCACCGATCCGCATCGAACCGCGCCAGCACCCGCAGCACGAACAGCAGCAGCAACGTCGCCCCCGCCGCCAGCACGTAGTGCGCCAACCCCGCCGCGATGCCGATCGCGGCCGTAGCCCAGATGGACGCCGCCGTCGTCAGCCCCTGCACCTGCTCGTCCTGCCGGCTCACGAAGATCACGCCGCTGCCCATGAACCCGATGCCGATCGCCACCGCCTGGACGGCGCGGATCGGATCGGCCTGGAACGCCGCGCCGTTCGGCTGAATGTCCGCCGTGGCGAGCTCGGCGATCGCGGTGTAGAGGGCGGCGGCGATCCCGACGAGCATGTGGGTGCGAAGGCCCGCCGACTTGCGCGCGGACTCGCGCTCGAGACCCAGCAGCGCGGAGAGCGCCGCGGCCACGAGCAGGCGAAGGATGAATTGCAGTTCGGGATGCACCGCGGGCCCCTGGCTGGAGACCCTGAGAAGCTAGCTACTCGATCGAGCCGGTGGTGAGCATCCGCCGGAGGGGATGGCGGGCGTAGATGGGCTGGAGAGCGAAGTAGCGCACCATCGCGCTGGTGCCCGGTACGAGCAGCTCGTATTGCTCGAGCTCGTCGGCGGCGACGAGAGAAGCCGGAGCCGCGGTGATCTGGAGGAAGTGGACCGCGAACGCGATCGCCTCCGCCTGGTGCTCCGAGACCTTGTCGTGGCCGTAGCGGCGGGGATCCCTGATCCGGCCGACGCCCTGCCAGAGCGTGCGCAGCTGGCCCGTGGCGCGCGCCTGCCACCGGTGGGCCAGCTCGTGCGCCATCGCGTGTCGGAGCTGCTCCTCGCTGCTCATGCGGGCCGGGTCGAGCGCCAGCGAGTCGCGGGAGGCGATGTACTCGCCCAGACGGCCCGCCTTGCGGCCCTTGGCGCTCACCAGGCCCGCGGCGCGCTCGGGGCGCCCGAAGAGCGCGTAGAGGGTATCGGCGTACGCGCTCCGTTCGGCGGAGCGGACCACCATCCAGATGGCGGCCAGATCGCGCGGATTGACCAGCGGCCGGTCGCGGCGCCACTCCCGCGACGCCAGGCTGTCGAGCCAGTGCGGCCGCTCGGCGACATCGAGCAGGGGCCCCGGCGTCTCGGTCCCGAAGACGCCGCCGTCCACCCGGAACAGGTATACCGTCCGGCCGTACGCCGAGTCGGCATAGGCGAGCGTCACCGCGGTCGTGCGCGACTGGCGGCCGTCCCTCACCCGGATCGGCCCGATCAGGGGAAAGGTCTGGTTGAGCCGGCCGTCGGACGAGAGAAACACCAGCCCGGTATCCGTCACGACGAACTGGCCCGCGCGCGGCGGCAGTCCGCGCGATGACAGGAAGCCGCCGATCCTTGCCCCGACCGGCAACGCGGTCAGCCGCTCGCGCTCGATCTCACGATCGGCGGTCGTGCGCCGCGAGGTATCGGCCGGCGCCGACTCGTATCCCGCGGCGCGCTGCGCCGGCGGCGACCCCGCAATCGAGGCCCCGAGGGCGAGCGCCAGCAACGACCGGACGAACGAAGTCACCGAATTCAGCGCTGCGCGTAGCCCGCCGTCTCAACCGGCGGCGCGTCGGTGGCACTGACCGGATCCACCCAGGTGGTCTGCACCAGGATGGCCATCAGCAGGAGGATCAGGGCGACCATCGTGCCGAGGATGGCGGCGGCGGCCCGTTCAGGGACGGGCGCGACGGCGGTCGCGGCGGTCGGAGATGCGCTGGTGTCGGCGGACACGGTCGGTTCCGGTCTCTGGATGGTTGAGGGTGGTGGATCAGCCGGGAATACGGAGCCGCGCGCCGGCCATCAGCGCGTGCTCGTTGCGAATCGAATTGACCTGCCGGATCGCTTTGACCGAGACCCGGTAGCGCTGCGCGATGCCGCTCAGCGTCTCGCCCCGCCGCACCCGATGGGTGCGCCAGTTGGCGGAGTGGTGCGGGCGCCGCTCGCCGGCGGCGCGCACGGCGATCGCCGACGGCACCGCGACCGCGGGGATGACCAGCTTCGCGCCTGCGCGGGGACGAGCGCCCTGCTTCGGATTGACCGCCCGCAGCTCGCTCAGGGGGATCCGGTAGCGGGCCGCGATCGCGGACAGGCGCTCGCGCTGGCCGACGACGTGCGTCAGGTAGCGCACCCGCTGATTCGCCGGGAGCTGCTCGTAGGCCTCGCCCACTTTGGCGCCGGTGCCCGCGGGCAGCTTGATCACCGACTGCGTGCGTGGCGGCGTGGCGAGGCGGAGATACTGGGGGTTGAGATCGCGGATGGTGCCGAGGTCGGTCTCGGCCAGCCGCGCGACGACGTCGAGGCCGGTCGCGTCGGTCACGACCAGCGAGTCGTAGGCGAACCGCGCCACCGGCGCGGTCTCGATGCCGTAGCGCCCCGGTTGCTTGGCGATGATGGCCGCGGCGATCAGCTTGGGGACGTAGTCCCGGGTTTCGGTGGCGATGAGTCGCGCGTCGGCCAGCCGGAAGAACGCGGCGTTGCCGTACTCGGCGGACTCCTGGTCGTCCTCGGGCTCGACCGACACCAGCTTGCCCAGTCCGCGGGAGACCTTGCCGGCGCCGGCGTTGTAGGCCGCCGCGGCGAGGTAGAGCGAGCCGAAGCGCTTCCGCAGATCGCGGAGATGGCGGGCGGCGGCGTCGGTCGCCTTCACCGGGTCGCGGCGCTCGTCCACCCAGGAATCCACCCGCAGGCCGTAGCCGCGGCCGGTGCCCCGCATGAACTGCCACATACCCACCGCGTAGGCGCGGCTGACGGCATCGCTCGAGTAGCCGCTCTCGATCAGCGCGAGATAGAACAGGTCGCCGGGCAACCCCTCGGCCTCGAACCGCTCGCGGATCATGGGCTCGTAGCGGGCACCCCGCTCGAGCATCGCCGCCAGGCGGTCCGCCGGCATGCCCTGGAAGTAGTCGAGGTAGAACTGGACCCGCGGGTGATCGGCGTAGGTGCGGACGTCGATGTCCCAGGTGACGTTCTCCGCCGCCAGCGGGGCGACGTCGTCGGCCGCGTCGGTCGCGGCCAGGTCGTCGAGCAGGGCGGCGTCGTCGCCGGGGTCGGTCAGGGGACCGGCCGTGAGCGGCGAGAGGCTGTCATGAACCGGGACGTTGATCGGTGCAACCGTTGGCGCCGGCGGCAGGCCGGACGCGCACGCACCGAGGACGACGACTCCGATGGAGAGGATCAGCAGTCGCTGCATGCACGCCATTGCGAAAGTTTTTTCGAGGGGGCGATCGAGGCCCACTGGAGAGCACAAAACGGGCCGCCTGCGGCGCTATGCTAAGTTCTTGCGGGAATGAGTTTTATACAGGAGATGGCGGCGGGCGCGGAGGGAGGGTTCGGGCAAAATTCTAGCGGCTCGGCATTTCGCCGCTCACATGCCCCCTCCTTCGGTGAGCCAAAGCGAGTATACCTCGGCACTTTCACCCTTCGGGCGGGTGCCCTCGGGGACGACGGTCGTCACCGAGAGACGGACCCTTCCGTCCTTCGTGACGTCGAGGCGCATGAAGCCCGCCGCTTCCCGCTTGGAAGAGGGAGCCTTCGATGTCGCGGACCACGCTGGCGTGGCCCAGAATGCCCGCGCCGCTCACCAGCTGGAACCGTGCGTTCGTGATGCGCGGCGCCCCACCGCGTATCACCTGCAGGTCATGGTCATGGCCCGAGGCGACGACCAGCGGCGGGTTCTCCCGGAAGGTTCCCTCGAACGCCTTTCGCATCTCACCGTAGCGCTTGCCCGAGATGTCCTGGTTCGAGATCCCCATCTGCCGGGCGAAGGGATAGAGCGAGCCGATCACCGGCAGCGGCAGCCACATCCAGCGCTTGAAGTTCCGCAGCGGAAACACGTGGTCCATCAGGGTGAAGTGGCCGCCGTGGATTCCGCCCGACACGAGCGGGTGGTGGCTCAGGACGATGGCGTGCCGCTTTCCCTTGTCGCGCAGGGCTCCGGCGAGGGAGTCGGTCACCTCGTCGTAGGTACGGGTCGGGCAGGGTGAGGTATCGCCGTACGGCTTTACGTCGTTGTGGACCCACCACTCCGTGTCCATCGCGATGAGCCGGACGTGCTCGCCGAGGTCCACGACGTCGGGGCCGGGACACCCTCCGGCCGGCGCGAGGCGGACGTCCTTGCCGCCGAACTTTCGGACCAGCGTGTCCTGCCGGCGGATCGAGTTCCAGCCATCGCGACCCTGACGGTCCCAGTCGTGATTGCCCGGCACCAGCAACCCCTGCGCGCTGCCTTTCCGGATCGCCAGCACCTGGGCCGCGATCTTCTTCTCCGCGTCGTCGCGCAGCGGATGTCCCGCGGGCGGCACGCCGCGAGGGTAGACGTTGTCGCCCAGGAACACGACGTACTGCGGCGCCGGCCGGAGCGAGTCCGACTGGAGCGCCAGCTCCCGAAGGACCGGCTCGCCATCGTAGGCGTCCGAGCCGGCGTCGCCGATGAGGAAGATCGCCACCTCGATGCTGTCCTTCGGCGGCATCGGCGCGGGCTCCAGCGTCGCGGGCTGGAGGGCGGACGTGCAGGCGGCAACCGCGAGAACCACCAGAGCGGGGAGGACAGAGCGGAACCGCGGCGCCGGAGAATACATTTGAGTCACGGAGTATAAGTCCTTCCGCAAGCACCGATGCCGGTGGAGATTGTTGCCATGCCGACTTTCCGATTTTTCCCCGCTGGCTGGGGCGTGCGGTTGGCGCTCGCGCTGATGCTGCCGCCACTGGCCGACATCGAAGCCCAGACGGGAACCGAATCCGCGGGTGCCGACACCACCCACGTCGCGCCGGGACGCCAATACGACACCGGCTGGCTCCACCGCGTCTTCTTCGGCAACCACTACCGCGATCTCTGGAGCACGCCGATCGAGGCCCCGATCCTCGACATGGGCACCTTCGCCGGCGGCCTCAAGGTGACGCGCCGCGGCGGAGGCGAGCAGACCAAGTCGCTCCGGATGGAGGGAGCCGACGGCAAGGAGTACCAGTTCCGCTCCATCGACAAGGATCCCGTGGCCGCGCTGCCGCCGGCGCTCCGCTCCACGGCCGCCGCCGGGATCGTGCGCGACCAGACCAGCGCGGGACACCCCGTCGGCTCGCTGCTGGTGCCGCCGATCCTCGAGGCGGCCGGCGTGCTTCACTCGGCGCCGCAGATCTTCCTTCTCCCGAAGAACGAGTCACGGCTGGGCGAGTTCGCCGGGGAGTTCGGCGGCATGCTGGGCACGCTGGAGGAGCGTCCCAACGACGAGGAAGGGGCGGAATTCGAGGGCTCGTCCGAGGTCGTCAGCACCGACAAGCTGCTGAAGGAGCTGGAAGACAGTCCCAAACGACCGGGTGGACGCGCCGGCGTTTCTCACTGCGCGGCTGGTCGATATCCTCATCGGCGACTGGGACCGTCACGTGGACCAGTGGCGCTGGGCCCGGTTCGGCGACGAGAAGCCGCACTTCTGGCGGCCGATCCCCCGCGACCGCGACCAGGCCTTCGCGCGGTACGATGGGGTGCTGCTTGCGGTGGCGCGCGCGAGCACGCCGCAGCTGGTGAAGTTCGGGCCGTCGTACTCGGGGATGCTGGGTCAGACCTGGAACGGCCGCGATCTCGACCGGCGGTTGCTGGTGCCGCTCGATTCGGCGGACTTCGACTCGGTCGCCACCGCGCTCCAGGCGAAGTTGACCGATGCGGTCATCGAGTCCTCCGCCGCGCGTCTGCCTCCCAGCTACGTCCCGCTCGACTCCGCCCGCCTGGCCAAAGCCCTGAAACAGCGGCGCGACCATCTCCCCGAGGCGGCGCAGCGCTACTACCGCCACCTCGCCGGCGAGGTGGACATCCACGGCACCGACAAGAACGAGGTGGCCGAGGTTCAACGGGTGGATGGCCGGTTCACCGAAGTGACGCTCGCAGAGGTCGGAGAGAACGGTGAGCTGGAGGAGCCGTACTTCCACCGCCGGTTCGACCACGCGCGGACCAAGGAAGTCCGTCTCTACCTGCACAGCGGCGACGACAAGGTGCGGGTGACCGGCGAAGGCGGCGGTGGCGTCCGCGTACGCGTGCTGCCGGGGAAGGGGGCCGACCAGGTCGCCGACTCGTCGCGCGGTGGACGGGTGACGATGTATTCCGAGGAGACGTCCGACGTCGCGCTGCCGGGCCATGACGTCGCGATCAACCGGAAGCCGTACGCGCCGCGAGACACCGCCGCGCGCGACTGGGGCGATCGCTGGCTGTCCGTCACCTGGCTCGCCGCCGGACCGGACATCGGATTCTTCGCCGGCACCGGCGTGTCGCTGACCCGGTTCGGCTTCCGCCGCGATCCGTACGCCGAGCGGTACCGGCTGCGCGCCGGGTGGTCCACTGGTGCCAACACCGGCCGGGCGGACTTCAACGCCACGTGGATCCCGCCCAACTCGAGGCTTCGGGCCAGGCTCTACACCCGGGCCTCCGGCATCGATGTTCTGCGGTTCCACGGGTTCGGCAACGAGGTCAGCGCCGAAGGCCCCGACGATTTCTACAAGGTGGATCAGGTCGATTTCACGGTCGTGCCCAGCCTTGTCGTTCCCGATCGGGCGAGCCGAGCTCACGGTCGGTCCGAGGCTTCGGTACTCGTCCACCGACTTCGAGGACGACCGGTTCATCAGCCCTGCGGTCTACGGCGCGGGCGACTTCGGCATGCTCGGCGCGACCGGTCAGCTCGAGCTGGAGACGAAGGACCAGGTGCTGAATACCAGGCGCAGTCTCGGCCTGACCATCGGTGGCGGCGTCTACCCCGCCGTCATGGACGTCGAGGAGACGTTCGGCGAGGTGCATGCGGAGGCGACCGGCTATCTCGCGTCGCCCACACTGCCGCTGCAGCCGGCCCTCGCGCTGCATGTCGGCGGCAAGAAGGTCTTCGGCGACCTCATCCCGTTCCAGGAAGCCGCCTATATCGGCGATCCCTCGACCGTCCGGCTGGGGCGGCAGAATCGCTACGCCGGCGAAGCGTCGCTCTACGCCGGCAGCGAGCTGCGGCTCTTCCTCACCAAGTTCTACTTCCTGGCGCCGGCGGACTTCGGCGTGCTGGGTCTGGCGGACGTAGGGCGGGTGTTCCTCGACGGCGAGGATTCCGACCGGTGGCACGCGGCCGGCGGCGGGGGAATCTGGATGTCGTTCCTCGACCGGGCGTACATGCTCCGGCTGGCGGTGGCGAAGAGCTCGGAGCACACGGCGTTCTATCTGGGGATCGGGAGCGGGTTCTAACCTTTCGCTGACATTTCTTCCTGCGCTAGTAACCGGTGAGACTCGGCTCCGGCCCATTCCGGAGCAGCTCAGCCAGCCGCCGCAGTCCCTCCTCCAACCGCGCCCGGCTCGCGGTTGCGCCGAGGCAGACTCGGACGGCATGCGGCGCGCCTTCGCGGCCCACCATGAAATCCTCGGACGGGCTGACCACCACCTGACGCGCGCGCGCCTGGGCGACGAACACCTCGGTGCGCCACGGCTCCGGCAGCGGCAGCCAGAGATGGAAGCTTGGCGCCGAGCGGGGGGGCAGCCACGGCGCCAGAACCCGCGTGGCCGCGGCGTGGCGGGCCAGGGTCTCCTCCCGCTTCCACGCCACCATGGCGTCGGCTTCGCCCCGCTCGATCCACTCGCTCGCCAGCTCCGCCAGGAGCGGGGCGATGAGCCAGGTGCTGGCGCGGATGACGCCGGCGACACGCTCGACCCGCGCCTCCGGCGCGACCACGTAGCCCACGCGCAGTCCCGGCGCCATGCTCTTCGAGGTGCTGGTGATGTAGTAGGCGATGGATGGAGCGAGAGCGGCGAGCGGTGGGAGCGGGTTGGCGGGAAGGAAGCCGTAGACGTCGTCTTCGACCAGGGCGACTTCGTAGCGCGCCGCGATCTCCACCAGCGCCTGTCGCCGTGCGACCGGCATGGTGCGACCGGTAGGGTTCTGGAGCGTCGGCATGCAGTAGAGGGCACGGGGCGGTGACTCGCGGCAGACCGCCTCGAACGCCTCCGGAATAAGGCCCTCGCCGTCGAGCGGAAGGCCGCGCAGCTGGAGGTGCAGCAGGCTCGCGATCGCCTTGACGCCGGTGTAGGTGACCTGCTCGGTGCAGACGACATCGCCCGGACGGGTCAGCGAGGCGAGCACCGTGGCCGCGCCGTGCTGCGCTCCGCTCGTGATGATGACGCGGTCGGGCGAGACCGTCAGACCGGTGCGACGCACCCATTGCGCGCCCAGCTCCCGATGCCGTGCCATGCCCGGCGCCGGCTGATAGAAATCCATCAGGCGATCGAGATTGGGCCGGCGGGCAAGCGCCTGGAGCATTCCGGCCACCGAGCCGACGCGCGGATCGCGCATCAGCCGGCTCTTGCTGAGATCGATGACCTCGGGATCCTCCTCCTCGACGGTGCCTTGCTCCATGCCCGGCTCGGGCCCGCGCACGAACGTCCCCCGTCCTACCTCGCCGCTCACGATGCCGCGTTCCTCCGCGACCGCATAGGCGCGCCCGACGGTGCCGATGGCGACCCCGAGTCGTTCAGCGAGCTGGCGGTGGGTGGGGAGTCGGGTACCGGGGGAGAGGAGGCCGGCGTCGATGTCGTGCTGGAGCGCGTCGAGGAGGGCCTGGTACTTCGGCTCGGCGTCCTGGGCGATGGTGGGGCTCCACATTGTCATAGTGACAATATGGCATTTGACACAACTCAAGTCAATAGCAATATTGTGCAATCACGCCATTGCACATGAGGTTCGCCATGTCCGCTCCCCAGATCCCGATCGTCGACAAGCCCGCCCGCCACCTCCAGCTCGAGCCCGCGGCGGTGCCGCTGGCGGACGTGCGATGGAAAGCGATCACCGCCTTCGCCGGGCTGTGCGTGATCTGGGGATCCACCTGGCTGGCGATCAAGGTCGGGCTGCGCGACCTCCCGCCGATCAGTTTCGCGGGCATCCGCTTCGTGATCGCCGCCGCGATCTTCTTCGCGATCATCCGGTACCGCGGGGTTCGGCTGCCCTGGGCCGCGCGCGACTGGCGTCTGCTCGGGTGGACCGGATTGCTCACGATCACCATCAACTACGCGCTGGTGTTCTGGGCGGAGCTTCACATCTCGTCCGGCCTCGCGGCCGTGCTGAACGCGACCATCCCGCTCTTCGGCCTGCCGCTCGCCCATCGCGCGCTGCCGAGCGAGCCGATGACGCCGTACAAGGTGAGCGGCGTGGTCCTCGGCGTGCTGGGCCTGGCGATCGTCTTCGGCGCGGAGCTGGGCGGCGACAGCCCGCTCGCCATGGCGGCGAGTCTCGGCGTGCTGGTCGCGTCTCTCGCGGGGGCGCAGGCCGGCGTGCTCATCAAGGCGAAGGGCACGCACCTCGATCCTTCGGTGCTGGCCGGCGTGCAGATGGCGGCCGGCTCCATTCCGCTGCTGGTGCTGGGCGGACTGCTCGAGGGGAATCCGCTCCGCTTCGACTGGACGCCTTCGGCGGTGGCCTCGCTCGCCTATCTCACGATCGTCGGCTCGGTGATCGCGTTCCTGGCGTACTACTGGCTGATCCGGAACATCGAGGTCACGCGGGTGCTGCTCATCCCGCTGATCACGCCGCTGGTCGCGCTGGCGCTCGGCTTCGTGTTTCTGGGGGAGCACGTCGGGTGGGGAACGGCGCTGGGTGGAACGGCGATTCTCGGCGGGGTGGCGCTCGCGGTGTGGAACGGCGGGAGGAAATAACAAATCAGGGGGCCATGCGAATGGCCCCCTGTGCGGTTACGCCGCTTCCTGCGCGTCGTCGTCGCCGTCGCCTTGATTCTTGTAGAGCCAGTATTCCGGGCCCGCGAGGCTCTCGGGCCAATCGTCCATATGGATGTCCCCGCGCCACGCCTCGGCGTCGGCAGGCTCCCATTCCGTGTCCGGCGTGTCCCAGGGCAGATCGCCTTCGCCTTCCCAGGGGCGCCCATCGTGTTGGCTCATAACCCCGCTCCTCAGTAGGTCTCCGGAAGCCCGCGCGTTTCCTTAGGAGCAAATGCCGGGCCGAACCAATCGGTTCCACGGCCGCGCTCGGCCGACCTTCACGGGCCATCGACGCGCAGACGACCTAAGGAGTATCGGGAACGAGACTTTCGGCTCGATATGGGAAGGGTCACAGGAGCCCGGGCCACGTCGGGCGAGACGGAGTCGTCTCCGGGGCGCCGATCCGAACCGGCAAAATGGACCTACCGCGTTGCAGGTGGCCGGACTACAATTCCGTCCCGCATGACGGGACGTGGCGCAGCCCGGTAGCGCACTGCAATGGGGTTGCAGGGGTCGCGGGTTCAAATCCCGCCGTCCCGATGGGTACGAAGCCGACCTCACTGGTCGGCTTCGTCGTGACGGGTCCTCCCTCCGATTGATCACCCTGATCGAGGTTCACCATGGGTCGTTCGACACTGGTTTTCCTGGCGTTCGTTCTCTCAGCCTGCGGCGGTGACGATGCGAAGAGCGGCGCCGCCGGCGCCGCCGGCGCCGAGTTCGCGGTCGATGAGGCTGCCCTCACCAAGACGCCGTCCGGCCTTGGGCTATCAGGACCTCGTCGTCGGGACCGGCGAGGAGGCCAAGCAGAATCAGTTGGCCGTGGTGCATTACACCGGTTGGCTGACCGACGGGACCAAGTTCGACAGCAGCCGGGACCGCGGCACGCCATTCTCGTTCCCTCTAGGCGGAGGGCAGGTGATCGCCGGGTGGGATCAGGGCGTGGCCGGCATGAAGGTCGGAGGACGGCGTAAGCTCGTCATCCCTCCCGACTTGGGATACGGGCCCAACGGCATGCCGCCGGTCATTCCCGCCTCGGCCACCCTGGTGTTCGACGTGGAGCTGCTCGAGCTCAAGTGAGATGGATCACAGCCGGCGTGCGGCCCTGGCCACATACTGGGCTCGTCTCTCCGTTCCCTATCCGCAGCCGCACCCCGGGGGCCCTCACGGGGCCCTGTCATGGTCGCGTCCGCGGATCATCAGCCCAGCGAAAGGGGGAGTCGATGTTTCCTCGTCACGGTCGTCGAACCGCGCTGACGGTGGGTGCGCTCGCGATGGTGGTCGGGTTGGCGGGGTGCGCCGCGAAGGTGAAGCAGGACGGACTTCAACAACGAGATGGCGAAGCTCCGGCAGGAAATGCAGGCGGGTGACCAGCAGGTGGCGACCCGGCTCGATTCGACGAATCAGGCGGTGGCCGCCCAGAACGCCCGCATCGACGCCCTCGAGCAGGAGCTCCAGGCGTTCCGCAGCGAGTACACGGTGAGCATCGAGAAGGTCCGCGGGATGCTCAAGTTCAACGTCCCGGTTCACTTCGAGTACGACAGCGCCGAGCTGCGCGAGGCCGACCGTCCGGTGCTCGACCGGTTCGCGTCGGTGGTGACCGAGTACTATCCCGGCGCGCTGGTGACCGTGGAAGGCTTCACCGATCCCTCCGGCGAGCGCCGCCTACAACCTGCAGCTCGGCAAGCGGCGCGCGCAGGCGGTGTCCGAGTACCTCGCCACGTCGGGCGGATTCACGTCCGATCATCTCAAGTCGGTGAGCTACGGCGAGGCTCGCAACCGGCAGGTGGTGGCGGGCGCCAAAGGCCCGGGTGATCAGGGGATCGAAAACCGCCGCGTGGCGCTGGTGATCGATCACGCGGCGGTCGCGACCGATCAGGTGTCGCTGGCCGACTAGACGCTACTCCCAGTCTTCGTCGTGGTCCTCATCTCGTGCGCTCCGGGCAGCTCCGGGGCGCACGAGTTGTATCGTCCCCTGGAAAGACTCCAGCGTCACCTGGGCGCTGCCGGTGCCCAGGCGGAAGCTGAAGCGCTTGCCCTTCCGGGTCTCGGTCAGGGTGACGGGGAAGGACGATTCGAACTCCCCGTTGAAGGTGGAGACCGAGACTGAAGCGTTGGTCGCTTCGGCGACGCTCAGCGTGATGTCGCCGTTGTGGGTCGAGAAGGTGTAGCGGCCACCATCCCGGATCGGTCCATCGTAGTCGAGGTCGCCGTTGACCGACGTGGCGGTCACGCTGGTGCCATCCACCTTGCTCAGCGTCACGCTGCCGTTCACGCTCTCCGCCGTCACCTCGCCCGAGCTGCCGGTCACGCTTACATCCTCGTTCACGGAATGCACCTCCAGGCTCCCCTTGGCGCCCCGGAGACTCACGCTTCCCTGGACCGACTGCAGCGACACCAGGCCGTCGCCGCCCTCCACGCTCACTTCTCCCTGCACTGTCTCGACCGCGATGGGACCGCGCGCGCCGGCGACGGTCACGTCGGTATAGACCCCGGAGAGATCCAGCGCCATCCAGGCGGGCGCGGTGATCTGCAGATCCACCATCGAAGGCCCCCCGCGGCGGCGTTGGGTCCGCACCGTGACGACGGTCGCGGAACGATCGATCTCGACCGTCGCCCGGCTGTCGGGATCGGCGACGACGCGCACCGCGTTCCGGTTCCAGGTTTTCACCGCGATCTCGCCGGCGTAGGTGCTGACCTCGAGCCGCTGTCCGCGTTCTACCGGAACGGTGGAGTCGATCTGCTGGAGCAGGGCCAGGAGGAGAAACACGTCGGGATCCTTTCAGCTCGCGGCGGAGACCAGCGTCGCCGCCTGGCGAAGCAGGTCGATCTTGCGCCGCATGGTCTCGGCCAGATGGGAATTGAGGTACAGGTTGGCGGAATCGGCCGCCACCGCCTGACGGGCCTGCGCGAGCGCGCGGTCGATGATCGCGAGGTTCTGCTCCAGGATCCGCACCGTGGCCGAATCGAGCTTGCCACGGCCCTGCGCCAGGACTCGCTCGAGGTCGTCCACGGCGGCGTCGTAGCCCTTCACGGCCCCGACGCCCACCTGGGTGACCGGCGCGTCGCCCGGCATTAAGACGGGCGGCCCGGGCGATCGTCAGTGGGCTCGACTGCAGCAGCCACACGCTGCCGCCCGAAAGGACGGCGAGCGCGATCCCGGCGGCGAGGAGCTGAGGTACGGAGAAGGCGATCCGCCGCCGGCGTGGCGCCCCCACGATCCGCGTCGGCGCCCCGATCCGCTCCGCGATGCCCGACCAGAGCTCGTGCGCGGGCGGCCGGTCTTCGAGGGAGCGCGCCCGCATGACGATCCGGCGCAGGCCCGCGAGCGTCTCGGCGCACTCGCGGCAGCCCTCGACGTGCGCCTCCATCGCGAGGTGCTCCGCTTCGGTCAGGTCGCCGTCGAGATACTCGGACAGCCGGTCGCTCCACTGGTCGCTCATGCGCGTCACTCCTATCGGTCCAGATGCTGCCGCAGGGCCAGGCGGGCCCGGTGCAGCTGCGACTTCGACGTCCCCGTCGCGAGGCCCAGCATGTCGGCGATCTCCTCGTGCCGGTACCCTTCGACATCGTGGAGCACGAAGATCTGCCGGGCGCCCTCGGGAAGCCGCGCGATCGCGGTCTCCATATCCATCGACGTCTCCGGTTGGGTGCGCCGGCCCGGCACCGTCTCCATGATTCCCTCGCCCTCCAGGAATCGTTGCCGCTGGATTCCTCGCCGCTCGCGCCGGCCCAGGATCACGTTGATGGCCAACCGGTGCAGCCAGGTGCCGAAGGCCGACTCACCCCGAAACGTCCCCAGCTTTTCCCAGGCTCGCACGAAGACATCCTGCGTCGCCTCGTCGGCATCGTCGTCGTCCAGCATGCGCCGGGCGAGGCTGTGCACCCGAGCCAGATGCCCCCGGTAGAGCCGCTCGAAGGCATGGGCGTCCCCGCTGGCGGCCAGAGTGGCATCCACGGCGTCGGAATCGGATTTGGAAGTCAGTTCGCGCCGCAGCGTCACCGGTCCTGGACGGGTTCGGGTCATCGCGAGGTATTGGATCGTAAACCGGGGGGAAAGGTTGCAGGGCCGAGGGGCGGTTGTCATCTTCTCGCCATGGCCACGACTCCCGCCCTCGCCCCCATCCACGCGCCCACCGGCCCCACCCGCTCCTGCAAGGGTTGGCACCAGGAAGCGGCGCTGCGGATGCTGATGAACAATCTCGATCCGGCCGTCGCCGAGCGACCGGAAGACCTGGTCGTCTACGGCGGCAGCGGGAAGGCCGCCCGGGACTGGGTCTCCTACGAGCGGATCGTCGCCACGCTCCGCCGCCTCGAGAACGACGAGACCCTGCTGGTCCAGAGCGGGAAGCCCGTCGGGGTGTTCCGGACTCACGAGGAGGCGCCGCGGGTCCTGATCGCCAACGCCCACCTCGTCCCGCGCTGGGCCACCTGGGACGAATTCCGCCGCCTCGAGGCGCTGGGGCTCACGATGTACGGCCAGATGACCGCCGGCTCCTGGATCTACATCGGGACGCAGGGGATCCTCCAGGGCACCTACGAGACGTTCGCCGAGTGCGCACGGCAGCGCTTCGGCGGCACCCTCGAGGGCCGGCTGGTGGTGACGGGCGGTCTCGGCGGCATGGGCGGCGCCCAGCCGCTCGCGGCGACGATGAACGGCGCCGCCTTCCTCGGCGTGGATGTGGACGCGACGCGGATCCAGCGCCGGGTGGATTCCGGCTATTGCGACCGGCTGGAGACCGATCTCGACCGTGCGCTCCGCCTCCTCGACGAGGCGCGGAAGGCCCGGCGCGGCCTCTCGGTCGGACTGGTGGGGAACGTCGCGGAGGTGGTTCCCGAGCTCGTTCGCCGCGGCGTGGTGCCGGACGTGGTCACCGACCAGACGTCGGCGCACGATCTCCGCCTGGGCTACATCCCCGCGGGCTGCTCGCTGGAAGAGGCCGCGGTCCTGCGGGAGCGGGATCCTGCGGGGTACGAGGCGCGGGTGCTCGACTCGATGTGCACCCACGTCCGCGCCATGCTCGATCTCAAGGCGCGCGGCTCGGTCGTCTTCGACTACGGCAACAATCTCCGCGGGCAGGTGGCGGACCACCGAGGCATGCGCGAGGCATTCGACATCCCGGGGTTCGTGCCGGAGTACATCCGGCCGCTCTTCTGCAAAGGTGCGGGGCCGTTCCGCTGGGCGGCGCTCTCCGGCGATCCGGCCGACATCGCGACGACCGACAAGGCGGTGCTGGAGACGTTCCCGAAGAAGGAGTCGCTCGCCCGCTGGATCCGGCAGGCGCAGGAGCGCGTCCACTTCCAGGGCTTGCCCGCCCGCATCTGCTGGCTCGAGTACGGCGAGCGGGCGGAGATGGGCCTCCGGTTCAACTGGCTGGTCCGACACGGCAAGGTGGCCGCGCCGATCGTCATCGGCCGCGACCACCTGGACACCGGCTCGGTCGCATCGCCCAACCGGGAGACCGAGGCCATGCGCGACGGCTCGGACGCGATCGCCGACTGGCCGCTCCTCAACGCGCTGCTCAACACCGCCTGCGGCGCGAGCTGGGTCTCGCTGCACCACGGCGGCGGCGTCGGGATCGGGTACTCGATCCACGCGGGGATGGTGGCCGTGGCGGACGGGACCGACGCCGGGGACCGCCGGCTCGAGCGGGTGCTCACGGCCGATCCCGGCACCGGGGTCATGCGGCACGCGGACGCGGGGTACGAGCTGGCGATCGAGACTGCGCGGGAGCGGGGGGTGGATCTGCCGTCGATCTCGGATCGCTGATTGGTCGAACTGCGTCGATAGAAATTCACCACGAAGGCACGAAGGGCACGGAGGATTCAGTCGAACGTTGGCATCGCTTTCCGATTGCTCGTAGCGGAGACCACCACAGTTCTTTGTCGGTGAATGTTTTCTCCGTGGCCTCTGTGCCTCTGTTCCCGCTCACCGATTCAAGCGAGCTAGCGATGTTCCGCATGAAGATCATCGAGAACATCGCCCAGCTCGTGACCTGCGCCGGCGACGGCGGCCAGGGTGAGATCCATCCGATCGCCGACGCGGCGATGGTGTGGGCGGGGACGACGATCCGGTGGGTCGGGCCCAGGCGGGAGCTGCCGGCGGACTATCAGACCGCGGAGCGGCTCGACGGGCAGCGCGGGCTGGTGGTTCCCGGGTTGATCGACTGCCACACCCACCTCGCCTTCGGCGGGTGGCGCGCCGACGAGTTCAGCCGGCGCATCGCCGGGCGAGAGTTACCTCGATATCGCGAAGTCGGGGGGCGGTATCGCGAGGACGGTCAAGCTTACGCGCGAGGCCAGCGAGGACGCGCTCTATCAGCGCGCCCGCGGCTTCGTCCGGGAGATGCTGGCTCTCGGCGTCACCACGATCGAATGCAAGAGCGGATACGGGCTCGACCGCGAGAACGAGCTCAAGCTCCTGCGGGTCTATGCCAGGCTCGCCGAGTCGGAGCCCGTCCGGATCGTGCCGACGTTCCTCGGGGCGCACATCGTGCCGTCCGAGTATCGCGAGCGGCGCGAGGCCTACGTCTCGCTGCTGGTGGATGAGCTGATCCCCGCGGTGGCAGCCGAGCGACTGGCGACGTGCTGCGACGCGTTCGTGGAAGCATCGGCCTTCACGGTGGACGAGGCTCGCCGGATCCTGCTCGCGGGCAGGAATGCCGGGCTCGCGCCCAAGCTCCATGCGGATCAGCTCTCCTCCAGCGGCGGCGCCGAGCTCGCCGCGGAAGTGGGTGCCCTCTCCGCCGATCACCTGGAGCACGTTTCCGAGCGAGGCATCGCGGCGATGGCCGAGGCCGGGGTCGTGGCGGTGAGCCTGCCGATCGCCAGCCTGTACCTGGGCCAGCCGCCGGTCCCCGCCCGCCGGCTCATGGGAGCCGGGGTGGGTGTCGCGGTAGCCACCGACTTCAATCCAGGTTCCGCGCCGAGCTACCATCTCCCCTTCGCCCTGACCCTGGCGTGCACCCTTCAGCGGATGACGCCGGCGGAGGCGCTCAAGGGTGCTACATTCTTTGCCGCCAAGGCTTTAGGGTTGGGGCAGCGGACCGGCACCCTGGAGCGGGGCAAGGCCGCCGATTTCGCCCTGATCGACGCGCCCGACGTCGAGACCTGGCTCTACCATCTCCGCCCCAACGCCTGCCGGCTGACGGTGAGCGGGGGCCAAGTCGTTTGGCGATCGGCAGGCCGGAGTGCCAACCGAGAGCTTGCGTGAAGCTGCAGCCAATTGCAGTCTTGACGCTCCTGGCAGAACCCTTTCATGCACGAGAACCCAGGTATCACACAGCATCACGGAGGCGCCATGGCACATCGCTGGTGGGGGATGGTCATAGCCCTTGGCACCCTGGTTTCCTCGTCGGCGGTGGCGCAGGTGCGCCAGGTCACCGGGTCGGTGACGAACTCGCAGACGGGGCAGGGCGTGGCCGAGGCAACGATCACAGTCCAAGGCACTCGCATCGAGACTCGGACGAGCACTGACGGCCGGTTCAGCCTCAACGCGCCGGCCGGGTCGCTCACCCTCGTCACCCGCGCGATCGGCTTCCGGTCGTCCACCGACACGGTGCCCGACCTGGCGCAGACGGTGACGATCGGCCTCGAGCCGGACGCGTTCAAGCTCGAGGAAGTCGTCGTCACCGGTCAGTCCACCGGCATCGAGAAGCAGAATCTGCCGAATGCGGTGGCGACCGTCAGCGGGAGCGAGCTGAACCGCGCGCCCAGCGGCACGCTGGAGAGCGCGCTCCAGGGCAAGATCCCGGGCGCGCTGATTCAGGCCAACTCGGGCGCGCCGGGTGGCGGCATGCAGGTCAATCTGCGTGGCGTGTCCACCATCAATGCGCAGACCGACCCGCTCTTCGTGGTGGACGGCATCGTGATCAGCAACGACGCGATTCCGAACGGCGCCGACGCGGTGACGCAGGCCCAGGCGGGCGGCAACCCGCGCAACCAGGACAACCCGACCAACCGCATCGCTGACCTCAACCCCGAGGACATCGAGCGGATCGAGGTCCTCAAGGGCGGGTCGGCGGCGGCCATCTACGGCTCCAAGGCGACCAACGGCGTGGTGATCATCACCACCAAGCGGGGCAGCGCGGGCAAGCCGCAGTTCAACATGACGCAGCGGCTCGGCGTCTTCAGCCGGTCGAACGAGCTCGGCCGGCGGACCTTTCGACGACCTGCCGCGAGGCTCTGTCTGTCTACACCGACACTGCGCTCGTCACCTCGATATTCCAGCCGGGCGTCACCTACGACATCGAAGACGAGATCTACGGGCGGAAGGCTCTCTCGTACGAAACCTCAGCCAGCGTCAGCGGCGGGACCGACCAGACCCGGTACTACGTGTCGGGCCTGATCAAGAATGACGAAGGCATCGCGATCAACACCGACTACGAGAAGCAGTCGCTGCGGGCGAATATCGATCAGGAGCTGTCCGACTGGTTCAACCTGTCCGTCAACACCAACCTGATCCATAGCAAGTCCAACCGGGGGCTTTCGAACAACGACAATGCCGGTACCAGCCCCTACCTCGTCTTCCCCTTTACGCCGAACTTCGTGAATCTCTCCCCCACCGGCGAGGAGATCACCGACTTCCCGCTCAATCCGTTCGAGCGCAGCAACCCGATCCAGACCTTCAGCTTCCTCAAGAACGACGAGGACACCTGGCGGGCGCTGGGCACGCTGACCGCGCGGATGAACCTGGTGACCACCGAGCGGCACAACTTCAACCTCATCGCCATCGGCGGCGCCGACTACTTCAACCAGGAGAACGACTTCGTCTCGCCGCCGGAGCTCGAGTACGAGCCCAACGACGGGCAGCCGGGCACGGTGGTGCTGGGCAAGTCGTCCAACCTGAACCTGAACCTCGCGGTCAACGGCAACTACACCTTTACGCCGTCCTCGGGAAGCTTCCAGTCCACGACCTCGTTCGGCGTGCAGTACGAGGACCGCCAACTCGACGCCACGCGGATCCTGGCGCGCACGCTGCTCTCGGGGCAGGAGAATCCCGACCAGGCGGCCAGCGTCAGTGTGCTGCAGGACGACCGGCCGGTGCGCGACCTCGGCATCTACGGCCAGGAAGAGCTGCTGCTGATGGACCGCAAGCTGCTCCTCACGGCGGGCCTCCGCGCCGACCGCAGCAGCAGCAACGGCAACACCGGCAAGTACTTCTTCTATCCCAAGGCGGCGGCATCCTACCGGGTCATCCGTCCGTTCGGCGGCCTGGACGAGATCAAGTTCCGCGGCGCCTTCGGCATGACCGGCAACCAGCCGCTCTTCGGCGCGAAGTTCTCGCCCGACACGACCGGCACGATCGGCGGACTCTTCGGCGTGCTCCCGGGCAACCGGGCGGGCGATCCGTTCATCAAGCCCGAACGCCAGACCGAGTTCGAGACCGGATTCGACGCCCAGCTCGCCGGCGGCCGGGCCGAGATCAACTTCTCGGTGTACCAGCGCATCATCAGCGACCTGCTGCTGGAGCAGACGCTGGCGCCGAGCAGCGGCCAGGAGACCCGGATCTTCAGCTCGGACAGCAAGCTCCGGAACCGGGGCGTCGAGGTCGCGCTCACGCTCCTCCCGGTGCAGTCGCGGGACGTGAACTGGGTGTTCCGGACCACGTTCTCCAAGAACAAGTCCATCATCACCCGGCTCTCGGTCCCGACCTTCCAGACCGGCGGCTTCGCGCTGGCGCTGGGCACGTATCAGATCCAGCAGGACAGCTCGGCCACCCAGATCTTCGGATCCGAGGGGAAGGTCGGCGATGCCACCCCCGACTTCCAGATGTCCTTCTCCAACGACATCGACTTCAAGCAGTTCACGGTGGGGATGCTGTGGGACTGGAAGCAGGGCGGGGACATCATCAACCTGACCGAGTTCCTCTACGACGCCGGCCAGAACAGCGCGGACTTCGTCGGGCCGCGGCCAGGCGCGCCAGGAGCAGTTCAACACCGGCCACACCCAGGTGTACGTGCAGGACGGGTCGTACCTGAAGCTGCGCGAGGTCACGCTCGCCTATAACCTGCCGGAGAGCGTCACGCGGGGGATTTTCGGCTCCACCGTCCGAAACGCGCGGCTCTCCCTCAGCGGTCGGAACCTGCTGCGCTTCACCGGCTACCGCGGACTGGATCCCGAAGTAAGCAACTTCGGCAACCAGGCCATCGTGCGGAACATCGACGTGGCGCCGTTCCCGCCAAGCCGCAGCTTCTTCTTCGCCGTCGATCTGGGATTCTGACCATGAGGCCGACCATGCGACCCTTGCGTTCGCTGATCCTGCTGGGCGTCCTCACCTCGGCAGGGTGCAGCTTCGATCTGAGTACCAACCCGAACAGCCCGGATCCGATCTCGGAGAATCCGACGCGGGCCGAACTTGCCGCGGCGACCAACGGAGTGCTCATCGCGTTCCGGACCGACTTTGCCGACTTCCCGCTCGACATGGGGATCATCGGCCGCGAGGTGCTGCGCTTCGACGGCTCCGACCCGCGATTCACCGGTGAGCTCCTGCTGGGACCGCTGGACCCCGGCAGCGACGCCTTCGGCGGCGACCACTGGGCCGACCAGTACGCGGCGATCCGGGGCGGGAACCTGATTGTCGCCGTATTGCCGACCGCCAGCGAGCTGTCGGCGGAAGAGCAGAGCGCCACCTCGGGCTACGTGAAGACGCTCCAGGCGCTCAACTACCTGATCATCATCAACTCGCACACGCAGGACTCGGTTCCGATCGTGACCGACACGGCGGTGACCGCCCCGCCGGCCGCGTTCTCGACCCGGGCCCAGGTGTTCACCCACATCATCACACTGTTGGACCAGGCGAATACGGAGCTGGCGGCCGGCGGTGCGGCGTTCCCATTCCCGCTGCCGCCCGGGTTCAACAACTTCGACGCCCCGACCACGTTCAATCAGTTCAACCGCGCGCTGCGGGCCCGGGTCGCGGTGTATAACGACGACTTCGCCGGGGCGCTGACGGCGCTGGCGGGATCGTTCGTGGATGCCCCGGGCGCGCTCGATCTCGGCGTGTACATGGACTACGGAACGGGGGCGGGGGACCTGGCCAACCCGCTGTCGATCGATCCGCAGCAGGGTGAGAACTTCGCCCATCCGTCGCTGGAGACGGGTGCCCAGCTGCAGATCGACGGGGTGACGCCGGATCTGCGCTTCGTCAACAAGATCGTGCCCCGGCCGATCTCCAGTAACAACGGACTCACATCGGACCTGGGGTGGATCCGGTATCCCAGCCCGGGCAGCCTGATCCCGATCATCAAGAAGGAGGAGCTGATTCTGCTCCGGGCGGAGGCGAACATCGGCCTCAGCAACCTTCCGGCGGCGCTGCCCGACATCAACACCGTCCGGACGACCTCCGGCAACCTGGCGCCGCTGGCGGACCTCGGTACGGCGGACGCGGCCCTGACGGAGCTGCTGTACAACAAGCTGTACTCGCTGATGTTCGAGGGCGCGCACCGGTGGATCGACGCGCGGCACTACGGCAGGCTCGACCAGCTGCCGGTGGATCGAGAGGGCGACATCGTCTTCTCCACGCTGCCGATCCCGACGGACGAAATTCTCCCGCGGCAATGAGTTAGCGCTCGGCGGACGAGTCCCCACTGGCGCAGTGGGGGCTCGTCCGGCATTATGGAACCTTCCCGAGATGCCGCGAAGTGTGGTTGAGTAATCTCCGACGATCCCGAGCGTTCAATCCATGGAGGGCACCGAGATGATTCACCGCATTACCCGAGTTGCCGGCGTCCGTCTGTTCGCCGCCGCCGTCGTGCTCCTTTCCCTGTCGGCCTGTGGCGGCGAGGCGTCCAAGTACTCCGGTTCCTGGAAGCGGGATCTGTACGGAGAGGGCGAGGTGAAGATGAACCTCGCGTCGAACGGCGGGCTGGAGTTGATGATGCCCTCCCCCCGGTGGCCGGACAGCGTGGACATGAAGGGCCGGGCCAGCTTCGCCGGCGACACCATGATGTTCAAGGCCGACACGTCCGGCAGCCCCTGCCAGACGACCGACGCGCGCTACGTCGTGAGCCGGACCGAAAACGAGCTGCACATTGCCGGGGTAGGGATGGATTCGTGCGGTGGCCGGAGAGCGGCGTTGGTGGGGACGTGGAACAAGACCTGATGTGCCCAATGTCACCCTGAACGCAGTGAAGGGGACCATGCCGGCATGGTCCCCTTCGCTTTGCTCAGGGTGACATCAGCCTCGGCCACTGCTGCGTCACGCAGTGAAAGGCCCCCAGGCCCCACACCAGGTCGGTGCAGTCGATTCCCACCACCTCGCGGCCGGGGAACTGGGACCGGAGAATCGCCAGGGCTTCGGAGTCACGCTCCGGGTCGTACGTCGGCACCAGGACCACACCGTTGGCGATGTAGAAGTTGGCGTAGCTCGCCGGCAGCCGCTGGCCGTCCTGGTACATCGGGCGGGGCATCGGCAGCGTGACCACCCGGAGGGGATTGCCGTCCTGATCCCGCATGGCGTGGAGCCGCTCCAGGTTCTCCTGGAGCGGCTCGTAGTTTTCGTCGGCCGGATCCTCCTCGACCACGGTCACGACGCCCGTCGGGTCCACGAAACGCGTCAGGTCGTCCACGTGCCCGTCGGTGTCGTCACCGACGATGCCGTCGCCGAGCCAGAGGATGTGGCTGACGCCGAGATGGCGGCGGAGGCTGTCCTCGATCCCCGCGCGGTCGAGCTGGGGATTGCGGTTGGGGTTGAGGAGGCACGCCTCGGTCGTGAGCAGCGTGCCTTTGCCGTTCACGTCGATCGACCCGCCCTCGAGGATCATGCCCGGGTGGTGGACCGGAATGCCGAACTCGCGGCCGATCCGGCTGGGGACGACATCGTCCAGATCGTACGGCGGGTACTTCCCGCCCCAGGCGTTGTACCCCCAGTCGAGGATCGCCTCCTCGGTCCGGCCGCCATCCTGGCGGTGGACGAAGATGGGCCCGTGGTCGCGGCACCAGGCGTCGTTGGTGGGATTGTGGTGAAAGTAGACGTTGCCCGAGTCGGCGCCCTCGTCGGCCAGGAGGCGGCGGACGTCGGCTTCCATGGCGGGGCCGGCGACGTTGATGTGGACTTCCTCGTGATCACCGAGCACCCGCACCATGCGGGCGAAGATGCCCGGCACCGGCCCGAACTTCCCCGGCCAGGAGGCCTCCTTGTGGGGCCAGCTCAGCCAGGTGCCGCGGTGGGGTTCCCACTCGGCGGGCATGCGATATCCAGTGAAGGTGTCAGACATGGCGACGGAAGGTAAACCCACCGCTCTACGCTTTACCCTTCACGTAGTTCAATCGAGATACCGCTTGGTGAGGTCGGCGTACGCGTCGATCCTTCGATCCCGCAGAAACGGCCAGTGCGTCCGGCTCGCATCCACCTTGGTGAGATCGCATGTGGCGGTGAGGATCTCTTCGCCGGTGCCGCCCTTCACCAGAACCCGGCCGCCGGGATCGGAGAGGAAGCTGCCGCCCCAGAACTCGATGCCGCCCTTGGGGTCGCCCTCGTGCCCCACGCGGTTCACGGCGCAGACGTAGACCCCGTTGGCGATCGAGTGGCTTCGCTGGATGGTCTCCCAGGCGGCCTGCTGCTGGGCTCCATGCTCCTGCTTCTCCGCCGGAAGCCAGCCGATGGCGGTGGGGTAGAAGAGAATCTGGGCCCCCGTCATGGCAGTGAGCCGCGCCGCCTCGGGATACCACTGGTCCCAGCAGATGAGCACGCCGATTCTTCCGAACCGGGTGTCCCAGGCGCGGAAGCCGAGGTCACCGGGGGTGAAGTAGAACTTTTCGTAGTATTGCGGATCGTCCGGAATGTGCATCTTCCGGTACTTGCCGAGGTACCGGCCGTCCGCGTCGAGCACGGCGGCGGTATTGTGGTAGAGCCCTTCGGCCCGCTTCTCGAAGAGCGACGCCACGATCACCACGCCGAGCTCCTTGGCCAGCGCGGAGAGCCGCTCGGTCGAGGGGCCGGGAATCGGTTCCGCCAGCTCGAAGTGTTTGTGATCTTCGGTCTGGCAGAAATACTGGCTGCGGAACAGCTCCTGGAGGCAGACGATCTGGGCGCCGCGACCGGCGGCTTCGCGGACGCCGCGGATGGCCTTCTCGAGGTTCTCCTCGGGGTCCGTCGTACAACGCATCTGGACCATGCCGAGCGAGACGGACGTGAGCGGTGGCATGCGGGTCAAGATAATGCCCGACGCGGCCCTCGGCACCCGCCGGTGATCCAGGTCACGCGTGCATCGTGGTCATAGCTCGCAGCAGTCCACTCACATTTGGTCGTAGCATCGGAGCTGACCGCGGCTCCTCTACCCGAAAGGACGACCGGACTCATGACTGCTGCTTCGCGCGAGACCCTGATGGTACGCCCCGCCGCGCGCTGGGCGGGCATGCTGCTGGTTCTGCTGGCCGCCTGTGGGGGTGAGAAGGCCGGGACACCCGCCGCCGGCACCGAGGGCGCCGCCGTGACCGACACGGCGCCGGCCGCCGACACCGGGACCGCCGCACCTGCGGACACTGCCGCGCCGCCCTCGGGCGACAGCGCGGCCGCGGCCCCGGACACCGCCGCGAAGCAGCAGGCGCAGGCACCGGCGCCTGCCCCGGCTCAGGAGAAGCCCGCGCCGAAGCCCAAGCCGGCTCCCGCGCCCGCCGCCGCGCCGGCCCCGTTGAAGGACACGACCGCCACCGCCCAGGCGTCTCCGCCGGCGCAGGATGATGCGCCGCTTCGCGACGCCTACCACCAGGCGCCGAAGGACACGGTGGATCAGGCCACCTACGACGGCTGGAAGCAGTTCAACCTCAACTGCGCGCGCTGCCACGGCGAGGACGTGCTCGGCACGACCATCGCCCCACACCTCATCGTCTCGCTCAAGCCCGATGGTCCGGTCAACACCCAGGAGCTTTTCGTGCAGATCGTCTGCGCCGGCCGTCCGGCGAAGGGAATGCCCGCCTGGTGCTCGCTCGGCATGGATCCGGGCACGATCAACAAGATCTATTCGTACGTGAAGGGCCGGAGCGAGGGGAAGATCGGAGCTGGACGGCCGGCCCGAAAGGAAGGCTAGGATCGCATGAGACCATTTCCGATCGCTTTCTCACTGGTCATGCTCTCGGCAGGATTGTCCCCCCAGGCGGTGGGGCAGGATGGAGCGACGGTGAGTGCCGTGGAATACGAAGGTTGGCGCCAGTACAACGTGCAATGCGCCCGGTGTCACGGGCAGGATGCGCTGCCGAACCCGGTCGCCGCGAACCTGCTGGTCAGCCTCGCCCCTGACGGACCGATGGCCGACAAGGCCGCGTTTACCAAGGTCGTGACCGACGGGCGTCAGAGCAAAGGGATGCCCGCGTTCAACAAGATCGTGACGCCGGAGCAGGTGGACGCGATCTACACCTATCTCAAGGGGCGGGCGGGGAAGAAGATCCCTGCTGGTCGGCCCAAGGATCCCAAGGGCAGCTAGCGTGCGGGTGTGAGGACCACGCTCGCCTCGCCGAG
Organism: uncultured Gemmatimonadales bacterium; assembly: GCA_963720365.1. Classification (GTDB taxonomy): domain Bacteria; phylum Gemmatimonadota; class Gemmatimonadetes; order Gemmatimonadales; family GWC2-71-9; genus CAVVWJ01. Next base: position 327,289 of record CAVRFK010000004.1, on the reverse strand, counting down.
GCGAGCCGGCCATCGGAGCGTGAGCGACTCGCCTTGCCGCGTGCGGTCGAGTCCCCGCTCCGATTTCGCTACCGTCTCGATCGGGAAGCGCCACCGATCAGCCTCGGGCTCAGCCGAGATCTCCAGCGGTCCGGCCACACTGATCTCGGTGGAGAGCTGATCGTCCGGCGCCCAGGCGCCTGAATCCCAGGCGTAGCGGATCGCCACCGTCCCATCGCTCTCGAATCGAAACAGCTTGGCCAGCCGGTCACGGCCTTCACCAGTTGCGCAGGCGATCTCCAATGCGCCGCGCCGCCGTCGCACCGCATAGTGGAAAGTGGATTTGGCCCACGTGTGCACCGGCCGGTAGTCACCGCTCGCGTACGTCTCCAGGCCCAGCGACGCGGGCAGGATCCGCTCGATCAACAGGGCCCGGTCGTCGGCATCGAGCGGCGGGCGGGCGTCGAGCCGGATGCCCTCCTCGATGTCGTGGATGCTCGCGGTGCCCCCGTCTCCATGGCCTTGGTCGGCCGCGCCGCGCTCGAGCGCGAGATCGTGGTACGCCTCGCGCCGGCGGGTGAGCGTGTTGGCGAAGTTGATCCCGTGCCGGAACACCGTGTACTCCTCGATCGCCGCCCCGCGGTCCGGAGCGATCAGCGCGGAGAACGACTCCGAGTGGACCCAGATCTCCTGCCGCCCGTCGCTGTCGAAGTCGAGCACCTCCCACGCCAGGCCTTTTCCCCGCCGCAGCTCCGCCTCGGCCAGCGCCAGCTCGCGCCAGATGGCGTCGCGCAGGTGCGGCAGGTAGAGCCCGCCGAATACTCCGTGCCAGTAGGCGTCATTGCACTGCGCCCGTCCGATCGCGCGGCGGGCGTCGGGTGGATTCCCCTTCCGGCGGCAGAGGGCGGAGAGCGCCTGCATCTTCTTGTGCATCCGGTTCGACTCGGAATACTTCACGAGGAAGTTGCGCCAGTGCGCACCGCGCACCAGCGCGCCGTCCGGGCCGGCCACTCGCGCCTCGCCCATGTCCTTCCGCAGGCGCTCGAGCCGGAGTGCCGCGTCGGGGGGCAGCGACCAACCCTCCATTTCGGTGTACGAGGCTGTCGGCAGATAGGCGAGGCCGTTCGCGGGGACCTCCGCCAGCGCGTCGTCCAGCCGGCTGAGGCGCACCTCGCCGCGCTCCACCAGCCCGCCGATCGTGTCCATGAACCGGTCGAGCCAGCCCTGGCCGTAGACCCAGTCCTTGGTCCCGGGCCATCCGCCGAACTTCTCGCCGTCGTCCGCCAGTACGGCGAGACGGTGCCCGGCCTCGCGTAGCCCGGTCAGGTAGTGCGCGCTCTCCTCCGGCGGACGGAAGGGGATCAGGTAGCGAAGCCGTTCGTCGATGGGGAAGAGCGCGACGCGGCGTCCGTCGCTCTCGGTCCAGTAGGGCGCGTGCAGGCGGTCGCGCTCGAAGCCGGTGGCGAGGAAGTGGCGGTCGTCAACCAGCGCATAATGTACGCCGGCATCCGCGAGATCCGCGGCCAGCTCGGGCTCCCATACCCGCTCCGTCAGCCAGAGGCCGCGCGCCTCCACCCCGAAGCGGCGCCGGATCGCCTCGCGCATCCATCCGATCTGCTCGACCCGGTCGGCACGGGGCAGCGCCGCGAGCACCGGCTCGTAGTGGCCCGCCAGCAGCATCTCGATGCGGCCGTCCGCGGCGAGGGCGCCGAGCCGATCGAGATAAGCGGGCTCGTGGTGCTCCAGCCATTCGAGCAGCGGTCCGGAGAGGTGCAGGACCACCGGGAGGAAGTCTCTCCCCGCGAGCCGGTCGAGCAGGGGCCGGTAGACGTCTTCCACGTGCTGCGCGAAGACGTGATCGAAGTTGCCCACCGGCTGGTGGAGGTGTAGACCGAAGACGAAGCGGATGGGATCCATCAGGCGAAGACCAGAGAACGGGAGCCGCCGAGCGCTGCGGCCACGGCAGTGAGGATGTCAGGGAAGACCTGGTCACGGCGGGACAAACGTTCGGCGAGCGTCTGGGCGCGAGGCAACCGGCCTTCCTCGCCGGGCGCCAGCGCGGCGATCAGCGCCTGCGCGTCGTCGCAGTGACCAGTGAATCGGCGGATCGCGTAGTCGGCCGCGGCGCCGGTGGAGATGATGAACTGCCAGTCGGAGGATTGCGCCAGCAGCAGCTCGCGCGCCGCCTGCGCCAGGACCGGCATGGCGGCAGGGTTGCCCAGCGCGGCGGGCGCCACGTCCCAGAACGCCTCCTCCAGCGGCCAGAGGCGCTCCCAGGTCCAGCGTGTCGCGTCGTTGAGCCACATGCTGAAATCGCCGTTGGCTCCCCAGGAGCCGGACGTGAGCCGGACCGGCTGCCGCGCCGGATGATCGGCGAGATGGCGGGAGGCGGAGACGGGGCGGACGCCGCGGCTCTCCCGCGCGATCGCCCGATACACCGATGCCAGCCAGTCGGGGCCCTCGAACCACCAGTGACCGAACAGCTCGGTATCGAAGGGAACGGCGATGACCCCCTCACGCCGCTCGGGCTCTCCCGCCGCGATCTCGCCCAGCAATCCGGCGAAGTGCTCGGCGTGCTCGCCCGCGCGGCGGCTCGCCGCGGCGGGGTCGTAGGCCTGTTTGCCGCCGAGGTCCACGTCGCCGCCGGTGACGCGCCAGAGCTTGAGCCCGCCGGGCCAGCGCATCTTGTGGAACTCGAGATACGCCCCGTCGCCGGGATAGCCCTGATAGCGGCTCCATACCTGCATCGAGGACCGCGGGTCGCGCACGAAGGCGGTGACGTCGCGGCTCGCGAGACGGTAGGCGATGTGAGGTGAGCGGTGCGCCGCGCCGTCGGGCTTGGCGGTGGCGCGGTGGAGTACCGGATTCCCCGCGGGATCGCCGTAGACGCCGAGGGGCCGGCCCGCGGAGGCCAGGTGCGAGTCCACGAAGAACCAGCCGAAGCCGGCATCCGCGACGTGCTCCTCGATCCCGCGCCGGATCCCGGCTTTCGGCGCGGTCGGCACGGGCTGCCACGGGCCACGCGGACGGTAGGCACACTCGGGAAGCCACACGCCGTGCGGTATCCGGCCGAACAGCCGCTTGTGCTCCGTCCGGCCGACGGCGAGCTGGAGGCGGATGCTCTCGTCTCGCGCCAGCAGCGGAAGGAAGCCGTGGGTGGCGGCGGAGCCGATCGTCTCCAGCCGTCCGTCGCGCTCGAGGGCCCGCAATCCGGCGATGACGTCGCCGTCGAGCGCGCGGAATGCGCCACGCAGGCGCTGCAGACGGTCGCGCCAGAACTCGACCAGCGGCAGCAGCGCGCTCTCGCCCGTCGCGGCGAGCGACGCGGGCGCCTCGTCGCAGGCGGTGAGACGCTGGGCGATGAACGCCTCCATTTCGTCCACGAAGGCCGGGCTGGCGAGCTGGTTGGCCAGCACCGGCGTCACGCCGAGCGTGACCGGGGCCGGGATCCGGTCCGCCTGGAGCGACCGTAGCGACTCGATCAGGGGGAGGTAGGTGTCGAGCGCCGCCTCGCAGAGCCAATCGCTCCCGTGCGGCCAGCGCCCATGATTCAGGACGTAGGGAAGGTGGCTGTGGAGGGTGAGTACGAAGTCCATCGAGGCGCGGCTACCGCATGGCGGCGTACGCGATGGCGTGGCGGTAGACCTCGAGATACTGATCCACCGAGCGCTCCCAGCTGAAATCGCGAGCCATCCCGCGCCGGACCATGGCCTGCCACTTGGCGGTCTCGCCGTAGCCGCGCATGGCCCGGAACCCCGCCTCCTGGAACGCCTCCGAGGTGTAGCCGTCGAACGCGAATCCGGTGACGCCGTCCTCGACCGTATCGGCCAGCCCGCCGACCTTGCGCACGATCGGTGGCGCGCCGTACCGCTGGGCCCGCATCTGGGTGAGCCCGCACGGCTCGTAGAGCGACGGCATCATGAAGATGTCGGCGCCCGCCATCAGCCGGTGCTCCAGACGGTCGGAGAAGTCGAGCTGCACGCCGATCCGATTGGGCGCCGCCTGGGCCAGCTCCACGACCGCGTGCTCGTAGCGCGGATCGCCGCTGCCGAGGAAGACGAACTGCGCGTCGCTGTTGAGCAGCTGGTGCGCGCCCAGGATGAGATCGAGCCCCTTCTGTTGCACCAGACGGCCGGTCAGGCCGAACAGCGGCACCCGCCGTCGCTGCGGCAGCCCGAACGACCGCTGCAGGGCCGCCTTGCAGCGCCGCTTCCCCTCCAGCTTCTCGGCGGAATACTGCGCGGTGATCTGGGTGTCGGTCGCCGGGTTCCAGATCCGCTGGTCGATGCCGTTGAGCACGCCGACGAGCCGGTCCTCCAGTGAGCCGAAGAGGTGATGCAGTCCGAAGCCGCCGCCCGGCGTGCGCAGCTCCTTCGCCTGCGTCGGGCTCACGGTCGTCACCGAGTCCGCAAAGACGACGCCGCCCTTGAGGAAGTTCACCTTCCCGTACCACTCGAGCTGCTGCCAGTTGAACAGCTCCCACGGCAGCCCGATCTCCGGCATCGCCTCGGCACCGAAGTGCCCCTGGTAGCCGGGATTGTGGACCGACACCACGCTGGTGGCCGTCCGGGCGTAGCGCTCGTGCGCGAGGACGGTCCGGAGGTACACCGGCGCCAGCGCGGTATGCCAATCGTGGGCGTGGAGCAGGACGGGATGTTGAGCGATGCGCGGCAGCGCGGTCATCGCCGCCAGCGCGAAGAAGGCGAAGCGGCGGTGGTTGTCGGCGTAGTCGGCGCCGTTCTCGCCGTAGATGCCGTGCCGGTTGAAGAAGTCGAGGTGCTCGATGAAGTAGACCTTCGGCCCAGTCATCGGCCCGGCGTGCCGGAAGACGCGGGCCTCCTCCGTGCGGGTGCCGAGGGGGACGACGAACGGCTGGCCCACCGGCTCGAGGTCGGGGTCCTCGTCGCGCACCGTGCGATAGAGCGGCAGGACGGCGCTGACGTCATGGCCGGCGGCGTGCTGGAAGTTCGCGAGTCCCGCCACGGCCTCCGCGAGGCCGCCGGTGCGGGCGTAGGGGAAGTATTCCGCGGTGACGTGGACGATCGAGACCGGCTCGCCCCCGCTGGCCGTTACCAGGCTGGCCATCGTACCTGCCTCATCCGGTGGGTGGATCGTCGCCGGCCGTCTCGCCGCGGATCGCGGGAGCGTAGTACTCCTGGACGTAGTTCTGCACCATGCGCCGCGCCGTGAAGTGCGAGCCCGCCAGCCGCAGCGCGTGACGCATCTTGTCCACCCAGCCGATGGGGACGCCGGCATCGTTCCGGTTGTGGTAGAGCGGGACCACCTGCTCCTCCAGCAGCCGGTAGAACCGCTCCACGTCGGCGGCGTCGGCGTCCTCGGTGTCACCCGCGGGTGAGATCGCCCAGCCGCTCAGGCCGTCGAAGCCCTCCTGCCACCACCCGTCGAGGGTGCTGAGCTGGGGTACGCCGTTCAACGCCGCCTTCATCCCGCTGGTTCCCGACGCCTCCAGCGGCACCCGCGGCAGGTTGATCCAGACGTCCACGCCCTGCACCAGCAGGTGGGCGAGGTGCATGTCGTAGTCTTCCAGGAACGCCACCCGTCCCTCGAACTCGGGGTCGCGGGTGAACTGGTAGACGCTCTGGAGCACCTGTTTGCCGGGATTGTCGGCGGGATGCGCCTTGCCGGCGAAGATGATCTGGACCGGCCGGCGCTGGTCCACCAGCAGATGGCGCAGCCGGTCGAGGTCGCGGAAGATCAGGTTGGCGCGCTTGTAGGTGGCGAACCGACGCGCGAAGCCGAGGGTGAGCGCGCTGGGGTCGAGCAGGGTGCCGGCGCCCGCCACCTGGGCCGCTTCCTTGAATCGCTGGGCGAAGCGGCGCCGCGCATCCTCCCGGATCCGGGTGGCGAGCACCTGCTTGAGCCGAACGTGCGCGGTCCAGAACTTCTCGCTGTCCAGGGTGAGCACCTTGTCCCAGAAGCCGGGCTCGTCGAGCCGGTCGCCCCAGTCGGTGCCTATGTGCTCGTCGAGCAGCGTCATGATCGGGCTCGCCATCCAGGTGGCGAGATGCACGCCGTTGGTGACGTGGCCGACCGGCACCGCCTCCCACGGCCGCCCGGGCCAGAGATCGCGCCAGAGATTCCGCGACACCTGCCCGTGGCGGCGGGAGACGCCGTTTACCCGGGCCGACATCCGCATGGCGCAGACGGTCATGTGGAACTGACCTTCGATCGACGGGTGCTTGCCGAGGTGGAAGAGCTTGTCCCGCTCGATGCCCATCTCCTCCCAGATCGGCCCGGCGCACGCCTCCAGCGCCTCGACGTTGAAGGCGTCGTGACCCGCGGGCACCGGCGTGTGGGTGGTGAACACGCTGTGGGCCCGCACCTGCCGCACCGCCTCGTCGTAGGCCACGCCGGCCACCAGCAGCTCGCGCAGCCGCTCGATCATCATGAAGGCCGCGTGGCCCTCGTTCGCGTGCCACACGGCCGGATCGATGCCGAGCGCGCGCAGCACGCGCACGCCGCCGACGCCGAGGATCCACTCCTGCCGCACCCGGAGATCGGGGCCGCCGGCGTAGAGCTTGTTCATCAGGCCGCGGTCGTCGGCGTGGTTCAGCTCGAGATTGGTGTCGAGCAGGTAGATCGGCACCCGGCCGACCATCATCCGCCAGGCGCGAACATGCACCGGCCGGCCGGAGGTCTGCACCGTGGTGAGGTAGGGCCGCCCCTGCGCGCCGCTCACCGGCGTCAGCGGCGTGAGCGACACGTCGTACTCGTCGTCGCTGTCCTCCTGCCACCCGTCGGGGCGGAGCCGCTGGTCGAAGTAGCCCTTCATGTACATCAGGCCGACACCGACGAGCGGGATCCCGACGTCGCTCGCGGCCTTGCAATGGTCGCCCGCGAGCACGCCGAGGCCGCCGGAGTAGATCGGCACCGAGCTGTGAAGCCCGAACTCGGCGCAGAAGTAGGCGACCGGCCGGCCGTCGAGCTCGCCGTAGTGACGGCCGAACCAGTGCTCCTTGCTGGTGGTCTCGTGGTGCAGCCGGGTCATGACGTCGTCGTAGCGCCGCAGAAAGTCGCTGTCGCTGGCGCACCCGGCGAGCCGCTCGGGGTCCACCCGGCAGAGCAGCTCCAGGGGGTTGTGGCGGGTCATGCCCCAGAGGGCCGCATCGATGCTGCGGAAGAGTGTCCGTGCCTCGCGATTCCAGCTCCACCAGAGGTTTTTCGCCAGCGCGGCGAGGCCCTCGATGCGAGTGGGGAGGTAGGGGATCTGGGTGGTCTGGGAAGTCATAGGGCCGTAGTATAGCGAGGGACGACGGGAGGGCGGAGGGGGCGGAATTGGCGGTCAGGCGGTCAGGCGGTCAGGCGGTCAGGCGGTCAGGCGGATGGGTGTACCAACGGGCGTGGTAAAGGTTGAGCACTCGTGGCGTCACGAGGGCAGAGTTTCGAGATGTTCGCATATGAGCGATTCCATGCATGGCAAGCGTCCCATCGAATGGCGCTGGAGATCTATCGAATTACCGACCATTGGCCTAAGGAAGAGCGCTTCGGTATCACTATCCGGCTCAGGCGAGCCGCGTTATCCGTTCCGAACAACATCGCAGAAGGCGCGGGCAAGCGAGGATCGAAGGAGTTCAGGCGATTCCTGGACATGGCGCTCGGCTCACTTTCCGAGGTCTCCTACCTGTTGCTCTTCAGCAAGGATCGCGGATTGTTGACGGCGGAAGCCTGGAGAACGATGGACAAGATCCGCAGTGACGCCAGTCGGCTAACGTGGCGGTTGTATGACGCGGTTTCCAAACACATTAACCCGCCGCCATTAGATTGCCGCCTGACCGCCTGACCGCCTGACCGCCTGACCGCCTGACCGCCTGACCGCCCGACCCCTACCTCACCAACTTCTTATACCGAATCCGATGCGGCTCCCCCGCGTCCACGCCCTTGCGGCGCTTCAGGTCGGCGGCGTAGTCGGCGTAGTTCCCCTCGAACCACACGACTTCGCTGTCCCCCTCGAACGCCAGCATGTGGGTCGCGATCCGGTCGAGGAACCACCGGTCGTGGCTGATGACCACGGCGCAGCCCGCGAACCCGAGCAACGCCTCCTCGAGCGCCCGCAGGGTGTCCACGTCGAGGTCGTTGGTCGGCTCGTCGAGGAGGAGCAGGTTGCCGCCGCTCCGGAGCAGCTTGGCGAGGTGGAGCCGGTTGCGCTCGCCGCCGGAGAGGGTGCCGACCTTCTTCTGCTGGTCGGCGCCGCGGAAGTTGAAGCCGGCGCTGTAGGCCCGCGCATTCACGGTGCGGCGGCCGAACTGGAGCTGGTCCTGCCCCCCGGAGATCTCCTGGTACACGGTCTTCTCGGGGTCGAGCGCGTCGCGCGCCTGGTCCACGTAGGCGATCTGCACCGTCGAGCCGACCTTGAGCGAGCCGCTGTCGGGCTGCTCCTGGCCGGTGATCATGCGGAAGAGCGTCGTCTTGCCGGCGCCGTTGGGGCCGATCACGCCGACGATGCCGCCGCGCGGGAGCGAGAACGTCAGGTCCTCGATCAGCAGCCGGTCCGCGTACCCCTTGGTGAGGCTTTCTACGACCACGACCTCCTCGCCCAGCCGCTCCGGCACCGGGATGAGGATCTCGGCGCTCCCCTCGGTCTGCTTCGACGCCTCCTCGCGCAGCTCCTCGTAGCGGGTGATGCGCGCCTTGCTCTTCGCCTGCCGCGCCCGGGGCGACATCCGGATCCACTCCAGCTCGTGCTGCAGCGTCTTCTGGCGCGCGGAGGCCTGCTTCTCCTCCTGGGCGAGCCGCTTCTCCTTCTGCTCGAGCCAGGAGGAGTAGTTCCCCTCCCACGGGATGCCCGCGCCCTGGTACAGCTCCAGGATCCAGCCCGCGACGTTGTCGAGGAAGTAGCGGTCGTGGGTCACCGCCACGACGGTGCCCTTGAACTCGGCGAGGAACCGCTCGAGCCACCACACGCTCTCGGCGTCGAGGTGGTTCGTCGGCTCGTCGAGCAGCAGCATGTCGGGCTGCTCCAGCAGGAGCCGGCAGAGCGCCACGCGGCGGCGCTCGCCGCCGGAGATCTTGCTCACGTCGGCCTCGCCCGGCGGGAGCCGGAGCGCGTCCATCGCGAGGTCGATCTTGTGGTCCAGCTCCCAGAGGCCGAGCGCGTCGATCCGCTCCTGGAGGTTGCCCTGCTTCTCCAGCAGCCGGGTCATCTCGTCGTCCTCCATCGGCTCGGCGAACCTGGCGCTGATGTCGTTGTACTGGTCCAGCAGCGCCTGCTGCTCCTTCACGCCGTCCATGACGTTGCCGCGGACGTCCTTCTTCGGGTCGAGCTGCGGCTCCTGCGGCAGAAACCCGATGCGGGTGCCGGGGAGCGGGCGCGCGTCACCGAGGAAGTCCTTGTCCACGCCCGCCATGATGCGCAGGAGCGACGATTTGCCCGCGCCGTTTGCCCCGAGGACGCCGATCTTGGCGCCCGGGTAGAAGGCGAGGTGGATGCCCTTGAGGATCTCGCGGGAGGGGGGCACGACCTTTCGGAGGTCGCGCATCGTGAAGATGTATTCGCCGGCCATGGGGGGACAACATAACCAAAAGGGCGTCCCAGCGGGGACGCCCTCGGTGGTCAGAGGTGGGGCTGCTCAGCTCAGGTGCTTGTTCACCTTGCTGGTCATCTCGAACATGCTGACCTGGCTCTTGCCGCCGAAGACCGGACGGAGCTTCTCGTCCGCGTTGATGTTGCGGCGGTTCTTGGAATCCTGGAGGCCGTTCCGCTTGATGTAGGCCCAGAGCTTCTTGGTCACTTCCGTACGAGGCAGCGGGCTCGACCCGACGACGGCGGCGAGTGCGGCGCTGGGCGTCATCGGCTTCATGAACGCCGCGCTGGGCTTCCGGCCCGACTTCTTCGCGGCCTTCTTCCGAGCAGGGGCTCTCTTGGCGGTCTTCTTGGCGGTCTTCTTGGCGGACTTTTTGGCTGCCTTCTTCTTGGTGGCCATCGCGTCTCTCCCAGAGTGTTTGAGGACCAGGCGTGCCGACGTAGCGGAGAACTCCCGAGACAAACAGTAAGCAGTCGGCCCGTACACGCAATAGGGAAATGGGGATTTTCCCCCGGGGAAAGCGCGAGTGTCACCCCGCTCACGCGCCGTCCAACGCCTGCTCGACCGCCCGCAGATCCGCCTCGATCTCGACCGGCCGGTTCGCTCCCACCGGCGGCGGCTCCGTCTCGGCGTGATAGCGCAGCAGCATCCCGGGATCCTTGAGCACGTGCCCCGTGAGCACCGCGACCACCCGCCGTCCCCGGGCGATCGTCCCCTTGCGCACCAGCGTCCGCACGCCGGCGACGCTCGCCGCGCTGGCGGGCTCGCAGCCGACGCCCGACGCGTCCACCGCCGCCTTCGCCTCGAGAATCTCCGCGTCGCTCACCGCGAGGACGACGCCGTCGGTCTCCTGGATCGCCCGGACGGCGCGGTCGTGCGAGGCGGGGTCGCCGATCCGGATCGCGGTCGCGACGGTGTCGGGCTCCACCTTGTAGCGGCGGGCAAAGCCCTCCTCGAAGCTCCGCGCGAACGGCGCCGCGCCCGCCGCCTGCACCGCGGCGAGCCGCGGCATGCGGTCGATGAGCCCCCAGGCGCGCGCCTCGCGCAGCGCTTTTCCGAAGGCCGCGAGGTTTCCCAAATTTCCCGCGGGGAGCACGATCCAGTCGGGCGGATCCCAGGAGAGCTGCTGGAGCAGCTCGAGCACGATCGTCTTCTGCCCCTCGATCCGGAACGGGTTGATCGAGTTGAGCAGGTAGACGCCGAGCTTCTCGCTCGCCTCCTGCACCAGGCGGAGACAGTCGTCGAAGCCGCCCCGCACCAGCAGGGTCCGCGCGCCGTAGGCGAGCGACTGCGCCAGCTTGCCGGTCGCCACGTTGCCCGCCGGCACCAGGACGAGCGCGGGAATGGCGGCCTGCGCGGCGTAGGCGGCCAGCGAAGCGGATGTGTTGCCCGTGGAGGCGCACGCCACCGCACGCGCGTTCACCCGCACCGCCTGGGTGACGCCGACCGTCATGCCGCGGTCCTTGAACGATCCGGTCGGGTTGTGGCCCTCGTGCTTGAGCAGCAGACCGCCGATGCCGGCCCAGGCGTCGAGCGCCTCGCGGTGGAGCAGGGGCGTGTTCCCCTCGGGATGCGACACCACGCGGTCCGCCGACGGCATGACGAACTCGCGGAACCGCCACACGCCCGACGACATCGCGCCGGGCTTCTGCCCCCGCCGCTCGGTGAAGTGCTGGAGCAGCTCCGCGCGGGTGACGTCGGGCGGGCGGTGGGCGACCTCCAGCAGCCCGCCGCAGGCACCGCAGCGGGCGCGGGGATCATCCTCCGCCATCTCGTTGGCGCAGGCGATGCAGATCTGCCAGCTGGGCGGACGGTCGGTGTGAAATCTCATCGCGCAGCCTCCCGGGTCACGGTCGCTCCGGCACGATCCACCGGTCCCACTCTCACCTGGCAGGCGCCGCGGGCGCGGTAGGCCTGGTCCATCGCCGCGGCGATCCGCTCGGCGCTCTGGCGGCCGCGCGCGAGCGCGAACGAGGTCGGCCCGCTGCCCGAGATCGAGCTGCCGAGCGCACCCGCCGCCATCGCCGCCGCCTTCGCCTCCGCGAAGCCGGGGAGCAGGCCGGCGCGGGCCGGCTCGGCGATACGGTCGTCCACCGAGCGCGCCAGGAGGTCGTAGTCGTCGGTGGCGAACGCGGCGACCATCGCGGCGACATGCGCCGCCTGGTGGAGTGCCACCGCACGGGGGATCTCGCGCGGCAGCACGGCGCGGGCGTCGGCGGTGCGCATCCGCTGCTCCGGCCGCGCGAGCACGACCCACAGGTCGCCGGGTACCGGGAGCTGGATCAGGTCGAGCGGGTCCATCGCGCGGATCAGCACGATCCCGCCGAGCAGCGCGGGGGCGATGTTGTCGGCGTGACGCCCGGCGACCGCCTCCTCGGCGTCGAGGCACACCTCGATCAGCGTCAGCTTGTCGAGCGGCTCGCCCAGGAGCGCGTTCACCGCCACGGCGCCCGCGACCGCCGACGCGGCGCTGCCGCCCTGTCCGCCCGAGAGCGGCAGTCCCTTGCGCACGGACAGCCCGATGCCGCGCCCGCGAGTGCGATCGGTCCCGGCTCGCTTCAGCACGCCCAGCCCCGCGAGTCCGGACGTGTGCTTCTCCGCCTCGCGCGGCAACTCGGCATGCCCGGGATCGAGCATGCGAAGGCCCGGCTCCGGGAGCCACTCGGCCCGCACCGCGTCGCCGTCGCCGGCCACGGCCATGCCGAGGATGTCGAGCCCGGGCCCGACGTTGCCGATGCTGCCCGGCGCGAACGCGGTGACGGCGCCGCTCACGCGCCCGCCAGGCGGAGGATGTCGTTCAGCACGCCGGCGGCGGTCACTTCCGCGCCGGCGCCGGGTCCGCGGATCACCAGCGGGTTCGCCTTGTAGCGCGCGGTGGTGAACACGAGCTGGTTGTCCGAGCCCTTGATCGACGCGAGCGGGCTCCCGATCGGCACCGCCTTGAGCCCGACGGCGATCTTGCCGGAGGTGACCGTCGCCACGTAGCGCAGCACCGTGCCCGCCGCCCGCGCCTCGTCCACCCGGCGCTTCCACGGGGCATCCAGCTCGTCGAGCCGCTCGAGGAACGGGGGCAGGGCAATCGCGCGCGCCCACTTGGGCACCAGCGATTCGACCGCGCTGCGGCCCAGCTCGCCGGGGAATCCGAGCAGGCGGGCGAGGATCAGCGCCTTGCGGCCGACATCCATGCCGGAGAGATCCTCGCGCGGGTCGGGCTCGGTATAGCCGAGCCGCATGGCGGCCCGGACGGCCTTGGAGAAGGGCACGCCGTCGCCGACCTCGCTCAGCACGTAGCCGAGCGTGCCGGAGAGCAGGCCCTCGATGCGCTCCACCCGGTCGCCCGACTCGGTGAGCTTGTGATAGGTGTCGATGATCGGGAGCCCCGCGCCGACGGTCGCCTCGTGGAGGATGCGGCGCCCCCGCGCGCGCGCCGTCTGCCAGAGCGACTCGCTCCCGGCGCGGCGGCCGGCGAGCGGCCGCTTGTTCGCCAGCACCAGGTCCATGCCGTGGGTGAGCGCCGCCTCGAGCACGGGGCCGGTCTCGTCCGCGGTGAGGTCCACGAGGACCGGGCGCGTCAGCGCATAGCCCGCGATGTGCGCGATGGCGTCCTCCGCCGATCCCGCGCGGCCGCGCGCGGTGCTCGCGAGGCCGCGACCCTTTCGCTTCTCCGCGGCGAGCGCCGCGAGCCGGCGGGGACTCAGGCCCTGGGGATCGAACACGAACCCGCTGCGGTCGATCACGCCCGCGACCTTGAGCGACAGCGCCGGCCGCTTCACCTGCGCGATGAGCGTCGCGAGCGTGCGCCCGATCTGCCCGAAGCCGAGCAGCACGATCTCCATCCGCTCGGGCTGGATCACGGCCCCGCCCGCGATGCGCGAGAGCTGGAACGCGGCATGGATTCGCCGCTGCGCTTCTCCCGTCTGCTTCGCATCTACGACGACGGAGATGTTGAGCTCGGACGAGCCCTGCGCGATCGCGACCACGTTGATCCCCGCCCGCCGCGAGCGCGGAGAACACGCCCGCCGCGATGCCGGGCGTGCCATGCATGCCGAGTCCGACGACCGCGATCGTCGCCATCGCGGGACTCACCTCCACGCCGTCGATCTCCGCCCGCGCGATCTCGCCGCGGAACTCCCGCTCCAACGCCGTGCGCGCGTCTTCGGCGAGCGGCTCGGGTACGCTGAAGCAGATCGAGTGCTCGGACGACGCCTGCGAGATGAGTGAGACGGAGATGCCCCGGCCGTGCAGCGCCGCGAAGGTGCGCGCCGCGATGCCGGGCACGCCGAGCATGCCGTTGCCCGCCACGGTGAGCAGCGCCTGGCCGCCGGCGGCCGTCAGCGCCTTGACCGGATTGCGGCCGGCGCTCACCCGCTCGGAGACCTCGGTGCCGGGTGAGGTGTCGTCCGCGAACGGGCGCACGAAGACGGGAATGCGGCGGCCCGCCACCGGGATCAGCGCGCGCGGATGCAGCACCTTGGCGCCGTAGTACGCCAGCTCCGCGGCCTCGCGCACGTGCAGCTCCGGAATGACGCGCGCGTCGGGGACGACGCGGGGGTCGGCCGTGAGCAGCCCCGGCACGTCCTTCCAGAGCGAGACCCGCCCGGCGCCGAGCCCGCGCGCCAGCAGCGTCGCGGTGAGATCGGAGCCGCCTCGACCCAGCGTCGCGACCTCGCCGTCGGGCGTGGCGCCGATGAAGCCGGGGACGACGGGGACGATCCCCTTCGCGAGGAGCGGCTGGAGCACGCGCTGCACCGCGCGGTCGGTGCGGGCGTAGTCGGGCGCCGCCTGGCCGAAGTGGGCATCGGTGTGGATCAGGTCGAGCGCGTCCACGAATCGCGCGCGGGTGCCGCCGGCCTCGAGTGCCGCGGAGACCAGCCGGGCGCTGAGGCGCTCGCCACGGGAGACGAGGTAGTCCGTCGTGCGCGGCGTCAGCTCGCGCAGCAGGCGGAGGCCCTGGGCCAGCGCCTCGAGCTCCTCGAACAGCTCGGTGATGTAGAGGAGGACCGCGGCGCGCGCCTTGCCGCTCGACAGCAGCGAACGCGCGACCTCCGCGTGCCGCGAGCGGAGCCGCGCAATCAGCGACGCGACGGTGCGCGACTCGCCGGTCCCCGCCTGCTGCGCCACTTCCAGGAGCGCGTCGGTGGTCCCCGCCATGGCGGAGACGACCACGACGGTCGGCTCCTGACGATGGCGGCGAACGATCTCGACCGCGTGGCGGACGGCAGCGGAATCGGCCAGCGACGCACCGCCGAACTTGTGGACGTGCGGCGCTCGGCGGGGACGGGGCATGGGGGGGAAAGTAGCGGGGACGGCGGCGGGGCGGGACGGCGGCCAGGGCGGCACGGCACCTTGTCGGAGCAGAATGTCATCCTGAGCGAAGCGAAGGAGCCTGAGCGCGGCTCCGCGCCTTCGCTTTGCTCAGGCTGATACTAGCGGGCCGTGCCGCCCTACCGCCCCACAGCCTTCCCGCCCACATTGCCCGAATGCTCGCCCTCCTCAAGCTCATTCAGTCCCTCATCAAGACGCTGCACTCGGACGGCACGCCGGGCCAGGTCGCCGCAGGGATGGCGCTCGGGGCGGCGCTCGGTCTCACGCCCTTCATGAACGTCCACAACCTCGTCGTGTTTGCCCTGATCCTCCTGCTCAACGTGTCGTTCGGCGGTGGGATGCTGGGATGGGCGCTGTTCGTGCCGCTGGGGTTCATCCTCGATCCGGTCTTCCACGCGATCGGCCTCTCGCTGCTCGAGGCGCCTTCGCTGCGCTCGCTCTGGACCGGCTGGTACAACACTCCGCTGATGCCCTACACCAACTTCAACAACTCGGTGGTGCTGGGGAGCGTGGTGGCCTGGCTGGTGCTGGCGCTGCCGATCTTCTTCGGCGCGCGCTATGGCGTGGCCCGGTATCGGGCGACGATCGGCGCGCGAGTACAGCAGTCGAAGTTCTACAAGGCGATCACGGCGTCGAAGGCGTACAACTTTTACCGCCTCTTCCGGCCGGAGTGACACGATGGCCGTGAAGATCTTCCGCTGGAAGGCGATCGCGCCGCTCGCGGTGCTCCTGGTGCTGGTCGCGGTGCTGCTCTGGCTCTTTGCGGAGCCCGTGGCGAAGGACACGACCGAAGAGGTGAGCACCGAGCTGCTCGGCACCCAGGTGGACGTCGGGAAGCTCGACATCATCGCCGACGAGGCGTCGGTGGATCTCCGCGAGCTGCAGATCGCCGATCCCTTCGACGTCAACCGCAACCTGGTCGAAGCGGCGGAGATCCGGCTCAAGCTCAATCCGCTCGCCCTGGCGGAGAAGAAGTTCGTGGTGGAGAACTTCCGGCTGAGCGGGATGCGGTTCGGCACCGACCGGAAGGAGCCCGCCAAGCCGGTGGAGAGCGGCGGCTTTGCCCCGCAGGCGATGAAGGCGGTCCGCCAGTGGTCCGAGCAGTTCGACGTGCCGCTGCTCAAGCTCACCCCGATCGACACCATCAAGCAGCTGGTCCTCAATCCGACCCAGCTCACCTCGGTGCGGGCCGCCCAGGACGTAGCCGCGCGGGCCGACTCGGCGAAGGCCGGGCTGGAGCGCTCGCTCCAGCAGCTCGATATCAAGGGCACGGTGGACACCGCCCGCGCGCTGGTCCAGCGGCTCCGGACCAGCAACCCCCGCCAGCTCGGCATCGACGGCACGCGCAAGGCACTGGAAGACGGCAAGCGGACCGTCGATCGGTTGGAGGATGCGAAGAAGCGGCTCACCGACCTCGAGCAGCAGGTGACAGGCGGCGCGAGCGCGTTCACCTCCGGCCTCCAGACGTTGGACGAGGCCCGCAAGAAGGACTACGCGTTCGCGCGCTCGCTGCTCCAGCTCCCCACGTTCTCCGCACCCGAGATCGGCGAGGCGTTCTTCGGCAAGGTCAGCATCGATCGCTTCCAGCAGGCGCTGTACTACACCGACCTGGCGCGCCATTACATGCCCCCCGGACTCCTGCCACGCGAGGACCCCGGACCCCAGCGGCTCCGGGCGTCCGGGAAGACGATCCGATTCCCCAAAGAACGCGCCTGGCCGAAGTTCCTTCTCCAGGCCGGCCAGATGGATCTCGCCATCGGGGGCGACAGCCCGCTCGAGGGCGCGTACGAAGCCGTGGTGCAGGGGCTCACCTCGGACCCGTCGCTCTACGGGAAGCCGACGGTCCTCCGCACCAGCCGGACCGCGGAAGGCAGCGCGATCGCGCGGATCGACGTGGGCGCCGTGATGGACCACGTGCGACCCGATCGGATCCGCGACTCCGCCGCCGCCAACCTCCGCGGCGTGAAGCTGCCGGACCTCACCGTGCCCGGTCTTCCGTTCACGCTCAAACCGGGCACCGGCACCGCCAATCTCAACTTCATGCTCGCGGGCGACCGGCTGCTCGGCCGATGGTCGATCTCGTCGAGCCAGGCCGCCTGGGCCCTCGACTCCGCGGGCCGCAAGCTGAACGATCTCGAGTCGATCGTCTTCCGGGTGGTGTCGGGGTTGAAGGAGCTGTCCATCGATGCGAGAGTGAGCGGCACGGTCAAGGCGCCCAGGCTCTCGGTGTCGAGCAACCTCGACCGCGCCATCGCCGACCGGCTCCAGGCCGTCATCGGCGAAGAGGTCGCCAAGGCGGAGAAGATGGTGCGGGCGAAGGTGGACAGCCTCGTCGCGGCGAAAGTGGAGCCGGTCAAGCAGCGGGTCGCGCAGGTGCGCGGTCAGGCGGAGCAGCGGCTCGCGTCGGAGCAGAAGTTGGTGCAGGATGTAGAGGCTCAGCTCCAGGCGGAGCTGAAACGATTGACGGGAGGAGTGCCCGGCATCAAGCTCCCCAAGCTCGGATTCTAGGGTAAGTTTGCGACATCCATCCTGAAGCGGAGTCCCGATGCGAATCGGAGTTCCCAGAGAAACCGCCCCGGGCGAGCGGCGAGTCGCGCTGGTGCCCGAATCGGCCAAGAAGCTGATCCAGGCGGGCTACGAAGTCGTGGTCGAGTCCGGGGCGGGCAGTGAGGCGGGATACGGCGACGCCGCCTACCGTGAGAATGGCGCGACCATCGAGACGGATCGCGCCCAGGTGGTCAGCGAGGCCGATCTCCTGCTCAAGGTGGGTCCGCCCGCTCGCGACGAGGTCGGGATGATGCGCGCGGGCGCCATCTACCTCGGCTCCCTGATGCCGCTCAGGAACACGGCCGCGGTGCGGGCCCTCGCGGAACGCCGCATCACCGCCTTCTCCACCGACGCCATCCCCCGCACCACGCGGGCGCAGTCCATGGACACCCTGTCGTCCATGGCGAACATCGCCGGCTACAAGGGCGTTCTCCTCGCGGCGTCCGAGCTCAACAAGTATTTCCCCATGCTCATGACCGCGGCCGGCATGGTGCCGCCCGCGAAGGTGTTCGTGATCGGCGCCGCCGTCGCCGGCCTGCAGGCGATCGCCACCGCCAAGCGGCTCGGCGCGAACGTGACCGCGACCGACGTGCGCCCCGAGGTGAAGGAGCAGATCGAGAGCGTGGGCGGCAAGTACGTCGGCATCGAGCTGGGCGAGGCGGCGTCCGCGGGCGGTGGCTACGCCAAGGAGCTGTCCGAGGCCGACAAGGCGCGCCAGCGCGAGCTGCTCGCCGCCCAGGTCGCACAGAGCGACGTCGTCATCACGACGGCGCTCATCGGCGGCGTGTTCGCGCCGAGGCTGCTCACCGCGGAGATGGTGCGAAGCATGAAGCCCGGCTCGGTCATCGTGGACCTCGCCGCCGACGGCGGCGGCAACGTCGAGCTGTCGAAGCCGGGCGAGACGGTCGAGATCGGCGGCGTCACGATCATGGCGCCGCTCAACCTGGCGGCCTCGCTTCCGCTCCACGCCAGCCTGCTCTTCTCCCGCAACCTGACCGCGTTCGTGCTCGCCTTCACCAAGGACAAGGCGTTCCAGCTCGACCGCGCGGACGACATCCAGCAGGGCGCAGTGATCACCCACGATGGCGAAGTCACCCACGCTCGCACCCGGGACGCGATGCAGAAAGGCGCCGCATGATGCTGATCGAGACCGCCGCGCCCCTCGCGGCCGCCGCGGAGTCGGGGGACATCTGGTCCCAGATCTACGTGTTCGTGCTGGCCACGTTCATCGGCCTCGGCGTGATCCGCCGCGTGTCGCGGCTGCTGCACACGCCGCTGATGTCGCTGACCAACGCGATCTCCGCGATTGCGGTCGTGGGAGCCATTCTGGTGGCCGGCCCCGACTATCCGGTCGAGATCCGGTTCCTCGGCGCGATCGCGGTATTCGCGTCCGTGACCAACATCGTGAGCGGCTTCCTGATCACGGAGCGGATGCTCAAGATGTTCAAGACGGAGAAGAAGCCGACTGAGGGTCACCACCCATGACCCACGGTCTGGTCCAGCTCGCGTACCTCGTCGCGACCGCGCTCTTCGTCTTCGCGCTCCACTGGATGAACGCGCCGGCCACCGCCCGGCGCGGCGTGTACGCGGGCGTGCTCGGCATGACGCTGGCGGTCGTGGCCACGTGGGTGCAGCCGGAGGTGGTGCACCACCTCTGGATCGTGATCGCCGTGGTGGCCGGGTTCGCGGTCGGCGTACCGCTCTCCCGGGTGCCGCTGACGGCGGTGCCGCAGCGGACCGCGCTGTCGCATGCGTTCGGCGGTCTGGCGGCTGGTCTCGTGGGCACCGCCAAGTTCTACCTCTGGTTCGGCGAGGGCTCGGCGCAGCTCACCGCCTTCCGGACCACCGCCATCATCGCGGAGGTGCTGCTGGGCTTCCTCACCTTCACCGGCAGCCTCATGGCCGCCGGGAAGCTCCAGGAGGTGAAGTGGATCCCGCAGCGGCCGGTGACCTACCCCGGCCAGAACCTCACCAACATCGGCCTGCTCGTCCTCGCAGCGGCGCTGGGCGTCGGCATCGTGCTCAACCCGACCGCGGCGTGGGCGCCCCTTGCCTTCGCGGGCATCGTCGCGCTGGCGCTGGCGTTCGGGGTGCTGCTCATCATCCCGATCGGCGGCGCGGACATGCCGACGGTCATCGCGATCCTCAACGCCTATGCCGGCCTCGCCGCGGTGGCGATGGGCTTCGTGCTCGACAACAAGCTGCTGATCACCGCCGGCGCGCTCGACGGCTCGAGCGGCCTGATCCTGGCGGTCATCATGTGCAAGGCCATGAACCGCTCGTTCACCAACGTCCTGTTCGGCGCGTTCGGCCAGGTGCAGCAGACCAAGGCCGGCGGCGAGGAACGGGTCTACCGGGCGGAGACCATCGAGGGCGCGGGCCAGGTGCTGGAGCAGGCCAACCTCGTCGTGATCGTGCCGGGGTATGGCATGGCCGTGGCGCAGGCGCAGCACAAGGTGCGCGAGCTGTACGATCAGCTCAAGAAGCGGGGCATCACGGTCAAGTTCGCGATCCATCCGGTGGCGGGCCGCATGCCGGGGCACATGAACGTGCTGCTGGCGGAGGCGGATATCCCGTACACGGATCTGGTCGAGATGGACGAGATCAACCCCGACATGCCGCAGGTGGATGTGGCGCTCGTCGTCGGCGCCAACGACGTGGTAAACCCGGCAGCGCGGTCCGACAAGGGGAGCCCGATCTACGGCATGCCGATCATCGATGCCGACCGGGCCCGGACCGTGTTCGCGATCAAGCGAAGCAAGAATCCGGGGTTTGCCGGGATCGACAACGAGCTCTATTTCGCGGACAAGACGTGGATGCTGTTCGGGGATGCCAAGAACGTGATCGGCGAGCTCGTGAAGCAGTTGTCAGGTGGGAGCGGGATGCATTAACCTGGTTATTGTATTCGTGGACCACCTGCGGAGAACGACATGCGCGGTACGATCCCGATCTTCATCCTGCTGATGGCTCCCACTGCGGCCGTCGCTCAAGGCAACCGGTGCCTCGCCGATCTCAAGATGCCTGCCGTCGGCCGTTGGGCCGAGTACAAGGGGCTCATGCGCGGCAAGGATTCCTCCACGATCCGGTACGCCGTGATCGGGTCGGAGCAACGGGAAGGAAAGGACCTGAAGTGGCTGGAGCTCCGGATGACCGCGAAGACCCCGGAAAAGAGCTCGGTCTTCCAGTTGCTGACATCAGGCTCGCCGGCGGACATGGAGCAGGTGGAGGAGGTCGTCACCAAGTTCGGCACCAAGGCGGCGATGAAGCTGCCGCCGATGATGGTGCAGGGCCTCCGCGGACAGGTCAGCCAGACCTCCTTTCTCGCGAACCTGTGTGAGGGGCTGGCGCCGGCGGGGGAGGAGTCGGTCAAGGTGCCTGCCGGGACGTTCACCGCCCTCCGGTACCACAGCGCCAAGCACGAGAGCGATACCTGGGTAGTGCCCACTCTGCCGTTCGTGGTGGTCAAGACCAAGGGGAAGAATTTCGAGATGAGCCTGGTCTCGAGTGGGGACGGGGCGAAATCGTCGATTGTGGAGGAGCCGAAGGAAATGGGGTTTCCATCGAAATAGGGACTTGGCCCCGGTCCCGCCTCAACATAGGGGGTAACCCTATCGGGCTTTCTACGGATTCGTGCCGCTAAGCTCAGCCGCCTGCCAAAGTTGCAGCCGGGGACGGTCACACATCACATAGCTGTTGTGGCCCCGGTATTTCTGCGCGCAAATCGCCATCCCGCTACGCTTTAGCCTAAAGTGTTGATTTTTCGCATCTTAGGTACTATATTCGCGCGCGTCTCGACCTGGGGGCGGCCCCAGTGTCCGTTGCAGGTATACGTGCGGGGGACGGGAGTCCGAGGAGGCAACCAGCGTGACGATAAAGGCACGCAGCAAGCGTCGCCCGGTTCGACCGGCGCAGATCGCCCGTGCAATCGATGAAGGCCGTGAGAGTCTCGACCTGTACCTGGACGAGATCAGCCGGGTTCCGCTCCTCAGCCGCGAAGAGGAGATGGAGCTCGCCCGCAAGGCGTTCAAGGGCAGTGTGGTGGCCCAGGAGAAGCTGGCCCGGCACAATGTCCGCTTCGTGGTCTCGGTGGCCAAGAAGTTCCAGAACCGTGGGGTACCGCTGGTCGATCTGATCGGCGAGGGGAACCTCGGCCTGATGACGGCCGCCCGGAAGTTCGATCCCGACCGTGGAGTGAAGTTCATCTCCTATGCCGTGTGGTGGATCCGTCAGGCCGTCCAGGCCGCGATCGCCCGTCACGGCCGGCCGGTCCGGGTGCCCCTGAACCGCACCGCCGATCTGAGTCGTCTGGGCCGCACCACCACGCTCCTCAAGGACAAGCTCGGCCGCATGCCGACGACCGAGGAGCTGGCCCGCGCGACCGGCCTCACCGTGGAAGCCGTCCGTTCGTTGAGTGCCCTCAACTCCGAGGCCGTGCGCCTCGATCATCCCACCCGGGACGGCGAGGGCAACGAGCGGATCGAGCGCTTCACCAGCGGTGAGCAGGAAAGCACCGACATGACGACGATGGCCAACAGCCAGACCCGGGACATCGAGGCCGCACTGGCGGCGCTCCCGCCCCGGGACGCCAAGGTGCTCCGGCTCTACTTCGGACTCGATGACGGCAACAGCCGCACGCTGGAAGAGATCGGCCGAATGATGGGCGTCACCCGCGAGCGGATTCGCCAGCTCCGGGATCGGGCGCTGCTGCGGTTGCGTGAAGGGGAAACGGGCGACCGTCTGCGCGACCTCGTGGCGTAGGCAGCCGCAAGGCGGTGGGATGCACCATTGAATGAGCCCCGGACGAAGCCGGGGCTCATTTTTTTCCCTTACTGATCCCGACATGACCACTCGCTACGTAGCCTTCCTCCGTGCGATCAACGTGGGTGGCCGCGTCGTAAAGATGACGGCCCTCAAGCAGCTCTTCGAGGGCCTCAAGCTGGCCGAGGTGGAGACGTTCATCGCGAGCGGGAACGTGATCTTCAGCTCCTCGGCGGAGGCGGCGAAGCTCGAGGCCCTGATCGAGCGCGGGATGCAGAAAGGGCTCGGCTACGAGGTCACCACGTTTCTGCGGACGACGGGGGAGATCGCGGCGATCGCCAAGCGCGATCCGTTCGGCGTGCCGATGCCGCCCGGAGGTCGGATCTACGTAGGGTTCCTCAGAGACAAGCCGGCGGCGGGCGCGAAGCGGAAGGTGGCGGACCTCGCGACGCCGACGGACACGCTGGTGGTCGAGGGGCGGGAGATCTATTGGCTCTGCGCTACGCCGTCCACGGAGTCGCTCATCTCGGGGGCGACGTTGGAGAAGACGCTCGGACAGCCCGCGACCCTGCGGAACATGAACACGGTGCGGCGGCTGGCGGACAAGTACCGCCCCGTCACGCCAGACCGGTAAAGCGGGGAACGACGCCGATCAACCGATCGATGACCGTGAGCTGCGCGCGGTGCTGCAGCTCGTGCTCCTTGGTCGCAACGAGCATCTCGAACCGGCTCACCGACCCACCTCCCGGAAGCTTGACCCGCTCCGCCAGGAACGTCTCGGGGAGCTGTTCCAGCCAGCGCGCCTGCCGCTCGCCTTCGGTGCGGAGAAGCTCGAGGATGTCGGCCTTGGAGCGCGGGCGTTTCTCTTCCACCTCGGACTTCCGCAGCAGCGCCGGGAAGTCGAACCCCTCGACCGCCTCGAGGCGTTCTTCTTCGTGCAGGATCCGGTCGGAAGTCGCCAGCCACGCGATGTGGACGAGTGTTTCCGCGACCGACCGGCCCGCGGGCGTCGCCCGAAAGCCGTATTGCGACTCAGGGATGTCGTCGGCCATGAGGATCGTGTTGGCGCGAACGGCCCGCACGCTGTCGGTCAGTTGGCGAATACCGTACAATGACATGGTGGCGCTCACGTCGTTGACGAGGAACTTCTGGAGGTTCTTCGCCTGGCCATCCCAGCCGGCGGAGTTCATGCTGAACGCGGTGGCGCGGCGCGAGGCCGGGATGGCGTCGAATCCGGACTCGACGATCGTGAGCCTGGTACCGTCGGCGGCGTCCTCGAGCGCGAAGGACACCAGCGTCGTCGGCTCGGCCGAGTAGTCGACACCGGGCTCGATGGCGTAGGGGTGCCAGCGGAAGGAGAAGAGCCGCTCGGGCTCCATGGTCTCGATCCAGATCGTCATCGTCACGTGCTCGTAGCCCTTGAAGGTGAGCTTGCCGCTGACCTCGGCGCCCGGCGTGAAGACCCCGGTCAGGGCCGAGCCGAACCAGGCGTTGAACTGCTTGACGTCGGTGAGCGCGCGCCAGACTCGCGAGCGCGGAGCGTCGAGGTTCACCAGTTTTTCGATGCGGTCGGTGGAAGTGCTGGTCGGCATATGAGTCCTCACTCGGAGTCCGAAGGATCGTTGTCGGGATGTCGGAGCAGCTCGACGAGCCGCTCGATACGCGTGTCCCAGAGCCGCTCGTAGTTCCGGAGCCAGACGTCGGCCCGCTCGAGCGGCCTCGGGTCGATGCGGCAGTAGTGGATGCGTCCGCGTATGGTGCGCGTCACCAGGCCGGCCCGCTCCAGGGTCTGGATGTGCTTCGACGCCGCGGCCAGCGACATGCGGTACGGTGCGGCGAGCTCGCCGACGCTCTGCTCGCCCTGGGCGAGGCGCTGGAGCATCGCCCGCCGGGTGTGGTCGCCGAGAGCGCGGAAGACGAGGTCGAGTTGCCGGGGACGCTTAACCATATGGTTGAATATGGTCGGCGAGCCCAAAGATTGTCAACCCTTTGGTTGAACGTGGGCCGCACCGCAGCCCCTACCCGACGGAGAAGCGTGCATGGACATGACCCGCCGTGATTTCGCCACAGCTTTCACCGGCGCGGTGGGCGCGGCCGCTCTGGGGCGGGTCCCCTTCCCGGGGGCCGACCCATGCCAGCTGCCTGCCTCCATCCAGTCGCTCACGCCGAAAACAGCCGGCCTCACTCCCATCACCGACGAAGAGCGCCGCGCCCGGATTGCCCGCGCGCAGCGCCTCATGGGGGAGCGCGGGATCGGTGCGGTGGTGATCGAGCCGGGCTCGAGCATGACCTATTTCACGGCCGTGCGCTGGTCACAGTCCGAGCGGACCTTCGCCGTGGTCATCCCAGCTTCCGGGGCACCCGCCTGGGTCTGCCCGGCGTTCGAGGAGGCGAGAGCCCGGGAGCTGATCCGTTTCGGCGACGACATCCGGGTCTGGCAGGAGGAGGAGAGCCCATCCGCGCTGATCGCCGCCATCCTGAAAGACCAGGGCGCGGCGAAGGGCAAGGTCGGGCTGGAGGAGCAGGTGCGGTTCTTCGTGATGGACGGTCTGCGTCAGGCGGCGCCGGCGTCGCGCTGGTCTCGGCAACACCCGTGACGGCCGGGTGCCGCATGTTCAAGTCCCCGGCGGAGCTGGCGCTCATGCAGCGGGCGACCGATATCACGGTCCTCGCCATCAAGGCGACGTTCGCCACGCTCAAGGCGGGCATGACCCAGTACGATCTCAGCCGCAACGCGACCGCGGCCCTCACCCGGCTCGGCGGCAGCGATCCCTGGGCGCTCGTGGGCTTCGGCGAGTACTCGGCCTTTCCCCACGGCAGCATGCAGCCGCAGCGGCTGCGGCAGGGTGACATCGTCCTGCTGGATACGGGCTGCGCCGTGGAAGGCTACCAGTCGGACATGACCCGCACGACCGTCTTCGGACGCCCGACCCGTCGCCAGACCGAGGTCTGGAACCTGGAGCGCCGTGCGCAGGACGCTGCTTTCGCCGCGGCCCAGGTGGGAACACCCTGCGAGGCGGTGGATGCCGCCGCGCGGAAGGTGATCACCGACGCCGGCTTCGGCCCCGACTATCGGCTTCCGGGCCTGCCCCATCGTACCGGGCACGGAATCGGGCTCGACGGGCACGAGTGGACGAATTTCGTGCGCGGCAATACTACGCCGATCGCTCCGGGGATGTGCTTCAGTGACGAGCCGATGATCGCGATCTACGGCGAGTTCGGCATCCGATTGGAGGACTGTCTCTACGCTACGGAGCAGGGGCCCCGCTTCTTTTCGGCTCAGAGTCCGGCGATCGATCAGCCGTTCGCATGAGACATGATTACATGACGTCTATACAGTCAACCAGAGGAGATTGACCATGCCGAGAGTCATCGCAACGCACGGTGTCGGCAACATGGAAACGTGGCTCTCGGGCGGCGCGGAACGCGCGGAGATCTTCAAGCAATTCTCCAGCGGCTATCGCATCTACCGGCACGCGAAAGACAGCAAGGTCGCTATCGTGTGGGAGAACGCGGACATGAAGAAGCTCGAGGCCGTGCTGTCCCATCCCGACACGGAGAAAGCGAAGACCAAGCACACGGTGCGCGAGCCGGTGGAGATCTTCGTCGAGGTCGAAGGCGGCCGTTGACCGCCGCTCGCCTCACCATTGCGCTGGCCGGCCTCGCGTTGCTCCCCGCCGGCCTGGTGCAGGGGCAGGAGGTCGGCCGCGACCGCCCCAACGTCCTGTTCATCGCCGTGGACGATCTGCGACCCACGATCGGCGCCTACGGCGATCCCTACGCCAAGACTCCGAATCTCGATCGCCTGGCTCGCTCGGGCGTGACCTTCCTCCGCGCCTACGCCCAGCAGGCGCTCTGCAACCCTTCCCGCGCCAGCCTCATGACCGGGCTGCGGCCGGACTCGCTCCGCGTATGGGATCTGGCGACCGACTTCCGATCCACGGTTCCCGATGTGGTCACCTTGCCGCAGCACTTCATGCGGCAGGGCTACCGCACGGTGCAGATCGGGAAGATCTATCACAATACGATCCCGGACACCCGGTCGTGGCACCAGGAGATCCACCTCCCCGGCTTCCCCTACGATCCTGACGCCGTCTACCATGGGCGCGAGAACCTGGCGATTCAGGAGGGACGGAAGGCCCGGATCATCGAGGAAGGCCACCAGGATCGTCACGTCGACCAGTTCGGCATGTGGTACCTGAAGGCGAACGCCACCGAAAGCCTCGATCTGCCCGACAACGCGTACTACGACGGCGCCCAGACCGACCGTGCGCTGGAGGAGCTCGCCGGCCTCAAGGGACGGCAGCCGTTCTTCTTCGCGATCGGCTATTACCGTCCGCATCTGCCGTTCAACGCGCCCCGGAAGTACTGGGACCTCTACGACCCGGATTCCATCGCCCTGGCGCCGAATCGCCGCCCGCCGGAGGGCGCCCCTCCCGCCGCCGGGAGCAACCTGGCCGAGCTGCGGGGATATGCCGACTTCGCGACGGCGCCGGAGCCGTGGCAGGGCGCGCTGAGCGAAGCCGACGCCCGCCGGCTCAAGCACGGGTACTACGCGTCGGTCAGCTACGTGGACGCGCTGGTCGGGCGCCTGTTGGACAGGCTGGATGCCCTTGGCCTGACCGACAACACGATCGTAGTACTCTGGGGCGATCACGGGTACAAGCTGGGCGAGATGAACGGGTGGGCGAAGATGAGCAACTATCTCATCGATACGCACTCGCCGCTCATCATCCGGGCCCCGGGCCTCGCGCCGGCGGGAGTGCGGGTCGAGCAGATGGTCGAGCTGGTGGACGTCTATCCCACGCTGAGCGAGCTGGCCGGGCTGTCGGTGCCGGCGTGGCTGCAGGGCACCAGCGCGGTGCCGCTCATGCACGAGCCGGCTCGTCCGGGGAAGAGGGCGGTGTTCAGCCAGTTCCTGCGGCGGGGCCGGTGGCTGGGGGCGGACGGCGTCGAGACCATGGGCTACAGCATGCGGACCGAGCGGTATCACTACGTCGCCTGGATGAATTGGGCGACCAGGCGGATCACGGCCCGCGAGCTGTACGACCTCGACGCCGATCCGCTGGAGACGGTAAACGTGGCCGCGAAGCCCCAGTCCCGCTCCGTGCTGGAAAGGTTGGAGGCCCAGCGCCGCGAAGGATGGCGCGCGGCGCGGCCGGCACACGACCGATGATGAGAGGAAGCCAGGCATGACTCGGCAGGACCGGAACAAGCAGACGGTCACGGCGTTCTACGACCTCATGTTCAATCAGTGCGATCCAGCCGAGGCGGTACGGCAGTACATTGGAGACCGCTACATCCAGCACAATCCTGCCGTCGCCGACGGCAAGGACGCGTTCATCGAGTATTTCACCCGCATGGCCCGGGAGTACCCCGGCAAGCGGGTGGAGTTCAGGCGGGTGCTCGCCGAGGGGGACTATGTCGTGCTGCATTGTTACCAATGGTGGCCGGGCGATGGCGAATGGGCGGGCATCGACATCTTCCGGCTGGACGACCAGGGTCGGATCGTGGAGCACTGGGATGTTCTGCAGCGGGTGCCGGCGGACGCGGCCAACGCCAACACGATGTTCTGATGAGTGATCGCATGGATGACCTGGACTCGGAAGATCCTGACGGCCCGCTCGAGTTCGCCGACGTAGATACCTGGGACACCGAGGCCGAGGTGACCTGTCCCTACTGCGGTGAAGTCGTCACGATCGCGGTCGATCCCACCGGTGGAGCGACCCAGGCTTACGTAGAGGACTGCCAGGTGTGTTGTCAGCCGTGGCAGGTGCACCTGAGCTACGATGAGCACGGGGTCGCGCAGGTATGGGTGGAGGCTGCTTAACTGAGGAAAGTTGCCGGGCAGCAGCCGGTCCCGGAACACCGACTTGGTGCCAGTGCAGTGAGGAGGGAAAACCCCATGATACGGACTCTGACCGTAGCGCTCTTCCTCGCCTCAGGGCCAGTGACTTCGTTGGCGGCGCAGCGAGCGGTCGATGGCTTCCAGCGGTGGGAGTATTCTGGTCGAGTAGGACCAACGGACCGCCGCTCCGCCGGCCGGTCATCCTCTTGGAACGAGCTGTCCGGGCAGGATTACCGGTACGAAGGTCTGCTGATTGGAGGAGCGGGCCTGGGTATGTTCGGGGCCATCCTCGGCCACAGTCTGAGTAACGCATGTCCCACCGTGCCGGGCGGAGACTGCAACCCCGATCGGTTGGGAAACGCCGTCACATTGGGCCTGGTCGGCGCGGTGGTTGGTGGCGGGCTCGGATACCTGGTAGGCCGGCTCTCGCCCAAGCGGCCAGCTCATGGTACGATGGATAGCGCCGCGCCCTCCGATGGAGTACAAATTCAGCACGGTGCGGTCGCCCTGCCCGATAGCATCCGGAAGAAGGTGGGCTACCAGCACTGGAAGGGCGGGGCCATCGGCGCAACTGTGGGCGGCCTGGCGGGGTTGGTGCTCAGTCAGATGGCAAGGGGGGGATGCAGTGACTGCACCACCAACGATTCGGATGTCATTGAGATCACCGCGATCGGTGCAGGTCTGGGCGGCGCCTTCGGATTCCTAGTTGGCGCGGCGTCCCCCAAGTACGAGTGGGTACCCCCAGGGCAGTAGCTGCACGACAGCTATCCGGCGGGGTCCCGAGCCTGAGAGGAAGACCAATGGACCCCGCATTCCTCGCGCCTCTCATTCCCATCGCGGCGATCGTCGCCTTCGCGGCGGTCAAGATCGTCAAGCTGCGTACCGGCTCTGGTGACGCACTCCCGGCCGATGCCGCGGAGCGGCTCGACGCGCTGGAACGGAAGGTCGACGGTATGCGACAGGAGCTGTCGGAGACCCACGAGCGCCTCGACTTCGCCGAGCGGCTGCTCAGCCAGGCTCGCGAAACCCGCCGCATCGACAGCTAGGGCGATCGTGAGCCTCGCCCCGGGCGACCTGTGCCCCGCCGCCGCCATCGGCATCGGCGCCACGCTGGTGATGGACCTCTGGAATCTCTTCCTCAAACGAGTCTTCGGATTGCCCTCGCTCAACTACTGCCTGCTCGGCCGCTGGCTGCGCCACATGCCGGCGGGGACGATCAGGCACGCGAGCATCGCCGCCGCGCCGGCGAAGGCGCTCGAGTGCCAGGTGGGTTGGGTCGCCCACTATTCGATCGGGGTCGTGTTCGCGATCGGATTCGTCGCGCTGGTATCGGGCGACTGGCTGGCGCGCCCGAGGGTGCTGCCCGCGGTTTTGTACGGTCTCGCAACCGTGGTCTTTCCGTTCTTCATCATGCAGCCGTCGCTCGGGCTCGGCGTCGCGTCGTCCAAGGCGGCGAATCCGATGCAAGCCAGGATCAAGAGTCTTGGGACGCATGCGGTGTTCGGGGTCGGATTGTACGTTTGCGCGCTCGGCGTGAGGGCTCTCTCCTAGCCTGACTTCATCCTTCGGTCGCTTCGCTCCCTCAGGATGAGGTTACCCCCCGCCCGCACGTTCCCCCGCCCGCACGTTCCCCCGCCGGCACATCCCCCTCCGTACGCTCCTGCCGGTCCTCACTGCCCCAGTTGAGACCCAATTGAGATCCCAGTGACCGCCCTGCCGTAATCTCTGCGGCATCCGGTTGCCCGATCTCGACAACTCTCAGCGGGGAGGTCACGATGGACCGCAGCTCAGCACTTCGGGGGTTCCGCGCGTTGGCGCTGGCCTTCCTTACTCTGACCGTCACTCTTGCCGGCTGCGGGAAGAACGGCGGCGGCCTGACCGACCCCGGCACCCCCGGACCGGGCGACCCCTCGGACCCATCCGACCCGTCCGATCCGACTGTTCCCGACGGACCCGTGCCCGTGGGCGAGGTGGTCTACGCGGTGGACCTGGCCAACAACTTCCTCGTGTTCGGCACCGGGAGCGCCACACAGATCTCCGCCAAGATGCGGATCACCGGCGTCCCCATCCTCAAGCGCGTGATCGGCATCGCGATCCGTCCGTCCGACGGCGCTCTGATGGCGATCGGCAACGACAGCCGAGTGTATACCCTCGATCCGCTCACGGCGGAGGCGACGCCGATCAGCGATCCGTTCTCGCCCAAGATCGTGGACTTCTTCGACACCCATTTCGCGATGGCGGTGGAACCGAACGGCCAGCGGGTGCGGCTGATCGCGGCGGAATCCGGTGCGAACTGGTCCATCAGCCTGGAGGACGGGACCGCGATCGACCAGGCGGGCGCCAGGTACGGGCCGGGCACGTCCCTCGAGGGCGAGACGCCGCGGCTGTTGGGGATCGTCTATCCCACGCTGCCCGACTCGGCGAAGCAGCCGGGGTGGTGCGAGAACCTGGCGTACGCGATCGATGCCGATAAGGCGATGATGCTCGCGTCGTGCGATCCGGCCACGGGCCAGTGGTGGCCGACCGGCCTGTCGCCCGACAGCGCGAGCGCCAGCCGCTCCTCGCTGCAGGCGAGCCGTGGTCCGCTCAAGGAGCTGCAGGAGCTGGCGGATCAGCTGCTGCGCTGCGGCGAGTTCATGCAGAGCCCGAGCGGGTCGGGCAGCGACGGCGAGCCGGAGCCGCAGGAGAACGAGACCTGGTTCCCGAAGTCACCCGATACCGAGTTCTACACCTTCCTGGTGAAGATCGGCTCGCAGACGGCGACGATGGGGGAAGTCATGCCGATCACGCCGCAGAACATGGGGATCAACGTGATCGCGGAGGTACCGGCACCGGATCCGATCCAGTCGGCGCTGTTCGCCAAGGGCGGGCCGTACGGCCCGGGGGCGGACATCCGGTACGATGCGCGGCGGGTGAGCGCGATGGCGGCGGCTGAATCGCCGGTGGATCCGAGGGCGAGCTGTAACTGACGGCGGAAGGGGGGAACGAAGGAACGGCGGCACCGAAGCTCGGTGCCGCCGTTCTGTTACATCAACCGTCCGGCTAGCTCAGCGGCCGGCTCCCGACTGCTGGGAGAAGAATTCGTCCGCGCTCTTCCGGAGCTCGTCTTCCGTCATGTCCTTGACGTGCTGGGCCAGCCACCACTGGTGGCCGAAGGGATCCTCGAAACAGCCGGCCCGGTCGCCCCAGAACTGGTCTTCCAGCGGCATGGTCTGCTTGCCGCCGGCACCGATCGCCCGCTTCCAGGCCTCGTCCACGTTCTCGGAATAGACGAAGAAGCTGACGGGTGTGCCGCCGATCGCCTTGGGGCCCTTCATGCCTTGCTCCGGCATCTCGTCACCCAGCATCAGCGGGGAGTCGCCGATCCGAAGCTCGGCATACATGATCTTTCCGTCCGGGCCTGCGAATCGCATCACTTCCGTGGCGCCCAACGCCTTCTTGTAGAACTCGATAGCCTTGGGGGCGTCGGCGACCATCAGGCTGGGCGTAACGGTGTGGAACCCTTTGGGAATTGCCTGTGCTTTTGCTGCCATGGTGCCCTCGTTTGAGTCTTGGTAGGGCGCCCAATATCTGGAATCGGGCGCCTGCCGGCAACCGGCATGTCCGATTTCGGCGCGTGCATGTTACGAATTCGTGAACAGCACGCACGGTCGCGTCACTATGTAACAACGCACGGGGTACCATCTCTCACAGTGCGGGGGATCCGGAATGACGCGTTGGGATCGGTGCGTGGGGGCCGGATAGCGACGGGGTAGCGCCGCCGGTCGCCGTACGGCGGCCGATGCTCCTCGGCGGCGCTACCCCATCGCTATCCGGCCCCGAGAAAGACCAGTGACCTCAGAACGACGCTGACCGGTCATCCCAAGAGGTCGTGGCTATTGGGCGTGGGCACCCTCATGGCGCCGAGCCATCTCCCCCATTCGCGGGCTGACCGCCGTCACCACGACCAATCCCACCATCAACGCGGCCGTGACCTGCATCGAATACGGCCCCGCCGCGCTGGCGAGGATGAGCGCCGCCGCTACCGGCATGATCAGGTTGATCGCTCCGCCGAGCAGGCGGCGGAGAATGAGCAGCCACACCATGAGCACGTAGATGGCCGCAGGCGCGGTGTAGGTCAGCGCCGCACGGGTGGCCTCGAGGGAGATCTCGTGGGTGGCGTACTGCAGCGCGACCTCGATCCCCGGCGCGATCGCGGCCGCCGACAGGAAAATCAAGAAATGCCCGTAGCCCCAGAACATCCCGGCCCGGAGGTCGGTGATCAGCCCGTGCTGCGGCACGGCGAAGTAGAGCCACCACATCGCCGACACGATGACCAGCGCGGTGACGGCGAGCAGGACCAGCGAGGGCAGGTGCTCCACCGATTCGGCGGCGTGAATCACGGCCGTGGTGGACGCCAGCACCGACTCGCCCAGCACGATGATGGTGAAGAGACTGTAGCGCTCGGCGATGTGATGCCGGTGCCACGGCGTATGCCCGTGGCGCTCCGCCCAGACGGGCACGGCGAGCTCCAGCGCCGCGCCCAGCACGAACAGCGCCTGGGAGTGACCGAAGGCGCCGAGCGCGTAGCCCGCCCAGTAGAGCTGGGCCAGGCTGATGCCGAGGGCGTAGCGCAATGTGGTGGGGCGGCATTGCGGATACTGGATCGCCGCGCGCAGCCACTGGCTCACCATCGCCAGGCGCATGATCACGTAGCCGATGAACACGAGCGTGATGTTGGGATCCTCGCCCGCCATCATCCGGGGCACGCCGGCCGCGAGGGTCAGCGAGCCACCGATCTGGACGATGGTGGTGAGCCGGTAGATCCAGTCGTCGCAGTCGAACGCGGTGGCGAACCAGGTGAAGTTCATCCAGGCCCACCAGATGGAGAAGAACACCATCAGGTACCTGGTGATGCCGAGGAACAGATGCCCTTCGGCCTCGGCGTGATGGAGGCCGAGGCCGGCCTGGGCGATCGCGACGACGTAGGCCAGGTCGAAGAAGAGCTCGAGCGGCGTCGCCGTCCGGTGGGGCTCGTGCGGGTCCCGCGGCATCATGGTCTTCATCATCTCACAACATTCCGCGTTTTCGGTTGCCCGTCCAGCCCAGGGAATCCACTGGCGCGACAGGCCGGACATGCGGCACATTGGAGGCGAACTCTTCGCCGAGATCGTGTGGTTCGCCTATCACCAGGTGCTCGTGGACCGCGACCTGCAATTGTCCGGGTAGTCGTCATGCTGCTGGTGCTGTACGCGGCCACGGTCCCGGTCAGGTTTGTGGTCAGGCACGATACGTCCATCGGGCGAGTTGCGTTGCTCGTCAGCGGGCTCCTGTTCGTCTGCGCGGTCGCAATCTGGCATGGTCTGCGCTGGGGCTGGATCGGCGCGGTCGCGCTCGTCTTCATGAGGCTGAGCTGGATGGCCACGGCGATGCTGATATCGACGCCGGGCGGCAAAGTCATTGTCCTGGACCTGACAATGTTGCCGCTCGTCATTGCGCGTGCGGTGATGGAAGTGTCCCTGCTGATCCTGTTGTTGCTGCCGTCCACCAGGCGGCACTTCCGTGCTGCCGGCTGACTCGCGCGTACTCACCGATGCAACGGAGTCAGCGGGAAGGACCTGCGCGGCAGCTCGTCGCCATCCGACTACTTCCTCGTGATCTTGCGCCCGTAACGAGGCGCGATAGGTTCGCCAGGAACTTCCACTGACAAGGGCGACGCCTCATGGCGCCTGCGCCCCCGGAGCTCCAGGACCTACTACAGGCGGGCAATCCCACCGCCCGGGACGAAGCCTGGTCGCGCTTCGTCGCGCGGTTCAGTCCGCTGCTGTTGCACACCGCGCGCACCGTCGCGCGCGAGCAGGACCGCACGATGGACGCCTACGCCCACCTGCTGGAACAACTTCGTGAGGACGACAACCGGCGGCTGAGGCAGTACCTCGAGGGTGCCGGCGCTCAGTTCACGACCTGGCTCGTGGTCGTCGCCCGGCGACTCTGTGTCGACTTCCTGCGCCAGCGATACGGACGGGCCCCCACGGCGCCGTCGAAGACGGCAGACCATGCCACGCGCCGGAGACTCGAAGACCTCATTGCCGTCGAGATCGGCGAGGTTAGGGCGCTGGCCGAGCCCCGCGCCGGCCCCGACGAGAGCCTGAGACGGCGCGACCTCCACCTCGCCCTGCAGGCCGCCCTGGCACACTTGCCCCCCGCTCACCGCCTGCTCCTCAGCCTTCGATTCGAAGACGACATGCCGGTCCGCGAGATCTCGAAGCTCCTCCGCTACCCCACGCCCTTCCATGTCTACCGCACCCTCAACGCCGTGCTCGCCGAACTGCGTCAGGCGCTCACCACCCGCGGGGTCGCGGACGCCGAGCCCTGAGTCGCGACCGCACAAACGACCCTGACTTTCCGTATAACAGATCCAAGGCACCTTCACCACAGGCTCGAGGAGTTCCATGACCGAGCATCTGGATACCGTCTCGCTCTCCCGCTACATCGACGGCGCGGGCACCTCCGAGGAGAGGGCCCGCTGTGAAGGACACCTCGCGGAGTGCCCGGCCTGCCGGGAGGAGATGGTCGAAATTGGCCGCATCCTGGCCACCGCTCCGCGGAGCCGCCGGCGCGTGCTGGTGCCGTTGGCCGCCGCTGCTGCCGCTCTGCTGCTCGTCTGGACCGGGTCGATCAATCGCGAGCCGTCCGGCCCGGTGGTTCGTGATCCCGACTCCATTCCGGCCCTCGCGCCAAGACCCGTGGCGCCCCTGGGAGATGTGGCGCGGCCCGACGGGCTCATGTGGAGAGCCGTTCCCGGCGTCGCTCGCTATCGCGTAACGCTCTTCACCGTGGAGGGGCAGGCGGCGTGGCACACCACGACCACCGACACGTTCGTGACCCTCCCGGACACGGTCCGCCTGACCGTGGCCGCTCCCCAGTACTGGCAGGTCAAGGCCGAGACCGGCTTCGGACGGTGGATCGAGTCGGAGCTGGTCACCTTCACCATCCGCCAAGCGGAAGCGCCGGAGTGATGCCGACACTGCAGCTCCTCGGGATGGGCCTGGTGCTTGCGGTTTCGCTCCAGGAGCCGGCGGCATCCCGCGGCTCCGTGCCGCCTGACTGGGTCCTGAATCATCCCGATCGCGCTCGCGACTCGATCCGAACCTGGATGGCCGCTTCGGTCGCGTCGGCTCCCGGCTCGAGGGACGCGCTCCTCGCGCGCGCCGGTCGATTGGGAGCCGATTACCTGCGGGTGTGGGGTGATTCGTTTCCGCTTCGGGACGTGCGGCGCTTCGCCGGTCTGTCGCTCGTCGACCGAGCGCGGCGGGTGCGCGCCGACAGCCTTCGAAGGTCGGGCAACGCATCGCTGGCTCGGGAAGGCTTCATGGCCGCCGCCAGGGATTGGCGGGCGAGTCACGACATTGCCGCCACGATCGCGGATACGGCGCTGATGGCCTCCGCGCTGGGGAACGTCGGCGCGGGTTTCTACCGCGAGTCCGAGCTCGACAGCGCCGCGTGGTACTTCGCCGAGGCGCGCAGGCTGGCCACGATCGCGGGGGACCGGCGCACACAGTTGAACGGCTTGGGCGGCCTGGCCTCGGTCAGCAAGGATCGGGGTGATTACGAGGCCGCGGCACGCCAGTACCGCGAGGCGCTGTTCCTCCGCCGACAGATCGGCGACTACCGCGGCGTCGCGGCCGACGCCGACAATCTCGGTCTGGTCGCCGCGGCCACCGGAAATCCGGCAGAGGCCCGTCGCCGCTACATCGAAGCTCTGGTCACCGCACGCGAGCACGGCTTCGACGATGCGGCCGCGGCGGCTCTCCTGAACCTCGGCGCCCTGGCGAGCGGCGAAGGAGACGACCGCGTCGCGGAGAAGCGGTATACGGAGGCCCTCGCGCTCTATCGAAAGCTGGAGGCGCCGCGCCGACGAGGCCCTCGTACTCCGGAATCTCGGTCTGCTGGACGCCGGCCGAGGTGACTATCCCGCGGCGGCGGACCACTACCAGGACGCGCTCACGATTCTCGAGCGGACCGGCCCGGTGGAAGTCCTGGTGGGCACGCGGGTGGATCTGTCGCAGGTGTTCGCGGCGATGGGCAGCCTCGACCGGGCCGACGGCGCGCTGCGAGCGGCCGACCTGTCGGCTCGGCGAGGGGGATTGAGCGCGGCTACCGAGGGGCGGCTGCGGCTCGCGCGGGGCGACCTCGCGCTCGAGTTCAATCGCCTGCGCTCCGCCCGCGAGTTCTATGAGAGCGGACTGGCGATCCTGCGCGACGCGAATGATTCCTCGGGCGAAGCGGCGGCGCTCGTCGCGCTCGGTGAGCTGAGCCTGATCGAGGAGGATTATCCCAGGGCCAGGAGCCTGCTGACCAGCGCCGCCGGCCGGCAGCAGTCCTCCGGCGAGAGTCGCTCCGCGGCGTTGACGAGCCTGCTCGCGGCGAAGGCCGCCCGGGCGATGGGTGATACAGCCGAAGCGCGGCGCGGGGTCGCCGGGGCGGTGGACACGCTCCGCGCAGTCGGCGACAGGGCCGCGCACGCGTGGGCGCTGTGCGAATCGGGTGCCCATCACCTCGCGACCGGTGAACCGGGCGCCGCGGAGGCCGCTTTCCGGAGTGGCCTCGCCCGACTTGCCCGCAGTCCGGCTGCCGGCGTCTCGGTGTGCCTGTACGACGGTCTTGGCCGGACCCTGCAGGCCCGGGGCGCGACGCGTGCGGCGATCGAGGAGCTTCAGCGCGGTATCGGAGAGATCGAAATGGCGGCGATGGGCGTGGCCGCCATCGGCCGGCGGTCGGATTTCCTGAGCGACAAGTGGAAGCTCTACAGCGATCTCGCCCTCGCCCAACGTGCGATCGGCGAGGATTCCTCGGCGTTCCAGACCAGCGAGCGCCTGCGCGCCCGACAGACGCTGAGTCTCGTCACCGACGACTCCCCGTCGACCATGCCTATGCTGCATCCGCGACTGGCGTCGCTCCGCCGCCGCATTGCAACCCTGCTCGACGTCTCGACGGCCAACGAGACCGCGGTGGCCCTGCGGGGACGTGACGAACTGTCCGGCATGCCCGGTGACCGGCATGCCGTGCTGACCAGGGCGGAAGCGGAGTACTCGGAGCTGCTGGATTCGCTCGAGGCGGCCGGCGCGTCGAACTCGCGGCCTCGCACGACGCCAGCCATGCCCGGGTGGCGCGAGATCGCGGCGCGGTTGCCGGCCGACGCCGCGATGGTCGAGTATCTCGTGACGGACTCCACGGTCCTCGCCTTCGTCATCGTGGCGAACCGCCTCTCGGTGGTAGATCTGCCGGTGACCGGCGCCGAGTTGGCGACCGAAGTCGCATTCGTCCGCGGCACACTCACGCCGAAGGCGGCGTCGAATCCAGGATTGCCTTGGGAGGCGCCGCTTCGGCGCCTGCGTGGTCAATTGGTGACGCCCCTTGAGAGGGCGGGGCTCCTTACCGGCAAGAGTCGCCTGCTCATCGTGCCCCATCGCGAGCTGCACTATCTGCCGTTCGCCGCGCTGCTGGAGCTAGGTCCCTCGAGGCATTTCCTGATAGAACGCTACGAGATCGGCATGGTCGCCTCGGGCGCGGTCTGGCTCCGCATCCGCGCGCGCCCCGCGAGCTCCAACACGGGGAACGTGCTGGCCCTGGCCCCTCGGCCACGCGACTTGCCGGGCTCGAGGGCCGAGGTGCGGGCGATCGGGACTCTCTACGGAGCCGATGCCATGGTCGCGATCGGGGATCGCGCCACGCGGGAGCTTCTGGTCTCGGCGGCCCCAGGTCGCTCGGTCGTGCACCTGGCTTCGCGCGGCGTGCTGAACCGGCATAACCCCAGGTTCTCCTACATCGCGTTGGCGCCGGGCGACGCATCGGACGGCCGGCTGGCGGTCCACGACGTCGCACGCCTCTCGATCGACGCGAGGCTCGTCGTGTTGAGCGCATGCCAGACCGGGCTCGGCTCGGGCCGGCTGGTGGACGTGCCTCCGGGCGATGACTGGGTGGGACTGGTCCAGGCGTTTCAGTCGGCCGGCGCCCGCAGCGTGCTCGCCACGCTCTGGCCGGTGGAGGACCAGGCGACGGCAGGGCTCATGAAACGATTCTACGTCGCGCTCAAAGCGGGCGATTCGGAATCCGGTGCGCTCGCTGCCGCCCAGCGCGGTGCGATAGCCGCCCGGAATGTCCGGGCGCCGTTCTATTGGGCGGGTTTCGTGCTCAATGGCGATCTCTAAGGTAAGAAAGGACCCACCGGTGATTCACAAGACGCTGACGGCTCGGCTGCTCTGCGCGCTGATGCTCATGGGCGCGTGCTCGGACTCGTCCGGACCGGGACAGGGTCCGGTCCTTCCGCCATCGGGGGCGCTCGTCTCGTCCGTCGTGCATCCCCCGTCGGCATCGAACGCCGCAGTCGTGAGTGGGGAGGCTTACGTCTCCATGGTACCCGGCACGGATGCCGACGGCCGGCGCGTCGACATCCGCAATCTCCAGAGCGGCGCCTCGGTGACATCCCCGATGACGAACGGTGGGTTCGACCCGGTGGCCGTCCAGGCCGAGGTGGGGGACAGCCTGTCGATCACGGTAATCCATCACGCCGGAGACGATACGACGGGCTATCGCGAGGTGCCGATCAAGGCGAAGCCCACGATCGTCCGCAGCTCGCCCGGGATGGGCAAGACCGATGTGCCGCTCAACAGTGTCATCCGGGTGGTGTTCAACCAGCCGATGGATGGCGCCAGCCTGTCGCAGGCTCTGCACTTGCGGCAGGGCGGCGCGGAGGTTCCCGGCAGCATTACCGGAGAGCTGTCGGGTGGAGTGATTCTGAGCGCGCGCTTCGTGCCTGCCGGTCCGCTGGCCCCACTCTCGAGCTACGAGTTCTCCGTGTCCACCGCGGCGCAGTCGCCGGATGGGGAGTCTCTCGACGCGCCTCTCACGGTCGCGTTCACGACGGGGTCGGCGGCGGGCGCGGCCAGACTCCGCGTGGTCCACGCCGAGACACGGGTGGGCGACATGGACGTACTCATCGACGGGATCGAGGTGGTG
Organism: uncultured Gemmatimonadales bacterium; assembly: GCA_963720365.1. Classification (GTDB taxonomy): domain Bacteria; phylum Gemmatimonadota; class Gemmatimonadetes; order Gemmatimonadales; family GWC2-71-9; genus CAVVWJ01. Next base: position 288,292 of record CAVRFK010000004.1, on the reverse strand, counting down.
AGTGACCTGCGGTACGCGACGGCGACCGATTATCGGGAACTGGCAGCCGGCTCCCACGAGGTGTGGTATCAGGTCAATGGCGGGACGATGGACGCGTCCATCGGGATCTTTGCCGCCGGCGTCGACTATACCGTCCTCCCATGCTGCGAGCTATTCCCGTTGGGAGGGTTTCTGCTCAGGGACGACAACAGCGAGCCGGCGGCAGGGTACACGCGGATTCGAGTAATCGACTACGCGACCGTGGGAAGCTCGGTAAGGGTCTACCTGACTTCGCCCGAGGCAGACCTGGCGACGGAGGAGCCGATCGCCACGATAAACATCCTGGATGCCACCCAGTACGTCGAGGTACCCGCGGGGGACTACCGGGTCCGGTTCACACGGTGGGACAGCGACTTCGTCGTGATGGACAGCGGCACGCTGACGTTCGGCCCGGGTCAGGTGCGCACGGTCGTCGGGATCGATGCATCAACGGGCGGGGCGCCCTGGGACTGGCTGGTACTGGAAGACCTGAACTGACGGAGCTGGCGGCGCCAGCGGAGGTGTACCATGGGACGGCAAGCGGCCAAGTACCACTGGGCTCTAGTGACCCTGCTTCTCCTTCCCGGATGCGAGAACGACCCGACGCCTGGGCCAGGCAACCCAGGGACCCCCACCTTGTCCGGCATCGTGACCAACCCGGCCAACAGCTCCCCCGTCGCGGGGGCGGTGGTGAGTTTCGGCGAGGCGGTCGTGACGACGGGGGCGAACGGACGGTACGTGCTCGACCGTCTCACCCCCGGCACGGATACACTGAGGTGCACCTTGCAGGGATACTACCAGTCAGCGTTGGAGGTCACAGTCGGCCCAGGGACCGTGTTCCGGGATATCTCGCTGGGTCGCATCGAGCTGTTCGAGCTGGGCGATTTTGCGTTATACGTCCCGGGAGGCGTCAACGAGGTCCGCGGGATCCTGCTCGCGCTCGGCGGACCGAACACCAAGGCATTTGCGAACGGCGAGCCGTTCGGCGCACCGGTCCCGGAGGTCGAGGCGTCGCTGCAGACGCTCGGAGTGCTATTCAGGGATATGGCGGCCGACCGTGACATGGCGATTCTGGGTTCTTCGGTGGCCGGGATGGCGGACGGCCCCGAAAGCGACCAGTTGATTCAGGACGCCCTGCTTGCAGCCGAAGCGGCCAGCGCGCGTCCCGGCCTCGCGACGCTGCCCGTGTTGCTGTACGGCATGTCAGCCGGCGCGCCGCAGGTCTCCGGGTTCAGCACCCGGCACCCCGAGCGGGTGGCAGGTCTCCTTTTCAAGGTGCCGGTAAGCATCCCCACGGTGACGAGTGGTGACGCGGCCGGACTTCCTACCTTCATGGTCCTCGCCGAGCAGGATGCGTTCGTGGAGAATGCCGCGCTCACGGCCACGTACGAGGCGAACAGGGGGGCGGGTGCACTCTGGGGGATGGCGCTCGAGGCTGCTGTGCCTCACCATTCGCTGTCGCTGTCTCAACGGCTGCTGACACTCGTGTGGATCAACCAGGTCCTGGAGGCGCGCCTGCCCGACAACCCGTCCGAGCCGCTCCGCGACCTCACCGAGTCTGATGGCTGGCTCGGCGACCCGGCCACCGGGGACGTTGCGTCATGGGGGGCCTATCCGGGGAATCGCGCAGCGGCGAGCTGGCTCCCATCGGAGGTGGCCGCCCACGGGTGGCAGGATTTCATGCGCCTCCAGCTGCCACCGGGCGTGGGCCCGTTTCCCGATGTCTCCGGCATCTACGACCTGAGCGGGGTGGTGACGGACGCGCACGGATGGGGCATGGAGGGATGGACTCAGACCGCGGCGCTCAGCATTCACCACTCGACCGATCAGCCGCGATTCGTGGGCACGTTCGAATCCATCATCTGGAACGATCCCAATGGCGCGCCTGAGGCGACCCGTCCCGGTGCCGTCAGCGGCACGGTAGACGGTCACGGGCGGATTCATTTCGAGTTATTGATAGAAGGGAATCAGGTTCCCTCCACATTCGACGGTAGCGTGGCCTCCGGCCGGATCGAGGGAACGTTCTGGGCGGGAGAGTTGTCGGGGACGTTCGAGGCTGAACGGCGGTGACCGGGCCCTAGCCGATCTCCTCCACCGCCTGCTGAAAGGACGTCCGGTACGACACCGGCTTGTTGTAGAAGTCATCGGGGTCGGCCAGCTTCATCTCCTGCCCACCGGTCAGCGCGAAGTTGTGGCTGTAGAAGATGCTGGTCAGCCCCCCGTGCCGCTTGTCCGAGTTGTTGAGCGGCTGGAAGATCACCGGAATCGGGCGGCTGCCGGCAACCGGGATGTCCGATTCCGGCGCGTGGATGTTACGAATTCGTGAACCACGCGCACCGGCGCGTCATTACGACCGAACCCACGATCAACACGGCCGTCGCCTGCATCGAGTATGGCCCCGCATGCGCTGGCCAGAATGAGCGCCGCCGCGGCGGGCAGGATGATGCTGATGGCTCCGCCGAGGAGGCTGTAGCGCTCCGCGATGTGATGCCGGTGCCACGGCGTTCCGCCCCCTCCGCCTTGGCGTGGTGGAGTCCGAGGCCCGCCTGGGCGATCGGGACGACGTAGGCCAGGTCGAAGAAGAGTCGAGCGGCGTCGCGGTCCGGTGGGGCTCGTGCGGGCCACGCGGCATCATGGTCTTCATCGTCTGCCAAAATCCCGCCTTTCCGGGTGTCCGTCCAGCCTCGAATCCACCTTCCGGGGGCGCGGCCGCGTTGACCTCCAACCCTCCGCATGGTATTACGTAAGATCGAGCTTACCGAACGCCGAGACGTCCGGCGATTCCTACCGACACCCGACTCGCGGGGAGCCAATGATGAAGGAAGGCAAAGGGGCAGGTGAGGCCACCACGTCGCCGGAGAAGATCGAGCTCAAGGGGCTCTTCGCGATGATGCTGGGAGTCTGGTACCCGAGGAACTACGTGGTGGCCGCCATCGATCCGTCGAAGGGGGCGGCGGCGGAACAGGCGCTGCTCGCGGCCGGGTTCGGCCGCAACGCCATCCACCTCAACGACGGGCCCCGTGTGCTCAAGATCAAGGAGACGATCGGCGCGCAGCGCACGCCGCTGCAGCGCGCGGCCGTCAATCTCAGCGTCGCGCTGACCGACGAGGGCCTGATGAGCCAGCAATACTTTGACGAGGCGCAGGCGGGAGCATCGCTCATTGCCGTCCTCGCGCCCGAGTCGACGCTGCTCGCCGAAGCCCGGAAGATTCTGGCTTCCCACGGCGCGCGGCGGATGAGGTTCTACGGCGATAAGTCCATCACCGATCTCTGAGTCAAACGGACATCAGCCGATCTCTTCCACCGCCTGCTGAAAGAACGTCCGGTACGACACCGGCTTGTTGTAGAAGTCAGTCGGGGTCGGCCAGCGTCATTTCCTGCCCGCCGGTCAGCGCGAAGTTGTGGGTGTAGAAGATGCTGGTCAGACCCCCGTCGCCGAGCTTGTCCGAGTTGTTGAGCGGCTGGAAGATGAACGGAATGGCGGCCTTGCCGATGACCGGCCTGGTCCGCTTCGCCAGCTCCTCTAGCAGCTCCTTCTCGTAGTCGAGCATCAAGGGATCCAAATCAACCTTGGTCACCCGGGCCACCCGATATCTGACGAAGTCGTTCGAGTCGGGGTCGGGAGGGTACGCGAGCACCTTGCGCGGGTCGTCCGGGAGAAACCGGACTTTGGCCTGAAGCTGTTTGCCGATCTTCGGACGGTAGTGATCGCCAAACCCTACATGCCGCCCGATGATGTAGACCTTGATGTCCTTCTTCAGCAGCTTGGGGATGATCTCCTGGCCCTTCGGGTTCACCGAGTTGGGCTCGATTCCGACGATCGCCTTGATGTGCGACAGGTTGGTGGCGCTGGCCTTCCAGAGATCCCAGCCTGATTCGCTGTAGCAGGAGATCACCATCTTGTCCTTCGCGACCAGCGCCCCATCCGGGTTGCCGACCAGCTCGGTATTGGTCTGCAGCAGGTCCACGATCGTATCGGTGATGACCTTGAGATGGGCATCGCTCTCCCGGCCCTTGATCACGCCTCCCTTGCCGTAGGGCTGGGGCATCAGCAGGAACTGCTGCGGCTTGATGTCTCCCAACCCATAGAACGCCTTCTCGAAGCCGGCGCCGATGTTCCAGTGCTGCGGCGTGATCTTCTTCGGGCTGGTGCCGCTGGCGTAGAAGTTGACCACGTTCCTCCGCCTCGCGGTCACCCACGCGAGCAGCTTCCCCCGCCTCCGCAGCTCCTTCAGGAATTTCTTGGGGTCGATGCCCTTGTCCGGCAACTGGAAACCCGTGACATCACCCGTGCCCATCCCGAAGTCGAGGAAGGCCGGGTCGAAGTCCCGAAGCTGGCTCACGTCGGGAATCCTGTCGTCATCCACCGGCGGCAGGAGGTAGCCGTACATCAGGGTGGCCCCGGACATGCCGTCGAAGTGCGCCGCGTTGTCGAAGAGGTACTTCCGCTCGTCGCTCACGTTCTGCTTCTCGGCGTAGTCGGCCGGTGAGTAGAAGACGTGCGGGGAGACTGCCGTGCTCTCCGCCAGATAGGCGGGGACGATGCCGTACCAGATGAAGGCATTCCCTCCCAGGTGCGCGAAGACCTTGAACGTCACCCGCTTGTGATCACCGAGGGCCTCGTACACCCGGTAGATGATGTTCTTCTCGTGGAGGGCGTACCACAGCTCCGTCAGATCCAGCACCAGGGCGTTCATCTGCACCAGGTTCTGGGCGAGCTTGGCCAGATCGAGCAGGGGATGGACGCCGGCACGACCGGCGTTGGTGCGGCGGTTGGTCAACGAGAAGGCACTGTGCTGCCACGACAGCGGGGCCAGGGCGTAGTCGATGTTCAGGTCGCTGTTGGTCGGCAGCGGGGTCAGCGTGAAGTCCTGGAGGATCCGCAGCGTCTGGTACGTGCGGAACTTGTGGGTGACCGGCACGGTGAAGTCGAGCGACAGCGCGCTGATGCGCTTCTTGAGCGGCGGGGACGTGGCGGCCACCGATTCCGGGACATCCGTGGGCAGGATGTCGAGGACGAAGCGGCCACCCGGCGCCGCGCGCGGCCACGAGCACCTTCTCGGTGCTGTCCTCGAACACCAACGTCACTTCGACCCGTGCGTCGGACAGCAGAAAGTGCTTGACCTGGGCGGCGCTCGCCGCCGGATTCCGGCCGAAGCCCTTCAGGGCGAACGTGATCTTCAAATCTGGCGGCCGGTCTTCGGGTCGTACGCCACCTCGACCGGGACGATCTGGTCGGTCGGGAAGCACCTCGGTCCACTGATCGAAGATCTCGTAGTTGTCCCCCACGTTGGCCCGGAACGATCCCTCGAGGGGAAAGAACCCGTGCTCGTAGACCCGGTCCACCGGCGTCGCGGTCACGGTATTGCCGGGATCGGCGAGCACCGGGTCGATGACCTCGCTCGCCTTGGGGAACTGGCCCATCTTGATCCCGTCCTCGTGCTTGCGCCGGATCTTGGCGGCCAGGTCATACAGCACGTCGATGAGCGGCTGTCCCTCCAGGGGATCCCCGTTGATGTCGACCTCGTGCGGACCGCTGGCGTGATAGATGACGTCGTCGGTGATCCCGTTCATGCCTTCGACGCCCTTGAGCCAGTTGATCGCCGCCTTCTCCTTCCCGGGCCGAATCGGCATCACGGCCTTGACCCAGGGGGCGTTCAGGAAGGCGTTGCGCATGCTGTCGCCGTCGAGCTGCAGGAGCCAGCCGAGCGAGCTGCCCATCCGCGCCGGCTCGGAGTCGGCGGTGATGTAGTAGTTGTCGCGGCTGGCGTCGTCCACGCCTCCCCAGCCGACCGTGCTGGAGTGGGCAAGGGTCGGCGCCGAGTTCGTGGTCGCGCTCAGCGCGGCCGTCAGCAAGCCGTGGTGCAACGCCATGCCCGCCGTGCGGGTTCCGGTGATCACCGGAGGCGCGCCTCCCTCGGGCAGGGCCTTGAGCTGCTGCGCCGAGCGACGAAGCCGGGGCCGCCACCACTCCGGCGACACGAAGTACAGCATCTTGTCCACGTCGAAGATCGAATTGATGAGCTCGGCCACCACGTGGCGCGTCTGGTCGTCGGGCATCTCGATGTTCTTCTGCAGCATCTCCTGCACCAGCTTGCGGTAGATGACGATCCGCTCTTCCTCCCGCAGGTCCTCGCCGTTGCGAGCCTTGATCTTGCTGATTACGTCCACCCGCTCCTTCAGCGTCTCCACCGCGGCCTTCTCGAAGGCCTGCTTCTCGGCCGCGCTGAACTGGGCCTGCAGCGCCTTGTTCTTGGCCTCGATCTCCTGGTTGGCGGACGTCAGCGGCGACCAGTGCAGGATCAGCTGTACCTGCAGGCTGTTCTGACCCTGGAAGTCGGCCGAGTCGAGGTTCAGGGTGAAGCTCGCCCGTGGCAGCGCCGAGTTGTCGATACCGTCCGCCCGCGACACGCTGACCGGCTTGCCCTGGGCGTCGAAGGACACATCGGCCAGCTCGTAGTCCACCCTCGGGCAGACGAACTCCTGGCGGAAGCGGTGTTGTATGCGCTCTTCGCTGCCCAGGAACTCGGAGTTGTCGCTCTCGATGCCGTTCACGTAGATCTCGCCCTCGTTGTCCGCGTCGGTGCCATCGATCGAGATGAAGGGGATCGTGACGAGCTTCGACTCCTGGAACGGCTGCAGGGCCGGCAGCTCCTCGGGGTGCGGGATCGCGTCGAGCTCGGCGGGCTTCGCGATGTGAATCAGCTTCGCCAGGCCCAGCGCGGCGCCCGGATCGTCCACGTAGGTCTGCCAGCAGAGGTAAGTGCCGATATCCTGAAGCTGCACGCCCACCTGCCGCATCTTGCGGCGCAGCTCGTAGTTGATCAGCTCGCTGGTGTTGTTCGCCAGCAGATGCCGGGTGCTCGACGTGTCGGTGACCTCGGTGGTGGACTTGAAGGTCGTCTTGAAGTTCTTGCGGATCTCGGACGACAGCTTGTCGGTCTGCTCGCGGTTGCGCTTGTGGGTGGTTTCCCTGGCCTGCTTCTGGGAGCCGGCATAGTCGAAGCTCGCCGTGGCCTGCACCGTGGCATACGAGGCGGTGACGCTCGCCCCGGCCTTGATATCCTGGCTGTTCTCGTCCTTCACCGCCTCGGACAGCTCCTCCTGGCTGGTCGTCGCCGATTCGGACTTCGTCAGAATATCGAGCGTCGTCTCGACTGTCCGCTCGATGGTGGTCCTGCGGGTGTGCACTTCGACGAGTTCCACGCTGGAGCCGGGGCTCAGCCAGACGTGACGTTCCGACGTGCCCAGAAAGGTGTCCAGCTCGAAGAAGTACTGCCGGAAGAGGTGGACGACACTGATGGGCGACAGGGACACGCCCTTGAGCTGCTCCACATCGGACGGATCGAGGTTGTCGAGGTCGAAGAATGCGGTGGTAGGGTCCTCATCGGACAGAATCCTGCTGAGGCTGCCGGCCCGCTCGGTGCTGTCCCTGGAGACATAGAAGATCTCCTCGAGGACGCGCGTGCCGCTTCTGCTTCACCAGCAGGAGGAGCAGGCCCGCCACCTGCGATTCGTAGGCGAGGTACTTCTCGAAGGTCGCGGTGTCGAGGTCGGTTCCGGAGCCGGCGGCGGCTCGCGCCTCGCGGTCGGGGGCGCGTCGCCGGGAGGTGCTCAGCTCGCGAAGCTGCGCGAAGCCCTTTGGTGTAGGCCGCGACGACGTCCTTCTTGAGAATGGTATCCAGCCGGTCCGGCGTGATCTGGTCGGCCCAGACGGACGGGTTGTAGTCCTGGTACGGTGGCAGCGACTGGCTGATCCGCTCCAGCACCACGCTATCCACGACGCGCTTCGCGCCGTCCCGCAACTGGCCGGCACTGATATCGATGCGCACCTGGCCGGCATCGTCGTACTCGATCCTGACCGCGGGTGCGATCTGGCGCTGGAGGGTCCGGATGATGCGCGCCTTGTCCCGGGCGAGGCCCCGCTCGATGCGCTCCGCGGTTCTCCTGGATTTCCAGCCGAGCAGCGGCTGGTAGATGCCGAACATTTCGCTGGCGTAGGGCAGCACGCCGGCGTACTGTCCCAGGTCCGCAATGCGTTTGACGGTTGCCACGGGAAGGGCTCCTTCTATATAAAGGCAGGCGAAGCGAAGAGGCTACGGCATCGGAGGAAAAGCGCTCAGGATGACTGCCGTGCCAAGGAAAGTCTTCTCACGATCGCTTCAGGCGCAAGGGAAGGTCGGCTATGATCGTGATTGGAGGGGAAAAGACGACACGGGAGGAGTCCGCATCGTCTTTGGCACCGAGATCCGTCGGGCAGAACGACCTGCGAGGCCTAACCCTCCGCGGGGAGCACCGCCAATACCACTTCGATCTTCGCGACGAGCAGGCCGCGAGCCTGAAGGGTCACGTTGGCGAATTGGAGGTTGCGCTTGCCACGCACCTCGGCCGCGAGGTACAGGATGTCGCATGCCGGGGTGACCGGCCGATGGAAGGCCGCGCCGGCGCGGACCAGCCTCGGCCGTCCGCGATGGCCTCGAGCCCAGGCCCACAACGCGACGAGCTGGCCCGCCGCTTCCACCATGAGGCTGCCGGGAAAGATCGGATCTCCCGGGAAGTGGTCCTGGTAGACCCAATGCCGATCGCTCACCTCCACTTCACCGTCGATGTACGGCCCCTCCACGCGGGTGACCCGGCTGATCTGACGCATCAGGCCTGTGGGCAGGAACGTCGCTTCCGGCAAGGGAAGGGGAACAGCCTCGAGAACAAGGGTTGTCACGATAAACTCCGATGTGCCGATGGATGAGTCAGGCCAGAAAGGGACGCCGCCCGGCGTCCGCCGGTGGGCTCCCGCTTACGGGTACGACGCCGGAGTGGATCCGGATCTATGAGTGGAGGAGACGCCAGGGTGCGCAGGAATGGCGAATTGGACTGCCGAAGGCGAAGTTAGGGCGGAAATCCACCATGGGCCTCTGCTCGAGCGGTGCGTGATACCACAGGATCCAGCTTACCAAGTGCGGGTGCGGGAGAGCTTCAGCCGCCAGCGCCACATGGCCACCCTCGGCGCGACGATCGTCTCCATTGCGCCCGGCGAAGTGCATCTCGCGTTTCCGTACGCCTCGCAGTTCTGCCAGCAGAACGGCTTCATGCACGCGGGGGCCATCGCCAGCGTGGCCGACTCGGCGAACGGTTACGCCGCCTACACGCTGGCCTCTCCCGAGACTGACGTCCTGGCGGTGGAGTTCAAGATCAATCTCCTGGCGCGGCGGAGGGCGAGGGGTTTCTCGCCTGCGGCCGCGTGCTGCGCCCCGGCCGGACGCTGACCGTCTGCCAGGCCGACGTGTTCAGTACCGGGCCGGCCGAGCGGATCCTGATCGCCACCATGCTCTCGACCATCATCGTGCGAAGGCGGCAATGAGCTCTCGGCGTATTGGGGCAAGCATGGGAGCCGGACGGCGCTCATTGCATTCTCGCTGCTGTCTCCGATGGGATATCTGCTCTTTGGGTACCTCAACCGATTCCAGAAGCTCGCGGTGGCGGGGATCGTGGTGAACCTGGTCATCGCCATGGGCACGGTCGCGGTAGGGCTCATCCTGTTCCACGAGGAGTTGAGCAGGCGGGAGATGCTGGGGGTCGCGCTTGGGTTTCTCTCCATTTATGTGATCAGCGGGGGTAAGTGACGCACCGCATCAGAGAGTTGCCGCTCAGCGTTGTCCAGTTCTTGGAGGCCAGGCAATGGGTTCAGACATGGCACTAGTCTCCAAGAGGCTAGGCTATCAGTGCTGCTTCTGCGGAGAGTCGATCTTCGAAGAGGGCCACGATCCAGTCCTGCTGTCTATCCACCTTCCTGAGGCCGGTGTGCAGCAGATCTACAGCCATGGCGAGTGCCTCAAGACGCGGCTTCACCCGTCCGTGCCTCTGGGCTTGTTGGATGATGATGTGAGATGACCAAGTGACCGAGTCACGACTGGCCGAGGACTGAGCAGACCGGGGGATTATCTGAGGCGCGTGCTCATAGTGCTTGCGTTGGCGCTTCTCGTTGCGGCGCTCTTCTTCTTCGCCGGACCCGACAGGGGCTTTGTTGCCCAAGATCGCTGCCTGGATCGCGGCGGGCGGTGGGATCGGGAATCTCGGGTTTGCGAGGAACCATCCAGATAGGTATGTGTGCCGGCGGACGCTCTGGCGCGACCGGCAGGAGACGGCACACATTGGTGTCGAACGCTGCCGAGGGGGCCGTGTGATGGGAGACGACCTCGACGCATCCAACGTCAATCGCAGGATGTAACACGGAGCCCGAGCTCGGCATAGTATCCGCATCTCACCGCCGGACGACTTGTCCTCTGGAGGATCCATGTCGGTACCACGGTTGCGAATGAAGCCCGGCGTGAGAGTCTTGATGCTGCTTTCGCCTTGCCTGCTGCTGATCGGCGCCTTAGCGCCACCGAAGGGCCCCGATGACCCGTGCAAGCTCTTCACTCAGGACGAGATCAAGGCGCTGATCGGCGCGGCGGTGCAAGCCGGGAGTGCTTCGATCGCCGGCTGCCAGTGGTCCTCCGCGGACTACGAGTCCTCCGCTCAGATCCAGATCATCGAAGACACGAGCTACTACGAGCCGCACAAGGGTGCCAAGGACTACTCGGAGCTCACCGGCGTCGGACTCTACGGATGGAGCGGATTCGAGATGGGCAGCTGGGTCGCCTCCAGCAACACTGGCCGCTTCGTGCTGCTCACGATGGTCACGAGCGCCAAGGCCGAACGGGCCACCGCCGTGAAGTTCCTCAGCATGCTCGCGGAGCGGGTGAAGTAGGATGCCGGCTCCCCGAAGTACGCGCCTTCTTGTCCTGCTCGCAGTCTCCCTCTGTGGCGGCTCCACCCTCAGCGCTCAGACCGGGCCGGCCGACAGCGTCAAGATCCATCAGCTCGCCCGCCAGTTCTCCGCGGCGTTCATGCGGGGCGACGCGGCCGCCATGGCGGACATCTACACGCGGGACGGCGTGATCTTTCCCGAGCAGTCGGAACGGATCACCGGGCGCGAAGGCATCCAACGCTACTTCACGCTTCCGCCAGGGCGGCGCATCACCCGCCACGTGCTCACGCCGAGCCGGATCGTGGTGGACGGGCAGCACGCCTACGACTATGGCACGTATGAGATCTCGGGGGAGCGGGACGGCACCGCCTGGGGCCCGGTCCGCGGAAAGTACGTAGTGGTGTGGCGCCGGCACGAGAACACGTGGCGCATGCAGCTGGATATCTGGAACAGCAGCGCGAAGCCGGAGTCCTGAACCGAATTCGTGTATGACCTTTCTCACCGACATCCCGGTCATCCAGGCGCCGATGGCAGGCTCGCAGGGGAGCGGGCTCGCGATCGCCGTTGCGAACGCGGGCGGTCTCGGCTCGCTGCCCTGCGCCCTGCTGACACCCGAGGCGATCCGCGCCGAGCTTTCGGCGATCACCGCCGCGACCGGGAAGCCGTACAACGTCAACTTCTTCGTCCACCGCGAGCCGGCCGTGGACGAGGCGCGCGAGGCGGCCTGGCGCGCCATCCTCGCGCCGTACTACCGGGAGCTGGGTGTCGATCCCAAGGCGATCCCGGCGCAGGCCGGGCGCACCCGGTTCGACGAGGGCACGGCGGCGGTCCTGGAGGCGTTCAGGCCGCCGGTCGTCAGCTTCCATTTCGGGTTGCCGGCGGACGAGCTGGTGCGCCGGGTGAAGGGGTGGGGATCGAAAGTCATCGCGTCGGCCACGACGATCGAGGAGGCAAGGCACCTCGAGGCGCGCGGCGTGGACGCGATCATCGCGCAGGGTGTGGAGGCCGGCGGGCATCGGGGCATGTTCCTGACCGAGGACCTCTCCAGCCAGATGGGCACGTTGGCGCTGGTGCGGCAGCTCGTGCTGGCCGTGCGGGTCCCGGTCATCGCCGCGGGCGGCATCGCCGATGCGGCCGGCGTGCGCGCGGCTCTCGCGCTGGGCGCCGCGGCGGTGCAGGTCGGGACCGCCTACCTCTCCTGTCCGGAGGCGACGACCAGCCCGGTGCATCGCGCGGCGCTGAAGGCGCCGGGCGCCGACCTCACCGCGCTGACCAATCTCTTCACCGGCCGGCCCGCGCGCGGCATCGTCAACCGGCTGATGCGGGAGATCGGGCCGATGCACGCCGCGGCGCCGGCGTTTCCTCTGGCGTCCGGCGCCATCACGCCGCTGCGGGCGAAGGCGGAGGCCGGAGGCAGCGGGGACTTCACGGGGCTGTGGGCGGGACAGCACATCCGCGGGGGACCGGACCTGCCGGCGGGGCAAGTGACGCGGGAACTGGCAGGAGTGGGCTGAATTGATGGGCCGCAGATGAACGCAGATAAACACAGAGAAGGACTACTGACTCTCCTGAACGGACCGCGAGGGACGATGCCACTCTATCTATCCAGGTTCAGCTATACCCCGGAGACCTGGTCCCGGATGACCCGCAATCCGGAGGACCGGCGGAAGGCGGCGCAGTCCTACATCGAATCGGTCGGTGGGAAGCTGCACGGGTTCTGGTATGCCTTCGGCACGCATGACGGCTACAATCTGTGGGAGGCGCCGGACAACGTGTCCATGGCCGCGGTGGCGCTGGCGATCAGTGGCGGCGGCGCGCTGAGCTCGCTCGAGACGACCGTCCTCCTGACGGTGGAGGAGACCCTGGCGGCGCTGCGGAAGGCGGAGGAGGTGCGGTATCGGGCGCCCGGCGCATAGGGACGGGCAGATGAGTCGGGGGGCGGCGACCCGGAAAGCCTGGCCGCCGCCCCCCTCCTCGGCATCATGGATACCAGTTCGCTCCGAACCTGATTCGCGTGGTGGTCGTGTTGTCCGGCGTCCCCCAATCCTCCCGCTGCCCGTCCACCTTCACGTTCCCCATCTTTCCGATGCCCAGGCTGATCCCACCGTCGAGGGCCAGCTTCGGCGACACGAACATCTGCACCCCGCCGCTCGCCCCCACGGCGAGCCCCGACATCGAGAGACTCGAGCTGGTTCCGGTGTCGAAGTCATCCACCGTCGTGCTCAGGCGCCGCCGGCCCACCCACGCTCCGACATAGGGCATGACCTTGCTGCGCGGCATCGGAAAGCTGAATCTCGCGCCGGCTTCGAAGTGGGTGAGGCCGAAGTCACCGTCGAGTCCCACCTCGTTCACCGGCTGCTTGGCGATGTCGAGGCCGGCATACGCCAGGAGGCGCGGCGTGATCAGGTAGCCGACCTCGACGCCGGCGCCGAGCCCGGTGGAGGTGTTGATGCTGCCGAAGGCATCGCCGACGGAGGCGCCGAGCGCCGCGGTCGAGTGGCCGCCGATCAGCCAGCGGGAAGGCTGGCGACTTGCGCGTGAGCCGCGCCGGCGAGACCGAACGACAGGGCGAGAACCGCGAAAATGATGCGCTGCATGGTGGTGCTCCTTTTTAGTAAATGTGTGAGTGAGTCTCAGCCGCCACGCCGGAATGCGAACGACGTCTCGGCCCGCCCGTCTCCGTCGAAGTCGTACGTGATCGTCACGATGCCATCGAGCACGACGCCCGTGAACGAGTCGCCGTAGACCGCCGAGTCGAACGCGAGCGGCAACGCGCCCTGGGAGACGGGCCCGGCCTGCTTGAACTCGCCCGCATCGTCCAGGACGAACGGCGTCTTGTCGTCCGTGTAGCTGAGCTGCAGCTCGAAGGTCTGCAGCGCATCGAGGTCCAGCGTCGTCGCCTCGAAGCGGTAGAGCCCGATCACCAGTCCGTCGGGGTTGGCGATGGTCACCAGTTGCCCCGGCCGGGAGCCGTTGATCTGCTCCAGCACATAGCTGCCCTGAACGCCGGGGCTCGGGACGGGTGCCGGGATCGGCACCGGCTCCGGGACCGGTACCGGGATTGGGTCCGGCCCCGTGGGATCGCCGCTCCCGCCGGAGCAGGCGGCCAGCGCGAGGACCAGCGCGAGCGCGATGGCGCCACCGCACCGGGTCCTCATCGGTCGAACACCAGTTGCACGTCCTGCACGCCGTTGTAGCACCAGTCGTACATCAGCTTGATCTCCGTGCCGTCCACCGTGCCCGGATAGCTGGAGCCGGAGATGAACGAGTCGAACCACACGGTCTCTCCATCGTCGTCGATCTCGCCTTCGTCGATGTACCCCCAGTCCCCGTCGATGTCGTCGTGCACCTGGAGCCGGATTTCCCAGGTGCCGTCCTCCGCCACGTGCAGCCCGCCGCCGTAGAACCGGGTCAGCGTGCAGTCCTCCGGGGCCACGTCCGCCGGCAGCCCGATCCGGCCGAGCGACACCAGCTCGTAGTTCTCCGCGCCCTGACCGCCGCCCGGGCCGGTCGGACCCTTGTCGCCACCGCCGCAGCCGATCCCGAGTACCAGCGCCGTCCACGGCGCCAGGGTGATCAGCCGCCGAATCCTCCAGCTCCTCGCCATCGTGCTCTCCTTTCTGTGCGCCTCGTCGGCGCGATGAGTGAATCCCCCGCCGGCGCGGAAGCGCGCCGGCGCCTCCTGCCTCTCTACCGGACCGACGGAATCGCGTCGAAGCTGCCGCTCACCGTCACCCACCGGTTCTCGTCGGTCACGTCGTCCCGCGCGAACCCCCGGGCCCGTACCTCGAAGGTCCCAGCGAGCCGTCCCTCCGGTGCTTTGGCGATCGTGACCCAGCCCGACTCGCCGTGAAACCAGCCCAACGGATGTTCGGCGGTTCCGGCCATGAAGGCGGCGTGGAACGACGTCGAGTCCCTCGCGATCTCATCCCATGAAGACCGGATCGGATACCGGCCCGGTGCCGGCGGCCGGTCGCCGATCACGGAGAGCTGCAGCGCGCCGGCCGAACCGGCGGCGCCGAGGGACAGGAGGACGATCGGGCGGCCGCGGATGGCCTCGGGGACCACGCCGTACTGCGCTTCCTCTCCGGCGGCGTGCAGCCGGACCGCGCCGCCCGATTGCAGGGTGAAGGTCGGCGCGGCCGGAACTGTCAGAGCGACAGCCGCGGCGGCCAGGATGCCGAGGGTGGTGGCGCGGGCATACATCGGAGCCTCCTGATCGGTATGGGTTGAAGTCGGCCGGCCGGTGCCGGCTCGCTGACGGGACCCACGCTATTGCCCGCGCTCACGACCCGATCACGAGATTCTCACGAGCCCCCTTGTGAGCCCCGGCCGGGGGCCGGATATTCGCCGGAACGCAAAGCCCAACACGGGGTTACTGGTGAAGCGCATCCAGACGCTCGGCGGCCTGGCCGCGTTCGACGGTCCGCGCCCGCTGGGCGGGAACGCACAGCAGCCGCGCCGGCTCGCCATCCTGGCGATCCTGGCTCGCGCCGGAGATCGCGGGGTGAGCCGCGACCGTCTGGCGGGACTGTTGTGGGGTGATGTGGACGAGGAGCGCGCCCGCCGGAGTCTCAACCAGGCCCTTTACGCGTTGCGCCAGGAGCTCGGCGCCGAGGATGCGATCCTGGGCACCCGCGACCTGCGATTCAATCCGGAGCTGATCGAGGTGGATCTCGCGGCCTTCGAGACGGCGCGGGCATCCGGCGCGTTCGAGGAGGCGGCGCGACTGTACGCCGGCCCGTTCCTGGGGGATTTCCATCTGCCGGGCGTGCCGGACTTCGCCCGCTGGGCCGACGAGGCGCGCGAGGGGATCGCGGCCGACTACCGCGCCCTGGTCGAGGCCGCCGCGGCCGGCGCGACCGCGCGTGAGGACCGCGGCGGCGCGGTCCTCTGGTGGCGCCGGCTGGCGGCACTCGACCCTGCGGATACCCGGGCGGCGCAGGGACTCATGAGAGCGCTCGCGGTCGCGGGCGACGCGCCGGGCGCGCTCCGCCATGCCGACGTCGTGCACCAGATCCGGCAGCAGGAGCTCGAGCTGCCGCCGGATCCCGAGGTCGCGGCGCTGGCGGAGCGGATCCGGAAAGGCGAGCTGGCGCCGCCGGCCGGGACACCCGCGCCGCCGGCGCATCGGCCGGCACCGCTCCCGCCGGCGCCCGACGCCCCGCCGCTTCCGGCACCGGCGGACACGCGGGCTCGGACCTCATCGAGCCGTCGCGTGTGGGCGTTGGGCTTCGCCGCGCTGGTGCTGGTCGCCGCGCTCCTCGTCTGGCGCCGGCCGCAGTCGCCGGGCGCTCGGGCGGGACCGCCGCGGCTCGCGGTGCTTCCCTTCGAGAACCTGGGCGATTCAGGCGACAGCTACTTCGCCGACGGAGTGACCGACGAACTGCGGGGCAGGCTGGCCGCGTTCCCCGGGCTGGAGGTCGTCGCCAGCCTGAGCTCCAACGATTACCGCGGGCACACCCGGCGGCACGCGGACATCGCGAGGGAGCTGGGCGTGGACTACCTGCTGATCGGGAAGATCCGCTGGCAGAAGGGCGCGGCCGGCTCCAGCCGGGTGCGGGTGAGCCCGGAGCTGATCCGGCTCGCGCCCGGCGCCGCACCGACCACCCGGTGGCAGCAGCCGTTCGACGCCGCCCTCACCGACGTGTTCGCGGTGCAGGCCGACATCGCCACCAAGGTGGCCGACGCGCTCGGCGTGGTGCTGGGCGACAGCGCGCGGCGCCGGCTGGCGCAGAAGCCGACCGAGAGCCTCGCGGCGTACGACGAGTTCCTCCGGGGCGAGGAGGCCGCACAGGGGATGAAGGCCGACCAGGCTGGGCTTCGCCGTGCGATCGCCTCCTACCAGCGCGCAGTCTCGCTCGACTCGACCTTCGCGCAGGCATGGAGCCAGCTCTCCCGTGCCCGCACATCACTCTATTCCAACGGCGTGCCCGATCCCGGACTGGGCGAGCAGGCCAGGCTCGCGGCGGAGCGGGCTCGCGCCCTGCGGCCGGACGATCCGCTGGCGGCGCTGGCGGCCGGCGATTTCTTCGGGAGCGTGAATCCGGTGGACAACCGGCGCGCGGCCGCCGAGTACGAGCGGGGTCTTCGGCTGGCGCCCGACAACGTGGACCTGTTGAGCGCGCTGGCAATCACCGAGACGAGCATGGGGCGGTGGGACGGCGCCGCGCCGCGCCTGGCGCGCGCGTCGCTGCTCGATCCGCGCTCGCCGGCCGCGGCACGCCGGCTGGCCGCGGTGCACATCTTTCTCCGGCAGTACGCCGCGGCGGACTCGGCCGCCGACCGCGCGATGGCGCTCGCGCCGAGCAGTCCGGCGATGGTCTCGCTCAAGGTCATGGTCGCTGTCGGCCGGGGCGATCTCGACAGCGCCCGCGCGGTGATCCGCGCGGCCGCGGGACGCATCGATCCCGGCACGCTCTACCCCTTCATCGCCAGCTACCAGGACATGTACTGGGTGCTCGACGAGCCGCAGCGGCGGCAGGTGCTCGCGGCGCCGCCGGCCGCGTTCGACGACGACCGCGGGAGCTGGGGGCTGGTGCGGACCGGCCTCTACGAGCTCCGCGGCGACCGGCGGCGGATGGCGCTCTACGCCGACTCGGCGCGGCTGGCGCTGGAGGAGCAGACGCGGGCCGCGCCGGACGACGGGCAGCGCCGGGTGCTCCTCGGGCTGGCGCTCGCGTATCTGGGGCGGAAATCGGAGGCGGTGGGTGAAGGGCTGCGAGGGCTGGCGCTCATGCCGGTCGGCCGGGACGCGTACTTCGGGCCGTACAACCAGCTTCAGCTGGTGCGGATCTACCTGGTGACGGGCGAAGCGGAGAAGGCGCTCGACCAGCTCGAGCCGCTGCTCCGGATTCCGTTCTACCTCTCGCCGGGGTGGCTCCGGCTCGATCCGACGTTCGATCCGGTGCGGAGCCATCCGCGGTTCGAGCGGCTGATTGGCCGCAGATGAACGCAGATGAACGCAGAGAAGGACTACCCGCCGACGCTGAGCTTGAACGCCCAACTCGCATTGTAGATGTGCATCATCGTCCATTCTCCAGCTTTGTTCATCGGCTCCACCACTGCGTACCCACTGGTGCCAAGGCGATACACGAACGCGGAGGAGATCGATCCTCCTGGACGCGTGTTGTAGGCCGTTACTGCGGCAGCACAGACCAGCGTATCGGTCACCAGCGCGATTGCCGTTGGCCTTGCATACGGATGCCCCTGAGCGACCAAGGAAGCAGAGTCTGCTTCTGTGTACAGGCTCTTCAACTGCGACTCGAAGGATCCCGCGGTGTCGCTGGCAGTCCGGCAAGCCTGCGCGGATGCAGAGGTGGGGCCGGCCAGGGCATGCATGCCCAGTAAGACGCTGAGCAAGAGAAGATCGCGAAACATCACCCCTCCTGTCATGGTGCGCTTCACGGTGTCCTGGCGAAGCTCACTGCCGACGGCGACCGCTGTGGCCAGGAAGGCTCGCATGTGTTGCCGGGGATCGGGGTGGACCGTCATACTCCCACCAGGAGCAGCACCGCGCGCGCGATGAGATAGGCCGCGACGAGCGCGATCGCCACACGGTACCGCGACACCAGCCGTCCTGCGCGCCGCGCCAGCCCCTCGGGGTGGGCGCCGACCGCCCCTCCTTCCATATAGCTCGCGACATCCGCCATCAGCTCAGCGGCCGAGCCGTAGCGCCGCGAGGGCTCGACCGACATTGCCTTGGTGGCGATGGACCGTAGCGCGGCCGGACCGGCCTTGGCACCGGACGTATTGGGTGATGACTCTCCTTCGGTGAGCGGCGCCCGGCCTTCCAGCAGAAAATGCAGGAGCGCGCCCAGCGCGTACACGTCGGTGCGCTCGTCCACCGTTCCGGCTTCGCCTGCGGCCTGCTCCGGCGCCATGTAGCCTCTGGTGCCGACGGCGCCGTCGGTGACCGCCTCGCCGGCGCGGAGCATCGCCGCGACTCCCCAGTCCATCAGGAGCACCTCGCCGAACGGTCCCAGCATGATGTTCTGCGGCTTGATGTCGCGGTGGAGAATGCCGTTGGCGTGGGCGTAGGCGACGGTCTCGCAGACCCGATAGAAGGTGCGCAGCAGCTCCGCGAGGGACGGCTCAGCCGCGCGCGCCTTGTCCAGCCGCTCGCCCTGCACGAGGCGCATGGTGTAGAAGGCGCGGCCGTCGGCCAGGCGCCCGACGTCGTGCACGGGGACGATCCCCGGGTGCTCGAGTGCGGCGAGGACCTTCGCTTCCTTCAACAGCCTGTCTCCGCTCTCCGCGACCCACGGCGCGCTGAGCGCCTTGAGGGCTACGTCGCGGCCGAGCAGGTGATCGCGCGCGAGGTAGACGGTGCCCATCCCGCCCTGGCCGAGGCGCCCCTTGATCTCGTAGCGGTCGCCCGGGACCACCGGCCGGTCGGTGACCGAGGCCAGGTGCGCGAGCGCCGCGTCAGAGAGCGGCGTCATCGGGGCTCCAGCCGAGGAGGTCGCGGGCTTCTTCCCGGAACTCGGCGTCGTCGGTGGAGAGCTCGCGGATCTGCTCCAGCACGATGGTGCGGAACTCGCGCCGCGCGAAGGCGAGCAGGTTGGTTACCTGGGTGACGGGAATCCCGAGCTCCGCCGCCAGGGCAGGGTAGGTGGGACGCGCCTCGGCGTCGGGGCCTTCGACGTCGTACCGCCGGAAGAGCACGAAGCAGGTGTGCTTGCCCGCCGTCTCCAGGCGCCGCCGCAGCTCGGCGATGGACCGCTCGAACAGCTCGCGCACCCACTCCCGTCGAAACCAAGTGTCCGGATCCCCGGCGAAAGCCGACCCGCCCTCGACCAGCTCGGCCTCCGCGCCCGCGACATCGAGCGACAACAGCTCGACCGCGCCGCCCCGCTTGAGGCGCTGGTCCTCCTCGCGCCGGTTGGCGCAGTAGCCGTCGAGGCACACGCGGAGGTAGGTGCGGAACCGGGCTCGACTGCGGTCGTAACGCTCGAGCGTGCGGCGGTCGAGCAGGTGGAGGAAGAAGCCCTGGGTCAGGTCCTGCGCGTCGGCGGGCTCCAGGCCCCAGCGGAGCCGGACGTACTTGTACACCGGCTTCCAGTAGTGCGTGCAGAGGACGCCGAGGGCGAGGTCGCGCTCGGCGGTCTCACCGCTGGCGAGCCGGTGGAGGAGCGACTGCCTGGTATCGGGGAAGCCCGCCGGGCCGCTCGCAAATCGCTGTGACATGGAGGAATACATTGTACCACCCGCGCCGAGGGGCGGCCAGCGGCGGCAACGGATTAAAGGATCGCCGGCCCCACGCGGAATAGATCTGTACGTCCACCCCATCTCTCATCGGGAGGCAGGATGACCAAGCCGGTATACGGCCTCGTGCTCGGCGGCGTGCTCGGGGTCTTCGACGGCCTGAGCGCGCTGGTGTCCGCGCCGGAGACGGCGCCGCAGATCGTCGGCATCGTCATCGGCTCGACCTTCAAGGGCATCCTGGCCGGCGCGCTGATCGGGTACTTCGCCACCCGGGTGCGCTCGATGTCGCTGGGCGTTCTCTTCGGCGCGGCGGTGGGCGCGGTCCTGGCGTACCTCATCGTCGCCATGGGCAACCCTTACCTCTGGCAGATCGTGCTGCCCGGCACGCTGCTCGGCATCATCGTCGGCTATGCCACGCAGCGGCACCTGCCCGGCAACCGGGAAAGCCATGGCGCGACCGTAGCGGTCCGCCGGCACAGCCCTCACAAGGAGCAACCATGCAAGGCTCGTTCAAGGCACTGATGTGGTGTGCGGCGCTTTCACTGGCCGCCGTGCAGGCCGCGGCGGCGCAATCGGCGCCGGCGGCCCAGCCGGGTGCGGAGCACAAGCCGCTGGGGTACTTCGTGGGCAAGTGGACCACGGAGGGCGAGATGAAGCCGGGCCCGATGGGTCCGGGCGGGAAGTTCAGCTCCTCGGACGATTGCGAGTGGTTCGAGGGCGGGTACACCGTCGTCTGCCGCTCCGAGGGCACGACGCCGTCGGGGGACAGCCGGAGCATGGGCATTCTGGGATACAGCCCGGAGGAGAAGGTTTACACGTACTATGGTGTGAACAACACGCCCATGGGCATGCCGAGCGTGCCGAAGGGGACCTTTCAGGACGGGACGTGGACCTACACGGACGAAGGGACGATGGGCGGGAGGAAGTACAAGTCGCGGGTGACCATCGAGGAGGTCTCGCCCACGGCGTACACGTTCCAGATGGCGATTCAGGGGGGGAACGGGAAGTGGTTGACGGTGTCGGAGAGCAAGAGCACGAAGCGGTAAGCGCTAACGCGCTCGCTCAGCCGACTATAGGACAACGAACGGCCCCCGATTGCTGATCTGGGGGCTGTTCGCTTCAAAGGACCAACTGGCACTACTCCTGCACCATCTGCGCCATCATGCGCCACTCGTTCGTCTGGTCCGCCCTGATCTGCCTCTCGGCAGGGGCAGCATCCCGTTCCCATGCCCAATCCTGCGTCAACCTCGACCGCCCGGAAGCTGTTCACCGATTTCCAGGGGCTGGATCGTGCCAAGGCGAAGATTCTGACGGCTGCCTGGAGCTGGCCCGCGCCATTGTACTTTGTGCCGCCGTTCGAACCGCTCGCGCCAGAGCTCGATCCGTTCCTGGAGCGGACTGACTCAGGGGCCTGGATGGTGAACCGGCAGCGATCGCCGGAGGACTTCTACGGGGTGGAACTCGACGAGGGCAATTGGGTTCTCTACTCCGCGGAACAGCCGGTCCATGTGACGATGCCGAACACGTTCAAGACCAAACCACTGGCGCTCATTGCCTTCATGCGAGAGCACGGCATCACCCTGCTGATCGATGCCTTCTACGATGATATGGAATGGCGGGTGGCTCTCGGACACGGAGGGTAACGTGGACGTGAGTCCGCGGCAAAAGCGTGTATGGCTGGCGTGGCCGGGTGTTTGGTGGGTCGGTATCGTCAGCATCGTCGGCCTGATGCTCCTCTCGGCGAACAGGGGGATCGATCCCGATAGCTGGGCTCCGCTCGTGTTCGGCGGCATGATCGTGGGGTTTGGGAAATACCAATGGAAGCATGAGACGTGCGGGCGGAATCAGGACGATCCGGTCGCGGCGACGGCGATCCTGCCGACGTACGACAGAGAAACTCGGGCCTGTCGCCTCGATGGCGGCAGGCCCGATGTACCACTCAGGCCAGGAACGGCCCCGCGATCGCCAGCACGTCTTCGCGGTTCAGGGGCTCATCGTAGGCCTCCGAGCCCGACCGGTCGCCCTGGAAGGCGCCGACATTGATGCCCAGTTGCTGGAGGTTGCCCTCGCCGGCGTACACCGCCGAAATCGGCACCGGCGCCGCGACATCCTCGAACGGCACCCATCCATCACGCTCTCTGATCCGCCGCACCTGCGCCGCGTGCCTGGCTTCCACGGAGTGAATCGTCACCGCGGCGGTCAGGTACACGTCGAACGGCTTGAGCGCGGCGAGCTGGCCCTTGTACGCTCGCACGCCGGTATCCTCGAATCCCTGGGCGAGAACCTTGAACACCTCGTAATTCTTGAACGGATCGGGAATGGCGCCGCCCGCCGTGAAGTCGAATTTCGGCTTCGCGATCGCCTGTGAGCCGAGTGCCCTCCTCAGGAAGGTGACGTGCGCGTTCTCGTGGCCCTGGATGGTCTCGAAAACGTGACGGTCCTTGCCGGGGACGACGCCGGCCCGAAGGCCGCGGTTGTAGAACGTCGCCTCCAGATACTCCAGCGTCAGCGCGAAATTGAGCACCTTGGCGGCCCGGGCCGGTACCGGACCCTGAGCCGCGGCATCCCGGACGCCGGCCACCAGCGCCAGCGGAACGGCGCCGAGCGCGAGACCGGCCGCGGCCCGGCCGCCGGCAAGCACCGCGTCCCGCCGGGTGGACAAGCGGTCGAGGCTCCGGTCGTCGAGACCGGCGAAGAGACGGTGGAAGTCGAAGCTCATGAGGTCACCTCCTGCCGGCGCGCGGTGGGGCTGTTGGCGAGGGTGATCGGCGTGGCGATGAACGGCGCGGCCGCCTCGAGCACCTGCTCGAAGGTGAACGCCGGGTCGAACGCGTCCGGCGCGAAGGACTCGCCCTGGAGGTCACGGATTACGGACGCGTGCCGGGCTTCCACCGAGACGATCTTGCCGGCGGCGAAGAGGAAGTCCGTGTTGCCGATGAACTGGGCCGCGCCGTTGTACGCCGCGACGCCGAGGTCCTCGAAGGCGAGCGCGGTGCCGAGCACGCTGGCCCGCGACCCGAAGTTCACGGCGGAGAAGTTCACGGTGAGGGCCGGAATGCCTTTGCCGCCCAACGCGGTCTTGAAGAACTCGCGGTGGACGACCTCGTGCCGCTTGATGTCCTGCAAGGCGCTCTGCTCTTCGCCGCTGGCGCCGCCATAGAGGTTGCTGACGACCCGGGTGTAGAACGCCGCCTCGAGCTGCTCGAGGGCGTAGGCGAAGTTGAGGATGCCGATGTCGGTGCCGAGATTGATCGTGACGCCGCCCTGGCTCTGGGACTGGGTGCCGGCGGCGGCGAGCCGGGGCTCGGTCGGCGATCGGTCGCAGGCGGCGAGGAGCATCGCCGCCGCGGCCGCGCCGGACCACTGAATGAAAGATCGCCGGTCGCGGTCGCCGGCGATGTCGAGGTGGTGCATGGGGGAGTTCTCCAAAGGAAGGCTCGGGACGCCGCCCGGCATCCGCCGGTGGGCTCCCACATGCGGTACGACGCCTGAGCGGATTTGGATCTCTGACCCGTGCGACCGGAGAAGGCGTTAACTTCGACGAGGCGCCGCCTGCGCCCCGCCGCCGTGGCGGGGAGATCCGAAGCGAAGGGTGACTGCGTACAGCATGACGGGAAGCGGACAGGCGGCCTCGCCACCAGTCTCAGATGATGCCTCGTTCATCCATCGCATGGGGGCGGGGGACGAATCCGCCCTCAGCGCGCTCTATGACCGGTGGGCCGGACGGATCCACACGATCGCCTTCTGGATCCTGGCGGACGCGGACGAGGCCGAGGACGTGGTCGAAGAGACCTTCTGGCAGGCCTGGCGAACCGCGGCGCGATTCGATCCGGCCCGTGCCGCTCCTTCGACCTGGCTCATGATGATGGCGCGGTCGCGGGCGGTGGACCGGCTGCGCCGCCGCCGGCGGACGGATGGCCGGCTCTCCGCGGCGGCCGCCACCGAAGGGCTTCTGGAGCACGCTACTCCCTCGTCGCTGGAGCCGCCGGCCCGCCATGCGGAACAGACCGAGCACGCCGAACGGATCGTCGCTGCGCTGGCGTGTCTACCGGCGGAGCAGCGGTCGGCGATCGAGATGGCGTTCTTCGAGGGCATGACGCACGCCGAGATCTCGGCCCGGGCCGACGTACCGCTCGGCACGGCCAAGACACGGCTCCGCCTGGCGATGCAGAAGCTCAGGCAGCAGCTCGCCGTCCTCCGCGAGGATCCGACGCCGTGACTACCCTGTCCGATCACGAGCAACTTCAGGAGCTGGTGCCCGCCGCGGCGCTGGGCGCGCTCGATGGCGCCGAGTCGGAGCGGGTCCTGGCCCACGCGCGCGAGTGTCGGATCTGCGGGGCGCTGCTGGAGGAGTACCGCGCCGTGGCGGCCGAGCTGGCGCTCGGTCTTGCGTCGCACCCCATGGCGGCGGATCGATCGGCCCGTCTCAAGGCCAGGTTGATGGCGCGCGCGCTCCGCGAGCAGCAGGGAGGCGGCGAACGGCCGGGCCGGAGCGCGCTCGCGGGGCGCTGGACGGGCTGGGCGGTCGCGGCGGGTCTGAGCGGCGTGCTGATCGTGCACCACGCCGTGCACCGGCCGCTGGACTACGGCTGGCTGGTGGCCGGGGTCCTGGCCGTGGGGCTGGTTCTGGCGGGCACGTTCGCCGTCGTGCTGCGCGGCAGGGTCAGTTCGCTTCGCCGCCGGACCGAGGAATACGAGCGCGCCGGCGAGTAGTTCTGCTGAGGGCATCCAGAAGGACGTCGAAGAAACGGGCTGACAATACAGCCTGTCCCTCGTTTCATTTCCCCCGTGGCATTCTGGCATCCGGTCCCGACCATCGACGCCGACGCGTTGCGTCGCGGCCTCCGCGCCTTTCAGGGCGACGGGATCTGCTCCCAGGTCCGTGACTCCCTGCTGAGCGGGCCGCTCCTCGTCGGGTACGCGCTCCTCCTCGGCGCGTCCAACGTCGGCGTCGGCATCCTCTCCTCGCTCGGTCCCGCCACCCAGATCCTCCAGCTGCCGACTGTCGCCCTGATCGAGCGGTGGCGGATGCGGAAGGCGATCTGCTGGTGGGCCGCCGCCTTCGCCCGGGTGGCGTGGCTCGGCGTGCTGTTCGTGCCGTGGGTGGTTCCGGCGGGCGGGCGGACGGTCGCGCTGTTCACGCTGCTGTTGATCGCCGCGGCGCTGGGGACGGTGTCGGGCGCGGCCTGGAATCCGTGGATCCGCGACTTCCTGCCGGAGGAGACGCGGACCCGCGCCTTCGCCCGCCGGATGGCGATCGCCACGGCGATCGGCGCCGGGCTCAGTCTGCTCGCCGGCCTGGCGGTGGACGAGCTGGGCGACCAGCTCCGGTCCGACGTCGGCGGGTACGTCGTGGTCCTCGGCGCGGGGGCGGCGGCGGCGCTGCTTGGACTCGTCTTCCTGGGGCGGATCCCCGAGCCCACCATGCCGCCGGCCACCCACCGGCCCTGGGCCGACATCGTGCGCGAGCCGCTGCGCCACCGCGAGTTCCGGGGACTGGTCGCCTTTCTGGCGACGTGGACCTTCGCCACCCACCTGTCCACGCCGTTCTTCACGGTCTACCTGCTGCGCCGCTTCGGGCTGCCGATGGCGGCGGTGATCGCGTTCGCCGTACTGTCGCAGCTCACCGCGGCGTTCGCGCTCCGGGCCTGGGGCACCGTGGCCGACCGGTTCTCCACGCTCACGGTGCTCCGGGTGAGCTGCGCCGGGTTCCTGGTCAGCATCGCCTGCTGGCCGCTGGCCGGTCTCGCCGGCGCGCCGTGGCTCCTCCTGGTGGCGCTGGCTCTCATCCATATGCTCGCCGGGCTCTGTACCGCCGGGGTGAACCTGGCCAGCGGCACGGTCGCGATGGAGCTGGCGCCGAGGGGCGCGGCGGCGGGCTACCTCGCCACCAACGCGCTGATCTCGGGCACCGCCTCCGGCGTGGCGCCGCTGCTCGCCGGGCTGTCGGCCGACTGGCTGGAGACGCAGCGGCTGTCGGTGACGGTCGCGTGGACCTCGACCGTGAACGCGGGGAGCGGGCTCGCGCTCCGGCCGCTCGATATCCATGGGATGGATTTTCTGTTCGCGGCGACCGTTGTGGTCGGGCTGTACGCGATCCACCGGATCCTCGGCGTGACCGAGCGGGCGATGGCGGGGCGGCGGGTGGTGCTGGCGGCGCTGCTGGAGCAGATGCGGGAGCAGATGCCGCAGCCGCTGCGGTCGGTGACGACGGTGCCGTCGGTGCGGGACCTGGTGTACTTCCCGTTCTCGATGCTGAGCCGGGTGCTGCCGGAGCGGAGGACCCGCACGATCGGGCTGGGGCTGCAGCGGCGGGCGAGCGATCGGGGGCGTGCGGCGGACGTTTCTTCCGACTCCTAGCCGGGCGTCTAACTCGCTCTTGCGACATCGAGGGCCCTTTGTCGCAAAAAGGGCCTACTATGTCGCGTTCGGGGCCTAGTTGGGACCGGTACCTCGTCTTAAGGTAGGATGCTCCCTCCTGAGACATCCTACGGCTCACAAGCGACTGGTACCGTCGCATGACCGCTATCCGCGATCTTCCCTTCGACACACTCCAGCTGGAGCAGGACGGCCGCGTCCTGACGGTTCGCTACTCGCACCCGCCGCTCAACTTCATGACGATGGCCTTCATGCGGGAGCTCGACCGGCTCACGCGATGCGTCGACCGGGATGCCTCCGTCGGGGCCGTCGTGCTGACCGGCGGCATCGAAGGCCGCTTTCTCACCCACCTGGACGCGCGCGAGCTCGGCGGGATCCAGAAGTTCCCGTTCCCAGCGCTCCCGATGCGCCTCCTCCAGTTCATCGTGCCGGTGCTCAACTGCGTGCTGCGGCTGCCGGGCCTGGCACGCCTGGTCGAACTGGTAGGCGGGGATTTCGGCAAAGGCATCGTGCTGAGCTACCGCTGGAAGCGGACCACTCTGCGGATGAACCGTTCTCATGCCGTGTACATCGCGGCGATCAACGGACCGACGCTGGACGGCGGCCTGGAGATCATCCTCGCGTGCGACCTGCGGTACGCCGCGGATGCGCCAGACCTGCGCATCAGCCAGTCCGAGATGCTCGTGGGGATCACGCCGGGCGGCGGCGGCAGCCAGCGGATGCTCCGCCTGCTCGGCACCGGCCGCGCGCTCGAGCACATCCTCGAAGGCGTTCCGCTCACCGCAGCCGAGTCGCTCACCCTCGGGCTGATCCACCGGGTCCTGCCGGCGCAGCGGCTCCTCGCCGAGGCGCAGGCCACCGGCGCCCGCGTGGCGCGCCGGTCGCCGGTCGCGGTCGCGGCGCTCAAGCGGTGCCTCTACTTCGGAGCCGATCGCGGGCTCAGCCGCGCCCTCGACTTCGAGCTCGCCGGGTGCGCGGCGTCCGGATTCACCCGCGGCGCGCGCCGTGCCCTGCAGCCGTACCTCGATGACCTGGAGCGCCTCGGTGATACGCCGTTCCTCGCCGATCCCAAGCCGTGGGTCGAGGGGACCAGAGTCGACCTGATCGGATGAATAGAAGGAGGTGGAAGACGTGAGCCAGCCTATCGGTCAGACCCGTTTCTCCGCGATGTCGACCTATCTGATCTATCAGGACGGCGGGATCGGCGATTCGCAACCGCAGAACATGCCCGGCACCGAGTGGGAATCACGGACGCTGCATAGCTACCTGTGGGGCCTCTGGCGCCAGGATCTGCCCATCACCAATTGCCGCCTGGCCAACGGCCAGCGGCTCGGCATCGAGGAGATCAGGGTCGGGCGAAGCCTGCTCCAGATGCTCATCACCCTCGTGACGCTCGGCTGCGTGGCTCCGGCGCGGGTCAGCTGGCGCTGCTGCCGGCCGCCGTCGCAGTCCGGCACGCTGGACTGAGCGGGCGATGCTCAGCCCCGAGAAACAAGGCCCGCAGTCGTGGTCCGGCGTCCACGTCACCTACCGGACGACGGTCGAGGAGATCTTCAACGTCGACAATGTCGGCCCAGGCGGCGCCCTGTTGTCCGGGTGGGAGATGTTCCGGCACGCCGGCGAGTCCCTCGACCTCCTGATCCGCCGAGCCCGCGACGAGAGCAAGCGCGTCCTCCCGATCGGCTCGGGATGGGCGCTCTCGAGAATCAACGTGACCGACGGCTGGCTGGTGAACACGAAGCTGCTGAACAGCTGCTACGACATCGCGGACCAGTACTTCGACCAGGCGTATCCGGCCGGCAAGCGCCGGCAGGTCGTCCTCGCCCAGGCCGGCATGCAGATCGCCGAGCTCAGCGCGTACCTCGAGCAAGTCCCCCGGAACGATGCCGAGCGGCGGGCGATCCAGGCGGCCGGGATCGGCAACGGCCAGACCGTCGCCGGCTCCGTTTCCGGGAACACCCACGGCTCGCAGCTCACTTTCGGGGCGATGCCCGACTTCGTCGCCGGCCTGCACCTCGCCACCGGCGGCGGCCAGACGCTGTGGATCGAGCGCCAGTCGAAGCCGGTGATGAACGAGGCCTTCGCCGCCAAGATCGGCGCCCGGCTGATCCGCGACGACGACATCTTCAACGCCGCCGTGGTCAGCTTCGGCACGTTCGGCATCATCGCCGCCATCGCGGTGGAGACCGTCCCGGCCTATCTCCTCAAGTTCCCGCCCATCGTCGACATGAGCTATGTCGATCTGAAGCAGAAGCTCAGGGGATTCGCCGTCGCGCCTCCGCAGGACATCTATCACTTCGAGTTCATCTTCGATCCCCACAGCCGCAAGCAGACGGCTATGGTGGCGAGCGCGCCACAGGTGCCGTGGCAACTCGTGCCGACGCCGAAGCCCCGCTGGATCGTCCGCGACAAGAAAGGCTTCGCGCCCGGCATCAACATCCTGGGGATCCTCGGCTTGCTCCGCTCGATACTGCCGACCGGTCTCATCACGGGCGTGCAGTACAAGCAGTATCGGAAGATCGCCCTGCTGAACAACGTCCTCGGCACGCCGGGCCAGATCTACACCTCGTCGATCTACTACCTCGAGGGGTACATCGAGAGCGCCTACGCCGTCTCGGTCGCGGACGCGCCGGCGACGATCGACATCTCCTCTGAGGTCGCCCGGGCGATGCGGCTGCCCTCGATCAATCAGGTGAGGCTCTGCCGCGCCTCCAGAGGGACGCTGGCCTTCACGCAGCACGAGCCGATCACCGCGGTGTTCGAGTACGGCATGATCAGGGACGATCGGTTCCCCGAGTTCGAGCACCGGATGGACGAGGCGTTCCGGAAGGCAGGGATCCGCTACACGATGCACTGGTCGAAGAACTCCGGGCTGACGCCGGAGAAGCTCCGGTACATGTACGGCGCTCCGAAGATCGCGAGCTGGAAGGCCGCGAGGCGGGCCGTCTTCGGCAACGACCAGAGCCTCATGAAGGTGTTCGAGACCGACACCATGAAGGAAGCCGGGCTGGCCTGACCGCCCAAACGGCATCGGAGGACCCGTGATCAAGTACGTGTCGTGGTGGCTGGCGACCGTGGGACTATTCCTGGCAGTCACACCGCTGCCCGCCCAGAACCTCAAGACGACTCAGCGGGCGATTCGGGAGCGAATCCTGACCGAGGCCGGGACCGAGCAGCTGATCTACACGCGGGTGGATTTCAACAACTGCGCGGTGACCATCGGGACTCGCACACCCCGCGGCTCACGCGGCGAAGAGCAACGCACGGTGCACCTGTTCCACGCGAGCTCGCTCGATCCGAAGGTGGCGAGTCCCGGGGCCGACGGCCTCGTGCGGCTCGGCGCGGCATCGGGGCAGAGCTCGATCCGGCGTCTGACTCAGGTGATCGACACGGGCGTGGTGGAGAAAGTCTCGATGGAGCGGGAGCTGGTGCTGGGCTTCGGGCAACCGCAAGCCGCGCAAGCCGTGGCCCGTGCCTTCAGCCGCCTCGTCGAGCTGTGCCGCAAGGAAGACAAATTCAAGGTGGCCTCGCAATGAAACAGGCCGAACGCGAGCAGACCATCAAGCGAACCGAGTCGTTGCTCGGGGCCGAACGGGCTCGTGCCTCCGGTTCGATGAAGGCCGGTTTCGATACCATCCTGGTCGTGAGCGATCTGCACCTGGGACCCGGCAT
The DNA here is from genome assembly GCA_963720365.1 of uncultured Gemmatimonadales bacterium. Lineage (GTDB taxonomy): Bacteria > Gemmatimonadota > Gemmatimonadetes > Gemmatimonadales > GWC2-71-9 > CAVVWJ01. The sequence continues at coordinate 258,270 of CAVRFK010000004.1, read as the reverse complement.
CGATGCCCTCTCGACTCGATGGGACCGCACCGAGAACTTCTTCTGCGACCGATCGTTCGGGCGCGCGCTGACCTGGGTTCGCAGCCAGCGCGTGTCCGGCGGCGTGCGTAGGAGTGGACGCCGTCTTCTGGTGCTGAACGGAGACATCTTCGATTTCATCCGCATCTCCGCGGTTCCCTCACCCGGCGAGGTTACGGACTGGGCAGCCCTGCTCACCGCCATCGGGCGTCCGACGACGCCGAACGATCTGCTCCAGCCCGGCACGACACGCAGCGAGCGTCGGTTCGGGCTTCGGACCGACGACTACAAGTCGGTCTGGAAGCTGTCGCGCATCCTCGCCGGCCATCCGGGATTCCGGGCCGCGCTCTCGGAATGGTTGCGGGCCGGCGAGACGATCATGTTCGTCAAAGGCAACCACGACGTCGAGCTCACCTGGCCTCTGGTGCACGCCGCCCTGCGACACCTGCTCGGCGGCACCGAGCAGAACGTCCTGTTCGTCCAGGACTACGTCCAGATGGAGAACCTGTATCTCGAGCACGGGCACCAGCACGAGAACATGACCGCGGTGAAGGGTCCGCCCTACCTCCCGAAGGAGCCCGACCAGCTCAACCTGCCGCCCGGATCCTTCGTCAACCGGTACCTCATCAATCCGCTGGAACGGGCCGAGCCGTTCATCGACAACATGAAGCCGCAGAAGGAAATGGTGGCGAACTTCATCAAGCGGCGTCCGTTCCGCGCCCTTGGCATGCTGTGGCACTCCGGCCGCTTCCTGGTGCGATCGGTGAAATCGGGCCGAGTGTGGGACTCGGCGATGATCATCGTGTATCTGCTGGGGCTCTTGCTCCCGCTGATCACGCTGGCCTTGGTCCTGGCGGCGTGGAAATTCGACGCGATTAGCGACTTCTTCAACGACACCCTCGCGAGCCTCAAGATCCCGACGGCGGCGGCGGGCTTCTTCGCGCCGTACATCTTCTCCGCGCTGCGTGAGGTCTATGTTTTCATCCGCGACAAGATCAACGCCAAGCGCCATCCGATCGGCGACGACCATTATGGGAGGCGGCTGGCCGAGACACTGCCGAGCCGGCTCGAGCTGCTGAGCGGCTGCACCAGGTACCTCGCCGTGGTCGGCCACACCCATCGGCTCGACCGCCAGATCCTTCCGATCGCCAAGAACGGCCAGCCGATCACGGTCGTCTACCTGAACACCGGGACGTGGACGCCGCTCTGGCCCAAGGACCGTCCCGACCTGCTCGGCCGGACCTTGCACCCGCTGCTGCTCCTCGATTGGGATGGGACCTGCTTCACCCCGACCCAGCTCGAATGGAGCGATGCCGAAGGGGAGGGCGTCGAGTGCGTGATCCTGATGCACTGAGGCAGGTCCATCCAGGGGTCGGAGGCTGGTGGGCGACGCTGGTGGAGATCCTCGACGAGGCGTTCTCGACGACGCGCCGGATCTGGTGGTACAACCCCCAGGACTTGGTGCTGTTCGGACCCCGCCTCCTCAGGGCGATTCCCGATGGCGGATGGCTGGCGGCCCTGTTCTCACGTCGCGGCGCGCGGGGCCAGATCCCTCGCACGTTCGTCCGCGGCATCGGGCCGGTGGTGCTCCTGGGCATCGCCGTGGGTCTGGGGTTGGGCGTCGTCGCGGATCGCTTCGGGATGATCCTGCTTCCGCTGGTGGAACAGACGTTCGTCCTGGCGATGGTGCGGGACGGCATGCCGCTGATCCTGGCGCTGCTGCTGACGGCGCGTACGGGCGCCAGCGTCGCGGCGCGACTGGGCGACAACCGGCAGACGCGGTTCGATCAGGAACACGCCAACTCGCCCGAGCTGGTCGGCGGCGTGGTCCCACATCTGCTGGCCGGGGCGGTGACGGCGTGGCTGTTCTATTGGGCGGCGATCGTGTTTCTGATCGCGGGCTATCGGTCGGGCGGAGACCCGGGCGACCTGCTGGCGAACGTCGTGGCCGGCGGCTTCTTCCCGCTCGATCAGGAGCGCGAGCTGAGTCAATCGGGCGCCGACGGCGCGGCCAAGGCCGCGCTGTTCGGGTTCATCATCGCCTACGTCTCGAGCGCCCTCGGCATCAGCGCCAACGAGCGGAGCTACGCGTCCGAACGAGCGCGGGCGGAAGCGCTCCAGGATGCCGTGTGGGAGAGCGGTCTGACCTCCATCGTCTTCTGCCTGGTGGCGGCCATCATCTGGTGGAACGTCCGAGGGGGCATGGAGTAGCCCCAGGAGAGTGCGGCGATGGGGAAGAAGCTCTGGTACGTCGTGGTGGCGGTCCTCGCCATCATCGTGGTCACGGCGGTCGTCGGCTACTTGGTGTCACGCTCGAACAGGGTGATTCACGCCGTCACCGTAGTCCCCTTCGATGCAGAGCTCGCCGAGGGGACCGACATCGTCTTCCGCCGTGGCAACGTAGGAAGCGTGGGACGACTGGACACCGCCACGTGGGGCTTGCAGGCCGAGCTGCATGTCCACGATGGGATCGAGCACCGGCTCCCGGTCAGCGTCCTCACCCGGATCGTGGCGGTGGCACCTGGTGTCCCGAGCGTGATGATGGAGCTGCAACGATCCGCCGCCGGCGTCGTGTTCCACCTGCGCCAGGATTCGATGGACCTGCGGCTCGGTCGAAGCGGTGGAGCGTGGGTGGACGGCACCTCGCCGAGCCGGACCCGCGTGCTCGTCAACGGAAGGCTGGTGACGTCGAAGGACTCGACGCTGCGCCTCTATCCCGGGGACAACGTGAGCCTTCAAGGCGCCGACCTCAGAATCGGCAAGTTCATGAGGCTGACGCCGGCCGCACTGCGGTTTACGACGCGGAATCTCTGTCCGTTGCGTGGCTTGGCGAAGTTCGTGCCCTGGCGTCCCACTAAGAAGGAACGCACCACCTGCCGGGATCAGAACCTGCGTGGGGACGCGCAGCTCGGGATCGGTGGGAGCTTCGGTCTCACCAAGCCCACGCTGAAGCTGGCGCCGTCCACGGGCGGGGCGGGCATCGTGCTGCAGGATCCCATCGCCTCAGGCAAGGACACGGTCGTCATCGCCCTTGCCCCCTCCACGGATCTCATGGCGGAAGTGGAGCAGATCGTCGCCTACCTCAATAGCCCAGTCGACGCGCGTCCGTATCCTCGCACCCACTTCGAGCACAGCGTGGCCAACGTGGACAGCATGGTCCGCAGCATCACGGCCACGGCCAACCAGGTCAACAGCACCGTGGGGAAGGTGGATGCCAGCCTCCGCTCGCCGGACGGGCTTGCACCCATGCTGCTGGGAGAGGGCGCGAGCGAGTCGCTGCGTGAGGCGCTCCAGGGTGCGGCCAGCCTGACGACCAGGCTGGCGGATCCGACGGGCACGCTGGTACAGAACGTCGGGCTCGAGCCGGCGCTCAGCCGCGCGACGGGGAGCATCGCGCGAGCGGATACGACGGTGGGGTTGATCCGGCAGCAGGTGTTGCGGCTGGGGCCTCGGGCGGAGCTGGCCATCGATCAGGCCACGCGCTCGATGGAGGGGGCGGAGGGGACGGTGCAGTCGCTGAAGACCGTGGCGGAGGATGTGACCGATCTGAAGAAGAAGCTCACGGGGCCGATAGGGTACGGGGCGCTTGGGGCGGTGATTGTTGGGATCATCGCGAATATGAAGTGGATCGTGAGGTAACCGCCCTCAGCCCCAAGCACTTCGCGAAGGCAGTGGCATTGGGGCCAGGCTGGTTTGCTGGCAGGCGCAAGTACGCGTTCCCCAGTGATACAGTCACGGAGGTCAGGATGAGCCTGCCGATCAGTGGCTCACAGATGGGTGATGAGCCCGGAGGCGACTCGCCGGCGGCCCGTTTGTTTTGCGACAGCGCGGCGGAGTCGATCGATACGGTGAAGGGCCACCACGCCAGGCGAGCGAAGCATGGGTGACGCGGTCATGTCACCAATCCGGGTGACCTCGTCCATCGCCGGGTCGAAGATCACCGCCACGGGCGAGGTGGTGCTGGTGGTGAAGGAGAAGGGCCGCCGGCGGTGGTGCCGGCACTATAGGCGACCTCCCCATGCGGGGCACGCGTGCCTCGCGGTCCCTCGAGCTGCTTGACAAGGCGCCCGCCAAGCCGTAACTCCAGCCTTACATCCTGCACACTTCCTCACCACTACCCGCTGTCCGATCGAAGCGAGGAGATGCTCATGCGCCGCATCCCCGGAAGCCTTGCGTGTGGCCTGGCCGTCTTGCTCGCCTCGAGCTGTGGGGGAGGCGGTGGCGGGGACATCACGAACCCGCCGGAGATCGCCTCCATCACCATCGCGCCCGCGGGCGCCGATCTCACCATCGGCTCGGCGACGCCGTTTACGGCCACGGCGCTCGATGCGGCGGGGAACAGCCTGACGGGCCGGTCCTTCACCTGGAGCTCCACCGACGCCACCGTGGCGAGCGTGCCCGGCGCGGCCGGCAATCCGGTGGACGTGACGGCGGTCGCCGCGGGAACCGCCACGATCACCGCGACCAGTGAAGGCAAGAGCGGCTCCGTCGTAGTGGACGTGGTGCCCAGCGCGGAGACGGCGGTGCTCAGCGGCCGGGTGATCGACGCGGTGACGGGGCAGGGCATCGCCAACGCGACGGTGGGCTTCTACGACAATCTCGATCCCTTCAATCCCGGGCTGATCGGCACCCAGACCACCGGATCGGACGGCAGCTACACCTCACCGGCGCTGGATCGGGCCGGCTTCGGCGTTCATCTTCGGGCCGAGGCGGCGGGATACGTGAGGGGCGGCACGTATGTCGGCGCGATCTCGTCCGGCAGCACGACGTCGGCGCCGCCGCTGCCGCTGGTTCCGGAGAGCAGCCTCAACGGCGGGATCTCGGGGACCGTCCGCAACGCGATCAACAACGAGCCCATACCGGGCGCGAGCGTGGAGCTGTCGTCTCCGACCGGCCAGCTGGCCGGCACCCGCCTGATCCAGGCGGACGCCAGCGGCAATTTCTCGTTCACCGAGCTGAGCGCCGGCACCTACAACCTGGGCTCCTACGCCACCGGGTTCCAGCGCGCGGACCGGATCGGGGTCGCGATCGGCAACAACGACATCAGCACCGGCCAGGACCTGGTGCTGGCACCCGACGCCGCCGCAGGGACGATCCGCATCGTGCTCACGTGGGGGGCCGAGCCGGCGGATCTGGATGCGCACCTTACCGGCCCCACCTCGGGGGGCGGCCGCTTTCACGTCTACTACCTGACCAGCAACCGCGGCAGCTTGACCGGCCCGCCGTTCGCCGCGCTCGACGTGGACGACATCAGCTCGTTCGGTCCGGAGACGATCACGATCCAGCAGCAATCCGGCGGGATCTACCGCTACAGCGTGCACGACTATACCAACCGTTCGACGGCGTCCAGCACGGCGTTGGGCGCGTCCGGCGCGACGGTGACGGTCTACGGACTGGGCCTCTTCCCGACCACGTTCTACGTGCCGAACCAACCCGGGAATCTCTGGACCGTCTTCGAGATCGGCGGGGGTGCGACCCCGACGGAGATCGTGCTGCGGAACGAGATGGGCATCGCGGAGGATCCGGACGGGATCTCGATCAAGGCGCCGGACGCGGGGCTGATCGCGCGGGCGGTGCGGGCGGCGGGGAAGGCAAGCCGTCCATAGCGGGGCCGGCGGTCAGGGCTTCACCGGTCCCAGATACTGGTCCAGCCACGTCAACGTCTCGGCGATGAGGCGCGGTCGCGGCACGTCGTGCCCCCCTTCGTCCACGACGTATTTCTTGTCGGCGGCGGCGGTGCCCAGCCGCTCGAAGAAGGGCTGCTGCGCCGTCCCGGCGGGGAAGAAGAAGTCGTACTTGCCGTTCAGCATGAGCACCGGGATGCGGACGCGCGGCAGATAGTTGATCGGATCGACCTCGGGGCGGGGACGCTCCATGGTCAGGCCCGCGACGTACAGCACCGCCGTCCTGATCCGGGGCTCGATCGCCGGAATCAATCCTCCCATCAGGCCGCCCCAACTGTAGCCGAAGTAGGCGAACGCCGTGGTGTCGATGTCGGGCCTGGTACTCAGGTAATCGAGCGCCCGCCGGTAGTCCTTCCCCCACATCACCACGTGATCCCGCCAGAAGATCGACTGGTCGGGAATGTCGGTGGTGAGCGAATCGGAGCGCTCATAAGTACTCCGGTAGATCGGCAGCACGAACGCCCTGCCGCTCTTCACCACAAAACTACCGGTCATGTCCCGGCGCTCGGCGCTGGTATGGGTGTTGATCGCTCCCGAACCGGGGAAGTACACGACCGTCTGGTAGGGCGGCTTGCCGTGCCTGGGGAGGAAGACCCACGCCTGCATGCGCTCGCCGGAGTACGCCGCCGTAAAGCTGACGAACTCGGCTCTCCACTCCTCTCTGGTGGAGTCGGTCCGCTCGAGCCTGACGTCGAGCGGCAGCGGGTCGTAGTCGAACTGCCGCCGGAAGCTCTCGAAGACCGCATCCGAAACCGAGGGCACCTTGAACCAGTCGGTGAAGGCCCGCGGGATCGGTCGGCCTGCCACGGCGACATTGCTGTCGGCCGGGTCGTATCGGGCCAGCCTGATGCCGTTGATCACCGAGCGGTCCATCGGGGGCTGGGCGTACGCGTCGACGAAGGCGTAGGTGGGGTCGCTCCAGCCGCCGCCCAGGATGAACCGCAGCTCGCGTCCCCCCTCGTTCCGAATCCATTCCCGCACGTTGCCGGCCAAGTCCGAGACGCCGGTCGGACTCACCGCCCGCGGCTTGCCGACCGGCCAGGGACCGGTCCCTTCCATGTTGCTCTCCGGCACCACACCGCGTGACAAAGGGACATCGGCGGCGCGGGCCCAGTGATAGATCGTCGGCAGCGACTTGCCCTTCCACCTGGCGTAGGCGGAGGCCTCGTACCAGCTGACGCCTCCGACGGGCATGTCGCCGGCGCCGGCCGGATAATCGCCGGCCACCCATGTGGCGGGCCCTGGCCGGCCGGTCTGGTCCACGAATCTCGCCATCGCCCCGGCGCGAGGGAGGGTGACACCGCCCTCGCGAAACGGCTCCGCCCACCAGGTGCTGTCGCGATAGCCGCCGGCCTCGACGAAGGCCTTGTACTCGCGATTCGACGTCTCGTAGCGGTCCATCCTCCAGTCACGCAGCGCGAGCTTCGGTGACCCGTCGGTGCCGACCAGGAAGGTGTCGTAGTCATCGCCGCCGGCGATGGTGATCATCCCGGGATCCGTGGCCCCGATCGAATCGAGCACGACAGGCAGGAGATAGAACGTGGTGACGAAGTACAGCGGGACGTAGCCCGGCTTGGTGAGCCGAAACAGGCCCGGCTGTCTCGGCAGCGCCACCGAGTCGAACGGGGTGGTGCCGAGGGGGGTCCAGCGGGACGTGTCGCTGAACGAGGCACGAGCGACCTCGACGCCCTCGGGGCGGGTGCTGAACGCCCCGTTCCTGGTGAATTCGGGCCAGAGCGTCTTCAATATGGAGTCGTCCGGCGCACGGGCCGCCACCTCACGGCCGAGGTACCACGCGCTGTCCGGCTGGCCGTCGTCGATCAGGCGACGCATCTCGGGCAGGGCCGTCTGGTGGATCCAGCGGGTGCGCTGCATCTGGCGCGCGCCCGCGACGCCGATCACTCCCAGCACCAGCACGGCGAGGACCCCGATCAGCAGACGCCGCCGGCGCCTGGCGGGCGGAACTTCGCGGGCCACCACGGCACCGCTCGGTGTGATCAGCGACTCGATCGCCGAGAGCAGCTCCTCGGCCGTCTGGTACCGCTGATCGGGATGCTTGGCGAGGCATTGCATGACGATCGCGGCGATCGCCGCCGGAATTTCGGGGCCCAATGGTGCGGGCGTGGCGCTGATGTGGGCGCCGATGATCGCCTGCGGGGTGCCCTTGAACGGCGGAGCACCGGTCAACATCTCGTAGGCCATCACACCGATGGCATAGATGTCGGCCCGATGGTCGATGCTGGGATCGGCGGCCGCCTGCTCGGGCGCCATGTAGCTGGGCGTGCCCAGGGAGATGCCGACGCTGGTGAGATCGTGGTGCTGCGCCGCGTCGGTCAGCGCCTTGGCCACGCCGAAGTCCATCAGCATGGCGTGCCGCTCGGCGAGCATCACGTTGTCGGGCTTGATGTCGCGATGCACCACCCCGTGCCGATGGGCGTGGGCGAGCCCGTCCACGATCTCGCGCAGGAGCCGCATCGTCTCGGACGGCGGCAGCTTGCCCTGGCGCGCGAGGAGGTCCCGCAGGGACTGGCCCTGCACCAGCGGCATGACGTAGTAGAGGAGCCCGTCGACCTGCCCCGAGTCGAGCAACGGCAGGATGTGCGGCGATTGCAGCTGGGCGGCGATGCGGATCTCGCGGAGAAACCGGTCGCCGCCGAGGGCCTGGGCCAGGTCGGGACGCAGGACCTTGATGGCGACGAGGCGGTCGTGCTTCAGGTCGCGCGCGCGGAAGACGGTGGCCATCCCGCCGTGGCCGATCTCGCCCTCGGCGTGGTACCGGTCCGCCAGCGCGGCCAGCCGTTGCAGGATCGCCTCGGACATGGACCACCTCGCTACCGTCAGGCCGAGGCTAGGCCCCGGGTGGTCGAATCTTGGTGCATCCGGGGGGCGGGGTCGGTCCGGTCCCACCGTCGGTCAATCCCTGCGGCCCGCAGTCGTAGTACTCGAACATCGCGGTGACGGTCGGGGTGGGAGACGCCCCCACGATCAAGGTGCAGTCGCCCTCGATCCCGCCGCCGCTGGTGCAGGCCTGATCCCACTGGATGAATTGGGAGAGGCCGGCTCCGGCGACATGGCGCGTGGCCGTGACCGTGCTGCCGGTGGGGAGGTAGGCGTAGACCAACGGCGCCGGCGGGACGTAGACGCCCGCGCCCGCGCAACAACCGGGCTCGGTATCGGTATACGGGCGATTGGGAAAGGCGAGCCGATCGCGGGCGGTGAAGCCATACGCGAGCGCTCCGGCCCCCCACATCCGGAACACCACCGCCTGCATCTGTGAGAACTCGGCCCGGATGTCGTACTCCCGGTCCGCGGTGACGTGCAGGACACAGTCGCCCAGCCCGACACCGGTCTCGCAGTCGCCGACGTACGACACGAACTCGTGGCGCAACGGATCGGGCGGCGGCACCGGCCGCCCGTTGCCGGCGTCGCCGGCGACATAGCCCTCACCCTCGATCGCAAAGAAGGTGATGGTCTGACCGACGGCCACGTCGATCGGGCAGGTGGGGTTGACGTCCGAAAAGCATCCGAACGGTGTCGGCAGGATCGCGGAGGCCTCGGCGCGGGTGGTCGGGCCGTCGGCGACCACGTACCGGACGACCATGTCACGCTCGGTTCCGGCCAGTCCCCGGATCGTGAGTATCACCTGTCCGATGCCGTCACCATCGTTGTCGTCGGGATCGGTGGAACCACCGCCGCCCCCGCCGCACGCGGCGGTGGCGCTCAGCATCAGCAGGACGGCGACAGACCGGAGGCCTGGCATGGTCCGCTCTCAGGGGATGGGGGACAGCCTATTGTGTCGCCCATTTCCGAGGGGCGCAAGCAGAGTGGGCTCGGTGGGCTCGCCGCACATCGAGGCGGCAGGATTCTCAAACGGCAATTTCTTCCGACTCCGAGCGACGTCCTGTCGTCCTCCGAAACGGACACACACGACCTGATTCGTCGAACAACGACGAGACCTCCGCCGACATCGTCTCACCATTTCGCGTCAACGACGCGCGCCGCGGCCGCAGCCCCGAGCCATCGAGCCGCATCACTGCTCCGCGCACCGCACGCGAGCGGCCAGGGCGCGCACGCGCCGACCCATGCCGACTTGCGGCAACATTTCAGATCCCATCGTGGCCCATCGACAGGCGATCGGGAGCCGACGGAGGTCGCATCGCCGTTCCGTCGGACCGCAGTAAAGACTTTCGGAGCGCACATTTTGCGCGGCCGTGCGACCGCGATCGGTCATGCACCGAGCAACGGACATTTTTGCGCCAACAGCGCCGCGCGACGGCGGAACAACGCCGTTCCACCGGGCGCACGCGACGTCCCGCGAGGCGGCAGCGCGGAAAACTTTTCCGCACGCGCAGGTCCACCGAGTGCGCGCGCCGCTCGCGCGAGGTGCGCGCGAAGAGATTCGAGGACACCACACCACGACCCGACGGATCCGCGGCACGACGCGACGCGCCCGCGACACGACTCGTGGCACACTCGATGCTTTTCCGACCTTCCGAGCGACACAAGGCCGGGAGCGTGTCGCCGCTGTTCACAACCACAGCACCATTCACCAGTGCCGGAGGATCCCGGCCGCCTGCGGCGCAACGCTGTAGGAGGAAGTATGGACGCGGAATCACGCAGGAAGATCGAGATGGGGCTGCGCGCGCTGGAGTTCAGCCGGGCCCATCCGGACGCCGACCCGGGGTACACCGGAACGGCGGGGAAGCTGGAGCAGCTGGTGGAGCGGGCCAACCGTGGCCATGACCGAGCAGCGCGAAGCCTCCGTGGATCTCCACGTGGGGTCGGTACAGAAGAACGAGCTGCGCCGGACCATGCGCGGGGTCCACATCGCGCACCTGGCGCAGGTGGGGCGGGAGAGCGCGAAGGAGAAGCCGGATCTGAGCAAGACGTTCCGGTTCAAGCCCGACGCCGAGACGTTCCTGGCCTTCGGCTCGGCGGGACGGGCGATGGCGGCCGACGGCGGCGGCAGCACCGCGAGATGCTGGTCAGGCACGGGCTGGCGGCGACGGTGCTGGAGGAGTTCGTCCAGCTGCTGGACCAGTTCGACGCCGCGGTGTCGCAGTGCAACGCCGGCCGGACCGCCCACGCGGGCGCGACCGCGGAGATCAAGGCGGTGGCGGATGGGATCGTCCGGGCGGTGCGGGTGATGGACGGCCGGAACCGGCAGCGGTTCGCCGGGGATCAGCAGTCGCTGGAGGCGTGGGTCAGCGCCAGTACGGTGCTGGGGAAGCCGAAGCGCGGGGAGGTGGTGCCGGAGGTTCCGGGTGAGGGTGTGCCTGGGACGGGCCGCCGGCGGGGGGTGAGGTGAGGCCGGCGGCGTGAGGCCGGTAGGTGGAAGTACTGAGTGGTGAGCCGCCGCCGATGGTCGCGACTGTCGGCGGCGGTGTGTTTTTGAGCGGGAGGCCGCAATACCGATAGAGCGGCACATTCTGCCGCACGCTTGTCGCAAAACAGTCCCACAATGTCGCACGCAGGGCCTAGGCAAGACCAAATGATTCCCTATTCTAGGCTCCCCCCCCTGAACTCCCTTTTTTTTCTCCCCAGACGGGGTAAGGACGGCAATCATGCGGAACTTGTTGCTTGCTGGCACTGCGGCATTCGTTGTCGCCGCAGCTATCGCGGCGTGCAGCGACCAGGAGATCGCGGGGCCAGGCAGTGACTTGACACCAGTCGCAGGGCTTCCCACCGCCAGCGCCAATGCGAATTGCAGTTTCACGCCTTCAGGCGAGATCAGTATTCCCGTAAACGGCGTCAGGCTCTTCAACCCTTCGAACGCCGCTGACTGTTTGAACGCGTATGGCGAGATCACGCAGGGGTCAGCCGGTTCTGCTGGGTTCAACGCGCAACCCTGCACTGACCTCCAACACGTGGCAGCTAACAGCGCGTTTAGGGTCGTTAAGTGCACCACCGGGCCAGCGTCACTAAAGATCTACACCAATGTGAGCAAGACTACTCTCTTGCAGACGGTTGGAATCGACCTAATCCCATAGGATAAGGCTTCCACTGCCGAGGGCGTGGGCAGGATGAAACGAGCTCACACCCTCGGCCAGCTTAAGTCCGGACCGATGCGACCAGCCTCACTGCTGTTAGTGTTGATCGTGTTCCCGAGCCTGGGCGCCGTGACACTTCACGCGCAAGCCAAGCGCGTGCAGATACTAACGTCCAGTGCCAGCAGCGTACGCGCCCACATCGAGGTCAAGAAGCAGACTGTGCGTGTGGGCAATCCGGCTATGGTCCGAGTTACGTTGCGCAACGTCTCGAGCGAACCGGTTGCCTTCACCTATCTCTCAGCCGCTCGTCAAGTGGGCTTGCGCGTGCTCGATGCTACGCGCACAGCAATCAAGCCCACTGGCTGGCGGCAGCCCTCCCTTGCGGTGGCAAAGGTCAGGCTCGACCCCGGCAAAGAACTGATACTTCGCAACTCTCAAGGCAAAGAGTGGGTGAGCCTGGAAGAGTGGGGGTATGATCTGAGGACGCCCGGTTCGTATTCCATCGTTGGGATCCCGATGATCAGTGGTCCTGGAGTTACGCCAGATCGCACCGTGCGTTCAAATCAGGCCTGGCTCTTGGTGGAGCAGTAACCCTCGTCGGTCGGCCTCGGGTTAGTCGTCGCTAATGCCCGAGCAGTCTTGCCCTAACGTACTCGTTGCCTGTGCCCCGGCCGCGTGTCGCAAAACTGTCCGTCCATGTCGCGTTTCGGCCCTCCAGTGTCGCAAAAAGGGCCTAGAAAGGCTGGTACCGGCATCCTATCTCAGGCATCCCACTAGGCCCGCTACCCTAGGCCGATCACGCCCAGCTGCGCCTCCCCCATAGGGTGCGGGCATGCGTTCCTCCTTCAGGGGGTGTCCATGCCTGAACCAAAGACTCTGCCCGAGCTCGACAAGGCGCTCTTCGAACGAGCCAAAGTCGACCGACATCTAGCGTTTACGACGTTTCCGGAGCTCCTGTATCCGATCTTCTTCAGGCCGTGCACGGTTCACATCCTGATCGTCACGGATTCCGGCGGATCGTTTACGGACGCCGCTTTTGGACTGACCGAACTGTTGAGCGTATTGTCGGTCAGTCCAGGACCGTATGTGCGTTTTGCTGTGACCAAGGCGCATCGAAGCGCCGGCGCCGCCAACGCGGACATATCCAGTTTTCGTTTCGATACGACGGACCTTCAGCAATTCGACGAGATCTGGCTCTTCGCCGTATCCCGAGGTGGATTTACGCCGATCTCCGAGGCAGAGCTACGCGCCATCTCGGAGTTCATGAATGGCGGCGGCGGCGTATTCGCAACGGGAGATCACGAAGACCTCGGCGTCGATATGTGTGGGAGGATTCCGCGGGTCCGAAGCATGCGCAAATGGCACTGGCCTAACCCTGGGCCGAACGGGGAGCCCGTTGCACCCAAGGTAGACGGACCCACGCGGCTCGATACCAACAGGGTAGGCAACACCCCCGACATCCAGTTTGAAGATCAATCGGACGACGTTCCTCAGGAGATCTTCCCGAAGCTCTACTTCAGCTCTTCGCCGTACCTGTTTCGGCGCATCGTCTACCCCCATCCGCTGATGTGCGGTCCGGGAGGGCGGCTGCGTTACATGCCCGATCATCCGCATGAAGGCGAGTGCTACGTCCCGACCGATCTCACGGCGACCTTCACTTTCAGTGGCTTCAGCATCACCGAGTACCCCTCTTTGCCTTCCGGCCAAGCGCTGGCTCCGGAAGTGGTCGCGTATGCCCGCACCGGCGCCGGCCTATCCGGCAAAGGTTCGGCGGCTCCGGCCACCTTCGGGACGGTAGGAGCATATGACGGACATCAGGTGGGGGTGGGCCGGGTGGTCACGGACGCGACGTGGCATCACTTCTTCAACATCAATTTGAGAGGGGATCCGAGCGCCGCGTTTCCGGATCAGCGTCTGGGATTCTATGGGTCGGCGGCCGGACTCGCCAAGTATGAGGACGTGAAGACGTACTTTCGCAACATCGCCGTCTGGATGGCCCGACCGGAACGGCATGCGTGCATGCGCTGGCGAGCTCTCTGGGCAGTCCGGTGGGATCATCGGATCGCGATGGACCTTCGACCAGTGCGGTTCGCGGAATTGGAGCTGTCCGAGATTCTCCGCATCGGCGTGGTTGCGCGAGACGTGCTTGGGCGTATTGCTTCCCAATGCCAGGGATTCCAGTGGGTCCTGGACTGGTTCAAGACGGTGAAGATGGTGGAGTGGATCAGGCCATGGCCGCCAATACCTGACCCGCCGCCGTTCGAGTGGGATCCTGCCGGAGTATTCCTTGCCAATGCGCTGGTCGACGGGACGCTCGGTGCTGCGCTCTACGCCATGAGGGAACGTTATCCTGAGCCGACCGCTGAGGCTCGTCGGGATGGGGAAAAGGCGGAGGATGAGGTCATGAAGGTCGCGCTCAGGTTGAGTACGCAGCGGGTGGCCGAGGCTGCGACGGGGTTCCAGCGGAGGAGCGAAGAGGTCGTAAGCCTGCTGCGGTGAGGTTGCAACGAGTCTCTACCGGTGCCGTGCCGGTCGGACGGGCTGCCTGGCCTCCGTGAGGTGAGCCGGCCGTTTAAGGTGGTGTCGTTGGAGCACCAGTTGTGCTTCGTTTTGGACAACGTCGGCATCGGCAGCCGAGCCTCGCCAAGCCGCCGGGTAGTTAATACGACATTTGGCGCGATTTTGTCTGGCGGAGCGTCGGCTGATGCGGTATCATGGCGGCCGCCGGGCCCTTCGGAAACATCGACACGTCCATCATAGCTGAAAGACCAAGGAATCCAGGATTGGGGAGCTGAATGGCGTCACGTCATGAGATTCGCTGTATCAACAAGTCAGATCGGTTCAATCCACATGAACGAATTACCCACGTAGGTGGAGCAAACAACAACTCGACCCCGTGGAAGCTCAGTCAGACGGAGGCCATTGAAGGTATTGAAGGCGGGAAGTGGTCGTTCTACGTCAGCCGCGGCGGGCATGTCGTCGACGTGATCGTTGCGGTCAGTAGATACGGCAATAAGTACCTAAAGACAACTGCGGATGGGGATCAGCCGGATAACCTGCTCAGTCTCCCCGAGTGCCCCTAACGCGGGAGACTCCAAGAGTCAGCTGGCGATCTGAATTGCTGTCCCCCTGATCAGCAGGATTGCAATGCACCTCGCCTATCTGGACGAATCCGGGGACGATGGTTATCCAAAACACTTCGTCGCCGCTCTTCGCGCTCAGCGCAGGCTACCTCCACTATCTCAACTGGAGGGCAGCGTTCGAGCAGATTCTCGAGTTCCGTCGGCAGCTCAAGAGGGAGATGGGACTTCCAGTCAAGCTGGAGTTTCACGCGAAGTACTTCCTCCTCAACAAAAACCCATACCGTCCATTTGGTTTCCCCGACGCCGAGCGAATCGCGGTGATGTCCGCCTTTTGCGATCTGATCGCTTCCCCTCGAGCTAAAGTTCGTCAATGCCGTCATCGTCAAGCCAAGGATTCAGATGTCAGAGTACCGCGTTCTTGATTGGGCGATGAAGATGAGCATCCAGCGAATCGAAAATGACCTCGATCCAGGTAGAAACCCCACGGCTCGGTTCCTGATGATTACTGATGATGGAAGGGTGTCGAAGATGCGGGCGACTGCGAGGCGAATGCAGAGGGTCAACTTCATCCCCTCCAAGTTTGGCCCAAACGCTTATCGCAGAGACATAAAGTCGCTGATCGAGGATCCCCTTCCGAAGGACTCCAGGGACTCCTACTTCATCCAGCTGTCGGATCTCGTGGCGTTCGTGGTTTATCTCTACTGCCTGGTTGAGACGGGGGTGGCGGGCTTCTCCAATCGGTTCGACGCTATGGTAACTCCGGCTCACGTTACGGGGTGGATGGATCGGCTGAAACCCAGGTTCAACCTACTGGCGGACGATGAGGTTCTGCGCCTGCGTCTCAGCGTCAAGGACTGGTTCCGTCTAATGGAGTGAACCACGCTACCAGCTACGCTCACGTTTGTCGGTACGTTGCCCGGCTCATGGCTCCAGCGCCATTCCGACGACAGGGCAACTCCTTGTAGGCAAGAACTTAGACCTAGGCTCCTAGGGCGAGGATGAGTGGCTCCAGCCGGATCCGGGGTACCTGGCGTGGCACAGAGACAGCGTGTACGCGGCCTGACGATCTCACTCATCCGGGATCGGAATGGCGTGGGCGCGAGCGTAGAGAACATCCGGATCGAGGTCTACATCGTTTGCCCAGGTTACTGTGCGGGATTCAGGGTGCACGTAGACCTTGGCGAACTCCGCTGGATCGCGCAGCGCGGCAAAGACGCCGGGCTCCGCCCGGAGGATCAGGTGAGAGCAGTCCACCACTCCCCGGCTCCCATCCGCGAACCCGATCTCGAGATGGTACTGGGGGAGCGCCGAGACACTCGTGACGCGCGGGTAAATCGGCAGCACTGTTCACTCCAGCGGCGGAATCCGGACTGGTGTTTCCCCGCGCCTGCAGCGGTCCCAGTTCTCCAGCAGCTCCGCCTCGTGTCTGCTGGCCCATTCGACGATAACTGCCAGCACACGAGGCGACAAGCGTCCGGCCATCAGCGATACCGGCGAGATCAGGAGCTTCGCCTCGTGTTCGCCATAGACCGCATGAAAGTGGGGTGCCCCGTGATCGTCCCAATACATGTGGATGGTGATACCGAGGAACCGGGATATCTCTGGCACGCCGCACTCGGAAGATGGAAGGCCTCCAATCCTGCCGAGGAGCGCGTAAGTCGCATGACCATCCTGCCGCTGGCTGTGCCTTAGGAGCGCCGACATGTCAGTACCGCATCCTCTCCATCACCCTCCCAAAATCCCTCCTCCCCCGCACCCCATCCAACCGCGGATCCACCTTCAAAAACACCATCTGATGATCCCGCCCCTCATACCCCCGCTCCAGCCACGCGATCGCCTCGTCCTGCTCCCCCAGCCCCAGGTGCGTGAGCGCGATATCGTACTGCGACGTATACCGCGTCTCCGCCAGCTTCATCATCTCCCCCAACACCCCCCGCGCCTCCGCCGCCCGCCCCCCCACCGCATACGCATGCCCCAGAAACCCCAGACTCGACATCCCCCGACCCGACAGCCTCGCCATCTCCTCCGCCGCCGTCACCGCCTCCTCCATCCGCCCCGTCGCCTCCAGCCCCATCGCCAGCCACGCGTGCGCCACCACGTTGCTCGGCTCCAGCTCGATCGCCCGCCGGCACTCCGCCACCCCGCGCTCGTACCGCCGCGCGAAGTAGCAGCCCCAGCCGAGCGCGGCGTGCCGGAGCGCGGAGAGCGGGTCGAGCGAGAGCGCGTACTCGAACTCCGCCACCGACTCC
This sequence comes from uncultured Gemmatimonadales bacterium, assembly GCA_963720365.1. Taxonomy (GTDB): domain Bacteria; phylum Gemmatimonadota; class Gemmatimonadetes; order Gemmatimonadales; family GWC2-71-9; genus CAVVWJ01. The sequence goes on along the minus strand of CAVRFK010000004.1, from coordinate 241,246 downwards.
TCCGCCCGCCCCATGACCGACAGGAAGTTCCCGTACCACTGGTGCGCGTTGGAGTAGCCCGGGTGCAGCTCGATGGCCCGGCGGAACGCGCGCTCCGCGCCCGGCCAGTCCCAGTCGTAGTACATCGCCGCGTAGGCGATGGCCGGGTACGCCTCGGCGAGGCCAGGCTGGCGGGCGAGCGCCTCGTGCGCGTAGCGCTTGGCGTTGGGGAACGCGTCGGCCGGCGGCACCGCGGAGTAGAAGCCGAGCACCGCCCAGGTGTCCGCCAGCCCCGCGTACGCCAGCGCGAAGCCCGGATCCCGCGCCAGCGCCTGCTCGAAGTACTGCATGCCGAGCCGGAGGTCCGGCTCCGTCCGGCGATTCCAGAAGTGCCGGCCCTTGAGGTAGAGCCCGTACGCCTCGATGTCGTCGGTCGGCGGCTTGGGCCTGGACGCGCGCTCCGGATCGAGCAGCCGGAGCCGCAGCGCGCCGCCGATGGCCCGGGCGATCTCGTCCTGGATGGCGAACACGTCCTCCGCCTCGCGGTCGAAGCTCTCCGACCACAGGAGGAACCCGTCGGCGACGTTGATGAGCTGGGTCGAGACCCGGAGCCGCGAGCCCGCCCGGCGCACGCTGCCCTCCAGCACGGTGCGGACCTGGAGCCGGCGGCCGATCTCGCGCGCGTCCTCCGGCCTTCCCTTGAATGCGAAGCACGAGGTGCGCGAGACCACGTGCAGCCCCGGCACCTTGGCCAGCTCGTTGATCAGCTCGTCGGTCATGCCGTCGGCGAAGAACTCGTTCTCCGGCGACGGGCTCAGGTTGGCGAGCGGCAGCACGGCGATGGAGGCCTCGCCGCCGCCCTGACGCCACGCGCCGGCCGAAGGTGCGGCCCCACGGCTCGCCCTCGCGGAGCGCCGCCGCCATGGCGCCCGCGCCGGGGAACCGGTCGGACGGCGCGCGCGCCAGCGCCTGGAGCACGATGCGGTCGAGCTCCGGCGGGACGGCCGTGCCGCTCCGGGACGGGGCCGGCGCCGTGTCGGTGAACCGCTTGGCGATGACCGCCGCCGCGGTCGGCGCGGCGAACGGCGGCTCGCCCACGAGCATCTCGTACAGCACGCAGCCGAGGCTGTAGACGTCGCTCCGGGCGTCGAGCTGGTCGCCGCCGCTCGCCTGTTCCGGGCTCATGTAGCTCGGCGTGCCGATCGCGAGGCCCACTTCGGTGAGGCGATCGTCGGCCGTCGGTGCGCCGGCCCGCGAGGGCGATGCCGAAGTCGGCCACGAGCGCGTGGCCGCGGGAGAGCATGATGTTCTCGGGCTTGACGTCGCGGTGGATGACGTCGCGCTCGTGGGCGTAGTCGAGTGCTTCGGCGACCTCGCGGGCGATGGAAGTTGATTCCTCGATCGAGAGGCGGCCCTCGCGGCGCAGGCGGTCGCGCAGCGACTCGCCTTCGACGTACGGCATGGTGTACCAGAGGAGGTCGTGGTCGCCGACGGCGCCGGAGTCGTGGACCGGCAGGATGTTGGGATGCTGGAGGCGGGCGGCGGTGCGGACCTCGCGCAGGAAGCGCTCGGCGCCGAGGGTGGCGCTCAGCTCGGGGTGGAGGACCTTGAGCGCGACGGGGCGGTCGTGCTTGAGGTCGTGGGCGAGGTAGACGCGCGCCATGCCGCCGCGGCCTAGTTCTCGGTCGAGGCGATAGCGGTCGGCGAGTCCGGTCTCGAGGGCGGTCGGGAAGCCGGGCACGGGTTCCTTCTCGGTGCGTTGCGGGATGGCCTGATCGTAGAAGGGTACGCACCGGGGGCGGGGGGTTCAACGGGGTGATGGTTCCCGCCCAATAGCCGAGACGCGGAGCCGCCGGCGCCGTACGGCGGCCGATGCGCGTCGGCGGCTCCGCACCTCGGCTATTGGGCACGACTTTCCGGGAGGGACGGCGATCCCTCGCTCACTCGGATGAGGGCGAGTCGACGTGCCGATCAGGCCCTGGACGAGCCGGCAGCCGTCAACTCGGGTCGGCGCTCCGCCGCTTTCCCTTGCAGGAAGGCCAGCAGGTCGGCGTTGATCGTGTCGGCTTCGGTCGTGGGCATGCCGTGGGGAAAGCCTTTGTAGGTCTTCAGCGTGCCATTCTTCAACAGCTTGGCCGACAATGGCGCCGAATCGGCATATGGCACGATCTGATCGTCATCGCCATGCATCACCAGGACCGGCACGGTGATCTTCTTCAGGTCTTCGGTGAAGTCCGTCTGCGAGAAGGCGCGGATGCCATCGTAGTGCGCCTTGGCGCCTCCCATCATGCCCTGGCGCCACCAGTTCCAGATCACGCCCTGGGATGGCTTCGCCCCGGGCCGGTTATACCCGTAGAACGGCCCGGCCGGCAACTCGTAGTAGAACTGGGCTCGGTTGGCGGCGAGCTGGGCCCGCAATCCATCGAACACTTCCTCGGGCAACCCGCCAGGATTGGCCGCCGTCTTCACCATGAGCGGCGGCACCGCGCTGATGATCACCGCCTTGGCCACCCGGCTTTCGCCGTGGCGGGCCAGGTAGTGCACCACTTCGCCGCCACCGGTCGAGTGGCCGACGTGCACCGCTTCCTTGAGGTCGAGGTGCGCGGTCAGCGCCGCGAGGTCGTCGGCGTAGTGATCCATGTCGTGGCCGTCGGCGGTCTGGGTGGAGCGGCCGTGACCCCGCCGGTCGTGGGCGATGACGCGGTAGCCCTGGCTCAGGAAGAACAACATCTGCGTGTCCCAGTCGTCGGCCGACAGCGGCCAGCCGTGGCTGAACACGATGGGCTGACCTTTGCCCCAGTCCTTGTAGAAGATCTCAACGCCGTCTTTGGTAGTGATGGTGCCCATGTGGAGCCTCCCCTCTACTGTTGTCCTTCGGGTCTTCTGCGACGACCGTGGAATGGTACGGCTCGTGGCCGGGGAGTTCAATGCCCGGCATCGCGTCGTCGGAGTTGCCCGGCGCCTAGCTTGCCTGGTGCGCGGATAATGGCCGAAGAGGTTCGAGGCGGCGGCAGGCGCCGGACAAGGTTTAGCAGGAAGCGTGAGAAAGGAACGCGATATGGCAACCAGCAAACAGAAGTCGGCGGCGCGGCGCAACATCAAGAAGGCCGCGAAGGCCGCCAGGCGGAAGAAGACGATCTCGAAGCTGCCGAAGAAGACGCGCACCGCGCTCGGGAAAGAGGGCGCGAAGGCCAGGCGGAAAGGATGACAGCGAAGGGACGACGGTTGTACAAGCGGCCGGCCCGCAGGACGCGATAGCTGGCTATTGGGCACGACCTCTGCGAATGGCCAACACATCCGCCGTCCGATCCACTGAGCACGGCGCGCTAACCACGTCCAGAGACACGGGCAGCACCTGTATCCGTGCAGCCTCGAGTCGCGAGATCACGCAGGAACGTAGGTCAACCTGATCACATCCTCGCCAATCCGATCACTGGTCATGAGGCGGAGTGGCGGCCGGGGACCGGCGAAGTATGGCGTGCCGTGACCAAGCACGACCGGGTGCAAGTAGATGCGATACTCATCGATCAAGCCAAGTTCGGTGAGGCTATGCGCCAGGCCCGGGCCGGCCACTTCGATCTCCCCGTCGCGCTCGGCCTTCAGCCCGCGGATCGCGCCCTCGAGATCACTCTCGAGAAGGCTGGCGTTGGGGCCGACGGACTTCAACGAGCGCGAGACGACCCATTTCGGCTGCTTCCGCCATGCCGCCGCGAAGGCGTGTTCCGCTGCATCCCATTCAGGATGATCGTCGTCCCAGTAGCGCATGATCTCATACATTGTGCGCCCGTACACGCTGCCCGCCTGCCCTTGGGCCTCCTCGATGAAGTGGCGGAAGAGCGTGGGGCCTGGCGCAAACGCCATATGATCGACGTAGCCGTCCAGGGACTGGTTCATTCCGAACACGAGCTTCGCCATGCCGAGTTCCTTTCAATCCGGCTGTCGAGGGGTGTGCCCGCCCAATAGCCGAGGTGCGGAGCCACCGGCGCCGTACGGTGGCCGATGCGCGTCGGCGGCTCCGCACCTCGGCTATTGGGCACGAACGCCGCGGATGGCGGGCAAGCTCACCATGGGGGATCGGAGTTTAGGTGGAGCGGGCGGCGGGAGCGACGCCAGGGCGCGGCTCCGTAGCGCCCGGTGTCGCTCCCGCCGTCCGCTCCACCGAGCACCATACGGCCCCCCGCGCTATTCGATGCCGGCGGAGAGACTGCGCGTCCTGACTTCTAGTGGCCGACGCCGAGCAGGAACAGTATGACAATGATGATGCCGGGTACGCCCAGCAGCCAGGCTAGAATGAGCCCCATCGGTACGCTCCTTCGCGCGTAAGGTCCAGTTAAACCGCCGCGCGATCGCGCGTGCGGTAGTGGGTGAAGGTCATGGGCTCGCCGGACGCCATCCATCCGCCGATCACGGCGCCCATCAAGCCGATCAGGAGCGCCGCGGCCGTCGCGAGGGCGTTGTTGCGTACCGCCGTGGCCATCTCTTCGGTCGAAAGGGACGAGGCATCGGCAGCCATGGCCGCGAGGCCGCCATACCAGCCTCCGACGTGGCCGACGGCGCCGAGGGCACCGAGGATCAGCAACACCGGAATGGTCACCAGCCATACGATCGCGCCGTGCAGCATGGCCGGCTCCGACCGCACCCGGCCCGCGATCCGCGCGGCCGCCCAGCCGCCGGCGACGTAGCCGAAGAAGGCGCCGCCCACCGTGAAGATGAGGCTGATCAGATGGACCTTCTTCCAATCCACGTACTGGGCCGCCTCGTTGGCGCCCAGCGCGAGCCCGATCAGGCCGATGAGGACCCCGATGGCCAGGGCGGTCAGGGCCCCTACCCAGATGGCGCTCCACGACACGGGCCAGATCACCCACTCCGGGTCCTGACGCTGCAGCATTGGCTCCCCCTCGGTCGAGCACACGGCTCGGCGCCGGCGCGTTGGTTGGTTCCGGTTCGCTGAATCGGGGGCAAGATAGGGAGCGCCGTCTGGGGCTGCGGCGATGCACGTCACGCTTGCGGTGCGGCGCTTTTGCAGCAGGGCTCGGATCGAATGGAGCGGGCGCCGGGAGCGACACCGAGCGCTACGGACGCTCCGGGTCGGAGCCCGGGCAAACAGCGCCCGGAATCTCCTCTCCTGCGCGTCCTAACGCGCTCAGGTGTCGCTCCCGGCGCCCGCTCCATCGAGTATGGTCGACGCAGCTGACACGTGCGGGTGGAGGCATATCAGCCAGCGCGGGGGTTCGGCGCCTTCGCTTCGCTCAGGCTGACAATGGGGCGCACTGCGGGGATCGAAGCCTGGGGTGGAGCGGGCGGCGGGAGCGACGCCAGGGCGCGTTAGGACGCGCAGGTCGAGGAGATTCCGGGCGCAGTTTGCCCGGGCTCCGAGCCGGAGCGTCCGTAGCGCCCGGTGTCGCTTCCGCCGCTCGCTCCACCGAGCACCGCTACTTCCCCATAAACTGCCGAAGCACGCGCTGGAGAATGCCGCCGTGCCGGTAGTAGTCCAGCTCCACCGCTGAGTTGAGCCGAACGACCGCGGGGAACTTGGTCTCCTTGCCGCTCTCGTCCTTGGCGATGACGGTCACCCGTCCGCCGGGCGCCAATCCCTTTGCGATGCCGGAGACAGAGAACGTCTCCCGCCCCGTGAGGCCGAGCGACTTGCGGTCGTTGCCGGGCTCGTAGGCCAGGGGGAGCACGCCCATGCCCACCAGGTTGCTCCGGTGGATCCGCTCGTAGCTCTCCGCGATGACCGCCTTCACGCCGAGGAGGGATGGACCCTTTGCGGCCCAGTCGCGGCTGGAGCCGGTGCCGTATTCCTTGCCCGTGAGGATGACCAGCGGCGTGCCCTCGCTCTGGTAGCGCATGGCGGCGTCGTAGATCGAGACCACCTCGCCGCTCGGGAAGTGGAGGGTCCAGTTGCCCTCCTTGTCCGGCACCAGCGCGTTGCTGATGCGCACGTTGCCGAAGGTGCCGCGCATCATCACTTCGTGGTTGCCGCGGCGGGAGCCGAAGGTGTTCCAGTCCACCTGCTCGACGCCGTGCTCGCGGAGGTAGCTGGCCGCGGGGCCGTTCTTGGGGATGGAGCCCGCGGGGGAGATGTGGTCGGTCGTCACCGAGTCGCCCAGCACCGCGAGGACGCGGGCGCCGCTGATGTCGCGCAGCGGGAGCGGGTCGGGCGGGAGGTCGGTGAAGAAGGGCGGCTCCTGCACGTAGGTGGAGTTCTTGTCCCAGGCGTAGCGGCTGCCCTCCGGCACCTTGAGACCCTTCCAGATCTCGTCGCCCTCGAAGACCGAGCCGTAGCGGTGCTGGAACAGCGACGGCTTGAGCGAGGCGCTCATGGCCTGCTGGATCTCCTCCAGCGTGGGCCAGATGTCGCGGAGGAAGACCGGCTTGCCGTCCTTGCCCTTGCCGAGGGGCTCCTTGGTGAGGTCCATGTCCACCCGGCCGGCGAGCGCGAAGGCGACGACCAGCATCGGCGACGCGAGGTAGTTGGCCCGCACCTGCGGGTGCACCCGCGCCTCGAAGTTCCGGTTGCCGCTCAGGACCGCGGCGGTCACCAGCGAATGCTCGTCGATCATGTTGGCGATCGACGTCGGGGAGCGGGCCGCTGTTGCCGATGCAGGTGGTGCAGCCGTAGCCGACGGTGTTGAAGCGGAGCTTGTCGAGGTAGGGCTGGAGGCCGGAGCCCTCGAGGTAGTCGGTGACGACGCGCGAGCCGGGGGCGAGGCTGCTCTTGACCCACGGCTTGGTCTCGAGGCCGCGCTCGACGGCCTTCTTGGCGAGGAGGCCGGCGCCGATCATGACCGACGGGTTGGAGGTGTTGGTGCAGCTGGTGATGGCGGCGATGACGACGGCGCCGTCGTGCAGGGTGATGTCGCAGCCGTCGAGCACGCCCTTCACGATCGGCGGCGCGTCGGGATCGAGCTTGCCGTCGGGCTGGTCGGCGCCGTGCTCGCCGATGGTGACGCTGGCGCCGCCCTCGCCCATCCAGCGGGAGTAGGCGGCCTCCGCCAGCTGCTTGCGCTCCGCCGGCACCGTGGGGCTCATCAGGCCCGGCAGGCTCACGACGAAGTTGCGCTTGAGCTCGGTCAGCGGCACCCGGTCCTGCGGCCGGCGCGGGCCCGCGAGGCTCGGCGTGATGCTGGAGAGGTCGAGGTCGAGCGTGCTGGTGAAGACCGGGTCGGGCGTCGCGTCGGTGCGGAAGAGGTTCTGCTCCTTGGTGTAGCGCTCCACCCGCTCGACGATCTCCTTGCCGCGGCCGGTGCGCTCGAGGTAGCGGAGCGTCTCCGCGTCCACCGGGAAGAAGCCCATGGTGGCGCCGTACTCGGGCGCCATGTTGGCGATGGTGGCGCGGTCGGCGAGGCCGAGGCTGGAGAGGCCGGGGCCGTAGAACTCGACGAACTTGTCCACCACGCCCTTCTTGCGGAGGATCTGGGTCGCGGTGAGGACGAGGTCGGTGGCGGTGGTGCCGAGGGGCAGGGCGCCGGTCAGCTTCATCCCGACGACCTCGGGGATGAGCATGAAGTACGGCTGGCCGAGCATGACCGCTTCGGCCTCGATCCCGCCCACGCCCCAGCCGACGACGCCGAGGCCGTTGATCATGGTGGTGTGGGAGTCGGTGCCGACGAGGGTGTCGGGGTAGAGGGTCGGCTCGCCGAACTGCTCGCGGAGCTGCACCACCGGGGCGAGGTACTCGAGGTTCACCTGGTGGACGATGCCGGTGCCCGGCGGGACTACGCGGAAGTTCCGGAAGGCGCGCTGGGCGAACTTGAGGAGCTGGTAGCGCTCGACGTTGCGCTCGAGCTCGAGCTCGACGTTGAGGCGGAAGGCGTTGTCGGAGCCGTAGTGGTCCACCTGGACCGAGTGGTCGATGACGAGGTCGCAGGGGACGACGGGGTTGATCTTGTCGGGGTCGCCCTTCATCCGGCCCATGGCGTCGCGCATGGCGGCGAGGTCCACGACGCAGGGCACGCCGGTGAAGTCCTGGAGCACCACGCGCGCGGGCATGAACGGGATCTCGGTGCGCGGAGCGCCCTTCGCGGTACCACCCGCCGAGCTGGCGGACGTGGTCCTCGGTGACGACGCCGCGGCCGGCGAAGCGGAGGGCGTTCTCGAGCAGGACGCGGATGGAGAAGGGGAGGCGGTCGAGCTCGGTGATGCCCTGTTTGGCCAGGGCGTCGAGGCGGTAGATGGTGGCGGAGGAGAGTTTGGCTCGGGCGCCGAATGGATCGGGGGACATCGGGGGTCCGTGTTGAGTTGGTTGAAATATAGGGGGACCGTGCCGCCGCACCGCACCACCCGGCGGTCAGGCGGTCAGGCGGTCAGGCGGACGGGTGCGGTAGGGATGCATCCCGAGCTTAGCGAGGGATCTTGCCGGCCGGCTCGAACCTCGGCGAGCAAGATCCCTCGCTGCGCTCGGGATGACAGATCGCTTCGTGCCTACCGCCTGACCGCCTGACCGCCTGACCGCCTGACCGCCTCCGCTCCGCCTGACCGTCCACCCCTGCTATCATCCACCATGCCCGTCCCCGTTCCCCATGCCATCACCCGCCGCGACGGCGGGATCCTCATCGAATGGGACACTGCCGGCCACCAGGGCTGGTACCCCGCCCGGCCGCTGCGGCTCGGCTGTCCGTGCGCGGCCTGCCTGGATGAAATGAGCGGGCGGCCGCTGCTCGATCCGGCCACGGTGCCCGAGGACGTGCGGCCGATGTCGCTGGCGCTGGTCGGGGCGTACGGGCTCAAGGTCCGGTGGAGCGACCGGCACGATACCGGGATCTACACCTTCCAGGGACTGCTCACCTCCTGCCCCTGCGCCCAGTGCGAGAACGCCCGCGCGGCCGCCGAGCGGGTGACGCCGACACAGCTTCTTCGCATCGTCCCATCCTATGCTGTGGCAGCCTGTTAGCCGTCACTTTCAGCCAGGAGCGGGGATGCACGCGCAGGAACACTCCACCGTCCGCGAGGGCCTCCTCGCCGGACTGCTGGGGGCGGCACTTGTCGCCACCTGGTACTTCGTCTTCGACATGGCCGCGGGACGGCCGTTCCATACGCCTAACGTGCTGGGGAAGGTGTTTTTCCGTGGCGACCTGGAGCCGGGCATTCGGCACATCGTGCCCGGGGTCGTGGCGGGCTACACCCTCCTCCACCTGCTCATCTTCGCCGTCGTCGGGACGGTGCTGACGCTGCTGGTCCACATGGCGTCGCGGAACCTCTCCCTCCGGATGGGACTCTGGATGGGACTTGTGGTCGTGTTCTTCTTCCTGACCGGGCTGACTTACTTGCTGACGACCGCCACGGGAGAGCGAGTTCCGCTCTGGTCGGTCGCCGGTGGCTCGCTGGTTGGAGTGGCGGGGATGGGATGGTTTCTGCTAAGCCGTCACCCGCGGCTGCGGTCGGAGGTACCGCTGGGCGACGAGGTGACGGCGACGCACCATTCCCCGGGGCCGCCGCGGGGTGGAAGCGTGTGATCGCCTTGCGCTCCGGCGGCGCAGACGCCACTGTGATAGACAGGCTCTCCGCAGGAGATCACATGGTCGAACGCTCGCATTCCATCACCGCCGAAGGCACCGATGTCGGGATCATCGGCGGCCTCGCGGTGGCAATCTGGTTCCTGATCCTCGACACCATCGCCGGCCGGCCCATGCTCACGCCCAGCCTCCTGGGCCAGGTCGTCCTCATGGGCGACGCCACGCCCGACACGGGCCAGGTCGTCTTCGGCGCGGTGCTGCTCTACACGGCCTTCCATTTCGTGGTCTTTGCCCTGCTCGGCATGGGGCTGGTCGCGCTGGTGCACTGGGGGACCGAGAACTCGGTCGTCCGGTACGCGCTGCTGCCGGTGTTCCTCGCCTTCGAGGTGATGTTCTACGGGGTGCTCGAGGTGCTCTCGGAGGGCACGGGGGCGCTGTTCCCGTTCTGGGCGGTCGTCTCGGCGAATACGCTCGCGGCGGTCAGCATGGGGGCGTATCTCTGGATCCGGCATCCGGCGTTTCGGCGGTCGATTCAGGACACTCCGCTGGGGGCGGCGCCGCTCCACTGATCGGCTGGTGTTTTGTTTGGGAACAGAGGCACGGAGGACACGGAGGGGCTTCCCCGAGCCGCCCCGCCTCACCTCCTAAAAGACTTCACCACGAAGGCACGAAGGACACGAAGGGCACGAAGAACAACAACTTTTTTTGTTGTTTTTCTTTGTGTCCTTCGTGACCTTCGTGCCCTTGTCTTTTCCTGCTGTTTCTCCGTGGCCTCTGTGCCTCTGTTCTCCTCTTCAGGACCTACCCTTCTGAGACGTTCCGCCGAGGTTCCAGAACGGTGTAGCTTTCCTATCTCAATAGCCAATGCCTGGAGTTTCGTCTTGCGCCTTCCGTACATCCGCCGGCTCCTAGTGCTCGCCCTGCTTCTGCCTGCCGGGCGGCTCGACGCCCAGCTCGAGCCGCCCAGCACCGGCGGCGTGGTCGCGCTCGACCAGGAGCTGCGGATGCTGGGGCACTACCGGCGGGTCTTGATGATCGGGGCGCACCCGGACGACGAGGATACGGAGCTGCTGACGGTGCTGGTGCGGGGGATGGGGGCGGAGGCGGCCTACCTGTCGCTCAATAGAGGAGAGGGCGGGCAGAACCTGATCGGTCCCGAGCTGGGCGAGGCGCTGGGGCTGATCCGGACCGAAGAGCTGCTGGCGGCGCGGAGGCTCGACGGGGCCCGGCAGTTCTTCACCCGCGCGTACGACTTCGGCTACTCCAAGACGATCGAAGAGACCTGGGAGCACTGGCCCCAGGACACGGTGCTCAAGGACGTGGTGCGGATCATCCGGAGGTACCGGCCGCAGATCGTCGTCGCGGTGTTCAGCGGCGAGCCGAAGGACGGGCACGGCCAGCACCAGGCGGCGGGCTGGGTGGCGCGGGAGGCGTTCGCCGCGGCGGGCGACAGCACGCGGTTCACCGAGCTGGCGCGGGAGGAGGGAATCCGCACCTGGACCCCGACCAAGCTCTACCGCACCACCTGGAACGACACCACCGCCACCACGCTGCTGATCGATTCCGGCGTGCTCGACCGGGCGGTCGGGAAGTCGTACAGCCAGATCGCGATGGCGGGGCGGAGCCTGCACCGGTCGCAGGACATGGGGCGGCCGCAGGAGATCGGGCACTCGCCGATCGAGCTGGCGCTGGTGGAGGACCGGAGCAACGAAGGGAGCGGCGGGCTGTTCGACGGCGTGGACACCAGCCTCGCCGCGATGCCGTGGCGCGACGCGCCGAACAGCGACGGCCCCGCCGCCCGCCGCCGCTTCTCCGCCCGCGCCGACAGCGCCCGCGCCGCGCTCGGCGCCGGGTCGTATCGCCGAGTCATCACGCTGCTCGACCGCGGCAAGCGCGATCTCCTGCCGCAGTCGGACGACACCCGCGCGCAGATGCTGTTCTCCACGCCGGAGCAGGCGGACCAGCGGCGGCACACCGAGCGTGCGCTCGCGATCGCCGCAGGGCTCGTCGCCGACGCGCGGTCGGAAGACGACCGGCTGATCGCCGGGCAGTCGGACTCGGTGAGCCTGAGCGTGTGGAACGCGGGGCCCGATTCGATGTCGGTGGCCGGCGGCGTGGTGCCGTCGGCCGAGTGGCACGTGCAGGCGGATTCGGGAACGGAGATGGCGCTCGCGCCCGGCGAGCTGCGCCGCGCGACGGTCACGCTCAGGCCCGACACGCTCGCGCCGATCACGACGCCCTACTTCCTCCGCCACCCGCGCCAGGGCGCGCTCTACGACTGGAGCGGCGTCGCCCCCAGCATCCTGGGCGAGCCGTTCGGCCCGACCGCGCCGACGGCGCGATTCGGGCGGCTGGGCATCGGCGGCGAGGCCACGCGCGAAGTCAGCTACCGGATGATCGACCAGGCGATGGGCGAGGTGCGGCGGCCGCTGACGATCGTGCCGCGGGTGGACGTGAAGCTGGATCCCGCGACCGACATCTGGTCGCTGATCACGCCGGCGAGTCACCAGTTCACGGTCACGCTGACGCACGGCGCGCGCGACACGACGACCGGCACGATCGGACTGGTAGTGCCCGACGGCTGGCCCGAGGTGCGGCCGCAGACGTTCCGGCTGATCGGGGAGGACGAGCGGGAGACGTACACCTTCGAGGTGCGGCCGCCCGCGCGGCAGCGGGCGCGCCAGCGCCGCGATTCGCGCGGTCGCGCGCGATACGGCGGGGCGGGAGTACACCGCTGGCGTGTTCACGGTGAACTATCCCCACATCCGGCCGAGATCGTACCTCGTGCCGGCGGAGGCGCAGGTGCATCTGGCGCCGGTCGCGTTGCCGCGGCTCGCACGGATCGGGTATGTGCGCGGCGCGTCGGACCTGGTGCCGCAGGCGCTGGTGCGGGCGGGGCTGCCGGTCACGCTGCTCGACGCGCGCGCGCTGGAGCGGGAGGACCTGAGCCGGTATCCGGTGATCGTGATCGGGCCCCGCGCCTACGAGACCGACTCGGCGCTGGTGGAAAACAATGCGCGGGTTCTCTCGTATGTCCGGGGCGGCGGCACGCTCATCGTGCAGTACCAGCAGCACCAGTTCTTCCGGAGCAACTTCGCGCCGCTGCCGATGACGGTCGGGGGACCGAAGCTCGCTGTCGCCGGGGATAGCCTGCACGCGGATGCCGGCGGGACGAACGGATCGTCGCCCCTGGTCACGGCGGCGGAGGATCGGCCGGTGAGCCACGACCGTGTAGTGGACGAGAATGCGGCGGTGAAGGTTCTCACGCCGGAGCACGCGGTGCTCAACCGGCCGAACCGGATCTCCGACCGCGACTGGGAGGGGTGGGTGCAGGAGCGGGGGCTCTACTTCGCGCGGAACTGGGACTCGACGTACACGCCGATCCTGGAGATGCACGACTCCGGTGAGGCGGAGCTGGCCGGTGGGCTGTTGATCGCGCCGGTGGGGCAGGGGACGTACGTGTACACCGGGCTCAGCTTCTTTCGGCAATTGCCGGCCGGGGTTCCGGGGGCTTTGAGATTGTTTGCCAATCTTCTTGCGCTTGGCCAGCAGCTGGCGCGGTAGCATGGATTTGTGGCTGGTTCACCACGAAGGCACGAAGGGTAGGAGGGATTCCTAGGTCGTTTTAGTGACGTCTCATTCCGCGTCGGGCGGAGGTCCAGTAGTTTTTTTGTGGTGATAGGAGCGGCGCTTCCGAGACCACCAAAAAAATCGAAGCGGAATTCTGCTCCACGCGGAATGAGATGATGTTCCCCGATCAAGGAGTCCCTCCTGCCCTTCGTGCCTTCGTGGTGGATCTGTTCCGGAATCATGCTAGCCACGATGACGGCATGTGCCTCCGACGGTCGCACGCCGGTGGTCCTCTATTCCCCTCATGGCCGCGATCAGCTCATCCTACTAGAGAAAGCGTTTGAGGCCGAGCGGCCGGACATCGATGTCCGGTGGCTCGACATGGGCTCGCAGGAGATCCTCGACCGGCTGCGGTTTGAGAGAGTAAACCCGCAGGCCGACGTCTGGTTCGGCGGGCCGACGACGATCTTCGATCTCGGCATCAAGGATTCGCTGCTGCAGCCGTACCGGCCCGAGTGGGCCGGGCACGTCGGGCCGAACGGGATCGGGCCCGACGGATCTGTACTACCCCGTCTATCGGACGCCCGCCGTCATCGCGTTCAACAACAAGGTCGTGCGGCAGGAGGACGCGCCGCACGACTGGGACGAGGTGCTGGAGCCGCGCTGGCGGGACAAGATCCTGATCCGGGATCCGATGGCGAGCGGGACGATGCGGGCGATCTGGGGACTCATCATCTACCGCGGCATCCAGCAGACGGGCGACACGGCGGCGGGGATGGAGTGGCTGCGGCGGCTGGACCAGTACACCAAGACCTACACGCTCAATCCCGCGATTCTCGACGCCAAGCTGGCGCGGGCCGAAGGATTGGTGACGCTCTGGGATCTGCCGGACATCCTGATCGGCATCTCCAAGGGTCTGCCGTTCGGCTACACCTTTCCCCGGAGCGGTACGGTGGTGATTGACGACGCGATCGGGCTGGTGCGGGGGAGCCATCACCCGGAGGCGGCGAAGGCGTTCATCGATTACGTCGGCGGGGTGGAGGCGCAGCTGCTCGCGGCGCAGGGGGTCTTTCGGCTGCCGGCGCGGCACGAGCTGCCGCCCGACCGGGTGCCGGCGTGGGTCGCGGAGGTGGAGGCGGACATGGTGGTCGCCGAGATGGACTGGAAGCTGCTGGCGGAGCGGGGCACCGCGTGGATGAGTTACTGGGACCGGCACGTCCGGGGAGGCAAGCGGATGGCGGCGCGGTGATTCCGTTTCTCAGTGTGGAGGGTCTGAGCAAGCGGTTCGACCGCACCGTCGCGGTGGACGACGTGTCGCTGTCGCTCGCGCGCGGCGAGATGCTGGCGCTGCTGGGGCCGAGCGGGAGCGGGAAGACGACGATGCTCCGGCTGCTCGCGGGATTCGAGACGCCGGACGCGGGGCGCGTTGTTGTGGAAGGTGAGGACGTGACGGCGGTGGAGCCGGTGCGCCGCCGGTTCGGCATGGTGTTCCAGCACTACGCGCTGTTCCCCCATCTCGACGCGGGCCAGAACGTCGGCTTCGGGCTCGAGTCGCTCGGCATTCGCGGCAGCGAGCTGGCCGAGCGGGTGGCGCAAGGCGCTGGCGCTGGTGGACCTCGCGGGGCTCGAGCGGCGGCGGGTGGATCAGCTCTCCGGCGGGCAGCAGCAGCGGGTGGCGCTGGCCCGCGCGCTCGCGCCGGAGCCCCGCGTGCTGCTGCTGGACGAGCCGCTCTCCAACCTCGACCCGACCCTCCGCGAGCGCACCCGCCGAGAGATCCGCGATCTCATCCGCCGCGTCGGCATCACGACGGTGCTGGTGACGCACGAGCAGGATGAGGCGTTCGACCTGGGCGACCGGGTCGCGGTGCTGCGCGGCGGCAAGCTGGAGCAGGTCGGCACGCCGGACGAGCTGTACGCCGCGCCGGCCAACCGGTTCGTCGGCGGATTCGTGGGGCGGTCGAGCGTGCTGCCGGTGAAGGTCATCGGGCCGACGGAGTGGGGGACGCGGGTGGATGTCGAGGGTGTCGAGTGGGAGATCGAGCGGCCCGCGGGGCATCCGGTGATGCTGCCCGGGCCGGCGCTCCTGCTGGTGCGGCCCGAGGCGCTCCGCATCGGCGACGAGCAGGGGGCGATCGTCGGCACGGTGACCGCGCGCCGCTTCACCGGGCCGGCCTCCTACTTCACGGTGCTGACCGCGAGCGGTGCCACGATCGAGATCATGGCGCCGCCTGCGGCGGTGCGCGCGGGCGAGCGGGTCGCGATTCTGCCGAGCCGACGGGCGGCGGGCGGGCTGCACCTGTTTCCGGCGGACCCGGCGTGAGGGCGCGCCGCGCGGGCTCGCTCGTGGCCGGGGCGCTGCTGCTGGTGCTCGCGTGGCTGGTGCTCTATCCGCTGATCCTGGTCCTGGCGGAGGGCGTGCGCGGCGCCGAAGGGTGGACGCTGGATCACGCGCGCGAGTTCATCGGCCGGCCCACCGAGATCCGCGCCCTGGTCAACAGCCTCTGGATCTCGCTCGCGAGCGTGGCGCTGGCGGCGCTGCTCGGGATTCCGCTCGCGTTCCTGCTGGCGCGCTACGATCTGCCCGGCGGACGGGTGCTCGGCGGTCTGGTGGCGCTGCCGGCGGTGCTGCCGCCGCTGGTGGGCGTGGTGGCGTTCCTCTTCCTCTACGGCGAGACCGGGTTCATCCCGCTGCTGCTCATGTGGCTCTTCCGGCTGGAGGACCCGCCGTGGAGGCTGGAGGGCGCGGGCGCAATCCTGCTGGTCCACGCCTACTCGATGTACGTCTACTTCTACCTGCTGGTGCGCGCGTCGCTGGTGTCGCTCGACGCGTCGCAGCTCGAGGCGGCCGCCAGTCTCGGCGCCGGGCGGTGGCGCACGCTCCGGAAGGTCGTGCTTGCCGCATCTCAAGCCGGCGCTCGCGGGCGCGGCGCTGCTCACGTTCATGACCGCGCTGGGATCGTTCAGCGCCCCGTACGTGTTCGGCGGCGGGTTCCGGGTGATGCCGACGCAGATCGTCGCGACGCGGCTCAACGGCGAGACGCAGCTCGCGATGATCGAGACCGCTTCGCTCGCGGCGCTGGCGCTGCTCGCGTTGCTGCTCTTTCGCACGGGCTCGACCAACAGCGGGGGAGGGCGGAAGGGCTCGGGTCCGGCGCAGGTCGCGATCGGCGGACGGTTCGCGCGGCTGATGGCGGGCGTGGTGGGATGGGGGCTCGCGATCCTGCTGCTGCTGCCGCACCTCACGCTGGTGCTGGTGTCGTTCGTGCCGGTCGGGACCTGGACGACGGAGCCGCTGCCGCCGGCGTACACGCTGCATAACTACGTGGCGCTGGTGGAGGATCCGGTGCGGGTGCGCCCGCTGCTCAACAGCCTCTGGCTCGCGACGGTGGCGACGGTGGCCGCGGTGGCGATCGCGCTGGCGGGCGCGCTGGTCACCGCGCGGCGCTCGACGGCGGTGCGCCGTGCGATCGAGGGGCTGCTCGCGCTGCCGTGGGCGGTGCCGGGGACGGTGTTCGCGATCGCGCTCGCGACGGCGTTCAGCGTGCACAGGCCGATCACGGGGCGTTTCATCCTGGTCGGCACGCTCTGGATCCTCCCGCTGGCGTATCTCGTAAGGAACCTGCCCATCACCAGCCGCGCGATCGGCGCGGGCGTGCGCGCGCTCGATCCCTCGCTCGACGAGGCGGCGGCCAGCCTCGGCGCGGGGCGCGCGCGGACGCTGCGCCGAGTGACGCTGCCGCTGCTGCGGCCGGCGCTGCTCGCGGGAGCCAGCCTCGCCTTCGTCACCGCGTTCGGAGACTTCGTGACCTCGATCATGCTCTACACCTACGACACGCGGCCGATCTCGCTGGAGATCCTCTCCAGCCTGCGGCAGGCGGACGTGGGGGTCGCGGCGGCGTACGGCGTGGTGCTGATGCTGGTGAGCGGGGCGGTGTTCGCGCTCGGCTCGGGCGGGCAGGGACGGGGAGGCAACGCCGGGTGACGCCACCGCAAGAAGGCGGCTTCCGCCGGCTCGCCATTCTCATCGCAGTCAACTTCGTGGACATGGTCGGCTTCATGATCGTGCTCCCGCTGTTGCCGTTCTATGCCCTCGAGCTCAAGGCCACGCCGGAGATCGTCGGGCTTCTCATCGCATCGTTCTCCATCGCCCAGCTCATCTCGGCGCCGATCTGGGGGCGGGTCTCCGACCGCTACGGGCGCCGGCCCGCGCTGCTGATCGGGCTCACCGCGTCGGCGATCGCCTACGTGGTGTTCGGGTTCGCGGAGAGTCTCTGGCTGCTCTTCCTGTCCCGCTTCGTGCAGGGCGCGGGCGGCGGCACCACGGCGGTGGCGCAGGCGTACGTGGCCGACACCATGGCGCCGCGTGAGCGGGCGAAGGCGCTGGGATGGCTCTCCGCCGCGACCTCCGCGGGGGTCGCGTTCGGGCCGGTGATCGGCTCGTTCTCCGCGCACCTGGGGCAGGCGGCGCCGGGTCTGGTGGCGGCGACGCTCTGCCTGCTCAACGTCGGGTTCGCCTGGCGCTGGCTGCCGGAGTCTCGGGTAAAGTTCGAGGGGCCCGCGCCGGTGCGGCGGCCGGTGTGGCATCCGGCGTGGACCGCGATCCGCCATCCGGGCGCGCCGCTCTCGCGGCTGCTCTGGATCTATGGGATCGGCATGATGGCGTTCGCGTCGCAGACGTCGGTGCTGGCGCTCTATCTCGGCGCGGAGTTCAAGCTCGACGCGACGACGATCGGCCCGATCTTCACGTACATCGGCATCCTCTCGTTCGTGATGCGGAGCGTGCTGCTGGGCCCGATCGTGGATCGCCTGGGCGAGCTGTGGACGCTGCGGGTGGGCGCGTTCGCGCTGGCGCTCGGCCTGTGGGTTTACCCCCAGCCGACGTCGCTGTGGGCCTTCGCGGCCGTCATCCCCCTTGTGCCCATCGGGACGGCGTTACTCTTTCCATCCACTACCTCTCTCATGTCGCGCCTGTCCGACCCGCGCGAGCTGGGCGTCACGATGGGCGTGGCGCAGACGTTCGCCGGAATGGCGCGAGTGGCCGCGCCGCTGCTGGCGACCGCGGCGTTCCAGCGGCTGGGTCACAGCGCACCGTTCTACATCGCCGGCACCTGCATCGCGCTGGCGGGCTTCCTGGCATTGCAGATTCAGCCCAGTCCCGCAGCCTCCGCCGCTCCAGCGGCGAAGTAAACACGCGAGGGTCTCATGAGCACGGACGAGCGGCTCGATCGGCTGGAGCGGCGAGTGGCGGTGCTGGAGCAGCTGCTGCGGGAGCAGACGCAGCGGGGCGTGGCGGCGAGCCGGGCGCCGGTGGAGGAGGCCACGCTGGCAGAGATGCCGCCAGCAGCGGTGCCGGAAATCCCAAAGCCGGCGCCGACACCACCCCTACCGGAGTGGTTGGGACCTCCACAGGCCCACCGCCCCCGGCCGAGTCCCCAACCCATGCGCGGGCCCGCGGCGGTGCAGTCCAGCGTGCTCGACGAAAAGTGGATCGGGCAGCGCGCCTTCCTCGCTGTCGGTGTCGTTGCGCTGCTGCTCGCGACCGGATACCTCCTCAAGCTCTCGTTCGAGCGCGGCTGGATCTCGCCCGTCATGCGGTGCACCGGCGGCGCGCTGCTCGGCGTCGTGGTCGGCGCGATCGGCTGGCGGCTGTACGAGCGCTACCGGGTGTATGGCGCGTCGCTGATCGGTACCGGGTGCGGGATCATCTATCTCAGCGTGTGGGCGGCCTGCCGGCTGTACGAGGTGATCCCGCCCACCACGGGCATCGTCGGGCTCGCGCTGGTGTCGGTGGCGCTCGCGATGATCGCCTACGCGATCAACGTGCAGGCGCTCGGCACCATCGCCGCGCTCGGCGCGTTCATGGCGCCGGTCCTGCTGGGCCGGGACGACGCCAACGCGAACCATGTCCTGCTGCTGTACCTCGCGAGCATGGCGGCGGGGCTCGGGCTGGTGGCGGCGCGGCGGAGATGGCGGCTCACGCATGTTCGTGGTGGCCGCCAGCTATTTCGGCTGGGCATCGGGTGGCGCCGGCGATCAGCGCGGGGCCGTGGCGCTGCTGCTCTACGGCGTGATCGGCGGGACCGCGGGCCTCTACGTGGGACTGCAGCGAGCGCTGGTGGGAGACGCGGCTGCTCACCTTCTCCGGCGGCTGGGTGCATCGGCGCCGCGGCGGCGACCGCATGGAGCCGCACTGGCCGGTCTTCGTCGCGGCGCTGATTCTCTCGGCGCCGGTGTGGTGGCACGCGCTGCGCCATCCGAGGCTCTCGCCGATCCGGCTTCAGGCGCCGGCACGAGAGGCGGGTGTCGGCCGGCGAGGCGCTGTACTTCTTCATCACCCCGCTCCTGCTCGGCTGGGCGACGTACGGGCTGGCGCCCGACCGCTTCGACGCGACCCCGGACTGCTGCCGGCGCTGATCGCGTTCCCGTACCTGCCCGTCGGCTATCTCCGTGACCCGGCCGGCGTTCGCGCTCATCGGCTCGGCCGCGACCGCTGATGGCGGTGCAGGCGCAGTGGGACGGCCTCACCGAGGTGTGGGCGCTGCTCGGGCTCTCGCTGCTCTGGCCGGCGCTGGACCACCCGCTCAACCGGAAGGACGGGCGCTGGTACGGCGTGCATCACCTGGGTCGCGGCGGCGCAGATCCTGTTCAACGACGCGCTGCCGTGCAGCGCACCGCCGCGGACGACGCAGCGTTCGTGGGGCCGTGGGCGCTGGCGCTCTGGGGCGTGACGGCCGCGCGCTGTGCGCTGGCGGCCGGACTTCTCAAGGCGAAGGCGAAGGAGGGCGAGGCGCAGCTGGTCCGCTCGGGCTTGTGGGCTGTGGCGTGGCTGCTGGTGTTGTTCGGCGTGACGGGCGAGATCCGCCGGTACTTCGAGCTGAAGTCGCTGTCGACGGTGACGGCGGAGCTGGCGTCGGGGCTCGCGGTGAGCGCGTGGTGGCTGGTGTTCGCGGCGGCGCTCATCCTGTTCGGGTTCCGGCGGTCGATCAAGCCGATGCGGATGGCGGGGCTCGCGGTCGCGGGGCTCGCGGTGGCGAAGGTGGTGTTGTTCGATCTGTCGTCGCTCGATGCGCTGTATCGGATCGGGAGCGTGTTTTTCCTGGCGCTGGTGATGCTGTCGCTGGCGTATGTGTACTATCGGCAGGATCGGTCGGAGACGACGAGGGGGGTGGGTGAGGGGGGCGCGAGGCGGAGGAGGAAGCACTTCATCCCGAGCGGAGCGCGGGACCTTGCCGGCCGGGGTACGAGCACGGGGGATGAAGATCCTCGCTTTGCTCGGAGATGAGATGGCGCAGTCGGAGGGATAGCATGTCGGAGATGAATCGCCGGGAGTTCGCAGAGGCATTGGCGCTGGCCGCCCTCGTTCCGATGGTGCCGGGCGGCGCCGGCGCGATCCGGCTGCCCGCGTTCATCACCACTCCCGCCGAGGCCGATCCGTCCGCACTCGCCAAGGCGCTGGCCGGGGTGATCCGCGCCCAGTACGGCGACCGTCTCTCCGAGCAGGACCTCGCGACCATCACCCGCCAGATCGAGGCCGGGCTCGAGCGCGCCGACAAGGTGCGCAAGGCCGGCGCGATCGCCAACGGCGACGAGCCCGACTTCGTCTTCTCCGCCGTCCGCGAAGGCCCCGCCGTGTGAGCGACCCGACCTGGCTCACCATCCCCGAGCTGGGGCGCATGCTGCGGAGCCGCGAAGTCACCGCGGTGCAGCTCGCGAAGCACTTCCTCGACCGGCTCGAGCGCCTGGGGCCCACGTTCAACGCGGTCGTCACCGTGCTGCGCGCTGCGGCGCTGGCGGAGGCGCGGCAGCGGGACGCGGAGCTGGCGTCGGGGAAGGACCGCGGGCCGCTGCACGGCATTCCGTACGGCGCCAAGGACCTGCTCGCCGCCGAGGGTGCGCCGACGACCTGGGGGGCGCAGCCGTATCGCAACCAGATGGTGAAGGGCGATGCGTCCGTCGTCCGCCGGCTCCGCGAGGCCGGCGCCGTGCTGTGCGCCAAGCTCGCGATGGTCGAGCTGGCCGGGGGGATGGGGTACAACCAGGCGTTCGCGAGCTTCACGGGGCCCGGGCAGGTCGCCGTGGGATCCGGCGCGCTGGTCCGGCGGCTCGTCGAGCGGCTCGGGCTCGGCGGTCGGGGCGGGACTGGTGCCGTTCGCGATCGGCTCGGAGACGTGGGGGTCGATCCAGTACCCGGCGGCGTTCTGCGGGGTGACCGGCCTTCGGCCGACCTACGGCCGGGTGAGCCGCCACGGGGCGATGGCGCTGAGCTGGACGATGGACAAGCTCGGTCCGCTGGCCCGGAGCGCGGAGGACTGCGGCATCGTGCTCGGCGCGATCGCGGGGCCCGACGCGGCGGATCCGTCGGCGATGGACCGGCCCTTCGCGTTCCCGGACGATGCCGGCTCCCGGAAGCGGTACCGGCTCGGCGTGCTCAAGGGGACGCTGGACAAGACCCAGCCCGAGGTGCGGCGCAACTTCGAGGAGTCGCTCCGGGTGCTGCGCGAGTTCGCGGAGATCCGGGACGACCTGACGCTCCCCGACTTTCCCTACGACGCGATGGCGTCCATCATCATCGACGCGGAGGCCGCGAGCGCGTTCGAGCCGCTGTTCGAGAGCGGGCGGATCACCCAGCTCACGGCGCCGGAGGACCGGATCGGCGGGTATGCGGGGCAGGTGGTGCTCGCCAAGGACTACATCCGCGCGCTCCGGCTCCGCCGGCCCGCGGCCGCGGCGCTGGACCGGCTGCTCGCCGAGGTGGACGCGATCGTGGCGCCGACGCTCCCGACGGTGGCCTGGCCGATCGATGCCGCGTTCGACAAGGTCTATCCGGACTTCCCCGGCGGCGCCAGCATCGGCGGTCCGGCGAACCTCTGCGGCGTCCCCGGCCTGTTCCTCATCAACGGCACCGGCGAGAGCGGTCTCCCCACCAGTCTCCAGCTCACCGGCCGGGCCCTCGGCGAGCACACCCTGCTCTCCATCGGCCAGCGGTACCAGCAGCGCACGAATTTTCACCGGCTCCGGCCGCCGGGATTGTGACCCGCCGCTTCTTCGCCTATATCTCCTGACCTCGGTCGCCCCCGGCCAAAACCGCTCATATTCGGAGTGCTCGTGTCCGTGCTGGCCCTTCCCCCCTCCCCCGGCGATCTGGCCAAAGCCCGGTGGGAGGACATCGCCCCGTATTTCGACGACCTCGCCGAGCGGCCGCTCGACGAGGCGACGGTCGAGAGCTGGCTCCACGCCTGGTCCCGGCTGGAAGAGCTGGTGACCGAGGCGTCGGCCGTGGCGATGATCGCCTACACCATCGATACCTCCGATTCCGAGAAGGAAGCCGACCACCTTCGCTTCTCCACCGAGGTCCTGCCCCGGATGGAGGAGCGCAGCGTCGAGCTGGCGCGCCGCCTGGTGGAGTCGGGCTTCAACACGCCGGCGATGGAGACCACGCTGGCCCGCTTCCGCACCTCGATCGAGATCTTCCGCGAAGCCAACGTCGCGATCTTCTCCGAGCTGGAAGAGCTGAGCGCGCGGTACCAGCGGATCACCGGGCTCGATGATGGTGGAGTGGGAGGGGCAGGAGCGTCCGCTGCCCCAGCTCCAGCCGTTCCTCAAGAGCGCCGACCGCGCGGTCCGCGAGCGCGCCTTCCGGGCCGCCGCGTCTCCCTACATCGACAAGCACGACGATCTCGCCGGGCTGTTCGACCGGATGTACGGCCTGCGCCAGCAGGCGGCCCGGAACGCGGGCTTCGCCAACTTCCGCGACTACATCTTCCCGGCGAAGTACCGCTTCTACTACACCCCGGCCGACTGCGAGCGGTTCCACCACGCCATCGAGGAGACGGCGGCGCCCGCGGTCGAGCGGATGCTGGCCGTACGCCGGAAGCGGCTCTCGCTCGACGTGCTGCGGCCCTGGGACCTGGCGGTGGACCCGTATCGCCAGGCGCCGCTGCGGCCCTTCACGACGACGGAGGAATTCGTCGGGCGGGCGCGGGGCGTCTTCGGCAAGGTGGACCCGGCGCTGGGCACCGAGTTCCAGACGATGATCGACGAGCGGCTGCTCGATCTCGACAGCCGGAAGGGCAAGGCGCCGGGCGGCTACTGCGAGACGCTTCATCACCGGGGCCGGCCGTTCATCTTCATGAACGCCGTCGGGCTGGTGGACGACGTGATGACGCTGCTGCACGAGGCGGGACACGCGTTCCACGCCTTCGCGTCGCACTCGCAGCCGCTCATCTGGCAGCGGCATCCGGGCTCGGAGGCGGCGGAGCTCGCGTCGATGTCCATGGAGCTGCTCGCCGGGCCGCATCTGGCGAAGCCGGTGGGCTACTTCGCCACGGACGAGCACCGGAGCGCGTGGCTGGAGCACCTGGAAGACATCCTGCTCAGCCTGGTGCACATCGCGTCGGTGGACGCGTTCCAGACCTGGATCTACACCAGCGGCGACGGCGGCGACGCGGCGGCGCGCGACGCGGCGTGGCTCAGGATCCGGCAGCGGTTCGAGCGCGGGGTGGACTGGAGCGGGCTCGAGCGGGAGCGGGTGGCTCGCTGGTATCGCCAGCTCCACATCTTTCAGTATCCGTTCTACTACATCGAGTACGGCATCGCGCAGATCGGGGCGCTGCAGGTCTGGCGGAACAGCCGGCGGGATCATGCGGGCGCGGTCGCGCAGTATCGGCGGGCGCTGGCGCTGGGTGCGGTGCGGGGGCTGCCGGAGATCTATCGGACGGCGGGGGCGGAGCTGACGTTCGACGTGAAGGTCATTGGGGAGCTGGTGAAGCTCGTGGAAGAGGAGATCGAGCGGGTGCGGGCGGAGCTGCCTGGTTGAGGTGCGGGGTGGGAGCGGCCGGCGGACGGGGATCGGTGCTTGGCCGCTACGGACGCTCCGGCTCGGAGCCCGGGCAAACTGCGCCCGGAATCTCCTCGACCTGCGCGTCCTAACGCGGCCTGCGCACCGCTCCCCGTCCGCCGGCCACTCCCACGGGGGCATCGATGACGGCTAGCACGTTCCTCGGACGAAGTTAGGGCACCATGCTGGGGGATTGGCCCCTTCGCTTCGCTCAGGGTGACACCGCTCGATCCGTAGTCCCTTTGGAGCGAAAAGGTCGGGAGCGCCCCCCGCCGTTCGCCCGCGCCGGCCGCTCTGGCGGAGATGGCCCCCTTCGCTGCGCTCAGGGTGACAATGCTTCCACCACGGCAGCACCCGGAAGTTGCTTCCGGGCTCGGGCGGGGCAAGATTCCCTCCCGTCCGGCCCCGGACTATCCGGAGCCGTGAGTGCAGGTTCCCGCAGCGGAGAGTGTGGATGGCGAAAGAGGAAGGGATCGAAATGGAGGGCGTCGTGACCGAGGTCCTGCCCGACCGGAACTACCGGGTCATGCTGGAGAACGGCCATGAGATCCTGGCGTACGCCGCCGGGAAGATGAGCAAGTTCAAGATCCGGGTGCTGGAAGGCGACCGCGTCAGCGTGGTGCTCTCGCCGTACGATCTCACCCGAGGAAGAGTCATCTACCGCCACAAGTGAGCGTGGTCCAGCTGGCCGAGTCGGTTTCGCCCAAAGCAAAACGGGCCGTCCTTTCGGACGGCCCGTTCTGTTCTTCGGCGGTCAGCTCTTACTTGACCTTAGTGACGTTCTCGGCGGCGGGGCCCTTCGCACCCTGCACGATGTCGAACTCCACCCGGTCACCCTCGGAGAGGCTGCGAAAGCCGTCCGCCTTGATGGCGGTGTGGTGGACAAAGCAATCCTTGTCCCCATTCTCCGGAGTGATGAAACCAAAGCCTTTTGCGTCGTTGAACCACTTCACCGTGCCGAGGGTGCGCGCCATTTGTCCTACTCCAGTGTTGTTTGACTGCGTCGGGTACCGGGGATCCCGGCACACCGAGTTTTCATGAGCGCAGGCCCGTCCTGCGTCATAAAAAATGAACGACCCGTAACCGAACTCCCGGGTCTTAGAATCTCAATGTGTGTCTTTAGGGCTCCAGAGGGGTGTCACGCGCGGACAAATCTGTACACCGGCGACGTTTAGTCAAGGGGGGAACCGCGAAGCCACCGGGCGGCGGTCTTGGCCCAGTCGGCCAGGGGCTCCCGGGTGCTCAATTCTGCAGCGCGGTTGACCGCCTGGAGCATCTCCGCCGCCGATGAGTAGCGGGCATTCACGTCGGCGCTCAACGCCTTGTCCAGCACCTCCTCCAGGGCCGCGCTCACGTCGTCCCGCTGCTCGGTCGCGACCGGGAACTGGTTGGTCGCCTGTTTGGCGAGCACTTGCTCAGGGGTGAGGCCGGGGAAAGGCGGGCGCCCGAGGATCGCGTAGTAGGCGACCGCGGCCAGACTGTACAGATCCGAGCGCTGATCCACCCGCTCGCCCAGGAGCTGCTCCGGGACTCGCGAACTGGGGCGTCCCGCTCTGGCTGGTGGCTCCACCGAACTTTCCCCGAAGCGCGAGCGCCAATCCGAAGTCGGTGATCTGCAGGCTCCCGTCGCGGGCGATCAGGAGGTTCTCCGGCTTGATGTCCCGGTGCACGAGGCCGAACCCGTGCGCGTGGGCGAGGGCGGAGAGTCCCTCCCGCAGCAGGCGGAGCAGCTTGTCGAGCGGCAGCGGCCCGTCGCGCTCCACCATCTGCGCCAGGCTGGGGCCGTCGATCAGCTCCATGGTGTACCAGATCAGGCCCGAGCGCCCGCCGATGTCGTAGATGTTCACGATGTTCGGGTGGTCGAGCTTGGCCGCGAGCTGCGCCTCGCGGCGGAAGCGCTCGACCACTTCGGGATCGCGCGTCAGCGACGGGTGCAGCACCTTGAGCGCCACCTGGCGCTCGAGCTGGAGATCGCGCACCCGGTAGACCCGGCCGAACCCGCCCGTGCCGAGCAGCTCGAGCAGCTCGTAGTCGTCGCCCAGCGCGCGCCGCAGGCGCTGCTCCCACCGGGCGCGATCCTCGTTCGGCGCCACGGCGGCGTCGCCCACGGTCGCGGGCGCGACCGCGTGGCTGCCGGCGTCCGAGGCGAAGTCCTCCAGCATCTCGGAGGCGGTGAAGTAGCGCGAGGTGGGCGACGGGTTGAGGGCCCGCATCACGATCCGCTCGATCACCCGGGGACAGGTGGGCCTGAGCTCGGTCGGCGGGCGAAGCTGCGCGCGGGTCGAGCGCCGGGTTCTGCCCGGTGACGGCGCAGTAGAGGATCGCGCCGACGGTGTAGATGTCGGCGGCGGCATCGCCGACGGCGCCCTCGCGCACCTCGGGCGCCATGTAGGGCTGCGCGGGTGGGGCGATGCCCGGCGGGATCGCGGGGAGACAGTAGTTGCAGTGCCGCAGGTCGGTGACGGTCGCGCGGCCGCCCGCGCTCACCAGCACCGAGAGCGGCGAGATCGCCCGGACGATGATCCCGTTGAGATGGGCGTGCTCCAGCGCGCCGAGCAGGTCGCGCGCGAGCGTGAGCACCATCGGAATCGGCCGCGGCCCGCGCTCGACCGCATCACCCAGCGCTTCGCCCTCGACCCAGTTCCCGATCCGATAGGCGAGGTCGCCCACCTGGCCCGCGTCGTAGACGTGGAGGATCCCCGGATGGTCCAGCCGGCCGAGCGCCTCCGACTCGCGCATGAACCAGGCGCGGACCGCCTGGTCGAGATAGAAGTTGATCCGGACGCTGACGTTGCGCTTGAGGACTTCGTCGTGCGCCTCGAACAGCACCCGCTCGGCGGACGAGGCGACGATGCGGTCGAGGCGATAGCGCGACCCGAGCGCCGCCCGGGTGCGGTCGAAGGCCGCCCGCGGGTCGGGAGCCGTCAGCGGCGCACGCCTCGCCGCCGGTCGATGCGCTGGTTGGCGCACGTGGTGGCGCACCAGAGGCGGCTGCGGTTGGGCGAGGAATCGGCGAAGAACAGGGAGCAGGTCTCGCCGGTGCAGCGGCGGACGGTCGTCTTCGGATCGGCCAGCGTGAGCGCGGCCGAGCGGGCGATCGCTTCCAGCGGGGCCAGCGGCTGTGCGGGGGCGAACTGGAGACGCCACTCACCGCTCACGCGGGTGAGCTGGTGGCTGCCGGTGCTGCCGGCGAGGACGTGGTTGATCGCCGCGATCGCGCCGGCCGGCGCCTGGCGCCCGGCGTCGAGCGCCTCCGCGAGCCCGGTGAGCTGGCGGCGCAGCTCGAGGACGGCGGTGTGGGGAGCGCCGCCGTTGAGGTCGATCAGCCGCTGGGCGTGGGCCCAGCGGGTAAACGCGGAGGCGTCCGGAAGCAGATCGGGGGGTGAGGTGGTGCGCCCACGGGCCGAGTTGACGAAGTCGAGCCAGACCGCGTCGCCGAGCAGGGTGAACTCGGGGTGGGCCATCGGCTAGCCGTCCGCGACCTCGACGGCGTTGCGTCCGGCCCGCTTGGCCTTGTAGAGCGCCGTGTCGGCGGCGGCGAGCACGCTGCTCACCGTGGTGCCGTGCCGGGGCGACTCCGCGATCCCCATGCTGAGGGTGCAGGGGCCGAACTCGGGGTGGTTCTTCTCCATCTCGCGGAGGCTCTTCTGCACCCGCCCCACGAAGACCTGCGCCTCGGCCGGCTTGGTCATGGGGAGGATGACGAGGAACTCGTCGCCGCCGAGACGGCCCACCACGTCGAGCGCGCGGCACTGCTGGCGGAGGATGCGGGCCACCTGGATCAGCAGCCGGTCGCCGGCGGCGTGGCCCATGGTGTCGTTCACCGCCTTGAAGCGGTCGAGGTCGAGCAGCAGCACGCTGGTGTGGAGCTGATGGCGCAGGCTGCGGGAGATCTCCGCCGCGAGCCGTTCTTCCAGGGCTCGCCGGTTGTAGAGGCCGGTCAGCTCGTCGGTCGTCGCCGCGCTGTGGAGCTGCTCCACCAGCTCCGAGTTCTTGAGGGCGATCGCGGCGGCGAAGGAGAGCGTGCCGGCGAGCTCCAGCTCGGCGCGGCCGTAGAGCTTGTCGCTGATGCGGGAGCCCAGGACCAGCACCGCCATCCGCTCGGCGCCCGCGTCGAGCGGCACCACCAGCTCGGCGCCGGGCCCGACCAGCGAGGCCACGCCGACGTCCTCCGCGCCGCTCGAGGCGCTCCCGGCGGGGAGGGCCTGATCCAGTGCGGCTTTGTCGATGGGGGCGGGGCGGAGACGATCGTTGAGTGAGCGGAAGACCTTGGGCGCGTAGACCGTCGCCTCAGGCCGATAGAGACACGCCCACCAGGCAAAGAACACCTCCGCCATGAAATCCAGGATGAGCTGCTCGGTCTCTTCGATCGAGTGCACCGAGGAGAGCAGCCGGGCGACCTGGCGCAGGGCGCGGAGCTGGAAGACCGCGTCGTCCAGCGCGGCCTGGCGGTCGAGCAGGATGCTGCGCAGCTCGAGCACCACGCTGAGGCCGAGCGCGAGCGGCATGGCCACCGCGCGCATCTCGGCGACGACCGAAGGGTCGGCGTGGATGATGACTTCGGTCTCGCCGCTGCCCAGCCGGGCGACTTCCACCGCCTGGTCGAAGCCTTCCTGCGGCCCGACCCGGGGATGGCTCTCGGTGGGCGACACGAGGCCGAACCAGATGCGCTCGCTCTGGAAGCGGCGGACCAGGGCGACACGGCAACGCTCGAACAGCTCGCCCTCGGTACGGGAGAGCCGACACGCTGCGGCGAATGCACTTGGAAGGCTGGTGAGGGCGGCTGGCGTGGAAGCCATCCCCTATAATACCCGGAGGCGTGACTTCAAGGGAACTACCGCCGGTCAGCGGGGATTGGCACCGGCTTCGACGATCCGGCCGGCGGGCGGAGGCGCCACTTTGCCGCCGAGCGAATCGGCCAGATAGGCGATCAGGAGATCGGCCGCCCGAGGGCCCGAAGCGGCCTGGCGGCAGCTCTCGGCGGCTTCCGGGATCTTGTAGCCGTCTCCACCGGCACACGCCGGGTAGGTGGCCATGGCCACTTTGACGGTGTCGGACGCCCCGAGCGCCGCCCCGCCGGGCCGGCGAGGATCGCCCACCAACCTGCGGCCCGACCGCTGGCCGCGGTCGTAGGTGAACTCCACTCCCGAGACCTGCAGGAACCCTCCGGTGCCGAGCGACGAGTCGGAGACCGAGTGCTCCAGCACTTCGCGCAGGCGCCCGCCCGTGAGCGGGAAGGTCACGATCCGGGTCTCGTCGGCGAAGAGGAAGATGCTCTCGAGCTGGTAGCTGCTGATCGGGCCGGCCGGGATCACGTCGTCGAGGCGCATGGCCCCCGCGTTGAGCAGGGCGACGTCGGTGCCGGTGCCGGTCCGCATGGCGTCGGTCACCAGATCGCCCAGCGGCGACTCGCGCCGGCGGGAGACCCCGTCGCGCGCGTCGATCGCCGAGTCCGCCCGGCCGACGGCGCGCTCGGGGCCGAGGCGCTTCCGCAGGCTGTCGGCCCAGGCCTCCGCCACGCGGGCGGTGGCCGTGTCGTCGGGGAGCCGGGAGTCGATCTTCACCAGCGCGACGGCCTGCCGCCACTTCCCCTTGCCGCCCCACAGGGTGGCGAACTGGGCCGAGCGCGAGTTGGCGTCGGCCTTGAGCACGTGGCGGTTGGAGACGACGGAGTCGTGGGCCTCGTGCTCGTGCCCGCCGAGGATGAGGTCGATGCGGGGCTCGCGGGCGAGCAGGTCGCGGTCGGCCTCGACGCTCTGGTGGGTGACGCCGACGATCAGGTCCGCCTTGAGCGCGGTGAGCGTGTCGGTGGCGACGGTCGCGGCGCTGTCGGGATTGCCGCAGCGCACGTAGCTCCGGTAGTCGTCCCGGAGCGTGAGGCCGAACAGGCCCACCAGGTGGCCGGACACCCGCACGGTGTCCCAGGGCAGGACCTTGGGGAACCGGGTGCCGTCGGCCAGGGTGCAGTTGGTGGAGAGCCACTTGAATTTCGACTGCTCGATGCGGGCGATCAGCGTGTCGCGGTCCAGCTCGAACTCGTGGTTGCCGAAGGTGGCGTAGTCGAGCTTGGCGGCGTTCAACGCCTCCACCATCTGCCGGCCGCCGTAATACTTGCTGAGGAGGCTCGGGCTCAGCACGTCCCCGGCCAGCACGAAGAGGACCGGGCCCTGGTCGGCGAGGCGGGTCCGCACGGTCGCTACGCGCGCCAGTCCGCCGGTGCCGTCGGAGAGCGTGTCGGCGACGTAGACGTCGTTGATAAGAAGGAAGCGAACCGGATCGAGCGGCTCCGGCGCCTTGGCGCCCGGCAAGCAGGCGGTGCCCGCGGCGAGCAGCAGACCCAGTCCCCATCGTGCCTTCAGCGTCACAACTCCTCCTCACTGAGCCGCAGGCCGCGCACCAGGTCGGTGCTCATCAGCCGCAGCTCGGACAACATCTCCCGCCGCGGCCAGTCCGAGCGGGCATCCAGCACTTCCAGCATCGACCGGTACCACCAGATGGTCTGCTCCGAGTTCGCGCGGGAGAGCGTGCGCAGGTACTCGACCCCGAGCCGCCGGAGTTGCGTGATCGTGGAGCCACAGACGTGCAACTCGTCGGCGACGCACACATCCAGGGCCCTCGGGTCGGCCCCGGCGATCTGGCTCAGGTATTCCTGCTTGCAGGGTTGCCACGGGCGCTCGATGCCGCGCCGGTCCCACTTGGGCTCCAGGGCGTCGCGGGCGATCGCCAGGGCGATGGGGCCGAACTTGTCCCCGATCTTCCGCTCCAAGGCGGGACGGCTCTCGGGGCCGGCCTCCTCCAGCACGTGGTGGAGAATGCCGCCCACGATGGTCACCTGGTCGCAGCCGTAGCGGGCGAGGATGATGGCGACGTTGGCCGGGTGGGCAAGATAGTCCACCCCGGACTCCGCGGGTGCCGCCGCGCCATAGTACTTCGCCGCGAAGGCGAACGCGTGGTTGATGCGGTCGGAATATCCGTGCATGGACTCCGAGGGGAAGCGGGGCCGCGGGTGCAGCGGGGCGGCATGCGGGCCCGCCTATGGAATGCCGAGAAGCTTATGCGTTTGGAGGCTCAGTCGCCAGCGCGGATGGGCCAGGCAGTAGCGCAGCGCGGCGGCGGTGTTGGCCTCCCTGGCGGGGCCGTCCATCGGCTGGAGGAAGAAGTGGTCGAAGCCGAGGCCCTCGAACCGCTCGGGCTCGGCGCCTTCCTGGGGGAAGACCAGCTTCAGCTCGTTGCCCTCGTGCACCACGAACGGGGCGCCGGCCTTGGGGCTGACGCAGAGCCAATCGATGCCGGGCGGCGGCGGCAGGGTGCCGTTGGTCTCCACCGCCACGTCGAACCCCTCGGCGTGCAGCGCGTCGAGGAGCGGGGCATCGAGCTGCAGCAGCGGCTCGCCGCCGGTGCAGACGACGAAGCGGGTGCCGTCCGGGGCGTCGGGGGGCCAGGTTGCGGCCACGGCCCGCGCGAGCGCCGGCGGGTCGGCGAACTTGCCGCCGCCGGGGCCGTCGGTGCCGACGAAGTCGGTGTCGCAGAACCGGCAGGTGGCGTCCTCGCGGTCGGCTTCGCGGCCGGTCCAGAGATTACACCCGGCGAAGCGGCAGAACACCGCCGGGCGGCCGGTGTTGGCGCCTTCGCCTTGCAGGGTGTAGAAGATCTCTTTGACGGCGTAGGGCATGGGGGGAAAATAGCTCGCTGCGTGGGATCCGGAGCGGTGTGTGTCATCCTGAGCGGAGCGAAGGAGCGGTGGCCGGCTTGGGAGAGGATTCACCACGAAGGCACGAAGGGGTAGGAGGGGCTCCTTGGACGGGGAGCATCATCTCATTCCGCGTCGGGCGGGCTATCGGGGCAAATGTTTTTGTGGGTGTGTGGAGCGTCGCTACCGTCACCACCAAAAAAACTTGATCGGAACTCCGCTCGACGCGGAATGAGGTGATGTCCCCTGCGCTGGAGTGTCCTCCTTGCCCTTCGTGCCTTCGTGGTGAATCCTCTGCTATGCCGGCTGCAGCTCCTTCGCTTCTGCTCAGGATGACATTCTGGTCGCTCAGGATGACAAAGCGCCCGAATAGATCGTCGGATCTTCGACCCCAGCTTCCCGGAAGCCTTTCCGTCGAAGAATGCATGCATCACAGCGGCCGCAGGCCTTGCCGTCCGGCGAAGGGTCGTAGCAGCTCCAGGTGATCGCGAAGTCCACGCCCAGGCGCCGGCCCAGGTGGATGATCTCGGCCTTGGAGAGCTGGATCAGCGGGGTGTGGATCTGGAGACGCTGCCCCTCGACGCCGGCGCGGGTGGCGAGGTTCGCCATGCGCTCGAAGGCCTCGATGTATTCGGGCCGGCAGTCGGGGTAGCCGCTGTAGTCCAGCGCGTTCGCGCCGATGAAGATGTCCGACGCGCCGAGGGTCTCGGCCCAGCCCAGGGCGAACGACAGAAAGATCGTGTTGCGCGCGGGGACGTAGGTGGCCGGGATGGTGGTGCCGATCTCCTCCAGCGGCGTGTCCTTCGGGACCGCGACGTCGCTCGTGAGGGCGGAGCCGCCGAATGCCCGCAGATCGATGTCGAGCACCACGTGCCGGCGGACGCCGAGGTGCTCGGCGACGCGGCGGGCGGCGTCGAGCTCCGGCGCGTGGCGCTGGCCGTAGCGGAAGCTGAGGGCGCAGACCTCGAATCCCTCGTCGCGAGCCACGGCGGTCGTCGTGGCGGAGTCCATCCCGCCGCTCAGCAGGACGACGGCGCGGCGGTTCGTCATGTCCGTCCCAGCTCGTGCCGCAGTGCCGTCTCCAGCTTCGGATGGCGAAAGGAATAGCCGGAGTCGAGCAGCTTGGCCGGCGAGAGGCGCTGGCTCGCGAGCAACGCCGTGTCCGCCATCTCGCCGAAGACCAGCTTGAGCGCGGGCGCCGGCGCTGGAAGGAGCGCGGGCCGGTGGAGGACTTTGCCGAGGGTCGAGGCGAAGGTCTTGCTGGTGACGGCCTCGGGCGCCGCCGCGTTGACCGGACCCGACAGCTCGTCCGTGAAGATCGCGTGGTGCACCACGCCGACCGCGTCATCCATCGAGATCCAGCTCACCCACTGCGTTCCGTTGCCGAGCTGCCCGCCCACGCCGGCCTTGAAGGGGAGCAGCATTCGGCCGAGCGCGCCGCCCTCCGGCGACATGACGAGGCCGAACCTGGGGTGGACCACACGGATGCCGGCGTCGCGCGCGGGGTCGGCGGCGGCCTCCCACTCGCGGCCCAGATGCACGAAGAAATCGGGCGGCGGGCCCGCCGGCACGTCCTCCTCGCTCAGCAGCTTGTTGCCCCGATTCCCGTAGATCCCCATCGCCGAGGCCGAGATCAGCACGCGCGGCGGACGGCGCAGCCCCGCGAGCGTCCGGGCCAGGAGCCCGGTACCGTCCACCCGGCTCTGCCGCATGCTGCGTTTCCGCTCGTCGTTCCATCGCGTGCCGATGTTCTCGCCGGCGAGGTGAATCACCGCGTCCACGCCCTCGAACGCCTCCGCGTCGATCGTACCGGTGGACGGGTGCCAGTGGATCGTGCCCGGGACACCCGAGCGGCGGGTGACCGGCGTGACCCGGTGGCCGCCGGTCGTGAGGAAGGGTGAGAGCTGGCGGCCGATGAAGCCGCTGGCGCCGGTGATCGCGACGTGCAGCGGACCGCGGCCGGACACCCGCGCGTGCGCCGCGAGATCCTCGCGGAGCAGGGCATGGCGGTACGTCAGCATTCGCTCGAGTCTGGGGCGGGCCAGCCAGCTGCCGGCCATGATGCCGAGCGTGCCGAAGGGCGGGCCGAACTCGATCCGGTCGGTGTAGCGCGAGGAGCCGGGCCCGAGCGGCTCGAAGAGGTGCTGGTGGATCCAGTGGGAGAACGGTCCCTTCACCTGTTCGTCCACGAAGCGGCGACCCGGCTCGTAGTCGCGGTGGACCGCGACCCAGCGGAATGACGCCGGCCCAACGCGCACCAGGAACGTGGCGCTGCCGCCGTCCTCGATCCCGCCGGTGCGCTCCACTACGCGAACCCGCTCCCACGGCGGGGTGAGGCGCTCGAGCGCGCCCGGCCGCGCGTGCCAGGCGAACGCCTCGTCCGCGGAGACCGGCAGCGTGCTGCTGCGCTCGATGTGGTACGACGATGATGCCATACCGCGCTTCTCCCCGTAGATTGCCGCTTCATGCATCGACTCACGCTCGCCCTGCTTGCCGCGCTCGCGCTTCCCTCGTGCGGGTCCGCCCGTCCGTCCACCGCTTCCGACGAGCCACCCTGCGTCGTCGGGCGAATCTCCGACGGCGACAGCTTCCACTGCGCCGACCAGCGCCGGGTGCGGCTCATCGGCATCGACACGCCGGAGCTGGGACAGGGCGAGCCGGGCCGTCAGGCGCAGGAGGCGCTGCGCCGCCTGCTGCCGAAGGGTACCACCATCCGCCTCGAGCGCGATGTCTCCCCGCGCGACCAGTATCGCCGCGAGCTGGCGTATGTCTGGGTCGGCCGCCCGGCTGGTGAACGAGAGCATGGTGCGCGAGGGTGGGCGTTGCTCTACACCGTGCCGCCGAACGTCAAGTATGCGGAGCGGCTGGAGCGGGCGCAAAAAGAGGCCCGCGCTGCTCGCGCGGGCCTGTGGAAGAGCGGTGGGTTCGCGTGCTCGCCGTCGGCGTGGCGGAAGCGGGAGTGCGCGGATGCGGGGCAACCGCCCCGTTAGGTGCCGCGAAACGGTGCCGTGCCGCGATCCTGCGGCGGCGCCGCGGCCCCGCTGGCCCTCACAAGCAACAGGTCCGTGATGTTGTCCATCGTGAGCAGCCCGACCAGTCGCCCGCCTGCTTCCATGACCGGGAGAGCCGGCAGCCCGCTCGACCGAAGCCGTTCCAGGGCCTCCTGAAAGCCGAGCTCCGGCGTGACCGTCGCCACTGGAGCGGTCATGGTCTCGGCCACGATCGAGTCCGTTCCCCGCTGGCTGATGCCCTTGATCAGATTGTCCCGGGTCAGCAGGCCTTCCAGCCGCCCCAGGTTATCCACCACCGGGAACTCCCGCTGCTCACCGGAGAGCAGCAGCTCCACTGCCTGGGCCAGGGCGGCGTGCACAGGTATCGTCTGGAAGCGGGTGACCATCATCTGCGCGACCGTCAGGCCCCGTCCCGCGACCCGCGTCTCCACCGCCGCGGCTTCGGCGCCCGCGCCAAGGAATACGAAGAGCGCCACCAGTGCCAGAAGCGGCTGGCCGGTGGTCAGCGCGTACACGCCGGCGACAATCGCGCTGGCCTGCCCGAATCGCGCCGCGATACGGGTACCCGTGAGCAGACCCAGGCGGCTCGAGAGCAAGGCGCGGAGCACCCGTCCCCCATCCATTGGGAATGCGGGGAACAGGTTGAAGACCAAGAGGTAGAAATTGACCCGCAGGAGGGTCTCGAGGAACGGGCCGTCGGGGTCGAGCTCGCCCAGCCGCGGCGCCTCGCCGAACACCGCCAGCAGGCCGTAGAGCGCGACGACGATCGCGAGGGTCACCGCCGGTCCCGCCAGCGCGATCAGCAGCTCCTGGCGGGGCTCATCGGGGATCCGCTCGAGACGGGCGACGCCGCCGATCGGGAGCAGAATGACGTCGGGCGTGCGAACACCGAATCGCCGCGCCATGAGAACGTGCCCGAACTCGTGAAGCAGCACGCAGGCGAAGAGCGCGAACAGCATGAGACAGGCGGCCACCGAGCCGGCGGTCCCGCCCTGCTGGTAGCCCGCTATGCCCCAGAATGCGATCAGGATAAAGAAGGTGAGGTGGACCTTGAGCTCGGTCCCGGCCACACGCCCGATGGTGATGGTCCAGCCCATAGCCCAAATAAAGCGTGAAAAGTGAATAGTGAACAGTGAACAGGGGGCGACCGTCGCGGCCGCCCCCTCTCTTTCACTCTTCGCTCTTCACGTTTCGCGCAGGTCTAGCTGATCGCCGCTCGCAGGCCGAGCCGGATCCGGCCGGCGAAGTCCACCTGGGCTCCGCTGGCGCAGATCGCCATCGTGGGCGCCATCGGGGTCACCGGCTCCACCCGGTCGAGGCCGAGGGGATCGCGCTCGGCCCAGGTGGCCATGGCGCGGCGGAAGATGATCTGCGCGTCGATGGCCGGCAGGTTGAACGAGCGGACGTAGTGCATGATGGACTCGTCCGGGCTGCACTCGCCCGCCAGCAGCTCGGCGATCTCGAGCGCCATGCGGACGTGGGTGGCCGCCACCGCCTCATCGGCGATGGACGCCGCCAGACGGCACTCCAGGTTGGTCTCTTCGACGTACTGCGCCCGGCGCCGGAGAGCGCCGATGAGATGGTCGGGCCGGAGGGGGCTCCAGCCGGACTCGCGGGTCTCCTCGGGCGACTCCTCGTTTTCCTCTTCCTCGAACAACGGCGCCAGGGCGATCAGCGCCCGGGCACGCACCGTGTCGGTCATCGCGGACGGCACGCCCACTTCGCGGAAGAAGCGGTCCAGCGCCTCGTCCATCGGGAGCTGAGCCCGGAGACGGCGGACGAACTCGGCGGCCTGGATGTGGTACGTATCGGCAAGCGCCTCCCAGGCCCGGGCGAACTGGACCTGGAGACGGAAACGGGTCGACGCTGAGAAACGACGGGTCGAAAGCAAACCGGGCGCGGCCATGACAACCTCCCAATCTTCGACGGTGGTGCAGTCCGCTGCTGCCGACTGTCACGGGCTGCACCATCCCAAGGTGCGAGCTTCGTGCCCGGAACCGGGGTGTCGGCCCCGCCCGGAACTGGTGCCGTCGGAGCCGGTTATCCCGGGTGACGACGGCTGCACCGCCCCCCGGGAGCGACGCTTGTAGCGGTTCCGCTACGACGCTTTCCCTCACTGTCGCACACCATTACAATTGCCGTTTCGCCCCCCATCAGGAGTTCGACATCGCCACTTCCGTCGCGCCCCCCGCCTGGACCGTAAAGGACGCGGAAAAGCTCTATAACATGAGCGGCTGGGGACTGGGCTATTTCCGGGTCAACGCCGACGGCCACGTCACCGTGCATCCCGACGCGAACAAGAAGCGCGGGCTCGATCTCTACCACCTCGCCACCGACCTGCACGCGCAGGGCGTCGGCCTCCCGCTGCTGCTCCGATTTTCGGATATCCTGAAATCGCGGATCGAAGCCCTCTCGGGCGAGTTCTCCAAGGCGATCAACGAATTCGGGTACGAGGGCACCTACACCACGGTCTACCCGGTGAAGGTGAACCAGCAGCGGCACGTGGTGCAGGAGATCGTCGAGTTCGGCGCGCCGTACGGCGTCGGCCTCGAGTGCGGCAGCAAGCCGGAGCTCCAGGCGGTGCTCGCCCTGAACGAGGACACCCGCCACCTCATCGTCTGCAACGGCTACAAGGACGAGGAGTACATGCGGCTGGCTCTCATGGGCCAGAAGCTGGGGCACACGGTGATGATCGTGCTGGAGCAGCTCAACGAGCTGGAGGTGCTGCTCAAGATCGCGGACGAGATGGGCGTGGAGCCGACGGCCGGCGTGCGCATCAAGCTGGCCACCGAAGGGTCGGGCCGCTGGGCCAAGAGCGGCGGCGAGCGCTCCAAGTTCGGACTTTCGGCGGTGGAGCTGATGCGGCTGCTGGACGAGCTGGAGCGGCGCGGGCGCAAGGACCTGCTCCGGCTGGTGCACTTCCACCTTGGCAGCCAGATCACCGACATCCGGCACGTGAAGGCCGGGCTGGAGGAGATCACCCGGTACTACTCCGAGTTCCGCGGGATGGGCTTCAACATCACCCACGTGGACGTGGGCGGCGGACTGGGCGTGGACTACGACGGCTCACGGTCCACCCGCTCCGCCAGCGTCAACTACACGATGCGGGAGTACGCCAGCGACGTCATCTACACCATCGGGACGGCCTGCCGAAACAACGAGCTGCCGATGCCGCACGTCATCAGCGAGTCGGGGCGGGCGCTGACGGCCCACCACGCGCTGCTGCTGGTGGCGGTGACCGACGTGGAGTCGCTGGTGGAGCCGTCGCCGCCCAAGCTGGGCGACGAGCCCCATGCGCTGCTTCAGGAGATGGCGGAGAACCTCGAGGCGCTCAACACCGAGCGGATCGAGGAGGTGTTCCACGACGCCCTGTTCGCCAAGGAGCGGACCCAGGAATACTTCGCCAGCGGGGTGTTCTCGCTGCGGGACAAGGCGGACGCGGAGCAGCTCTACCTGGCGACGCTGCACGCGCTGCAGCAGGCGATCGGGGAGGACAAGTCGGCGTTCCCCGAGATCACGGCGCACATCGATGCGTCGCTGGTGGACCGGTACTTCTGCAACTTCTCCGTCTTCCAGTCGCTCCCCGACCACTGGGCGATCGACCAGCTCTTCCCGATCATGCCGATCCACCGGCTGCTGGAAACGCCCAGCCGGCGGGGAACGCTGCAGGACATGACCTGCGACTCCGACGGGGTGATCGACCGATTCGCCGGGGGCCGGAAAGGGAAGCCGTCTCTCGAGCTGCATCCGGTCAGCGAGGGCGAGCCGTACATCCTGGGCATCTTCCTGACCGGCGCCTATCAGGAAATCCTGGGCGACCTGCACAACCTCTTCGGCGACACCAACGCCGTGCACATCCGCCTGACGGAGCAGGGGTACGAGGTGACCGACATGGTCCACGGGGACACGGTTACCGAAGTGCTCAACTACGTCCAGTTCCACGCCAGCGACCTGCTGGCGACGTTCCGGCGGAAGGTGGGGAACGCGAAGGGGCTGTCGCGGCAGGAGGCGAATTCGTTCATCGCGGATTTCGTGGCGGGGTTGGAGGGGTATACGTATCTGGAGGAGGATCCGGGAGGGGAGTAGGCGGTCGGCGGTAGGCGGTCAGGCGGTCAGGCGGTAGAGGCGCAGATGTCAATCCGCAGTGGCCATGTCATCCCGAGCGAAGCGAGGGATCTTCTCTGCGAGCATCGATGCTCGCCGGCAAGATCCCTCGCTTTGCTCGGGATGACAGGCTGGTTCCCGTCCGCCTGACCGCCTGACCGCCTGACCGCCTACCCTTCCTTATCCTCATACATCTCCTTCAGCTTGCTCACCACGTTGGGATCCGCGAGCGTCGTCGTGTCGCCGAGGGCGCGGCCTTCGGCGATGTCCTTGAGTAGCCGCCGCATGATCTTTCCGCTGCGGGTCTTCGGGAGGTCCGCCGAGAAGAAGATGTCGTCCGGCCGGGCGATGGCGCCGATCTTCTGGGTCACGAATGCCTTGAGGTCGTCCTTGAGTCCGGCCGACGGTGGCTTGCCGTCCTTGAGCGTGACGAACGCTGCCAGCGCCTGCCCCTTGAGGTCGTGCGCCCGTCCGACGACGGCGGCTTCGGCCACGGAGGGGTGCTCCACCAGCGCGCTCTCGACCTCCATCGTACCGATCCGATGGCCCGCCACGTTGAGCACGTCGTCCACCCGGCCCAGGATCCACCAGTAGCCGTCCTCGTCGAGCTTGGCCCCATCGCCGGTGAAATAGCGGCCGGGGAAGCGGCTCCAGTAGACCTCCTGGTATCGCGCGTCGTCGCCGTAGATGGTGCGCAGCATGCCGGGCCACGGCTGCGCGATGGTGAGGAAGCCGCCGCCGGATTCCAGCTTTACGCCCTTGGCATCCACCAGCTCGGGCACGATGCCGGGGTAGGGGATGGTGGCCGAGCCGGGCTTCGTGGTCACCACCGCGGGGAGCGGGGTGATCATGATGCCGCCGGTCTCGGTCTGCCACCACGTGTCCACGATCGGGCAGTTGCGGCGGCCGATATTCTCGTGGTACCAGACCCAGGCCTCCGGGTTGATCGGCTCACCCACGGAGCCGAGCAGCCGGAGGGTCGAGAGATCGTGCCGCTCGGGATGCTCGGTGCCCCACTTCATGAAGGCGCGGATCGCGGTCGGCGCCGTGTAGAGAATGGTGACGCCGTATCGCTCGATGATCCGCCAGAAGCGGTCGCGCTCGGGCCAGTCGGGCGCGCCCTCGTACATCATGACGGTCGCCCCGTTCGCCAGTGGGCCGTAGACGACGTAGGAATGGCCCGTGACCCAGCCGACGTCGGCGGTGCACCAGAAGACGTCCTGGTCCTGCAGGTCGAAGACGTGCTTGGAGGTCGAGGCGACGTGCGTGAGGTAGCCGCCGGTGGTGTGGACGATGCCTTTCGGCTTTCCGGTGCTGCCCGAGGTGTAGAGGATGAAGAGCATGTCCTCCGCGTCCATCGGCTCGGGCTTGCAGGCGGCGGACTCGGCCTCCAGCACACGGTGCCACCAGTGATCGCGACCTTCCTTCATCGGCGCCCGGGCGTCCTCGCCCTCATCACCTCCGTGGCGCCGGACGACGATGCAGTGCTGGATGGATGGCGTCTCCGCCAGGGCGGCGTCGGCGGTGCGCTTGAGCGGCAGGAGCTGGCCCCGGCGGTAGCCGCCGTCGGCCGTGATGAGGACGGTCGCGTCAGCGTCGTTGATCCGGTCGCGCAGGGACTCCGCGGAGAAGCCGCCGAACACCACCGAGTGCACCGCGCCGATCCGGGCGCAGGCCAGCATCGCGACCGCCGCCTCCGGAATCATCGGGAGGTAGATCGCGACGCGATCGCCCTTCTTCACGCCGAGCCGCAGCAGCGCGTTGGCGCAGCGGCCGACCTCCCGCGACAGCTCCCAGTAGGTGAGGACGCGGCGGTCGCCCGGCTCGCCCTCCCAGATGATCGCGGCCTTGTTGCGCCGGGGCCCGCGCAGGTGCCGGTCGAGGCAGTTGGCGGACGCGTTGAGCTTGCCGCCGACGAACCACTTGGCGTGGGGTGGCTTCCAGTCGAGCAGGCGGGTCCACAACGCCATCCAGTCGAGGGACCGCGCCTGGTCTTCCCAGAAGCGCTGCCAGTCATGCCCGGCGACGTAGAGGGCGGCCGTCGCTGGAGGCGCGGGCCGCGAACTCCGCGGTCGTCGGAAAGCGGCGCTTCTCGATCAGCAGCGTGTCGATCTGGTCGCTCATCAGATCACCGCTTCTCGATCGGCACGAAGGGACGCTCGTCCTTGCCGGTGTAGATCTGCCGCGGGCGGGCGATCTTCTGGTCCTTGTCCAGCAGCATCTCCTCCCACTGGGCGAGCCAGCCCGGCATCCGCCCCAGCGCGAAGAGCACAGTGAAGTACGCGGTGGGATAGCCCATCGCCTGGTAGATCAGGCCGGAGTAGAAGTCCACGTTGGGATAGAGCTTCCGCTTGATGAAGTAGTCGTCCTCCAGCGCGATCCGCTCCAGCTCGAGGGCGATCTCCAGCTTGGGATTGAGGCCCGTCTCCTTGAAGACGTCGTCCGCCACCCGCTTGAT
Organism: uncultured Gemmatimonadales bacterium; assembly: GCA_963720365.1. Taxonomy (GTDB): domain Bacteria; phylum Gemmatimonadota; class Gemmatimonadetes; order Gemmatimonadales; family GWC2-71-9; genus CAVVWJ01. The sequence continues at coordinate 200,139 of CAVRFK010000004.1, read as the reverse complement.
CAGCTTGGCGCGCGGGTCGTACGACTTGTAGACCCGGTGGCCGAAGCCCATGAGCCGGCCGCCGCCGCCCTTCACCTCCTTGATGAACGCCGGGACGTTCTTCTTGTCCCCGATCTCGTCCAGCATGGCGAGGACCGCCTCGTTGGCCCCGCCGTGCAGCGGACCGTAGAGGGCGGCGATGCCGGCGGAGACGGCGGAGAACGGGTCCACGTGCGAGGAGCCGACGGCGCGCACCGCGCTGGTCGAGCAGTTCTGCTCGTGGTCCGCGTGGAGGATCAGCAGGATCTCGAGCGCGCGCTGCAGCACCTTCTTCGGCTTGTGGCGGCCGCCGATGCTGAACGTCATGTTGACGAAGTTCGCGATGTAGTCGAGATCGTTGTCGGGGAAGACGAAGGGCAGACCCCGCGAGTGGCGGAACGCGAACGCGGCGATGGTCGGCGCCTTGGCGAGCAGCCGCACCCGCTGCAGCTTCCGGTTGGCCGGATCGTGGATGTTCTTGGCGTCCGGATAGAAGGTGGAGAGCGCGCCCACCACGCCCAGCAGCATCCCCATCGGATGGGCGTCGTAGCGGAAGCCCTCGAGGAACTTGGTGATGTTGGTGTGGACGTAGGTGTGGTATTTCACCAGCTCGGTCCACTCCTGGAGCTGCTGGGCCGTGGGCAGCTCGCCCTCGATCAGCAGGTACGCCACCTCCAGGAAGCTCGAGTGTTCGGCGAGCTGCTCGATCGGATAGCCGCGGTATCGCAGGATCCCCCGGTCGCCGTCGATGTACGTGATCGCGCTCCGGCACGCGGCTGTGTTCATGAAGGCCGGGTCGTACGTCATGAGGCCGAAGTCGTCGTCCGCGACCTTGATCTGGCGAAGGTCGGTGGCACGCACGGTACCCTCGGCGACCGGGACCTCGTAGGTGCGTCCGGTGCGATTGTCGGTGATCGTCAGGGTGTCCTGGGGCTGGGGCACTGACCTGCTCCTTCGGGTGATGCGTCGGGAGGGGAATGGAGCGCGGCGATTTCGCAGTATAATTTGCGCCGGGTCAGCAACGCCAGCAACCACGCCAACATGGGACATTTGTCGCATGATCAGACGGTCCTGCTTCCTCCTCCTCGCCGGGCTCCTGCCGGCATCGCTCCAGGCCCAGGCCTCGATGGACACCACGGGTGCCGGGGCACTCATCGCGGAGGCCACTGAGCGGTCCGAGGTGATGGAGAGCCTCCGCTACCTCAGCGATGTCATCGGCCCCCGCCTCAGCGGCTCGCCGGCCATGCGCCGGGCCAACGACTGGACCGCGGAGCAGTTCCGCAAATACGGTCTGACGGCGGTGCTGGAGCCGTTCGACTTCGGGGTCACCTGGGAGCGCGGGCCGCTGTCCCTCCGACTCGTGGAGCCGTTCGACCGGGCGATCACCGGACACAGCTGGGCCTGGACCGCCGGGACCGACGGCAAGGCGCGGAAGGGGCCCGTGGTGCTGGCGGACCTGTCCAACCGGGACAGCCTGGCCCGCTACCGCGACCGGGTCAAGGGCGCCTGGGTGCTGCCGGGGCCCTCCAGGCCGGTCTTGAACCCCGACGGGCCCCCGCCGACGGCGGAGGACTCCCAGCGGGTCGCCGCGATGCAGGCCGCCCGGGCGTCACTCACGGCCGACACGACGGCGCCGGCCGTGCTGGCTCGTCGCCAGTTCCAGATCGACCTCCCGTACCTGCTCAAGGAGGCCGGCGCCCTCGGCACGCTGGTGGACGGCGGCAAGGAGCACGGGCTGATGACGATGAGCGGCTCGCCCAACCGGGTCGCGCCGCTGCCGAACATCGTGATCTCGCACGAGGACTACACCCTGCTCGAGCGGCAGCTTCAGCACGGCGTCGTGCCGCGGCTCGAAGGCCGGGTGGAGAACAAGCTCGGCAAGTCGCGGGTGCAGCAGTGGAACACCGTGGCCGAGCTCAAGGGGAGCGAGCTGCCGGGCCAGGTCGTCATCCTCGGCGCCCACCTCGACAGCTGGGACCTGGGCACCGGCGTGACCGACAACGGCGCGGGCTCGATGGTCGTGCTCGAGGCCGCGCGGGTGCTGGCCCGTTCGGGTCTCAAGCCCAAGCGGACGATCCGGTTCATCCTGTTCAGCGGCGAGGAGCAGGGGCTGATGGGCTCGCGGGCCTACGCCGCGGCGCACGCCGCGCAGAACGACAGCATTCAGGCGGTGCTCGTTCTCGACAACGGGACCGGCCGGATCGTCGGGCAGGCGCTGCAGGGCCGGTCGGATCTGGAAGCGACGTGGCGCGCGCTGCTCGCCCCGGTCGAGCGCCTGGGCGCGGCCAACATTCGCGACGCGTGGAAGACGGGAACCGATCACCTGGCTTTCGCCTTCTACGGCGTCCCGGCGTTCAACTTCGACCAGGACCCGCGGGGCTACAACCACACGCACCACTCGGAGAGCGACACCTACGACAAGGCGGTGGCCGGCGATCTCCAGCAGGCGAGCGCGGTGATGGCGGTGACGGCGTTCGAGCTGGCGAACCTGCCGGAGCTCTTGCCGAGGGGGGCGAAGCCGGGGCCGGAGAAGGTGCCGAATCGGCCGAGCGATGGGGTGGCGGGAGGGAGGTAGGGCTGGGTAGAAGAAGCATGTCATCCTGAGCGCAGCGAAGGAGCCATGATCCAGGTCATGGCTCCTTCGCTGCGCTCAGGATGACAACTGGTTGTGTCTACTTGGTGAGGGTCACAGTGCAGGTCGTGTCGAACCCGCCCCTCGTATTGTAGATCGTCGTCACCGTCAGCCGCTGGGCCCGCAGCGTCCGCTGCAGATCCTCGGCGATCTTCGCGGTGGCGTGCTCCTGGAAGATCCCCACGTTGCGATAACTGGTGACGTAGTACTTGAGGCTCTTGAGCTCGATGCACCGGTCGGACGGGACGTACGTGATCCGGAGCGTCGCGAAGTCCGGGAGACCGCTGTAGGGGCACACGGGGCTGAACTCCCGGGTCTCCGTCACGATCTCCTGGTCGGGCCCGGCGTACTCGAACGTCTCCAGAACGCCGACGTCCACGGCCTCGGGGCCGACGAACGGGATGGTTCTGCCTTCGGCGATGGTCATAGGGGAATCCTAGTCCGCTACCGCGCTTCTCACCATCCCGGATTCCAGCCAGCCGTGCTCGCCCCGCACCACCTGCTGCGCCACGCGGTACGTCGCGACGTCGTCGTTGTCGAAGATGGCATCGAAGCGGTCCTGAACGCGCCGGCGGGCATGCCGGCAGAACACGTCCGCGAGGTCAACAGGGCCCGGGGTATCACCGTCGTCAGACGATCCGCCGGTGGGCCGGCCTGCCTCGAGCGCGCGGGCGCGCGAGCACGCCGCCGTCATCGCCAGCAGCTCCGCGCCGATCTCCACCAGCCGGCCGAGCACCGCCTGCCGCTTCTCCAGCTTGGGGCCGAATCGGATCATGCAGTGGAAGAGGGTTCGCGCCAGCCGCCGGCACGAGCGGTCCACGAACCGCACGTGCACGGCGAGCCGGCCGAACTCCGAGTAGCGCGGCGCCCGGCTCCAGCCGATGAAGAGCTTGGGATACCACCAGGCGTAGTAGACGCCCGAGCGGAGAGCCGACTTGATCTTCTTCCCCATCGACGCCTTGGGGTCGATGAGATCCCCGGCGACGCGCAGGTGGGTGTCCACCGCCTCGCGGGCGATGAACAGCCGCATGATCTCGCTGGAGCCCTCGAAGATCAGGTTGATGCGGAAGTCGCGCATCATCCGCTCGATCGGCTCCGGTCGCTCGCCGCGGCTTCGGAGGCTGTCCGCGGTCTCGTAGCCGCGGCCGCCCTTGATCTGGAGCGTGTCGTCCACGATCCGCCAGCCGGTCTCCGTGTTCCACATCTTGGCCATCGCGGCCTCGAGCCGGATGTCGGCGTTGCCGCGGTCGGCGAGGAGCGAGGCGAGATCGGACACCGCTTCCATCGCGAAGATCTCGCTCGCCATGCGTCCCAGCTTCTGGGCGACGGCGTCGTGCTTCCCGATCGGCGCGCCCCACTGCACCCGCTCCGCGGACCAGAGCCGGGCAAACTGAAGTGCCCGCTTGGACCCCGCCACCGCCGACGCCGGCAGCGTCAGGCGGCCGGTGTTGAGGGTGATGAGCGCCAGCTTGAGTCCCTTGCCTTCGCCCCACAGCACATTGTCCACCGGCACCTTCACGTTGGTGAAGCGGACGATGCCGTTCTCGATCGCCTTGAGCCCCATGAAGTGGAGCCGCTGGACCACCTGCACGCCGGGCCAGTCCGTCTCCACGATGAACGCGGTGATGGACTTGGGCCCGGTGCGGGCCATGACGACCAGCAGCTCCGCGATGGTGCCGTTGGTGCACCAGAGCTTCTCGCCGTTCAGGATGTAGTGCAGGCCGTCCTCGGAGAGCGTCGCGGTGGTGGCGAGGCCCGCCGGGTCGGAGCCGACCTGATTCTCCGTCAGCGCGAAGGCGGACACGGCGCCGCTGCGCGAGCCGGGGCAGGTACCGCTTCTTCTGCTCGGGGGTGCCGAACAGCTTGAGCGGCGTCGGCACGCCGATGGACTGCGCGGCCGAGAGCAGCGCGGTCAGGTTGCCGTCCTGGCTGGTGACGAGGGCGATCGCGCGGGTGTAGCTGTACTGGCTGAGGCCGAGACCGCCGTACTCGGTGGGGATCTTGATGCCGAACGCGCCGATATCGCCGAGCGCGCGGACGATGTAGCTGGGGATCTTCCCCTCGCGGTCGATCATGTCGCTGTCCACCCGCTCCTGCATGAACCGCTCGAGCCGCTCCATGAACGGTCGGGCGCGCTCCAGGTCGGCCGGATCCGGGGCCGGGAACGGATGGACCAGGTCGAGGCGGAACGAGCCCTCGAACATCTCGCGCACGAAGCTCGGCGCCTGCCACTCCTTCTCGCGCGCGGCTTCGGCGACCTCGCGGGCCTCCTGCTCGGAGGCGAGGGTGCCGGTCTTCTCGGTCGGGGCTATGAGGACGTCAGTCATGGGCACTGGTCGTCGGTGAGGGGGTGGCCAGCGGTCGCCGGAGGCCGGAGATGCCGTGGAGCACGAGGCCGATGACGTGGCGCCGGCGGCGCTCGAGATCGTCCGGGTTCTCCAGGGTTACGCCGACGGCGGGGGCGACGGTTCGCGCGTGGATCAGGTGGAACCAGCAGAGTGCGATGATGCTGAGGAGGAGCTGGGCCGCGTCGCCCGAGGGCGAATCATCCAGGCCGAGCTCCGCGCTGATGGCCGCGAGCGCTTCCTGGCCGGCAGAGAGGTGGCTGACCTCGTCGAGCTGGGGACCGCCGTTCAGCGCCTCGCGCTCGATGAGGCGGATGAAGTTGGGACGGGCGGCGAGGAACTCGAAGTAGTCGGAGACCGCCCCGGCCAGGATCGCCTCGGGGCTCTGGCCACTGGCCAACGCACGAGCTCGGCCCGACCGGACGGCCTCGCGGGCCTCGGCGAAGGAGCGGTCGAGGACGGCCTGGTGGAGGTCGGACTTGGCGCCGAAGAAGTAGCCGGGGGTGCCGCGGGAGACGCCGGCAGCGGTGCCGACATCGCTCAGGCTGGTGGCGTCGAAGCCCTTCTGGGCAAACAACTTCTCCGCGGCGTCGAGGATGGCGGCGCGGGTGCGGGCGGGGTTGCGTTCGCGGTCGGAGACAGCGGTCATGGGGCTCCGGCGATGGCTTGCTTGTTGTTCAGCAAGTTATGGGTTTGGCGTGGGGCGTCAAGAGGGGAGGGGATTTGGGTGTGAGTCGGGCGGGGTTCGTGGATCGACTTCGCGCGATTCTCCGTAGGAGCGCGATGCCGGCTTGTCACACCGCGGAGAATGCCAGGCACGTGATCTCAGCGTGGTCGTACCGCCGAGATGGTCCCCTTCGCTGCGCTCAGGGTGACATCACTTCCTCACGCTCAGGGTGACATTGCTTGCTGACACATTCCCTGTCACCTAGGCACTGCGTCGTGCCAGCTCCGGTTGCACAGGTACCAGCTCGCTGGACAGATAGGCTTCCCGGGTGGCCGCCACGTAGGTGTCGGCTCCCTTGGGTGCCACCTTCCGGAACAGCGGCAGGAAATTCTCCCACTGGACCAGGATCGTCCGTGCGCGCGGGCTCGCGGTCCGCTCCTCGTGCTCCCGCACCAGGCGGTGGACCAGCTCTACATCGCGGTCATCCAGGTCGGTCAGCTCGACCATGTCCCGGTTGAGCCGGTTGCCGAACGTTCCCGTCTCATCCAGCACGTAGGCGACGCCGTTGGACATGCCGGCAGCGAAGTTCCGGCCCGCGCGGCCGAGGACGACCACGATGCCCGAGGTCATGTATTCGCAGCAGTGGTTGCCGGCCCCTTCGATCACGGCGATCGCCCCCGAGTTCCTGACGGCGAAGCGGTCGCCGGCCTGGCCGGCCGCGAACAGCTTGCCGCCGGTGGCGCCGTAGAGGACGGTGTTGCCGATGATCAGGTGGTGATGCGACACGTCGGCGTACGCGGCGCGGCGGAACGGACGAATGGTGATCTCCCCCCCGCTCAATCCCTTGCCGACGTAGTCGTTGGCCTCGCCCTCCAGCTCGAGGTGCATGCCGCGGCAGGTAAAGGCGCCGAAGCTCTGCCCAGCGGAGCCGGTGAAGCGCAGGCGCACCGAGCCGGACGGCAGGCCGGCGTCGCCGGTACGCTCGACGATCGTTCCCGCCACGCGCGCTCCCACCGCGAGATGGTGGTTGTAGATCGGATAGGTGCCCGAGAACGGCAGCCCGCTCTCCAGGTACGGCTGCAGCTCTTCCACGATCTCCGCGTCCAGCGAGATCAGGCCCGGCCGGTCGTTCCGCTCCACGGTGCGCCGCAGCGGACCCGTCGGCACCCGCGGGTGACCCTCCTCATCCGTCGGGGCCAGCAGGACCGAGAGATCGAGCATCTGCGCCCGCGGTACGTCGGGGCGTTCCACCCGCTCGAGCAGGTCGTTGCGGCCGATGATCTCGTCCAGCGAGCGGAAGCCCATGCCCGCGAGAATGGTCCTCACCTCTTCGGCGACCATGGTGAAGTACCCGATCACCTGCTCCGGCGTTCCCTTGAACTTCGCCCGCAGGTCGTCGCGCTGGGTGGCGATGCCGGTCGGGCAGGTGTTGATGTGGCACTGCCGGGCCATGGCGCACCCCATCGCTACCAGCGGCGCGGTGCCGAAGCCGTAGCTCTCCGCACCGAGGATCGCGGCGATGACGACGTCGCGCCCGGTCTTGAACCCGCCGTCGGTTCGGACTTCGATGCGGTGCCGGAGTCCGTTCCGGAGCAGCGTGGCCTGCGACTCCGCCAGCCCCAGCTCCCAGGGCGATCCGGCGTGCTTGATGGACGAGAGCGGCGACGCGCCGGTCCCGCCGTTGTGACCGGCGATCAGCACGTAGTCGGCGTAGGCCTTCGCCACGCCCGCGGCCACCGTGCCCACGCCGACCTCGGACACCAGCTTCACGCCGACGCGGGCGCGAGGATTCACCGTCTTGAGATCGTGGATGAGCTGCGCCAGGTCCTCGATCGAGTAGATGTCGTGGTGCGGCGGCGGCGAGATGAGCTGGATGCCCGGCACCGCATGCCGGAGCCGAGCGATGAGCTCGGTGACCTTGTGCGCGGGCAGCTGGCCGCCTTCGCCCGGCTTGGCGCCCTGGACGATCTTGATCTCCAGCTCTTCCGCCCGCAGGAGGTATTCGGTGGTGACGCCGAAGCGCGCCGATGCCACCTGCTTGATGCGGTTGTCGGACCGGTCGCCGTTGTCCCCCGGCAGATAGCTGTGCGGATCCTCGCCGCCCTCGCCCGAGTTGGAGCGGGCGCCCATCCGGTTCATCGCGATGGACAGCGTCGCGTGCGCTTCCGGCGACAGCGCGCCGAGCGACATCGCGGAGGACACGAAGCGCCGGCGGATATCCTCGACCGGCTCCACTTCGTCGAGCGGCACGGCGTCACCCATGCGGACCGTGACGAGGTCACGCGGACCCGCCGGCCGGCGGGCGCCGTTCTTCAGCAGGAAGCCGCCGTACGCCTCCGCCGTGTCGTGCTTCACCGCCTGCTGCAGGGCGACGACGATCGGCGGCGCCCAGCCGTGGTCCTCGCCGTCCTTCCGGAAGCGCACCCGCCCATGATCGGGCAGCGAGACGGTTTCTTCCACCGGCGCGTACGCGGCGCGGTGGCGCGCCAGGACGTCCTCCGCGATCTCTTCGAACCCGATCCCACCGATGGGCGACGCGGTGCCCGCGAAGCAGGTGGTGACGACTTCGTGCCCCAGGCCCAGGATCTCGAAGATCTGGCCGCCGCAGTACGACGACAGCGTCGAGATGCCCATCTTCGACAGGATCTTGAGCAGTCCCTTCTCCGCGGCGGAGCGGAACCGGTGCGCCGCTTCACCCGGCGTCGGGCGCGGCTCGGCCGGCTCCTTGCGCCGGCCGCTCTCCTCCTTGCCGAAGGCATCGCGGACCGCCGCGAGCGCGAGCCACGGGTGCACGGCCTCCGCGCCGTATCCGATCAGCGTCGCGAAGTGGTGGATGTCGATCGCGTCGCCCGCCTCCGCCACCAGGCCGACCCGGGCGCGAAGTCCGGTGTGCACCAGGTGCTGGCGCACCGCACCGACCGCGAGCAGCATCGGGATCGGCGCATGGCGTTCGTCCGCGGTGCGGTCGCTGATGATGATGACCCGCGCGCCCCGCCTCGCGGCCCGCTCGGCGGCGCGCCGTAGCGCGGTGAGCGCCGGCCGGAGACCATCGACGCCCTTCGACACGTCCCACACGGCGTCGAGCGTGACGGTGGAGAAGCCCGCCACGTTCCGCAGCGCCGCCATCTCGTCCTCGAGCAGCAGGGGATGCTCCAGCCGGAGCATCCTGGCGTACGAGGGCCGCTCCAGCAGGGGCGAGCCGCGCCGGCCGAGGTGCATCCGCAGCGACATCACCATCGACTCGCGCAGCGGATCGATCGGCGGGTTGGTCACCTGCGCGAAGCGCTGCCGGAAGTAGGCGTACACGCTCTGGGGCACTGCCGAGAGCGGCGGGATCGGGGTGTCGTCGCCCATGCTCCACACAGGGTCGGCCGCGGTCGAGCCCATCGGCTCCAGCACGAGGCGGAGGTCCTCCGCGCCGTAGCCGAAGCTCCGCTGGAGACGAGTCAGGTCCTCGCCGTCGGGGGCCGCCGGCACCCGCGCCTGATCGGGCACCAGCGTCGCCATGTAGCGCGCCACCCAGCGGGCGTAGGGCCGGCGGCCGGCGATCTCGCGCTTGGCGTCGAGATTCCGGATGACTTCACCCCGCGCCGTGTCCACCACGAGCACTTCGCCCGGCCCCACCTTGCCGCACTCGATCACCTCGCGCGGGTCGAGGTCGACCACGCCGACCTCGGAGCCGGCCACCACCAGCCCGTCGCGCCGCACCTTGTAGCGGCAGGGCCGGAGCCCGTTCCGGTCCACCGCGGCCGCGGCGATCACGCCGTCGGTGAACGCGATCGCCGCGGGTCCATCCCACGGCTCCAGCACGCACTGGTGATACTCGTAGAACGCCTTGATGGCGGGATCGAGGTCGGGATACTTCTCCCACGCCTGGGGGACCATCATCATCGCGGTGTGCACCGGGTCGCGGCCCGAGCGCACCAGCAGCTCCATGGCGTTGTCGAGGCTGGCCGAGTCGCTGCCCTCGCGCCAGATGACGTCGCGCAGGCGCTCGATCCGCTCGCCCCAGAGCGGGCTGGCCAGCATCGGCTGCCGCATGGTCATCGCGTTGCGGTTGCCCCAGAGGGTGTTGATCTCGCCATTGTGGGCCAGCAGCCGGAACGGCTGGGCCAGCGGCCAGCTCGGCAGCGTGTTGGTCGAGTAGCGCTGGTGGAAGATCGCGATGGCGCTCTCGTATTCCGGGTAGCGGAAGTCGGTGTAGAAGGCCGAGAGCTGGGTGCCGGTGAGGAGGGCCTTGTAGATGACGGTGCGGCAGGAGAGGGAGCAGGCGTAGAACCCGGGCAGGTTCTGCTCGCTCGCTCGTCGCTCCATCTCGCGGCGCGCCAGGTAGAGCGCGCGCTCCCACGCGTCCTCGTCCGCCGCCAGGGCCGGACGTCCGACCAGCACCTGGCGGATCACCGGACAGGACGCGAGCGCGCGTGGGCCCCAGCGCCGCCGGATTCACCGGCACGTCGCGCCAGCCGAGGAACGGAATCCCGTCGCCCGCGAGCACCGCCTCGATCATCCGGACGGATGCGCCGAGCGCGTCGGGCTGGCGCGGCAGGAAGAACGCGCCCACGCCGAACGGCAGGCCCGGCTGCAGGTGCAGGCCGAGCCGGTAGGCGTCGCGGTAGAAGAGGCGCGCGGGGATCTGGGTCAGCAGGCCGGCGCCGTCACCCGAGTTGTCGGTGGAGGCGGCGCCGCGGTGCGCGACGCGCGAGACGGCCTCGAGCGCCATGCCCACGACCTCGTGCGAGCGCACGCCGGAGGCGGTGGCGACGAAGCCCACACCGCAGGCGTCGCGTTCGCGCGCGGGATCGAGCGACGCTGCCGCCGGCACGGCGGCATGTCGGTGAGGGCCGGGCGAGTCACTGCGGGAACCGGCCGGGTGGATCCGCTGCCCATTGGCGGCCATGGTGCCTCCTGCTGGTTGGCGCCCCATCGGCCGGAGAGGCCGGACTGCGGGGCAAGAAAAAGCCCGCTCCATGGGAGCGGGCCGGGGAGCAATCGCGAGCGCGAGGGCCTACCCGGTCGCTCCCAGGGAGCGGACGGTATTAAGGACGATGGCCGGGGCAAGGACGACGCGCGTCATGAATGCATTATTATACATCGCGGCGCATTAGTCAACCGTCATGGCCCCTTCGCTGCGCTCAGGGTGACATCCATCATCCCCTTGACACACCCCCTTCGCGCGCGTTAGCCTCCCAGACGCCGCCGAAGTGGGCGGCTCACTTGTCTTCAAGGGAAACACGTCTCGCTCATGCTGCTCAGCCTCGTCGTCGTCCTCGTCCTTAGCCTTCTGCTTACCGTCCTTATTGGTGAGCCAGGGGTCCTCGGCGTGCCGACACGAGCAACGTGAGACAGCAGTAGTCTCCCTCGAATGCACCGGCGCCGCGGACCCCTCAAGGTCCGCGGCGCTTTTTTCGTTCACCTCCAGCGGAAACGAAACGCGCCCATGGGCACCAGCGACGTCCTCATCTTCGACACCACGCTCCGCGACGGCGAGCAGGCTCCCGGCAACAGCCTCACCCCCGAGGAGAAGATCCGACTCGCGCGGCAGCTCGAGGCGCTCGGCGTGGACATCATCGAGGCCGGCTTTCCGGCCGCGTCGGAGGGGGACTACCGCAGCGTGCGGGAGATCGCCGCGGAAGTGCGGAAGCCGGTGATCGCGGCGCTGGCCCGCTGCACCGACCGGGACATCGACCTGGCGGGCGAGGCGCTGCACGGCGCGGAGCGATCCCGCATCCACGTGTTCATCTCGACCAGCGACCTCCACATGCGGGAGAAGCTGCGGTTGAGCCGGGAGGAGGTCGTGGAGCGGGCGCGGGAGGCCGTGCGCCGGGCGCGGCGGTACACCGACGACGTGGAGTTCTCCGCCGAGGATGCCAGCCGCTCCGATCCCGACTTCCTCTGCCAGGTGGTGCAGGCCGCGATCGAGGAGGGCGCCACTACGATCAACCTGCCCGACACCGTCGGCTACGCGATGCCGCACGAGTACGCCGCGATGTTCCGCGACGTGCTGGCCCGCGTGCCGGGGGCCGACCGGGTCACGCTGAGCGCGCACTGCCACGACGATCTGGGCCTTGCCGTGGCCAACTCGCTCGCGGCGGTCGCCGCCGGGGCCCGCCAGGTCGAATGCACGGTCAACGGCATCGGCGAGCGGGCCGGCAACGCCGCGCTGGAGGAGATCGTCATCGCCTCGCAGGTGCGGAACGTCGCCCTTGGCTTCGGCTGCAACGTGGAGTCGCGCGAGATCTATCGCACCAGCCAGCTGCTCTCCTACCTGACCGGTGTCTTTCCCCAGCCGAACAAGGCCATCGTCGGCCGTAACGCCTTCGCGCACGAGGCCGGGATCCACCAGCACGGCATGCTCCAGAACGGGCTCACCTACGAGATCATCCGGCCCGAGATGGTGGGCATCCCGCGTTCGACCCTCGTCCTGGGGAAGCACTCGGGCCGGCACGGCCTCGAGCGGCGGTACCGCGATCTCGGCTATGACCTGAGCGAGGCGCAGATCACCGAGGTGTACCGCGAGTTCATCGCGCTGGCAGACCGGAAGCGGGAGATCCTCGACGAGGACCTGCTCGCCCTGCTGCACGACAGCTTCCACGACGCGCCGGAGGAGTTTCTCCTCACCCATCTGCGCGTGGTCTGCGGCAGCGTGAGCCCGACCGCCGAAGTGCGCATGACCGGGAGCTGGGCCGGGGAGCGGGCGGCCCGCGGAACGGGCGACGGGCCGATCGCGGCCGCGTTCACGGCGATCAGCGAGATCACCGGACGGCAGCTGGAGGTGCTGAGCCTGCAGCTTCGTTCGCTCACGCCGGGGCGGGACAGTGTCGGCCAGGTGTTTCTGCAGGTGAAGGTGGACGGCAAGTCGCTGTCGGGGCACGGGGCGAGCACGGACATCGTAGAAGCGAGCGCGCGGGCGCTGGTCAACGCGCTCAACAAGGCGCGGCACGCGGACCGGCTGGAGAGCTCGAGTCTGAACTCGGTGTACCTGTGGGGGGTGTAATGATCGCGATCCAGTGTCACCCTGAGCGCAGCGAAGGGGACCCATCAGAGTTGGAACGAGGTGTCCGTTGACTGAAGTCCTGACCGGCTCCCAGATCCTCTGCCGAGTCCTGCTGGAGGAAGGCGTGGACCTTCTCTTCGGCTATCCCGGCGGCGCGATCATGCCGTTCTACCACGCGCTGCCGGACTATCCGGGCCTGCGCCACGTGCTGGTGCGCCACGAGCAGGCGGCCGCGCACGCGGCGGACGGCTACGCGCGCGCCACGGGGCGCGCCGGCGTCTGCGTGGCGACCTCCGGACCCGGGGCCACCAACCTGGTGACCGGCCTCGCGACGGCGCACATGGACAGCACGCCGGTCGTGGCGATCACCGGCCAGGTGCCGCGCGCGATGCTCGGACGCGACGCGTTCCAGGAGACCGACATCATCGGAATCACCCAGCCGATCACGAAGCACAGCGTGCTGGTGGAGGAGGTGGAGGAGCTGGCCGACGCGGTGCGGGAGGCGCTGGCGATCGCGGTCGAGGGCCGCCCCGGTCCGGTGCTGGTGGACATTCCGAAGGACGTGCAGCAGGCGAAGGCGGAATGGACGGACGGGCGGACGGGCGGACAGGCGGTCGGGCGGTCGGGCGCTCAGGCGGACGGCCGGACGCTTGGTGCCCAGATCGATCAAGCGACCCGACTCATCGCGGAGGCCCAGCGTCCACTCATCATGGCGGGTCACGGGGTCATTCTGGCGGGTGCGTACGAGGAGCTGCGCACGCTGGCGGAGCGGACGGGGATCCCGGTGATCACCACCTTGCTGGGGATCAGCGGTTTCTCCGAATCGCACCCGCTGCATCTCGGCATGCCGGGCATGCACGGCGAGGTGCACGTCAACCGGGCGATCCAGCAGGCGGATCTGATCCTCGGCGTCGGGCTTCGGTTCGACGACCGGGTCACCGGCAACCTCGCGGGCTTCGCCCGCAACGCCAAGGTGATCCATGTCGAGCTCGATCCGTCGGAGATCGGGAAGAACGTCGCGACCGAGGTGGGGCTGGTGGGCGACGCGCGGACCATCCTGGCCGCGTTGCTGGATGCCGTCGCGCCGCGCGATTGCGAGGCGTGGCGCGAGGAGATCGCCGGCTTCATGCGGCCGCGGCAGGAGAGCTATCGCGGCGATCTCTCGCCGCAAGGGATCCTCGGCGCGATCGACGCGGCCTCGGACGGGCGCTGCACCATCGTCTCCGACGTGGGTCAGCACCAGATGTGGGTGGCGAAGCTCTTCCCCTACCGCCGGCCCAACACCCATCTCACCTCCGGCGGCCTCGGCACCATGGGCTTCGCGGTGCCGGCGGCGATGGGCGCGGCACTCGCGCGGCCGGACGAGCCGGTGTGGGCCATCTCCGGCGACGGCGGGTTCCAGATGAACATGCAGGAGATGGCCACCATGGTGCAGGAAGGCATCCCGGTGAAGATGGCGGTCTTCAACAACGGGTACCTGGGCATGGTGCGGCAATGGCAGCAGTTCTTCCACGGCCGCCGCTACTCGGCCACGCCGATCTGGAGCCCGGATTACGTGCGGCTGGCGGAAGCGTACGGCATCTACGGCCGGCGGGTGGAGCGCGGAGAGGATGTGGACGAGGCGGTGCGGGAGGCGACCGCTCGGCCGGGCCCGGCGCTCATCGAGTTCCTCATCGAGCAGGAGGCGAACGTCTTCCCGATGATTCCGCCGGGCGCGTCGCTCTCGGAGCCGATCGAGGGCGAGCCGACGGAGCGGCTGGTGCCGGCATGAGTGGGACCCGCGCGGTCACCGTGCTGCTGGATGACCGTATCATCACGTTGACCCGTGCCGTCGGACTCATCCGGCGGCGAAACTTCCCCGTGCACAGCCTGTCGGTCGGACCGACGGACACGCCGGGGCTCTCGAGGCTGACTATCATGCTGCAGTCCGACCAGGCCACGGCGGAGCGCGCCGCCCAGCACCTCCAGAAGATCGTCGGCGTCCGCGAGGCGACCGCGATTTCCCCGGGCGACGCCGTGGCGCGGGAGATCGCCCTCGTCAAGCTGCGGCCCACCGTGCAGCAGTACGGCGAGCTGCTCGACGTGGTCCAGCTCTATCACGCCACGGTGGTGGACGAGGCCGCCGACGCGACGATCGTGGAGCTGACCGGGTCGGAGGCGTTCGTGCTCTCCTGCCTCCGCGCGCTCGAGCGGTTCGAGATCGTCGAGGTGGCGCGCAGCGGCGCCGTGGCGCTCGAGTCGAGCGCGGCGGAGCTGCGGATCGGTACCCACACTCAACTGGAAGCGGGAGCGAGATGAGCGACCTATCCGTGCGGGTCTATTACGACGCCGACACCGACCCGAGCCGGCTCGAGGGCCGCACCTTCGCGATCATCGGCTACGGCAGCCAGGGGCATGCGCACGCGCTCAACCTGCGCGAGACCGGCGCGCGAGTGATCGTCGGGCTCCGCGCGGGCAGCAAGTCCGCGGAGCGCGCCAAGGCGGCCGGGCTCGACGTGCGGCCGGTCGCGGCGGCGGCCGCCGCCGCGGACACGATCATGATGCTGGTGCCCGACCAGGACGCGCGCGGCATCTACGAGCGCGACGTCGCACCCGGGCTGGCTCCCGGAAAGACGCTGATGTTCGCTCACGGGTTCAACATTCATTACGGCGAGATCGTCCCGCCCGCGGGTGTGGACGCGACGATGGTGGCGCCCAAGTCGCCCGGCCACCTGGTCCGGAGCGAGTACGAGGCGGGACGCGGCGTGCCGGCGCTGGTCGCGGTGCATCAGGACGCGTCGGGTCACGCCCTCGCCAACGCGCTCGCCTACGCGGCGGGTATCGGCTGCGCCCGCGCCGGCGTGATCGAGACCTCCTTCCGCGAGGAGACCGAGACCGACCTCTTCGGGGAACAGGCGGTGCTCTGCGGCGGGGTGACCGCGCTGGTGAAGGCGGGCTTCGAGACGCTCACCGCCGCCGGCTACCGCCCCGAGATGGCGTACTTCGAGTGCCTGCATGAGCTCAAGCTCATCGTGGACCTGATGTACCGGGGCGGGATGCAGTTCATGCGCTATTCCATCAGCGACACCGCCGAGTACGGCGACTACACCCGTGGGCCGCGCGTCATCACCGAGGAGACCCGGGCGGAGATGCGTCGGATCCTCGGGCAGATCCAGGACGGATCGTTCGCGCGCGAATGGCTGGAGGAGAACCGCGCGGGCCGGGCCAACTTCGATCGGCTGCGGCAGGAGGATCGCGATCACGAGATCGAGCAGGTCGGGGCCAAGCTGCGGGCGATGATGCCGTGGGCCGAGGAAGGGAAGGCCGCCGCGGCCGCCGCGCCGAGCGGCGAAGCGGCGGAGCGCGGCAAGGACCGGGCGGCCCGCCGCCCCGCGGCCACGATCAAGGGCTGATGGCGCCGCGCACGCTGTTCGAGAAGGTCTGGGACGCGCACGTCGTCCGCGAGGACGGCGCCGGTCCGGTGCTGCTCTACGTGGACCTGCACCTGGTCCACGAGGTCACCTCACCCCAGGCGTTCGAGGGACTGCGCCTGGCGGGGCGCCGGGTGCGGCGTCCCGAGCTCACGCTCGCCACGGTGGACCACAACGTCCCCACCGGCGACCGCAGTCTCCCGATCGCCGACGAGGTCGCGGCGCGGCAGGTGGCCACGCTGGAGCGCAACGCCCATGAGGCCGGCATCGAGCTGCACGACCTCGATTCCCCCGACCAGGGCATCGTCCACGTCATCGGACCGGAGCTGGGCGCGACCCAGCCGGGCGCGGTGATCGTCTGCGGCGACTCCCACACGTCCACCCACGGCGCCTTCGGCGCGCTCGCCTTCGGCATCGGGACCAGCGAGGTCGAGCACGTCCTGGCGACGCAGTGCGTCATGCAGTCGCGTCCCAAGACGATGGAGGTGCGCTTCACCGGCGCGCCCCGCCCTGGCGTCGGCGCGAAGGATCTGGTGCTCGCGCTGATCCGCCGAATCGGGACCGCGGGCGGCACCGGCCACGTGCTGGAGTACACCGGCGAGGCGATCCGCGCGCTCTCGATGGAAGGGCGGATGACGATCTGCAACATGTCCATCGAGGCCGGCGCGCGAGCGGGGCTGATCGCGCCCGACGATACGACGTTCGAGTTTCTCGCCTTGCGCCCGCGCTCGCCGAGGGGAGAAGCGTGGACGCGCGCGATCGAGAGCTGGCGCGCGCTCGCCACCGATCCGGGCGCGAGCTACGACGCCACGATCGTGATCGACGCCGCGACGCTGGGGCCGCAGGTCACCTGGGGCACGAGTCCGGGCATGACGGCGGAGATCACCGAGCGCGTGCCCGATCCGGCGGACGCGCCGTCCGAGGGCGAGCGGCAGTCGTATCGGCGCGCGCTGGAATACATGGATCTGCGGCCGGGCACGCCGCTCGAGGGGCTGCCGGTGGATCGTGTCTTTCTCGGCTCGTGCACCAACGGGCGGCTGGCCGATCTGCGCGAAGCCGCGGACGTCGTGCGGGGACGCCGAGTGTCGTCGAGCGTGCGTGCGATGGTCGTGCCGGGCTCGCAGCGGGTGAAGGCTTCGGCCGAGGCGGAAGGTCTCGACCGCGTCTTCGCCGAGGCCGGCTTCGAGTGGCGCAATCCCGGATGCTCGATGTGTCTCGGCATGAACGACGACATCCTCGCGCCGGGTGAGCGGTGTGCGTCCACGTCGAACCGGAACTTCGAGGGGCGGCAGGGGCGGGGAGGACGGACCCACCTGATGAGTCCGGCGATGGCGGCGGCGGCGGCGATCGAAGGGCGGTTGGTGGACGTGCGGGGGTGGGGGTAGAGAGATGTTTAGTGAGCTACTATAAGTTATTATTCAACAGCGTGTTATAATAGTCAGCTACTAAAGTGATTTATCGGGATGACAGGAGAGCAGATGCAGCCGTTCATCGTGCACACGGGCGCGTCGCCGCGCTGCCGCGGACGAACGTCGACACCGACCAGATCATCCCCAAGCAGTTCCTCAAGCGGATCGAGCGGACCGGCTTCGGTCCCTCGCTCTTCTTTGATTGGCGCTACCGCGCGGACGGCTCGCCTGATCCCGCGTTCGAGCTCAACCGTCCGGAAGCGCGGGGCGCGAGCTTGCTGCTCACCGGGGAGAATTTCGGCTGCGGATCCTCGCGCGAGCACGCGCCCTGGGCGCTGGCCGAGTACGGCTTCCGCGCGATCCTCGCTCCGTCGTTCGCCGACATCTTCCACGGCAACTGCTGCCAGAACGGACTGCTGCCGGTCACGCTGCCCGCGCACGTCGTCGCGGAGCTGTTCCGCCGCTGCAGCCAATCACCCGCCGGCTACGAGCTGACCGTCGATCTCATGACGACGACCGTGCGCGATGCGCGCGGCTTCGAGTCGGCGTTCGAGATCGCGCCCTACCGGCGCGCCATGCTGCTGCAGGGCCTCGACGAGATCGGCGTCACGCTGCGACACGAGGCGGACATTCTCGCCTACGAGCAGGCGCGCCCGTGAGCCAGCGCTGCTCGCTCGCCGTGCTCCCGGGCGACGGCATCGGGCCCGAGGTCACCGCCGAAGCGCTGAAGGTGTTGCGCGCCGCCGCGGATCTTTTCGGCTATCGCATCGAGACCGGAGACTACGCGGTCGGCGCCGCGGGCGTCGCGGAGTCGGGCGACTCGCTCCCGGAGCGAACGGCGGCCGCGGTGACCGAGGCCGACGCCGTGTTCCTCGGCGCGGTGGGCCATCCCGATCTCGCGGCGGCGGAAGGGCGGCGGCGTCCCGAGGCCGGACTGCTCGCGCTCCGGAAGCTGCTCGGCGTCTACGCCAACCTGCGCCCGGTCGTGGTGCACCCGGCGCTCACCCACGCGTCGCCGCTCCGGCCCGAGCGGCTCGCGGGCGTGGACCTGCTGATCGTGCGGGAGCTGACCGGCGGGCTGTACTACGGCGAGCCGCGCTCGCTCGGACGGCAGGAGGCGGTCAACACGCTGCGCTACACCGTTCCGGAGATCGAGCGGGTGGCGCGCGTCGCCTTTCGCGCGGCCGCGGAGCGGCGGGGCAAGCTCACCTCGGTGGACAAGGCGAACGTGCTCGAGGTCTCGCAGCTCTGGCGGGAGACCGTCACTCGCATCGGACTGGCCGAGTTTCCCGAGATCGAGCTGGAGCATCTGTACGTGGATTTCGCCGCGATGCGGCTGGTGGCGGAGCCGGCCCGGATCGATGTCCTGCTCACCGAGAATCTGTTCGGCGACATCCTGAGCGACGAGGCCGCCGTGCTCACCGGCTCGCTCGGGCTGCTGCCCTCCGCGTCACTCGGCGACGGCCCCGGGCTCTTCGAGCCGGTGCACGGCTCGGCGCCGGACATCGCGGGTCGCGGCATCGCCAATCCCATCGGGGCGATCGCCAGCGCCGCGTTGCTGCTGCGGTATGGGCTGGGGCTGCCGGAGGCGGCGGCAGTCGTGGACCAGGCGGTCGCGGCCGTGCTGGCCGCCGGAGCGCGAACGGCGGACATCGCGCGGCCGGGGGAGCCGACCATGGGCACCCGGGAGATCGGCGACGAGATCGCCCGGCTGGTGCTCTGGGGGAAGTCGGTGGAGCCGGTCCTGGAGCGCTGATGAGCCTCAGAGATCGGTGACTGCGCCCAGGCTCGCGCTGGAGACCTGCCGCGCGTACTTGAAGAGGACGCCCGCCGTGTAGCGGGGCGCCGGCGGCTTCCACTGCGCGCGCCGGCGCTCCAGCTCCTGCTCCTCGAGATCGACGGCCAGCAGCCGGCGCTCGGCGTCGATGGTGATCGCGTCGCCTTCGCGGAGCAGGGCGATAGGTCCGCCCACCGCCGCCTCCGGCGCCACGTGCCCCACCACCAGTCCGTACGTCCCGCCCGAGAATCGCCCGTCGGTGATCAATCCGACCGCATCGCCCAGACCCGCGCCGATGATCGCGGAGGTGGGGGCCAGCATCTCCCGCATGCCGGGCCCGCCTCGCGGCCCCTCGTTGCGAATCACGAGCACGTCGCCCGGCCGGATCTGCCCGGCGAGGATCGCCTCGAGACACGACTCCTCCGACTCGAACACCCGCGCCGGCCCGGTGATGCGCGGTGACTTCACGCCGGTGATCTTCGCGACCGATCCCTCCGGCGCCAGGTTGCCGCGGAGCACCGCCAGGTGTCCCTGCCGGTAGAGCGGCCGGTCCCAGGGGCGGATCACCTCCTGATCGGCGCGCGGCTCTGCCGGCACATCGCGCAGCGTCTCCGCGATCGTCCTGCCGGTGATCGTGAGGGCATCGCCGTGGAGGAGGCCGTGTTCCAGCAGGATCTTCATCACCTGCGGCACGCCCCCCGCCCGATGGAGGTCGGTCGCGACGAAGCGACCGGACGGCTTGAGGTCGCAGAGGACCGGCACCTTGGCGCGGATCCCCTCGAAGTCGTCCAGCGCCAGGGGCACGTCCGCGGCGCGCGCGATCGCCAGCAGGTGCAGGACGGCGTTGGTGGATCCGCCCAGCGCCATGGTGATCGCGATGGCGTTCTCGAACGCCTTCCGGGTGAGGATCTGCCGCGAGGTCCGGCCGGCGCGCACGGCGTCAACCAGCGCCGCCGCGGACTGCGCCGCGCTCTCCGCCTTCTCGTCGTCCTCCGCGGCCATGGTCGAGGAGTAGGGGAGACTCATCCCCATCGCCTCGAACACCGACGACATCGTGTTCGCGGTGAACATGCCGCCGCACGAGCCCTTGCCCGGGCAGGCTCGGCGCTCGACCTCCTGCAGCTCGCGGTCGCCGATCTTGCCGGCGCTGTGCTGTCCCACCGCCTCGAACGCGCTCACGACGGTGAGATCCCGCCCCTCGTAGTGGCCGGGCTTGATGGTGCCGCCGTAGACGAAGATCGCGGGGATGTTCATCCGGGCGATCGCGATCATCGCCCCGGGCATGTTCTTGTCGCAGCCGCCGATCGCGACCACGCCGTCCATGCTCTGCGCGCCGCAGGCGGTCTCGATCGAATCGGCGATGACCTCGCGGGAGACCAGCGAGTACTTCATGCCCTCGGTTCCCATCGAGATGCCGTCGCTGACGGTGATGGTGCCGAAGACCTGGGGCATGGCGCCGCCGGCCCGCGCCGCGGCTTCCGCCCGGCGGGCGAGGACGTCGAGCCCCGCGTTGCAGGGCGTGATGGTGCTCCACCCGCTCGCGATCCCGACGATGGGCTTCTCGAAGTCGCCGTCCTGAAAGCCCACGGCGCGCAGCATGGCGCGGTTGGGCGCGCGCTGGACGCCGTGGGTGATGGCGGAGCTGCGGAGGCGGTCGGGCATGGAGGAAATGAAAGGCGGCAAGGCAGTAAAACAGTAAGAGTGAAACGGGAGGCCGCGTATGGCGCGCGACCCCCGTTCACTGTTCACTTTTCGCCGTTCACCGCCGTTCCCGCCTACGCGTCATAGTACAGGAAGAACTCGTACGGATGCGGCCGCAGGCTCACCGCCGCGACGTCCTTGCTCCGCTTCATCGAGAGCCAGGTGTCGATCACGTCGCCGGTGAACACGTCGCCCTTGAGCATGAAGGCGTGGTCCTGCTCCAGCGCGTCGAGCGACTCGGCGAGGGAGCCCGGCACCATCTTGATGCTGGCCTTCCGCTCGTCGTGGAGCTCGTAGAGGTCTTCGTCGATCGGCGCGGGCGGCTCGATCTTCCGCTGAATGCCGTCGAGGCCCGCCATCAGCATCGCCGCGAAGGCGAGGTACGGGTTGGCCGTCGGGTCCGGCGCCCGGAACTCGACCCGCTTCGACTTGGGTGAGCTCGAGTACATCGGGATCCGGCAGATGGCCGACCGGTTCCGCGCCGAGTACATCAGGTTGACCGGCGCCTCGAAGCCGGGCACCAGCCGCCGGTAGCTGTTGGTGGTCGGCGCGCAGAGCGCCAGCAGGGCGGGGGCGTGCGCGATCAGCCCGCCGATGTAGTGCCGCGCCATCTCCGACAGCAGGGCGTAGCCGCTCTCGTCGAAGAAGAGCGGGGTGTTGCCGTTCCACAGCGACTGGTGGCAGTGCATGCCGGAGCCGTTGTCACCGAAGAGCGGCTTCGGCATGAACGTCGCCGTGTAGCCGAGGCGGTGGCATACGTTCTTGACGATGTACTTGTACATCATCATCCGGTCGGCGGTCTGCACCAGGGAGCCGAATCGGAAGTCGATCTCCGCCTGGCCCGCGGTGCCCACCTCGTGGTGCTGCACCTCGACCGGCACCCCGGCTTCGATCAGGGCCAGCATGATCTTCGAGCGCACGTCCTGCAGCCGGTCCACCGGCGGCACGGGGAAGTACCCCTCCTTGTAGCGGGGACGGTGACCCAGGTTGGGCGTGCCGTTCCGGCCGGAGTTCCAGATCCCCTCTTCCGAGTCGATGTGGTAGTAGCCCTCGTGCGCGTTCTGGTCGAACCGCACCGAGTTGAAGATGAAGAACTCCGCCTCCGGTCCCCAGCACGACGTGGTCGCGATGCCGGTGGTCTTGAGGTACTCCTCGGCCTTGAAGGCGATGAACCGCGGATCGCGGGAGTAGGGCTCCAGCGTGATCGGGTCGTAGATGTCGCAGGTGAGCGAGAGCGTCGGCACCTCGAGCACCGGATCCACGAAGGCGCTGGCCGGGTCGGGGATCAGGAGCATGTCGCTCTCGTTGATCGCCTGGAATCCGCGAATGGACGACCCGTCGAAGCCGAGCCCGTCCCGGAAGGTGGCCTCCTCCAGGGCGGCGGCCGGCACCGAGAAGTGCTGCCACGTCCCGGGGAGGTCGCAGAATTTCACGTCTACGACCTGAATCTTCCGGTCGCGGACCAGGTCCAGCACCCGCTGTACCTCGCCGGTCTTGGAGGTCCGGGTGAACGTCGTGGTCTTCACCGATGTGGCCATGGGCGCCTCGCGCAGATGGTGACGGTCCACCAACACAGAGACGCCCCCGAACCGCCGTAGGCGAGCTCGGGGGCGTCGGGTCGAGCGGCTCACCGCTCACACCAAGAGCCTGCGCGCTCGCCGGGGTTGGAGGCGGCGGTTTCGCTGGGGCGTGGCGGGCGATCCGTGATACGGGGTGGACATGGCAGGAGGATATCGCCCGGTACCAGCCATGTCAAGCAGAACGTGCAAAATGTGCAAGAATCGGCATCCATAATAGACATGAAGGCCAATATGCGGTAATCTTGCCGCCTGAATTCTGCATGAACACCACATTTCGCGAAGCACCTTCACGTCACCGCCGAACGTGACGCAGTCCCTCGCTCCGCCCGACGGGACGCTGTAAGCTTCTCTTTGGACAACGTCGCTGCCCCCAGCGGACCTCGGATGGACCTTCCGGAGGCGCTCTGACGGTACTGGTCTGCTCATCCTGCCATGCCCTCCTGCGGGACGGCACCACACACTGCCCACGGTGCGGGCCGGGAAGCCTGGCCCTCTTCGGGGTGGAGATCGGCGCGTTCGATCCCCGGCCGAACGACACCGGGGCGGTCGAGCGCCTGGGGCAGGCGCTCGGCCGGCAGTACCGGGTGGTGCGCATGGTCGGCCGCGGCGGCTTCGCCGAGGTGTACGAGGTCGTGGATGCCGATCTGCAGCGGCGGCTCGCGGTCAAAGTGCTCCGGTCCGACCTGCCCTGGACGGCCGCGGCCATCTCCCGGTTCAAGCAGGAGGCCCGCGCCATCGCGCGGCTCAACCACCCCAACACCGTGCCGATCCACTTCGTCGGCGAGGGCCAGGGGTTGGTGTACTATGCGATGCCCTACCTGGAGGGGCGCACGGTCGCCGACCTGCTCAAGACCGAGGGCCCGCTCTCGCCGGAGAACGCGCTCAAGATCGCGGAGCCGATCCTCGACGCCCTGCAGCACGCGCACGATCACGGGTTGGTCCACCGCGACGTGAAGCCCGACAACATTTTCCTCGAGTCCGTCACCGGCCGCCCGCTGCTGGTGGATTTCGGCATCGTGAAGTACCTGGACGGCCCCGCCCACCTCACCGAATCGGGCTTCATCGTGGGGACCCCGCTCTACATGAGCCCCGAGCAGGCGCTGGGGAGCCGGAGCGTGGATGCGCGCAGCGATCTCTATGGAATGGGCGCCGTCATCTTCCAGATGCTCACGGGGGCACCGCCGTTCCCAGGGAACCGACTCGCAGGAGATCGTCGGGCGCCACATCAGTGACCCGGTGCCGTCCGCCAGCCTCTCCCGCGACGACATCCCGGCCTGGCTCTCCGAGATCGTCCTCCGCTGCATGGCCAAGCATCCCGACGACCGATTCGCGACCGCGCAGACCATGCTCGACGCCATCCGGACCGGCCGGGCCGGCGCGCGCGGGGGCCCGGTGGACCCGGTCACGCTCCTCCCGCGCGCCGACGAGACGCCGACTCAGGCGATGCCTGCGGTCCGGCGCCCGGTCGCGCGCGGCTGGATGATCGGGTTCGCCGCCGCGGCGTTCGCGGGCGTCATCTTGGCCGTGTCCGTCTCCGGCCATCAACCGGAGCCGGAGGTGCCGACCGCCGTCGGCTACGCCCCCGAGGAGAGAAGCACGGAATCAGGACTTCGGTCCGCGCCCACGCCGACGCCGAGCTCGTGGTCGAGAACCGGCTGACCGAGCCCATCGCGATGAGCGTGGACGACACCAACCTCACCATTCTCCCCGGCGACACCGGCCGTCTGCCGGTCGCGTCGGACGACGTCGAAGCCACCTGGGCGATGGTCCAGCCCTCCACCGGGGAGCGCCTGCTGGGCGGGGCGGTGGAAGGCGCGATCGTGGCGGAGCGGGTGGATGGCGAGCTGTTCCGCGCCGTGGACGCGCAATCCGGGGGGAGGCGCGCTTCACGCCGACGGTGGTGAACGAGGCGGGCCGCGTCCTCCGCGTGGCGGTGGTCACCGGCGAAGACAGCGTCGACTGCGACTGCCAGATCCCGAGCGGCGATTCGTTGCGGCTGGGATACTATCGCGAGCCGGGGCGGAGCGCCGTGCGGGTGACCGACCGGCGCGGCTGGAGTGCCCGCTTCATCGGCTTCGCCTCACGCCGCGATCCCCAGAGCGGGGCCGTGGTGCTGCGGGTGACGCGCGCCGATCTGAAGCCGCCGGCCGGCGTCGCGCCCAGGAAGACGGGATCCGGTCCCAAGCGCGAGCCGCGGCCGCGCAACCCGCTCGAGTCCTTCCTGCCGGTTCGCTGAGCGGTGCGCCATTCGCTCGCGGGCGCCGTGATCCTCGCTCTCGCCCTCGCGAGCGCCTCCTGCCGTCTCCTCGATCGTACCCGCGTCCGCTTCACCAATCGACTCGCGGCGCCGGTGCGCCTGGTGCTCGGTGGCGATCCGCGCATCGTGGCTCCGGGCGAGACGGTCGTCCTGGCCGTGCTGCGCGAGGGAGATGCCGTGGCGGAGTGGGAGATGGTGCGCCCGCCCTCGGCCGACAACAAGCCGATGGGCGAAGAGATCCGCGGCGCGATCGTGCCCCGGCAAGGCGAGACCGTGTCGGACAGCGCGTGGGTCCGCTCGGGTGGGGTCGACTATTTCGCGCCGTTGATCACCAACGCCAGCAGCGGCCTGCTGCGGGTCACCATCAACGCCGGCCTGGCGGGCGCCCGCGACTGCGACTGCGCGGTTCGGCCCGGAGCCAACCGGGTGTTCATCGGGTACTACCCGCTCTATCAGAACAGCACGGTGCAGGCGCGTGATACGGCGGGAGCGCAGGCCACGTTCCGCGATCTGGGACCGCAGGTCAAGAGTCGGGACGGGACGTTGGGGCTGCGGTTCGAGGACAAGGATCTGCGGAAGGTAAGAGTGTCACCCTGAACGCAGTGAAGGGGACCATCGCCGCCATGGTCTCATTCTTCGAGCGGCTTCCGCCCTTTCTTCGCCCGCAGCACCGATCCGGACGTCATCGCGCTGAAGCCGTACTTCTCCCGCACCCTGTCCACCGCCACCGACAGCTCCCGCAGCCTCTGCCGTGCCTGCGGCTCGAACAGGTCCGCCTCCGCCGCGACGCCCAGGTTCGTCATGGCGATGCCGATGAGCCGGACCCCCCGGTTGCGCCGGCGGACCTCCTCGAACGCCTCCCGGAAGAGCGCCCGCCCCGTCTCGTAGATCTCCGCGTCGAGATCGGTTGCCGTCTCCAGCGTGAGCCGCCGGGTGACGGTGTGGAAGTCATCGTGCCGCAGCTTGAGCGTGACGGTGCGCCCCACCAGCTGTTCCTCCCGAAGCTGCCCGGCGACCCGCGCGGTGAGCAGTGACAGGATCGCTTCCAGCTCCTCCTGGTCGCGGAGGTCGCGGGAGAGGGTCGTCTCCCGGCTCACCGACTTGGGGAGCCGGTTGCCGCGGAGCACGGAGCCGCCGTGGCCATGCGCGCGCCGCTTGAGTCCGCGGGCGTCGCCGCCCACCAGCCGCTCGAGGGCGCTCTCGGTCATCGTCTGCACCTGATGCACGTCAGTGAGCCCCAGCTCGGCCCAGCGCGCGGCCGTCTTGGGTCCGACGCCCGGCAGCGCCGCGAGCGGCAGCCAGGCCAGGAACCCTTCCTCCCATCCCACGCGCACCTCCATGAGCCCGCGTGGCTTGGCGCGGTCGGAGGCGAGCTTGGCGATCATGCGGTTGGGACCGATCCCGATGCTGCAGTCGAGACCAGTCTCCCACTTGACCGTGTCCCGGATCTGTTCGGCGACCGTGAGCAGAGAGACCGGATGCAGGCGGTCGGTCCCGGCGAAGTCGAGGTACGCCTCATCCAGCGAGGCCATGACGACGGTGGGAGAGAAGCCCTCGAGGACCGCGCGCACCGCGCGGGAGGCGTCTCGATAGTGATTGAAGGAGCCCTGGAAGAACGTGGCGGCCGGGCAGAGGCGCACCGCCTGGGCGATCGGCATCCCGGCATGGACCCCGTACTTGCGGGCGCCGTAGGAGGCCGACTGGACGACGCCGCGCTGGTCCCGGCGGCCCCCGACGACCAGGAGCTCCACGCCGCGCAGCTCGGGGTGGCGCTGCCGGCAGACCTCCACGAAAAACGCGTCGAGGTCCACGTGGAGAATGCGGGCGCTCATGCTATCTTCGACGCACCCACGGACCGGAGCTCCAGCCGATGTTGAGCAAGACGATGCAGGACGCGATGAACGAACAGATGAAGCATGAATTCTACTCCTCCTACCTGTACCTCTCAATGTCGGCGTTCTGCGATCACGCCAACCTGCCGGGGCTGGCGCGCTGGATGCGGGGGCAGGCGCAGGAGGAGACCAAGCACGCGATGAAGATCTTCGATCACTTGCTGGACCGCGGGGGCAGGGTCGAGCTTCAGCCGCTGGGCCGCCCGCCCGCCGACTTCGCGTCGCCGAAAGAGGTCTTCGACCAGGCGCACAAGCACGAGCAGCAGGTCACCGCCAGCATCAACAAGGTCTACGGCCTCGCGGTGGACGAGCGGGACTTCGCCAGCACCGCCTTCCTCGACTGGTTCGTGCGGGAGCAGGTGGAGGAGGAGAAGACGAGCGGGCTCCTGGCCGAGCAGTTCCGCATGGTGGGCGAGGACCGGCCCGGGCTTCTCATGCTGGATCGCGAGCTGGGCCAGCGGAAGAGCGGCCAGACCGAATCGGCGTCGGACGCGACGTGACCCACCCGCCGGCCGCCTTTCTGGGGCTGGGCGCCATCGGCCGCCCCATGGCGGCGCGGCTGGCGCGGGGGGGTCCGCTCACCGTCTGGAACCGCACGGCGGAGCGGGCGGAGGAGTTCGCCCGCGAACATGGAGCCGTCCACGCGCCGACTCCAAGGGAAGCGGGCGCCGGCGCGGACGTCGTGATCACCTGCCTCCCGACCTCGCGCGAGGTGGAAGCGCTGCTCGACGGACCCGACGGACTGCTCGCGGGGTTGGGCCGCGGGGCGCTGCTGCTCGATTGTACTTCCGGTGATCCCACCAGCTCGCGGCGGATCGCGGCGCGTCTCGCCGAGCGTGGCGTCGCCTTCGCGGACGCCCCGGTCAGCGGCGGGACCAACGGCGCCGAGGCCGGGACGCTCACGATCATGGTCGGCGGCGACGCGGCGACGTTCGAGCGCGCCCGCCCCATCCTGGCGCTGATGGGAAGCCGGATCGCGCATCTGGGGCCGGTCGGCGCGGGGCATGCCGTCAAGGCGGTGAACAACGCGCTGCTCGCCGTCAACATCCTCGCCGTCGGGGAGGGCCTCGCCGCGCTGGTGAAGGCCGGGGTACCGGCTCGAGCCGCACTCGACGTCCTCAACGTCTCCAGTGGGCGCTCGTTCGTGAGCGAGACCCTGGTGCCCGAGCGGGTGCTGACCGGGGCGTGGCCCCGCACCTTCCGTCTCGCGCTGCTCCAGAAGGACGTCGGGATCGCGACGGCGTTGCTGCGGGAGACCGGGGTGGAAGGTCCGGTTCTCGACCTCGCCGGCGAGCTTTTCACCCGAGCCCGCACGGCCCTCGGCGAGTCGGCCGACTATCTGGAGGCCATCCGGCTGATCGAGGCGCAGGCGGGTGCCGCCATCCGTGGCTGACCCAGCCACTTGCCGCGCCTTCGCACCCCGTCCACTTTCCGCACCTATGCCCCGACAGATTCGATGAGCGACTGGGGATCCACCAACCGGCTGCCGGCGCACGTGTCGCTGATCGAGGGTCTCGTGATCGACGGCGACCTGCACCTGCTCACCAGGCCGGCCTATCCGCAGCCGGGAGGCTCGGAGACGCCGCTGGAGATGCTCAACCGGCCGGACGCCTTCTTCGCGCTGACCCTCCCCGAGGGCGGCGTCGCGCTGGTGCCCAAGGCGCAGGTCATGGAGATCACCACGCTCGAGGACGTGCCGGCGCCCGACCCTGACCGGGTCACGGCGGCGAAACACGTCGAGCTGGAGGTGATTCTACCCGGGGGCGCGGAGTATCGTGGCCTGGCGACGCTGGAGCTTCCGCCCGGCCGCCGCCGCGCACTCGACTATATGAATGGGGAGGGCGGGTTCTTCGCTCTCTGGAGCGACGGCCGTACCCGGTACATCAACAAGCAGCACGTCCGCCTCATCCGCCCTCTCGACTGAGATCGCCGTGGCCCGACTCGACCGCTTCATTCAGGTGATGCACGAACAGCGCGCGGACGCGCTGCAGCTGGCCGTGGGCCAGCCGGCCGCCCTGGTGACCAACGGGGCGACCCGGGCGATCACGCGCGACCCGTTGAGCGACGGGCAGATCGTCGGCCTGGTGAAGGAGATCGCCGGCGCGGACACCGCCGGCCAGGTGGGAGGCGGCGCCCCGGTGAGCTTCGGATACCACTCGCCGAGCGGGGAGGTGCAGGTCGAGCTCACGCCCGGCGCGGACGGCACCCGCGCGACCGTGCGACCGAGCCGAGCCGGGGGCGCCCCCGCGGCGGCGGCGAAGGGGCCCGACCTCGCGGAGGCGCGCGGGGCGATCGAAGCGCTGCTCCGGCTCCTGGTGGAAGCGGAGGCTTCCGACCTGCACCTCCGCTCGGGCGAGCCGCCGATGCTTCGCCGGCACGGCGAGCTGGTGCGCGAGCCGCTCGCCGCGATCCCCGCCGAGCGGCTGGAGATCTTGCTCCTCGGCATCATGTCGTCCAAGGAAATCAACGAGTTCCGCGACATCAGCGACACCGACTGGGCCTACGAGATCGAGGGCCTCGCGCGCTTCCGCTGCAACGCGGGCCGCGACCGCCACGGCCCCTTCGCGGTGTTCCGCGTGATTCCTACGACCGTCCGCACCGCCGACGAGATGGGACTGACCCGCGAGGTGCAGAACCTGTGCTACCTCACCAAGGGGCTGGTCGTCGTCACCGGGCCGACCGGCTCCGGCAAGAGCACCACGCTCGCCGCCCTGGTAGACCTGATCAACCGGACCCGCACCGACCACATCATCACGATCGAAGACCCGATCGAGTTCGTGCATCCGAGCAAGAAGTGCCTGGTGACCCAGCGCCAGATCGGCGTGCACACGCGCTCGTTCAAGCAGGCGCTGCGGGCGGCCCTGCGTGAGGACCCCGACATCATCCTGGTGGGCGAGATGCGCGACCTGGAGACCGTCTCCATCGCGATCGAGACCGCGGAGACCGGGCACCTCGTCTTCGGCACCCTGCATACGACGACGGCGGCCTCGACCGTGGACCGGATCATCGATCAGTTCCCGGCCGACCGTCAGTCGCAGGTGCGGGTCATGCTCTCCGAATCGTTGCGGGGCGTGATCGCCCAGACGCTCTGCAAGAAGATCGGCGGGGGGCGCGTGGCCGCGCGGGAGATCCTGCTCTCCATTCCGGCCGTGTCCAACCTGATTCGCGAAGGCAAGACGTTCCAGATCCCCTCCATCATGCAGACCAACCGCAAGATCGGCATGGTCACGCTGAACGACGCGTTGATGGAGCTGGTGGATCGGAAGGAAGTGGAGCCGAAGGAGGCCTACATGAAGGCGGTGGACAAGGCCGGATTCGGCGCAGCGCTGAAGGCGAAGCGGCACGATACCTCGTTCCTTGGCGAGGGGTGACGGTGGCTGGGGCCGCCCCAATCCTCGTCCTCGTCAATCCCCAGGACATCGTCAACATCGCTTCCGCGGTTCGCATCGCCCGGAACTTCGGGGTCGAGCGCATGCGGCTGGTGAACCCCGAGAGCTTCGATCCCTGGCGCATCGAGGGCATCGCCCACAACAGCGCCGAGTTCGTCGCCCGGATCGAGATCGTGGATACGCTGGAAGCCGCGATCCAGGACTGCGTGCACGTGGCGCTGCTGACCGCGCGGGGCCGCACCGCGAAGCGCCGGACCCTCCGGCCGCGAGAGGCCGCGGTCGAGCTGGTGGAGCAGAGCGCGGAGGGGCCGGTCGCCTTCGTGGCCGGACGGGAGGATCGGGGCCTCACCAACGCCGAGCTGGATCTGGGGCACGTGCTGGTGACCATCCCGACCGATCCCCGGAGCTCCTCGCTCAACCTGGCGCAGGCGGTGGCGATCATGGCCTACGAGTCGTGGCTGGCCCGCGGCGGCGCCGACGCGCCGCTCAAGCCTCCTCGCAAGGGGACCGCGCCGGCCACGTCGGCCCAGATGGAAGACCTGTTCGGCGATTGGCGGCGGGCGCTCTGGGCGGTGGACTTCTTCAAGACCAGGCGGTCGGAGAGCGTGATGCGGTCGTACCGTGAAATCATGTATCGGGCGGCGCCGGACGGCCGCGAGGCTACGCTGGTCCGCGCGATGGGGCTCGAGGTGATACGCTATCTCGAGCGGGTGGGTGTCCCCGTGACCGAGCCGCCGCTGGCGGATCCGTCATGAGCGTGGGCCGCTCGAGCGCGTACTGGTCGGGCAACCGCTACGCCGATCCCGAGGCGGAGCCGGCGCCCACCGCACCGATCAAGGACCTTCCCGCCACCGTCGGCGCCCGCTTCAAGGTGCTGCGCTCGGGCCTCCTCGCCATCAAGGGCGTCACCGAGACCGTGCGCTTCATGGGGACCAACTGGCGCTGGAGCTGGGAGTACGGCGTCGGCAACCGGAAGCTGTGCTGGCTCCACGTGGTGGGCGACGGGATCTCCACCACCTTCACGCTCAGTGACATGGAGGAAGGGCGGGTGCGGTCGATCAGCCGGCTGCCCGCCGATCTGGCCCGCGCGATTTCGGAGGCGCAGCGCACCGGACCGGTCCGCTGGTGCTGGATGGAGCTCACGGATCGCCGGATCGTGGACGGTTTTCTGACCTTCGCGCGCCGGAAAGGCGAGTGGCTGAGTGAGCGGCCGGCCCCCCATCGCGGGCCCCGTGCGCGGGGCACGACCAAGCGCCGCGACGACGATGCGGAAGCCGAATGATTGAGTCGGATTGCGAGAGCGTATCGGGTTGTGCCGCGCCATGTTCGGACTATGTTTCGGCGCGCGGGAAACCCGGTGGCTCTCACTCAGCGCGGGATTCATGATGCGAACGTTGGCAATGGTGCTGGGCGGGGTGGGAGCGGGGGGGCTCGCCGCGATCCTGGCATTTGCGAGCCCGACCCCGCAGGCCCAGCAAGCCAGGCCCGCCGCCGACTCGATCACGGCACCCGCCATCAGTGACACCGGATCGCTCAAAGGTCCCCGCCAGCCGATCTTCTTCCGGCACGACATCCACGCCGGCCAATTCAAGATCCAGTGCCAGTACTGCCACTACTCGGCCAATGTGTCCCCCGAGCCTGGCATCCCCAGCATGCAGACCTGCATGGGCTGCCATCTCGTCGTGTCGGGCAGCGACAGCAGCAGCAAGGTCGAGATCCAGAAGCTCAGGAAGGCCTGGACCGACAAGAAGCCGGTCGAATGGATCCGGGTTCACTTCCTTCCCCGCCACGCCCACTTCCCCCACCAGCGGCACATCAAGGCGCTCGGTCCGACCGCCTGCGCCACCTGCCACGGCGATCTGACGCGCATGCCCCAGGTCCACAAGGTGAACCAGGTGGACAACATGGGTTTCTGCATCAGCTGCCACATCGAGCGCGGGGTCTCGCGGGATTGTTCGGTATGCC
This sequence comes from uncultured Gemmatimonadales bacterium, assembly GCA_963720365.1. GTDB lineage: Bacteria > Gemmatimonadota > Gemmatimonadetes > Gemmatimonadales > GWC2-71-9 > CAVVWJ01. The sequence continues at coordinate 168,103 of CAVRFK010000004.1, read as the reverse complement.
ACTACTGAGACGGCGTCACCTAGGAACTCGGAATGCCTGACGATCTCGAGCCCCCCAGCACTCTCGACCGCCGCCGGTTCCTGACCGTCCTCGGCGTGACCGCCGGCGGCGGGGCCATGGCGCTGAGCGGCTGCTCGACCGACCGGGTGCAGAAGCTGGTGCCCTACCTGGTCCAGTCCGAAGACCAGGTCCCCGGCGTCGCGACCTGGTACGCGAGCACCTGCACCGAGTGCTCGACCGGCTGCGGCGTGCACGTGCGGACCCGCGAAGGCCGCGCCGTGAAGCTCGAGGGCAATCCCGAGCACCCCGTCAACCGCGGCAAGCTCTGCTCCAAGGGTCAGGCCTCGCTCCAGGGCCTCTACAATCCCGGCCGGATCAAGGCCCCGATGGCCCGCACCGCCGACGGCGGCTTCGCCGAGATCACCTGGGACAACGCGATCGAACGCCTGGCGGCGAAGCTGAACGAGGCGGGCAGCAAGGTGGCGGTGATCAGCGGCGCGTCCCGCGGGACCTTCGACGACCTCCTCGGCGAGTGGACGGCGGCGCTGGGCGGCCGGCTGGTGCGCTACGAGAGCTTCGATCACGAGCCGGTGCGCGCCGCCAACCGCCAGGTCTTCGGACTGGATGAGGTCCCCGCGCACGACTTCGGCAAGGCGAAGTACATCATCTCCTTCGGCGCCGACTTCCTGGAGAGCTGGGGATCGCCGATCGAGCACCAGCGCGGGTTCGCCCGGTCGCACGGCTTCGCGGACGGCGATGTGGCCCGCTTCGTGTACGCCGCGCCGCGCCGGGACCTGACGGGCCTCAACGCGGACGAGTGGGTGCCGATCAAGCCGGGCTCCGAGGCCGCGCTCGCCCTCGCGATGGCCAGCGTGCTCGTGCGCGAGCGGGGCGACGATCGCGCGGGTCTCGCGGCCGCGCTCGGCTCGTTCACCCCGGCGATGGCCGCGCAGGAGACGGGGCTTTCGGCCGCGACGATCGAGCGGCTGGCGCGCGAGTTCGCCGCGGCCCGGCCCAGCCTGGCGGTCGCGGGCGGCATCGGGTCGCAGCACGCCGCCTCGACCGAGGTCTGCGTCGCGGTGAACGTGCTGAACTTCGTGGCCGGCAACGTCGGCGAGACCGTGCTCTTCGGGGCCGACATGCCGATGGCCGACGGGCACGCGGCGCTGGCGAAGCTCGCCCAGGCGATGGAGGGCGGCGAAATCGCCGTCGCGCTGGTGCACGACGCCAATCCCGCCTACACGCTGCCCAAGAGCAGCGGCTTCGCCGCCCGGTTCGCCAAGGTCGGCTTCAAGGTGTCCACCTCGTCGTACCTCGACGAGACCGCCGCGCTCTGCGATCTGCTGCTTCCCCAGCACCACGCCCTGGAGCGGTGGGACGACAGCCGTCCCCGCGCCGGCGTGCATGGGCTGATGCAGCCGGTGATGGAGCCGGTGTTCAACACCCTCGCCGCGGGCGAGATCCTGCTGCGCGTGAGCCGCAAGGCGGCGGGCCCGCTGGCCCGGTTTACCGCGCCGACCTGGGACGAGCATCTCAAGTCCCGCTGGCGCGACCTGGCCACCGAGCTGGGTGAAGGCGATCCGGTGGCGTTCTGGCACTCGGCCGTCCAGCGGGGCGGCGTGTTCCGCGATCCGCCCGCGCCGCCCCAGGTCGCGCTCGCCTTGGCCGACGGGCGGCTGGCCTACACCAAGCCGACGTTCGAGGGCGATGGCGCCTTCACGTTCCTGACCTATCCGCACGCGATGCTGCACGACGGCCGTGGCACCAACAAGCCGTGGCTGCTGGAGAACGCGGATCCGGTCACCAAGATCACCTGGCACTCGTGGGTCGAGGTCAGTCCCGGCCGCGGCGACGCGACTCGATGTCCGCGACGGCGAGATCGTGGAGCTGACCTCGCCCTACGGCAAGGTCGAGGCGCCGGTCTACGTCTATCCGGGAATCCGTGACGACGCGGTGGCGATTCCGCTCGGATTCGGGCACACGGCCTACGGCACGTTCGCGCAGGGCCGGGGAGTGAACGCGCTCGACCTGCTCGGCGCGCCGCGCGGTGAGTTCGTACCCTATCTCTCCACGAAGGTGGCGGTGCAGAAGACCGGCCGCTATCGCAAGCTCGCCAGCGTCGCGGGCGTGCCGCGTCAGCTCGGCCGGGGCATCGCCGAAGCCATGCCGCTCGAGGCGGCCAAGCGGGGGCTCACCGTTCAGCAGGCACGGGCCGAGGAAGGGCACGCGCACCACGAGATCAATACCGAGCGGGAGCTGGAGGCGATCCACGGCTGGAGCGAGGCCCAGAAGCGGGCCACCGAGTACGGGGACTACGCCAACGAGCACCCGCAGTGGGGCATGTCCATCGACCTGGCCAAGTGCACGGGCTGCTCCGCCTGCGTGACCGCCTGCTACGCGGAGAACAACATTCCCACCGTGGGTGAGTCGGAGGTACTGCGCGGGCGGGAGATGACGTGGCTCCGGATCGAGCGGTACTGGGAGGATGCCGGCCACGGCGGTGGCGAGCACGGCGAGGGTGGCCACGGGCCCGAATCCAGCGAACCCGCCGCGGCGCCGTCCGCCCGCTTCGTCCCGATGCTCTGCCAGCACTGCGGCAATGCGCCGTGCGAGCCGGTCTGCCCGGTCTACGCCGCGTACCACACGGCCGACGGCCTCAACGGCCAGGTCTACAACCGCTGCGTGGGCACCCGCTACTGCGCCAACAACTGTCCGTACAAGGTGCGGTACTTCAACTGGTACAAGTACAACGAGCAGGCGTGGCCGGAGCCGCTGCACCTCCAGCTCAATCCTGACGTGACGGTCCGGGCCCGCGGCGTGATGGAGAAGTGCACCTTCTGCATCCAGCGGATCCGCGACACGCAGAACCACGCCCGGCTGGAAGATCGTCCCATCCGCGACGGTGAATTCACCACCGCCTGCGCCCAGGCCTGCCCGTCGGACGCGATCGTCTTCGGCAACGTCAAGGATCCCGGCAGCAGGGTGGCGCGGATCAAGCAGGATGCCCGCGGCTATCACGTGCTGGAGGAGATCAACGTGCGGCCGGCGGTGACGTACCTCGCCAAGGTCCTCCACCCGGCGGAGGCCTGATGGCGTACCGGGCACGTGATCACCCAGACCCACGCGGACGTCACCCGCGACGTCGTCGGGACGCTGAGCCCGCCGAGCCGGGGCTACGTCCTGCTGCTGCTGGGCGCGGTGTCGCTCTTCCTGATCGGCATCCTGACCTTCCTGTTCCTGATCAAGGACGGGCTGGGTCACGCCGGCTACCAGCCGCCGATCTTCTGGAGCGTCTACATCACGACGTTCGTGTTCTGGGTCGGTATCGGCCACGCGGGCACGCTGATCTCGGCGATCCTGTTCCTCTTCCGCTCGCCGTGGCGCACGGCGGTGTACCGGTCCACCGAGGCGATGACGGTGTTCGCGGTCATGACCGCGGGTCTGTTCCCGATCATTCACATCGGCCGGCAGTGGATCTTCTACTGGCTGCTGCCCTATCCCAATTCCCGGTTCCTCTGGCCCAACTTCAAGTCGCCGCTGATCTGGGACGTCTTCGCGATCTCGACCTACCTCACGGTCTCGACCACGTTCCTCTGCTTCGGACTGGTGCCTGACGTCGCGGCGATCCGCGACAAGGCGACCGGCTGGCGGCGGAAGGTCTACGAGATGGCCGCGGTGGGCTGGCGGGGCACCGACAACCAGTGGCGGCACTACTCGCGGGCGTACCTCTATCTGGCCGCGCTCGCGACGCCGCTGGTGCTCTCGGTGCACTCCGTGGTGTCGTGGGACTTCGCCGTGTCCATCGTGCCGGGCTGGCACGGGACGATCTTCGCCCCGTACTTCGTGGCCGGCGCCATCTACTCCGGCATCGGCATGGTGCTCACGCTGATCATCCCGCTCCGGCGGGCGCTCCGCATCGAGCACATGATCACCGACTACCACTTCGACAACCTGGCGAAGCTGACCCTGCTGACCGGCTCGATCCTGTTCTACGCCTACGGCATGGAGTACTTCGTGGCGTGGTACAGCGGGAACATCTTCGAGCAGACCACGTTCTTCCGGCGGGCGTTCGGGCCCTACTGGTGGGCCGGCTGGACCATGATCATCTGCAACGCCTTCGTGTCCCAGCTCCTCTGGTTCCGGAAGGTGCGCACCAACCTGACCTCGCTCTTCGTCATCTCGATCTTCATCAACATCGGGATGTGGTTCGAGCGGTACGTCATCATCGTCTCCTCCCTCAGCAACGACTACATCCCGTGGGCCTGGGACCAGCTCAATCCCACCTGGGCGGACTGGGGCATCCTGGCCGGCTCCTTCGGGTGGTTCGGCATGTGGTTCCTGCTCTTCGCCAAGAACTTCCCGATCGTGGCGATCCAGGAGATCAAGGAGATGATCCCGATGCCCCGGAAGCGCGGAGGGCACCACTGATGGCGGCTACCAAGCCGGTCAAGGCCTCCTCCAAGCGCGTGCCCGGCGTGCTCGCCTCGTTCACCTACGTGGACGCCGCGGCGGATGCGATCCGTGCGCTTCGGGCGCAGGGCATGCGCAACCTGACGGTCTACAGCGCGGCGCCGAACCACGAGATCGAGGAGGCGCTGCAGCACGGCGTGAGCCCGGTCCGGCTCTTCACCCTGATCGGCGGACTGACGGGGTGCGCGGCCGGCTTCGGGATGACGCTGTGGATGTCGCACGACTGGCCGACCGTCGTCGGCGGCAAGCCCATCGGGTCGATCCCGCCGTACGTGGTGATCGCCTTCGAGCTGACGATTCTGCTCGGCGCGCTCATCACCGTGGCGGCGGTGGCCTTCTTCTCGGTGGCGCTCGGCAAGCGCGGGGTGCCGTACGATCCCAGCTTCAGCGACGACAAGATCGGCATCTTCGTCCCGGCCACGGCCGACTCCGCCCGCCAGGTGGAGCAGATGCTGCGGAACGCGGGGGCGGAAGAGGTGCGCTATGAGGCGTGACCGCTTCGTCGCCCTGCGGACGCTGCTGCTGGGCGCGTCGCTGCTCCTCACCGGGGCGTGCGACTTCTACTACTACCGCGTGCCCTCGCCCGACCAGCTGTGGCACATCATTCCGTGGTTCGACCACATGATCACGGCCCGATACATCCGCCCCTATCAGACCGCGGACGTGCCCCGCTACACCCCTGAGGGCACGGTGCCCATCACCGGGGGCGAGCCCGACTGGTCGGCCGAGTGGACGACCGGCAAGCTGACGACGGCCGACGCGCTCAGGAATCCCTACGCCGCCGGGAGTGACGCCAAGCCGAGTCACCCGGGACCGGCGGTGCCCGAGCTGGCCGCGGGCTTCGACGCGGCGGGCGACACGCTCTACCAGAACTACTGCACGGTATGTCACGGGGTGGCGGGTGACGGGAAGGGGCCGGTGTCCAGCCGCATCGGCGCGCCTTCGCTGCTGACCGGCCGCGCCCGCGCCTACAGCGACGGCTACCTCTACGGCATCATCCGCTACGGCCGCGGCGTCATGCCGCGCTACGGCGACAAGGTGTATCGCCCCGCCGACCGCTGGGCCATCGTGAGCCACGTTCGCAAGCTGCAGGCGGCGAGCCCCGCGCCGCAGGAGCCGGCCGCCGCCGCGATCGGCATCCCGCCCGGACCCAGCGCCACCGGGTCGACCGGGAGGCCGCGATGACCGTCCACCAGCGGCTGGTCGAGCGGGCGCTCACCGGGAAGTACGAGCTGTTCCTGGGGGTCGGCGGCGGTCTCGCCGTCCTCGGTCTCATTCTCTTCCTGATGTCGCTCGGCGGTGAGGACGCGCCGCGGGCGTGGCAGCTGTTCCACGTCAACTGGCTGTACTTCACGGGCCTCGCCGGCGGCAGCATCGCCTTCGTGGCGGTCCAGAAGATCACCAACGCCAAGTGGTCCGGCCTGGTCATCCGCTTCGCCGAGGCGTCGGTCGCGTTCCTGCCGCTCTCGCTGCTCGGCCTGGTGCTGACCTTCACGCTCGGCTATCACGCCGTCTACGGCCCGATGGAGGCCGCCACGCACGGCATGCAGCACTCGAAGGAGGTCTGGCTCTCCTGGCCGTTCATGTTCGGCCGGCTGGCGGTGGGCCTGACGCTGCTGTACTGGGTGGGCTGGCGGCTCATCCGGGCCGACCTGATCCCCGACATGCTCGCCACCCGCGCGGTCGCGGGGCCGGGCCGACGCGCGCTCTTCGAGCGCTGGACCCGGGACTACGACGGCACCCCGCCGGCCGCGGCGGCGCTCGACCAGCGTCTCCACCGCCTGGCGCCGACCTACGCGGTCCTGTACGCGATCGTCTTCAGCATGGTGGCGTTCGACGGGATCATGGCGCTGCAGCCGCACTGGTTCAGCAACCTGCTCGGCGGCTTCTACTTCATGGGCTCCTTCCTGGGCGCCCACATGCTGCTGGCGCTGGTGTCCATCTACGGCGCGGCACATCTGGGGATCGGCGATCTCGTCTCGCCCAAGCAACGGCACGACCTGGGCAAGCTCTGCTTCGGGTTCACCGTGTTCTGGACCTACCTCATGTGGGCCCAGTTCCTGGTGATCTGGTACGGCAACCTCCCCGAGGAGACCGGCTTCGTCTTCGCCCGGCTGTGGGGTGAGTGGCGGCCGGTCGGCGTGGCGGTCGGGGTGGGGATGTTCATCATCCCGTTCTTCGGCCTGCTCGGCGTCGCGCCCAAGAAGATCCGCGTCACCATGGCGTTCTTCGCGACGGTGAGCCTGCTGGCGCTGTGGCTGGAGCGCTACCTGCTGGTCATGCCATCGGTGTCGCCGCTGCCGGGCCCCGTCTTCGGACTGCCCGAGGCCGGCCCGACCCTGCTGTTCCTGGGGAGCTACCTCTTCGTGTACGCGCTGTTCGCACGGACGTTCCCGATGGTGTCGCCGCGCCTGGCGGAGATCACCCTCGATCGAGAGCGCGGGCACGCCGTGACCGCGGCCGAGTTCGACCACGAGGAGGAAGCGCAGGACTACGTGTCGCCGGAGCTGATCGAGCGGAGGGAGAAGCCGAGATGAAGACGGGGTGAGGGCTTGAGGTTGTCACCCTGAGCAACGCGAAGGGGACCATGGCTGCCATGGTCCCCTTCACTGCGTTCAGGGTGCACCGCGAGTTCACTCGCGAGTCTACTTGCTCCGCATCTCGGCATTGATCCGCCGGATCATCGCCCGCAGGCTGTCCGACGGCAGCGCGCCGGTGATCGCGATCATCCGATCGCCGACCTGCATCGCCATCGCCTGATCGGGCGGCGGCGCGGCCTCGGAGATCGTGACGCCCATCTTGCCGGCCCCCGAGGTGGACGCGGTCGAGATGGCGGTGCGCCGCGAGAGGAGCTGGGAGACGTCGGAGGCCGGGCCCTCGATGGTCTGAATCACCTGACCCGACGAGAGCTGCTGGGCCACGACCATGAGCGGCCGCCGGCCCTGCTCGCCGGCCTGCACCTGCACCTGCAGCACCGGCAGGCCGTCGATGTGAGGCAGCTCTTCGCCGGCCTCGTTGCGGGCACCGTCCCAGGAGATCGTGCGCCACAGGCCGTCGAACTGCTGGGCGGCGTCGGTGCTGGGCCGTTCCAGCGGCGCGAGCTCCACCGGCGGGGCCTGATCGAGCACCGCGAGCTTCGCGGCGCGGAGCGAGTCTTCCCGGACCCGCTGCTCGACGGCGCGCATGAACTTCCGCTCCTGGTCAGGCTCGGAGCGAACCGTGACGGCGGGAGTCTCCGGCGCCTTGCCGACGGCCGGAACGGGCCGGTCGACGGGGAGATGCTCGACAGGAGCGACCTCGACCGGGGCGATCGTCACGGTCGGCACGGCCGCGGCGGTTCGGTCGGCGACGGCCGACGGCGCCGGGTTCACGAGGTCGCTGGCACCCCAGCCCAGGCCGACCGCCGCCACCAGGCTGGCGGCCCAGGCACCCGCGCGGACGCGGCGCCGCCGGGTCGAGACGCGCTTGAGGGCCTCGGCCTGGAGGGTATCGAACAGGGGCGGAAAGCGGCGCGGAGGCGCGAGCTTGGCCAGCAGCGCGGTGGTCCGGTCGCGCATGGCGGCAATACCGTCGCGATTGGCGCGGCAGGACGAGCACCCGGCCAGGTGGCTCTCGATCTCGACGCACTGAGATCGACTCAGCCCCTGATCCAGATAGGCGTGCAGCTCGTCTTCAGGAATGTGCCGCATTGTCCCTCGTTCGGTTCTGCCGATCGTGCGCTTCCACCAACCGCCGCCGCGCGCGGGCCAGCGTCGTGCCGACCGCGCCTACCGCCAGACCCGTCTGGGCGGCGATTTCCGGATAGCTCAGGCCCGCGTCCCACAGCAGCAGGATCTCGCGATCCCTCGGCGTCAGCGTATTCAGCGCCTCCTGCACCGAGGCCATCTGCTCGTCGTGCTCCACCAGGATCGTCCGCCGGTGGGGTGACCGTGGGCTGCGCGATCGGATCGCCCTTGAGCAGCGTCAGGTGCCGCTTCCGGCGCACCGCCGCGCGCGCTTCGTCGCGCGCCAGGTTCGCGGCGACCGCGAACACCCAGGCCCTCGGCTTCTCGGGACGGTGGGCCAGGGCGCGGACGAATACTTCCTGCGCCAGGTCCTCCGCACGCTCCGCGTCCCACACCTTTCGGTACAGGAAGCGCACCACCGCCGTGTAGGTGCTTTGGTAGAGCTTCTCCAGCTCGTCGCTCAACGGAGCCTCTTAGCGGAGTAGAGTCGCCCTTGAAGACGGGCAAGTCCTGTCCGCTTGCACAGTTGGGGCCAATCTAACCGCCGGATGGACGTCCCCGCCTGCGACGGGGCCCGAAGACGCAGCCGGGATGGAGGCCCTGGTTCTTCGGGGGCCATTCGGTACAGAGGTCGGGTTTGGCGGGCCTGCCGTCCGACCGGAGGCGGCCATGGAGCGAGCAGGCCACGCCGTCGTCCTCCAGGAACCCGCACGCGGAGATCATCTCGACCTCGAGCGAGAAGTCCCCGCCCCGCTCCACCTTACAGAGATATGGCGACTTGCGGGCCCGCACCAGGGCCTCCAGCCGGCGCTCGCCCTTGGTGCACATGATCTCGATCTGCAGATCCCGGCAGCAGGCGGCCACCCTGGTGTTGTCGGCCGTGCGGCAGGGGGCGGTGGCGCAGGGGTTTTCCCCGTTCAGGACCGGGAGCGCGTGGGCGGGTGGTGGCGGAGGCCGAAGGGTTCTCGGCACCAGCCGTTTCCCGTCCACGACGCGGAACCGGTCTTGCCCCAGACGGCGGAGCTGCGGCCAGTGCGGAGGCCGTCGGGGTGGCGGGCCTTCGAATCCGTGAACCCGGCAACCGGCCGTCACGCCATCTTCTCGCAGATGACGGCAGGGTACGTGGAGCACGGCGTCCACGTAGAGATCATCCTTGTCGGACCACGGCTCGCCGAAGGTGATCTGCTCCGTGTGCCCCAACAGCCAGGTCGCTTCGTGATCGAGGGAGGCTGCGCCATCCTCCAGCGTGCCGACCCGCAGGGTGACGCGGAGCGCGCGGCAGTGTGATCCCAGTTTGCGGCAAGGCGGCGGGCTGGTCGTCATGACGCCGTCAAAAGTAACCGGTCATGTCGCCCACTTCCCTTCGGGGAGGGGTCCTGTATCTTTGTGAACGAGTTCACAAAGTCGAGTTTCCATTACTCGATAGGTACTCGGACATTACATAGACTCGGAGGCAGAGCGGCGATGCGCGTGACTTCCATGCTGGCGGGGTTGGCTTTCGTACTGGCGGCCTGCGGCGGCGGCGAACAGAAGACCGAGGATCAGCAGACCACGGCGACTCCGGACTCGGCGGCGGCCCCGGCGTCGGGCGGTGACGCAGCGGCTCCCGCAGCCGGCGGGACGACGCACGACGTCAACATGGTCCTCGAGGGCAGCAGCTACAAGTACGTGCCTGACCAGCTCACCATCAAGGCCGGTGACGTGGTTCGGTTCCACAACGTGAGCGGCGGCCCCCACAACGTGTCGTTCTGGGCGGACAGCATCCCGGGCGGCGCGGCGGACGCGCTGAAGTCCGGCATGCCGGACCAGATGGCGCCGCTGGAGGGCTCCCTGCTGACCGAACCCAACGGGATCTACTCGGTGAACTTCGCGAACGCGCCGGCCGGCGAGTACAAGTTCTACTGCCTGCCGCACCTCGCGCTCGGGATGAAGGGGAAGTTGACCGTTCAGTAACGACGAAAAGCGTAAAGCGAGTAAAGCGTGAAGAGAGGGACGGCCAGGCGGGTTCGGCCGTCCCTCTTTGCGCTTTCTCGTCAGTTCACCCCTCTTCGTCTCTCGGATCAAACCGATTCACCGCCGCCGCCACCACCATCCCGACCAGCAATCCCGCGACCGCATCCACCCCGTAATGCATCTGACAGTACACCACGGCCACCGTGAGCAGCACCGTCGGGAGCGCCAGGACCCAGGCGAGTCCGCGTGATCCGCGGCCGGCGGAGAGCGCGGCCGCCACGGTCGCGGCGACGTGCGAGCTGGGAAACGCCGCGCCATACGAGCTGCCCGTGGCGAGGGTGCCGTACACCATGCGCCCGAACACGTTGTCGGTGAACCACGGGTCCGGTCGGGGAAAGACGTAGTACGGTCCGGCCACGGGGAAGAAGATGAAGACCAGGTAGCAGACCACGAAGGTCGTCATCACCGCCAGCACGAAGTGGCGCAAGGCGGGCAGATCCCGCCGCCACACGAAGTAGAACGCCGGCGCCACCACGATCAGGTAGTACGACAGGTAGGCCGCATGCAGCACGGCGGACCAGAAGCGGCTCGGCACCGTCCGCCACCACTCGGTGCTGAGCTGGGCGCCGAAGATCGCCAGCTCCCACCGCTGGACGATGGCGTCGTACACCGGCGTGGCGCCCGGGCCGTTCAGGACGTCGAGCTCGCCGTAGAGGCCGGCGAGGAGCAGCAGGGGATACAGCTCGCGGATCGTGCGGCCCACGGGGCCAAGGCCCGGGCGCGTGACCAGATAGAGCAGCACACCGAAGAGAGCATGCGCGAGGAGCAGCCACCAGCAGCCCGGCTGCGTCGGTGCGCGAAGCAGCGCCACGACGGTGACGATGCCCAGGTAACTCGCCAGCAGCAGGTCCACCGCCCGGAGCGGCGACCGCCGCGCCGCGGTGGTTCGTCCGCCCCTCGGACGCACCGCTACAACCATCCTGCGCTCCGGTACCAGCGGTAGGTGTCGGCGAGGCCGGTGGCCAGATCGTACTCGGCACTCCAGCCGGCGTCCCGGGTCAAGGGAGACGGATCTCCGATCCACGCCGGCTGAAAGAACTCGTTGGCCTTGTCGCGGGTGAGGATGGTGGTCTGTCCGGCGAGCTTCGCGGAGATCTCGGTCACGGCGAGCAGCGCGCGGCCGAGCGGCGCCGGGATCGGCACCAGCGCCAGCCGGCGTCCCATGGCGCTCCCCACCGAGCGCACGAACGACGCGCTGGTGGCGATCTCCGGATGGCAGGGGTAGTAAATCTTGCCGCAGGTTCCGGACGCCGTAGCCGCCGCGATCAGGGCTTCCGCCAGATCGGCGCCGTGGACCGCGGAGAGCTGCTGGCTGCCGTCGCCGAACAGCGGGGCCACGCCGAGGCGGGCCAGCTGGAACACCTTGAGGACTTCGCGATCGCGAGGGCCGTAGACCGTGGGCGGACGAAGGATGACCCAGGGAAGCGCGCCCGCCGTGACGGCGGCTTCCGCCGCGAGCTTGCTGCGGCCGTAGGCGGTCACCGGGCGAGCCGGCTCGGCGCCGGTCAGTGGGTGCCCCGGCGTCGCGGGCCCTCCGGCGGCCATGGAGGAAACGAGGACGAAGCGCGACACCCCCGCCGCCGCGCCGGCCGCCACGAGGCGCGCGGTGCCGTCGCGATTGCAGCGCATGAACTCGTCCTCGTTCCGCGCGGCCACCACGCCGGCGACGTGAAACACCACCTGCTGCCCTTCGGCGGCGCGTACCAGCGCGGCCGCATCGTCCAGATCGCCTTTCACCAATCGGGCGCCCAGCCGCTCGAGAGCCGCCGCCTTGCCCGGCGAGCGGACCAGCGCGGTCACCTCGTCACCCCGGCGGTGCAATGCCTCCGCCAGGTGGCTGCCGACGAAGCCGGTGGCACCGGTCACCAGCGCCTTCATATCGGACGATCGTACAACCGGTAGGTCTTGTAGACCCGGAACGTCATCTTCTCCAGCCCGGCGTTCATGGCCGCGTTGTCTTCCAGAATCCAGCCCGCCTCACCCCAGCGGAAGCCCAGCTTCTCGGCCTTGGTCCAGATCCAGTGGTAGAGCATCGCGTCCACCGCCTTGCCGCGTAGCTCCGGCACCACGCCGAGGAGCACGATGCGAGAGCGGCGGAGCGTCTTCATCTTGAGGGCCCACAAAAGCCGCGGGAGGACCGGCAGCAGGTATCCCGAGCGGTTCTTCCGGAAGATCGCGTTGAGGTCGGGCAGCGCGAGCCCGAACCCGATCACCTTGCCGTCCTTCTCCGCGATCGGCACGAAGTCCGGTACGACGACCGGCCGGAACTGCTCGGCCAGATGATCGATCTCGTGATCCGTCATGGGGACGAATCCCCAGTTCTTCTCCCAGGCCGCGTTGTAGATCTGCTTGATGGCCTCGACTTCCTGGTCGAAGCGGGAGAGGTCGAGCGGCCGGATGGTGATGCCGAGCCGCTGCCGGATCAGCTCGGTGCCCCGCGCGAGGCGCTCGGGCACCGGGACATAGACATCCTCTCGTCCGCCCTGATAGACCAGCAGGTTCTTCGCCTTGATGAAGCCGGCCCGCTCCACCAGGTCCACGTAGTAGGGCGGATTGTGCGGCATCATCAGCGCCGGAGGAAAGTCGAATCCGTCCACCAGGAGACCGCACTCGTCGTTCACCGAGAACGAGGCGGGACCCCGGAGCACGTCGTGACCCTTCGCGCGGCACCACTCGGTGGCGGCGGCGAACAGCGCGTCGGCGACCGTCTGGTCGTTGATGCACTCGAAGAAGCCGAAGAAGCCGACCCGGTCCTCGTGCGTCTCGTTGTGCAGGCGATTGGTGATGGCCGCGATGCGCCCTACCACGACGCCGTCGCGCTCGGCGAGGAAATACTCCGCCTCACCGTGCTCGAAGAAGGGGTTCTTGGTGCGGGAGAGGAGGGTCGCCATGTCCCGACGCAACGGCGGGACCCAGATCGGGTCCCGCGCGTGGAGTCGGTAAGGCAGGTCGATGAAGCGCTTGAGATCCCGTCGGTCACGCGCCGCGCGGACGCGCAGCGGTTGGGTCAGATGACCCCCAGGTCCCGGCCGATGCGCGAGAACTGCTCCAGGGCGAAGTCCACCTGATCGAACGTGTGGGTCGCCATGAGGCTGGTGCGCAGCCGGCACTGGGACGGCGGCACCGCGGGCGGAGCCACCGGGTTGGTGAACACCCCCGCGTCGAACAGGCGGCGCCACATCAGGAAGGTCTTCTCCAGCGGACCGATCAGCACCGGCACGATCGGGGTCTGGGTCGGCCCGATCTCGAAGCCCAGGCTGCGGAAGCCGTCCTGGAGGCGGCGGGTGTTGGCCCACAAGGTGTCGCGCCGCTCCGGCTCGTTCTGGAGCACCTGGAGCGCGGCGAGCACGCCGGCGGTGTTCGCGGGCGGCAGCGAAGCGGTGAAGATGAGCGGCCGGCTGTGGTGCTTGAGGTAGTGAATGACGTTCTCCGACGCCGCCACGAACCCGCCGATGGAGGCCAGCGACTTGGAGAAGGTGCCGGCGATGATGTCCACTTCGTCGGTCATGCCGAAGTGGGCCGCCGTGCCGTCGCCGTTGGATCCGAGCACGCCGAGGGCGTGGGCATCGTCCAGGGCGAGGGCCGCGCCGTACTTCCGGGCCACCCGCACGAGGCCGGGCACGTCCGCGATGTTGCCTTCCATGGAATACACGCCGTCGACCACGATCATCGACCCTCGGCCGGACCCGTTCCGCTCCATCCGGCGCTCGAGGTTGGCGAGATCGCCGTGGTTGAACCGCTCGGTCTCGCCGTAGGACATCTTGGCGCCGTCGACGATCGAGGCGTGGTCCAGCTTGTCGAGATAGACGGTGTCGCCCCGGCCGACCAGGCCGGAGATCAGGCCGAGGTTGGCGGAGTACCCGGTCGAGAAGACGAGGACCGCCTCCTTGCCCAGGAACTCGGCCAGCGCGCTCTCGAGCTGTTCGTGGAGGTCGAGCGTTCCGTTGAGGAACCGGCTGCCGGTGCAGCCCGAGCCGTACCGATGCAGGGCGCGGGACGCCGACTCGAGCACCTTCGGATGATGGGTGAGGCCCAGGTAGTTGTTGGACCCCAGCATGATCTTCTTGTGCCCATCAATGACGACGACGGTGTCTTCCGACTCCGAGATCGGATTGAAGTAAGGATAGAGGCCGGCCGCCTGGATCTCTCGAGCCTTGGTGAACTGGCGGCATTTCTCGAAGAGAGCGACCTGCTGAAGCTCTTGGGTATCCACGTGTCCTCGGAGCAGAGAGGAGGTGATGATGGCCCCCACATCGCTTTGTGGCTGAAGGATTTAAAGTAGTAATCCGGCTCTGGTGACACAAGTTGCAGGCCGGCAAATGGACGCCAGGCAACGAATTGGTCACTCTGCCGCAATCCTCGCGCCGCAATGGCGCAACCCCGGCCCGGACCGATCGTTACGTACCGAAGCAGTTGCGCGGGTTCACCTTGAGGCGTTGGTCCACATCCCTGGGCTCGGCTGGATCCAGCGTTTCCCGGTGTCCTCATTCGGTACCAACCGAATTCTCGACAGCGCGACTGTCCCCCGGTTGCTTGACTTGGATGATCCTGCGCCAGACTATTCATACCATGGCCGCTTCCGATGGCTCGTCGCGCCGGAATTTCCTCCGCACCACGCTGCTGACCGCAGCGGGGATGCTGGGCTCGGGCTCCCTGCTCGAAGGCGAGAGGCTACTCGCAGCCTACCGCCCCGGACCGGACGACCCGGACGTGCCGAACGAGGAGGTCGCCCGTATTCTCAGGGAGATCACCGGCGGCAAGCCGATTCAGAAGGGCCGGCTCACGCTCGACATGCCGGTCGTCGCGGAGGATGGCCGGGTCGTCCCGGTGATCATCGAGAGCGACCTGCCGATGGCGTCCGACGACTACGTGAAGGGCATCCACCTCGTGGTGGACCACAACCCCGACGCGCACCTGGCGGCCTTCGAGCTGAGCCCGGGGATCGGCTCGGTGTCCATCTCCACCCGCATCAAGATGAAGCGCACCACCTGGGTCCGGGCGCTGGCCCAGACCAGCAAGGGTGAGATCTGGGGTGCGTACGCCCGGGTGCAGGTCACCCTGAACGGGTGCGGCTGATGTCCATCGGCGAGGCTCGCATCCGAGTGCCGGAGCGCGTCACGCGGGGCGCGGAGATCGTGGTCAACGCGATCATCGCCCACCCGATGGACACGGGCTTCTTCCGGGACGCGGACGGACAACCGATTCCGGCGTACTTCATCAAGGACGTCGTCGTCAGCTACGGTGACCAGCAGATCGCCCGGTTCACCTGGACGTCCGGCATCAGCCGGGATCCGATCGTGAGCTTCACCCTCAAGGCCGACCGGGAAGCTCCGTTGACCATGGTATGGACCGACAACCGTGGCGGCGTCTTCAAGCAGTCGGCCGACATCAAGTTCGCTTCCGCCTGATCCGCACCACGCTCGCGCTCGCCCTCTCGCTCCTCGCCGCAGGCTCGGACCACTCCGCCGCCACGTTCCCGACCCGCGAGCTCGCTCCCGGGGTCTTTGCCGTGCTCGGTGACAGCGGGCGCGGGGTCGAGGGGCGTCCCAATGCCGGGTTCGTGGTGACAACCGAAGGCGTCGTGGTCATCGATGCGCTGGCGAGTCCCCGCCAGGGCGAGCAGCTGCTCGCGACCATCCGGAAGGTCACCGATCGCCCGGTTGTCTGGCTGATCCTGACCCACCATCATCCCGACCATCACTTCGGCGCGATCGTGCTGCGGAAGGCGGGCGCGCGGGTGATCGCCCATCCGGACAAGCGGGCGCTCGCCTCGGAAGGGGGCGAAGATGCGCTGATGGCCGACTGGGTGCGGGTGGTGGGTCTCGACGCCATGCGCGGGTTCGAGTTCGCCGACACGCCGGATCGTCCGGTCACGATGGCCGACACGCTGCGGCTCGGTGGGCGGACGCTGGTGGTCTCGCATCCCGGGGCCGGGCACTCCCCGGGCGACTTGCTCGTCTGGCTGCCGAAGGAGCGAGTGCTCTTCGCCGGTGACGTCCTGGTGGAGGACGGCGTGAGCATGGTGGTGGACGGGAACTCCGCGGTGCTGCTCGCCGTGATGGACACCATCGAGCGCTTGCGGCCCCTCGCCATAGTGCCAGGGCATGGGGCGGTCCCGGCTCGCCCGGCCGACCTGGTCCGGCGGACGCGGCAGTATCTGCTCGGTCTCCAGCAGGACATGCGCACGGCGGTGGAAAACGGCGTGCCGATGAAGCGGGCCATGGCCTCACTTCCGCTCCCCGACGAGACGCGCCCGGTGTCGCTCAATTCCCGCCGGCGCAGGAATGCGGTGCGGGTGTATCTGGAGGAAGAGCGGAAATACATGGGACTCGATACGCCGTGATGCGCCGGCTACTGGTCGCGGTGGGATGCGCCCTGATGGGATGCTCCAGCGCGACGACGGTATCGGCGCCCGCAGCTGCGCCTGAGAGCCGAGCGGTTCCGACGATCGTTTCGACCGAAGCGCTGGCCGCTGGCCAGGCGCGCGGCCCCGTCGTACTGGTGGATGTGCGCACCGACGTCTTCGCCTACCTGCGGGGCCACCTGCCGGGTGCGGTGTATCTCAATCCCGAGACGCTGCGGGCCAGTCGCGGTGGCATTCCGACTCGGCTGCTGGATGGGGCGACCTACGCAACGCTCTTCTCCCGGATGGGCCTGCCCTTCGACCAGCCGGTGGTGATCTACAGCGCGGGCGAGACGCACAATATCGACGCCACCTTCCTGGCGTGGTTGCTCGCCGGCTTCGGCCACCGCCAGGTGTCGGTGCTGGATGGCGGCTTCTTCAAGTGGCAGCTCGAGCAGCGCCCGGTGATCCAGGAGTACCCCCGGTTGGAGGAGACGCGGTTTCCGGCCGCGCCTTTCCAGCCCGAGCAGGCCTCGCTGGATGAAGTGCGGGACGCGCTCCGGACCGGCACCGCGATCCTGGTGGATGCTCGACCCCCGGATCAGTACGCGGGCGACGCGGGCGCCCAGATCCGCCGCGGCCACATTCCGGGTGCGATCAACCACTCCTGGCAGGACGACCTCACCCGCGAAGGGTTCGGATACGTCTGGAAGAAGCCGGAAGAGCTGCGCGCGGCATACGCGGCGCAGGGGATCACGCCGGAGAAGAGGATCATCGCCTACTGCAACAGCGCCACGGAGGCGAGTCACGTCCACTTTACGCTGCGATATCTGCTCGGCTATCCGAGTGTGCGGGTCTACGTCGGGTCGTGGACGGAGTGGTCGGAGCGGCTGGAGCTGCCGGTGGAGCAGGGGAGTGGGGTGAAGATGCGGCGGGTGGAGAAGATGGTGAACTGAAGATTGTCACCCTGAACGTAGTGAAGGGGACCATGGCGGGCATGGTCCCCTTCGCTATGCTCAGGGTGACATTTTTACCAGACTACCGGCTCAGCGCATGGCGATCCCGGACCTGAGCTGTCCCGGCCGCCAGATCTTCCCGCCGACCATGACCAGCTCGACGTACTCCAGGTTGTCGATGTCTTCCAGCGGATTCTTCGCCAGCAGGACGAGATCCGCGTAGCGGCCTTTCTGGATGGTGCCGACCTGCCGCCCTGGCACGCCACCGATGGCGCGCGCGGCATCACGGGTAGCGGCCAGCAGGGCCGCGGTCGGGGAGAGGCCGATCGAATCCACCAGCAGGCGCAGCTCGCCGAATAGCGTGGCGCGGTCGCGGGCCGGGCCGTAAGCGACGTGGTCGCTTCCGGCGCTGATCCGCACGCCACGCTTCACCGCCTGCCGAGTTACCTCCATCCCGAACCGGGATGCGGACCGGACGTACTCCTCCTGGAGGGAGGGGATGTGCCGGAGCTTGGCATCGTAGGAGGCCACGCTGTGGCGCACCGCGTCCAGCGTCGGCTCGAAGATGGTGCCGCGGCGGGCCATGGAATCGAGTGCCGCGAGGACGAGCGGGTCGAGCGCCGCTCCTACCGTGGCGACGTTCGCCGTGGCGGCCTGGAGATCGCCGTCGCGGATGAGAGTATCCCGATCCTCGACCGTGAACAACTCGCCCGCGAGTCCGGCGGCGTGAACGACGCCGTCCTGTCCCGCCATGACCTGCTCCATCACGCTGGCCGGCTGCACCCAGGCGTGTCCCCACACCGGCATGCCGGCGCGGTGCGCGGCCCGGGTCAGCTCACGCACCGAGCCCGAGTCGAGCTGGGCGTACAGCTTGAGTCCCATGGCGCCGGCGGCCCGCGCCTGCTCCACGATGGCGTCCGCGTCGCCGCCGGGATCGAACTGGATCGGCTGCCAGCCGAGCTGCTGCATCGCGATGGCCGGCGGCTGCCGGTAGATCGTGCCGCGGGCGGTGGCTACGCCGTGGAAACCGTTGAAGAAGAACCGGCGGCCCGCGACGAGCTGCATGGTGTGGACACGGGGCGCCGCCTGGAGCGCCCGAACGCGCGCGAGCAGCCCGGCCGGCATCGGTACCCATGTCGCGCACGGTGGTGATGCCCTGGGCGAGGAGGTTGCGCAGATCGAGACCCAACTCCTCGCTGGCGCTTCCGCGGATCACGAAGAGAAGATGGACGTGGCTGTCGATCAGACCGGGGATGAGATACTGACCCGTGGCGTCGATGACGCGGGCCCCTGGCGGAATCGTGCATTCACCGGCGGCACCGGCGCAGAGAATCCGATCGTTCCGCACCAGCGTGACGGCGTTGGTTACTGGGCCGCGACCGGTACCATCCCACAGGGTCGCGCCGACGATTGCTGTGGAAGGAGCGACGGGCGCCGGCTCGGATCGGGCCGGGGGCGTGCTCCCGCACGCGGTCGTCAGCAGACCGATGGTCGCGATGACGGATGAGACAAAAACGGACCGTACCATGTGGGGCACCTCAGCCTTCTTTTCGGCCGATCCGCTGTCCTCCAGATGGGATGGCGGAACGCCCGGTTGCGCGAAAGATGCGACAGCCACGAGCGGGAAGCGGTGACACGCAATCGCATCGCACCGTGACCCCGGCCACCGGTTCGCGCTCCGGACCGAGGTTTCTAAGTGATTCGGCGGGCTTGGGATCGTTCACGAGAACGTGAGCCCGAGTCGTGGGCCAGCCGCAGGAGGTGCGGGGTCCCGCCGCCCGCGGGATCGGCACCCCGCGAGTCATCTCTACAGAAAAGCGGCAACGGGCATGCCGGGTTCCCGCCGGCGGCGTTTCACGCGGTTGCAATGGGTGCCTGCGCTCCCTAGTCTTCCCCTCGTGCCCCCCACCCCGGTTCAACGTCCCCGCCGCCGCCGCCGCACCGAGGCCCTCCGCCGGCTCGTCCGCGAGCACGAGCTTGCCCCGGGCGACCTGATCCAGCCGATTTTCGTGGTGCACGGCCGCGGGGTCGAGCGCGAGATCGAGTCGATGCCCGGCGTGCTACCACCTGTCGGTGGACGAGTCGCTCGACCGCGAGGCCGATCGCGTCGTCGCGCTCGGCATTCCGGCGGTCATTCTGTTCGGCCTTCCCGCCGCCAAGGACGACGTCGGCACCGAGAACTTCGCCGAGGACGGCATCGTGCAGCGCGCGTTGCGCCGGCTGCGCGAGCGCCACGCCGACCTGCTGCTCGTCACCGACGTCTGCTGCTGCGAGTACACCAGCCACGGCCATTGCGGCGTGCTCCGGGGCGACACGGTGGACAACGACGCCACGCTCGAGATCCTGGGCCGGGTCGCCGTGAGCCATGCCCGCGCCGGAGCCGACATCCTGGCGCCGAGCGGCATGATGGACGGAATGGTGGCGGCGATCCGGGCGGCGCTGGACGCCGACGGGCCACGACGACCGCGCCATCCTGAGCTACGCCGTGAAGTACGCCAGCGGATTCTACGGTCCCTTCCGGGAGGCGGCGGGCAGCGCGCCGTCGTTCGGCGATCGCCGGCAGTACCAGATGGATCCCGCGAACCTGCGTGAGGGTCTGCTGGAGGCGGCACTGGACGAAGCCGAGGGCGCCGACATGCTCATGGTCAAGCCGGCGCTGGCGTATCTCGACGTGGTGCGAGCGGTGCGCGAGCGCACCCACCTTCCGCTGTTGGCCTACAACGTCAGCGGCGAGTACGCGATGGTCAAAGCCGCCGCGCGGCTCGGCTGGGTGGATGAGCGCAAGCTCGTGCTGGAAGCGTTGACCGGCATGCGCCGCGCCGGCGCGGACGCGATCATCACCTACCACGCCAAGGAGGCCGCGCAGTGGCTGGCGGAGTAAAGACGCCTCGGCGTACCACCGCGTCGGAGCGCCTCTTCGCCGCCTCCCAGCGGGTGATTCCCGGCGGGGTCAACAGCCCGGTGCGCGCCTTTCGCGGCGTCGGCGGCACCCCGCGGTTCATCGAGCGCGGGGAAGGGGCGTGGCTGGTGGATGTGGACGGCCACCGCTACGTGGACCTGGTGCTTTCGTGGGGACCGCTGATCCTGGGGCATGCCCACCCCGACGTGCTCGAGGCGATCATCGCGGCGGCGGAGATGGGGACCACGTTCGGCGCGCCGACCGAGCTGGAGCTGCGGCTGGCGGAGCGAGTGGTCGCCACCTTCCCGTCGGTGGACATGGTGCGTTTCGTCAGCACCGGCACCGAGGCCACGATGAGCGCGGTGCGGCTGGCGCGGGCCGCCACCGGTCGGAAGCTGCTGGTGAAGTTCGACGGCTGCTATCACGGCCACGCCGATCACCTGCTCGCGTCGGCCGGTTCCGGCGTCGCCACGCTGGGGCTGCCGGATTCGCCCGGCGTGACGGCGGCGGCCGTGGCCGACACGGTGGTGCTCCCCTTCAACGATCTCGGAGCGGTCGAAACCCTCTTCCAGGCTCGCGGTGAGGAGATCGCCGCCGTGCTGGTCGAGCCGGTTCCGGGCAACATGGGCGTGGTGCCGCCGGTCTCCGGCTATCTGCAGGGTCTGCGGGCAACCACCCGCCGCTATGGCGCGCTGCTCGTCTTCGACGAAGTGATGACGGGCTGGCGGGTGCACCCGCTCGGCGCGCAGGTGCTCTACGGGATCGAGCCGGACCTGACCTGCCTCGGCAAGGTGGTCGGAGGCGGCTTGCCGGCGGCTGCATACGGCGGGCGCCGGGACCTGATGGAGCGGATCGCGCCGGCCGGACCCGTCTATCAGGCGGGCACGCTGTCGGGCAACCCGCTCGCGATGGCCGCTGGACTCGCCGCGCTCGACGCGCTCGCCCGTCCGGGGACCTGGGAACGGGCGGAAGCCTTCGCGAAACAGGTGGCGGAGGCGATCGAGCGGCGCGCCGTGGAAGCGGCCGTGCCGGTCACGGTGCAGCGCGTGGGCACCATGCTCACGCCGTTCTTCACCGCCTCGCCCGTGCGCGACTTCGCCGGGGCCAAGGCGACCGATCGCGCCGGATACAACGCGTTCTTCCACTCGATGCTCGACGGCGGGGTCTACCTGCCGCCCTCCGCGTTCGAGGCATCGTTCACCTCCGCGGTCCACGGCGAGGCCGAGCTGGCGGCGATCGAGGCGGCCCTGGCCACATGGCGGCGGTAGCGATCGTCGGCGGCGGGATCGCTGGTCTGACCGCGGCCTACCATCTCAAGCGTCGCGGCATCCGGGTCGTCGTGTACGAGGCCTCCGACCGCGCCGGCGGCGTCGTGCTGACCGAGCGGAGGGACGGCTATCTCGCCGAGCTCGGTCCGACCTCCATGGCGGCGCCGGGGCCGGCGGTGGCGGAGCTGCTGACGCAGCTCGGGCTCGACGCTTCGCGGGTCGAGGCGCAGCGGGATGCCCGCAAGCGATACATCGTCCGGAAGTCGAAGCTGGTCCCGCTGCCGACGTCGCCCTCCCAGCTCCTCACCACGCGACTGCTCTCCAACGGCGCCAAGCTCGCCATCTTCGGCGAGCCGATGGTGGAGCCCGGCGACTCGCCGATGGAAGAGAGCGTCGCCACGTTCGTCCGGCGGCGCTTCAACCAGGAAGTGCTGGACTACGTGGCGAACCCGTTCGTCGCCGGCATCTTCGCGGGGGATCCCGAGCAGCTCTCCGCGCGGCACGCACTCCCGCGGCTGCACGACCTGGAGCACACCCACGGATCGGTGATGAAGGCGCTGCGCAGCCGGGGCTCGTTGCCGGCCCCGAGCATCATCTCCTTCACGAACGGTCTCCAGGAGATCCCCGACGCGCTCGCCCGCGAGCTGCGCTCCGAGATCCGCTTCAAGGCGCCGGTGACCCAGCTCCGCCGAGGACCCAAGGGCTGGACGGTCAGCGCGGCCTTCCAGGCATCCGAGCTGTACGACGGCGTGATCTACGCCGCACCCGCCCACTGCGCCGACGAGGTGGATCTCGCGTTCGACGGTGGCGACCGGGTGAAGACCTTGAGCAGCATCACCTACCCGCCCGTGGCCGTACTGGGGCTCGGCTTTCGCCGAGAGGACGTCAGCCACAAGCTGGACGGCTTCGGCGCGCTGGTGCCGGACGTGGAGCGGCGCAACGTCCTGGGCGTCCTGTTCCCGTCGTCGATCTTCCCGGGACGCGCGCCCGCCGGACACGTGCTGCTCACCGCGTTCGTCGGAGGCGTCCGGAACCCCGACCTCGCGAACGCCGACCCCAGTACGCTGACCGCGCGTGTGATCGACGATCTCCGCCTCCTCCTCGGCGTCCGGGGCGAACCCTCCTTCCGTGCCTCTCATCTCTGGCCGAAGGCGATTCCCCAGTACACCCTCAGCTACGGCCGCTTCCGGGAGATCATGGACGATTCGGAGCGGCGGAACCCCGGGCTCGGGCTGGTCGGCTCGTACCGCGAAGGGGTGGCGCTGGGCGAGGTGATGGCGGCCGCGGGGGAGGTCGCGGATCGGGTCGCGGGACAAGTCGAGACCGCGGAGCGGACGGAAGGCGCGTGACGGCCAGAGCGGTGCTTCGGATCGGCACCCGCGGCAGCACGCTTGCGCTGTGGCAGACCGAGCGGATCCGCCGGCTGCTGGACGCCGCCGGCCACCCGACCGAGCGAGTCGAGATCAAGACGACCGGCGACATCGTGACCGACGTCCCGCTGGCGCGGATCGGCTCGACCGCGCTCTTCACCCGCCAGATCGACGAGGCGATGCTCGCCGGGCGGATCGACCTCGCGGTGCATTCGCTGAAGGATCTGCCGACGACGCTGCCGCCCGGGATCGCGATCGCCGCGATCGGCGAGCGCGAGGATCCGAGCGATGCGCTGGTGGCCCGCGGGCAGATGCGCTGGCGCGACCTGCCGAAAGGCGCCACCGTGGCGACGAGCAGCCTGCGGCGGCGAGCGCAGCTCCTGCAGGCGCGCTCCGATCTGCGGATCGAGGACGTGCGCGGCAACGTCGACACCCGCCTCGCCAAGCTCGACCGTACGGACCACTGGTCGGCAGTGCTCCTCGCCTCGGCCGGGCTGCTTCGGCTCGGCCTCGAGGCGCGGATCAGCGAGCGCCTCTCGCCTGAGGTCATGCTGCCGGCGCCCGGGCAGGGCGCGCTGGCGGTGACCGCTCGGGCGGAGGACGCCGGGACCATCGCCGCCGTGCGCGCTGCGGTGCATCATGCACCATCGGCTGTGGCCACGAGCGCGGAGCGGGCGTTCCTTCGGCGGCTGGAAGGTGGCTGCCAGGTGCCGGTGGCTGCCCTCGCGACGCTCGACTCCCAGGGATCCACTCTTCGCCTTCGCGGCCGGGTCGTATCGCTGAACGGGGAGCGCATGGTGGAAGGCGAAGACATCCGCGCGGTGCAGTCGCTCGAGGAAGCCGAGGCGCTCGGCGCGGCGCTGGCGGAGCGGTTGCTGGGAGAAGGCGCGGACGGCATCCTGACGGAGGCGCGCGCGGGCGTGGGCCCCGTCGTGTCCGAGCCGTGAGCGATGGAACGGTGGTCCTGACCGTTTCGCCTGGTTCCTTCCCCGGGCTTGCCGACGGGCTGCGCGGGCTGCGGCTGGAGGTCAAGGAGATTCCGCTGCTGACATTCGCCCCGCCCGACGATTGGGGCCCGGTCGACCACGCGCTTCACGGGCTGTCGCGCTACGACGCGCTCGCCTTCACTTCGCCGAGGGCGGCGACGGCGTTCATCGAACGCTACCGCGCCACGGTGAAGCGCCCGGGTGCGCGAGGCGAGATGCCTCCCATCTGGAGCGGCGGCTCCGGCACCGCGAGCGCGCTCGCCGCGCTCATGCGGCCGGTCTACGGTGCGCCGGAGGCGCAGAGCGGGCGGGTCGGAGCGGCGGCGGCGCTGGCAGCCGCGATGCTGGACGCCGGGGTGGCGGGCCCGGTGCTTGTTTCCCTGCGGGGAGATCCGGCGCGACGAGTTGCCGACCCGCTTGCGCCACGAGGGCGTAGAGGTGGAGGAGGTGGTGTGCTATCGCTCGGTTCTGGGCGACGAGCCCGCCGCCCGCGCCGCCGCGGAGCGAGCCGCCATCCTGGTGGTGGCGAGCCCGAGCGTGGCCGAGCTGTTGTCGCGCGCCACTGACCGGGCCACGCGGCCGCGCATGCTGGCGGTCGGGTCCCACCACGGCCGCGGCGGCCCGCGCGTCCGGCTGGACACCCGCCGCGGTCGCCGCGCGGCCCGACGTCGAGGCGCTGCTCGAAGGCGTACGCACCCTGATCGCCGCGGATTCCCCGACCTGATGAACGATCTGCTGCTGCGAGCCTGCCGCCGCGAGCCCGTGGAGCGTCCGCCGGTCTGGATGATGCGCCAGGCGGGCCGCTACCTGCCGGAGTATCGCGCCGTCCGCGCCCGCTCCGATTTCCTCACGATGGTGCACACGCCCGAGCTGGCGGTCGAGGTCACGCTCCAGCCGGTGGACCGCCTGGGCGTGGATGCCGCCATCATCTTCAGCGACATCCTCGTGATCCCGCAGGCGATGGGGATGACGCTCACGGTGGAGGAAGGCACCGGGCCCGTGTTCCATGACCCGCTCCGGTCGGCGCGGGACCTCGACCGCCTTCATCCCGTGAGCCCGCCCGAGGACCTGCGCTACGTGCTGGACGCGATCCGTCTCGCTCGCGCGCGGCTCGCGGGCCGGGTGCCGCTGATCGGGTTCGCCGGGGCGCCGTGGACACTGCTGAGCTACATGGTGGAAGGGTCGGGGACGAGGACGTTCGCCAAGGCCAAGCGCTTCCTGGCCGAGCAGCCGCGCGTGGCCCACGCGCTGCTGGAGCGGCTCGCCGGCACCGTGGGGAGGTTCCTCGAGGCCCAGGTCACCGCGGGCGCGCAGGTGGTGCAGCTCTTCGACTCGTGGGCCGCCGCCCTGGGGCCGCGCGATTTCCGGGAGTTCGCCCTCCCCTATATGGCGGAGGCCGTGCGGCTCGCGAAACCGGCGGGCGCGCCGGTCATCGCCTTTGCGCCGGGAGCCGGGTGGGCGCTCGAGGAGATCGCCGATGTGACCGGTGCCGACGTGGTGGGAGTGGACTGGCAGACCGATGCGGCAGAGGCTCGGCGACGGATGGCGCCGCGGGAGGTCGCCCTCCAGGGCAACCTGGACCCCACGTGGCTGTTTGCCGATCCGGGGCTGATCCGCGACCGCACGCATGCCATGCTCGACGCGTTCGGCGGCGTGGGACACATCGCGAATCTCGGCCACGGGATCCTTCCGGACGTGCCGGTGCCGCATGCGCAGGCGTTCGTCGCGGCGGTCAAGGAATGGCGGCCGCGGTGACCGATGCCGGCGCGCGCGAGCGCGTCTCCGCCGCGATCGAGTCGCTGCACGACAACGCGACGGCGTTCTTCACGGCGCTCGACGGTGGCGGGACATTTCGGGAGGACCGGTGGCAGCGGCCGGGTGGGGGTGGCGGCGTCACTCGCGTGATGAGCGAAGGCCGGACGTTCGAGAAGTGCGGCGTCAATCGCTCGGCCGTGGAGGGTGTCATGCCCGAACCGATGGCCCAGCGGCTCGGCGCGCAGGGCGGTGGGATGGGCGACGCGTCATTCTTCGTGGCCGGAATGAGCATCGTCGCTCATCCCCGGAATCCCAAGGTCCCGACCGTCCATCTCAACGTGCGCTACTTCCAGGTTGCCGGTCCCGACGGCGCGGTGCGAGACGCGTGGTTCGGCGGCGGCACCGATCTCACGCCGACGTTTCCGCACGCCGAGGACGCGGTTCACTTTCATCGCACGCTCAAGGCGGCCGCCGAGCGGCATCACCCGTCCTTCTATCCGCGGTTCAAGGCGTGGTGCGACAACTATTTCGTCAACCTGCACCGGGGCGAGGAGCGCCGCGGCGTGGGCGGCATCTTCTTCGACCACCTGCGCGCGGGCGACAGCGGACTCGCCCACGAAGACCTCTTCGAGTTCGTGAAGGACGTTGGCGGGGTGTTGCCCAGCGCCTACGGTCCGCTGGTCGAGCGGCGGCGCGACGAGCCGTACGGCGAGCGCGAGCGCCGCTTCCAGCTCGCCCGCCGCGGCCGCTACGTGGAGTTCAACCTGGTGCACGACCGCGGCACCCTGTTCGGACTTCAAACCAATGCGAGGATCGAGAGCGTGCTCATGAGCCTGCCACCGCTCGCATCGTGGGAGTACGCGCCGACGTACGAGCCCGGGTCCTTCGAGGCGGAGCTGCTGGCGATGCTGGAGCCGAGGGAATGGGCAAGCTGAGCATGCGACCCGACCAGGCTTACGACGAGCTGATTCAGCGAGTGCGCGAGGAGGCCACGCTCGCGTCGATCGAAGCGCTCCTGGAGTGGGACGAGGAGACCCAGATGCCCGCCGGGGCGGTCGAGGGCCGGAGCGAACAGCTGGCGCTGATCGCGGGTCTCCTGCACGAGCACGGCACCGATCCCCGGATCGGCGAGCTGCTCGCCGTGCTGGAGGATTCACCGCTGCTGGCCGATCCCGATGCGCCGCCGGCGGTCAACATCCGTGAGCTGCGCCGCGACTACGAGCGGTACGTGCGTCTCCCCCGAAAGCTGGTCCAGGACCTCGCGCGCGCGACGGCGGTGGCCCAGCGCGCCTGGTCGGCCGCGCGGGAGGACGCGGACTTCCCCCGTTTCCGTCCCCATCTCGAGCGCATCGTCGAGCTCAAGCGGGCGGAAGCGGAGTGCGTCGGGTACGCGCGTGAGCCGTACGACGCGCTCATCGACGACTACGAGCCCGGTATCACCAGCGAGATCGTCGGCCGGCTGTTCGACGCCATGCGGCGCGAGCTGGTGCCGCTGGCGGCGCGAATCGCGGACGCGAGCCCGCGGCCGCACATGGCCACACTGCGCCGGCCGGCCGGTGTCGAAGGCCAGCGCAAGCTCGGCGAGGCCATCGCGAGGTCGGTGGGGTTCGACTTCGAGCGCGGCCGGCTCGATCTCACCGTCCACCCCTGCTGCACCAGCCTCGGACCGGGCGACTGCCGCATCGGACTGCGCTTCGATCTTCGCGACTTCGTCGGTGGCGTGCTGACGGTGATGCACGAGGTCGGGCACGGGTTGTACGAGCAGGGACTCGACCGGAGTCACTACGGCACCGCGATGGGCGAAGCGGTATCGGTGGGGATGGATGAGTCGCAGGCTCGGCTGTGGGAGAACAGGGTGGGGAGGAGCCGCGGATTCTGGCAGCACTTTCTGCCGATGGCGCGCGAGCGGTTTCCCGAGGCGCTGGGCGACGTGACACTGGAGGAATTCCATTTCGCCGTCAACCGGGTGACGCCATCGCTCATCAGGGTCCACGCCGACGAGGTCACCTATAACGTCCACGTGATGATTCGTTTCGAGCTGGAGCGGGCACTGATGGCGGGAGATCTCGCCGCGGCCGACCTGCCCGGGGCGTGGAACGACGCGTACGGAGAGTATCTCGGCGTCACGCCGAGTACCGATGCCGAGGGGTGTCTCCAGGACGGGCATTGGGCGGACGGGCTGTTCGGGTACTTCCCGACCTACACGCTGGGGGACGTGTTCGGTGCCCAGCTCTTCGCCCAGGCGGAGCAGGAGCTGGGAGCGCTGGAGGAGCAGTTCGCCCGGGGGGAATTCGAGGAGCTGGTGCGCTGGCTCGGTGAGCGGATCTATAGGCAGGGAGCCCGGTACCCGTCGGCGCGGCTCATCGAAGTAGTCACCGGGTCACCACCGGATCACCGGCCGCTGGTCGAGGCGCTGCGCGCGCGGTACGGAGCGCTGTACGATCTCTGAGTCGTCATGAACTGAAACGCCTCTCCGCTTTCGTTTCACCATCCACTTCCAAGAAGCAACCACACACTCGTGACAAAGCGCGACGTTGTGTCAGACGTCGGCGCAGCGGCATCTCCATGCTATCGGTCGGAGCCCGATTTCCCATAGCAGAGGAGGCAGCATGTCACACATCGTCCGTTCGCGGTTTGCCGGACGCCGGCTCGGCGTGTCGGTACTCGGCGCCATCGCGGTCATGGTGCTGGCGGGCGCGGTCGCGGTCTCGCCTGGTTGGATCGCAGGATCAGTGCGAGATCAGGCCGGAGGGCCGATAAGCAACGCGCAGGTGTTCGTAGTCGGAACCTCGCTGACGGCGCTGAGCGACAGCGCCGGGAAGTATCGGATCGACGGCGTGCCGGCGGGGACGCACGCCGTCCGGGGCGCATTCATCGGGTACAAGACGATGGAAGTGCGGGACGTCGTGGTGCGGGATGGGAAAGGAACCACGGTGGACCTGACGCTGGAACAGTCGGCCGTTGACATGCAGGAACTCACGGTCACCAGCCAGGCCCAGCCGCTGGTGCCGCGCGACGATGGGCGGAATGTTCAGGAGCGCAACCCGCGAGAAGTGACTCCCAGCGCCGGGTACCGCGGCGATGCGTTCGTCGGTGCGGCGGGTGTGATGCTGTCCCCCTCGACCGCCGTTACGGAGTCGAGTGCTCCAACGCCCGCGGCTGCTGCACCCCCGAGCGGAGCGCCGATGGGCAAGACGACGGCCCCCTCGGTTGCTCCGGTCTTCCCGCGCGAGATGAACACCGAGAACTATGCAGCCGTGGCGGAATCGCGGTTCCTGCCGGCCGCCGACAATCCGCGCTCGACGTTCTCGATCGACGTGGACGCCGCGAGCTACACGAACGTTCGCCGGTTCCTCACCAGCGGCCAGCGTCCGCCCCGCGACGCGGTGCGGGTCGAAGAGTTCCTCAACTATTTCCGGTACGACTATCCCGAGCCCAAGGGCAAGGACCGCTTCAGCGTGACGACCGACGTGGCGGTAGCGCCGTGGGCGACGGAGCACCGGCTCCTCCGGGTCGGCATCAAGGGCAAGTCGCTCAAGCCGGCGGCGGTGCCGCCGACCAACCTGGTGTTCCTGATCGATGTGTCCGGCTCCATGAGGCCGGAGAACAAGCTCCCATTGGTGAAGGAATCGTTCCGCCTGCTGGTGAACGAGCTCCGGGAGCAGGACCGGGTCGCGATCGTGGTGTACGCCGGCGCCGCCGGGCTGGTGCTTCCGCCCACACCCGGATGCGACAAGGCGACCATCCTGGCTGCGCTCGACCGGCTCGAAGCGGGCGGCTCCACCGCCGGAGGCGCCGGGCTGCGGCTCGCCTACGACGTGGCGCGGCAGAACTATGCGCGCGGCAGTAACAACCGCGTGATCCTCGCGACCGACGGCGACTTCAACGTCGGCGAGAGCTCCGACGCGGCGATGGTGCAGCTCATCGAGGAGCGGCGCGACCAGGGGATCTTCCTCACCGTGCTCGGCTTCGGCACCGGCAACCTGAAGGACAGCCGGATGGAGCAGATCGCCGACAAGGGCAACGGCCACTACGCCTACGTGGACAACCTGAAGGAGGGGCGCCGGGTGTTCGTGCGGGAGTTCGCCGGCACGCTGATGACGCTGGCGAAGGACGTGAAGATCCAGGTCGAGTTCAACCCGGCGAAGGTGCAGGCGTACCGGCTGATCGGCTACGAGAACCGCGCGCTCAAGAACGAGGATTTCGCGGACGACCGGAAGGACGCCGGCGAGCTGGGCGCGGGCCACACCGTCACGGCGCTGTACGAGATCGTGCCGGTGGGCGTGCCCTTCGCGATGGCCGGCGATTCGCTTCGGTACCAGACCATCTCACTCCGGTCAGGCACCAAGCGCGACGAGTGGCTCACGGTGCAGCTGCGCTACAAGGAGCCCGACGGGACCACCAGCCGGCTGCAGACGCATCCGGTTCGGGTGCGGGGGCGGGTCGGTGAGCCCGAGGGCGACTTCCGGTTCGCCACCGCCGTGGCCGGGTTCGGGATGGTGCTGCGGAACTCCGAGTACCGCGGCGCGGCCACACTCGATCAGGTTCTCCATCTCGCCCGGAGCGCTGAAAGCGAGGATCCGGACGGTGAGCGGGCGGAGTTCGTGCGGCTCGTCGAGTCCGCACGGACGCTGATTCTGGCGAACGTGGGGGATGGGCAGGATTGGTTCGAAGGGGTGCCGCAGTAGGCAAGCCGAGGCTGAGTACCGCCCCGCGGGCTGTTGAGCTATTCTGCAGTCCAGCCAGGGGCGGTAGCTCAGCTGGGAGAGCACCTGCTTTGCAAGCAGGGGGTCGCCGGTTCGATCCCGGTCCGCTCCATTTGTTCTTGTCACCCTGAGCGAAGCCAAGGGGACCATGCCTGTCTTGCCGGCATGGTCTCCTTCGCATCGCTCAGGGTGACACTTCTTCTTCACCCCGTGCTGCGGGCCCGTTGGCACCCGCCGCCGCGACATGAATGTGGGCGACCACCGGGTTCTCCAGGCCGGTCACGTTAACGGTGTAGTCGAGCTGGTCGCCGTCCAGCGAGAACGTGGCGTCGCCGGTGGCGGTGCTGGCGTTGGGCGGGACCTCGTCGCCGCCGCTCAGGGTCGCCACGAAGTTCGTGGCCGGCTCGTTTCCGTTATCATCGTCGCTGCAGGCGCCGCCGGCGAGGAGCACCGCCGCGGCCAGCGTGAGTATTCGCGCTTTTCTCATTTGGATCTCCCTTTACCCATGCATGCGTGTCGTGAGACCTCTGCTGCTATGCGCTGAGTTACGCTACGCCTCACGATTCCGAGGGTCTTGCACCCGGTTAGCCCGTTTGCACCGACGCAGCGGGCTACGGCAACAACAAGTCGCTTCGCCCGTGCAAGACTGGCCTCCCCGACCCTTCGTATCTAGCAGCATGTTGCGCCGAGGTGGAATGCTCGTCGCGATCCTGGGCCTGATCGGCCCGGATCGCCAAGCGGGCGCCCAGACGGTGCTCGACCGCACGCCGAATCTGGCGGGGGCGTGGGTCGGGCCGCCGGGGGTGCTCCATTTCAATTTCCTGCACCGGTTCTCCGTCAGCGACGCACCGGAGCGGAAAGTCACCAGCGCGCCCACGTTCCTGCTCGCCGCCGGCCTACCGTCGCGCATCCTGCTCGGCTTCCACTACGCCAGCAACTCGGAGCTCTCGCCTCGCTATCCGAACGAGTGGGAGCTGTTCGGGCGCTTCGCGCCGCTGGATCAGGAGCTGGGTTCACCGATCGACGGCGCGGTACAGGCGGGCTACAACCTCGCGGCGGAAGGTCTCGATGCCGAAGCCTCGGTGGCCCGCCGCGAGGGACCGGTGCGGGTGCTCGGCGCGGTGCGCCTGCTGGCGGAACCGGGCGACGCGAGCGGAGCCGACGTGGCGCTCGCCGGTGGCGTCGCGCTCCGGCTCACGCGCCATGTCGGGCTGGCGGCCGACGTCGCGTCGCTCACGGAGCGCCAGGCGGGCGAGCGGGTCGCGTGGTCCGCGGGCGTGAGCCTCGCGATTCCGCACACGCCGCACACGCTGTCGCTCCACGCCACCAACACCAACAACGCGACGCTCCAGAGCTCGTCGCGCGGAACCGGCGAGACCCGGTACGGCTTCGAGTTCACCATCCCGGTGACGCTGAGCCGCTACTTCGGCAAGCGCGCCACCGACCAGCCGCGCCGGCGCCGCGCTCGCCCGCCGCGGCGCAGCCGGGAGCGGCGGGATCCGATTCGACGAAGGCCGTGGTCCAGGACTTCACGTTCCGCCCCGGCCGGATCGAGGTGGCTTCCGGCGCCACGGTGGTCTGGGCCAACGGCGGCCAGGTCGCGCATACGGTGACCTCGGATGATGGCACCTTCGACACCGGGCTGATCGAAGCGGGCCGGCAAGGCGCGATCACGTTCTCGACGCCGGGGACGTACACCTTCCACTGCACGCCCCACCCGTTCATGCGGGGCGAGATCGTGGTGCGGTGACATGCGCCGGCTGACCCGGACACTCGGCGCGATCGGGCTCGGCGCATTCCTCGTGGCCGCCGCCCTCGCCGGCTGCTTCTCCGAGCGCGACGCGACGGCGCCGGCCGAAGGGGAATGCCGATTCCCGATCGGCGACGACATCCCCGGCTCGACCATCGTCGTGATCAGGGGCTTCGCGTTCGGTCCGGGCGAAGTGCGGATCCGGCCCGGCGAGCGGGTCACCTGGATCAACTGCGACACCGATGCGCATACCAGCACGGCCGACAACGGCGAGTGGGACTCGCCGCTGCTCGCGCCGGGCGATGCGTTCACACAGACCTTCGAGGCGGCGGGGGAGTTCGACTACCACTGTACGCCCCACCCGTTCATGACGGGGCGCGTGGTCGTGGAGTGAGCGGCTAGCGGATCCCGATGCGGTAGCGCCGGCGAGCGGGCCGGATGGTGCGGCCCGAGAGGGGCAGGGTGGCGCGCGGCGGACCGACCAGTGGGCAGATCACCTCGTACACTTCCCTGAATCCGAACGGCTTCCGGAGCACCGGCAGGTCCGGGTGCGCCTGGATGACCGTCGCGGCTTTCCCGATCGGCGCATACTCGGCGATGAGGGCCATCCGGGTTCCCCGGCCCTGCCGGTTGACCCGGTCCGCCAGCTCTCCCCCATCCATGTCCGGCAACAGCACGTTCGCGAGCACGAGCTGGTAGAGGCTGGGATACTGCAGGACCATCCGCAACGCCTGCTGGCCGTCGCGCGCGATCCGGGCGTCGTATCCGAGCTGCCGCACCAGCCGGCTGGTCGCGGCACGCGCGGCGGTGCGACTCTCGACGACGAGGACGATGGGCGGGCGGAAAAGCGCCAGCGGTAGGGGGTCGAGGGAGAGCATGCGCGGCTCCGGGGCCGAGATCGTAGCGGCCGGGAACCCTCTCCACGACGAGGGGGTGGTCGAACTTTGGCTTCTTCCGATAACAGAGCGCCGGGACGGCGACTCCGCAAGGGGCTGGATCAGCGCTCCCCGGTCCACGGGCCGGAATGGCTCCCGGTACCGTCGGCCAGCGTGTGCTCGCCTTCGAGCACGTCGCCGGCGCGTTCGCCACTGAACTCCCACGTGGCACCCGCCGCCCCGCTGATGGTGAAGACCACGATGCCCGCGAGGGTCACGCTGGCATCTTCCAGGTCGCCCGTGACCGTCAGGTTCCGGGTGCTGTCGGTGAGCTGGATGGTGCCCGTGCCCGTCAGGAGGCTCGACTCCAGCGACTCCTGCTCGATCGTGACCGAGCCGGTGAACGAGGCGTTGGCCTCGCTGATGCCGTCGAAGGTGCCCGAGACCACGTAGGTGCCGGCGACGTCGGGGAAGAACTGGTTGGGGCCGCCTCCGGAGGTATCGTCCCCACACCCGAGGAGCGCTGCCGCTCCGAGAGCCGCCAGCCACAGTCGAGGCATACGTCTTCTCCTGGCTACGATGAAAAAAGGGATCTGGCGTCTAGGCGCCGCGTACAATCGGACGTCTCAGCCCGGCGCGAGCCCACAGCGCCCGAGCCCGCGGCTCAGCGTCGGTCGGGTGGGGCGGCGGCGTCGCTCATCCGGGTAAGCCCCACCGGCCATCCCTCCGGCCGGGGAGAGGCGCCTCGGAACTCGAAGTGATCCTCGCGCAGCAGTCGAGCGCCGGTGATGCGCCCGGAGTTGCCCGGATCGCCGTACAGGAGCGTGACGACGCGATTGATGAGGGACTCGACCGGCATCCAGGCGCCGGAATCTATGCCGGGATACAGGTAGCCGAAATCGGTGCGGAGCCGAGCCTCACGCCCCCGCGCCTGAGCGGGCTTGGCCGGTCCTGACTGGCGGGCGCTCACGCGGGACCTCCTCCAGATGGATAGCCGGTGCGACCACGAATTCGCCGCGGTCGCCACAACGCTACCCGACCTCGCGGGCCCCCGCAACCAGTCCCAGGCGGTGGTCCAGGAGGCGTGCCGATCGGCGGTGGCGTAGGCCGCCGACCAGCGGATCATTGTCCGACCGCGTGCGCGGCGGGCCGGAGGTCGCTGCCGAAGGTGCTGAGCGTGAGGAGCTTGTTGACCGCCGCCCACATCGGATTGAGATCGCCGCGGACGACGACGTCGAACGCGCCGCGCTGCCGCGCGGTCTGGCGGGTCTGCGCCGAGATGTAGGCGGGGTGGGGAAGAATGGGCGTGAGCGGCGCCTTCTCGCCGACCGCGCGAAGCGCGTGGAGCGCGCTGGCGTCGGGCAGCTTGGTGTCGAGCATGACCAGGTCGAAACGGCGGGCGCTCAGCGCCACCAGTCCGGCCTGGAGATCGGCGACCTGGGTGACGTGCAGGCCGCCCCGGCCGCGCACGGTCAGCAGCTCGGCCACCAACTCGCGGTCGAGCTGGTCATCTTCGATGACCAGAACCTCCCAGGGGGATGACATGGCTCAGCGCTCCGAACTGTTCTCGAGGGACCTCGACCCGGCGGGCATTGGCGCCCGAGGGCCGCGGCAGGAGAGGAGGCCAGAGGCATGCCACCTGGGGGATGCGAGGTCGTAACGGCCAGGATGCCTGTTGCAACGGCCAACCCGGTCAATGACTTATGGCGATGGATGGAGGATGGGGACGAGGCGTGTGCCCCTGGCGGGACGGCCGGCGGACGGGCCCATGTGGGCCCCACCTGTGGCCGTCACCCCACAAACGCCACACGCCGCACACCCTCGTCCGTAGGCGGGGATGCCGGCGTGTGGGGCTGGGGTCCCCGGGGTAGCGTCCCCGGGGGGAGTGCTTCATGTCATTCCGAGCGAACGCGAGGAACCTGCTGCGCGGCGCTCGAGCCATTCCGAGGCAAGGTCCCTCGCTGCGCTCGGAATGAGGTGTTGGTCTTAGGTCGTCAGCACGTTCCCATAGCGAGCGACATCGTCGAGGATGCGGCCGGTGCCCCGGACGACCGAGGTCAACGGATCGTCATCCACGCGCACGGGAAGACCGGTCTCGTCGATCAGCAACTGATCGAGCCCACGGATCAGCGCGCCGCCACCCGTGAGCACGATGCCGCGCTCGAGGATGTCGCTCGCCAGCTCGGGCGGCGTCATCTCCAGCGCCCGCCGCACCGCGTTCACGATCCGGGAGATGGGCTCCTGGATCGCGTCGCGCACGCCGGAAGAGTCGATACGCACGATCTTCGGCAGACCGGAGACGAGGTCGCGGCCCTTCACGTCGAGCTCTTCCTCCGGCACCAGCGGCACGGCCGAGCCGATCTTGATCTTGATCCGCTCCGCGGTGGGCTCGCCGATCATGAGGCTGTAGGTCTTCCGCATGTACTGCACGATCGCCTGGTCGAGCTCGTCGCCGCCGGTGCGGATCGAGGCGTCGCAGACGATGCCCGACAGCGCGATGACGGCGACGTTGGTGGTGCCGCCGCCGATGTCGATCACCATGCTCCCGACCGGCGTCTCGACGGGCAGGCCCACGCCGATCGCCGCGGCCATCGGCTCCATCACCATCTGCAGCCGCTTGACGCCGGCCGACCGCGCGGAGTCGCGCACCGCGCGGCGCTCGACCTCGGTGATGCCCGAGGGCACGCAGACGATGACGCTCGGCTTCACCCTGAGGATGGTCCGGTCGATCACCAGGCGCAGGAAGTGGCGGAGCATCTTCTCCGCGACGTCGAAGTTGGCGATCACGCCGTCCTTCATCGGCCGCACGGCGAGGATGCCGTCCGGCGTGCGTCCCAGCATGCGCTTGGCCTCGAGACCGATCCCCATGATGTTCCCGGTGGCCTGATCCACCGCGGCGACGGAGGGTTCGTTCAGGACCACGCCCTCGCCTTTGACCAGGACGAGCGTGTTGGCGGTCCCGAGGTCCACGGCCAGCTCGCTGGCGGGACGCCAGGTCTTGCGCTTGGGGATTGCGCGCCGGCGTTCGGCGCCTTCCTGGGCGATCACGTCGGGGGAGGCGGTGATGAGTTCGACCGGGGCAGTCACGTGCGGATATCCTGGGAAAAGATGAGCGTCACCTTGCAGATGTCCCGCGGGGGTTGCGTTTCACCCGGCCGCCGGCCGTCGCCTGGGCTCCACCGGTTTCCGCGATTCCGCGCCTCCCGCCGGGGAGGCTGCAGCACAGCGGAGTTATCGGTCGATGCACCATCTGGCGTAAGAGCAAGACTCCAGCCACGCGAATGCTCTCGATCGCCACGCTGATCGCCCCTATCGGGTGGTTTTCCCTGGCCTTCGGCGTGGGGCTGCTGGGGCACGAACGCCAGCGCCGGATCGGCGCGGCCGGCCTGCTGGTGATGGGGCTGGCGCTGGCGGCCGGGCGGACCCTTGTGGGGGAGCCGAGATCGGCCACCGCCGACGCTGATCTCGGCTTTCTTGTCGTCAACGCGGGAATGCTACTGCTCGGTCTGGTTCTCACCGGCGGTGCCACCTGGGCCGACGGGCCGGGACCGGCCCGGTTACCGGCGAGAATGGCCGCGGCACTCGGCCTCGCGCTGATCGGCGCGGCGGTTGCGCCAGGGGTATCGGCGGCCGTGCTCTGGCGCGCCGTGGCAGTGGCCGCCGGTCTGGCGCTCGCCGGGGCGGGGATGATCGCGCTGGGACGGGGCCTCGCGGCGATGGCACCCGTCCGCACCATCGGGCGGCGGCTGTTCGGACCACCGCCGGGGACGCTGCGGCCGACGGCATCGCGGGTGACGCTGGCGGTGATGATCGCTGGAGCGATCGCGGTCGCGGCCGGTCCCCACGTCCTCGTGATCTTCGTCGGGTTCCTGGCCGCGGCGTGGGCGGCCTACCTGGCGTGGCGTGAGCCGGCGGGCAGGCCCACGCCGCTGGCGCCGATGCTGGTTCTCGTGCTCGTTCCCGCGTACTGGCTGCTCGCCACGATTGCCGGCCCTGTCGGCCTGCGAATCAGCCAACTCGAGGCCGTTCCGCTGAGTCCCGCCGCCGAATCGTTGATCGCCGTCTTCCTGCTGCTCGCCTCGTGGAGCGTCGCGGGTCTCTGGCCGCTGCACCGGCAGATGCCGGGTGCGATCACGGGAGCGCTGGGCGCCATGCTGATCGCGCGCCTCGTGCTGCCGCTCGTGCCCGGTGGGTTGGATCAGTGGCGTCCGCTCGTGGTGCCGCTCGTCATCCTGGGAGCGTGGCACGCGGCGGCGCACGCGCGGTGGACCCTGGTGGCCGTGGCGGGTGCCCTCCTGGGTCTGACCAGCGGCGCGCCGGCGGGAGTGACCGGCGCATGGTGGCTAGTTGGTACCGCGCTGTCGCTCGAGCTGGTGATGATGCGAGTGGGCGCGGTATCTCTCCCGGTTCGTGTGGCGGCGTGCGCTGCCGCTGCCTGGGGCGGACTCCAGGTACTCACTGGTGCGCTCCAGGGCGAGGTCGTCTACACGGCGCTGGGGACGATCGGACTGGCGCTGCTGATCGCCAACGGTTCGCTGCTTCGGCCCCTTCGCTGCGCTCAGGGTGACATGGGTCGTTCCCGCCGATATGCATCAGTCTCCCGCTCGACGTCCCGCATTTGATTCCTCCCGCAGGCCGGTCCATATTTGGCCGGACGACACGAGTTAAGTCATTCGGAATACTGCAGCTTCCACATCAGGAGCCTGGTCATGGCGTTTTCCCTTCCCCCCCTTCCATACGACTACACGGCCCTGGAGCCGCACATCGACGAGCAGACGATGCGGATCCACCACGACAAACACCACGCCACGTACGTCAACAACCTGAATGCCGCCCTCGAGCCGCACCCCGACCTCCAGAAGAAATCGATCGAAGAGCTGCTGGGGAGTCTCGACTCGCTGCCGGAAGCGATCCGCACGCCGGTGCGGAACAACGGCGGCGGCCACGCCAATCACACCGCGTTCTGGGAGATGATGGCGCCTGGTGGGGCGAAAGAGCCGGGCGGCGCGCTCGGCGCGGCGATCACGAAGGCGTTCGGCGGCCTGGACAAGTTCAAGGAGCAGTTCAGCAAGGCGGGCACCGGCCGGTTCGGCAGCGGGTGGGCGTGGCTCATCGCCGACAAGAGCGGCGGCCTCACCATCGACAGCACGCCGAACCAGGACACGCCGATCATGCAGGGGAAGCAGCCGATCCTCGGCTGCGACGTCTGGGAGCACGCGTACTATCTGAAGTACCAGAACCGGCGCCCTGACTACCTGGCCGCGTGGTGGAACGTGGTCAACTGGACGGATGTCGGGCGCCGCTATGACCAGGCGGTGAAGAAGTGACAGCGGCGACGGCGGCCTCGGTTCCCGCGATCGGGACCGCCGCGCCGGACTTCAGGCTCCCCTCGACGTCGGGCTCCGACGTCACGCTCTCGCAGCTGCGGGGGAAAAACGTGCTGCTGGCGTTCTTCCCTCTCGCCTTTACCCGGGTGTGCACCACCGAGATGTGCTCGTTCTCCGAGGATCTCGCCACCTTCTCCGAGGCGGATACCGAGGTGCTCCCGATCAGCGTGGACTCGATCCCGACGCTCCGGGAGTTCAAGGCCAAGGAGCGGTTCTCGGTGGATCTGCTGAGCGATTTCAAGCGGGACGTGAGCCGCCGGTACGGCACGCTGGTGGAGGAGCTGTTCTTCTCCAGCCGCGCCTACATCCTGATCGACCGGGACGGCATCGTGCGCTGGACCTTCGTCGAGGAGACGACCGGCAACCGCCGGGAGAACGCCGAGCTGCTCGACCGGATCCGCTCGCTCCGCTAATTCATCCATCACCCAGGGATCTCGATGCGTGGTCTCCTTCTCGCGGCGCTCGTCCTCGGCGCGACGGCGGTGGCGGGCTGCAAGATCGAGGACCGGACACCCGCCGGCACCCGCCGGGACGAGGACGAGGTTCAGCAGATCGTCGCGCGCTACGCGCGACGCCTGAGCGACCGGCGGTGGGACGGCGTACGGGAGCTGTTCTGGCGCAACGGGACGTACTCCGGCCCGATGATCCCACGGTCTGCCGGGAACGCCCTACCCATCGACTCCGCGCTGCACGTGATCGCCCGCACGCTGGACGTTCCCGACTCCGCCACCTTCGACGTTCGCGTGCTGCGCACCGACCTGCGGCAGGAGGGCGACCTCACCACCGTCTGGGTCACGCTCCGCCGCCGGACGCCGCTAGCCGGCGCGGAGCCGGCCGAGCGGGATTGGATCGAGCATCTGGTGCTCCGCCGCATCGGACGCAACTGGCGGATCCTCAGCGTAGCCGGCTCGACGGTGCCGAGAGGAAGCCCGCTTGATCCCCGATGATCCGACGGCGCTCGCGCTCGCGGGATCGGTCGCGGAGCTGATCGGCGGCGGACTCGAGACGGAGTTCACGCTCGTCGCGGTGGCGGACACTCTGCGGCGGGGTCTCAAGGCCGAGCGGGTGCTGCTCTGGGTGCGGGCGACCGGCGCTACTTCGTTCGGCGCCGTGTGCTCTCCCGCGACCGTGCAGTCCGCACGCGTCGGGTCGCTCGACGCGATCCCGGCCGATCCGCGCGACGTTCGGATCGCCCTGGAGCATGGGGGCGTCGAGGTCGGCCTGCTCGAAGCGCGGGTCGAAGCCGGGCAGCGGGAGCGGGAGACGCTCACCGTCGTCGGTCTCATCCTCGCGCCCTATCTCGCATCGCTGGAGCTGTCGGAGGATCTGGCGGGTGAGGTGGCTGCCCAGTCGCGGGAGATCGAGGAACACCGCCGCTTCACCAGTCTCATCATCGACAGCCTGCCGCTCGGCCTCTACGTCGTGGACCGCGAGTACCGTATCCAGATCTGGAACCGCAAGCGGGAGACCGGCACCCAGGGACTCCGGCGCGACGCCGTGGTGGGCCGTCCGGTCTTCGAGGTGCTGACCCGTCAGCCCGCCGAGCAGCTCCGGGAGGAGTTCGACCGGGTGTTCCGGACCGGCGAAATCCAGGAGAGCGAGCTGGAGGTGATGCTGGGCAGCGAGGTGCGGGTGTTCCGGCTCAGCAAGATTCCGATGCGTCTCGATCGCGACACCATCACCCATGTCATCACCATCGGCGAAGACATCACCGACTCCCGCGCGGTGCAGGGGCGCATCATGCAGTCGGAGAAGCTCGCCGCAGTGGGCCAGCTCGCGGCCGGCGTCATGCACGAGATCAACAATCCTCTCGCCACCATCGGCGCGTGCGTCGCGGCGATGCAGGGCAAGCTGGAGGACGGTCAGGCGACGACCGCGGCGCTGGGTGAGTATCTGGAGATCATCGATCGCGAAGTGGAGCGCTGCAGCGCGATCGTGGATGGCCTGCTCGATTTCAGCCGTCCGAAGGGTCAAGCCAAGGCGCCGCTGTCGGTGGCCTCGCTGGTGGACGAGACGCTGTTTCTGCTCAAACACCACCAGCGATTCAAGCGCATGGCGGTCGAGCGCGAGCTGGAGCCCGACCTTCCGCGGATCCTGGGGAACAAGGAGCAGCTGATTCAGGCCCTCATGGCGCTCCTGCTCAATGCGGTGGATGCGATGGAGCAGGCCGGGCGGCTGACCGTACGCGCGTCGCGGGCGCCGCGCGGCGACGAAATCATGGTGGAAGTGGCGGATACCGGGGTGGGCATTCCGAGGGAGAATCAGGCCAAGATCTTCGATCCGTTCTACACCACCAAGCAGCCGGGACGCGGCACCGGGCTCGGCCTGTCGATCTGCTATGGCATCGTGGAGGACCACCGGGGCCGGATCGAGGTGGACAGCATGCCCGGTCAGGGCGCCACCTTCCGGGTCTACCTGCCGGTGGCCGCATGAAGATCCTTGTGGTGGAAGACGATCGTACGGTCGGACAGTACGTCAAGCGCGGGCTGGAAGAGCAACGGTATCAGGCCGACCTGGTGGACGACGGGATGGAGGGGCTGCGGCTCGCGTCCGGCGGGCGGTACGACATCATCGTGCTCGACCTTCGGCTGCCGGGGATGAGTGGCTACGAGATGCTCCGCACCCTGCGCGACCGCGGCAACACGACCCCGGTGCTCGTCCTCACGGCGCAGGACTCGGTGGACTTCAAGGTCCAGGCCCTTCGCGCCGGCGCCGACGACTACGTGACCAAACC
Organism: uncultured Gemmatimonadales bacterium; assembly: GCA_963720365.1. Classification (GTDB taxonomy): domain Bacteria; phylum Gemmatimonadota; class Gemmatimonadetes; order Gemmatimonadales; family GWC2-71-9; genus CAVVWJ01. Next base: position 126,866 of record CAVRFK010000004.1, on the reverse strand, counting down.
GTTCGCGTTCGAGGAATTGCTCGCGCGGGTCGAAGCGCTCGGCCGCCGTCCCAAGGAGATCCGCGATCCGGTGCTCCGGGTCGGCGATCTCGAGCTGGACAACGCCACCCGCGAGGTGCGCCGCGCGGGTGAGCGCATCGATCTCACGCCCAAGGAGTACACCGTCCTCGAGTACCTGATGCGCCACGCGGGCCGGGTCATGTCCCGCACGCTCATCACCGAGTATGCCTGGGACTATCACTTCGATCCGGGCACCAACATCGTGGACGTGGTGATCAACCGTCTTCGCAAGAAGGTCGACTCGGGGCACGCGCAGAAGCTGGTGCACACGGTGCGGGGCGTGGGGTACGTCGTAAAGGCGTGAGATGACCACCATCCGCCGGCGGCTCACCTTCTGGTACACGGTCGCGCTGGGCGTGACCGTGCTCGCCTTCGGCACGCTCCTTTACCTGGAGCGGCGGTCGTCGAGCGTGCGGGAGCTGGACCAGCGGCTCCTGCTGGAGGCCGATCTCGCCGACCGCTGGCTCAGCGAGTCGTACAACGTCCTCGGCCGCATCGTAACGACCGCCGGGTCCCGGCCCGCACTCGATCCCGGGATCAGCGCCTACCTCGATGCCGTCCGCGACTACCTGGTCGTGGCCGACACCACCGGCCAGGTTCTCGCGCTCTCCGACGTCGCGCGCACGCTGGATGCGGCCGATATCGAACGGCTCACCGACGAGCTCGACTCGCTGCGGGTGCGCAAGCATTCGGGCACGGTGGACCTGGGCCCGCCGATCGGGAATGTCCGGTACCTCGCCGTGCGGGTGGAACGGGCCGGCCCCGAGGTCGGCGGCGTTCTCGTGGCCACCTCCCTCAACCAGGTCGCGTTCGGTCCGTCGGCGCTGCTCCGGTCCATGCTGCTCATCGCACCGGTGATCCTGGCGGGCGCGGCGGTGGTCGGCTACTGGCTCGCGGGCACGTCGCTCAGGCCGGTCGAGCAGATCATGGACGAGGTCGAAGCCATCAGCGACGGCCGCAGCCTGCACCGCCGCCTCGCGGTTCCCATCTCGGGCGATGAGATGGCGCGGCTCGCGCTCACGCTGAACCGCATGCTCGCCCGGCTGGAGCAGAGCTTCGGCAGCCTGCACCGTTTTACGGCCGACGCGAGCCACGAGATGAAGACGCCGCTGATGGTGCTGCGCGCGGGAGTCGAGCGGGCGCTGGTGCATCCGGCCATCCCGTCGGAGATGCTCCAGTCGCTGGACGACACGCTGGCGCAGATCAACCAGATGTCCGAGATGGTGGAGAACCTCCTGACCCTGGCCCGGGCCGACGAGGGCCGCGCGCCGCTGGCGGTCGAGGATGTGCGACCTCCGCGACATCATCGGCGACGTGTCCGAGACGGCGGGTATTCTGGGAGAAAGCGCGGGCATCGGCGTCACCAGCGAGATGCCGTCGACGCCGGTGCGCATGGCCGTGGACCGCCACCGCATCCGGGAGATGCTGCTCAACCTGGTCACCAACGCGATCAAGTACACCCAGCCCGGCGGGACGGTGGCGCTGGGACTGTCACTGGAGGACGGGTCGGTGGTGTTTACGGTATCCGACACCGGCATCGGCATCGCGCCGGGCGATCTCCCCCACATCTTCGATCGCTTCTGGCGGGCCGACCCGGCCCGGTCGCGGACCGGAGACCGTCCGGGGACCGGTTTGGGTCTCGCGATCACCAAATGGATCGCGGAGGCGCACGGGGGGTCGATCACGGTGCAAAGCCGGCCGGGGCGGGGATCGCTCTTCACGGTTCGGTTGCCCCGCGAGGGCGCCCGGGAGCCGGACGAGCAGGCCGAGGAGGTGCCGAGCTCGGCCGGGTAGGGAAGCGGGATGTAGGGGTTTTCTCCCGCTCGAACGTCTTACTCACGGTGCCGCGATTGCGTGATCGTGGTGTCATCCGCAGTACACTGACCTCCGGAACGCCCGGCGCGCGGCCCGCGTACGGGCGTCTCCTCCTTCGCTGGCGGATGACGCGGATCTTGAAGCATGTTGTACGACGACAACCGATGCACGTGGTGATTTGACGCCTATTGCGGCCACGTAAAACAACTTGCTAATAAGCGGCCGCCCCGGGCGCGTCGCGCTGACGGGGCGGAGCGCTATCCAGCCATGAATCCCATCGTCATCAAGTTCGGCGGCACCTCACTCGCCACTCCGAGCCGACTGCGGCTCGCGGCCCGCCGCGTCCGCGCCCACCTTCGCCGCGGCGAAATGCCGGTCGTCGTCGCGAGTGCGCTGGGACATACCACCGATCGCATCCTCCGTCGCCTCGAACGATGCGGCATAAGCGGAAAGAACGCCGGTCGCGAGATCGACCGCGCCCTCGTCACCGGAGAGGCGCTCTCTTCCGCGATGCTCGCGGGATGCCTGCGCACGCTGGGGATCAGCGCGCTCAGCCTGAGCGGCGGCGAGGCGGGCCTCGAGGGAGCCGGCGAGTTCGGCCGCGGGGTGATCGCGAGGATCGATCCCGAACCGATCCGGCGCCGGCTCGCGGGCGGCGCCGTGCCGGTGATCGCGGGCTTCCAGGCGCGCCGCCCGGACGGCGAGACGATCACGCTGGGCCGCGGCGCTTCCGATACGACGGCGGTGGCGCTCGCGGCCGGGCTCGGATCGGTGCCGTGCCACATTGTGACCGACGTGAGCGCCGTGTACGACCGGGATCCGAACCTCGACGGCGCCGCCCAGCGATACCGCCAGCTGAGCCACGACGAGCTGCTCCGTCTGGCGATGGATGGCGCCCAGGTGGTCAACCCGGAGGCCGCCCGGTTCGCGCTCGAGCACCGGGTGCCCCTCTGCATCTACAGCTACCGCGCTGTCTTCGGCGAAGAGTACGGCACCCGGGTGGGCTGACGCATGCGTCTGGTGTTCCGCTTCGGCGGGGCCTCTCTCGACACGCCGCTGCGGGTGCGCTCGGCCGCCGCACTGATCCGGACGCGGGTGGACCAGGGCGACGAGGTGGCCGTCGTCGTGGGACGGTCTGCCTACCGGACCAGCCGGATCGTGCGACGGCTGGAACAGCTCGCCGCTACGGGCGCCGCGACCGCCCGCGAGGTGGCGCGGGGATTCGCCGCCGCCGAGCAGGTGACCGCGTCGCTGCTCGCGGGCGAATTGGCGTCAGGCGGGCTCGAGGCGGTAAGCCTGGCGGGACCGGAGGGAGGCATCGCCGCGTCGGGTGGGCTCGATGCCGGCCGGCTGGCCGGCATCGACCCGAGCCCTGCGGCGGCAGTGCTCTCGGACGGCGGCGTGCCCGTCGTCTGCGGTGGCCATGGGATCCGGCGCGACGGCGAGGTCGTGGCGTTCGCCCCGCCGTGCGCCGACCTCACGGCGGTCGTACTGGCCGACCTGCTCGGCGCCGGCTGTCATTTCGTGCTGGATCGCAATCGGCTGGATCTGGTGGCCCGGGGTCACCTGGTTCACCCCGCGGCGGTGGAGCGCGCCCGACGGCTCGGTGTGCCGCTATTCATCTATAGCTTCCGTGAATCGGGGCGTGTTCGGGGGGACGGACCGGTTCCGTTGTGAGACCGGGGTTTGCATCGCTAATCCCGTTGTCACCGAATTGTCATCTTTGGGCAAAGGCCGCGCTATCGGGCGCATGCTAGTTTCTCGGGCACGATGACCCTACCCTGGAGGTAGTGGAGTGTTCGAGAATCTGATCGAGTCCAAGCCCAAGACGAGAAAATCGCTGGGGCAAACCATCGTCTCATTCGTGGTCCACGCGGCCGTGATTGCTGCGGCCGTGAAAGTGACCCAAGGAGCGGCCGAGACGATCAAGGACATCGTGGCCGACACGACCATGGTGTTCCTGAAGCCTCCCCCGCCGCCCCCGCCACCGCCTGACCAACCCCCACCCGATGTCGTCGTCGCCGCCAACCCCCCACCGAAGGGGTTCCAGACGGTCGTGGCGCCGACCGACATCCCGAAGGACATCCCGCCCATCGACCTGAACGAGAAGCCCTTCGATCCGAAGGACTTCACCGGGAAGGGCGTGGAGGGCGGCATCGCGGCCGGCATCGTCGGAGGGACCGGGCCGGTGTCGGGTGAGGTGTTCCTGGAGGCTCAGCTGGACGATCCGGTCCAGCCGATCTCCATCCCGCAGCCGCGGTATCCGCCCGTGCTGCAGAGCGCCGGCATCGCCGGATCGGTCGATCTGCAATACATCGTGGACACCACCGGCCACGCCGAACCGGGCTCCTTCAAGGTGATGAAGACGACGCACCCCGCGTTCGCAGAGCCCGCCAAGGAAGCGATCGCGAAGGGCGTGTTCAAGCCGGCCAAGTTCAAGGGTCAGCCGGTACGGCAGCTGGTCCAACAGCGTATTTCGTTCAAGGTCGGCCAATAATCCGACAGGAGAGAATTTCCGATGAGCGTTGACCTGATTCACCTCTGGGGTACGATGGGCTGGTTCGCCAAGGGCGTCGTGATCGTCATGGCGATCATGTCGATCTGGTCGCTGACCGTGATGATCCAGAAGTTCTTCCAGTTCCAGCGCAGCCAGTCCGAGACCCGGAAGTTCGCGCCGCAGTTCTCCCGCGCGATCCAGGAAGAGAACCTCGACCAGGCCATTTCCCTGGCGGAGAAGAACAAGAAGAGCCACGTCTCCCGCGTGCTGGGCGAGGCGCTGGCCGAAGTGAAGCCGCTCCTGCGCGACCGCGCGACCATCACCGCCGCCGACATCAACTCGGCCGAGCGGGCGGTGGAGCGCCAGATGCTGATCGTGCTCTCCGAGTTCAAGCGGGGCACCGGCATCCTCGCGACCGTCGGCTCGACCGCGCCGTTCGTCGGCCTCCTCGGCACGACGATGGGTATCGTGAACGCCTTCACCGGCATGGCCCAGGCGGGCGCGTCCGGCGGCCTGGCGGGCATCTCGGCCGGTATCGCCGAGGCCCTCATCACCACCGCCTTGGGCCTCCTCGTCGCCATCCCGGCGGTGTGGGCGTACAACTACTTCACGACCAAGATCGAGAACCTTTCCGTGGAGATGACCTACACCTCCAAGGAGCTGATCGACTACCTCATCAAGAGCGTCGGCAGCGAATTCGGCCGCTCGATCTTCACCAAGGAATTCCAGGCCCAGAAGGCGGTTACGGGCAGCGGGCACGTTTCCGGCTGAGCCGGCGCCCACCTGTAACCCCGAGCGGAGGCAAGGGCCATGGCATTGTCAGTCGGCAAGTCCGGGTACACCTCGGTCAAGTCCGAGCCGAACGTGGTACCGATGATCGACATCATGCTGGTGCTGTTGATCATCTTCATGATCGTGACACCGCTGATCGCGGCGGGATTCAAGGCCACCTTGCCCAAGGGCAAGAACCTCGACCCCCGTCCCGAGGGCGACAACGAAGTGGTGCTGGGGATCGACGAGTCCGGCCGGTACTTTCTCGACGGCCGTCCGCTGGCGGAAGGCACGCTGGAAGACCAGCTGCGTTCGATCTTCGCGTCTCGAACGGAGGACAAGATCCTCTACTTCAAGGCGGACAACCAGCTCAAGTACGGCAAGATCCAGGAAGCGGTAGAGACCGCCCGGCGGTCGGGTGTGCGGGTGATGGCGGCCATTACGGAGCCCACCGCGCAGCAGGCCCTGTTTGGCGACACTGAAGAAGAAAAGGAGAACTGACATGGCCGGAGGAGGCGGAGGAGCACCAGGCCAAGTCTCGTCCGAGCCCAATGTGGTTCCGATGATCGACATTCTGCTGGTGCTGCTGATCATCTTCATGATCACCCAGCCGTTGTCGCGGATGGCGATGGACGTTCAGGTCCCGCCGCCGGAGCAGACCACGGCGACGCAGCAGGCGAACAACCAGATCGTTCTGGAGCTCGCCAACGACGGCGGCTACGCGATCAACGGCCAGCCGGTCCCGAAGGACCAGCTGGATACCCAGATCCACGCGATCTTCGATCCTCGGCCGGCCAAGCTGCTGTTCATCAAGGCCGGCGAGAATCGGCTCTACCAGGACGTCGTGGAAGCGATGGACGTGGCCCGCGGCGCGGGAGTCCAGATCATCGGATTCACGCCCCAGGAGGCCAACCGCCAGCAGTAGCACGGGAGGCAGGTCGTTCCCGGAACGGCGGATAGACGCGCGGGAGCCCTCGGGCTCCCGCGCGTGCTTTCGGCGGGCCCCTCGGCGTCTCAGGTAGTGCGGCCCGCTATCTTTCACGAACGATGCGCGCATCGCTGGAGGAGCCCACGCGCGAGCCCGATCTGTCCCTGAACCTCGGCGTATCGCCGACCCGCCGCCGGTACCTCGGGTGGGCCCTCTCGCTCGTGTTCCACGGGGTGCTGCTGGCGGTCATCGTCTTCCAGGGCGACCGGCTGTGGCAGCGCACGCTGGAGCCCGGGGCCCCGGCGCTCTTCCTTATTCAGGGCGGCGGTGGCGGTGGCGGAGGTCCCCGGGGGGCATATATTACCCTCCCTTCGAGTCCCCAGCCCGCGCCGCAGCCACCGACCCCGGTTCCACCGCCGGAGAAGCCTCCCGATGCGGTGCCGACGCCGGTCGCCGAGGTCGAGGTTCCGACGCCCGTGGCTCCCACGCCGATCGACAGCACGCCGGCGGTGGCGGCTGCCGACAGCGCCCCTGCGGCGGGCGGTACCGGCGCGGCTGACGGCGGGAAGGGCGGGGGCGGCGCCGGTGCCGGCGAAGGTCCGGGAGAAGGCACGGGTACGGGTGAGGGGCGTGGTCCCGGCATCGGGGGCGGTGGTGGCGTCATCAGGCCGCCGGAGCTGCGCGATCTCTCTTTTCCGTTCGAAACACCGCCGAAGGAGCTGCGCGGCCAGTCCCTCGCCGTGACGTTCTGGGTTCGCGTAGACGGCAAGGTCGAGCGCTACGAAGTCCAGCCGGTCATCGTCGATCGGGACTACGCGCAGAAGTTCGACGAGGTGATCCGCGCCTTCCGCTTCAGGCCCGCGCGGGCGCCCGACGGAAGCCACATCGCCGGAACGACTCGAGTCACCTTCACGCTGCCGGGTAAGCGGAGCTCCTAGTCCCGACTCCATCGGCGGCATCCCACCTGCGTCACACCCAACCGAGGCGCTGATGAGCCGGCTGTTCCTCCGGAAGTCCGTGCAGGATTGCGAAAACGACATTGCGGAGCGTGGCGGGTTGCGGCGCACGCTCGGCAAGTGGCATCTCACCGCCCTCGGCGTGGGTGCCACCATCGGCGCCGGCATCTTCGCGACGACCGGGACGGCGATCGTCGGCGACGCGGTCCGGCCCGGTGCCGGCCCCGCGATCGTCCTGTCGTTCCTGCTGACCGCCGTCACCTGCGGCTTCGCGGCCCTGTGCTACGCCGAGTTCGCGTCGATGGTGCCGATCAGCGGCTCGGCGTACACCTATGCCTACGCGTCGCTCGGCGAGCTGGTGGCGTGGATCATCGGGTGGGACCTGATCGTCGAGTACGCGGTGGGCAACATCGGCGTGGCGATCGGATGGTCGGGCTACTTCCGCGAGCTCCTCACCCACTTCGGGCTCGCGCTGCCACCCTGGCTGGCGACGGACTTCCGCAGTGCCCAGATGGCCGCCGACGCGCTGGCGGCCGGCGCCACGGACGCGACTACGACGTATCTCGCCGCGGCACTCACGTCGGCCCCCGTGATTTTCGGCTTCCGGTTCATCGCCAACCTGCCCGCGTTTCTCATCGTCGCCTGCATCACCTGCATTCTCGTCATCGGGATCCGCGAGTCGGCCTCGTCCAACAACGCCATGGTGATCCTGAAGGTCGTGATCATCCTGTTCTTCGTGGCGGTCGGCGTGACGCTCATCCGGCCCGGGAACTGGACCGATCCCTCCATCGGCGGCTTCGCGCCGAACGGGTTCGCCGGCATCAGCGCCGGCGCGGCGATCATCTTCTTCAGCTACATCGGATTCGATGCCACCTCGACGGCGGCCGAGGAGGCCAAGAATCCCGCGAAGGACATGCCGTTCGGCATCATCATGAGCCTGATCATCTGTACGGTCCTGTACATCCTGGTCTCGGCGGTCATGACCGGCATGGCGCCGTGGAAGACGCTGGGGACGGCGGAGCCGATGATCACGGCGCTCGCGCAGGCGGACGGGTCGCCCGGGCTGCTCACCTTCTCCCGGTTCATCGTGTCCCTCGGCGCCGTGTTCGCGATGACGAGCGTGCTCCTGGTCTTCCAGCTGGGCCAGCCCCGCATCTTCATGTCCATGTCGCGGGATGGACTGCTGCCGCCGTTCTTCTCCAAGGTGCATCCCCGCTTCAAGACGCCGTACATCGGCACGATCATCACGGGAACGTTCGTCGGCTCCTTCGCGGCGTTCGCGAACATCGCGGAAGTGGTCGAGCTGACGAACATCGGCACCCTGTTCGCCTTCGTGATCGTGTCGGTCGGGGTGATCCTCCTGCGGCGGTTGGAGCCCGACCGGCCGCGCCCGTTCCGCGCGCCCTGGGTGCCGCTCACGCCGATCCTGGCCATCGTGAGCTGCCTCTATCTGATGCTGCAGCTCCCGTGGCTCACGTGGGTGCGGTTCGCGCTGTGGCTGGCGCTGGGACTGGTGATCTATTTCCTGTATGGGATCCGGCACAGCAGGCTGGCACGGGAGCGGGGGCTGACGAAGTAGAAGTGACAACGCCTTCTAGCTCAAACCCTCGATCTCGCCGCCAACCGCAACGCCCCCAGCACCGCATCCACCGGCGCATCGATGGGCCGCAGATCCGGCTGCTCGCCCAGCCGCGCCAGGACACTGCGACGGAGCGGCCGGTCTTCCGCCAGGAGTCCGCCGGTGAGGGCCACCCCGAACGGCGGCGGGGCATCGAGGAGCGGGACGAGGCAGATCGCCAGCTGCGAGAGCTCGCGGGCGGCGTAGTCGGCGATGCCCTGAGCGAGCGGATCGCCCTCGGCGGCGATCTCGAGCACGTGCGGTGCGAGCGCGGCCAGCTCCGACGGTGACGCGCTGGCGGCCCAACGCACCAGCGAATCGAAGTCCGCGCTCCGGGTGGCGGCCAGGACCCGGTCGCTGAGACTCGTCCGCGGGCTCCGCCCGTCGTGCGCGCGGCTCACCGCTCCCATGGCGGCCCGGCCGATCGCGTAGCCGCTACCTTCGTCGCCCATCTGCCAGCCGTAGCCGCCGATCCGCCGGTGCGTTCCCGCTCGCGTCCCGCCCCACCGCGATGCTGCCGGTGCCCGCGCTGACCACGATGCCGGGTCCGCTCTCGAACGCCCCCGCAAGCGCCAGCTCGATGTCGGTCGTGACCACCACATCCTAGGCGAGGTTCTCCACCCGGAGCGCCTTGGCCAGCTCGCTGCGCTCCGGATCCCGGCCCGCGCCCGCGGCGCCGACGAGCAGCACGTCGCCGGTGAGCCGGCCGACGCCGGCGAGTGCCCGCCGCACCACCTCGGCGATCATGCCGGCGGAGGCGAGCGCCCGTCCCGGCCGGACCGCGGCACCCGGGCCATCGGCCCGCACCAGAATGTCACCGCCTTCGGAAACGCCGACCGCGGTCTTGCTGCCGCCGACGTCGGCGCCGATCAGAATGGGCATGAGGGACGTGAGATTGAGGTTACATCACGACGGACGTACCGCGTTCTTCTCCGCCGACGGAAGATAGCTCAGCGCCACGCCGGTACCGAAGGCGAGCAGGGTTCCCAGCGGCACATACCAGGGCCACGCGAGGCGCCCCACCGGCTCGAGCCAGTCGAGTGCCGGCACGGTCGCGAGCCGCTTGGCGAAGATCACGACCAGCATGATCGCGACGGTCACGGCCACCGCGCCGACCACGTCCCGGCCCTTTGCCCTCCGCCACTGGCCGGCCAGCAGGTATGTGCCGAGCAGCGGGCCGTAGGTGACCGAGGCGATCGAGAGCGCCAGCACGACGACCGGCGTGTCGTTCCCCTTGGCGGCGACGTGGAAGTACAGCGCGCCGAAGATCAGTCCCGTCGCCCAGATCAGGGAGAACATCCGCCCGATCTTGAGAAGGTGCACGGGGTCCGTTCGTCCGGTGACCGACGCGTAGAGGTCGTGCGTGGCGGAGGACGCCAGGGAGTTGATCGCGGAGCTGTGCGTGCCCATCGCGGCCGCCAGAATCCCCGCGATCACCAGGCCGGCGAGACCGGCGGGCAGCTGCTCCACCACGAAGCGGGGAAACAGCTCGTCACCCGGCACGCCCGCGGGCGCGAGGCCCGCCGCCCAGATCGCGACGCCGACCATCAGGAAGAGGGTGAACTGGAACATCACCATCACGCCCGATCCCACGAGGGCCAGCCGGGCGTCGCGCAGCGAGCGGGTCGCCAGCAGGCGCTGCACGATGAGATGGTCGGTCCCGTGCGAAGCGGCGGAGAGGAGGGCGCCGCCCACGATCCCGCCGAGGAGCGTGTAGGTGCGGGTAAACGAGATCGTCGGATCGATCACCCGGAGCTTGCCTTCGGCCGCGGCGAGGCTGAGCGCTTCGGCGGGGCCGCCGCCGAGATGCCAGGCGACGAACAGCGCGCCGATCCCGCCGGTCAGGTAGACGGAGAGCTGGAGCACATCCGTCCAGACCACCGCTTTGAACCCGCCGAACCAGGTGTAGATCATCGTGACCACGCCCATCGCGATGATCGAGGTGGGAATGCTCCACCCGGTGACGAGGGCGAGCGGGATCGCGCTGGCAAAGACGCGAACCGCATCGCCGAGGAAGCGGGAGAACAGGAAGATCGTGGACGTCAACCGCCGGGTCGTGACGCCGAACCGGTGCTCCAGCCGTGCGTACGCCGTTTCCTGCTCGCCGCGGAAGTAGCCGGGAAGCAGCCACATGGCCACGCCGATGCGGCCGATCAGGTAGCCGATCGTGAGCTGGAGGAAGGTGAGGTCGCCGCGCGCGCCGATGCCGGGAATGGAGATGACCGTGAGCGCGGAGGTCTCGGTGGCGACGATGGAGAGGAGGATCGCCCAGGCGGGGAGATCCCGCGCGCCGAGGAAGTAGTCGGTCGCGCTGCGCTGGTGGCGGGCAACCCAGAGCCCCACACCGAGCGTGAAGACGAAGTAGAGGCCGACGACGACGACGTCGAGGCTGTGCAGATGGGGCTCGGTTGTGGAGTTGAGGTACTGCCGGACAAGCGTGAAGAGTGAACCGTGAAAAGCGAAAGGGGTAGTTCGGCGGAGACTCGCCCGAACTACCCCTTCTTACTGTTCACTATTCACTGTTCACGCAGTTTAAGCCGTGAAGCTGCTGCCGCACCCGCACCCGCCGGTTGCGTTCGGGTTGCTGAAGGTGAACCCCGAACCCTGCATCGACGTGACGTAGTCGATCGTGATGCCCGTGAGGTACTGGGCGCTGAAGCCATCCACGAACACGCGGACGCCGTTGATCTCGTGCACGAAATCGTCGTCCAACGGACGCTCTTCGATGTTCAGGCTGTACTTGAACCCGGAACAGCCGCCCGGCAGCACGCTGACCCGAAGGCCGGCGGTGTCCGCGGACACCTGTTCCTGCACGATAAACTTCTGGACTTCCTCGACCGCGCGCCCCGAAAGGACGAGGGCGAATCCGCCCGCCGGGGCCTGCTGCTCGGTACCGCTCATGGGACACTCCTTGACGAGCTGGGGGCCGGCCTAGGAACCGGTCCGATCTGGGCTCAAAGTTAACGGGTCCGAATCCGCCCTGTCAACGCCGGACACCAGCGTGGGGTCCGCGCGTAAGTTGCGGTATATCAATGAGAAAGCGATGATTGCCACGCCCGTGTAGGCCAGGCCCCGGAGCGCCGTCCCGGTCAGGAACGCACCCACGGCGAATACCGCGGAGTAGACCGCCGCCACGCCGGCGACCCAATTCACCCAGGACAGCACACCACCCGGGATGGTGTCTCCCCCCATTCCCAGCCGCTCGCTCACCCGCCGCCAACCCGCGCCGCCCGGCCGGACCCGCCGGTAGAACCGCTCCAGGGTTGCCTCGGACTCGGGCTCGGTCAGGAAGGTGACCGACAGCCACACGGCCGTCGTGACCGCCACCGTGATGGCCATCGTGAGGGCGTAGTCGCCCGACGCGGTATCTCCCAGGTCGAGTCCCATCGCCTGGAGCGACACGGAGGTCACCAGCGATGCCGCCATCGCGCTGATCTCACTCCACGCGTTCACCCGCCACCAGTACCAGCGCAGGATCAGGACGAGGCCGGAACCGGCCCCGAGGCCGAGCAGCACCTTCCAGCCCTGCTCCACGCTGGAGAGCATGGCCATGACGGCCAGCGACAGACCATGAGGAGCGCCGTCGCGGTGCGGGACGCGATGACCTGCGCCCGAGGGCCGGCGTCGGGCCGCATGAAGCGCAGGTACACGTCGTTCACGAGGTAGGAGGCGCCCCAGTTGAGATGGGAGCTGATGGTGCTCATGTACGCCGCGGCGAACGCGGCGAGCATGAGTCCCTTGAACGGGGAGGGCAGCACGTCCACCATCACCCGCACGTACCCCTCCTCCGGATTGGCCAGCCCGGGATACCGGATGGCCGCGACGAAGCCCACGAGGATCCACGGCCAGGGACGCACGGCGTAATGCGCGATGTTGAACCAGAGCGTCGCGAGCAGGCCGTGGCGCTCGTCCTTGGCGGAAAGAATCCGCTGCACGATGTACCCACCGCCGCCCGGCTCCGCGCCGGGGTACCAGGCGGCCCACCACTGGACGGCCAGGAACACGAGCAGGGTGGAGAACGGCAGCCACGCCTGGCCCGTCGGGGGAATGACGCCGAAGGCCGCCTCGACCGACCCGTAGTGCCGGGCCGACTGCTCCACCAGTGACCCCAGGCCGCCGACCCAGTCGACCGCCATCACGGCCAGGAGAATCGAGCCGCCCATGGCGACGACGAACTGGAACGCGTCGGTGACGATGACGCCCCAGAGCCCCGCGAGCACGCTGTACAACGCCGTGATGCCGAAGAGCACGACCGCGGCCACCCACGGATCCACGTCGAGCGTAATGCCCAGGATCGTCACCATCGCCCGGGTGACCCAGCCCATGATGATCAGGTTGATCGGAATGGCGAGGTAGAGCCCTCGGAACCCGCGCAACACCGCGGCCGGCCGCCCACCGTAGCGGAGCTCGGTGAACTCCACGTCGGTGAGGACGCCGGCTCGGCGCCACAGGCGTGAGAAGAAGAAGACGGTGAGAATTCCGGAGAGCGCGCCGTTCCACCAGAGCCAGTTGCCTGCGACTCCGTACTTGGCGACCAGCCCCGCCACCGCCAGCGGCGTGTCGGCCGCGAACGTCGTGGCCACCATCGAGGTGCCGGCGAGCCACCAGGGGAGCGAACGGCCGGAGACGAAGTAATCGGCGAGCGATTGGCTGGCTTTGCTGGTGTAGGCGAGTCCGATGGCGGCGGAGATGACGAAGTACAGTGCGATGACCAGCCAGTCCGACAGCACCAGCGTCATGGCGTGCTCCTTCGCTCGACGCCCCAGCCGCGGGCGTACAGGGGAGGAATGGAGATCGGCAGCCGTCCGGTGATCGGCGCCGCGCCGGCGAGCGCGCGCGCCATCGCTTCCTCGGTCACCGGGTTGGAGCGCCATCCGATCAGGTAGGATCCCACTTCGGGCAGGCGGGAGATGAGGTACGGATTGCCGAGCGACACGAGGATCGTGCGCCGGGCGCGTGCACTCGAGCCGATCAGGGTGGACAGCCGTTCGGGGAGACCGATGTTGCCGCGCCACGCGGTCGGCTTGTCGGCGGTGACGAAGAGCGCCACCGGCCTTCGGGCGAGCGCCGCCGCGGCCGAGTCGTAGCTGGCGGCGCCGCTGCTGGGCCAGAGCCGAACTACGGCCGGCGCAAAGCCGAGGCGCCGGAGCTCCGCGGCGAGGGCCTGGCCGACGGTGCGGTTGTCCTCTTCGCCGTAGGTGACGAGCGTGATCGGCGGCTTCTCCCGCCGGAGACCGTGCACGGTGCCGTTCACGTCCTTCACCATGACGATGGACCTGGCGGCCATCGCTCTCGCTTCGTCGAGGAACCGCGCGCTGCCGACGATGTCCGGCAGGCTGTCGAGCTGCACCGTGCGGCGGGTGAAGAGGCCGAGATCCAGCTTGGTCTGGAGCACCTTGCGCACGGAGCGGTCGAGTCGCTCCGGCGTGATGTCGCCGCGCGCCACGGCGGCTTCCATCGCGGCGATCGCGGCGGCGGCGTCGGCCGGTTGGAGCAGGAGGTCGGCGCCGGCGAGAAAGGCGCGCACCGAGGCATCCGCGCCGTACGCGTTGGCGATGCCGCCCATGTCGAGCGCGTCCGTCACCACCAGGCCCTGGAAGCCGAGCGAGTCGCGCAGGATGCCGGTGAGCACGCCGGGCGATACGGTGCCCGGCCGGGTCTCACCCGGATCGATCGCGGGCAGCGCGATGTGCGCCGACATGACCACCTTCACGCCCGCGGCGATCGCGCTCCGGAACGGCACCAGCTCCACCGAGTCGAGGCGGCGCCAGTCGGAGCCGATGACCGGGAGCGAGAGGTGGGAGTCGGTGCCGGTGTCTCCATGTCCGGGAAAGTGCTTCGCCGTCGCCAGCATGCCGTTGTCCTGCAGCCCGCGGATCTCGGCCGCGACCATCCGGCCGACCGATGCGGGGTCCTCGCCGAACGAGCGGGTGTTGATGATCGGGTTGTCGGGATTGTTGTTGACGTCCGCCACCGGCGCGAAGGCGAGATGGATGCCGACCGCGCGACCCTCGAGCGCGGTGATCCGTCCCATCTCGTACGCGGCGCTGTCGCTCCCGGTGGCGGCCACGCCCATATTGGGTGGCAGCGGCGTGCCGCCGTTGAAGCGGATGCTGGTTCCGCCCTCGAGGTCGGACGCGATGAGGAGCGGCAGCGCGGAGCGCCCTTGCAGGTGGTTGAGCTTGGCGGCGATGTCGAGCGGCGAGCCCACCGACACGATGAGCCCGCCCACGTGGAGCGAGTCCACCCACGCCATCATCCGGTCGAACGCTTCCGTGTCGTAGGCGGCGTAGTTTCCCGCGATCCACGGCATCACCAGCTGCGCGATCTTGTCGCGAAGCGACAGCCCGGCGAGGAGATCGTCCGCCGTCGGCAACGGCCGGACCTCGGGCCGGAACGGCTCCGGCTGCGGCGCGCCGGCGGGTGCCGACGCGGGGCCGCAGGCACAGAGCAGAATCATCACGAGCGGAAGGAGCCTGGAGTGCACGGATCGCGTACTCTGCTGACAGGGATGCTGGGCTGGTCGGTCGCATGCACGTCGCCGAGTCCCTCGGCGGCGCCGGCCGACTTCGGGGTGGTGCGTCCCGGGATCGAGGTCCTGCTGACCGACAGCGCGCGCCTGGTCCGGAACCGACGGGTCGGTCTGGTGACCAACCAGTCGGGCGTGGATGCGAGCGGTGTCAGCGACGTGGTGCGTCTGCGGGCGGCCGGAATCCGGCTGGTGGCGCTGTTCAGTCCGGAGCACGGATTCCGAGGAGCGGCCGAGCCGGGGGCCGCGGTTGCGTCCTCGGTCGATTCCGCCACTGGGCTTCCAATCTATAGCCTTTACGGTGCGACTTCCGCCCCGACCGACGCGATGCTCGCCGACATCGACGTGCTGCTGGTGGATCTCCAGGACGCTGGCGCACGGTACTATACCTACATCACCACCACCGTGGATGTCATGCAGGCTGCGGGACGACGCGGCATCCCGGTGGTCGTGCTCGATCGTCCCAACCCGATCGGCGGCCTGGTGCAGGGGAACGTGCTCGAGCCTGCACATATCACGCCGGTCGGCCGGCTGACCGTTCCCATGCGGCACGGACTGACGCTGGGCGAGATGGCTCGGCTCGCGCGCGAGGACCTCGGCATCCCGGGACGTCTCGACGTCGTGCCGGTGGCGGGGTGGCAGCGTTCGATGCCGTTTGACAGCACGGGTCTGCCGTTCATCCCGCCGAGTCCGAACCTGCGGACGCTCGAGAGCCTCTACCACTATCCCGGCACCTGCCTCTTCGAGGGGACGAACCTCTCGGTCGGCCGAGGCTCGGATGCGGCGTTCGAGCAGGTCGGCGCCCCATGGCTGGATACGGTCGCGGTCCTGAACGAGTTCCGGCAGGCCGCGCCGCCAGGCGTGCAGGCCCGAGGGGTAACGTTCACACCCCGGAATCCCGGCGATGGCAAGTACGCCGACACCGTGCTCGCCGGGATCCGCCTCGAGGTCACCAACCGGGCGACCTACGACGCCACCGCGACGGCGGTTCACCTCCTCGCCGTGATCCGCCGGACCCATCCCGCGCAATTCCGATGGATCCCGAAGCACTTTGACCGCCTGGCGGGCACGACGGCGTTGCGCGGGGCCCTCGACGCGGGGACCGATCCGGCGGCGATCGTGAAGAGCTGGGAGGCGGCGAGGCAGGCGTACCTCGAGCGGCGGAAGCGGGTGCTGCTGTACCCGGAGTGAAGCGGTTCCTCTGATCGCTCCCGGTCCACGTATCCCCGTAATTGCCCTAACCGGTTCTGCCGATTATCCTTTGCCCCGGCATTGGGGCCGGGGTGGAGGGTGATTTTTCACGGTAGCGATCGAGGGTCGACACGAGCGTGAAGCTCCTGGGAGCACTGGAGAAGCCGTTCTACGCGGCGGTCAACCCCCTGGTAGATCGGCTGATCCGCGCCGGGGTGCGGCCGAACACGATCACCACGGTCGGGACCGGCCTCGTGCTCGTCTCCGCGCTCGCCTACGCGCTCGGACACATCCGGCTCGGCGGTGCGCTCCTCCTGCTCAGCGGGGTCGCCGACACGCTCGACGGCCAGGTGGCCCGCGGCGGCGCCATGGTCACGAAATTCGGCGCCTTCTATGACTCCACGCTCGACCGGGTCGGCGACGGGGCCACCTTCATCGGCATCGGCGCCTTTCTCCTCACCGCCCCCGACGTCGCCTACCGTATGCCCGCGGTCATCGCCTGCATGGTGGCCATCCTCAGCTCCCTCCTGGTCTCGTACGCGCGAGCCCGCGCCGAGGGGCTGGGTCTCGATTGCAAAGTCGGCATCGCCCAGCGGGCGGAGCGGATCCTCGGCCTGGGGGTCGCCTCGCTGATCGTGGGCGCGGGTCCCAGGGCGCTGGTGCTCGAAGCGCTGGTCGCGCTGCTGGCGATAGCCTCGATCATCACAGTGATCCAGCGGTTCGTGTACGTGTACCGGGCCGCGAACGGGGTGGAAGAATCCCGCGCGCGGCCGCGTGAGCGCGCGGCCGCGCTGGATCCTCTCGCGAAAGGACATTAGCAGTGGCTGACCAGGTGGCCCGGCGGATCGCGCCGGCGGAGGGCAAGCTCGGGGTGCTGTGCGTGGGGCTCGGCGCGGTGGCGACGACCTTCATCGCCGGCGTCGAAAACGTGCGCCGGGGCGGAGGACGGCCGATCGGCTCGTTGACCCAGATGGGCACCATCCGGCTCGGCAAGCGGACCGAGGGCCGGGCGCCGCTGATCCGCGACTTCGTGTCGCTCGCGTCGCTCGACGACCTCGTCTTCGGCGCGTGGGATCCGGTGCCCGACGATGCGTACACCGCCGCGGTCAAGGCCGGTGTGCTCGATCGGCACGAGCACCTGGAGCCGATCGGTGACTTCCTCAAGGCGTTGAAGCCGATGCCCGCCGTATTCGACCAGCACTACGTGAAGCGGCTGGAGGGGAAGAACGTCAAGTCCGGGAAGTCCAAGCGCGAGCTGGCCGAGGCGCTGCGGAAGGACATCCGCGACTTCAAGAGCAAGCACGGATGCAGCCGCCTGGTGATCGTCTGGTGCGCCTCGACCGAGATCTTCATCAGTCCCGGACCCGCGCACTGGACGCTCGACGCGTTCGAGCGGGCCATGGACGCGGGCGATCCCTCGATCGCGCCCTCCATGCTCTACGCCTGGGCGGCCCTGATGGAGGGGGTGCCGTTCGCCAACGGCGCGCCCAACCTCACCTGCGACTTCCCGGCCATGGAGCAGCTCGCCAAGGAGCGCGGCGTCGCCATCGGCGGCAAGGACTTCAAGACCGGCCAGACGATGGTGAAGACCGTGCTCTCGCCGATGTTCAAGGCGCGGATGCTCGGCGTCGCGGGATGGTACTCCACCAACATCCTGGGTAACCGCGACGGCGAAGTCCTCGACGACCCGGAGAGCTTCAAGACCAAGGAAGAGTCCAAGCTCGGCGTGCTGGAATACATCCTCCAGCCGGCGCTCTATCCCGAGCTGTACGGCAACCTCTTCCACAAGGTCCGGATCAACTACTATCCCCCCCGCGGCGACAACAAGGAGGGGTGGGACAACATCGACATCTTCGGGTGGCTCGGCTACCCGATGCAGATCAAGGTGGACTTCCTCTGCCGCGACTCCATCCTCGCGGCGCCGCTGGTGCTCGACCTGGCGCTCTTCTTCGACCTGGCGCAGCGGGCCGGCCTCAGCGGGATCCAGGAGTGGCTCTCGTTCTACTTCAAGAGCCCGCAGGTGGCGCCGGGACTCTACCCCGAGCACGACCTCTTCATCCAGCAGACCAAGCTCAAGAACACGCTGCGGTATCTGATGGGCGAGGAGCAGATCACGCATCTGGGGATCGAGTACTACCAGGATGACTGATCAACTGCGCAAAGCGTAAAGGGCAAAGCGTGAAGTACTTCCACCGCACCCACGAATCCCCCGAGCCGTACTCGCCCAGGCCAGCGAGTTCTTCGGCTCGCGGCTCACGCCGGTGCAGGAGCAGGCGCGCCGCCGGACCTTCTCGGGCGCGATCGGCCGGGTGAGCGTGACGGTGCAGGCTGACGGCGGCCACTATACCCTGGTGACCGCCGAGACCGACCAGGTCGGCGAGAGTGAGGCCGACAAGCTGGCCAAGCGTTTTCTGACGATCGTGCATGCCGCGTCCCATCCCACTCACCGTCCCATCGGCGCCTACTGAGGCGCCACCCGTGATGCCTAGGAGACATTCGACGATGAAGCTGCCCCGCCCGGCGTTCCGTTCCCTCACGCTGCTGCTCCTCCTGCTGGGGGCGTTCGCCCCGGTGGCCTTGCCGCTGGCTGCCCAGGAGGCCCAGGTGCAGGCCGAGCATCGGCCCGGTGGTGAGGTCAACATCCGCCTGCCCGACTTGAACCAGGGCGACTTCCTCGGCTTTACCGGCCACGAGATCCTGCTCTCCGGCCTCGTGGTGTGCGTGCTGGGCCTGCTCTTCGGCCTCTGGAGCTACACCCGGGTGAAGAACCTGCCGGTGCACCGGACCATGGCCGAGATCTCCGACCTGATCTACGAGACCTGCAAGGCCTACATGGTCCAGCAGGGCAAGCTGCTGCTGGTCCTGCTCGGTTTCATCGGCACGGTGATCGTGGTGTACTTCCTCCTCACCGGGCTGGAGCTGTCGAAGATCGCCGTCATTCTGCTGTTCAGCGTGATCGGCATGGCGGGGAGCTACGGCGTCGCCTGGTTCGGCATCCGGATCAACACCTTCGCCAACTCCCGCACGGCCTTCGCGAGCCTGCGGGGCAAGGCCTGGCCGGTGAGCGACATCCCGTTGCGCGCGGGCATGAGCGTGGGCATGATGCTGATCTCGGTCGAGCTGCTGTTCATGCTCGCCATCCTGCTCTTCATTCCCGCCGACGTGGCCGGCGCCTGCTTCCTCGGCTTCGCCATCGGCGAGTCGCTCGGCGCCGCGGCGCTCCGGATCGCGGGTGGCATCTTCACCAAGATCGCCGACATCGGCGCCGACCTGATGAAGGTCGTCTTCAAGATCAAGGAGGACGACGCGCGGAACCCCGGCGTGATCGCCGACTGCACCGGCGACAACGCCGGCGACTCGGTGGGTCCCACCGCCGACGGGTTCGAGACCTATGGCGTCACCGGCGTTGCCCTGATCACCTTCATCGTGCTCGCGGTGGCGGACACCACGGTCCAGGCGCAGCTGCTGGTCTGGATCTTCCTGATGCGGGTCATGATGGTGCTCGCCTCGGGATTCTCCTATCTGATCAGCAACTCGATGTCCCAGGCCAGGTACGCCAACGTAGCCCGGTTCAACTTCGAGTCTCCGCTCACCCAACTGGTGTGGTTCACCTCGATCCTCTCGGTGGTCCTGACCTACATCGTCTCCTACCTGATCGTCCCGGAACTAGGCGGCAACGGCGACCTCTGGTGGCAGCTCTCCACCGTGATCACCTGCGGCACGCTGGCCGGCGCCATCATCCCGGAGATGGTGAAGGTCTTCACCAGCACCGAGTCCCGGCACGTCCGCGAGGTCGTGACCTCGTCCCGCGAGGGCGGCGCGTCGCTCAACATCCTGTCCGGTCTCGTGGCGGGCAATTTCTCGGCGTACTGGCTGGGTATCGCGATCATGCTGCTGATGGCGATCGCCTACGGGGTGAGCACGCTGGGGCTGGGCGAACTGATGAAGGCCCCGGCCATCTTCGCCTTCGGTCTCGTGGCGTTCGGCTTCCTCGGCATGGGCCCGGTCACCATCGCGGTGGACAGCTACGGTCCCGTCACCGACAATGCCCAGTCGGTGTATGAGCTATCGCTGATCGAGCAGGTGCCCAACGTAGACCAGGAGATCAAGCGCGACTTCGCGTTCGCGCCCAACTTCGAGCTGGCCAAGGAGCTGCTGGAGGAGAACGACGGGGCGGGGAACACCTTCAAGGCCACGGCCAAGCCGGTGCTCATCGGCACCGCGGTCGTGGGCGCCACGACCATGATCTTCTCGATCATCATGGCGCTCACCCACGGCCTCACCGGCGACATGGAGAAGCTCTCGATTCTCCACCCGCCGTTCCTGCTCGGCCTCATCACCGGCGGCGCGGTGATCTACTGGTTCACGGGTGCCTCGATCCAGGCAGTGACCACCGGCGCCTACCGCGCGGTGGAGTTCATCAAGGCCAACATCCGGCTCGAGGGGGTCACCAGGGCGTCGGTCGAGGACAGCCGGAAGGTGGTCGAGATCTGCACCCAGTACGCCCAGAAGGGGATGTTCAACATCTTCCTCGGCGTCTTCTTCTCGACCCTGGCCTTCGCCTTTATCGAGCCGTTCTTCTTCATCGGCTACCTGATCTCGATCGCGATGTTCGGTCTCTTCCAGGCCATCTTCATGGCCAACGCGGGCGGGGCGTGGGACAACGCGAAGAAGATCGTGGAGACCGAGCTCAAGATGAAAGGCACCGAGCTGCACGCCGCGTCGGTGGTGGGTGATACGGTCGGCGATCCGTTCAAGGACACCTCGTCGGTCGCGATGAACCCGGTCATCAAGTTCACCACCCTCTTCGGACTGCTCGCGGTCGAGCTGGGCGTGTACCTGGTGGCGGGCGGCAACAGCACTCTCGCCAGGGTGCTGGCCGTAGTGTTCTTCCTGGTGGCGATGTTCTTCATCCACCGGTCCTTCTACGGGATGCGGATCGAGACGCAGGAGCAGGCGCACGGCTCGGGCCGGCCGGTCGCCGCCAAGGTCTAGACGTCCGGCGCTGGAAGCACGCGGCCCCTCCCGGTTTGGCGGGAGGGGCCGCGTGATTTGTGTCCGGGGAGTGGCCGCAGATGAGGCTCAGCTCATTCGGATGGTACCGATGAACGCTGCTTGCGCTCATTCGCGAAGATCAGACGGCGCACTTGAGCGGTGGGGCCAAAGTTGAGGATGAGGCCGAGTTCGACGACGGTGCATCGGAGATAGTTCAATATCTGCGCGACGTGGGCTGAATCGATCGTTCGCGCTGCTTTCAGTTCGACCAATACCGCACCCTCTACCAGCATATCCGCGCGAAACCTCCCAATGGACCGTCCACGAAAGTGGGCGTGGAGCTCGACCTCGGATTCCCCGGCGAGTCCGGCGTCGGCCAGCGCGATGACCATCGCGGAACGATACACGGACTCCAGGAACCCATACCCGAGCTCCCCATACACCTCATAAAAAACTCCAATGATCCGCCGCGTGAGCTCGGCGTGCTGGATACGAACATCCCTCTGCGTTCATCTGCGTTCATCTGCGGCTCAATTACCATCATGCATGCATCGCATTCATCCGCTGAGCACAAACCTATTTGGCCGCAGATGAACGCAGATGAACGCAGAAGTGGTTCGGTGTTCTGCGGCTCTCCCGGGAACAGACGGGTTACGGTGCTCTTTTTTTGGTGGGGTGACCCAGCGGCCTACGGTGAGTTGGTCGGCCCGTAATCCGAGTACTCGTCGAGCGCCGCCTTCGCCGCGTTCCTGAGGCTCGCGGCCATCTGCGTATTCACTCCCGGCTGCGTCCCCACGTCGAGCGGCGATCGATCCGAGAGTCCCGCAAAGATGGTGACCGCGGCCGCGTAGGTCCCGGCGAGGGTGGGGTGGAACACGTCGCCGCCGAGCAGCGCGAGGTTCGGCTGCACCTGCCACGCCGCGCGCAGCGTCTCTCCCGCCGGCAGGAACCAGCCGTCCACGTCACGCGCCGCCAGGGCGTACGAATCGCGCACCCGGTCGAACCATTCGACGCGGGTCAGATCGGGCCAGACCATGTAGAGTGCCGACCGGCCGCCCGACTCGCGGACCAGCCCGTCGAATTCGGCGGCCCATTGACGCAGGTTCGCGCGGCTGTCCTGTAACGACGATGGTCCCTGCTGCAGGACGACGGCGTCCCAGTGGCCGCTGCGGATCTTCGCCTGCGCGAATCCGCGCTGCCAATGGTCCTCGAGCCCCGCGCCGCTGAGCAGCTGCGCGTCCACGAACCAGTTGAGTCCGGCCTCCGCCGCCATCCGGCGGACCATGCCCGGCAGGTCGTTGCTCTGGGTCAGGCTGTTCCCGATGAAGAGCACCCGCGCGCCGGCGCCGAGGCCGGGTGGATTGGGAATCGGGGGCCCGGGCGGTGGCGCCGGTGGCGGTTCCGTCGGCTCCGGGGGTGGCGGCGGCGGTGGTGGCGGGTTCGGTGGGTTCGGTTGCTCGGGCGGCGGATTGTTGCCCGTGGGCGGGGCGGTCACGTCGGAGGAGCCGGCGCAGCCCTGGAGGGGAACCGCCAGGGCCATCGCCAACACGATTGCTCGCCACCCGTTGCGCATGGCATAGGGGACGCCGAGCGCTGCATCATCCGCACTGATCAGTGTTTCCGCTTGACTCCACCTTCGCCCCGGTGAATTTTCCTGCCCGGGTTCAGCACCCACAACCGGGATCCGCATGGCCGCCACATCCGCAACTGCTCCGTCTCGTGCCGCCGCCGGTGGTCTGCCCCGCGACCAACTCCTCGAACTCTATTATTGGATGAGGCTTACCCGGTCGCTCGAAGAGCGGCTGGTGAACCTGTATCGCCAGACCAAAGTGGTCGGCGGGCTGTTCCGTTCGCTGGGACAGGAGGCGTGCGCGGTGGGCTCGGCCTATGCGCTGCGGCGGGAGGACGTGCTCTCACCGCTGATTCGCAACCTGGGGTCGATGCTGGTCAAGGGCGCGACGCCGGTCGAGGTGCTCCGCCAGTACATGGCGAAGGGCGATTCCCCGACCCGCGGCCGCGAGCTCAACATCCACTTCGGCGACGTCTCGGATCGCAACTTCGTCGGCCAGATCTCCCACCTGGGCGACATGGTGCCCGTGATGGCCGGCGTCACGCTCTCGTTCAAGCTGCGGAAGCAGCCGAGGGTCGGACTGGTCTACGTGGGAGACGGCGCCACCTCCACCGGCGCGTTTCACGAGGGCATCAACCTCGCCGCGGTGCAGCGGTGCCCGCTCGTCGTCGTCGTGGAGAACAACCGCTACGCCTATTCCACGCCCATCGATCAGCAGTGCGCCGCCGAGCGGCTGGCGGAGAAGGCGGCGGGCTACGGCATCCCGGGCGTGCGCGCCGACGGCAACGACGTGCTCGAGGTGCACCGCGTCACCCGCGAGGCGGTGGACCGCGCCCGCCGCGGTGAGGGCGTGACCCTGCTGGAGCTGATGACCTACCGGCGCAAGGGCCATGCGGAGCACGACAACCAGTCGTACGTTCCCGAGGGCGAGATCGATCGCTGGGCCAGGGAGAACGATCCGCTCGACCGCTACGTGAAGGTGCTGACCGAAGGCGAAGGGATCGGAACGGACGCGCTCGAAGGGATCGATGGCCGGGTCACCGACGAGATCGACCGCGCCACCGACGAGGCCGAGGCCTCGCCGATGCCCGAGGCGCTGGACGCCCTCGAGGGTGTGTACGCCGATCCGCCGCGGATGCCGGTGCTATGGTATCGCGAGGGGCTGCGCAGCGCCGTGGAGCAGCACGAGCGTCCGTCGAGCTGGGGCACCCACGATGGCTGAGGTTACCTACCTCGAGGCCATCCGGCAGGGGCTCTTCGAGGAGATGGAGCGCGACCCCGACGTCTTCTGCATGGGCGAGGACATCGGGAAGTACGGCGGCGCGTTCAAGGTGACCGAGGGCCTGTTCGACCGCTTCGGCGCGGGGCGGGTGATCGATACCCCGATCAGCGAGACCGGCTTCGTCGGTGCGGCGGCCGGCGCCGCGCACATGGGGATGCGTCCGGTGTGCGAGATGCAGTTCATCGACTTCGTCTCCTGCGCGTACAGCATTCTGACCAACTACGTGGCCACCGCGCGCTATCGCGCGTTCCTCCCGTGTCCCATGGTGGTGCGGGGCCCGAGCGGCGGGTACGTGCGGGGCGGGCCGTTCCACTCGCAGAACCCCGAGGCCGCATTCCTCCATACGCCGGGGCTCAAGGTCGTCTACCCGGCCACGGCCGCCGACGCCAAGGGGTTGCTCAAGGCCGCGATCCGCGACGAGGACTGCGTACTCTTCTTCGAGCACAAGTACCTCTACCGCCGGATCAAGCAGGAGCTGCCACCGGGCGACCATATTGTTCCGATCGGCAAGGCGAGACTGGCCCGTGAAGGCAAGGATCTCTCGATCATCACCTACGCCGCGACGGTCTGGAAGGCGCTCGAAGCGGCCGAACAGCTCGAGCGGGAGGACGGGCTCTCGGTCGAGGTGCTCGACCTGCGCAGCCTGCTTCCGATGGACGACGAGGCGATCGCGGCGACGGTGAAGAAGACCAACCGCGTGCTCATCGTGCACGAGGACACCGTGACCGGCGGTATCGCCGGCGAGATCACCGCACGGATCCAGGATCTGGCCTTCGAGTGGCTCGACGCGCCGGTCAAGCGGGTAGCCGCGCACGACGTGCCGCTCCCGTACGCACCGCAACTGGAAGATTTCGTGCTGCCCCAGACGATGGACATCGTCAGGGCGGCGAGATGGGTCGCGAAATACTGACGGAGTAGACATGGCAACGATCGACGTCATCATGCCCCAGATGGGCGAGTCCATCGCCGAAGGCACGCTCTCCCGCTGGATCAAGAAGGTGGGCGAGGCGGTGAAGCGCGACGAGCCGATCTTCGAGATCTCCACCGACAAGGTGGATGCGGAGATCCCGGCCCCGTCCGCGGGGGTACTCAGCGAGATCCTGGTGCAGGAAGGGCAGACGGTCGCGGTGCAGACCGTCGTCGCGCGGATCGACACCGAGGCTGCCGCCGGCGCCGCCAAGCCGGCCGCGGCTCCGGCTCCGGCGGCCTCCGCGCCCGCGCCTGCGCCCACCAAGCCTGCCGCATCGGCTCCTGAGCCGGCTCCGGCCGCCCCCAAGGCGACCGCCGGCACCGCCGCCGCCCGCGCCCGCCGCGCGTCCGGCCGCCGAGAAGGCGCGCGCGGGGCACGTCGCCGAGGGGAACGGCGAGATGGAGACGGCGGAAGAGCGGTTGCGCCGCCGCAGCACCCCGCTGGTGCGCAAGATGGCCGCCGAGCACAACCTCGATATCAGCGAGATCCCCGGCACCGGCCTCGCCGGCCGGGTGACGAAGAACGACGTGCTCGGCTACATCGAAGGCGGCCAGCGCGTCGCGCCGCCGGCACCGACGCCGGCTCGCGCTCCGGCCGCTGCCCCCGAGCCCGCCGGCGCCCCGCGCGCACCCGCTGCCCCCCAGGTGGATCCGTGGGAGGGTGACACGGTCGAGCCGTGGAGCCGCATCCGCAAGCTCACGGCCGAGCATATGGTGATGTCGCGGCGCGTCTCGCCGCACGTGAACACCATCTTCGAGATCGACTACTCGCGGATCGCGCAGCTCCGCGGCAGGAAGAAACAGGAGTACGCATCGCGGGGGGTGAACCTCACCTTCCTCGCGTTCATCGCGAAGGCGACGGCCGACGCCCTGCGGCGGCATCCCAGGGTCAACGCCGCGGTCTCGGGCGAGAGCACGATCGTCCGCCGCGACATCAACCTGGGCATCGCCGTCGCCCTCGAGTGGGGACTCATCGTCCCGGTCATCAAGCATGCCGACGAGCTGTCCCTGCTCGGACTCGCCCGGGCCATCAACGATCTTGGCGAGCGGGCGCGGGGCAAGAAGCTGAGCCCCGACGAGGTGCAGAAGGGTACCTTCACCATCACCAACCCCGGCGTCTTCGGCTCGGTGATCGGAACGCCGATCATCAACCAGCCGCAGGCGGCGATTCTCTGCGTCGGGGCGATCGAGAAGCAGCCCTCCGTCATCACGGTGGACGGCACCGACACGATCGGCGTGCGGACGAAAGGCATGTTGTCGCTGGCGTTCGACCACCGGATCGTGGATGGGTCCGACGCCGACCGGTTCATGGCGGACGTGAAGAAGACGCTGCAGGAGTTCCCCGAGGGCGCGGTCTAGGATGGCGCGCACCCTCACCGTCTCACGGGTGAGCGTGCGGGCGGGCCGGGAGTCGGAGTATCTCGCGGCGGTTCGGGAGCTGGCCCAGCTCGCGGAGACGCGCGGGTGGCACCTCTGGCTGTTTCGCCGGGCCGACGAGGCGGGGACGTACATGGAGTTCAGCGAGAGCCGCAGCCGGGAGACCCACCGCTCGGTGGTGGAGCGACCCGCGGACGAAGCGGAGCTCGAGGCCAAGATTCGCGCCCTGGCCGACTATCAGCCAGGCGCATGGGAGCTTTGGGAGGAGGTGCGATAGATGCCGAGACGCATCATCGACGTGGATGGCGAGACGTGGACGGTCGCGGTCAGCGGCCGCTCCACGCAGTATACGAAGGACGAGTTCGGCCTGGTGTTCACCCGCGGGACGGGGCCGGCGCGTGAGCAGCGCGTGACGCGCTACTCGCCGCTCGGGGCCAAGAGCCGGGAGCTGTCGCTCGGTCAGCTCAGCGACCAGGAGCTGGCGCAGCTGCTGGCCGTGTCCCAGCCGGCGTGGACCGCTCCAGAGCTGGGTTACCGCCGCTGACCGGATCCGGCCAGGCATCGCCTGCCGGCCCGATCGTCGATCTCCACGTCCACTCGACCGCATCGGACGGGAGTTTGGCGCCGGAGGTGGTGGTGGAGCGGGCCGCCGCGGCGGGGCTCGGCGCGATCTCGCTCACCGATCACGACACGGTCGCGGGTGTTCCCGCGGCGGTCGCGGCCGGCGAGCGGCTCGGCGTGCGCGTGGTCTCCGGCTGCGAGTTCTCCACCGCCGCCCCCTGGGGCGAGATGCACGTCCTCGGATATTTCCTCCCCACCGATTCTCCCCCGCTCGAAGCCTTCCTGGAGCGCTGCCGGGCCGACCGCATGCGGCGCGCGCGCGCCATGGTGGACCGGCTGCAGGGAATGGGGCTGACGCTCGACTTCGAGGACGTGCTGCGCCAGGCGCGCGGGGGTGCGGTCGGGCGGCCGCACGTGGCCCGCGCCATCGTGCGGGGCGGCGGCGCCGCCGGGATGTCGGAAGCGTTCGACCGCTACATCGGCCGCGGTCGGCCGGCCTTCGTCGAGAAGGTGCTGCCGGCGTTCCGCGAGGTGGCCAACCTGGTCCATTCCGTCCGGGGGATCGTCTCGGTGGCGCACCTCAAGGACCGGGGCACGCGCTCGTTCATCGAGCGGCTCAAGTCCGAAGGGCTCGACGCCATCGAGACCCGGCACCCGAGCCACGATCCCGATGCCCGCTCCCGGCTCACCGACATCGCGCTCCGGCTCGAGCTGCACCGCACCGGCGGCAGCGACTGGCACGGCGACCCGGAGCCCGGCGAGACTCACGGCGCGCTCGGCTCGCAGGAAGTGCCCATGGAGTGGCTGGAGCGCCTCGATCGTCTGCGTCCCTGCGAGGTACCATGAGCGACTCTCGATTCGACTTCGGCGGCAAGGTGGCGCTGGTGACCGGCGTCGGCCGTGCCGGACAGATCGGCAACGCCGTCGCGCTCGCCTTCGGACAGGCGGGGGCCAAGATCGTCGCCTGCGACCTGAACGCGGTCGGGGTGGCGGAGCGGGTGCGCGAGTTCGCCGCGCTCGGCGTGGACGCCCGGCCCTGCGCCGGTGACCTCACCCAGCGGGACATCGCCGCGCTCGCGGTCGAGATGGCGCTGCGGCACTTCGGCCGGCTGGATGTGGTGGTCAACGTGGCGGGCGGACTCACGACCTACGGGCCGATCGACAAGCTCTCGGTCGCCGACTTCGACCGCGAGCTGGCGATCAACCTCAAGACGACCGTGCTGGTGTCCCAGGCCGCCGTGGAGGCGCTGAGTCGCACCGAAGGGTGCATCGTCAACTTCGCCTCCATCGCCTACTTCAAGCCGCAGGCACCCATGGCGGTCTACAGCGCCGCCAAGGCGGCGGTGGCCGGGTTCACCCAGAGCCTCGCGCTCGAGCTGCGCGACCGCAAAGTGCGGGTCAACGCGGTGGCGCCCGGCACGGTCCGCACCGGCGACAACGTCGCCGACATGGGCGAGAACGCGGCGTTCGTCGAGCTGCGCGATATCACCGACGGGGTCATGTCGCTGGCGGCGCCCGAGTCCTCGGGCGTCACCGGTCACATCCTGCCGATCGCCCCGGCCGCCTCCGGCGGCACCTGATGGAGCTCGAGGGCCGCGTCGCGCTCGTGACCGGAGCGGGCCGCCGGCTCGGCCGGGAGATGGCCCGCGCCCTCGCCGGCCGGGGCATGACGCTCGCCATTCACCATCACGCATCCTCGGATGGCGCCCGCGCGCTGCGCGACGAAGTGGCCGCGGCGGGCGGCCGCGCCGAGTGCTTCGCGGCAGATCTCGCCGATGCCGCCGCGGCGAAGGGGCTCGCGCCGCGGGTCGTGGACAGCTTCGGCCGGCTTGACGTCCTGGTGAACTCCGCGGCGATCATGCGCAAGCTCGATTTCGAGCGGACGACGCCCGAGCAGTACGACACCATCCTCGATCTCAATCTCCGCTCCGTCTTCTTCTGTACCCAGGGCGCCGCCGCCGCGCTGCGAGCGGCCCACGGCAAGGTCGTGAACCTGGCCGACCTCGCCGGTCTCCAGCCGTGGCCCGGCTTCGCCGCGCATTCCATCAGCAAGGCGGGCGTCGTCATGCTCACCAAGGTGCTGGCCCGCGCGCTCGCGCCCGATGTCACCGTCAACGCGATCGCGCCGGGTGCCGTGCTCGTCCCCGAGGAGTACGACGCCGCGGAGCGCGAGCGGCTGGCCGCCGATACGCCGCTGCGCCGGCTGGGCAGTCCGGCGGACGTGGTGAGCGCGCTCCTGTATCTGCTGGAGGGCGGCGACTTCGTCACCGGTGAAGTGCTGACCGTCGATGGCGGACGAATCCTTCGATAGGGTCGAGCTGCACGACGTCGCGATCGTGGGCGGCGGCTGCTACGGCACCTTCTACGCGGGGCAGATGCTGCGCGCCCGCGAGCGGGGCAAGGTCCGCTATCGCCGGCTGTTGATCGTGGACCGAAACCCGGCGTGCCGGTTCGCCGCCGAGATCGGCCCCTCGCAGGATGTCGAGCTGGTGCTGGCCGAATGGGGGGAGTTCTTCGACGGATGGCTCGGCGAGGAGCGCCATGCCGGCGACACCATCGTACCTTCGCCGCTCATGCCGCATCTGATGTACCAATGGCTGGTGCGGCGCGCCGAAGCCCGCTGGCCCGACCGCACGGTCGAGCAACGGCCGCTCACCGCGCCGATCGGCACGCCCGTACGACACCGCCGCGCCGGACGGGACGCGGTATGTCTCCTTCGCCGACTGGCTCTGCCCCACCCACTGCGTCGAGCCCGCCATCTGCCCGATCACCAGGGCCCCGCGGACCTGGGAGATGAGCGACGCCATGGAGCAGCTCACCGGCCGGCTGGACCGGGCGGCGCCGACGGCCGGGCCCGCGCTCTTCGTGTGCCGGCACCGGGTGTACGGCGTCGGCATGTTCGACGTGGCGGCCGTGCTGGAGGGCGACCGGGTCGTGGCGGAGGCCGGCAGCCGGGGCGGGGAAGTGGACGTGGTCGTGGGCACCGTGTCCGGCTGCCACGGGGCCGTGAGCCTGCTGCACTTAGGGGCCCGGGGAACCCCCGCGCGTTCTATATTTGGGCAGGATATCGAACCCTCGCCCCGCCGGGTGGCGGAGCGCCGGAACGACCACGGGATTCTCGGGGGAGCAGTATGAGCCGCAGGGAAGAACACGACCTGATCATCATCGGCGCGGGTCCCGCCGGGATGTGCGCCGCGATGTATGCGGGGCGCGGGATGCTGGACGCCGTCGTCCTGGAGCGTGGCGTTCCGGGCGGCGAGCTGCTCAACACCGAATGGATCGACGACTATCCGGGCTTCGAGCACGTCCTGGGACGCGAGCTGGCCGTCAAGATGGCCGACCATGCCACCAAGTTCGGCGCCGACATCAAGAATGAGAACGTCGAGTCCATCTCCCGGCGGGACGACGGGGTCTTCGAGGTGACGACGTCGAACGGCGTCATCTTCGAGGCGCCGACGGTGATCCTGACCGCCGGCGGCACGCCGGCCAAGCTGGGCGTGCCGGGCGAGCTGGACTACGCCGGCAAGGGCGTCTCCTACTGCGCGGTCTGCGACGGCGCCTTCTTCAAGGGTGAGGTGCTCGCGGTCGTCGGTGGCGGCGACGCGGCGGTGGAGGAGGCCGACTACCTCACGCGGTACGCCAGCAAGGTGTACGTCATCCACCGGCGGATGGAGTTCCGCGCATCGAAGATCCTGCAGGAGCGGCTGTTCGCGAATCCCAAGATCGAGGTCCTCTACAACCGGCGCGTCACCGAGTTCAAAGGCGGACCCTCGGGACTCAAGACGGTCGAGATGGTGGACAGCGAGACCGGCGCGCCGAGCACGCTGGAGGCGGGCGGGGCGTTCATCTTCATCGGGTTCCTGCCCAACACCGGACTGGTCAAGGAACACTTCAAGCACGATCCGGCCGGCTACATGATCACGGACGACCGGATGATGACCTCGATCCCCGGGCTCTTCGCCGCGGGCGACGTGCGGGCGCAGCTCACCCGCCAGATCACCACGGCCGTCGGCGACGCCACCACCGCGGCGATCGCGGTGGAGAAGTATCTGAAGGAGCGCCGCGCCACCGCTCCGGCCAAGGCGAAGGTCGGTGTCTGATCTCGAGGTGGTAGCGCTGCCCAACGGGCAGATGTCGCAGAACTGCTATCTGGTCGCCGACCGCCGGACCCGCGAAGCGGCGATCATCGATCCCGGCGAGGAGCCCGACATGTTCCTCGCCGAGCTCGATACCCGCGCCTGGTCGCTCAAGGCCATCTGGCTCACCCACGCGCACGTGGATCACATCATCGGGGTCGGCGCCGTGAAGCGCGCCACCGCGGCCCCGATCCATCTCCATCCGCTCGATCGCCGCATCTACGATGCCCTGCCGCAGTTCGGTGCCTGGCTCGGCAAGGAGCTCGAGGTCCCGCCGCCGCCCGACGAAGTGCTGACGGGGGGTGGCAGCGTCGCGGTCGGCGGGTTCGAGTTCGAGGTGCGGCACACCCCGGGGCATTCGCCCGGAAGCGTGAGCTTCGTGGGACACGGGATGGTGTTCGGTGGGGACGTGTTGTTCAGCGGGTCGGTCGGGCGGACCGACCTGCCCGGCGGTGACTACGCGACCCTCATGTCGACGATCCAGTCGAAGTTCCTGTCGCTGCCGGACTCGACCGTGGTGCACAGCGGACATGGTCCCGATACGACGATCGGTGTCGAGCGGCTGACGAATCCGTTCATCACGGGGAGCGTGCGGGCGTGAGCGCGGACCTCAGGCATCGCGGAGCCGTCATCCGGAGCAGTCGACGTACCGGCCCACGCCGCCACCCCCACCTGCCAGCGCTGCCACTTCCCGGTCCCCACCCGCGCCATGGGTTGCAAGAACCCTTGTGCCAACTGCGGCACGGTCTATCCCCTGGGAGACTGCTCTGACTGAGCGCGCGGCAACCGGGATCCTCGACCTCGAGCCCGTCGCCGGCACCGCTCCGTCGGCGCTCGACATCTCCCGGATCGAGCTGCCGCCTCGCCTTCGGCCGACGGCCTCCGTCGGCGTCCTCGACATCACCGAGTTCTTCGGCGACACCACCGGCGGCGTGCGGACCTACCTGCTGGAGAAGGCGAAGTACGTCCAGCGGCATTCGGCGCTGCGGCAGGTGCTGGTCGTCCCCGGCGCGCGGGACGAAATCCTCGAGGCGGGCGGTGTGCGCTGTTACCGGCTGCACGGTCCGCACATCCCGACCCAGAAGCCGTACCGCTTCATGCTGGCGACGCGGTCCACCAAGCGGATCGTGGCGCACGAGCGTCCCGACCTGATCGAAGTGGGCAGCGCGTGGTGCGCGCCTTGGCTGGTGCACCTCGCCACGCGCGGACTCGACGTGCCGGCCGTGTGGTTCTACCACAGCAACTTTCCCCGGATCATCGCGCCGCGCCCGCATGCCGCGGGATGGGCGCGGCTCACCGCCAGCGCCCTCGCCTGGCGCTACGTGCGCCGACTCGGCCGGATGGTCCAGGCCACCATCGCGCCCTGCCAGGCGGTGGCGCGCGAGCTGGAAAGCGCCGGCGTCGAGAACGTGGTCCACGTGCCCCTCGGCGTGGACCTCGACCGGTTCCACCCCGACCGGCAGGTCCGCGCCGCCGAGACCCGGCGCCGGTTCGGTCTCCCGGAGGGACCGCTCGCGCTCTACTCCGGCCGACTCGCGGCGGAGAAGGACATCGACATCCTGCTCTCGGCGTGGTTGGAGGTCGAGCGGCGCACCGGCGCGCGACTGGCGCTCGTCGGGCTGGGCCCTGCCGCCCGATGGCTGCAGCGGACGCCCGGGCGGCCGGCGCGCCACCTGGCTGCCGTATCTCAGGGATCGGGATCTGCTCGCCGATCTCTACGCCTCCATGGATCTCGTGGTCGCCCCCGGATCGGCGGAGACGTTCGGCCTCTCGGCGCTCGAGGCGCTGGCCAGCGGAGTTCCCCTCCTCTCGGTGGATCGTGGCGGTGTGGCCGAGACGGTCTCCCGCTCGGGCGCGGGCCGCCTGTACACCTCGGGGGACGTCGGGCACCTGACCGAGGTCGCCGTCGAGCTGCTCGGCGCGGATCTGCCTGCGCTCGGCCGGATCGGGCGGCGCTACGCCGAGGAGCACCACGGGTGGGACACGGTCTTCGACCGCCTCTTCGATACCTACCGACGCGTGCTTACCGGGTGAGCCTATCGGAATGACCGTTCTCGACGCGACGGTCATCTGCCTCTGTCTGGTCGTCATCGACCTCCTTGCGCGCGCCTGGCGCATCCAGTGGATCATCCGCGGGCTGGGATATCCGGTCGGCTTCTGGGACTCGATCGTCCTCAACGCATACGGCGACGCGGCCTGCGCGCTTACGCCGCTCCGGATCGGCGGCGAGCCCGCGCGGCTCGCGGGCATGCTCCGGAGCCGGGTGCCGGCGACCGCCGCATTCGTGGCCATCAGCCTCGAGGTGCTCGCGGCCTGGCCGGTCATCCTGGTCGCCGCGGGATGGCTGGCGTGGCGGTACGCGCCGTCGTGGTGGACCATGGCCGGTCCCCGGCTCACCGCCGCGGCGGCGGAGGCGTGGCCCTGGGTCGCGCTGGTGGCGGTGGTCAGTCTGATCGTGTGGTGGTATGCGAGGCGGGTGGCGTCGCCGGCGGTTCGGCACGTGCGCCGGCCGATCCGCCGGGCGATGGTCTATTGGCGGCGCATGCCGCGCTGGCCGCTGGTGGCGAGCTTGCCGCTCAGCTTCCTGAACCTGGCGACCCGCGTCGCGATCCTGCCGGTGCTCGCCGCGACGCTGCCCCATCCGCCCGATCTCGGGCCGATGCTGCTGGGGTCGTTCGCGCTGCTGTACAGCCAGCTCATCCTGCCGACGCCGTCCGGTGCCGGCGCCGTGGATCTGGGGTTCCTCGGCGGCGCCGCGGGCGATCTCGGCGCGAGCGCGGGGTGGCTGCTCCTCGCCTGGCGCTTCTACACCAACGGCGTCGGCGTGGTCCTCGGCGTGGCCCTGGCGGCGCACGCCTACGGCTGGCCCGCCCTGCGCCGTTTAGCGCGGCGGTGGAGCGATCCCGACTAGGAGGACCGTTCGCTCGAGCGCCTCCGCGACGCCGTGCGGGACGCCGGCCGGGGCCCAGACGATGTCCCCCTCAGCTGCTTCGCGGGTCACCTCGCCGACCGTCATCCGAGCCCGTCCCGAGCACACGTAGTAGAACTTGTCCGCGCCCTCGTGGGCATGGACCCGCTGCGACTGCCCCGGCTCGAAGCAGTTCAGGCCGACGAAGAGGTGGCGTCCGGCGAAGAGATCGGCTTTGGCGGCCTTCTCGCGGTCGAAGGCCGCGAGTTTGGCGACGCTCTTGAATGATTCGCTCATCGCCATAAGTATATGCCCATGACCGATACCCGAATCGAGCGCGATCCGTTGGGCGAGAAGGCCGTTCCCGCCTCCGCCCTCTACGGCATCCAGACGCTGCGTGCCGCCGAAAACTTCCCCATCTCAGGCCTGAGGCCGCTCCCCGCCTTCGTGGACGCGGTGGTCTGGATCAAGCGCTCCGCCGCCGTGACCCACAAGGAGACCGGCCGGCTCGAGGCCCGCCTGGCTGACGCCATCGTGCGGGCCGCGGACGAGGTCCTCACCGGCCAGCATCGCGACCAGTTCATCGTGGATGTGTATCAGGCCGGCGCCGGGACCAGCCACAACATGAACGTGAACGAGGTGCTCGCGAACCGGGCCAACGAGATCCTCGGGGCCAAGCGGGGCGCGTACGCACCGGTGCATCCCAACGATCACGTCAACATGGCCCAGAGCACCAACGACGTGATCCCCACCGCGATGCGCCTCGCCACCCTCGCGACGCTCCCCGCGACGCTGGTGGCGCTGGAGCAGCTCGCCCGCTCGCTGCACACCAAGGGCGTGGCCTTCGATGACATCATCAAGTCGGGCCGCACCCATCTCCAGGACGCGACGCCCATCCGGCTGGGACAGGAGTTCACCGCCTACAGCCACACGGTCCAGCGGCACCGGGAGAAGCTGGCCCAGGCGGCGGACTGGCTCCGGGAGATGAACATCGGCGGGACCGCCGTCGGCACCGGCATCAACGCCGAGTCCGATTACCCCCGGCTCATGGTGGGGCACCTCCAGAAGGTGAGCGGGCTGGAGCTGCGTGAGGGCCAGGACCGGATCCAGCTCATGCAGTCCATGGGCGACATCGCCACCTTCAGCGGAGCGCTGCGCGCCTACGTGCTGGACTTGAACAAGATCGCGAACGACATCCGCCTGCTCGCCTCCGGGCCCCGCACCGGGCTCGCGGAGATCGTCCTCCCCGCGGTGCAGCCGGGCTCGAGCATCATGCCGGGGAAGGTGAACCCCTCGATCGCCGAGATGGTGAACCAGGTGTGCTACCAGGCCCTCGGCCTCGACCAGACCGTGGCGATGGCGGCGGAGGCGGGCCAGCTCGAGCTCAACGTCATGATGCCGGTGATCACCCACAACATCGTCTTCGCGCTGATCATCGTCGGGAACGCGAGCAGGGTCCTGGCGGAGCGGTGCGTAGATGGGATCGAGGCCGACGCGGCCCAGTGCGCGTACTGGCTGGAGCGCAGTCCCGCGCTGGTCACCGCCCTGGCGCCCAAGCTCGGCTACGCCGAGGCGGCCAAGCTCGCCAAGGAGGCCGTGGCTACCGGGCTGACAGTGAAGCAATTGCTGGAGAAGAAACAGCTCCTCCCGAAGGAGGAGCTGGAGGAGATGCTGGATCTGCGAGCGATGACGGAGATCGGCGTGCCGGGCGGGAAGGGGATACCCGCCGGAGGCTGAGCCATGACCCCGGTTATGGCTCCTTCGCTTCGCTCAGGATGACAGCCTGCAGATCCGTCGTTCCGCCTTCCCGGGTGCGGATCTGCCCGCCGATCACTGCCCCGGTCGGCCCTGCGCTCGACTTCCCGTTCCTGCGGCAGCTTGAGCTCGACGATCCGGAACGGCGGCGCGTCCGGAAACGTCCGCTGCAGCAGCGACAGCGAAACGTTGTAGACCGTCACCCCTCCCACCGTCTTGCCTTCCAGCGCCCCATGATGGGCGTGTCCGTGAAACACCACATCCACCGGGTAGCGGATGAGCGGCTCCTCGAGCCGGCTGGAGCCGAGAAAGGCATAGATCTCCCGGGGCTCTCCCTCGACCGTCCCCGCGATCGGGGAGTAGTGCAGCAGCGCGACCTTCCGCTCTGACCGGAGCTTGCTGAGCGAGGTCTCGAGCTTGAGGGCTTCCTCGACCGCCTCGCGCACGAAGACCTTGATCGTCTCCTCGCCCCAGGGTCCCAGGGCCCGGCGTCCGAACCCTCCCGCGAATCCTTTCACCCCCGCGAACCCCACCCCCTGGACCTCGAACGCGTCTCCCCCGTCGAGGACCTGGACTCCCGAGTCGGTGAGAATCCGGGTGAGCTCCGGCACCTTTGCCGCCTCGTGATCGTGGTTTCCCAGCACCGCGACGATGGGGACGCCGACCGTCGCCAGGGCGCGGCCGAGCTGCCGGCCCTCGTCCGGGTCACCCCGGTCGGTCAGGTCGCCGCAGAGCGCCAGCACGTCGGCCAGCTCCGCCACCTGGCTGAAGAGGGTCTGGATCGGCGGGCCGTACGAGGCCCGGCCGAGATGGATATCGCCAACCGCGGCGATGCGAACGACGCCTGGGGTCTTGGCCATGTGTTCGACAATCAACCATGGCCTGGCCAGCCGAGCGGTGATCCGGGCCACAACCTCCTGTCACGACAGTGCCTATGATAGCCATCCCCTCATGGGAGCGCTGGATGGGGATGTCGCCGACGCATTCGATGGTAGAAACCCCGTCCCGCGAGTTCTACCGCGAGGCGATGGAGTTCCTTGCCCGCGCCAACATCCCCTTCCTGGTTGGCGGCGCGTTCGCGTTCATCCACCAGGCGGGGATCGACCGGTCCACCAAGGACCTGGACATCTTCGTCCTGCCCTCCGACGTCCAGCGGCTGCTCCGGGCCTCCACCGATGCGGGGTTCGAAGCCGATCTGGTGTTCTCCCACTGGCTCGCCAAGATCCGTTCGCCGTCGGGGTTCGTGGACGTGATCTTCAGCTCGGGCAACGGCGTCGCCGTCGTGGACGACGGCTGGTTCGAGCATGCGTCCGAGCGCGAAGTCCTCGGCGTGAAAGTGCATGGTCGCGCCGCCGGAGGAGAGCATCTGGTCGAAGTCGTTCGTGATGGAACGGGAGCGATTCGACGGCGCGGACGTGGCGCACATCATCCTCGCCCTGGGCGACACCCTCGACTGGCGGCGCCTCATCGACCGCTTCGGCCACCACTGGCGGGTGCTGCTCGCGCATCTGGTGCTCTTCGGTTTCATCTACCCGAGTGTCCGGTCCAAGGTCCCCGCGGCGGTGATGAAGGAGCTGACGCAGCGGCTTCAGCGCGAGACGAACGGCCCCGACGCCGACGATCCGGTCTGCTACGGTACCCTGCTGTCCTGGTCCCAGTATCTGGGGGACGTCCTGGGCGGGTCGTTCCGCGACGCCCGCATTCGGCCCCACGGGAACCTCACGCCCGACGAGGTGGCCCGCTGGACGTCGGCGGAGAAGAAGTAGATATTGCAGCCAGAATGCGGGTTACGACCTGGACGGAATACAGCCTCATCATTTCGCTTCACCTGGCCCGCCGGGGTGGCTCCGGGAGCGGGCCGATCGCCGCGCGCGAGCTGGCCGATGTCGAGCGCCTGCCGGCCGACTACGTCGAGCAGATCCTGCTCCGGCTGAGGCGCGCGGGTCTGGTGGAGAGCGTGCGGGGCGCCAAGGGCGGCTACTTCCTCGCCCGGGAGCCTTCGTCCATCTCGGTGCGGGACGTGATGACCGCCTCCGAGCATCAGACCTTCGAGATCAACTGCGACAGCCACCCGGTGGACGCCGAGCGATGTAGCCCCGGCGCAACCTGTAGCATCAGGCCGGTCTGGCACGCGCTGCAGCAGCGGGTGGACGATCTGCTGGCGGGGATCTCCCTGGCCGACCTGATGAAAGAGGAGCAACAGGTCCACCAGTTGGTCGGGATCTCATCGGCGAGTTAGCCCCGCGCTCCGGCGTGTGCGCAGCAGCCCGACCCGGCCGGTCGGGTTTTTCGTTTTTCGGAGGACGTTCATGACCGCAGTCCAGTCGCGCCCCGTCGGCAGTGAGCCGGCCTTGTGGTCCCTGGTGGGCAACACCCCGCTCGTGCCGGTGCAGTTCGGCGGCAACGGACGGGGCACCCTCTGGCTCAAGGCCGAGTGGCTCAACCCGGGTGGAAGCGTGAAGGACCGCGCGGCTCGGGCCATCCTGCGCGACGGGCTCGCGCGCGGTGTACTGCCGGGCAAGCGCCTGCTCGACGCGTCGAGCGGCAATACCGGTATCGCCTATGCGATGCTGGGCGCGGCGGCGGGCGTGCGGGTCACCATCTGTCTCCCCGGCAATGCGAGCCCGGAGCGCTGGGCCCTGCTCAAGGTGTACGGCGCGGAAGTGGTGGTCACCGACCGGTTGGAGGGCACCGAGGGCGCCGCCAAGCGGGCCCGCGAGCTGGCGGCGGAATCACCGGACCAGTACCACTACGCCGACCAGTACAGCAACCGGGCCAATCCGCAGGCGCATCGGGAGACGACCGGTCCGGAGATCTGGGCCCAGACCGGCGGCCGGATCACGCACTTCGTGGCCGCCATGGGCACCACGGGAACCATGATGGGAACCGGAAGCTTCTTGAAGGAGAAGAATCCGTCGGTGACGCTGGTGGGGGTGCAGCCCGATTCGCCGTTCCACGGGCTGGAAGGCCTCAAGCACCTGTCCACGACCGCGCACCCGCCCGCGCTGTACGATCCGTCGGTGCCCGACCGGGTCGCGGAGATCCCGACCGAGACCGCCGACCGCACGGCGCGCTGGCTGGCGCGCGAATCGGGTCTCCTGGTGGGCTGGTCGGCCGGCGCCGCCACCGCGGCGGCCCTCGATGTCCTGCAGCGCGAGCCCGACGCCCAGGTGGTGGTGATCGGTTGCGATACCGGCACGCGCTACACCAGCGAGCCGCATCGCTGGGCCGACCGGTGACCCTCCGGTTGTCTGAGGGCCTGCTCGGCGAGATCCGGCGCCATGGCGAGGGCGCATACCCCGCGGAGTGTTGCGGGGCGCTGGCGGGACGGGTGGATGAGGGCGGCGCCAAGGAGGTCGTCAGGCTGGCGCCCGCGGTGAATCGGCGCACCGACGATCCCCACCGCTACCTCATCGCGCCCGATGATCTCCGCCGGCTCGAGACCGATCTGCGCGGCGAAGGCCTCGAGATCGTCGGCTATTATCATTCGCATCCGGACCACCCGGCGGTGCCGTCGGCCTACGATACCGAGCATGCCTGGCCCTGGTACAGCTACCTGATCGTGCGGGTGGAGCGGGGGCGGGGGGTCGAGGCGGCCAGCTGGACGCTGGACGACGAGCAGCCGCTCATGCGCCCGGAGTTACTCGAAGTGCTCAGCGAGGTGTGACCATGTCCGTGACCGTGACCATCCCCACGCCGCTCCGCAGCTTCACCGGAGGCCGCGACGCCGTGGAGCTCGCCGGCGAGACCGTGGGTGAGGTGATCGACGGCCTCCTGGCCGCGCACACCGGTCTCAAGCGTCACCTGATGCAGGACGACGGGCGCCTGCGGAACTTCGTGAACCTGTACCTCAACGACACCGATATCCGCCAACTCGATTCCACCGATACGCCGGTGCGCGAGGGCGACGTGCTCACCATCGTGCCCAGCATCGCGGGAGGGCGCCCCGCGGTCGCAACCGAGCTGCCCAAGCTCTCCCACGCGGAAGTGCTGCGCTACTCCCGGCATCTGCTGCTGCCAGAAGTTGGCGTCGAAGGCCAGCGGAAGCTCAAGGCCGCACGGGTGCTCACCATCGGCGCGGGCGGGCTCGGCTCGCCGCTGTCGCTCTATCTCGCCGCGGCCGGCGTCGGCACCATCGGCATCGTGGACTTCGACGTGGTGGATCTCACCAACCTGCAGCGGCAGATCGTGCACGGCACCTCCACGCTGGGGCAGCCGAAGCTGGAATCCGCCAAGGCGCGGCTCACGGATCTCAATCCCAATCTCAACGTCGAAAGCCACGAGACCCGGCTCAGCGCCGAGAACGCGCTCGAGATCATCCGCGAGTACGACATCGTGGTGGACGGGACCGACAACTTCCCGACCCGGTACCTCGTGAACGATGCCTGCGTGCTGCTGGACAAGCCGAACGTGTACGGCAGCATCTTCCGCTTCGAGGGCCAGGCGTCGGTCTTCTACGCGAAGGAAGGGCCCTGCTACCGCTGCCTCTACTCCGAGCCGCCACCTCCGGGACTGGTGCCGAGCTGCGCCGAAGGCGGCGTCCTCGGCGTGCTGCCCGGCATCATCGGCAGCATCCAGGCGCTGGAGACGATCAAGCTCATCATCGGGGCGGGCGATTCGCTCATCGGCCGGCTGGTGCTCTTCGACGCGCTCAAGCTCCGCTTCCGCGAGCTCAAGCTGCGCAAGGATCCCACCTGCCCGATCTGCGGCGACAATCCGACGATCAAGGAGCTGATCGACTACGAAGCCTTCTGCGGTATCGGGGCGGCGCCGGCGTACCAGGGCCCGGAAGTCGTCGCGGAGCAGCTCAAGCAGGAAGTGGACGACAAAGGTGAGGAGCTGGTCCTCATCGACGTGCGCGAGCCGCACGAATGGGAGATCGCGCACATCGACGGCGCCCGGCTGATCCCGCTGGGCCAGCTCCCCGACCGCATCGGCGAGCTGGACGGGCACGCCGAGATCGTCACCTATTGCCACAAGGGCGTTCGCTCGATGAAGGCGCTGGAGATTCTGCGTGGTGCGGGCTTCGGCCGGGTGCGGAGTCTGGCGGGCGGCGTGGATGCGTGGGCCAGTCGGGTGGAGCCGGGGATGGCACGGTATTAGGCGGACGGGGCGGTAAGGCGGTACGGCGGTAGCGTCGCTCCGAAACGCCGACCCTCCGATGTCCAAGGACACCGGAGGGTCATTTTCTACTTCAGCTGTACCGTGCCGCCGTACCGCCTGGGTAGGGAATGGCGGAGTGGCGGTACCGCCTTGTCACCCAGTGCCGAAGGCGGGACTCGAACCCGCACGGGCTTGCGCCCACTGCGCCCTGAACGCAGCGCGTCTACCAGTTCCACCACTTCGGCGAAGCGGTCAAGGTAGTGGGGTTCTCCAGGTGGGTCAACCGAGAGCGGTTTGTGTTGACCTGTCCGAAGTGGTGGCCTATCCTTTGCTTAGGATCCCTACGTGAGCCCCGAGTCATCCCCCCCGGCCGAGCGCCGACAGTCGGTCGCCAGGAACCCCAAGGCGACGCACGACTATCACATCCTGGAAACCTGGGAGTCGGGAATCGTCCTGACCGGCACCGAGGTCAAGTCGCTGCGCAACGGCAAGGCGTCCATCAAGGAAGCCTACGCCCGCGTGCGCAACGGCGAGGTGTTCCTCGAGGGGATGAACATCACCCAGTACGAGCAGGGCAACCGCTACAACCATGACCCCGTTCGCTCCCGGAAGCTCCTGTTGCACCGCCGGGAAATCGAGAAGCTCATCGGAGCGGTGGAGCAGAAGGGGCTCACGCTGGTGCCGCTCGAGCTCTACTTCAAGAACGGCCGCGCCAAGGTGGTCATCGCCCTCGGCCGGGGCAAGAAACTCCACGACAAGCGGGAGACGCTCAAGCGCCGGGTGTCCGAGCGCGAGGCGGCACGGGACGTGTCCCGCGGACTCTCCCGGGCGGCGAGGGAGTAGGCGTGCTCGCGACCGTCGCCCTGCTCGCCGCGCTCGCGTCGGCGCCGGATCAGCTCATCGTCGTGGGAGCCGGTGGTGAAACCAAGATCCCGATCCGGATCGATCCGGCCGGCGCCCCCATGGTGCCCGCCGCCCAGCTCCTGACGGCGCTCGGCGGCACGGTCACGGTCGCGGACGCCTGGGCCGACGTGACGGTGGCTCGGCAGCCGTTCCGCTTCCTGCTCGGGGCTCCGCTCTACGTCTTCAGCAGCCAGCTTCAGCCGCTCGCCAACTCCGTCTGGCTCACCCGCGACACCCTGTACCTGCCGTTTCAATTCGTCGCGGAGATTCTGCCGTACTACCTGGGCGAGCGCTACCGGTACGATGCGCGTGCGGCCCGCCTCGAAGACGTCTCCAGAAAGGGCGTCGCCAAGGCTACCAAGCCGGTCGAGCGGCTGCCCAACGGACTTCGCACCGGTCACGTGGTCACCATCGATCCCGGCCATGGTGGCGTGGACCCCGGCAATCCCGGGACGTACTTTCCCCGCGGCGTCAGGGAGAAGGACGTCACCCTGCAGGTGGGGGTATTGCTCAGGGAGGAGCTGCGTCAGCGCGGCGTGGGTGTCCGGATGACCCGGACGTCCGATACCCTGATCGCCCTGAGCGACCGCGGCGGCTTCTGCACCGCAGCCTGCGATCTGTTCGTGAGCCTCCACGTGAACTCGCTGGCGCGCCGCCGAGGGTACACCGAAGTCCGCGGCTTCGAGACCTTCTTCCTCGCGGAGGCGAGGACCGAGGACGCGGCCCGGGTGGCCAAGATGGAAAACGAAGCGGTGCGGTTCGAGACCGGCGAGTCGGCGGCCACCATGACCGGTGGGCTCGATTTCATTCTCAAGGATCTCCAGTTGAACGAGCATCTGCGCGAGTCCGCCCGCGCCGCCGAGCTGGTACAGAAGAAGCTCCGCACCGTTCACACCGGCGAGGACCGCGGCGTGAAGCAGGCCGGATTCATGGTGCTCACGACCGCCAGGCGTCCCGCGATCCTGGTCGAAATGGGCTACAGCACGAATCCGCAGGACGGTCGCTATCTGACGTCCCGGCGAAGCCAGCGCACCATGGCAGCCGCGATCGCGGACGCCATCGTGGAGTACCTCAGGGACTACGAGCGGAAGACCGGTGGCGCGGACGTCGGAGGCGGACGATGAAGATGACGCGCGGCGTGGCGCTCGCGCTCACGGCGGCACTCCTCGGCGGGTGCGTGTACTACAACGGGATGTACAACACCAAGCGGCTCGCCGGCTCCGCGAGGAAGGCGGAGCGGGACGGGCGGACCTTCGAGGCCAACAACCTCTGGGGCCAGGTGATCACCCGCGCCGAATCGCTGGTCGCCCGGCATCCCGACAGCAAGTACGTGGATGAGGCGCTGGTGCTCAAAGGCGTCGCGCTGTCCCGCCTCAACCAGTGTGACGCGGCGGTCGCTCCGCTCGGCCGCGTGTCGCTGCTGCCCGACCACGAGGACGTCACCGAGGAAGCCTCCCTCGCGCTGGGCCGGTGCCAGCTGCAGCTCGGCTACCCAGCCGCGGCGGAGGTCGTGTTCGCCCGGGTCGCGAACAGCAAGGATCCGATACTGCGGAACGAGGCGAGGCTGCTTCGGGCGCGCGCGCTGCGGGAGACCGGGCGGCCCCAGGACGGCCTCGCCATGCTGGACGGCGTCACCGGACCCAAGGCGCAGAGCGAGCGTCTGCTCGGCCTCGCGGGCGCGCAGCAGCGAGGGGCCGCGCTCGCGCTCGCCGACTCGATGCTCGCGACCAAGGATTCCACCGGCACCTGGGACACGCTGCTGGTCTCGGTCGGAAGGACCGATCCGCTCACCGCATCCGCGCTGGTGGACCGGCTGGAGCGGAAGCCCGAGACCTCGCCGGCGGCACGGGCGCGGCTCCTCTTCGACGACGGCATGCGCCTGGCAGGCGTGGACTCGGCGAAGTCGGAAGCGAGGATGCGTCAGGCCTCGTCGCTCGACTCCGTCGGCGACGCCGGGGAGCGGGCCCGGCTCCGCCTCACGCGGCTCAAGATCTCGCGGGCGACATCGGTCGCCGAGCTGCCGCCGCTGGCGGAGGAGCTGGACGCTCGCGTGGCCCGGAAGGGCACGGTGGCGGGCGAAGCGGGCCAGCTGCGCGAGTCGATCGGCCACATTCTCACCGCGAACGACTCCGCCTC
The DNA here is from genome assembly GCA_963720365.1 of uncultured Gemmatimonadales bacterium. Classification (GTDB taxonomy): domain Bacteria; phylum Gemmatimonadota; class Gemmatimonadetes; order Gemmatimonadales; family GWC2-71-9; genus CAVVWJ01. Next base: position 82,806 of record CAVRFK010000004.1, on the reverse strand, counting down.
GGCCGGGGCGGTGCAGGCCGATATGCGCCTGTTCCTCGCCGCCGAGTCCGCCCGCGATTCCCTGGCCGCGCCCGCGCTCGCCGCCACGCTGTTCCGCACCATCGTCGAGGTCATCCCGGAATCGCCCTACGCGCCCAAGGCGATCCTCGCGGGACAGGCGCTCGATCCGGTCTGGGGCGCGTCCGCCATCCCGCTGCTGGAGCAGCGGTACGCGGCGAGCCCGTACGTCTCCATGCTTCGCGGTGAAGAGCCCTACGGCTACCGCGAGCTGGAGGACTCCCTCCAGAGCTTCTCGTTCGGCGGCGGCGTGCCAGCCGCGCGCCGGCCCGACGCGACCCAGGATTCGTTGCGCACACCCGCCGGCTCAACACCGCGCCCACGGCGCGGACTCGAGCCGTGAGGGCCACGGAGTCCAGCCTCTCTCGAACCGTCTTCGGCCGCCGCTTTCAGAATCCGGTCCTCCTCGCCGCCGGCACCGCCGGGTTCGGCCGCGAGCTGGACGGGGTCATGGATCTGGAGCGTCTCGGCGGACTGGTGACCAAGGCGGTGTCGGTCCAACCGAGAAAAGGGAACCCGCCGCCCCGGGTCGCCGAGTTCCCCGGCGGGATGCTCAACTCGGTAGGCCTCGCCAATCCGGGACTGCAGGCCGTCCGCGAGCGAGACCTGCCCTGGCTGGCGCGGCACGTCTCGAAAGCACAGGTGCTGGTGAACGTGGTGGGCTTCACGGTCGAGGAGTACGCGGAGGTGGTCTCCGGACTCGACGGCGTGCCCGGATTCGCGGGGTTCGAGCTCAATCTCTCCTGTCCCAACACGTCGGCCGGCGGTATCGAGTTCGGTGCCAGCGCCGACTGCGTGCAGCGAATCGTCGCGCTCTGCAGGGCGCGAACCCGGCTGCCGCTCCTCGCCAAACTCTCTCCGGTGCTGCCCGACATCGCGGGCATGGCGGTCGTCGCGCGGGACGCCGGCGCCGACGGCATTTCGGTCGTGAACACCATGCCGGGGCTGCTCCACGGGGACACCGGCACGGCCAGGCTGGGCAACGGGAACGGCGGCGTGAGCGGACCCGCGCTGCTGCCGATCGGCGTGCTCGCCGTGGCGCGGGTGGTCGAGCGGACGGACGGCATGCCCGTCATCGGGGTCGGTGGCGTGCGCTCCGCAGAGGACGTTCGGCAGTACTTGCGGGTGGGTGCTTCGCTGGTGGCGATCGGTACGGGGGCCTTGGCGGACCCTCGGCTGCCGGAACGGATCGTGCGTAACCTGGAGCGCGCGCATGGCTGAGGTGATCCTTGCGCTCGACCTGCCCGGCGGCGCCGAAGCGATGCGCCTGCTCGATCGGGTGCCGGACGCCCGCTGGGTCAAGGTCGGGTCCATCCTGATGACGCGAGAAGGCGCGCCGTTCGTGCGCGCGCTCGTCGCCCGCGGGCTCAAGGTGTTCCTCGACCTCAAGTGGCACGACATCCCGAACACCGTCGCCGGCGCGGTGACGGCCGCGAGAGAGCTGGGCGTATCCATGGCAACGGTGCACGCGTTGGGAGGACGAACGATGATGGAAGCGGCGGCGGTGGCTGCCGGGGGAGACGTGTCCCTCGTCGCGGTCACGGTACTGACGTCGCACGATCCGGCCTCCTATGGGCGCGCGGTCGGGCGCCGCGAGGTCAACCTCACCGACGAGGCGGCGCGCCAGGCGAAGGAAGCGTTCTCCGCCGGTGTCGCGGGGGTGGTCTGCTCGCCCGCCGAGGTGATGGCCGTGCGCCAGGTGCTGCCGGAAGCCGCGCTCGTCGTGGTCCCGGGGATCCGGCGCGAAACCGACGTGCCGGGCGACCAGGTGCGGATCGCGACGGCGCGCGAGGCCACCCTCGCCGGGGCCACCCATCTCGTGGTGGGACGTCCGGTGCTCCAGGCCACCGATCCTGCGCCAGCGATGCGCGGATTTCTGGAGGAGGCCGCTTGCCGTTGATCCTGCTCCTGCTGCTGCTGCTCGGCTCCGCGCCCGCGGCCGCCCAGCGCGAGAGCCTGCCGGAGGCGGCCGAGGACGCGCGGCTCGCCTGGTTCGAGCACGACGCCCGCGAGCTGGTGGCCGACGCGCCGCGGCTGCTGGTGCAGCTTCCCGGCGCCGATCCCTCCATCGCGCTCGGGCCCGCGCAGGCGGCCGCGCTGCTGGCGGACTTCATGGTCCAGGGCCAGGAAGTGGAGACCGTGGTGCGCGCCGCGAAGGAGGTCGAGCCGGGGCGCGGCTACGTCGAGATCATGCGGCGGTATCGGGTGGGCGGGACGCAGGAGGTGCGGACGCAGAGTCTGTTGCTGGGCTACCGTCTGCTCCGGTCCGGGTGGCGGCTGGTCGAGCTGCGGGTGGTCGGCTGATGCTCGATCCCATGGGGCCGATCGTCGCGCTCCTGCTCGGTCTTCGCCATGCGACCGACCCCGATCACCTCACCGCGGTGTCCACGCTGGTGCTGACGGAAGACCGCGACGGTGCCCGGAAGGCCGGCGTGCTCGGGTTTGCCTGGGGCCTGGGCCACGCCACGACGATCTTCGCCTGCGGGCTCCCGATCGTGCTCTTCAGCAGCTATCTGCCCGAGGGAGTGCGCCGGGCGGCGGAGGTGGTCATCGGGGTGATGATCGTCGCCCTGGCGATCCGGCTCCTGCTCCGGTGGCGGCGCGGATACTTCCACGCCCACTCCCACGTGCATGGGGCGGTGCACCACGCGCACCCGCACGCCCACGAGGAAGCGGTCGGCCACGCGGCGCATCCCCACGCGCACCCGCACGCCGAGGGGCTGGGGCGGTCGCCGCTGGCGGCCTATGGCATCGGGCTGGTGCACGGGATCGGCGGCTCCGCGATGGTCGGACTGCTGGTGGTCGGTGCGGCGGCCAACCGGACGCTCGGGGTGATCGCCCTGCTCCTGTTTGCGTTGGGGACCGCGCTGTCCATGGCCTTGGTGTCGGCCGCGTTCGGGTACGTGCTGGCTCGGGGCCCGGTGGCCCGGCTGGTGGCGCCGCTGATGCCGGTCGTCGGGTTGGCGAGCCTGGCGTTCGGGGTGTGGTACGCGGCAGGGGCGCTGCGGGGGTAACCGACCTCATCCCGCTCGGGATGAGGTCTGCCCGGAACCCCTCTAACCCACCGACACCCCCTCACTTGCATGCCCCTGACGCCCCCGGTATATTGGACAGCTAGCCTATAACCGGTCCGGGGAGTTCACGTGAAGGTTCGTTCCAGCGTCAAGCCGATCTGCGAGCACTGCAAAGTCGTCAAGCGACAGGGCGTGGTTCGCATCATCTGCAAGCGCAATCCCAAGCACAAGCAGCGGCAAGGCTGATCATGGCGCGTATCGCAGGCGTAGATCTCCCGCGCGAGAAGCGGGTCGAGATCGCGCTCACTTACATCTTCGGCATCGGTCGTCCCACCAGCAGCCGCATCCTCGGTGAGACCGGCGTCAATCCCGACACCCGGGTCCGCGATCTGTCGGACGCGGAAGTGGCCCGTCTCCGCCAGATGATCGAGCGTTCGGTCAAGGTGGAAGGCGCCCTCCGCACCGAAGTCGCCATGAACATCAAGCGGCTGATGGATATCGGCAGCTACCGCGGAATCCGGCATCGCCGGGGCCTGCCGGTGCGCGGCCAGCGTACGCACACCAACGCGCGGACCAAGAAGGGCCCGCGTCGGGCCATCGCCGGCAAGAAGAAAGTGACGAAGAAGTAATGACCGCTCCTACGACTCCTCCCGCCGCGGCCGCCGCTCCCGCCGCCGCTGCGCCTGCCCCGAAGGCCGGCGGCGCCAAGCGCGGCAAGAAGGTCGTCGAGTCCGAGGGCATTGCCCACATCTCGGCGACGTTCAACAACCTGCTGATCACCATCACCGACATGCGTGGCAACACGCTGGCGTGGGGGTCCGCGGGCAAGGCCGGCTTCAAGGGTTCCAAGAAGTCCACGCCGTTCGCCGCCACCGTGGCGGCCGAAAACTGTGGCCGCGAGGCCATGAACCTCGGGCTTCGCCGGGTGCACGTGCGGGTGCAGGGTCCGGGCAGCGGCCGCGAGTCGGCCATCCAGGCGCTCGCGTCCGTCGGGCTCCGGGTGGTGTCCATTCGCGACGTGACCCCGATCCCGCACAACGGGTGCCGCCCGCCGAAGAAGCGCCGGGTCTAACGCTCAGACTGAGTGACCATGACGATTGATCTGACCGGGTTGGTCCGCCCGCATCTCGTCGAGATGACGAAGCGTGACGACAACCCCAATGCCGCCGAGTTCCGTCTCCAGCCGCTGGAGCGTGGCTTCGGCTACACGCTGGGCAATTCGCTCCGCCGCCTCCTCCTCTCCTCCCTCCGCGGCAGCGCGGTCTGGGGCTTCCGCCTCGACGGCGTGGTGCACGAGCACCAGACCGTGCTGGGCGTGCTGGAGGATGTCCACCAGGTCGTGCAGCGGCTCAAGTCGCTCACGCTGGTGCTGGCCGACGACGTGGACGACGCCATCCTCCACATTCGCCGCGAGGGCGCCGGCCCGGTCTACGCCCGGGACATCCAGGAGCACGGCTCCGTCTCGATCAAGAACCCGGACCACCTGCTGTTCACCCTCCAGGATGACCGCGAGGTCAGCATGGAGCTGTACGTGAACAAGGGCCGGGGGTACGTCGAGGCCGAGATGCATCCGGCCGACCGCTCCCTCCCGGTGGACCTGGTCCGCATCGACGCGATCTACAATCCGGTCCGCCGCGCCAACTTCGCGGTGGCCGAAACCCGCGTCGGCCAGCGCACCGACTACGACCGGCTCACGGTCCAGGTCGAGACCAACGGCACCATTACGCCCGAGGATGCGATCGCCTACGCGGCCGCGCTCGCGCAGGTCCACTTCCAGTACTTCGTGGACTTCGGCAAGGTGCCGACGATGCGCGATGCGGGCGTCGCGCCGGCCACCCCGGGCGGCAGCAACCTCCGCCAGCGGCTCGCCCGGCCCATCGACGACTTCGGTCTCTCGGTCCGGTCGCTCAACTCGCTCAAGAACTCGAACATCCGGACCCTCAAGGACCTGGTGGAGTTCACCGAGGACGACCTGCTCAAGGTCAAGAACGTGGGCGAGAAGGCACTGAGCGAGATCGCCGAGCTGCTCCAGCGCGAAGGACTGAACTTCGGGATGGCCTTCGAGGAGACCGACGGTGAGCTGCGGGTCACCCGCCCCGGCGTCGCTCCGATGGCGCAGCCCTCCGCCGGCGCCGGGGAGGTCTAATGCGGCACCGGGCCAAGGGCCGGCAGCTCTCCCGGACCTCCAGCCACAAGCGGGCGCTGCTGAACAACATGGCCACGAGCCTGTTCGAGCACGGCCGGGTGGTCACGACCGAGGCCAAGGCCAAGGAGCTGCGGCCGTTCGCGGAGAAGCTGATCACACTCGCGCGCCGCGGCGACCTGCACGCGCGCCGGCTGGTCCAGCGGCGGATCAAGGACCGCGACACCCTCGGCAAGCTGTTCAGCGAGATCGGGCCCCGCTTCGCGGCGCGGCCGGGCGGTTACACCCGCATTCTCAAGATGGGCCACCGGCCCGGTGACGGCGCGGACATCGCGCGGATCGAGCTGCTCGCCGAGTGACGGGCTCCGTCCGAGTTACCGAAACGACGAAGGGGACCCACTCGGGTCCCCTTTTTCTTGAAGAGCCGGCGCGGAAATCAGGCCGCGGGCTGGGCCCTGGGGGCCTTCACCACCTTGTTACTCTTCAGGCACTGGGTACACACCCGGACCCGCTTCGGCGCCCCCTCGACCAGCACGCGCACGGTCTGCAGGTTGGGGTACCAGCGGCGCTTGGACCGATTGTTTGCGTGGCTTACGTTATTGCCGGTGACCGGCCTCTTGCCACACACGGTACATACCCGCGCCATAATTTCCTTCCTCGAATCGTTTCCCTGCGTGATCGTTTCGGTTCGTCAGAAGCCCCTAAACCTAACCACACGGCCAGCATGAGACAACCCAGCGGGCTCCCCCATGCCTAAGGCCCTCGTCACCGGCGTGACCGGCCAGGACGGCTCCTACCTCGCCGAATTCCTGCTCGAGAAGGGGTACGAGGTGGTGGGCATGGTCCGCCGGACCAGCCACCACAGCTACGAGCGGATCGACCATCTGCTCGACCGGATCGAGGTGGTGGCGGCAGACCTCCTCGACCAGCACTCGCTCACCGTGGTGCTGCAGGAGACCCGCCCCGACGAGGTCTACAACCTCGCCGCCCAATCGTTCGTGCCCACCTCCTGGAACCAACCGGTGCTGACCGGCGAGTTCACCGCCCTCGGCGTCACCCGTATCCTCGAAGCGATCCGGCTGGTGCACCCCACGGCCCGCTTCTACCAGGCCAGCTCGTCGGAGATGTTCGGCAAGGTCACCGAGAGCCCGCAGCGGGAGAGCACGCCGTTCTATCCCCGATCGCCGTACGGCGTGGCCAAGGTCTACGGGCACTGGATCACCGTGAACTACCGCGAGTCGTACGACCTGTTCGCGGTGAGCGGGATCCTCTTCAACCACGAGTCGCCCCGGCGCGGGATCGAGTTCGTGACCCGCAAGGTGACCGACGGCGTCGCCCGCATCAAGCTGGGGTTGGCGAAGGAGCTCCGCATGGGTAACCTCGACGCCCGGCGCGACTGGGGCTTCGCCGGCGATTACGTCGAGGCGATGTGGCTCATGCTCCAGCAATCCGGGCCGCAGGACTACGTCGTCGGCACGGGGGAGACCCACAGCGTCCGGGAGCTGGTCGAGCTGGCGTTCGGCCATGTCGGCCTGGACTACCGCAAGTACGTCGTGAGCGACCCGCGCTTTCACCGCCCCGCCGAAGTGGACCTGCTGCTCGCCGACCCGAGCAAGGCGCGGCAGGAGCTCGGCTGGAAGCCGAAGGTCAGCTTCCAGCAGCTGATCGCGATGATGGTCGACGCCGACCTGGCCCGCCTCGGGGAGCCAGCGCGACGGTGAAGGTCCTCGTGACCGGTGCCGACGGCTTCGTCGGCCGGCATCTGGTGCGGCGGTTGACGCGGGACGGACACCGGGTGATTGCCGCCTGCCGGCCGGGCGGGCCGGCGGTGGAATGGGGCGGAGCAACCGTGGACGCGGTGCCGCTGGAGATGACCGACGACCGCAGCGTGCGCGCGGCGCTCGAATCCGGCCCCGACGCCGTCGTCCATCTCGCGGCGGTCGCCTCGAACCGGGAGGCCTATGCCGACCCGGGGCAGGCGTGGACGGTGAACGCGGCGGGCACGGCGCGCCTCGCGGAAGCGCTGGGCCGACGGAAGCAGGCGGGGCAGGGGGAGGCGCGGCTGCTGCTGGTTTCCAGCGGCGAAGTGTACGGTCCAGGCTCGGGCGTGCCGCGGCGGGAGTCGGACCCGATCATCCCGGCGTCACCCTATGCCGCGAGCAAGGCGGGCGCCGAGATCGCCGCGCTGGAAGTCGGCCGCCGCACCGGCGTGCCGGTGATCGTCGCGCGGCCGTTCACGCACACGGGGCCGGGGCAGGAGACGAGGTTCGTGCTGCCGGCCTTCGTCGCGCGGATGCGGGAGGCGAAGGCGAGCGGCGCCCGCACGGTGCCGAGCGGCAACCTGGCGCCGACGCGGGACCTGCTGGACGTGCGCGATGTGGCCGACGCGTACCTGATGCTGCTCGAGCGCGGCCAGGCCTGGCGAGATCTACAACGTGGCACGAGGCGAGGGATACACGGTGCGCGAGCTGTTCGACCGGCTGGCCGATCTGGTCGGGGTCGAAGTCGAGCCCGAGCCCGATCCGTCGCTGGCTCGGGCCACCGATATTCCGCACCTTGTGGGTGATTCGACGAAGCTGCGGCGCGCCACGGGATGGGCGCCGGCGCGCACACTGGAGCAGACACTACGGGGACTGGTTGATGCCGAAGCGGACTGACCTGAAGACCATCCTCCTCATCGGCTCGGGCCCGATCGTCATCGGGCAGGGAGCCGAGTTCGACTACTCGGGCACCCAGGCGGTGCGCGCGCTCAAGGAGGAGGGGTACCGGGTCGTCCTGGTGAACTCCAATCCCGCGACGATCATGACCGACCCCGAGCTGGCCGACCGGACCTACATCGAGCCGGTCACGCCGAAGTGGGTCGCCAAGGTGATCGAGCGCGAGCGCCCCGACGCCCTGCTGCCGACGATGGGAGGCCAGACCGCGCTCAACGTCGCCATGGCGCTGCAGCGCGACGGCACGCTGGCCCGGTTCAACGTCGAGCTGATCGGGGCCAACGAGCGCGCCATCCGCACCGCGGAAGATCGTGAGGAGTTCGCCGCGGCGATGCGGCGGATCGGACTCGCCACGCCGCAGGGCCGCACGGTCCGGAGTCTCGACGAGGGCCTCGCGGTGGTCGAGGAGATCGGCTACCCGGCGATTCTGCGTCCCTCCTTCACGCTCGGAGGCACCGGCGGCGGCATCGCGTACAACGTCGCGGATTTCGAGACGATGGTGCTGCGCGCGATCGAGCTCTCGCCGGTGGACTCGGTGCTGGTGGAGCAGAGCGTCATCGGGTGGAAGGAATACGAGCTCGAGGTGATGCGCGACGGCGCCGACAACGTGGTCATCGTCTGCTCGATCGAGAACCTCGATCCGATGGGCGTCCACACCGGCGACTCGATCACGGTCGCGCCCGCCATGACGCTCACCGACCGCGAATACCAGGTGATGCGTGACGCCGCCATCCGGATCATCCGGGAGATCGGCGTGGCCGCCGGCGGCTGCAACATCCAGTTCGCGGTGAGCCCCGTGACCGGCGAGCAGCTGGTCATCGAGATGAATCCGCGGGTATCCCGCTCGTCCGCCCTCGCCTCCAAGGCCACCGGGTTCCCCATCGCCCGGATCGGCGCCAAGCTCGCGGTCGGCTACCGGCTGGATGAGCTCCCGAACGACATCACCCGGACCACGCCGGCATCGTTCGAGCCGGTGCTCGACTACGTGGTGGTGAAGATCCCGCGCTTCGCGTTCGAGAAGTTCCCCACCGCCGATCCGACGCTCACCACGCAGATGAAGTCGGTCGGCGAGGTGATGGCGATCGGGCGGACGTTCAAGGAGGCGTTCCAGAAGGGCCTCCGCGGGCTGGAGGCCGACCGGAGCGGCTGGACCCTCGGCGCCACGCCCGCCGACGACCGGGTGCAGGACGAATCCCTCGAGGCGGTCCTGGCCGCGGTCCGCACGCCGACGCCCGAGCGCGTCTTCCAGATCAAGCGCGCGCTCCAGCTCGGCGCCACGGTGGAAGCGATCGCCGACCGCAGCGGCATCGATCCCTGGTTCCTGGACCAGATGGCGGAGCTGGTCGAGGCCGAGGCCGAGTGGCTGGCGGGCGTCGGCGCCGGCGAGCAGGTGGAGTCGGACCTCCTCCGCAGGATGAAGCGCTTCGGCTTCTCCGACCGGCAGCTCGCGGACCTTCGCGGCGGCCGTGAGGACGAGATCCGCGCGCTGCGTCACCGGCTCGGCATCCGCCCGGCCTACAAGGTGGTGGACACCTGCGCCGGCGAGTTTCCCTCGGCGACCCCGTACCTCTACTCGTCCTACGACGAGGAGAACGAGGCTCGGGGCTCGGGAGATCGCACCGTCGTCATTCTCGGAAGCGGCCCCAACCGGATCGGACAGGGCGTCGAGTTCGACTACCTCTGTGTCCGCGCCGCGATGGCCTTCCGCGAGATGGGCTACCGCACGGTGATGGTGAACTCCAATCCCGAGACCGTCTCCACCGACTTCGACATTTCGGACGCGCTGTACTTCGAGCCGCTCACGCTGGAGGACGTGCTCGAGATCGTCCACGTGGAGCAGCCGCTCGGCGTGGTGGTCCAGCTCGGCGGGCAGACGCCGCTGCGGCTGGCGCGAGCCCTCGAGAAGGAGGGCGTCCGCATCCTCGGCACCACGCCCGAAGCGATCGACCTGGCGGAAGACCGGGGACGGTTCGAGGCGCTGACCCGCGAGCTCGGCGTCGCCCAGCCGCCCAGTGGGATCGCGCACTCGGTCGACGGAGGCGGTGGAGGTCGCCGGACGGGTGGGCTATCCGATCCTGGTCCGGCCGTCCTACGTGCTCGGCGGCCGCGCGATGGAGATCGTCTACGACGACGCGTCCCTCCGGAGCTACTTCGCGCGCGCCGTGCGGGTGGCGCCCGAGCACCCGGTGCTGATCGACAGCTTCCTGGAGGACGCCTTCGAGGCCGACGTCGACGCGATCTCGGATGGCACCCGATGCGTCATCGGCGGCGTGATGCAGCACATCGAGGACGCCGGCATCCACTCCGGCGACTCCGCCTGCGTGCTGCCGCCCTACCTGATCACCGAGGCGCAGGTGGAGGAGATGCGCGGCTACACCCGCGCCTTCGCCGAGCGGCTCGGCGTGGTGGGGCTGCTCAACGTGCAGTACGCCATCAAGAGCGGCGTGGTGTACGTGCTCGAAGTGAACCCGCGCGGCTCGCGCACGGTGCCGTTCGTCTCCAAGACCACGGGCGTCCCCCTCGCGAACCTCGCCGCGGCGGTGATGGTCGGCCGCACGCTCGACGAGCTCGGTCTGCAGGAAGACGTGATTCATCCGTACGTGGCGGTGAAGGAAGCGGTCTTCCCCTTCAGCAAGCTGGCCGGCGTCGACCTCGTGCTCGGGCCCGAGATGCGCTCGACCGGCGAGGTCATGGGCATCGCCGACTCGTTCGGGATGGCCTTCGCCAAGGCGCAGATCTCGGCCGACGGCGCGCTGCCCCTCCAGGGCGCGGTCTTCCTCACGGTGAACGATCACGACAAGTCGAACCTGGTCCCGATCGCCCGACGCTTCCACGGTCTCGGCTTCAAGCTCTTCGCGACCGACGGGACCGCCCGATACCTCCGGTCGCGCGGGATTCCCGCGGAGCGGGTGCTCAAGGTTCACGAGGGTCGGCCCAACGCGATCGACCTCATGGTGTCCGACCGGATCCAGCTTCTCATCAACACCCCGCTCGGCAAGCTGACTCAGCAGGACGACTACGCCATCCGCCGCGCCGCGCTTCAGCACGGCGTGCCTTACACCACGACGCTGTCCGCCGCCTCGGCCGCCTGCGACGCCATCATCGCCCTCAAGAGCCGAGTCGGCGAAGTCCGGTCGCTGCAGGAGTGGCACGTGCTGGCGCGGGAGATGTCGCCCGAATGGACCGGCTGACGGCGCGCGATCCCGGCTTCGCCGCGGGTATCCGGGCGAGGATCCGGGGCGAGGTTCGCGAGTCGGAGCCGCTGGCTCGCTTCTCGACCTACCGCATCGGCGGCCCCGCGACCGTGGTGTTCCCGGCCAACGCGGAAGACGTCGCGACCGTTCTGCGCATGGCGCATGAGGCGGGCGTACCGTGGTTCGCGCTCGGACTCGGCTCCAACATCCTGCTGCCGGACGAGGGGCTGGACGCGCTCGTGGTCCGGCTGGGCAAGGGACTGGATCGCCTGGAGCAGCACGGCGACCGCTGGGTGGTTGGCGCCGGACTCCCGGCGCCGCTCGCCGCGCGCCGGACGGCGGCCGCGGGTTACGCGGGCCTGCACATCTTCGTCGGCGTGCCGGGCTCGGTCGGGGGCGGCGTGTACATGAACGCCGGCTGCCACGGCGGCGACTGGGCGGAAGTGGTGGAGTCGGTCACGGTGGTGGACGAGTCGGGTCGCGACACGGTGCTGCCCCGGGCCGACGTACCGTTCACCTACCGCCGGAGCGGACTCGACGGCCGGGTAGTGGTCGAGGTCGCCGTGCGGCTCAAGCCGGAAGATCGGCACCGGCTCGACGAGCATCTCACGGAGATGTTCGAGTGGCGTCAGAGCGGAACACCCTTCAACCAGCCGTGCTGCGGGAGCGTTTTCAAGAATCCCGCCGGGCCGAGCTGGAAGCAGGAGGGCGGCCCGCGCACCGCGGGCCAGCTCATCGAGGCCGCCGGACTCAAGGGCTTCCGGGTCGGTGCGGCCGAAGTGTCGCCGATGCACGCGAACTATTTCGTGAACACCGGCGGTGCCACCGCGGCCGACGTGCGGGGCTTGATCCAGGAAGTGCAGCGCCGGGTACAGGAGCGGTTCGAGGTGCTGCTCGAGCCGGAAGTAAAGTTGATCGGGATCGACGGCGCTTACTTGAATCCGGAGCATTTGTCACCCTGAGCGGAGCGAAGGGGCCCTGGCGCCGCCTCGGCTCCTTCGCTTCGCTCAGGATGACATGGAGCCCTTAACCCAGAGTCGAATCATGCCCCCTTACTTCGCCCACGAATCCTCCTACATCGACGACGGCGCCGTCGTCGGCGACGGCACCAAGATCTGGCACTTCTGCCACGTCATGCCCGGCGCGGTGATCGGGGAGCGGTGCAATCTGGGCCAGAACGTGGTCGTGATGGGGGGCTCCCGGCTCGGCAACAACGTCAAGGTGCAGAACAACGTCTCGCTCTACGAAGGCGTGGAAGTGGAAGATGACGTGTTCTGCGGGCCGAGCTGCGTGTTCACCAACGTCACCAATCCCCGGAGCCATGTGTCCCGGAAGTCGGAGTACCGGCGGACGCTGGTGAAGCGGGGCACCTCGATCGGGGCCAATGCCACCATCGTCTGCGGGGTAACCCTGGGGGAGTACAGTTTCATCGGGGCCGGCGCGGTGGTCCGGAGCGACGTGCCGGCCTTTGCTCTCATGGTGGGAGTACCCGCTCGCCGGGTGGGCTGGATGTGCCAGTGCGGGGTCCGTTTGCAGATCCAGGACGGGCGCGCGTCTTGCGCAGCCTGCGGCGCGAGCTACGGGGAGCAGGATGGCGTGCTGCGGATGATTGACCGCCCCCGGAGCGCTGGCTAAGTTACACGGCTGCCGACGGTTCCGATTTTCAAGCGCCCGTGGCCCGCCCGGCTTCCAGCCGGTGCCCGGGCGCGTTCCACATGATGCTTCGATCCCACGATCGAAGCGCAGACTGGGGATTCGGTGAACGTACCGCTGCTCGACCTCGTGGCCCAGTACCACACCATCAAGGAGGACGTCCTCCGGGCCATGAACGCTGTCATGGACCGGCAGGGCTTCATTATGGGGCCCGAAGTCGCCCAGCTCGAGGCCGAGGTGGCGCGGCTGTCCAATGCCCGGCATGCCATTGGTTGCGCGAGCGGCACCGACGCGCTGCTGTTGCCGCTCCGGGCGCTCGACCTCGAGCCGGGCGACGAGGTCATTACCACGCCGTTCACCTTCTTCGCCACCGCCGGCGCCATCCATAACGCCGGTGGCAAGCCGGTGTTCGTGGACATCGAGCCGGCCACCTTCAACATCGCGCCGGCCGCCATCGAGGCGGCTGTCACGCCGCGCACCCGCGGCATCGTCGCGGTGCATCTGTTCGGCCAGATGGCCGCGATGGAAGCCATCCTTCCCATCGCCGCGCGCCACGAGCTGGGCCTGATCGAAGACGCCGCCCAGGCGATCGGCGCGCGCCGGAAGGTGGATGGCCAGTGGCGGCGCGCCGGCGAGCTCGGCACCGTGGGCACCTTCTCGTTCTTCCCCAGCAAGAATCTGGGCGGGTTCGGTGACGGCGGCATGATGGTCACCCAGAACGATCAGGTCGCCGAACGGCTGCGCCGCCTCCGGCTGCACGGCGGCGCCCGGCAGTACCATCACGAAGAGGTGGGCTACAACAGCCGCCTGGATACGCTCCAGGCCGCCGTGCTCCTGGCCAAGCTGCCGCACCTCGAGGCAATGGAGCCAGCGCCCGGGCCGAGCGCGCGCGCCATTACACCGAGGCGTTCACCGGACACGCGGATGTGTGCCCGCCGGCTATCGATCCGGCCAACGACCACATCTTCCATCAGTACACGATCAGGGTGCCTCGGCGAAACGAGCTGCAGGCGCACTTGAAGGCCAAGGGGATCGGCAACGCGATCTACTACCCGCTGCCCCTGCATCTCCAGCCGTGCTTCGCCCACCTCGGGTACCAGCGCGGCCGGTTGCCGGCCAGCGAGGCCGCCATGGACACGGTGATCTCGCTGCCGATCTATCCCGAGCTGACCCGGGACCAACAGGACGCCGTCATCGACGCCGTGCTCGGTTTCTACGCCTGATCGACGAGGAGATGGGATGGACATCGCGCAGCAACTGATCGACAAAGCACAGCGTCGCGAGGCGCTGTTCGGGATCGTGGGCCTCGGCTACGTGGGCCTGCCGCTCGCCGTGGAGCTGGCCAAGGCCGGCTACCGCGTGCTCGGCTTCGACATCAGCGAGCGGGTGGTGGAGCGGGCTCAACGCCGGCCGCTCGCACGTGAAGGACATCTCCGACGCCCAGCTCCAGGAGGCGGTCGCCGCGGGCCGGTTCGAGGCCACGACGGACATGTCCCGGATGGGCGAGCCCGACGCGGTGTCCATCTGCGTGCCCACGCCGCTCTCCAAGTTCAAGGATCCCGACGTCAGCTACATCGTCGCGGCCACCGACTCGGTGAAGCGCACGCTCCGCCGCGGCCAGGCGATCATCCTCGAGTCCACGACCTATCCGGGCACCACCCGGGAGATCCTCCAGCCGGCGCTGGAGAGCACCGGCCTCACGGTCGGCAGCGACTTCTTCCTCGCGTTCAGCCCCGAGCGGGTGGACCCGGGAAATCCGATCTGGCAGACCCACAACACGCCCAAGGTCGTCGGCGGCATCACGGCAAACTGTACCCGCGTCGCCTGCGCGCTCTACGAGCCCGCGATCGAGCGCCTGGTCCCGGTCTCCACCACCGAAGCCGCCGAGCTGGTCAAGCTGCTGGAGAACACCTTCCGCAGCGTGAACATCGGCCTGGTGAACGAGATGGCGATCGTGTGCGACAAGCTGGGCGTGAACGTCTGGGAAGTCATCGAGGCCGCGAGCACCAAGCCGTTCGGCTTCATGAAATTTCTCCCCGGGCCGGGCCTCGGCGGGCACTGTATCCCCATCGACCCGCATTACCTCGCGTGGAAGATGCGGGGGCTCAACTACAAGACCCGGTTCATCGACCTCGCGGGCGAGCTCAACACCGAGATGCCGCTCTTCTGGGTGCGCAAGCTCGCCGAGGCGCTCAACGACCAGGGCAAGGCGGTGCGCGGCGCCAAGGTACTGGTCCTCGGCGTGGCCTACAAGCGGGACATCGACGACATCCGCGAGAGCCCGGCGCTCGACATCATCCGGCTGCTGGAAGGGCAGGGGGCGCGGGTGTCCTACGCGGATTCCCATGTGCCCTGCTTCTCCGAGAACGGCCACGAGTTCCGCGCGGTCCCGCTCGACGCCCGGACGGTCGCCGCGGCGGACTGCGTGATGGTCGTGACCGACCACACCGACGTGGACTATCGGATGGTGGCGAAGCACGCGCGGTTGGTGGTGGACACCCGGAACGCGATGCCGAAAGAGGCGTGACATGCATGTGGCGGTGATCGGGAGCGGTTACGTCGGGCTGGTGGCGGGCGCCTGCCTGGCGGAGACGGGCAACGACGTCGTCTGCGTGGACAAGGACGCGGACAAGATCGCCCGGCTGCAGCGGAACGAGATCCCGATTTACGAGCCGGGGCTCGAGCCGATGGTGCATCGCAACCAGGCGGAAGGCCGGCTCACGTTCACCACCGACATCGGCGAGGCGATCCGCGGCGCCAAGGTGATCTTCATCGCGGTCGGGACCCCGCCGGGTGAGGACGGCTCGGCCGACCTCAAGCACGTGCTCGCCGTGGCGAAGGAGATCGGCCGCCACATGAACGAGCCCAAGGTCGTCGTCACCAAGTCCACCGTGCCGGTCGGCACGGCGGAGAAGGTGCGCGCCGCGGTGAAGTCCGAGACCAAGGTCCCGTTTGCGGTCTGCTCCAACCCCGAGTTCCTGAAGGAAGGGGCCGCGATCGAGGATTTCATGAAGCCCGACCGCGTGGTCATCGGCGTGGACGACGACGAAGCCCGCGCCATCATGGGCGAGCTGTACGCGCCGTTCACCCGCCAGGGCGGCAACCGGATCCTCTTCATGGACATCGCCTCGGCCGAGGTCACCAAGTACGCGGCCAACGCGATGCTCGCCACCCGCATCTCGTTCATGAACCAGATGGCGCTGTTCTGTGAGCTGGTCGGCGCGGACGTGAACAACGTGCGGCTCGGCATCGGCTCGGACCAGCGGATCGGGCGCGCGTTCCTCTACCCCGGCCCGGGCTACGGCGGCTCCTGCTTCCCCAAGGACGTAAAGGCGATCATCAAGACCGCCGACGACCTGGGGCTGTCGCTCGACGTGCTCAAGTCGGTCGAGTCGGTGAACGAATGCCAGAAGCTGGTGGTGCTGAACAAGGTGCAGCGCTATCTCGGCGCCGACCTCAGCGGCAAGACGGTCGGCCTCTGGGGCCTCGCCTTCAAGGCCGAGACCGACGACATGCGGGAGAGCCCGACGCTCCCGCTGATCGAGGGCCTGCTCAAGGCCGGCGCCCGGGTGCAGGCGCACGACCCCAAGGCCACCGATTCGGCGCGGGAGATCTTCCACGACCGGGTGATGTACGCCGCCGATCCCTACAGCGCCGCGCACGGGGCCGACGCGCTCTGCGTCATGACCGAGTGGCTGCTGTACCGGAATCCGGACTTCGAACGGGTCCGCAAGCTGCTCCGCCGCCCGCTGCTGGTGGACGGGCGCAACCTCTACCAGCCGGAGCGGATGAAGGCCCTGGGCTTCGAGTATCACGGGATCGGCCGGGGCGGCCGGTGACCCGAGTCCTCGTCACCGGGGCGGCCGGCTTCATCGGCTCGCACCTGGTGGAGGCGCTGTCTAGGCGGGGTGACGAAGTGATCGGGATCGACAACTTCGATCCCTTCTACCCCCGGGCAGATGAAGGAACGGAACCTGGCGGAGATGGGGCGGCTGCCCGGGTTCACCTTCCACGAGATGGATCTGCTGGACGTCGCGGCCCTCCGATCACACCTTTCTCCCGACACCGTCCTGGTTCATCTCGCCGCCAAGGCCGGCGTCCGCCCGTCGCTGGCGGACCCGGTCGGGTACGCCCGGGTCAACGTGACCGGCACCGCCGCGGTGGCGGAGGCGGCGCGCGCGGCCGGTGTGTCGCGGATCCTGTTCGGTTCGTCCTCGTCGGTCTACGGCGACAGCACCCCGGTGCCCTTCCGCGAAGACGCGACGGCGATCGATCCGGTCTCACCCTACGCCGCCACCAAGCGGGCGGGCGAGCTGTTCCTCCGCGCGGTCGCCCCGATCTACGGATTCCGGGTCGCCTCGCTGCGCTTCTTCACGGTGTACGGGCCGCGGCAGCGGCCTGACCTCGCGATCCACGCGTTCACCCGGAAGATGATCGAGGGAAAGACCCTGACGCTGTTCGGCGACGGCACCCAGGCCCGCGACTACACGTACTGCGACGATATCGTCGCGGGCGTGATCGCCGCGCTGGAGTGGAGCGGACGGGCGCAGGTCGGCGTGGAAGACTTCAACCTCGGCGGCAACCGCTCGGTGACGACCGGGGACATGGTGGACGAGATCTCGCGGGCACTCGGGATCGCGCCCACCATCGAGTGGGCGCCGATGCAGCCGGGCGACGTGCAGCGCACCGCCGCCGATCTTTCCAAGTCGGGCGCCGTGCTCGGCTACGCGCCCGGCACCCCGTTTCCGGAGGGAATCCGGCGCTTCGTCGCCTGGTTCCGGGATGCCTATGGCCGCGCAGACTGAGCACGTGCTGACCCGGGCCCGCGAGCGCTTCGCGGTGCAGGATTACTACGGCACGGTGCATCTGCTGGAGGAGATCGTCGCCGGCGGGCGCGCCTTCGCCGACGTGCATCACCTGCTCGGCGTCTCGCTGTCGCTGCTGGGTCAGCGGGAGCGCGCCCTCGGCCGAGTTCCGGCGGGCCCTGGAGCTCAACCCGCGATACCTCGAGGCGCTGATCCACCACGGGCTGATCCTCTACGAGCTGGGTCGCGACACCGAAGCGGAAGACTCGTTCCGCCGCGCGTCGGCCAGCGTCTCGCCATCGTCCAACGGACTGCCGGCGCCGATCTCCGCCCGGCTGGCCAACCAGCACGCCGAGCTCGCCGAGGCGTACGCCGAGGCGGGCGCGCTCGACAAGGCTGTCGAGCAGTACCAGCGCGCGCTCGAGCTGGGACCGTCCTTCGTGGACCTGCGCTACCGGATGGCTCGCCTGATGCTCGAGTCGGGACGCTCGCTCGAGGCGCGGGAAGCGTTGGAGGAGGTGCTCCGCCTGCGACCCAATTTCGTGGATGCCGCCGCCTCCCTCGGCCTGGCCCACTACCTCTCGGGCGACGCCATGGGCGCGCGGGACATCTGGAAGGGATGCCTCCAGCGCCGCCCCGAGAATGCCCGCGTCGAGGCCTACCTCGCGATGCTCGGTCGTACCGGCTCGTGAGACGGTGGGCCTTCGCCGCCGCCGCGCTGTGCGCGGCCTGCGGTGGCGGAACCGACGTGGAGCGGCGGGGCGACGAAGCGTACGGCCGCGGCCGCTATGCCGACGCACTGAAGGAGTACCGGACGCTGGCGGGCGGAAAGGCGGACCCGAGGATCTGGGCCAAGACCGGCGCGGCCGCGCTGCGCGCGGGCGAGCTGCGCGAGGCGGCCGACGCGTACCTGCATCTCGCGGGTGAGGATCCCGGCCGCATCCAGGAAGCGGCGGAAGGGTTGGAGGAAGTGGCCCGCGCGGCGGAGCGCGCCGACCGGGACGACGCGCTGCAGCAGGCGGTCATCGGGCTCCAGACAGTCGCGCCGGATCGCGTGCCGAGCTCCTACGCCCTCCGTCTGGCGGAGCGCGAGGGCGCCGACGCGGAGGAGCTGGCGCCGCTGCTGCCCCGCGCCATCGCGGCGGCGCCGGACCAGCGGTCGGCCGACTCGCTCATCGCGCTCCACGCGCGCCTGCTCCAGCAGACATCGGGGTGCGGCCAGGCCATGTTCCAGTACCGCGCGGTGCTCCGCCGCTCGCAGGACAGCTCCCTCCTCGCCGGCGCGCGCCGCGGCGCGGCCGACTGCGCGCTCTCGCTGGGCCAGCGGTCGCGGATCAGCGGACGGGACGACGACGCGGCGCTCTGGTTCGCGGAGGCGGCCCGGGTGGATTCCAGCTCGGCCACCGGACGCACGGCGCTGTTCGCCTACGGCGAAACCAGGCTGAACCAGGGCGACACGCTGGCGGCCGCGCTCGCCTTTCAGGCGATCGTGTCGGACCAGATCGTCTCCGACTCCTTTGGCGGAAAGGCACGGGCCAGGCTCGCGGCCCTGGGCCTGACCGCCACGACTCCCGTCACGACGCCGGATACTCCATGACCCGCTTGCGCCCGTTGCTCTTCGCCGCTGGGATCGCCGCCTTTGCCGGGTGCGGAGGCGGGCGCACGCCCGAGACGGCGTCCGCGGTCCCGGCGCAGGCGGAAGGCGCCAGTCCGGCCGAGGTGGATTCGCTGTACCGGCTGGGGGAGCAGAACATCCGGCGGGGCAAGTGGGGGGACGCGATCAAGTATCTCGAGCGAGTGCTGCTGGAGTTCTCGCCCGGCGACTCCCGCATCCCCCAGGCGCGATACTACCTGGGCGAGGCCAAGTTTTCTCTCGGCATGCACCTCGAGGCGGCCCGCGAGTTCCGCCGCGTCTCCGACGACACGCCGAACGACAAGCTGGCGCCGAACGCCCTGCTCCGCGTGGCCGACGTCTACGCCGATCTCTGGCGCCGGCCCGAGCTGGATCCCTCCTACGGCCAGACGGCTCTGGCCACCTACCAGGAGCTGTTGAACCGCTACGCCAACGCGCCGGCCGCCCAGCGGGCGCAGGAGCGGATCAAGGAGCTGGAGGAGCGGTTCGCCTTCAAGGAGTATCGGGCGGCGCTGTTCTACTTCAAGCTCAAGGCGTACGACTCGGCGATCCTCTACCTGAAGGACGTCGTCGCGACGTATCCGCGCGCCACGATCGCGCCCGATGCGCTGATCAAGCTGGTGGAGGCCTACCGCCGGCTGGGGTACCAGGAGGATGTGCAGGAGACCTGCGGCTATCTCCGCCGGTTCCATCCGAACGCCATCCGGCAGCGCTCCCCGTGCCCCGCCGACTCGGTGGAGACCTCCTAGTTGGAATGATCGGCCTCTTCGGCGGGTCGTTCGACCCCGTCCACCACGGACATCTGATCGTCGCACGCGTCGCGGCCGAGACCCTGGGGCTCGACGCGGTGCGCCTTGTGCCGGCCCGGGAACAGCCGTTCAAACGGGGCCGCCATGGCGCGTCCGCGGAGCACCGGGCGGCGATGCTGGCGCTCGCCGTGGCCGGCAGTCCCGGCCTCGAGGTCGAGCGGCTGGAGCTGGAGCGCCCTGGTCCCTCCTACACCGTGGATACCCTCCGGGCCCTCCACGCCCGGGAGCCGGGAGTGAAGTTCGTCCTGCTCCTGGGGGCCGACGCCGCGGCGGAGCTCGAGGCCTGGCGCGAGGCGGAGGAGATCCCCCGGCTCGCCACGGTCGTCGTCTTTGCCCGCCACGGGGTCCCCGTCCCGGCCTCCCCGCTCATCGCCCGGACCATCGAGGTTCCCGCCATCGAGATCTCCGCGACCGAGGTGCGCCGGCGGGCCCGGGAGGGCCTCCCCCTCCGCTATTGGGTGCCCGACGCCGTCGCCGAGTACGCGATCCGCCATCGGTTATATTTGGACCCAGCATGATCAAATCAATGATGACGGCGGTCTTCGGAACCCGGTTCGACCGCGACCGCAAGCGCCTCCAGCCGGTCGTGGACCGGATCCATGCCGAAGAAGAGCGGCTCAAGTCCCTCAGCGAGAGCGAGCTCAAGGCGCAGACCGCGAAGTTCCGCGAGCGGCTGGCCGAGCGGACCGGCGCGGTCAAGGCCGAGCTCGAGAAAGTGCGGATCGACAAGCACGGCTGCGCCGACCCGGTCGAGCGCGACCAGCTGGAGCGTCGCTTCCACGAGCTGGATCAGCAGTACAAGCGCGAGCTGAAAGCCGGGCTCGACGACCTGCTGCCCGAGGCGTTCGCCACCGTCCGCGAGGCGTGCCGGCGCCTGGTCGGCACCCAGGTCTCGGTGACGGGACACGACCTGACCTGGGACATGGTGCCGTACGACGTGCAGCTCATCGGCGGCATCGTGCTGCACCAGGGGCGGATCGCGGAGATGGCCACCGGCGAAGGCAAGACGCTGGTCGCCACCCTGCCGCTCTACCTGAATGCGCTCGCCGGCCGCGGCGCGCATCTGGTCACGGTCAACAACTACCTGGCCCGCCGCGACTCGCAGTGGATGGGCCACGTCTTCAGCTATCTCGGCCTCAGCGTCGCCTGCCTCGACAACACCGAGCCGTCGTCCCCGAACCGCCGCGCCGCCTACCTGGCCGACATCACGTACGGCACCAACAACGAATTCGGCTTCGACTACCTCCGCGACAACATGGTGTTCTCCCTGGACCAGCGGGTCCAGCGGGAACATGCCTACGCGATCATCGACGAGGTGGACTCGATCCTGATCGACGAGGCCCGGACCCCGCTCATCATCTCGGGGCCGGTGGGCAACGAGGCGGACGACAAGTACGCCCAGTTCAACCGCCAGGTCGCCGAGCTGGTGCGGAAGCAGACCGGCGTCGTCAACTCCCTGCTGGCCGACGCGGAGAAGCTGCTGGAGGACGACGAGAAGGCGACGCGGGGAGACGCCGGGATCAAGCTGTACCAGGCCCACCTCGGCATGCCCAAGAACAAGCGGCTGCTCAAGCTGGTGAACGAGACCGGCATCAAGCAGATGGTCCAGCGGATGGAGCTGGACGCCATCGCGGACCGCAAGCTCCCGATGCGGCAGCAGCGGCTGCGCGATACCGAAGACGTGCTCTACTTCGTGCTGGACGAGAAGGGCCACTCGGTGCACCTCACCGACCGGGGCGCGGAGGCGATGTCGCCCAACGACCCGGGACTCTTCCTGGTGCCCGACATCTCGGAGGAGATCCACCGGATCGACAAGGATCCGGAGCTGTCGCCGCACGACCGGATCGAGCGCCGCCGCGACGTGGAAGCGGAGTACGCCCTCAAGAGCGAGAAGCTCCACATCATCCACAAGCTGCTCCAGGCCCACGTCCTCTACGAGAAGGAAGTGGATTACCTGGTCCAGGACGGCCAGGTGATGATCGTGGACGAGTTCACCGGGCGGGTGATGACCGGCCGCCGCTGGTCCGACGGCCTGCACCAGGCGGTCGAGGCGAAGGAGCAGGTGCAGGTGAAGGGCGAGACCCAGACCTTCGCCACCATCACGATCCAGAACTACTTCCGGATGTACGACAAGCTGGCCGGCATGACCGGTACGGCGGAGACCGAAGAGACCGAATTCTTCCAGATCTACGGGCTCGAGGTCAACGTCATTCCGACCCACCGGCCGGTGCGGCGCGCGGACCAGGTGGACCGGATCTACAAGACCCGCCGGGAGAAGTACAACGCGGTGCTCGACGAGGTCGAGCGGCTGCACGCCCTCGGCTGGCCGATCCTCATCGGCACGGTGACGGTGGAAGTGTCGGAGACGCTGTCGCGGCAGCTCAAGCGGCGGGGGCTCAAGCACGAAGTGCTGAACGCCAAGTATCACGAGCGCGAGGCGGAGATCGTCGCGCAGGCGGGCCAGCGCGGCTCCATCACCATCGCGACCAACATGGCCGGCCGCGGCACCGACATCAAACTGGGCAAGGATCTCGACCTGGCGCTGGAGGAGGCGGGGCTCCAGATCATCGGCACCGAGCGGCACGAGTCCCGCCGCATCGACCGCCAGCTTCGCGGACGCTCCGGCCGCCAGGGCGACCCGGGCCAGTCGATCTTCTTCCTGTCGCTGGAAGACGACCTGATGCGGCTGTTCGGCTCCGACCGCATTGCCCGGTGGATGGACAAGAGCGGGGCCGAGGAAGGCGAGGTCATCACCGGCGGACTGGTGACCCGCGCCATCGAGCAGGCGCAGAAGCGCGTCGAGCTGCAGAACTTCCAGCAGCGCAAGCGGCTGCTCGAGTACGACGACGTGATGAACCAGCAGCGCGAGGTGATCTACTCCCTGCGGCTCTTCGCGCTCGAGCGGGGCGAGGAGCTCAAGGCCGAGGCCCGCCGGATGATCGAGGCGGCCCTCGAGCGGGCGTCGACGCAGTTCCTCGTCGGCGCGGCGCGGCCGGAGGAATACGACCGCGGCGGTCTGCGCGAAGCGCTGATGCTCCAGTACATCGTCGGCCCCGAGGCGATCACCGACTCGGAGGCCACGCCCGGGCTGGAGGAGATCGTCGCGGCGGTGAAGGCGGAGGGCGAGGCGGCGTTCCAGCGGAAGGTCAGCTACCTGTCGGACTTCGGGCGCACCATCAACATCGCCGACGTGGACAGCCAGGTGCTGTCGCAGGTGATGCTGACGGTGCTCGATGAGCGCTGGAAGGATCACCTGTACGATCTCGACCAGCTCCGCAACGCGATTCAGTACCGCGCCTGGGGTCAGAAGGATCCGCTGGTGGAGTACAAGCGCGAGGCCTTCGAGATGTTCGAGGACCTCATGCACGACATCCAGTCCACGTTCACCGAGCGGTTCATGAAGATCCAGGTGAGCGCGGAGCCGAGGCCGCCCGAAGGCGCCGGGCGGGCGGTGCGCCGGCCGCCCCCGCCACCCGCACCGCTCTCGGCCGAGGAGCCGATGCCGGCGCCGTCCGGGGCCGACGATCTGTTCAGCGGCGGCGCCACGCGGGTCCCGCCTCCGCCACCGGTCGCGCCGGCGGCCCGGCGGCCCGAGCCGGCGCTCAGCAGCTCGCTCGGACCGGTCGGGCACCAGGCCGCGGCGACCGTGCCTGAAGTCGGCCGCAACGATCCGTGTCCGTGCGGGTCGGGCAAGAAGTACAAGAAGTGTCACGGGGCGGGGCGCTGATGCGCCCCGTTCGTTTTTCCTGGAGGTGGGGAGTGTAGCTGCGGCACAATTCGGAGGTGCCTATGACTCACATCGCTCGAGTCGGCGCACGAGTGGGCGCGATTGCCCTGTTCGCCGGTGCCTGTTCCGGTTCTGAAGCCTCTCGTACCGCTGAGGCGGCGTCCGGAAGCATGGATTCGGCCACCCTGGCCGCATCCGAGGGAAGTTCCGCTGGTCCGCGAATCTCCAACATCATGATCGGGAAGCGCATCGGTGTGGGCAACCGGATCACCGAGCCCACGTTCCAGTTCGCCCCACTCGATACGGTGCACGTGTCGGTCGGGACGACCGGTGCGGCCGGGGGCGAGTCGCTCACCGCGGCGTGGCGCTCGCAAAGCGGAGAGATCCTGCTCAAGTCGTCCGAGCCGGTCCGGACCGGCGAGAACGCCGACTTTCAGTTATCCCAGCCGAAGGGACTCAAGCCGGGCACCTACAAGGTGATCGTCTTTCTCGGCGAGGATTCGGTCGACACGAAGGTGTTCGTGGTGAAGAAGTAGTCCGGCGTTCGGCGCGATATCGCTCCTGCGTTCAGATAGGACGGCCGCTATCTTGGCGGCGTGTCGTCCGCCCTCGCCGCCTTGCCTTGCACGGAACGCCCGCGCGAGCGCCTCTGGTCGCTCGGGCCTAGTGCGCTCACCAACGTCGAGCTGGTGGCTATCCTGCTCGGCACGGGAAGCGGTGGGTACAACGCGCTCGATATCGCCAACCGTCTGCTCGGCGTGGCGGAAGGGTCGCTCCGCCGGCTCACCCAGCGTCCACCCGCGGAGCTGCTCCAGGCGGAAGGCATCGGTCCCGGCAAGGCGGGCCGCCTTCTCGCCGCGTTCGAAGTAGCCACCCGTCTCACCCGGGAAGTTCGTCCCCCCGCTACCCGGATCCGCGAGCCGGAGGACGTCGTCCGCCTGTTCCAGGACCGGCTCCGCGATCTCCAGGTCGAGGAATTCCACCTCGTCGCGCTGGACAGCCAGAGCCAGGTGCTCCGCACGGTCCTGATCACCCGTGGACTCTTGAACAGCTCGCTGGTGCACCCGCGCGAAGTCTTCCGCGCGGCCATCGCGGAGGCCGCGGCCGGCATCATCGTGGTCCACAACCATCCCAGCGGCGATCCCACACCGTCCACCGAAGACCGATCCGTCACTCGCCAGCTGGCGGAGGCCGGGCGCCTGCTCGACCTGCCGGTCTACGATCACGTCATCATCGCGGGGGATCGATTCAACAGTCTCGCGACTATGGGATTGCTATAGTCTTAGCCGCAGATGAACGCAGATAAACGCAGATGAAAGGGTTGATACTTGGGGTCTTGTCTAGCTTTCGCTGTAATTCTATATCGATCTTGCGTTCATCTGCGGCTCCCTGATGCTTTTCCGTTTGGGACCCACAGCCAGAATCCGCGACTTGAACGGATGCGCCTCGAGCCGGCCAATCGCCCGCTCCAGCACGGATTGAAGCTTCACGCCCAGCTCCTTCTCCAGACCCGCGGCCGCGATGTCCGCCGCACGCCACCGGGCCTCGAGCGTCGGAATCAAGCGCCGCCCCTTCCGGGTGAGGTGCACGAGACGCTCCCGCGCATCGGCGCCCACCCGCTGGGCCACCAGCCCCTCCACCATCATCCGCGAAATCGTCTGGCTCGCCGCCGAGTGGGAAACGCTCGATAGCGCCGCGACTTCCTTGATCGTCCGCGGCACGCCGTCGTGGAGCGCCCGCATGATCGGGGAGTACCGCGAGCGGTAGCCGAGGCCGTCCGCGGCGTAGATCTCGTCGAGATCGCCGTCGAGCAGCTCGACCAACCGCCGGAGCTGCGTCCCCAGTCCATCCGCTGGTCGCCGTGGCATGAGGGAATTATATTAGTGCTTATATATCGTCCGCAACCTCATCCGGTGTTCGTCATGCGTCTACTGCTCGCGATCCTCCCCGTCCTCGCCCTGGTCCAGCCCTCCGCCGCCCAGACGCTCGACCGTCCGGCTCGCCGCGCCGTCATCGAGTCCACGGCCAAGCTCATCGAATCCCGCTACGTCTCGCCCGAGCGGGGGGTGCGGATCGCGCGGGCGCTCCGGGGCCAGGCCGACCGGTTCACGGAAACCGATCCCGTCGCCTTTGCCGGTTCGCTGACCGGCTACCTGCGGAAGGTCTCGAATGACGGACATTTCTCCGTCGCGCACCGGTCCATGCCTCCTGACGCCGCCGCGGCGGCAGACTCGTTGGATTCCAGCGCGGAGCTGGAGCGCTGGTACGGGGCGGGCGTGAATCACGGCTTCGAGGCGGTGCGGCGGCTGGAGGGCGGCGTCGGGTATCTCGACCTGCGGGTGTTCGCGCCCGACCGGGATGGCGGGAGACATGGCGGCCGCGGCGATGACGTTGCTGGCGCAATCGCCGGCGTTGATCATCGACCTGCGGCAGAACGGCGGCGGAATGGGGGACATGGTCGAGCTGCTGGCCGCCTACATCCTCGACAAACCCACCGAGATCAGCGGGACCTACGACCGGCCCACCGATCGGCACACCCGCTCGTTCACGCCGTCGTGGGTGCCGGGACGCCGGTTCGGCGGCACCAAGCCCGTCTTCATTCTCATCTCTCGCCGAACCTTCTCGGCCGCGGAGGCCTTCGCGTACGACATGCAGGCCGCCGGCCGCGCCCGGATCATCGGGGAGCGGTCCGGTGGGGGCGCCCATCCATTCGCCTATCGGGCGATCGACGAGCCGCTTCGTCCTCTCGCTCCCGGAAGGCCGCTCGATCAATCCCGTCACCGGTCGCGACTGGGAGGGTACCGGCGTCGTCCCGGACGTGGAGAGCCAGGCCGACGACGCGCTGAACGTTGCTCTAAAGCTCGCTACCGCAGTTAGATAGGGCCATCGCCCGCGGGGCCGCGGCCGCGCCCGCTCCTCCTGCGTCGCCCCGACCCCGCGTTGACGGCCGGGGCTCTTCTCGCCATCGTAAGTCAGGGCCCCGGCTGCATCTGGCCGCGTCCCCCCGACAATCTCGCACCGACGGAACCGCGACTCGCGGCGGAACCACGCTGTGGTGCCGCCGGTTGTATCTGTCCGTTTCTGCCCGGAAAGGCTTCGTGACTTCGACGCTTCCCGAGCTCGCTCCCGCGCTCTCGGCCGTGCTCGACCGGCACGCCGATCGCCTGGACCTCGATCTCATCGATCGGGCCCTGCGCTTCAGCGCGTCCGCGCACCGGGGACAGAAGCGGATGTCGGGCGAGGACTTCGTCTCCCACAGCATCGCTGTGGCGCTGATCCTGGCCGAGCAGCTGCTCGACAGCGCGACGATCTCCGCGGCGCTGCTGCACGACGTGGTGGAGGACTCCGACGTCCGCACCGAAGACATCGCGCGGGAGTTCGGAAACGAGATCGCGGGGATCGTGGACGGCCTCACCAAGATCTCCAGCCTGACCTTCCGCAGCTCCGCCGAAGAGCAGGTCGAGAACTACCGGAAGCTGCTGCTCTCCATCGCGAAGGACGCGCGGGTCATCATCATCAAGCTGGGCGACCGGCTCCACAACATGCGGACGCTGGAGCACCTCCAGCCCGAGCGCCGGCACCGCATCGCCACCGAGACCCGGGAGATCTACGCGCCGCTGGCGCACCGGTTCGGCATGGCCGGCATCAAGGCCGAGCTGGAGGACCTCGCGTTCAAGTTCCTGGAGCCCGACGACTATCGCGATCTGGTGAGCCAGGTGGCCTCGAAGAAGGCCGCGCGGGAGCAGACCATCCTCAAGCTGCGGACGCCGCTGGAGTACGAGCTCAAGCGCGCCGGCATCGAGTGGTTCGAAGTGACCGGCCGGCCCAAGCATCTCTGGTCGATTTTCCAGAAGATGCGGAAGCGGAACAAGGGGTTCGACGAGATCTACGACCTGATGGCGATCCGGGTGATCGTGCGGACCGTGCCCGAGTGCTACCACGTCCTCGGCGTGATCCACCACAACTGGACCCCGATCCAGGAGCGGATCAAGGACTACATCGCGAGCCCCAAGTCGAACGCGTATCAGTCGCTCCACACGACGATCTTCGGCCCCGGCGGGCAGCTCTTCGAGGTGCAGATCCGTACCCAGGAGATGCACCGGACGGCGGAGTTCGGTATCGCGGCCCACTGGCTCTACAAGCGCGACGGCAAGCCGGATGAGCTGGACCAGCACCTGGGCTGGTTCCGCCAGCTTCTGGAGCTGCAGCAGGACACCCACAGTCCCGAGGAGTTCCTCGAGTTCCTGAAGGTGGACCTGTACCAGGACGAGATCTTCATCTTCACCCCGCAGGGTGACGTGAAGCGGCTGCCGAAGGGCTCCACCCCGATCGACTTCGCCTTCCATGTCCACACCGAGGTGGGTCTCCACTGCCAGGGCTCCAAGATCAACGGCCGGATCGCGCCGCTGCACCGCGAGCTCAAGAGCGGCGACACGGTCGAGATCCTCACCAGCCCGTCGGCCAAGCCGAGCCGGGACTGGCTGAGTCACGTCCGCACCGCGCGTGCCCGGCACAAGATCAAGCAGTGGATCAACCACGAGGAAGAGAAGGTCAGCGTCACCCTGGGCAAGGAGATTCTCGCCCGCGAGGTCCGGCGCCGGCGGCTCGACGCGCCCGACGACGCCCGGCTGGCGGCCGCGGCGCAGACGCTCTCGCTGGCGGACGGCCGGGGTCTCGAGATCGCGGTGGGACGGGGTGACGTCGCCATCGGCCAGGTGATCCGGGCGATGTATCCGGACCTTCCCAACGACGAGCTGCAGGAGCCGAAGCCGACCGTGTTCGGCCGGGTCATCGAGCGGATCCGGCTGGGGCGGGGGATCAAGATCCAGGGCGTGGACGGTCTGATGGTCCGCTATGCCCAGTGCTGCCAGCCGGTGCCAGGCGATTCGGTCGTCGGCTACGTGACCCAGGGCCGGGGCATCTCGATCCACCGGTCCGACTGCCCCAACCTGCTCACGCTCTCCGCCGAGGAGCGCCGGGTGGAGATCGACTGGCAGGAGAGCCAGGGCGAGTCGTTCTCGGTGCGCCTGGCGGTGACGGGCGAGGACCGGCGCGGCCTCTATGCCGACATGATGGAGGCCATCAGCCAGACCGGAACGAACATTCGCGCGGCGGACATTCGCACCCGGGACGGAACCGTCTTCGGGACCATTTTCGTCGAGGTGGACAATCTTCCGCACCTCGCGAAGGTGTTGAAGGCGGTGCGAAAAGTGAAAGGCGTGACGGAGATCGAACGGAGGGAAGCGCCGACGACTTGAGCGCAAATTTTGTCGCGTGCAACTGGCATACATTCTGCCTCACATCGATGTCACTCCGGCCTATCCGGGCCGAACTTCCACACTTGCCGTTTGATTCATTTCCAGCACTCCTGCGTTCTGCGAGGAAAGATGAGCCCTTCGACCGTCGAGGTCGGATGCAGCGTCTTCGGGCACGGAGTGTTTGCCGCGCGGCCGTTCCAGGCGGGCCAGGCGATCCTGGTGTTCAACGGACCGATGCTGGACTACGCCGAAGTGCACGCGCTCGGCGGTGGCGAGGCGTACGCGTTGCAGATCGGCGCCGGGGAATACATGGACCTGGCGGCGCCGGGCCGGTTCGCCAACCACTCCTGTGATCCCAACGCGGGCATCGTGAACGACCGGGTGCTGACCGCGCTTCGCCCTATCGTGATCGGCGAGGAGATTCGCTACGACTACTCGACCGCGATGAGCGGAGACCACTGGACCATGCAGTGTCGGTGCGGGGATCCGTTCTGCCGGAAGGTGATTCTCGATTTCCATCATTTGCCGCCAATCGCCCAGAACCGGTACCTCCAGCTCGGCATCGTCCAGCGGTTCATCGTGGATCAGGTGCGCCGGCGCTCTCCGGCGCGCGGGTACGCGCGCCGGAGCCGGCCGGTCGTTCAGGTCACTGCTTGAAGGTGTCGCAGTCGTCCGGCTGGCCGGACTGAAATCCCCGCTGGAACCACTGTTGCCGCTGCTCCGACGAGCCGTGGGTGAACGACTCCGGCACCACGCGCCCTCCGCCCATCCGCTGCAGGCGATCGTCTCCCACCGCGGCCGCCGCCCCTAGCCCCTCCTCCGTATCACCCGGATCGAGCTTGTCCCGCTGGGCGGCGCTATGTCCCCAGACGCCGGCGTAGCAGTCCGCCTGGAGCTCGAGCCTGACCGAGAGATCGTTGGCCACGTCGGGCCGCTGGGTCCGCGCCTCGCGCACCTGGCGTTCGGTGCCGACCAGGTTCTGGACGTGGTGCCCGATCTCGTGCGCCAGGACGTACGCCTGCGCGAAGTCTCCGGGCGCCCCGAACTGCTCCTGCAGCTGCTGATAGAAGCCCAGATCGATGTAGACCTTCTCGTCGGCCGGACAGTAGAACGGACCGGTGGCCGACTCGGCGAATCCGCAGGCCGACTGCACGGCGTCCCGGAAGAGCACGAGCTTGGCGGGACGGTAGGTCTTCGCCGAGGATCTGCTGCCAGCTGTTCTGGGTGTCGTCCAGCACGAACGAGACGAAGGAGACCAGCTTCTCCTCCTCCGGCGTCGTCTCGGCCGGCGGACCGGAGGCCGTCTCGGCCGCGGGTGTGAGGCCCTCCGGCCCCGACCAGCGAGAAGAAGTCCTTCTTGAAGACCAGACTCAGGACCAGCAGGATCACCAGGGTGCCGAGACCCATCCCTCCGGCGCCCCGCATCATGCCTCCGCCGCCACCCCGGCGGTCCTCGACGTTGCCACTGCGATGCCCCGGGCTCCAGCGCATATCGACTCCTGAACCGATGCGAGTTGGCCACCATTATACGGACCCTGGAAGGCCGCCGCGAGCCGCCGGGCCGTCTGGCCCGCGTGACAGTGGTCACGGCCATCCAAGTCGACGTGGGTTATTATCTTGGCTTTCCCAGCCCCACACCTTGGAGGCCGCGATGCCGAATCCGAAAGAACCAGAGCCCGACTTCTCCGCCGTCCAAAGCGGGGGCTCCTCGACCGCGCCGTCCGGTGACCGGGTGGCCACGCAGGAACAGTCCTACACGGTCAAGAAGGGCGACAGCCTGTCCAAGATCGCCAAGCGGGTCTATGGCGACGCGCAGCAGTGGCGAAAGATTCATGAGGCCAATCGGGACATCATCGAGAATCCCGATCTCATCTATCCCGGCCAGGTCCTGAAACTGCCCGGGGCCTGAGCGAACCCCCCTTTGGAGGAACCCACGATGACGCACGTTGCACGGGCTATGGTCGCGGTCGCTCTGGTGGCCGCGGTCGCTTGTAAAGGACGGGACGCTGCGCTGCCCGAGTCGGGCACGGAGACCGGCACGGCCGCCGCTCCGGCAGCGCCGGTGTCGAATGAGCTCAAGGTGGCGGGCGTGATGATCGGCAAGCGTCTCGGTGAGAACAAGCTGATCGCCGAGCCGACCTTCCAGTTCGCGCCGACCGATACGATCTACGTGTCGGTCAGCACCGAGGGCAAGCCCGCGAGTGCGGAGCTCACGGCGCTGTGGCGCTACCAGGGTGGCAAGGTCGTGGATTCCTCATCCCAGACCATCAAGCCGACCGGTCCCGAGAACACCGAGTTCCACGTCGTGAACCCCAAGGGGTGGCCGGTGGGCACCTACAACGTCACCATCTTCGCCGACGGTGACTCGGCGGAATCGAAGAACTTCGCGGTCAAGAAGTAGCGGCGGCCGGCCGGCGTTATCTTTGCCGGCATGGCCCACTGGATCCTGAAGACCGAGCCGTCCGAGTACGGGTTCTCCGACCTGGTGCGCGAGCGGCGCACCCGCTGGGAAGGCGTCAGCAACCCCGTCGCCCTCAAGCATCTGCGATCGATGCTCGAGGGCGATGACGCGTGCATCTATCACACCGGCAACGAGAAGGCGCTGATCGGGCTGGCCCGGGTCGTCAGCGCGCCGTACGCCGATCCAAAGAATCCCAAGCTCGTGGTGGTGGACATCGAGGCCGGGAAGCTGCTCCCGCGGCAGGTGACGCTCGCGGAGATCAAGGCGGATCCCGCATTCGCCGAGCTGGCGCTCGTGCGGCAGGGCAGGTTGTCGGTGGTTCCGGTGAGCGCCGGCGCTGTGGAAGCGGTTGATGGGGATGGCGGGGGGTAGCTGGCCTAACTCGAGAATCCGATCCCCAACCGGTCGAGCACCCGCAGCAGGGCGCTCGGCCGTTTGCCTTCATCCACCCGCCTGAGCGCCCTGCGTCACCCCGGCCACCGCCCAGGAGCGAATCGGCTCCGGCGGGTACGGCAACGGCTTTCGCCGTACCATCGCCAGGTCGAGCAGCTCGCTTGGCCGCTCGAGCGCGAGATGCGCCAGTACCCGCCCGGCGATCCGCGTGGTGCCCAGCCCGTGCCCCGTATAGCCGAGTCCATAGACGACACGCCCGCCGAATGCCTGGCCGAAGAACGGGGTGAGCCGCGTGGTCGAGCAGATCGGTCCGCCCCACGCGTAGGGAAACTCGAGCGACGCGAGCGCCGGGAAATGACGGCGGAAGCTCGCTCGCAGGTCGGCGTAGTGCCGTGGCGAATGGTCGCATGCCGGGTCCACCCGGTTGCCCGGGTAGTAGGCGGCCTCGCTGGTGCCCCAGAGGATTCGGTCGTCGGTGGTGAGTCGGTAGTAGTTGAAGAAGCTGCGGCCGTCGGTGACGCCTTGACGCCGGCGCCACCCGATGGCCTCGCGCTGCGCCGCCGTCAGCGGCTCGCTCACCAGGATGTAGTCGTAGAGGGGAATGAACCGCCGGACGACCGCCGGCAGTATCTGATGGGTGTAGGCGCTGGTGGCGAGCACCGCACGGCGCGCCCGCACCGATCCCCTCGGCGTGCGCACCTCGATGCCCGCGCCGGCGCGCGCCATGCGCACGACCCGGCTGCGCTCGTAGACCTGCACGCCGAGGCGCTCGGCTTCGTCGCGCAGGCCGTCCACCAGCTTCACCGGATCGAGGATGCCGCCACCCCTGACCTCCACCCCGCCGAGGTAGAGCGGTGAGTCGAGCTGCGCCCGCAGCTCCTCCCGGCTCAGGAGCCGATGACCTTCGAGCCCCAGATGCTTCGCGGTAGCGACCGCGCGGCCGGCATCGTGGATTTGCGCTTCGGTGAGCGCGGCGACGAGCCGGCCGGTCGGCTCGTACTCGCAGTCGATGCCGCGATCCCGCAGGAAGGCGATCATCTCCTCGACGTTGGTCTCCCCCAGGCGCGCCAGCCGGCGGGCTTCGGCCTCGCCGAAGTGCTGGATCGCGAGGCCGTGCGCGTGGTCTACGGTCTCGGACAGCATGCCCGCGTTCCGGCCACTGGCCCCGAAGGCGGCGACTTCCTGCTCCAGGATGACGACGTCGGCGGCGGGGTCGAGCTGCTTGAGGAAGAGCGCCGTCCAGAGTCCGGTCAGTCCGGCGCCCACGATGACGGTGTCGGCGTCGCGGGTGGCTTCCAGCCGAATGACCGGCCGCGCCGGACGGCGGGCCAGCCAGAAGCAGGACTGCTCGATCGGAACTCCGGTCATCGCGGTCTTCTCGGTCACCCGAACAAACTCCGATATGGGTGCTATATTACAGGACTATGCCCGCCACCCGCTTCGAGGTCCAGGCCCCCTTTGCGCCCGCCGGCGATCAGCCGAAGGCGATCGCCGAGCTCACGGCCGGGCTCCGCCGGGGCGACAAGTACCAGACGCTCCTCGGCGTCACCGGATCGGGCAAGACGATGACGCTGGCGCACACCATCGCGGCGCACGGAAAGCCCACGCTGGTGCTCTCCCACAACAAGACGCTGGCGGCCCAGCTCTACGGTGAGCTGCGGCAGTTCCTCCCGAAGAACGCGGTCGAGTACTTCGTCAGCTACTACGACTACTACCAGCCCGAGGCGTACGTCCCCTCGACCGACGTCTACATCGAGAAGGACGCGTCGATCAACCAGGACATCGAGAGCCTCCGTCTCCGCGCCACGACCAGCCTGATGGAGCGGGATGATGTGGTCATCGTCGCCACGGTGAGCGCGATCTACGGCCTGGGTGACCCGGTGGAGTATCGCAAGCTGATGGTGACGATCCGGCGCGGGGAACAGCGCGGCCGCGACGACGTGCTGGCGGAGCTGGTCCGGATCCAATATGGCCGCAACGACGTCTCGTTCGAGCAGGGCAGCTTCCGGGTCCGCGGCGATTCGGTCGAGATCTTCCCGGCCTACGCCGAGCAGGCCATCCGGGTCGAGTTCTGGGGCGACGAGATCGAGCGGATCAGCAAGATCAATCCGCTGACGGGCGACACCATCTCCCAGATCGACCAGGCCGCCATCTATCCCGCCAAGCACTTCGTCACCGAGCGGTCCAAGATCGAGCGCGCCGTCGGCCTGATCCGGAGCGAGCTGGCCGAGCGGCTGACGGAGCTGCGGACCGCGGGCAAGCTGCTGGAGGCGCAGCGGCTGGAATCGCGGACCCAGTTCGATATCGAGATGCTGCTCGAGGTGGGTACCTGCGCCGGGATCGAGAACTATTCCCGGCCGCTGAGCGGTCGGCTGCCCGGGGAACGACCCGCGTGTCTCCTCGACTATTTCCCGGCGGACTACCTCGTCGTGGTGGACGAGTCACACGTAAGCTTGCCCCAGATCGGCGGGATGTTCAACGGTGACCGGGCGCGGAAGCTGACCCTGGTGGACTATGGCTTCCGGCTGCCGTCCGCGCTGGACAACCGGCCGCTCCAGTTCGATGAGTTCATGTCGCTGGTCCCCCAGATGATCGCGCTGTCCGCCACGCCGGGCGAGTACGAGCTGGGACTCTCGAACGGCGTCGTGGTGGAGCAGATCATCCGGCCCACCGGCCTGGTGGATCCCGAGGTGGACGTGCGCCCCGTGCGCGGGCAGGTGGACGATCTGCTGAACGAGATCCGGGCTCGCGAGGCGCTGGGCGAGCGCGTGCTGGTCACGACGCTCACCAAGCGGATGTCGGAAGATCTCAGCGACTACCTCCAGCAGGCCGGCGTGCGGGTGCGGTATCTCCACTCCGACATCGACGCGATCGAGCGAATGGACATTCTGCGCGGGCTCCGGCTGGGTGACTTCGACGTGCTGGTGGGGATCAACCTGTTGCGGGAGGGGCTCGACCTGCCGGAGGTGTCGCTGGTCGCGATCCTCGACGCGGACCAGGAGGGGTTCCTCCGCTCCGATCGAAGTCTGGTGCAGACCATCGGCCGCGCGGCGCGCCACATCAACGGACGGGCGATCCTCTACGCCGACCGGGTCACCGGCTCGATGCAGCGCGCGCTGGGGGAGATGGACCGCCGGCGGGAGATCCAGCGGCAGTTCAACGTGGAGCACGGGATCACGCCGCGCTCGATCGTGAAGTCCATGGAAGAGGTCCGCCTCTCGACCCACGTCGCCGACGCCCGCACCGAGCGGCCCGACCCGCGGGCGGCGGCAAAGGAGAAGGTGGACCTGCACGATCCGGCCAAGCGTGCGGCGGCCATTCAGTCGCTGGAGAAGCAGATGCGCCAGGCGGCGGCGAACCTCGAGTTCGAGCTGGCGGCGATGCTGCGGGATCAGGTGAACGAGCTGCGGGCGGCGGGCGCGCCGAACGTCCGGCGCGACGACCCGGCCAGGATGCGTCGGCGCGCGTGATCCGCGAGCTGAGCCAGCCTGAGCTGGAGGCCGAAGGCGAATCGCTCGGCCGGGCGCTGCCGGCCGGCGCCCTGGTGACCTTCGAGGGTGATCTTGGCGCCGGGAAGACGACGTTCATCAAGGCGATCGCCCGAGGGCTCGGCGTCGCGGGGCCGGCCAGCAGCCCCACGTACGCGCTGGTGCACCGCTATCGCGGCGCTCGCGGCCCCGTGTTTCATCTCGACTGCTTCCGCCTGCGCTCGCCCGAGGAGGCCGCGGACCTCGACTGGGAAGGCCTGCTGCACGAAGGAGACGCGATCCTCGTCGAATGGCCCGAGCAGGCGGGCGCCTGGCTGCCCCCGCCGAGCCGCCGGTTCCGCCTGCATCATCTCGCCGATCCCGAGCGCCGCGGATTGGAGTCGCTCTGATGTGGCTGGCGCTGGAGACGGCGGGCGATCGTGCGTCGGTCGCGGTCGGCGAGGCGTTCGAGGACGCGGTCGAGGAGAGTCTCCTGGGTTCGCGGCGGCATGCGGGCGCGCTGCTCCCGATGGTGACCTCGGCGCTCGCCGGCCGCGGGGTCGCGCTGGATGCGATCACGGGGATTCTCGTGAGCGACGGACCGGGTAGCTTCACCGGGCTTCGGGTCGGCGCATCGGTGGGGAAGGCACTCGCCCGCGCCCGCGACCTGCCCCTGTATACGGCGCCGTCGCTCGTCGTGCGCGCCGCGGGCGTGGCCGACCGGGACGGCCGCCTGGTGCTGGCGGTCTCGGATGCGCTGCGCGGCGATGTCTACGCGGCGGCCGTCCGTTTCACCCGCGGGCGCGTGCGCGTCGAGCTCGAGCCCGGTGTCTGGCGGCCGGACGATCTGGCGGCGCTCGACCTCAGGCCCGACGTTCTCGTCGGGGAGGCACCCGCGCCGGTGATGGCGGAGCTGGAGCGGTGGACCCGCCGGCCGGTAGTCGCGCCGCCGGCGGGCGCGCCGCACGCGGCGCGATTGATCGAGCTCGCCACGCTCGACGGTGGCGCGCGGCGAGTGGAAGATCCTCAGGCATGGGAGCCGGTGTACGGCCGGCCGGCCGAAGCGCAGGCGCGGTGGGAGACCGCTCATGGACGCCCCCTTCCGGATTCGGTCGGCGGTCCTCGCTGACGCGGCCGCGATGGTCGCGATCGAACGGCGTTGCTTCAGCGATCCCTGGAGCGAGCCGAGCTTTCGTGATGCGCTGGTCTCCGAGTGGACCTTCGGGCTGGTGGCGGAAACGTCGCGCGGGCTCGCGGGTTACATGATCGGGCGGGAGGCGGCA
Organism: uncultured Gemmatimonadales bacterium; assembly: GCA_963720365.1. Taxonomy (GTDB): domain Bacteria; phylum Gemmatimonadota; class Gemmatimonadetes; order Gemmatimonadales; family GWC2-71-9; genus CAVVWJ01. The sequence goes on along the minus strand of CAVRFK010000004.1, from coordinate 46,195 downwards.
GGCAGCGGCGAGGTGCTCAACCTCGCGGTGGCGCCCGAGTTTCGGCGGCGGGGGATCGGAGACGCGCTGCTGGAGTCGGGGCTCGCCGCGTTCCGGCGCCGCCGGGCCACCGAGGTGTTTCTCGAGGTGCGGGAGTCGAATCACTCCGCGCAGGCCCTGTACATGGCTCGGGGGTTCCGCCCGGTCGGCCAGCGGGCCTCGTATTATCGGAATCCGAAGGAGGACGCGCTGGTGTTACGATTACCGCTGCGCCAGCATGCATGAGGGCTGGGACGGCGTGAACGCGGGACGGGCGGCGTGACGGTGGTTGGCAACCCGGGTCCCGAACTGCATCTTATCCGGGTCCAAACGACGGACCTATCTGTGTCAGCATCCTGGAGGCGCATGTGAGCCGGAGTCTCAACAAAGTCAGTCTGATCGGAAACCTGGGGGCGGACCCCGAAGTCCGCAGCACCTCCAACGGATCGCGGGTGGCCACGCTGTCGCTCGCCACCAGCCGGCGGTGGAAAAACCAGTCGGGCGAGCAGCAGGAAAAGACCGAGTGGCACCGCGTGGTCGCGTGGAACAACAAGGGCTCCACGCTGGCCGATCTCGCCGAGCGGTATTGCAAGAAGGGCGACAAGATCTACGTGGAGGGGAGCATCGAATACCGCTCCTGGCAGGATCGCGAGGGCCAAACCCGGTACACCACCGAGATCACGGCCCGCGAGATCATCCTCCTGAGCGGCAAGAGCGACGGGGCGGAGTCGTACACCCCGGCCAACAAGGTAGCCGCGGCATCGGCGGCCGCGCCCAAGGGAAAGGACCAGTCGTTCGAGGACTTCCCCGAGGCGCTCGACGGCGAGGACGACGACCTTCCGTTCTAGGCAGCCCAATGGTGGCAGAACCGAGCGGTCCCGGCACTTGATGTCGGGGCCGCTCGCATTTTGGGCCATGCCGGCGCGAAAGGGATGCAATCACTCGCGTGGCCAGCCCCAATTCTTCGGGCGTTGGGACTTGCCATCCGGTCGGGCTTCGCGCGGCTCAAGCCTTGGTGGGCCCTGTCCGGCGCCGCTTCGGCATAGCCCCATAACTGCATTTTCGCCAAGAAGTTGGCCGGTTACACCCGAGGGAGTGCCACGGTTGGCGTTGGTTTTGCTCGGGTTCGGCCAGAACCGTCTGTAGTCTCTTCCTTCCGGGAGATCCCGAATGCAGCGCAAGTTCCGCTGGTCTTGGCTGGGCGCGATCGCGCTGGCCGCCGCTCCCGCCGCGGCCACCGCCCAGGACACTTCTACTCAGAGCCATACCGTCCGCGAGGGCGATACGCTTTGGGGCCTGGCCCGCCAGTACCGCGGCGATCCGTTCCTGTGGCCCGACATCTACCGGATGAACACCAGCGTGGTCGAAGATCCGCACTGGATCTATCCGGGTGAAGTCCTTCATCTCTCCGGGTCCGAGGCCGTCGCGTCGGTGCCGGCGCAGGACACGCCCGCGCCGTTCGCCGATAGCGCATCCGCTCCGGCGCCGCAGGCCGATCAGCCGCAGGCCGTAGCCGATCAGCCGCCGGCTCCGGTGGCCGATGAGGCCGCCGAGTCGCCGGTCACCGGCACCGAAGCTTCCGAGCCGACCCCGGCGAGCCTCGCGTCGCTCACCAAGGTCGATCCGGACGCCGAGCAGTCCGCCCCGCTCTTCGGGCGGCGCAGCGGTGACACCATGCAGGAGACCCTGGAGGCCTACAACAATCAGCCGTACCGGGCGCGCCGCCGCAGCGAGTTCTACTCCTCCGGCTTCCTGACCGAGAGGCAGAAGCTGCCGTTCGGCGAAGTGCTCGGTCCCATCACCCCGCCGCAGATCCGGGCGATGGCCCGCAACACCAACGCCATGCCCCACTCGGTCATCGCCATTGAGCCGCCGAAGGGCGCCAGCTACCAGGTGGGCGACAGCCTCCTGCTGGTGCAGATCGGCCGTGAGATCGACAACTACGGTGACGTCGTCCTGCCGAGCGGCATCGCGCAGGTGATCGACACCGCGGCCGGGAAGTATCTCGCCAGCGTGATCGCGGTCTACGGTCCCATCCGCGGCGGCCAGCGCGTGCTTCCGCTGGAGAAGTTCGGCGACGCGGGTTCGGCCAAGGCCACTCCGGTGGCCGACGGCGTGCGGGCGCGGCTGCTGGGCGGCTCGGGCCGCCAGGACCTCAAGGCGCCGCAGATGGTCGTGTTCCTCGACAAGGGCCGGAACGACGGCGTGTCGCCGGGCGATCTGTTCGAGATCCGGCGCCAGCCGGGCCGGCTGAGCGACGGCGCCATCCGTATCGACGAAGTGATGGCTACGCTGCAGGTGGTGCACGTCCGTGAGCGGACGGCCACGGCGCGGCTGCTGAACGTGATGTCGCCGGACATCGAGCCGGGCAACGAGGCACGGCAGGTGGCGAAGCTGCCGTAACAACACCGGGACGCCACCTGGTCGGTCAGTGGGGCGGGGGCTTCGGCTCCCGCCCCGCTGCTTTGGTATCATCGGGCGTCAGCTTCCTGGTCACCCTTTCCGGGCGCCCACTCGGCGCCGACTGTGCGGCCGCCCTACCGTCGAGCGGGCCCACCTCCCTACATTGCGGGCTGTTCCGCGTCCTCCGCAGGCTTCGAACTCCATTGGAGATCACATGACGAGTCGTCGCGAATGAGCGGCCGGGTTCTGGTCACCGGCGGCGCCGGGTTCATCGGCTCCCACATCGCGGAAGCCTACCTGGCGGCCGGTTGGGAGGTGGTCGTCCTCGACGATCTCTCCCGCGGCCACCAACGCAACGTCCCGTCTGGCGCTCAATTCATCCGTGCCGACATCCGGTCTCCCGAAGCGAGAAAGGCCATCGCGGAGGGTGGGTTCACGGTCGTGAACCACCACGCCGCGCAGATCGACGTCCGGGTGTCGGTGGACGAGCCGGCCCTGGACGCCTCGATCAACGTCGTCGGCCTGGCCAACCTGCTGGACGGCGCCGGGGCGGGCGGGGTCAAGCGGGTGATTTTCGCGAGCAGCGGCGGCGTCGTGTACGGCGACCCCGAGGTGGTGCCCACGCCCGAGACCGCGCCCAAGGCGCCGATCTCACCCTACGGCGTCAGCAAGCTCGCGGGTGAGTACTACCTGCGCGCGCTCGCCGCCCTTCGGGGCTTCGAGGCGGTAGCGATGCGGTACGCCAACGTATTCGGCCCGCGGCAGGATCCGAAGTCGGAGGCCGGCGTGGTCTCGATCTTCGTGTCCCGCCTGCTGGAGAAGAAGTCGCTGACCGTGTTCGGCAACGGACTGCAGACCCGCGACTACGTGTTCGTGAAGGACGTGGCCCGCGCCAACGTGCTCGCGAGCACGGCGGCGGTGCCTGCCGGCGCCGACATCGACGCCACCGCCTTCAACATCGCCACCGGCAAGCAGACCAACGTGCTGGAGCTGGGGGAGATGGTCGGCAAGGCGATGGGGCAGAAGCCGGTGGTCGAGCTGGCGCCGGCCCGGGCGGGGGAGCTGTTCCGCAGCTCGCTCGACATCGGCAAGGCCGGCCGGATGCTGGGGTGGAAGCCGAAGTCGGGGTTCGACGACGGGCTCCCCCAGCTCATCGAATGGTTCCGAAAGGAGGCGCGGTGATCCTCCAGACCGGGGGCGCGATCCCCAGCACGCCGATCGAGCTGGTTCTCACCGCCAGCCTCGAGACCAAGCTCGTCCTGCTCGTGACCGTGAGTCTTCTCCCTGGTCTCCTGGTTCATCATCATCCTCAAGTGGTGGCAGTTCCGCCGCCTCAACAAGCAGGCCGACCGCTTCTTCCAGGAGATGGAGCGCACCACCCGCCTCCAGGACGCGTACCACGCGGTCATGAAGCAGCCGCCGTCCCCGTACAACCGTCTCTTCCGCGAAGCCATCACCTTCTATTCCGAGCTGCGCCCCGGCTCGCTCCGGGAAGAGCGCGGCGCGGACCGCAGCTCGCTCTCCATGACCCAGCTCGAGGCGCTCAAGATGGTGCTGGGGAAGGAGGTCGCGGCGGAGCGGGACCTGCTGGGGCATTACATCCCCTGGCTCGCGACCATCGGCTCGGTGAGCCCGCTGCTGGGCCTGCTGGGCACGACGATCGGCATCATCAACGCGTTCACCGGAATCGCCGCCAAGGGCTCGGGCAACCTGGCGGCGGTGGCGCCGGGCGTGGCGGAAGCGCTGGTGGCGACGTTCGCCGGCCTCGCGGCCGCGATTCCCGCGGTGATCGCGTACAATCTCTACGTGAACCGGGTGCGCCTCTTCGCGGGCGAGCTGGAAGGCTTCGCGAACGAGTTGATCGGCACCATGGCGCGGGAAGGACTGGTCTAGATGGCCGGACTCGGCGGTGGATTGGGGAGCCAGCGCGGCGAGATGAACCTGAACGCCGACGTCAACGTCACGTCGCTGGTGGACGTGATGCTGGTGCTGCTCATCGTCTTCATGATCACGGCACCGATGATGCAGGGCGGCGTGGACGTCGAGCTCCCGAGGGCCGAAGCCCGGCCGCTCACACCCAAGGAAGGCATGGTTGTGTCGGTCGACCGGACCGGGCGCATCTCCGTAGACCAGACGCAGGTAAGCCTCAATGACTTCAGGGTGACCTTCAAGTCCATGGTGGCCACGCGGAAGCCGTCCGGCGTGTACCTCCAGGCGGACAGGCGGGTGCCCTACGGGCAGGTCGTGCAAGTGCTGGCGATCATCCGGGGAGCGGGCGTGCAGAACGTGGGCCTGGTGGCGGAGGATGAAGAGAGGTGAACCTGCGGGGGCAGGACCGGCAGGATTCTCGCGGCAAAGTGGCGGGCACCATCGGCAGCGTGCTGGTGCACGCGGCCGCGGTGTTGTTCATGGCGAGTCAGGTGTCGACCTCGAAGGCTTCGCCGCCGGTCTATGCCGTGAGACCTCGTCGCGCGGCCCATGCCCACCTCACGGACAAAGGGTCGCCGCCGCCGCCACACCGCGCCCGGCGCAGGAGAAGCCGGCGCCGGTCAAGCCCAAGCCGACCCCTCCGAAGACCGCGCCCAAGCCGGAGCCGAAGCCGGCACCGGTCAAGGAGGACATCGAGGCACCGCCGCCGATCTCGTCTCCCGCTCCACCGGCCGAGGGTGAGACGCCGAGCACGGGCACCGACGCGGCGACGATCAAGACGCCGGGGCTCGATTTTCCTTTCCCCGAGTATCTGCGGAACATCGTGAATCAGGTTTACGAGCGGTGGGACCGGGACGATGCACGGAGGAACAGCTTCGCGGAGATCAGTTTCCTGATCCGCCGCGACGGCACCGTGCACGACATCCGGTTCGTCACCCGCTCCGGCAGTTTCGCGTTCGATCTCGGCGCGCAGGGCGCCATCGAGGCGGCGGGGAACTCCAGCGCGTTCGGCCCATTGCCCGACGGATGGGAGGCCGACGTGCTCCCGATCAGCTTCTACTTCAAGCCGGCAGATCAATGAGACGACTTCTCGCTCTTCTTGCGTTCCCGTTTCATCGTCCAGCCGCTCGCGGGGCAGGACACGACGCGCACGCTCGATGACCCCATCCGCATCGGTATACGGTACACAAACGTTCGCCCAGGTCTCGTCGTCCTGCCTGGGTCAGGCGCGGACTCGGCTCGCGTGATCGTGCGCCGAGACCTCGACTACTCCGACCGATTCGAGATGATCGCGAGCGAGCTCGCCTCGGCCGGCGGGACGGACGCGGGCGGCACGAGCAGTCCCGTGAACTACGGGATCTACAAGACCATGGGCGCGCAGCTGGGCGTGGAGATCCTGCCCGCACCGGAAGGGGTGCGCGCCCGCCTGCACGACGTCAACCTGCAGAAGGTCCGGAACGAGAAATCCTTCACGCTGCCGGCGGAGACCGATCCGGGCTATCGGCTCGAAGTCCACCGCATGGCGGACGAGATCGCCCAGTGGGCGGGCGGCACACCGGGCATCGCCGCCAGCCGGCTCCTGTTCGTGTCCAATGGGCGGATCTACCGGATCGACAGCGATGGGGAAGCGCTCACGCCGCTCACGCCCGAGGGCCAGACCGCGCTCTCGCCGGTCTGGTCGCCGGACGGATCGCGCATCGCCTACACCCGGCTCGACGCCGGGCGCGGCGGCGTGATCCTGCAATCGCTCGCGGGCGGCGCGCCGCAGACCGCGCCCGGCGCGCAGGCCGGCCTCAACATCACGCCGACCTTCTCGCCCGACGGCAAGCTGCTCGCCTTCGCGCGCTCCGACGAGACCGGCACCGACATTTTCGTCTCGAACATCGCGGACAACTGCTGCGTGCAACGCTTGACCGTGGGACGCTACGCTGACAACTTGTCACCAACCTTTTCTCGTGATGGTCAGCGCATCGCGTTCGTGTCCACGCGTGCCGGACCGCCCCAGATCTACGCGATGGCCGCGAACGGCACCGATCAGGAGTTGCTGGTTCCGTTCAACTTCGGCGCCACTGGCGCTTCCAACGCCCCGGAATGGTCGCCGGACGGGCTCCGGGTCGTCTTCCACCGCGACGTCTCGCGGAGCCCTCAGATCTTCATGAAGGAACTCGCGCGCCGGGACACCGCCGCGCAGGTCACGTCCACCGGCCGCAACGAAGACCCGACCTGGGCCCCCGACGGCCGCCACATCGCCTTCATTTCTGACCGCACCGGACGGCGGCAGATCTGGATCTTCGACACCGAAACCGGCCGGGTACGGCAGCTCCAGACGCCAGGAGCGGCCCGGCTTCCTTCGTGGTCCCGGCGGATGGGCCGGGCCGCGGTTGCCACCAACCCATGAACTCGGAGTGATGATGCGCGCTTCCGTTCTGATGCTCCTGGCTTCCGCCGTGCTCGCCGCCTGCGGCGGAGGGAACCCGCCCGAGGAGCCCGCGCCGGAGCCCGCGCCGGCCCCGGCCCCGCCGCCACCGGCGCCGGTCGACAACAGCGCCGAAGAAGAGCGCATGGCCAAGCGAGAAGGACGAAGCGGACACGACTCGAGCGCATCAGCGCGCTGACCGCCGAGGTCGGCACCATGATCAACTTCGAGTTCGACCGGGCCGACATCCGCCAGGCCGACCAGGGCACGCTCGACCGCAAGGCCGCCATCCTCGCCGCCAACTCCGCCGTGCGGGTCCGCATCTCCGGCCACGCCGACGACCGCGGCTCGGACGAATACAACCTCGCGCTGGGCAACCGCCGCGCCGCCGCCGCCAAGCGGTACCTGGAGAACAAGGGCATCGAGGCGTCGCGGATGGAAGTCGTCTCCTTCGGCGAAGAGCGCCCGCTCAACCCGGGCACCGACGAGACCGCCTACGCCCAGAACCGCCGCGATGAGTTCGAGATGACCGCGGGCGGCGACAACCTGGTCGCGCCGCAGTGAGATCGGCCGTCCGGATCCTGACGGGCATGCTCGCCCCCGCGCTCGTCGCGGGGGCCGGCCTCGGCGGCTGTGTCTCGAAGGGTGACGTGCAGATGGTGCAGGGCGAAGTGGCGCTGCTGAAGGCCGAGTCGGCTCGGCGTGACTCGGCCCGCGCGGCCGACCTGGCGCAGGTGATCGCGATGCAGCAGCGGATCATGGATTCGCTCACCGCCACCAAGCGGGCCGTCGCCCAGCTCAAGGGCGACATCGCGAACGACATGGTCAACGTCCAGCAGCAGCTGGTGCAGCTCCAGGAGCTGACCGGTCAGAGCCAGCAGGTCATCTCCGACCTCAGGACGCGGGTAGAGGCGCGGGGCGCGCAGCTGGAGGCCGCTCCGGTCCCCGGCGACAGTGCCCGCCCGGTGCCGGAAGGCGGCGCGAGCGCGTCCGCCGATCAGATGTACGGGGTCTCGCTCCAACAGCTCAATCGCGGCAGCACCAGCACGGGCAGGTCCGGATTGCGCGAGATGATCCGGCTCTACCCCACCAGCGAGCGGGTGCCCGACGCGCTGTACTTCATCGGGCAGAGCTTCGCGACGGAGAATGCCGATTCGGCGGCCGCGTACTACCGGCAGGTCGTGGACCAGCACGCCACCTCCCAGCGAGCCGCGGCCGCCCTCTACAACCTCGGGTTGCTGGCCGAACGGCGTAAGGACACCGCCGGCGCGCGTGACGCGTACCAGCGGGTCGCGGAGAAGTATCCGCGGTCCAACGAAGCCGCCCTGGCCCGTGACCGACTGAAGGCGCTCGGGCGCTGAGCCCGGGCGCCCGCCCGCCTCCATGACCGGCTCCCCGGGGGAGATGCCGTTCCTCGACCATCTCGAGGAGCTGCGGTCGCGCATTCTCCGGGCGCTCGCGGCGATCGTGATCGGGTTCGCCGTCGGCCTCTGGGCGGTGCAGCAGTTCCAGCTGGTCACGGTCCTCAAGGCCCCGATCGCTCCCTACCTCACCGACGGCAAGCTCATCGTCACCAGCCCCACCGAGCCGGTGATGATCGTGTTCAAGCTGGGATTCCTCGTCGGGCTCGTCCTGGCGTCCCCGGTGATCCTCTGGCAGCTCTGGGCCTTCCTGGCGCCGGCACTCTACGAGCGGGAGAAGCGGGCGCTGGTGCCCTCGCTGTTCGTCGGGCTCATCCTCTTCCTCACCGGCGCCGCCGTCGCCTATCACTTCGTGGTGCCCCAGGCGCTGCGGGTCCTCTTCAGCTTCCAGAACGAGGCCATCTCGCCCTTCATCACCTACGACGCCTGGTTCAGCTTCGTGCTCCAGATCGTCCTGGCGCTCGGCATCTCGTTCGAGCTGCCGCTGGTGATGATCATCCTCTCCTGGCTGGGCGTGATCGGCCCGGGCGAGCTGCACCGCTTCCGCCGGTACGCCGTCGTCTGCGCCTTCATCGCCGGGGCGGTGCTGTCGCCGGGCGCGGACCTGCTCTCGATGCTGATGATGACGGTGCCGCTGCTCTTCCTCTACGAGGTGGGCGTGGCCGGGTCGGCGATCGTCCACCGCAAGCGGAAGGCGGCGGCGGTGGCCGCGCTCGTGCTGCTCGGCCTCGGCGCGGCGGCCACGCCCGCCGGCGCGCAGGACTCGGTCCAGACCCGCGCGGACTCGGTGCGCGCGGCGCAGGGCGCTCCAACCGGGATTCGAGGACGAGGACGCGCTCGACGAGGAGCAGCGGCGCCCCGGCCAGTCGCTCGACAGCACCACCGCCAGACGTCTCGGCCTCCCGACCGCACCGACGCGGAGCTTCCCGCAGGCCGATTCGGTCGTGAACGAGCTCATGAACCGCCGGGGCTATCGCCCGACCCGCTACATGGCCGACTCGGCGACGGTGTTCGTGGAGGACCAGGAGGTGCGCCTCCGCGGCGAGGCGCTGACCGAGCGGCAGGGCGCCATGCTGGAGGCGGATTCGATCGTCTACCGGCAGAACAGCTGCATTCTCGACGCCTCGGGTGATCCCCACCTCTTCGACAACGGCCAGGTGCTGGTCGGGGAAGGGATCAGCTACAACACCTGCTCGCGGCGGGGCATGATCCAGGACGCCCTCACCAGCTTCAACGAGGGATCCACCGTCTGGTTCCTCCGGGGCAACGTGGCCCAGGACTCCAGCTCCAGCCGCATCTACGCCGGGTCCAGCGACATCACCAGCTGCGACCTGCCGACGCCGCATTACCACTTTGCCTCGCGGCAGATGAAGTGGGTGTCCCGGACGGTGATGGTGGCGCGGCCGGTGACGCTCTACGTGCGCGACGTCCCGATCCTCTGGCTGCCGTTCATCTTCCAGGACATGCGCCCGGGGCGGCACTCCGGCATCCTGGTGCCGCAGTTCGGGATCAACGACCTGGTGCGGCCCACGCGGGGATACAACCGGCAGGTCACCAACGTCGGCTATTACTGGGCGCCGAACGACTACCTCGACCTCACGGGCCGGCTCGACTGGTTCGCCAACCGCTACGTGCAGTACGGCGTGACGGGACAGTACCGCTGGCGCGACCGGTTCGTGGCGGGCACGATGGGGTTCAACCAGCAGCGCCAGGTGGGCGGAGGGTCGGGCCTGGCGCTCCGGTGGGACCACCGGCAGACGTTCGACCTGTCCACCAGCCTCAACCTGAACTTCAACTACGCCAGCAATACGCGCGTGGTGCGGCAGAACGCGATCGATCCGCTGCAGAACACCCAGCAGATCACCAGCTCGCTCAACTTCTCCAAGCGGTACGGGTGGGGCACGCTGACGCTGGGCGGCAACCGGCGGCAGGACATCACCGACGGGAGCGTGACCCAGCTCCTGCCGGCGGTGACGGTCTCGCCGGCGCCGCTGGCGCTCGCGTCGGACATCACCTGGTCGCCGGGCCTGAGCTTCACCAACAACACGACCTCGAACCCCGAGCGGGATTCGGTGTTCCAGGTGCTGCCGGGCGGCGGCCTCGACACCATCGCGGTGGATGCCGGCACCCGGGTGACCGCGCTCAACTTCGACACGCCGGTCCGGTTCGGCTCGTTCAACTGGCAGAACTCGATCCAGGTGACCGACGAGACCACGGACGCCCGCGACTCGGTCGTCGTCCGGGTGGACGACCCGTCCACCTCCGACCCGGCCGACTCGATCAATGTGACCCGGTTCTTTCGCGGCGACTTCGAGAGCACGCTCGACTGGGACACCGGCATCAACCTGCCGATCCTGTTCCGCGGCTCCTGGAAGCTGCAGCCCTCGCTCGGCATCTCGAACACGACCAGCGGTTCGTTCGCACTTGCGGAACCGCAATACCGGCGGAGCCGTGGGTCCAGCAGGGCAAGCGCTTCCGGCTCGGCGTGGGGATGACGCCGACGCTGTTCGCGTTCTTTCCCGGCATCGGACCGCTGCAGCGGATCCGGCACAGCTTCTCGCCGGTGATCTCCTACAGCTACGAGCCGGCGGCGGACATTCCCGAGGAGTACGCCCGCGCGATCACGCCGCTCGGGCCAGGAGGTCCAGCTCCGGAGCCTCGCGCGGCAGGCGCTCCAGGTCGGGCTGTCGCAGACGTTCGAAGGGAAGCGGAAGCCGGAGGGGAGCGACACCTCGTCCGCCAACGCGCCCAAGCTCCGGCTGCTCAGCATCAGCACCAGTCCGCTCACGTACGACTTCGAGCAGGCGAAGCAGCCCAACCGGACCGGGTGGGTGACGCAGTCCATCACCAACTCGTTCCTGAGTGACCTGGTGCCCGGTTTCAACCTCAGTCTGAGCCACGATCTCTGGCGCGGGCAGGCCGGTTCGGACACCTCCGACTTCAATCCGTTCCTCCAGCGGGTAGACGCCAGCTTCGCCATCTCCAGCAACACGCTTCGGGCGATCGGCTCCGTCTTCGGGCTGGGCGGCAAGGACCCGAAGAAGGGCGACGGCCGGCGGGAGGATCAGATTCCGACCTACATCGCGCAGTCGGGCCGGCGCACCCGGCCGGGATCGTTCTACAACACCAGCCAGACGCCGCTCCGGACCGACGTCGGCCGAGCCTTCTCGGCGAGCTTCAACTATTCGCTCAGCCGCACGCGGCCGATTCCGGGGCGGGTGACGACGGACGACCAGAACCTCGGGATGACCACGAACTTTTCGCCGACGCCGTTCTGGTCCCTGAGCTGGTCCACCCAGTACGACATCACCAACGGCACCTTCGAGTCGCACGTGGTCCGGCTGGAGCGCGACCTCCACGAGTGGCGGGCGGGGTTCAACTTCGTGAAGAACCCGAACGGGACCTTCTCGATCTATTTCTCGATCTACCTGACCGATCTGCCGGACCTGAAGTTCGACTACGACCAGACCACGTTCGAGGAATAGCTGTCCTTTGGGAGTGACAGGAGGACCCGGCGAGATACGCTTCCGCCGGGGGGTGGAAGCGAAGTGTGGGGGTCCGCCCGTCCGCCGGGTGGTTGAGGGGCAGGGCCGGGTACCGCCCCCAGTGGCACACCTCCTGCCACAACGAGCCGTCATCTCTATCGGAGCCCGTATCATGCGCGCCTGGTGGATCCCCACACTGATCCTGCTCGCGGCCTGCAGCAACGACGACACCAACGGTCCCGGCGTCACGCCCGACGCCCCGGCCAACATCTCCAGCACCTCGCTGGACGGCTCGATCGCGCTGGTCTGGTCCGACAATCCGTTCCAATCCGATCCCGACATCTTCGGCAACTACCGGGTCTACAGCACCTCCTACGACATCGATGCGGACGAGTGCGGATCCGACTGGTTGCTGGAGGGCACCACGGTGGCGCCCGAGTTCCTCGTCGGCGCGCTGGCCAACGGGGTGCCGCGCTGCTTCTCGATCACGGCCGTGAGCATCGATGGCCTCGAGAGCGAGCGGTCGCCGCTGCGAGGTGACACGCCGCGACCCGACTCGCGCAACGTCGCCCTCGCCGCCGCGCCGGCGACGCCGAATGGTTCGGGATTCCGCTTCTGGGACGATCTCAACGCTGACGGCGCCGTGCAGTCCGGCGAGCTCGGGATCGTGCGGAGCGCCAACGCCACGGACATCGATTTCTTCGTGGACCGCGACAGCAACGGCGACCTGTTCCTGACGCCGGTGCGAGCCGGCACCGGCGTCGAGTTCTACGACGAGAACGATCCGGTCGAGGACCTCACGAGCATCGATTTCGCCGCGGACCGTGAGTATCGCACCACGGGCATCCAGGCCGTGCCGGGGTTCGGGTACGTGTTCGAGACCGACGGCGGCGACGGCTTCGTGCGGTACGGGGCGGTGCGGGTCCAGCATGTGGGGACGACGTTCCTCATCCTGGATTGGGCGTTCCAGTTCGATCCGGGGAATCCGGAGCTGATCGTGTGGGGAGGGAAGCAGCCCTAGTTGGCGCAGCGTAAGCGCACTTCATCCCGAGCGAAGCGAGGGACCTTGCTCTGCGAGCCACGAGGCTTGCGGAGCAAGTCCCTCGCTGCGCTCAGGATGAGGCGTGCCCATTCGCCCTTGAATCCCACCTCCCGGCCCGCCAACTTCTCGCGATGCCGACCTCCACCACCGCTCCAGACATCACGCTCGACGGCCGTTCCCTCACCATCGCCGACGTCGTCCGCATCGCGCGCGAGCCGGGCGCACGCGCGCGCATCGGCGCCGACGCGCGCGACGACCTGATCGCGAGCCGGCGGCTGGTGGAGCAGGCCATCGCGTCGGGGCAGACGATCTACGGGATCAACACCGGCTTCGGCAAGCTCGCGAACGTACGCATCGCGCCCGACAACCTGGACCGCCTGCAGGTCAACCTGATCCGGAGCCACGCCGCCGGCATCGGCGCGCCGCTGCCGGCGGGTGTGGTGCGCGCGGTCATGCTGCTCCGCGCGAACGTCCTGCTGCGGCCGACGAGCGGCGTGCGCCCCGCGCTGGTCGAGGCCCTGCTCGGGATGATCAACGCCGGCGTGATTCCGCTGGTGCCGGAGCAGGGGAGCGTCGGCGCGAGCGGCGATCTCGCGCCACTGAGTCACATCGCCCTGGCCCTCATCGGCGAAGGCGAAGTGCTCGGCGCCGGCGGGCCCGGCTCCGCGTCGCAGGCGCTCGAGGCCGCCGGCCTTCAGCCTTTTCGGTTCGCGCCGAAGGAAGGGCTGGCCTTCATCAACGGGACGCAGGCCCAGACCGCGCTGCTCGCGCTCCTGGTGCACGATGCCGAGGTCCTCTGGCGGACGGCGGTGGGCGCGGCGGCGATGAGCCTGGAGGCGCTCCGCGGCACGCCGGCCCCTCTCGACATCCGGATCCACGAGGCTCGCCCGCACCGCGGCCAGCTGGAGGCGGCCGCGCTCATGCGGCGTCTGCTCGCCGACAGCGAGATCCGGGAGTCACACCGGGAGGACGATCCGCGGGTCCAGGATGCCTACTCGCTGCGGTGTGCGCCGCAGGTGATGGGTGCGGTCGCCGACGCGATCCGCTTCGCCCGCGACACGGCGATGATCGAGCTCAACGCGTCCACCGACAACCCGCTGGTTTTTCCCGAGGGTGACGTGATCTCGGGCGGCAACTTCCACGGGCAGCCCGTGGCTCAGGCGCTGGACTTCCTCGCCACCGGTCTCACCACGCTCCAGGCGATCGCGGAGCGCCGGGTCGAGCGTCTGGTCAACCCGGACCTGTCCCAGGGGTTGCCCGCGTTTCTGACCGCCGACCCCGGCCTCTCGTCCGGCTTCATGATGGTGCAGATCTCCGCCGCGTCCCTGGTCGCCGAGTCGCGGACGCTGGCCATGCCCGCCAGCATCGGGTCGATCCCGACGGACGCGAACCAGGAGGACTTCGTGCCCATGGGCATGGCGGCCGCCTGGAAGGCCCAGCGGATCCTGGCCAACGCCCAGTTAGTGGTGGCCGCCGAGCTGTTGTGCGCGGCCCAGGGCCTGGAGTTCCTCAAGCCGCTGCGACCGGGGTCGGGCGTGGATGCGCTCTACCGCAAGCTCCGGGGGCTTTCCCCGGCGGTGCGTCCGCTCGAAGCCGATCGGCCGCCAGGGCCCGATCTGGAGCGGCTGGCGCGGGCCGTGGCCGGGGGTGAGCTGGACCCGGGGCTCTGAGCCCGGGCCCCGCGGCCGCGATTCTTGCCCCCTCCGCACCAGTCCCGGTATCTTTCGACCGCCAAACCCCTTATGCCCTGAGTCCCCCCATCTCCGCCCGAGTCGCATGAACCTCGAAAAGCTCAAGGACACGGCGCGGAAGTTCGAGCAGAAGGAGGACTGGCGGCGGGCCATCGAGGTCTATCTCAAGGCTATTCAGCAGATCGAAACCGGGCAGGAGACCTCGCCCGATCTCTCCCTCTACAATCGGGTCGGCGACCTCTACCTCAAGACCAACGATACGGCGGCGGCGGTCCGTTCCTACGAGCGGGCGGTGGACCTGTACGCCGACCAGGGCTTCTTCAACAACGCCATCGCGCTCTGCGGCAAGATCCTCCGGGTGAATCCCGGCCGGACGCAGACCTACCTCAAGCTGGCGCAGCTCCACGCGCGCAAGAACGTCGTGATCGAAGCCAAGCGGAATCTGATCGAGTTCCTCGAGCGGATGAACGCGCTCGGTCAGCTCGACCAGGCCTTCGTGTCGGTCAAGGGGTTCGCCGACCAGTTCTCCGGCAGTCAGGAGATCCGGCTGATGCTGGTCGAGCTGCTGCGCGCCTCCTCGCGGGAGGACGAGGCGCGGGAGCAGCTGGAGAAGCTGGCCGGGGAGATCGAGGGCCGGGGCGACCGTCCGCCCCAGCGCCCCGCCGAGGAGCGGCCGCCGACGCCGGAAGAAGAGGCGCAGCAGGCCCGGCCGTCACGGCCTCCGCCGGCGGGCCTCGTCTTCCTCGACACCGGCATGGATTTCAGTCCGCCAGCGAGCGCGGCCGGCGTGGACGAAACGCCGGAGCTGATGCCGCCGGACGGTCTGATGCTGACCGAGCCGATTCTCGAGGGAGACACGGAGAGCCTGGTGGAGGCGGTTCCCGGGCTCGAGCAGACGACCGAGCTGGAGCTCGAGGTCACCGGGCTCGACAGCGATCTCGATCTCGAGCGGGTCGATGCCGGTGACATCGAGTTCATCGGCGAGACCATCGACGGTGGGGACGAGACGGAGGCGCTGGTCGACGATGCCCTGCTCGATGCCACCGCGGACGATCTGATCGTCTCGCCGCCGGGTGAGACGATCGATGAGTCCGAGGCCGGCGGGTTGGTCGAGCTCGACCTGATGGAGCCGGACCTGGACGAGACGGTCGCGGAGGGGGCGGAGCCGGCAGGACCGTTGGGCGATCTGCCGTTGCTGCCGGTCGAGCCGGCCGGCGAGCCCAGCGTCGTCGAGCTGGAGAGTCTCATCCTGGACGATCCGGACAATCCGGACCTGCATCTGCGGCTCGCCGACCGACTCCTTTCCGGTGACGAAGAGGAGCGCGGGCTAGAAGAGCTGGAGCTGGCGTTGGCCGGCTTCGAGCGCATCGGTGACTGGTCCCGGGCCGGGCACGTCGCGGAGCGGCTGACGACGCTCGCGCAGGACGTGATCCGCCACCACCAGAAGCGGGTGGAGCTCGCGTTCCGGACCGGCGAACGGACTCCGCTGCTCGGCGCCTACCTGGCGCTGGGCGACGCGCTCGCCCGTGCCGGGGCGAGCGACAAGGCGATGGCGGTCTTCGGCCGGGTCGAGGAACACGATCCCGGCAACCCGCACGCGGCCGCCGCGCTGGCATCGCTCCGGGGCGAGTCGGCCGCGACGCACCCTCAGGCGACTGCCCCCGCGCCGCCCGCGCGCCCGGCGGCAGCGGCACCGACCGCGCCCCCGGCAGTGGACCCGCCCCCCGCGCCGCGCGCGGCCGCGTCGGCCGGTGCCTTCGTGGACCTCGGCTCCATGATTCTGGACGAGCGGTCGACGCGGGATACCCGGATGCGGATCGACCGGGCCGATCCCAAGGGTCAGGACGAGCAGAAGGAGTTCCAGGAGATCCTGGAGCAATTCAAGCGCGGCATCGAGCAGAACCTCGACTCCGAGGACTACGAAGCCCACTACGATCTCGGCATCGCGTTCAAGGAGATGGGCCTGCTGGACGAGGCGATCGCCGAATTCCAGAAGGCCCTGCGCTCGCCCGACGGACGCCTGCGCACCTCCGAGGCGCTCGGGATCTGCTTCTACGACAAGGGGCAGTTCGCCATCTCGGAGACGGTGCTCCGCCGCGCGGTGGAGAGCGTGGACGGCGGAGACGAGGCCAAGATCGGACTGCTCTATTGGCTGGGGCGGGCGGCGGAGGCGCAGGGCAAGGAAGTGGAGGCGATCACCAGCTACGAGCGCGCGCTCGCCGTGGACATCCGGTTCATGGATCTGAGCGAGCGCGTGCACCGCTTGGCCGGAGGCCGGAGCAAGTGAGCCCGCAGACCGCGCCAATCTCCCTCGCGGACATCCAGCAGCCGCTCGCCGCACGGCTGGAGCAGGTGCAGGCCGAGCTGCGCCGCGTGGTCGAGGCCGACTTCGGACTCATCGCCGAGGTGAACGCCCATCTCTTCCGGATGCAGGGCAAGCTCTTCCGCCCCACGCTCCTGCTGCTGGCCGACGAGGCCACCGGCGAGCCCGATCCGCGGGCCACGACGCTCGCGGCCGTGGTGGAGCTGATTCACCTCGCGACGCTGGTTCACGACGATTCGGTGGACCACTCGGTGCTGCGCCGCGGCATGCCGACCATCAACTCGCTCTTCAGTCACCAGATCTCGGTCATCATGGGAGACTATCTCTACTCCCGCGCGGTGATCGAGCTGGTCCGGGTCGGCGATCTGGAGCCGCTTCAGGTGCTGAGCCGGGTGACGAACGAGATGACCGTGGGTGAGATGCGGCAACTGCTGGCGCACGACCCGCTGGAGTACTCCGAGGAGGACTACGACCTCCTCATCCAGTCGAAAACCGCGTCGCTGGTCTCGGGCGCCTGCGAGGTGGGCGCGCTGCGGGCTCCGCCGGAGGAGCGGCTGGCGCTCCGGCGGTTCGGCGAAGCCCTCGGCATGGCCTTCCAGATCGTGGACGACCTGCTCGACTACGTCGGGGACGCCAACGTCACCGGCAAGCCGACCGGCTCCGACCTCCGGGAGCACAAGGTGACGCTGCCGCTGATCTACGCCCTGCCGAGGCTGGGCCCGGCCGACCGCAAGCGGGTGGCGGCGCTGCTCCAGGAGCCGGAGCCGACCGACGAGCAGATCCAGGCGGTGGTGGAGGCGGTGTCCCAGGCGGGCGGCCTGGATTACGCGCGGGAGCGCGCGTTGCGTCTGGCCGGACAGGCGGACGCGGAGCTCGACAAGCTCCCGCCCTCGCCCGCGCGCGACCTGCTGCGCGCGAGCATCGCCTACGTCGTGGACCGCAGGCGCTGATGCCGAGCGGACCCCATCGTCCCGGCTTCTACCTCGGCGTCCTGATCGCGGGGTTCATCACCGGCGGCGCGCTGACCGCGCTGCTCCGGCAGACCCTCCCCGACAGCGCGGCGCGCACCTTCTTCACCAGCACCTGGACCGCGCAGTTCGGACCTGTCTCCGCCGATCTGCTGGTGATAAGCTTCACTCTGGGCCCGATCGGGCTGCACGTCTCGCTGCTCAGCCTGATCGCGGTCCTGGTGGCGTACCTGATCGCCCGCTCGCTCTTCTAGGGGGACCCCGTGGGCAACCTCGGCTTTACCGAGATCATGATCATCCTGCTGGTCGTGTTGCTGCTGTTCGGCGCCAAGCGGCTGCCGGAGGTGGGAGCATCCATCGGCAAGGGCATCCGGGAATTCAAGCGCAGTCTCTCGGACACCCAGGATGCGATCATGGGGAACGACGACCAGCGGAACCTGACGCCTCGCCAGCCGGAGGACCAGACTCAGTCGAAGTCGCCCTCCGGGGACCCGAAGCGGCTCTCGCAGTAAACCCCGGTCAGGTGACCGGGGGCTGCGCCTGCTGGGCCTGCTGCTGTTGGCGCTGCTGAAGCTTGGCGCGGTTGTCCACGATCTTCGCGGACTGCCGCAGGGCGCCCATGAAGCCGCGGATGCGGTCCTGCCGGGCCAGGTTGATCATCTTGCTGCGGTACTCGTCCAGCTCCTTGGCGAACTGCGCTGAATCCGCCTTGGTGTGCTCCAGCACCTTCAGCACGTACATCCCTTCCGGCGTTTCCAGTACCCCACTCCGCTGACCGACATCGAGACCGAACGCCGTGCCCACGATGGCGGGATCGGTGAGCGGCGGGTTCACTCGAGAGAACGGCCCGAAGTCCCGGTAGGCGAGATTGAGCGCCTTGGCCGCGTCGGCCTCCGCCTCGCCGTTCTGGACCCGCTTGAGGAATTCTTCCGCCTTCGGCTTGGCCAGGCCCTTCTTCTTTTCCTGGCGCACCGAGTGTTCCACCGCCTGGCGCACCGCCGCGAGCGGCGGCACCCCCGCCGGCTGGATGCTGTCGAGCCGGAAGACGTAGTAGGCCAGCGAGCTCTCGATCACGGGGCTGGTGGATCCGGGGCTGGAGCCCTGGAAAGCCCAGACGCCCGCGTCGGGCACGACGAGGTTGCCGAGCTGCACCCGGGTGCCCTGCTGGACCGGTCCCGACTTGCCGACCGGGAGCTGCAGCACGCGTGACACCGTGTCGAGCGCGGCAGGATCGTCGCGCTCCGCGCCGAGGCGCTCGAGCGTGTCGGCCTGGGCATCGAGGCGGTCGCGATGCGCCCCCGTCACCTCGATCGGGATCAGGATGTGGCGGCCCTTGGCCTTGTCGCCCTTCCGGCTGGTGATCTCGATGACGTGGAAGCCGAACTGCGACAGCACCGGCGCCGATACCTTGTTGAGCGGCAGGGCGAACGCCGCCGAGTCGAAGGCCGGATCCATCGAGCCCTTGGTCCACTCGCCCAGCTCGCCGCCGGCCGCGGCGGAGACGCTGTCGTCGGACTCGCGGCGGGCGACGTCGGCGAACGACTCGCCGCCGGCGATCGCCGCGCGGGCCGAGTCGGCGGTGGCGCGGGCCGCCGCGGTGTCGGACGCGTCGGGGAAGCGGGGCAGCGCGACGAAGCTCAGATACGCGGTCTGCTGGCGCTTGAAGTCGTCCTGGTGCGACCGGTAGTAGGTCGTCACCTCACTGTCCGTCAGCTTCACGGTCGAGTCGGGGATGATGTTGCGCGGGATGATCGCCGCGAGGCCGATCTTCACCTTCTCGTTCTCGTCCCGGAACTGCTCCCACAGGGCGGCATCGGACAGATAGATGTCGGCCGCCACGACACGAAGCAGCTTCGAGCGGCGGAGCTGGTCGCGGTACTGGGCCTCGAGCGCGGGGAGATAGTTGGCCCCGACGCTGGAGTTGAGCCAGCGCTGGTATTTCGCGATGTCGAACTGGCTGTCGGTCTGAAACTCGGGGATGTTCCGGAATTCCGCCGGGGGCGAATTCCGCATCGCCTGCACGATCTCATCGGTGGTGACCGCGATGCCGCGCCGGTCATATTCCGATTCCAGCACCCGGCCCTCGATGAGCTGCTCCCAGACCTGATCCTCGATCTGGTTGCGCTCCTCCATGGTCAGCGCCGCCGGCGTATCGCGCTGGCGATTATCGATGGTCTGCTGGACGTATCCCTGGTAGGTCCGGGCGTCGATACTCTCGCCGTTGATCTTGCCGACGGTACTGCTCGTGGAGAGACCCGACCAATCCACGCTCGTCAGGATGAAGATCAGCATGAGTATTGCAAAGATGGCACCCGCCACCTTCGCGCTGTTACGGAATGCTTGCATCATAGGGCGGCGCTCAATGCTCCGGACTGGGGGTTGGGACAGAGCAGGGAAGTCTAAGCCCCGGAGCACTGAAGCTCAAGGCACGGCTGGGCTTAGCAGTTGACAGCGGCACCGCGGATTGCTACTGTCACGTGGCTCCCCGCGACGGCTCAAGCAGCGTCTCCCGACCCCGATCCATACCACGACAAACCGGGACCCGGATGGCACTTAGCGAGATCGAGAAGCTCGAGCGCCGGTACGCCGAGAACCCCCAGGGCCTGACGTTTGCGCCTCTCGCCGAGGTGCATCGCAAGAACGGGGAGGTTCAGCGTGCCCTCGATCTCCTCGGCCTCGGCCTCCAGATCCATCCCGACTACATCCCGGCCAGCATCGTGCTGGGCCGCTGTCACATGGACATGGGCGACGTGCACGCCGCGGAGACCGCGTTCCTCCACGTGCTCGATCTCGACGGCGAGAACGTCATCGCCTTGAAGGCCCTGGCCGACATCAGCGAACGTCTGCTCAAGTTCGACGACGCCGAGCGCTGGCTGCACACACTGCTCACCGTGGACCGGAGCAACGACGACGCCCGCGAGCAGCTCCAGCGGGTCGAGATCGCGCGCCGTCAGGCGGGCGTTGCCTCGTCGGCCGAGCCATCGAGCATCCTGGATCACGCAGGCGCCGGAGGAAACGATCACCGAGCCGGTCTCGGAGCCGATCATGGATATCGCGCCTCCGCCGCCGCCGTTCGAGCCGCCACCGCCGCCTCCGTTGCCCGCCATGGGGTTCGAGGATCTCGAGCCCTCCGCCCTGCGCAGCGAGTTCCTCGACGAGCCCGCCGCGCCGCCGCCGGAAGAACCGGTTCGCTTCGAGCAGTCGATCGAGCAGTCCATCGAGCCGCTGGACGGGCTGGTGGGCCGCGAGGTGGACACGCCGGACGAAGTCACGCCCGGAGGTTCGGGAATCCGGCTACGGCGGCTTCGGTGACGATTTCGCGGTGGAGACGGCCGAGGACATCGTCCTCGAGAGCGCGGGCGGCAGCGAGTTCCAGATGCCGGACGCCTCGCAGGAGCTCGCCGCGTTCGGTGCCGGCGGCGAGCGAGGCCCGTTCGAAGAAGACGCCCTCGCGCCGTCGGCGGAGCGGAAGGCAGAGCCGGAGCCGGAGTTCAGGGAGCCGGTACAGGAGCTGCGCGATCTGGCGCCGGAACTGCCAGAGCCGAGTCTCGACCAGCCGGAAGCGTCGGCCCCCGAGCCCGTGCAGTTGAGCTCCAGCACCTCCCGCACCCGAGCCCCTGGTCTACGAGCCGCCCACGGCCGAGCCCGTGCTGACGGCGCTCGAGGCCGTGGCGGCCCCCGCGCCGACGGCTCCCGCTCCCCGCCGTCCCCGGCACCGCCGAAGCGCCCGTACGGCGCCGGTGTCACCGGCGGACGCTCCACCACTCAGCTCTTCCAGGGCATCCTCGCCGCGCGTCCGCCGGCCCAGGCCTTACCGGCCCAGGTGCGGCAGGCGCCGCCGTCGGGCACGAGCGGCGCGCCGACCCGTCCGGCGGCTGACGCGCTATCGCTCAGCTCGGTCTTCGGCGAGGAGGGCTCCGAGACGCCACCCGCGGTGCCGGCCGGGAATGCCGGTGCCGGTTCCGTCAGCTTCGACGACTTCTTCGGTTCCCCGAGTGCCTCCCCCGCCGCCCGGACGCCGCGCGCCCCCGATCCCAAGAACGACGACCTCGACCAGTTTCACGCCTGGCTCCAGAACCTGAAGCGCTGAATGCTGATCGCGGTACTCAACGGCCCCAACCTCAACTTGCTGGGCCAGCGGGAGCCGGAGGTCTACGGACGGACGACGCTCGCGGAGATCGAGCGGATGGTCCGCGATGCCGCCCAGTCGCACGGCGTCGAGATCGAATGGCTCCAGACCAATCACGAGGGACAGCTGGTGGACGCGGTGCAGGGACTGCGCGGCCGGGTGGATGGCGCGCTGGTGAACGCCGCGGCGCTGACCCATTCGAGCCTCGCCCTGCGCGACGCCATGCTGGCGGTGCGGGTCCCCTTCGTGGAGCTGCATCTCTCCAACATCTTCGCCCGTGAGCCCGAGCGGCGGCATTCGGTCATCGCGGATCTGGCGATCGGGCTGGTCACGGGGTTCGGGCCCCAGAGCTACCTGCTGGCGCTCCAGGCGCTGGTGAGCCGGCTCCGTGGCGGCTGACCGCCGCGCCGAGCGGCAGGCCGCGCTCCGCGCGGCGCTGGCGGACGAAGGGCTCGATGGGCTGCTGGTCACGCACCTGCCGAACGTGCGCTATCTGACGGGGTTCACCGGGTCGGCGGCCCTGCTCCTGGTGCATGCCCAGGGCAGCGTTCTGGTGACCGACTTCCGCTACGCGGTGCAGGCGCCGGAAGAAGCCGGCACCGCCGCGCTGGTCGAGGTGGATCAGAAGAGCGTGTGGGAACGGCTGGGACGGGTGCTCGGCGCGCTGGCTCCGGGCGCCATCGGCATCGAGTCCCACGCGGTGACGGTGAAGGAGGCGGAGCGGATCGGCGGGCTCACGCGGAGCCGGGTGGTGCCGGTGGCGGATCTGGTCGAGCGGCTGCGCACCGTGAAGTCTCCCGAGGAAGTGGCGGCCATCCGGGCGGCGGCGGCGCTCGCGCACGAGGCGCTCGACGAAGTGCTCCCCTCGATCCGGGTGGGCCAGACCGAGCGCGAGATCGCCGCGGAGCTGGAAGCGGCCCTCCGGCGTCGCGGGAGCGAGTGGCATCCGTTCCCCACGATCGTCGCCTCCGGCCCCCGCTCGGCGTTGCCCCACGCGCGCACCAGTGCGAGGCCGGTGGGTCGAGGAGAGTGGCTGCTGCTGGACTTCGGGGCCCAGGTGGATGGATACTGCGCCGACCTGACCCGCACGGTCGTGGTCGGTGCCGCCGCGGACGACCGCCAGCGCGCCATGTACGAGCTGGTGCGCTGCGCCCAGGTCCGGGCGCTCCAGCACCTCCGCCCTGGAATGGCGGGTCGCGAGGGCGACGCGCTGGCCCGCGACGTGATCGCCGGGCGAGGGTTTGGCGATGCCTTCGGCCACTCGCTGGGGCACGGCCTGGGGCTGGAAGTGCACGAGGCCCCGCGGTTGGCGCCGACTTCGGACGCCCCGGTTCCGGCCGGCGCGGTGGTCACGGTGGAGCCGGGCGTCTATTTTCCGGGCTGGGGTGGCGTCCGGCTGGAGGACGACCTCTACCTTGGGGCGGACGGACCGGAGCTGCTCTCCAACGGGCGCACCGAGCTCGTGGAGCTGGTCTGACCCGGCGCCCCGGATCGCCGAATTCTCACATGCCATCCTTACTCCATACGACATGACGCCGGCCAATCGAGGAGGCTCACGTGATCCGGACCGCTCGCCGCGGCCGCGCAAGGCTGACGGGAGTATGACGCCTCAGGAGATGAAACAGCTCGCCGAGCTGCTCCAAAACGTGCCCGGCATCCGGTCCATCGAGCTGAAGGACGTGAAGGGGCTCGCCCAGCTCCTCCGCGAGTCGCCCGAGATCGGCTCGATCGAGATCAAGGGGTGGTTCGGCACCGGGGTCAAGCTCATCCCCGGACCGCGGCCGCGCCGACCGTCACGATGCCGGCGATCGCCATGCCGGTCGCCTCGCCCGCCGGGCTGGCGCTCGCGCCGGCGGAGTCGGACGCGCGCGAGGCGCCGCGCGCGCCGGCCCTCAAGGAGATCAAGTCGCCGATGGTGGGGACCTACTACAAGGCTCCGGAGCCCGGGGCCGAGTCGTACGTGAAGGTCGGCAGCCGCGTGACCTCCGGCCAGACGGTCTGCATCATCGAGGCGATGAAGATCATGAACGAGATCGAGGCCGAGATCACGGGCGTGATCCGCGAAGTGTGTGTCGAGGACGCCTCGCCGGTGGAGTTCGGCCAAGTCCTCTTCCGGGTCGATCCCAATGGCTGAGAACACGGTCAATCCCGTCTCGGCGGCCGGCTCGTCGTTCAATTTCAAGA
This sequence comes from uncultured Gemmatimonadales bacterium, assembly GCA_963720365.1. Taxonomy (GTDB): domain Bacteria; phylum Gemmatimonadota; class Gemmatimonadetes; order Gemmatimonadales; family GWC2-71-9; genus CAVVWJ01. The sequence continues at coordinate 22,186 of CAVRFK010000004.1, read as the reverse complement.
ACACCATCGGCCAGATGGTGCAGCGGAACGCGTCGGACCTGCTCCTCAAGGTCGGCCGGCCGCCGACGGTCCGGGTGAACGGCGAGCTGCTGAGCCTGGACGTGCCGCCGCTCAAGCCCGAAGACCTCAAGGCGCTCGCCGAGCAGGTGATGACGCCGCGGCAGGTGAAGGAGTTCGCGGAGAAGAAGGAGGCGGACTTCGCCATCGGCGTCCCCGGCGTCGGCCGGTTCCGCACCAATATCTACCAGCAGCGCGGGACCCTCGCCTTCGCCTTCCGGGCCATTCCCTACGAGGTCAAGACCATCCGGGAGCTGTACCTCCCGGTGGTGCTGGAGGAGCTCGCGCTCAAGCCGCGCGGGCTGGTGCTCGTCACCGGCATCACCGGCTCGGGCAAGTCCACCGCGCTCGCGGCGATGATCAACCACGTGAACCAGCACCGGCGGGTCAACGTCATCACGATCGAGGACCCGATCGAGTTCCTCCACCGCGACGTCATGTCGAATATCTCGCAGCGCGAGGTGGGCAGCGACACGCTGTCCTTCGGCTCCGCGCTGCGCCACGTGCTGCGGCAGGACCCGGACGTCATCCTGATCGGCGAGATCCGCGACATGGAGACGCTCGACACCGCGCTCAAGGCGGCGGACACCGGGCACCTCGTCTTCTCCACCCTGCACACCACCGACGCCACCCAGACGCTCAACCGGATCATCTCGTTCTATCCGCCGTACCAGCACCAGGAGATCCGGATGGTGCTGGCCACCGCGCTCCAGGGCGTGATCTCGCTCCGGCTGGTGCCGCGGGCGGACGGCCGTGGGCGGGTACCGGGGTGCGAGGTGCTGATCAACACCGCCGCGGTGGCCGACAACATGCGGGACATGGAGAAGGCGCTCAACATTCCCGACCTGATCGCGGAAGGGACCGTCTCCTACGGCATGCAGTCCTTCGACCAGTCGCTGATGAAGTGGTTCAAGGACGGCATGATCTCCTACGAGAGCGCGATCTTCTACTCCTCGAACCCGAACGAGTTCGCGCTGCGGGTGTCGGGCGTGGACTCGGCGTCGGACCGGAAGTTCTCCGAAATCACCGGAGAAGGCGCCGCGCGGTCGCTGGACCTGACGCCCTGATGCTCAAGAAGGTCCTCATCGCCAACCGCGGCGAGATCGCCCTGCGCGTCATCCGGGCGTGTCGCGAGCTGGGTCTGCAGACGGTGGCGGTCTACAGCGAGGCGGACCGCGAGTCGCTCCACGTCCGCTTCGCGGACGACGACGTCTGCATCGGCCCGCCGCCCAGCCGCCAATCCTACCTTCGCATCCCCAACATCATCGCGGCCGCCGAGATCACCGGCGCCGACGCGATTCACCCGGGCTACGGGTTCCTGGCGGAGAACGCGGAGTTCGCCGACACCTGCCGCGCGTCCAACATCACCTTCATCGGCCCCACCGGCGAGCAGATCCGGCAGATGGGCGACAAGGCGACCGCCCGCCGCCTGGCGCAGGAGGCGGGCGTGCCCACTGTACCGGGCTCGCCGGGCACGATCGAGGATCCGGACGAGGCGCTCGCGTTCGCGGAGGGGATCGGCTTTCCGGTCATCATCAAGGCCACGGCCGGCGGCGGCGGCAAGGGGATGCGGATCGCGCTGGACCCCGAGCAGTTCGCGCAGTCCTTCGGACTGGCGCAGAACGAGGCGCTGGCGGCGTTCGGCAACGGCTCGGTATACGTCGAGAAGTACCTGCAGCAGCCGCGCCACGTCGAGATCCAGGTCGTCGGCGACTGCTTCGGCCGGGTGGTCCACCTGGGCGAGCGCGACTGCTCGGTGCAACGGCGGCACCAGAAGCTGATCGAGGAGAGCCCGAGTCCGGCGCTCGACGCCGACCTGCGCGACCGGATGGGCAAGGCGGCGGTCGCCCTCGCGTCCAACATCGGCTACATCGGCGCGGGCACGCTGGAGTTCCTGCTCGATACCGACGGCAGCTTCTATTTCATGGAGATGAACACCCGGATCCAGGTGGAGCACCCGGTGACCGAGATGGTCACCAGCTTCGACCTGGTGAAGGAGCAGATCCGTGTCGCCGCGGGCGAGCCGATCAGCTTCCAGGGTGACGGCCGGCGGCTCCGGGGGCACGCCATCGAATGCCGGATCAACGCGGAGGATCCCTACCGCGGGTTCCAGCCGTGCCCGGGCCACATCACCGCCTACCATCCGCCGGGCGGCCCCGGCGTGCGGGTGGATACCCACGTGTACGCCGGATACACGGTGCCGCCCTACTACGACTCCCTGCTGGCGAAGGTGATCGTGCACGGGAACGACCGGCAGGAAGCCCTGACCCGGATGGGCCAGGCGCTCGACAGCTTCATACTCGAGGGCGTCACCACCACGATTCCGTTCCTCGCGCGAGTGATTCGCCACCCCGACTTCATCGCCGGGAAGGTGGACACCCGGTTCCTCGAACGCGAGTCGCACCTCCTTCGACCGGACGTATGACACTCGATGTCCTCTTCACACCGGCCGGCCTGACGCTCGCAGAGGTCCAGGGCCGGACGGTGTTCGTGATCGATATTCTCCGGGCCACCACCTCCATGTGCGCGGCGCTCCACAACGGCGCGAAGGCGATCATCCCGGTCGCCTCGACCGAGGAAGCGCTGCGCCTGGTCCAGACCCTCGGGAGCGAGGACGTGCTCCTCGCGGGGGAGAAGGACTGCCTCCGCATCGAGGGATTCCAGCTCGGCAACAGCCCCCGGGAGATGACGGAGCAGGCCGTGCGCGGGAAGACCCTCGTGCTTACCACGACCAACGGCACCAAGGCGCTGCTCGCCTCCCAGGGGGCCGCGGCGGCGTATCCGGTCTGCGCGGGGAACCTGACGATCGCGGCGGAGCGGGCGCGGGAGGCGCTGGAGCGGGAGGGCGGGATGCTGGTGCTGTGCGCCGGCCGCGGTGGCGCCTTCTCGCTGGACGACGCGTATACCGCGGGCCGGCTGATCGCCGCGGCGCTCGGATCTCCCAAGGGCCGGCGCAGCTGCAACGACGCCGCGCTCGCGAGTCTCGATCTGGTGCGCCGCTATGGCGACAACTGGGAGCGCCCGCTCCGGCGGAGCAGCGCCGGCCGGGAGCTCGCGCGGCTGGGCTTCGCAGGCGACGTGGCTGCCGCGGCGCAGCTCGACGCCTACCCGGTGCTTCCCTCCTTCCATGAGCGCCGCGTGACGGTCGCGGCGGTGCCGGTATGAGCCCGCAGCCCACCCCGCCTCCGGAGGAAGGGAGCCGCAGGCGGCGCCTCGCCGCGCTGACGGCGCTCGTCGCCGGTCTGTTCCTCGGCCTCACGCTGCTCCCGGTGGGCATCACCGGTCCGGTCGGCGGTTACATCGGCCACGCGCTCTGGCAGCTCCTCGGCGCGGGCGCGCTCGGCATCCCGCTGCTCGGCATCGGGCTCGCGCTGGCCGGGTTCGACCGGCTCGGCGGGCTCGACATGAAGCGGTCGGCGATCCTGATCGTCGGCTTGAGCGTGCTGGTGCCCTACGTGGTCGGCGTGCTGGCGCACGTGTCGCCGGCCGATCTCGACGCCGACGTAGGTCAGCGTGGGTTCGCGGCGCGGTCCGTGGGCCTGGTGCCGGGGTTCCTGGCGGAGACGATCTCGGCGAAGGTCGGGGTCGCGGGGGCCGTGCTGCTCGGGTTCCTCGCGCTGTCGGCGCTGACCCTGGCGACGTTCGCCTGGCATCCGCTGCAGCGGCTGGAGGCGGGACAGTGCGGACGGCGGGACGGGCGGGACGGCGGAACTTCTGAACGGCGGAGCGCTGGAGGGGCGGAGCGTCGGCCCAAGCTCTCACCTCATCCCGAGGGAGCGAACGCGACCGAGGGACCTGCTTTCCCGCTATCGAAGCCGGCGCAGAAGGTCCCTCGCTCCGCTCGGGATGAGGTGGCCGAGTCGGGAGCATTCCCCGCTCCGAAAGCTCGCAAGAAGGACAAGCAGGCGGCGCAGGCCGCCGCCGCGGAGGAATCCGACGCACCACCGATCGAGCTGCTCACCGCGCCCGCGAGCGAGGACATCGACGCCGGCGAGGCGCAGCTCGACCGGCTGGGGCAGTCGCTGCTGGAGACGCTCCGCACCTTCAAGGTCGAGGGTCAGATCTCCGGCCGGACGACGGGGCCGGTGGTCACCCAGTTCGAGGTGGTGCCGGGAGCCGGCGTGAAGGCGGGACGGATCGTGGCGCTGGCGGACGATCTCGCGATGTCCATGCGGGCGCCGTCCATCCGGGTGGCGCCGATTCCGGGGAAGGGCGCCGTCGGCGTCGAGGTGCCCAACCCGACGGCGCGAATGGTGACGTTGCGGGAGCTGATCGAATCGCCCGACTGGGCCCGGGGGCGCGCCGCGCTGCCGATCGCGCTGGGGCGGGACCTCGAGGGCAAGCCGGTCGTCGCGGACCTCGCCAAGATGCCGCACCTCCTCATTGCCGGCGCCACCGGCACCGGCAAGTCCGTCACCATCAACACCATCATCACCAGCCTGGTCTACCGGCACACGCCGCGCGAGCTGCGGCTCCTGATGGTGGACCCGAAGATGGTCGAGCTCTCCATGTACAACGCGCTGCCGCACCTGCGGCACAAGGTGGTGACCAACAACCACGACGCCGCCGCGGTGCTCAAGTGGGCCGTGTTCGAGATGAACCGGCGCTACGAGCTGCTCCAGGCCAACGGCGCCCGCAACCTGGCCGACTTCAACCGCAAGGTCGAGGAAGGCAAGCCGCTCCGGAATCCGCCGCGGCCCAAGATCTCGCTCGTCACCATCAGCGCCGAGGCGGCCGACACGCCGCCGGAGCCGGCGTCCGAGGAGACGTACACCGAGGGCGTGGTGCCGATGATCGTCATCGTCATCGACGAGCTGGCCGACCTGATGATGACGGTGCAAGGGGAGGTCGAGACTCCGCTGGCGATGCTGGCGCAGAAGGCGCGGGCGATCGGCATCCACCTGATCCTCGCCACCCAGCGCCCGTCGGTGAACGTGATCACCGGCCTCATCAAGGCCAACTTCCCGAGCCGGATCGCGTTCCGGGTGGCGTCGAAGGTGGACAGCCGGACCATTCTCGATCAGAACGGCGCGGAGGCGCTGCTGGGCAACGGCGACATGCTGTTCCTGCCGCCCGGCAAGAGCGAGCCGATGCGGCTCCAGGGCGCGTACATCGGCACCGAGGACAGCGAGCGGGTGATGGAGTGGTACGTGGCTCGGCGAGAGGCCCGGCGCGCGGCGGTGCAGACGGCGGCGGCGGAAGCCGACATCCTGGAGATGGTGCGCGCCCAGGAGGGCGAAGGGGAAGGCGGCCCGGGCGACGACCCGGCCGGCGAGCGGGACGCACTCTTCCGGGAAGCGGCGGAGGCGTGCATTCAGAACCAGGGCGGGTCGACCTCGCTGCTGCAGCGGCGGCTACGGATCGGCTACGGGCGCGCGGCGCGGGTCATCGATCAGCTGCACTACGCGGGGATCCTCGGTCCGCCGGACGGGAGCAAGCCGCGCGAGGTGCTGGTGGGGTTCGATCAGCTGGATGAGTATTGCAAGTGAGGCGAACGCAGTGAGGGATCCTGCCGGCCGTTTGGAGATGCTCAACATGACCTGGCGCATCGCGCTTCTCGCTCTCCTCCTTCTCCCTCCATCCCTCTCCGCGCAGGCCGACGGCGCCTCCCGCCTCGCCGGCGCGCTCCTCGGCGACACGCCGATGGAACGCGATCTCCGCACGCTCACCGACCAGATCGGCGGGCGTCCCACGGGCTCACCCGCCAACCAGCGGGCCTTCGACTGGGCCCTGGAGCGCTTCCGTGAGGCCGGCGTCGAAGCGAAGAAGGAGCCGTTCCAGATGCCGGGGCTCTGGCTCGAGCGCTCCGCCAGCGCGACGGTGAAGGGGAAGGGTGGGGTGTCGTTCAACGCGCGGGTGGCCGCTCTGCCGTTCTCGACCGGGACCCCCGCGGCGGGTCTGACCGCCCCGCTGGTGGATGGCGGCCGAGGCACGGACGCCGACTTCAAGGCGCTCCGCGACTGGGCCAAGGGTGCGTTCGTGCTGATCGAAACCGACGAGCTCAAGGACCTCGAGGGCCTCTTCCGGGAGTACAACGAGGCGGGCCACATCGAGCGGCGGGCGATCGCGGCGGGCGTGGCAGGACTGGTCTACCAATCTTCCCGGCCCCACAACGCGCTGGCGCGGCACAACGCCGCCCTCGGCTGGGCGAACCGGCATCCGATGATGATGATGGAGCGCGACGCCGCGGCGCGCGCCTTCCGCCTGCTGCGCGGCGGGACGGCGCTCACGATCACCGCCGTGCTCGACATCCAGTCGGGACCGGCGTACCAGACCCACAACGTCATCGGTGAGATCCGGGGGAGCCTCAAGCCCGACGAGATCGTGGTGATCGGCGCGCATCTCGATTCCTGGGACCTCGGCACGGGCGCGCTCGACAACGGCGCCAACGCGGTGATGGTGATCGACATCGCCCGGCAGATCCGCCGGCTGGGGCTTCGGCCCGTGCGGACGATCCGGTTCGCGCTGTGGAACGGCGAGGAGCAGAACCTCAACGGCTCCTACGGCTACACGCTGACTCATGCCGCGGAGATGGACCGGCACGTGATGGCCTCGTCCTACGACATCGGCACCGGACGGATCATCGGCTTCTTCACCGGCGGCCGCGCGGACCTCCTTCCCGTGATGGAGCAGGCGCTGAAGCCGGTCGCGGGGCTGGGACCGTTCTCCCAGGTCAACGTGCCGATCGTCGGCACGGACAACTACGACTTCATGATGCAGGGCGTGCCCAACCTGGTGGCCAACCAGGAGTCGGCCAACTACGGGCCCAACTACCACGCGCGCTCGGATGAGTTCACCCAGGCGGACCTGCATCAGCTCCGCCAGAACGCCGCGGTGGCCGCCGCGGTGACCTGGGCCTTCGCGACCGCCGATCTCAACCTGCGGCGGCAGACGGCGCAGCAGGTGGATTCGCTGGTGCGGAATACGGATCTGGCGGAGCAGATGAAGTCGTTCAACGTGTACGACGCGTGGGAGGCGGGGAAGCGGGGGTTGCGGAGATAACTTCATCCCGAGCGGAGCGAGGGACCTTGTGCCCCGGTTCCGGGACCCACGGGCAAGGTCCCTCGCTACGCTCGGGATGAAGTTCCGATGAGCGACCGCACCATCTCCGCCGCCGCGTCCATCCCCTGGGCGCCGAGCAGCAACACCAGGCCCCCCTCTCCCATGCCGTCCAGCGCCCGCGGCACCGCCGCCGCCAGCGTCGCTTCGTAGTCGAACTCGACCCCCTCCGCCCGCAGCACCTCGAGCATCGCCTCCCGTTCCTCGGGCTCCACGCCGTCCCTCGGCCCGGCCGTGTCTTCGCTGGAGGTGACGACCAGCCGCGTCGGCCGATCGGCTGCGCGCAGGGCGCCCGCGAGCGCCCCGCGAGCCGCCGGTTGATGCCCGGCCCGCGCGAGCCGCGGATGCCGAAGACGATCCGCAGCGCCCGGTGTGGAATGGCGCGGATGGTCTCGAACACCGCATCCACCGACTGCGGGTTGCCCACCGTGTCGTCGAGGACGACCGGGTCGGTTTCCCGGACGATCTCCAGCCGGCGCCGGATCGGAGCCTGCTCCGCCACCGATTCCGTGACCGCGGTCGGCGTGCCGCCGGCGAGCAGCGTCACGACCGCCGCCAGCGCCGCGTTGGCCACCTGGTGCACGCCGAGCACGGGCAGCACGAGGGGGACGACGCAGGGATCGAGCACGCTGCCGTCCATGCGCGGCAGCGCCCGGCGGATCTCCAGCGCGAAGGCGGAGCCCGCGGCATCCGAGCGCAGTCCGGTGACGGTGGCCGCCGCGTCCATGTCGCCGCCGGCCGACACCGTGACTACCGGCCTGCGGGAGGCGACCGCCGCTTCGGCGACCATGGTGCGCACCCGCGGGTCGTCGTGGTTCACCACCAGCGGCGCGCCGTCGTCCAGCATGTCGAAGAAGCGGGCCTTGGTGCGCAGGTAGTGCGCGGCCGTGCCGTGGAAGTCGAGATGCTCGTCGGGGACGAGGTTCGTGAGGGCGCCGAGCGCGAAGGTGAGCCCGGCGACCCGCCGAAGCGCGATGCCGTGCGACGTCACCTCGAGCACCGCGGTCGTCACGCCCGCGTCCACCATCCGCCGGAGCGCGCGATGGATCGCCGGCGCGTCGGGTGTCGTCATGCCGGTGTCGGCCACGCGACCCTGGACCCGGACACCGAGCGAGCCGATGACGCCGACGCGCGCGCCGGCCGCCGCCAGCGCCGACTGCACCAGCAGCGCGGTCGAGGTCTTGCCGAGCGTGCCGGTGATGCCCACCAGCTTGAGCTCGCGGGCGGGATGCCGGTACAGTGCGGCGGCCAGACGCGGGACGGCGCCACGCGGATCGGATGCGACGATGCGTGGGGAAGCCGGGAAGGCCGACCGCGGAGCACGCGGCCACGGCGCCGCGCTCCCGGGCCTCGGGGACGAACGCGGAGCCGTCCGCCTTGGCGCCGCGCTGGGCCACGAAGAGATCGCCGGGGCGGACCTCGCGCGAGTCCACCGCGATTCCGGTCACGTCGACGTCGGGCCCGTGAACGGGAAGAGCGACAGCGCTGGCCAGCTCGGAGAGAAGAATCGTCGCCTCGTCGCAAGGAGCAGGGGAGTGTACTCCCGCTCCGCCACAGGGGCGAGGGCGCGCCACACCGCCACCCGGAAATTCGTCCGCGACCGCGTTGATTCGGTGCCCGTCCGCCGGCGGTTCCGACGTATCCTCCGCCCATGCGATCCCGGCGCAGCTTCGTACCGATCAGACAGTGGGGCGACCAGCGGCAGCGCCGCGGCCTCGCAGGCGAGCGCGCCGCCATCGCCTATCTCACCTCGTGCGGCTGGAACATCGAGGCCCACCGGTTCCGCCTCGGCCGGCACGATCTCGATCTCGTGGCAAGGCGAGGGCACCTGGTCGCGTTCGTGGAAGTGAAGACCCGGCGGTCGGAGCGGTGCGGCGTCGCGGTGGAATCCGTCAGTGCCCTCAAGCGCCACACCCTGGGCCGGGTGGCCATGCTGTGGCGGCTGCGGCATGGCCGCGCGGGGGACACCTACCGGTTCGATGTGCTGGCCATCCGGGATCTCGGCGCCGGGAAGTATGAGGTGGACCATGTGGAGGATGCGTGGCGGTTGGGCTGGAGTGCCTGTTGACTCAAAATCAGCCACTTTCAGCTATTGATTCGGCTGATCTTCGGTATTAGCTTGGGGTCGCGATATCAATGTGTAGCAAAATCAGTCACTCGCTTTCCGAGGAAAACATGCCCGCTGACGAAACCCGGCTCGACGCCGACCGCCGCAAAGCTCTCGGACTGGCCATCTCCCAGATCGAGAAGCAGCTCGGCAAGGGCTCCATCATGCGGATGGGGGCCGAAAACGCCCGGGTCAAGGTGCCGGCCATTCCCACCGGCGCCATCAACCTCGACGCGGCCACCGGCATCGGCGGCGTGCCCCGCGGCCGGATCACCGAGATCTACGGCCCGGAGTCCTCGGGCAAGACCACGCTGACGCTGCACCTCGCCGCCAACGTCCAGCGGATGGGCGGCGTCGCCGCCTACGTGGACGCGGAGCACGCGCTCGACATCGACTACGCCAAGAAGCTGGGCGTCAACGTGGAAGACCTCCTGGTCTCCCAGCCCGACACCGGCGAGCAGGCGCTCGAGATCGTGGACATCCTGGTCCGGTCCGGCGCGGTGGACCTGGTGGTCATCGACTCGGTCGCGGCCCTGGTGCCCAAGGCCGAAATCGAGGGCGAGATGGGCGAGTCCAGCATGGGGGTGCAGGCCCGGCTCATGAGCCAGGCGCTGCGGAAGCTGGCCGGCGCCATCAACCGCTCCAACACCTCGGTGGTGTTCATCAACCAGCTGCGCGAGAAGATCGGGGTCATGTTCGGCAATCCCGAAACCACCACCGGCGGCAAGGCGCTCAAGTTTTACGCTTCGCTCCGGCTCGATATCCGGCGCATCGGTCCGGTCAAGGAGCGCGAGACGGTCATCGGCAACCACGTGCGGGTCAAGGTGGTCAAGAACAAGGTCGCGCCGCCGTTCCGGCAGGCGGAGTTCGACATCATGTTCGACGAGGGCATCAGCCATACGTCGCTGCTGGTGGATCTCGCGGCCGAGGCCAACATCATCCAGAAGTCGGGCGCCTGGTACTCCTACAACGACCAGCGGATCGGGCAGGGACGGGAAAACGCCAAGCTCTTCCTGCGGGACAATCCGCCCCTGATGACCGAGATCGAAGGCAAGGTCAAGGAGCTGCTCGGCGTGCGTCCGGTGGGAGCGGGCGCGGCGGAGGAGTGATCGGAGTGGGAAGGATCACGGCGCTCGTACCCGATCCCCGGGCGTCAGGCTCGCTGCGGGTCGAGGTGGATGGCGAGCGGTTCGCTTCCATCGCACCAGGCATGGCGCAGTCCTGCGGTCTGGTCGTCGGCCGCGAGCTGGATCCGGATCTGCGCACCCAGGTCGAGCGCGCGGCCGATGCCGAAGGGGCCTACCGTACCGCGCTGCGCGCCATCGAGCGCCGCTCCTTCGCCCGCACCGATCTCGGCCGGCGCCTGCGCCGGAAGGGACACACGCCCGAGGCGGTCGAGGCCGCGCTCGCCCGGCTGGCCGACCAGGGGCTGGTGGACGACGCGGCCTTCGCCGCCAACTACGTGGAAACCCGCTCGGCGCGAGGGCGGGGCCCCAGCCGGCTCGCGCGCGATCTGATGGCCATGGGCGTCGAGCGCGGCGTCATCGACCGGGCCATCGGCGCCCACCAGGGTCGGTCGGAGGGCCACGCTGACGTGCCGCTCGCGCTCGCTGCCAAGCGCGCGGCGCAGCTCCGGGACCTGCCCCGCCAGGTACAGGCGACGACGCGTGCTCGCGTACCTCGCGCGGCGAGGGTTCACCGGCCGGGAAGTGTCCGAGATGGTGGGGAAGCTGCTCGCCTAGCGAGGGCTCCCCCCCGCTTATATTCTCTCCCCATGAAGTCGTCCCACATCCGTCGGCTCTTCCTCGATTTCTTCGTCGCCAAGGGGCACCGCGAGGTGCCTTCTTCGTCGTTGGTCCCGGCCGACGACCCGACCCTGCTGTTCACCAACGCGGGCATGGTGCAGTTCAAGCGCACCTTCCTCGGGCAGGAGAACCGGGACTACCGCCGCGCCACCACCTGCCAGAAGTGCGTCCGGGCGGGCGGCAAGCACAACGATCTCGAGCAGGTGGGCCACACCAAGCGGCACCACACCTTCTTCGAGATGCTGGGCAACTTCTCCTTCGGCGACTACTTCAAGCGCGACGCCATCGCGTACGCCTGGGAGTTCGTCACCAGTCCCACGTACCTCGGCATCCCGGCCGATCGGCTCCGCGTCACGGTGCACCACACCGACGAGGAGGCCCGCCGCTACTGGCGCGAGGTGTCCGGTTTGCCCGACCACCGGATCTATGGTCTGGGCGACAAGGACAATTTCTGGCAGATGGGCGATACCGGGCCGTGCGGCCCGTGTACCGAGATCTACGTGGATCTCGAGTGGGCGGACGGGAAGCTCGCTCCGAAGAGCGGAGTGGACGACGTCGTCTCTCAAGCGGACTTCGAGCGGCAGGCCGAGGAGGGCCGCTACCTCGAGATCTGGAACCTCGTGTTCATGCAGTTCGATCGCTCGGCCGACGGAACGCTCACGCCGCTCCCGAAGCCGTCGGTGGACACCGGCGCCGGCCTCGAGCGGATCGCGGCCGTCATGCAGGGCGAGGACGACAACTTCCACACCGACGTCTTCCTCCCGCTGATCGAACGGGTCGGCGAGCTGGTGGGGACGCCCTACGACCGGACGGCCGACAACCGGGCGTCTTACCGGGTGCTGGCGGACCACGCGCGGGCGGTCAGCTTTCTCCTCGCCGACGGGGTGTATCCCAGCAACGAGGGCCGGGGCTACGTGCTCCGCCGGATCCTGCGCCGCGCGGTGCGGCACGCCTGGCTGCTCGGCCGGCGCGAGCCGACGCTGGCTCCGCTCACCGACATCGTCGTGCAGAGCATGGGTGAGGTCTACCCGGAGCTCACGGCCAAGGCCGGGTTCATCCACGAGGTCACCGAGACGGAGGAGCGCCGCTTCCTCGAGACGATCGAGGGCGGGCTGCGCCGGCTGGATGAGATCTTCGCGTCGGGTGCGCGCGCCATCCCGGGCGACGAGGCGTTCCGGCTCTACGATACCTTCGGCTTCCCCATCGATCTCACCCAGATCATCGCGGGCGAGCGCGGCGTGACGGTGGATCTCGCGGGCTTCGAGCGGGCGCTCGAGGAGCAGCGGCAGCGCTCCCGCTCGGCGCGCGCGGGGACGGGCGACGGCGCGGCCAAGGCGCCCGCGGTCCACACGAAGAAGGGCGGCTGGCGCTCGGTCCGCCGCGGCAAGCAGAAGTTCGTCGGCTACGAGACCACCGACGCCGAGACGGACGTGCTCGCCTTCCGGCAGGAAGGGCCGCGCGTCGAGCTGGTGCTCAAGGAGAATCCGTTCTATGTCGAGTCCGGCGGTCAGGTCAGCGACGTCGGTGGCGTGAGCGGCGATGGCTGGTCGCTGGCCGTGGACGCGGTCCGTAAGGATGCCAAGGGCACGGTGGTCGGCGGCGAGCTAGGCGAGGCCTTCGAGCCCACCGCGGTCCGCGCATCGGTCGACGCGCCGCGGCGGCGCGACATCGAGCGCAACCACAGCGCCACGCACCTGGCCCACTACGTTCTCCGGAAGCAGCTCGGTCATCACGTGCGGCAGCAGGGCTCGCTGGTGCAGCCCGAGCGGCTGCGCTTCGACTTCTCGCACCACGGGCCGATCGAGCCCGCGGCGCTGCGCGGGATCGAAGATGAAATCAACGAGCTGGTTCTCGCCAACGACCCGGTCGCCACGCGCGAGATGCCGTATCCCGACGCCCTCGCGCTCGGCGCGATGGCCTTCTTCTCCGAGAAGTACGGCGACGTGGTCCGGGTGGTGCAGATGGGCCCGTCCATCGAGCTGTGCGGCGGCACGCACGTGCGCACGACCGGCCAGGTGGGGCCGTTCCGCTTCACCGGACAGACCGGTGTGGCCGCGGGCGTGCGGCGCATCGAGGCGGTCACCGGTGCGGGCGCCCTCCGGGTGCTTCGTGAGCAGGAGCATCGCCTGGCGCAGGTCGCCGAGACGCTGAAGGCGCAGCCGGAGCACGTGATGCGGCGGCTGGAGCAGCTTCTGGAGGAGCGGCAGAAGCTCGAAGCGCGCCTCGCCGAGGCGCTCCGGAGCGGCGCGCCGGCGGCGCTGAGCGGCGACAAGGCGACCGTCAACGGCGTGGACCTCACCATCGCCGAGACGCCGAGCGATGATCGCGCGGAGGTCGGACGCATCTCCGACCAGTTCCGCGAAGGCGGGAGCAACGGCGTGCTGGTGCTGTTCAGCACCGGCGGGCGCGGCGGCATTCACGTCACCCTGACCGACGACCTCGTGCGCGCCGGGCGCAATGCCGGCGACCTGGTGAACCGCATCGCGGCGCTCAGCGGCGGCAAGGGTGGCGGCCGGCCGCACTTCGCGTCCGCCGGAGCGGGCGACGCGTCCAAGCTCCCCGCGGCCCGCGCCGCCACTCGCGACCTCGTCTCGGGCTGGCTCGGCGGCCGCGCCGAAGGGAACGGCGCCTGAAGCGGGCCGCGGAATGGCTGGAGCGGGAGACCGCCCGCGCCCCGGCCACGCTCCGGGCTCGGGTGCGGGAGTATCTCCCGTCCGGTCCTGACGCCGCCGCACCCGGCACGCTGGCCCAATCGGGCCGACACGCACTCGACCGCGTGCTCGCCCGCACCGGTGACCGCTCGGTGGCGCTCGATCTCCTGTCGGCCGACGCGCTCGTCACCCTCGCCCTCCTGGCTCAGGCCCAGACGGCGCCGCAGGGGCTCGGCGCCTTTGCCGCCGGCCTGCTCCGCGACGTGCCACCCACCGCGTGATCGACCTTCACTCGCACCTGCTACCGTCGGTGGACGACGGCTCGCGCTCGGTAGCGCAGTCGGTGAAGGTGATGAAGAACATGGCGGCGCATGGCGTCACGGACGTGTGCCTGACGCCCCACATGCGCGCGAGCCTTCTCGGTGGTCCGCCGCCCGGAACCCACGAGGAGGCCTTCGCCGCGCTGGAAGCCGCCGCCCCGCCGGCGCCGCGGCTGCACCGCGGGGCGGAGGTGATGCTCGACCGGCCCCTCCCCGTGGGTGGAACGCAGCTCCGCCGGTTCACCATCGCCGGCACCCGGTGGCTGCTGGTGGAGTTCCCCCGCATGGTGGCGTACGACACCGTCAGCATCGCGCTGGGCCGGGTGGTGAAGGCCGGACTGTTTCCGCTGCTGGCACATCCCGAGCGCTACACCTGCTGCAGCCCGGAAGCCGTGAGCCGCTGGCGCGAGATGGGCGCCGCGATGCAGGTGGATGCCACCACGCTTCTCTCGCCGCAGTCGCGGGGTCAGCGCGCCCGGGCGCTGGTCGCGGCCGGGCTCGCGGACATTCTCGCGGCCGACAACCATGGTGATGACCGCATGATCGTGACCGGACGGCGTTTCCTCGAGGCGCAGGACGGCGGCGAGCAGGCCGAGCTGCTCACGGTTCTGAATCCGCAGGCGATTCTGAACGACAAGCCCGTCCAATCCGTCGGGCCGGTCGAGATCCGGCGGACCTGGATGCAGAAGCTGCGGCAGCTCCTCGAGGGCACCGAATGACGGCGGCCCGGATCACCGCGGGGCTCGAGGCGCTGAGCCGCTCGGTCCTCGACGCGACCGCGCTGAGCGATCGGGTCGCCGCGGCGGCACGGAGCTACCTCGAGACGCTGCGCTCGGGCGGCACGCTCTTCTTCTGCGGCAACGGCGGGAGCGCGGCCGACGCGCAGCACATCGCCACCGAGTATGTGGTGCGGTACGCCGCCGCGCGGCGGCCGCTCGCGGCGATGGCCCTCACCACCGATACCTCGCTCCTCACGGCCGCGGCCAACGATCTCGGGTTCGAGCAGGTGTTCGCGCGCCAGGTGGAGGCGCTCTGCCAGCCCGGCGATCTGCTGGTGCTGCACAGCACCAGCGGCGCGAGCGCGAATCTCCTCGCCGCCGCGCGCGCCGCCCGGGCGCGCTCGGTGGAGACCGTCGCCTTCCTCGGGCGCGGGGGCGGCGCGCTCGCCGGGGAAGTGGATCAGGCGATCGTGGTGCCCTCGGACGACAGCGGCCGGATCCAGGTCATCCACCTGGCGCTCGAGCACCTGATCGTCGAGCTGGTGGAGGAGGAGCTGGCCCGCGGCGCATGATCGCCTTGCACGGGAGGACGGCGCTGGTGACTGGGGGGAGCCGGGGGATCGGCCGGGCGGTGGCCGTCATGCTGGCGCAGGCCGGCGCCGACGTAGCCGTAGGCTTCCGGAGCCGCGCGGCCGAAGCCGAGGAGGTGGTCGGGGAGGTGGAGGCGCTGGGGCGGCGGGGACTGGCGGTGGGCGGAGACCTGGCCGATCCCGCGGCAGCCGAGCGGATGGCCGCGAGCGTGGCGGCGGCGTTCGGCCGGCTCGACATCTTCGTCGCCAACGCCGGCGTCTGGCCCCCCGATGAGGTTCCGCTCGGCCGCCTTCCTCCCGACCGCTGGCGCGCCACCCTCGCCGCCAACCTCGACGCCGTCTACTACGCCACCCGCGCCGCGCTCGGTCTCATGGGGCCGGGCGGCCGCGTCGTGCTGGTCTCCAGCACCGCGGGGCAGCGAGGCGAAGCCGGCCACGCGGACTATGCCGCGACCAAGGGCGCGCTGATCGCGCTCACCAAGTCGCTCGCGGTGGAGTACGCCCCCGACATCCTGGTCAACTGCGTGGCGCCCGGTTGGGTGGACACCGAGATGTCGGCGCCGGCGTTCGGGGGCAACGAGAAGGCGCGCATCGCCGCCACCATCCCGCTGCGGCCGGATTCCGAGCGCCGAGCAGATCGCCGGACCGATCGTCTTCCTCTGCAGCGATCTCGCCAGCCATGTGACCGGGGAGATTCTCAACGTGAACGGCGGCAGCGTGCTGTGCGGCTAGCATGATCCATATCCTCTTCACCGGCGGCACCATCTCGATGCAGCGCGACGCGCAGGCGGGCGGGAACGTCCCGACCCACGGCGGCGAAGCGCTGGTCCGGCTCGCGCCCGGCATCGAGCGGATCGCCCCGCTCCGGATCGAGGACTGGGCCCGGCTCCCCGCCTGTCACTTCGGCCCGGACAAGCTGTGGTCGCTGCGCGAGCGGGTCCGCGAGCTGGTGGAGTCGGGCGAGGTGGGCGGCGTCGTGATCACCCACGGCACCGACATCCTGGAAGAGACCGCCTACCTGCTCGACCGCACGCTCGACCGCCGAGTGCCGATCGTCCTCACCGGCGCGATGCGGACTTCGAGTGACGAGGGATGGGATGGGCCCGCGAACCTGCGCGACGCGGTCACCGTCGCCGCGAGCAAGTCGAGCGTCGGACGGGGCGCGATGGTCGTCTTCGCGGGCCAGGTGTTCGCGGGGCGCACCGCCGCGAAGAGCCACGCGACCGGACTCGAAGCGTTCACCGCGCCGCATGCCGGCCCGATCGGCAAGGTCACCGAGGGCGTGGTGCGCTATGCCGTGGCGCCGGAGATGACCGGCACGCCACTCCGTCCCGGCGCCCTGTCGGCGCGGGTCGCGCACGTGCCGATGGTCGTCGGTGACGACGGCTCGACGCTCGACCTCCTGCGCGGCGCGCACGACGGCGTGGTGATCGAGGCCTACGGAAGCGGGAACGTGCCGCCCGGCGCGGTCCCCGCGATCAAACGCTGGCTCGACGCGAGCAAGCCGGTCGTGCTGGCCAGCCGCTGCTGGTGGGGGCAGGTGACGCCGGTGTACGCCTTCGAGGGCGGCGGCGCGCGGACCACGGCGATGGGGGCGATTCCGGCCGGCCTGCGCACCCCGTCGCAGGCGCGCATGGAGCTGACGATCGCGCTGTCGGCGGGCGTGCCCTACGGGTCGGCATGAGCCTCCCCGCGTCGGTGCCGGTGCCGGAAGAAGTGCTCGAGATCGCCCGGGTGCTGGAGGACGCGGGCCACGAGGCGTGGTGCGTCGGCGGCGCGCTCCGCGACGCGATCCTCGGCGACACGCACTCCGATTTCGATCTCGCGACCTCGGCGCGGCCGGAAGACGTGCGCAAGCTCTTCCGGCGGACGGCGCCGATCGGCCTGGAGCACGGCACGGTCGGCGTCATCGACCGGAAGCGGGTGATGCACGAGGTGACCACCTTCCGCCGCGACGTGGAGACCGACGGCCGGCACGCGATCGTCGAATACGGCGCGTCGCTGGACGAAGACCTCGCCCGTCGCGATTTCACCATCAACGCCATCGCGTACCACCCGCTCCGGCACGAGTGGCGCGACCCGCACGGCGGCGAGCGCGACCTCGGTGCCGCGGTCGTGCGCGCCGTGGGTGATCCCGCGGCGCGGTTCCGGGAGGACTACCTCCGCGTGCTGCGCGCGATCCGCTTCGCCGCGCGGTTCGGCTTCACGATCGAGCCCGCCACGTGGCGTGCCGCCCGCGAAGCCGCCGGAGGACTCGGCCGGTTGTCGGCGGAGCGCGTGCGGGACGAATGGTTCAAGGGGTTGCGCACGGCCAGGAAGCTGGAGCCGCTGCTCGAGCTGTGGCGCGAGTCCGGGGCGGCGGCGATCTGGCTGCCGGAGCTGCCGCCGTCGGTGACGACACCCGACGCGACGGTGTCGCCGCCGCCGCGGGATCCGGTGCTGCTCACCGCGCTCTTCACGACCGACCCCGCGGGGGCGCTGCGTCGGCTGCGCGGCTCCAACGCAGAGATCGCGCGGGCCCAGGCGATCGCGACCGGCCCGGCGGAGCCGGCGGGCAGGGACGAGGTGTCGGTGCGGCAGTGGCTTTCGACCGTGGGCGGCGCGGCGGATGACCTGATCGCCGTTCATCGGCTCCGTCACGCCGGGAAGGATCCGGCCTGGCTCCCCGCCGTCAGCGCCATCCGCGGCCGGGGCGATCCGCTCACCCGCGGCGAGCTGGCGGTGACCGGGCGGGATCTCGAGGCGCTCGGCCTCAGCGGCAAGCAGGTCGGCGAGACGCTGGCGTTGCTGCTCGTCAGGGTACTGGAGGATCCCGCGGCCAACACGCGCGACCGCCTCCTCGAGCTGGCGCGGGCGCACCGATGACCATCCTCTGGTTTGCCCTGGCGGCGGCGCTCGGCAACATGGCGGGGGCGTTCGCCGTGGTGCAGAGCCGGCGGCGGGAGTTGCAGGTCATCGACGCGTGTCTCGCCTTCGGCGCCGGATTCATGCTCGCGGTCGCCGTGCTCGGCGTGCTCCCCGAGGTGCTCCGCGATGGCGGGGACGAGGCGCTCTACGTGCTGCTCGGCTATCTCGCGGTCCACTTCGCGCAGCACGTCTTCACGCCGCACTTTCACTTCGGCGAGGAGACGCACCGGGTCAGCCCGTCGGCCGGCGTGTCCGCGCTGCTGGGGCTGACGCTGCACACCTTCTTCGACGGCGTCGCGATCGCGAGCGGATTCCTGGTCTCCGGGCAGCTCGGCGTGCTCCTGTTTCTCGCCGTGCTGATCCACAAGCTGCCGGAAGGCGTGACGATCGCGAGCGTGATGGTCGCCGGGGGCGCGCCCCGCTCGCGGGCGCTCGGCGCGGCCGCGGTGCTCGGCCTGGCGACGGTCCTCGGCGTGGTGCTGACCGAGCTGGTGGCGCCGCTGGCGCGGCACGGACTGGCGTTGTCCGCCGGTGTCACGATCTACGTGGCGGCCTCCAACCTGGTCCCGGAGTTCCAGGCCAAGCGCGGCTGGTCCAGCGCGCTGGCCTTCTTCGGGGGAGCCATGGGATTCTTCCTCACGGAGCGCCTGCTCGACGCGTGGATGCGCTGAGCGGCTCGGGAGAGTTCATGGTCAAGAAACGGGGCGCGGCGCAGGGCGAATCGCTGTTCAGGGCGAACCGGGAGGGCGAGCCGCTCGCCGCCCGCATGCGGCCGCGCACGCTGGACGAGTTCGTGGGGCAGGAGCAGGTCCTGGCCCCGGGCAAGCCGCTGCGCGAGGCGATCGAGCGCGGCGTGCCCGGCTCCATGATCTTCTGGGGACCGCCGGGGAGCGGGAAGACCACGCTCGCCCACCTGGTCGCCAGCTCCACCGCGCGGGTGTTCGTGCCCTTCAGCGCAGTCTCCGAGGGTGTGCCGCGGATCCGCGAGATCGTGGCCGAGGCACGGGCCAGACTCGACGCCGGTGCGTCGCAGACCATCCTGTTCGTGGACGAGATCCACCGGCTCAACAAGGCGCAGCAGGACAGCCTGCTGCCCCCCACCGAAGACGGCACCCTCACCCTGATCGGCGCCACCACCGAGAATCCCAGCTTCGAGATCAACGGCGCGCTGCTGTCGCGGACCCGCGTGTTCGTGCTGCAGCCGCTCGCCGCGGAGCACGTCGCCGAGCTGCTGCGCCGGGCGCTCGAGGACCGCGAGCGGGGACTCGGCGCGCTCGAGCTCCGGGTCGAGCCCGCCGCGGTCGAGGCGCATCGCGGTCGAGGCCGACGGCGACGCGCGGCGGGCGCTCACCGTGATCGAGGCCGCTGCGGCGCACGTCGGGGCGGGCGGCATCATCGACGTCGAGGTGGCGCGGGAGGCGATGCAGAAACGGTTCGCCCGCTACGACAAGTCGGGCGAGGAGCACTTCAACCTGCTCTCGGCGTATCACAAGTCGCTGCGCGGGAGCGATCCGCAGGGCGCGCTCTACTGGATGGCGCGCATGATCGACGGGGGCGAGGATCCGATGACGCTCTTCCGGCGAGCGATCGCGATGGCGGCGGAGGACGTCGGACTGGCCGACCCGAACGCGCTGGTCATGGCCGTGGCGGCGCGCGATGCGTTCCACATGCTGGGACCACCCGAGGGCTACCTGCCGCTGGCGGAGATGACGATCTACCTGGCGACGGCGCCCAAGTCGAACAGCGCCAAGGTGGCGCTGGGGGAGGCCCTGGCCGCGGCACAGGAGACGCCGGCCGCGCCGGTGCCGATGCACATCCGCAACGCGCCGACCGGGCTGATGAAACAGCTCGGCTACGGGAAGGGCTACCAGTACGCGCACGACTCGCCGGAGGCCTACCTGCCGCAGGAGTACCTGCCCGACGTGCTCAAGGGGACGGCGTTCTACCGGCCGGGCGGGTTCGGCTACGAGAAGCGGGTGGCGGAGCGGATGGAGTGGTGGGAGAAGAAGAAGCGGGAGGGGGTCGGGACGGAAGGCGGGGTAGGCGATGACGACTGCCGCCCGGCCGCCGCTGTATCTTTCTCTCCATGATCTCCCGGAGAGCGGCGGTGACCCTGGCTCTCGCCGCGCTGAGCGGCTGCGCCGGATTGGGCAACGCCTTGCGGGAGCCCGACATCCGTCTCGACCGGGTGATCGTGCGAGACATCGGAGTCCGGGGCGGAAAGCTCGACCTCGAGGTGGAGGTGGCCAACCCGAACGGCTTCGACCTCCGGGGCACCGAGCTGGCACTGGGCCTGGACGTGGAGGGCTCGCACCTCGGCGACGTGCGAATCAGCGACGAGTTCAGTGTCGACCGGAACGGCAGTACCTCGCTGACGCTCCCGCTCCGCTTCGAGTGGGCCGGCGTCGGTGGTGCGCTGCGGACCGCGCTGTCGCAGGGCGAGATACCGTACGAAATGAAAGGCGAGCTCAGCCTGCAGACTCCCTGGGGCGCGCACAGCGTCCCGTTCACCAAGACCGGACGTGCGCCGCTCACCAACATGGTGGGCGTGCCGGCGGTCGGCACCAGCCGCTAGCGCGGCGAGGAACCGGGACCCATCAGTAGAGCACCCATCGAAGTCCGCGATCCGATCGAGCGCGCCGTGCTGGTGGCCGCGCCGCGGAAAGGCTCGGGCGACGCCCGGCACGTCACCGAGCACCTCGAAGAGCTCACCCGCCTCGTGGACACCGCCGGCGCCGAAGTAGTCGGCCGCATCTCCCAGCAGATCACCGCCCCCAATTCCGCGACGCTGATCGGCGAAGGCAAAGTCGAAGAGGTCGCCCGCGCGGTCGCGGACTCGGGAGCGTCGCTCGTCATCTTCGACGAAGAGCTGTCGCCGGCGCAGGGCGCCAATCTGGAGCGGGCGCTGCAGGTCCGGGTCATGGACCGGCCGGAGGTCATCCTCGACATCTTCTCCACCCGCGCGCGGAGTCACGAGGCGAAGCTGCAGGTCGAGCTGGCCCAGCTCGAGTACCTGCTGCCGCGGCTCACGCGGATGTGGACCCACTTGTCCCGTATCCGGGGCGGCATCGGCCTGCGAGGCCCGGGCGAGACCCAGCTCGAGACCGACCGCCGGATCATCCGCAAGCGGATCCAGGCTCTCAAGGCCAAGCTCAAGGACGTCGAGCGGCACCGCGAGAACCTGCGCGCGGGTCGCGATCCGATGCTGGGCGTGGCGCTGGTGGGATACACCAACGCCGGCAAGTCGAGCATTCTGCGCGCGCTGTCGGGGCAGCACGAGATCGTCGTCGAGGACCGGCTGTTCGCGACGCTCGACACGCTCACGCGCGAGGTGGATCTCGGCGAGGGCCAGCGCGCCCGCCTCACCGACACGGTCGGGTTCATCCGCAAGCTGCCGCACCATTTGGTCGCCAGCTTCCGCGCTACGCTGGAGGAGGCGCGGGGAGCCGACCTGCTGTTGCACGTGGTGGACGCGAGCCATCACGACTGGGAAGGGCAGATGAGGGTGGTCGAGCGGGTGCTGGCCGAGCTGGAGCTGGCGGACCGGCCGATCCTGGCGGTGTTCAACAAGATGGACCTGGTGACCGATCCGGTCGCGTTCGCGGCGCGGGTGCGGGAGCTGTATCCCGGCGCGCTGACGGTGAGCACCATGCGCACCAGCGGGCTCACCCCGCTCAAGGCCAAGCTGCGCGACCTGGAGCGTGCGGGACGGCCGACGGTGCGGGTGCGGCTGCCGATGTCCGATGGCGCGCGGTTGGCGGCGCTCTATCGCGATGGCGAGGTCCTGTCGCGCCAGGAGAACGGCGCCGTGCTCGAGATGCTGGTCCGGCTGGATCGCTGGCAGGTGGATCGGCTGCGGGCGGAGGGCGTGGACGTCAGCGATGCGATCGTGGGCGGGGAGGCGGGGAGGAGGGCAGGGTAGGGAGCCCTGGTGGGGCAGGGCATCGTGTCGGAAACGAACCGGTGTCATC